>NZ_MBEU01000094.1 GCF_001954275.1 Mycobacterium sp. IS-836 | reverse complement strand
GGGGCGGTGAGTTCAGGGGACTCTCCCCGGAGACCGGCGGACCCGCCGGTGGCGGGAAGGCAGGAGCGCTCGGCATCGGTGCGGGCATCGGAATACCTTGCGGGGCAGCGCCAATCAGGGACGCCACGATGGTTCCGTGCGCGTCGCAGTCCGTCAGCCCGTCGCCGCTCATGATGTAGTCGCCGCCGGCGACGACCGGCAACCGCCGGCTCGGATTGACGCCGGTGTCGATGACGGCCACCGGCACGCCGTTACCGGTCGAGTATTGCCAAGCCTTGCTGACGTTCAGCATCGTGAACCCGGGCGCGGGAAGAGCCACGTTCGGATCGGCGACGGTGATCGTCCGGGCGCAGGCGAAGCTCTGCCGCATCGGCTGATCCGGGGCCGGCTTGCCGTCGGCCGGGACGCGGCCCGGGTCGACGATCGGCGGCGGAATCGCTTGAGCTGCAGGAAGGCTCGCCAACAGCGCCACAAGCAGGCTCGACAACGTCATCGCGGCGATCCGTTGTGGTGCGGCCCGCAGCGCACCCCGGGTCCCGAGAGCAATCCGGGTCATCGCATGCGCACCCAGGTGAACAATCCACCGATCCACGCCGCCAGCGGCAGGGCCGCGATGATCGCGGCTATCTCGACCCACTCGGCGATCATCCGCACCAGCGGGGTGAACCTGGTGATCGGCACCAGCAGCGCTGCGAGCAGACCGGCACCGCCGAACGCGGCCAGCACCAGTGCGCCCCACAGCACGGAGTACTCCGATGCGGCGGGCTCGTGCACAACGTATTTGACGACGCCGACGCACGTCGCGGCCGCGGCGCCACACACCAGGGCGATGGCCTGCCGCTTGTCGGCGAACGCGCGCCCGCGGCTGATGAAGATCACCACGAACAGTCCGGCCAGCACCGCGGCCGCCACGCTCTTACCGCGGCCGGGCATCAGCGTGGCCCACACCGCGGCGGGCAGCGTCAGCCCGGCCCCGACGCAAATTCCGGTCAGGACGTTGTTCGCGCGGGTCGCCGCCGTCGCGATCAGCGCACCGCGCGGGGTGGTGTCCGGATTCACTTCTTCGTCGGCGCCCTCGTCGACGGGCGCGACCGCGTCGACCGGGAGGCCGGCGCTGCGACGGAACAGATCGCGCCCCGTGATCGATCCGAAGTACGGTGGCCGGATCCGCGCCACCCACAGGGCGATCGTCGGGGCCATGGTCAGCAGCAGCAGCAAGACGACCAGGGTGCACATTCCAAGCCACTGGGCGGGAATCGGCCACCACATCCGTGCCGCGGCTGCCGCCCCACCGAGAACGAGCACCGTCACCACCGTCGCCGCCACATTGGCGTGCCGTCCCGTGACCGTGGCGATGCCACACGTCAGCACCGCGGCCGCCAGGGCCGCGATGAATACATGCGCCGAACCGAGGCGGCCGGGCGCGCCGAACGCGACGGCTGCCGAGAGCAACGGCAGCGCGAGCCAACCGAGCCCGTCGACCATGTCGGTGCGATCCGGCCACCAACGCCACACGGCCCAGGCGCCGCCGGCGGTCAGCAGACCGGCGGTGCCGGTCACGATGGCGGGCAGCAAGGAGTCGGTCGAAAGCCGTTGGCGCAGGGCCAATCCCAGCACCGTCAAGCAGGCCATCGCGAGGATGATCAAAGCCACGTGGGCGGCGGTTTGGACGGTGACGGGCTCGAACAATCTCTTGCCCATGCGGGCCAGTCCGGTGGACAACGATTCGTACTGCGGCTCGAAGGACTCACCCTCCACCGCGGGGACCAATGCCAGGGTGGCGCCGTCCTCGACGCCGAGTTCGTCGAGCGTTTTGGTGACGTCCAGTCGCACGCCGTTGGCTTTATGCAGTTCGTACCCGATGCCGGGTTCGAGTCCGGTCAGACCGCGGCGCTTGAGCTCGTCGTTAAGGAGCTCGACGACGTTGTCGATGAATACCTCGATCGGCACCGAAGCCGGATATACCTGCGAAACGAGGTGTTCTCCACATACGACCGCAACCGCACAACGCGCCGGAAACGACACTTTCGCCATTAGTGCGGCCTGTCGGCATCTGGAATGTATTTGTCGGCCAATGCTGCGGTGATCTCGAATAGCCGCAATCGTGTTTTCTTGTTCAACTCGTGCTGCGTGTCAATTATCCCGCCTTTCGCGAGATACGGGTCGTACGGCATGAATTCGACGGACGCGCCCGATTGCTCGAATCGCTCGGTGAGGTATGCGCGCGCCTCGCGATCGTATTTATCGCGGCTGTCGTTCAGGATGACCATGCTGCGGGACACCAGTTCGTGGTAACCCATCGACCGCAGCAGGTCGATCGCGCGGGTGACCGGTAGCGAGGTGTCAGCCGTCAACCCGGACACGAAGACCAGCGTGTCGCACGAGTCGAGCACCGCCTTCATCACCGGATGTTCCAGATCATCGGAGGTGTCCACGACGATGACGGTGTGCGTGCGGCGCAGCCGCGCCAGCACCCCGGTGAACATCGAAGCCACCAGCGGCCGCGGCTGGTCCGAAGCCCGGTTCCCGGCCAGCACATCGAGCCCAAGGTTGTTCTGTCCCAAGTGCTCTCGGATGTCCGCATAGCCCTGCACGTCGGTGTCGTTGAGCACGGCCGCGTAGTCGCCCGGCGGGTTTTCGTCGATGCGCCCGGCCAGCGTCCCGAAGCCGGGAGCCGCGTCGATGGCCACGACGTTTTCGGGCCGGCATTCGCGGAAGACCGCCCCGATGCAGGCGGTCATCGTGGTCTTTCCGACGCCGCCCTTTCCCGACACCACCCCGATGACGTACTGCTTGCGGATGTGGCGCCGGATCCGCTCCACCAATTCGCGATAATGTCTTTCGGCGGGCGATTCGCCAAAGTTAATGGCTCGGAAAGATGCGCGGTATACAAATTTTCGCCAACCGCTACCCGGCGGAATTTTGCGGGGCGCGACCATATCGGAGATACGTAATGTTCCCGATACTGAGTCCGGGTTTTGGTGGCGAGCGGAGGGTGCTTCTCTCCGAGTCGGTCCGCCCTGTTCAGGTGAATTGGATGAGGCCGTCCACGGATTTGTCACGATGCCGATGCTATCATTTTCGCGATACCTCTCGACTAGACAACTTTTCGGTACGAATACCATTCCCGGTCGGCCGGCAGGCGCCGCACCATTTGGTTGATCGCCGAAGCGATGTGGCTCTTGGTACCCGGGGCGATGATGGTCCACTGCTTGCCCGCGGCGGAGACTTGTTCGACGACCAGCCGGCCTTCCGGCGTATCGATGATAGTCACCCCGCCCTGGTCAATGAAGGTCCGTGTGGGCCGGCCGGTGTCCACTCCGGCCTGGATCGCGACGATCGAGGCCTGGGCTGAACGGGCGGGGTCGGCGGCCAGCTCGAGCATGTGCAATTGATCGGGCTCGAGGTCTTGCTTGCTGCAGAATCTGCGCAACTCGTCCAGGCTGGTCGCGGCGGCGCGCATGGCTTCCGCGTCCAGGGTGACGGGCCGCAGCGACGCGGCTGTATTGGAGCCGCACAGCCGCTCGATCTGTGCGTTGAGTGCCGCGTTGGCGCTGCCTTCACTGCTCGTGATTCCCGCACCGCTGAGCCGGACGATGTCGGCCGAACGCTCCATGGCGACCCACCATTGCGCGAACCTCGCGAGCAGTACCTTCGGCGGATCGTCGTCGTCGGGCAGGCGGAAGTAGATGATCAGTCCGATGTCGCGGCGGGACACGACGGTCAGCCATTCCAGCACCGTGCTGTCCACGGCACCCGTTTCGTCGATCACCCCGGCGGCGAGCAGTTCGGCGGCCACCGGGTGCTGTAACGCCATGTGCTTGCGCTCGACGCTGGGCAGGTGCGGCCGCAACCCCAGCTCGGGCGCCAGCACCTCTATGCCGCTGAGGACCTGAAGGGCCCACAGCCCGTCCAATGTGGTGGTTAACACGGTGTTCCCTTGACGCAGACCCTAGGGGCGCACGCGTCCGCGTACGCCCCCCTCGCTGCCGTTTATTGCGCGGCTAGACGCTGAAGAAGCGGCCTATGTGCTGATCGGCGTCGATCGCGTCGTTATGCACGTTGGTCACGGTCTGGCCGTGCAGGCTGACGGTCTGGATGAGGCCTTCCAGCCCGTGCAGCATCTGCTGCTGCGCGTCGAAGAAAGACGTCGCACCGTGGCCCTGGAAGAAATCGGCGAGCGCCTGGGTGAGATGGAGGACATCGTCGTGGATCTCCATCAGCTGGGCAGCCTGGGTCCCGATGTCGCCGGCCAGGCCGCTGACGGCGGCGTGGTTGTAGACGATGTGATCTGTCATGTCGGTACTTCCTTACTTGAAAAGCGCCTGGAGATGGGGGCGATCGAGGGTGGACTTACGTTGACTGCGCGCCCGCACCGAACAGGCCCGCGAGGTTGTGCGCCGAATCGGCTTCGTGGCTTTCCATAAACGTCGCGGACTGGCCGAGGCCGTGCGCCAACCGGTTACCGCCGTTCATCGCCTGCTGCAGATCGTGGCTGATCTGACCGGCGGTGTTCAGGGAAGTCGATCCGGCCTGGCCGGACCACCCCGTGGCGCTGACGATGTTCTCGTGGCCGCTTAAGTACTGATTGACAATGGCGGCTGCCTCTTGCAGTCGCGATTCGATCCGTTGCTGTGTGCTACGCAGGAGCTCCGGCGTAACAATGAGGCTGCTTGGCATGCGTTTCTCCCTCGATGTTCTATGCTCCCGAGCCGGGATATGGGTAGAAGTTTAGACAGGTATGGCCCGCTGTCACTTCAGTTCAATTATTTAATCCACAGGTTCTGAGCTGGGCGTTTGCCCAAACGCCAGTAACACCATGTCAGGAGCGGTGGCCGGGTAGCTTAGGCCTTACCGTCCATCGTCAAAGACCGCTCGACCCGTCTGCCAGGCCGTCACCGTCCGAATCGGTTAATCGGACGTTCCAGCGACCGTCGCCGTCGGTGTCGACATACCCGGTCGCGCCGTTCTCGCCGGCGCATAGCACGCGATCAGCCATCCCGTTTCCGTCGGTATCGAGCAATCGATCGTCGGGGCGCCCGTGCCCGTCGAAGTCGACCAGCGGACCGCCGGTGTGTTCGACGCCGTCGAGCGAGTACCAGCGCAGCTGGCCGCCGCGGTCCACGGCGACCGCCCATGTCCCCGATCCATCGTCGGTGAAGTAGCTCTCGGGGCTGCCGTCGTTGTCGAGGTCGAGCACGGCGTGATCGGCGATCCCGTCGCCGTCGAAGTCGGCCAGCGCGTCGTCGCGCATCCCGTCACCGTCGAAATCCAGGCCAACGGCATCGAGGCGGCCGTCCCCGTCGAGGTCGAGGTCGGGCTGGCCGTGCCAGATGGCCGCTGCGCCCTGATCCCCCGCCAAGCAGTAATCCACGAATTGTCGGACGCCCGGCCTGCGCTACGGGTTCCGCCGCGATCGCCACCACGCCAGCAGCTCGGCGGATGCCTCCTCGGTGGTCAACGGGCCGCGTTCCAGCCGCAGCTCTTTCAGAAAGCGCCACGCCTCCCCGACTTGCGGGCCCGCCGGGATGTCGAGCAACTCCATGATCTGGTTGCCGTCGAGGTCGGGCCGCACCCGCGCGAGATCCTCCTGGGCCGCAAGCTCGGCGATCCGCGCCTCCAGCCGGTCGTAGCTGGCCTGCAGTCGCGCGGCCCGTCGCTTGTTGCGGGTCGTGCAGTCGGCCCGGACGAGCTTGTGCAACCGCGGCAGCAGCGGCCCCGCGTCGGTGACGTAGCGGCGCACCGCGGAGTCCGTCCACTTGCCGTCGCCGTAGCCGTGGAATCGCAGATGCAGATACACCAGCTGCGAAACGTCGTCGACCATCTGTTTGGAGTACTTCAGCGCCCGCAGCCGCTTCCGGGCCATCTTCGCGCCGACCACCTCGTGGTGGTGGAAGCTGACGCCGCCGTTCGGCTCGTGCCGCCGCGTGGCCGGCTTGCCGATGTCATGCAGCAACGCGGCCCAGCGCAGCACCAGATCCGGGCCGCCCTCCGGGCGCGGGTCCTCCAGCGCGATCGCCTGCCGCAGCACGGTCAACGAATGCTGGTAGACGTCCTTGTGCTGATGATGTTCATCGATGGCCATCTGCATGCCGCCGACTTCGGGCAGCACCACGTCACCCATCCCGGTCTGCACCAGTAGGTCAATACCGGCGACCGGGTCGTCGCCGAGTAGCAGCTTGTCCAGCTCGGCGGCGACCCGCTCGGCGCTGATTCGGTCCAGCTGCGGTGCCATCTCTTCGATCGCCGTCCGCACCCGCGGCGCGACGGTGAAGCCGAGTTGCGACACGAATCGCGCGGCGCGCAACATCCGCAGCGGGTCGTCGCCGAAGGACACCGACGGAGCCGACGGGGTGTCCAGCACGCGCGCGCGCAGCGCCGCCAAACCGCCCAGGGGATCGAGGAATTCACCCGGCCCGGTCGGCGTTACGAGCACGGCCATCGCGTTCACGGTGAAGTCGCGGCGCACCAGATCGTCCTCGAGCCGGTCGCCGAACCGCACCTCGGGATTGCGCGACACCTGGTCGTAGCTGTCCGCGCGGAACGTCGTGATCTCGAGGCGATAATCGCCCTTGCCGACTCCGACCGTTCCGAACGCGATGCCGGTATCCCACACGCTGTCCGCCCACGGCCGCACGATCTGTTGCACTTGTTCCGGACGCGCGTCGGTGGTGAAGTCAAGGTCTGGAGAGCTCAACTTGCCCAGCAACGCGTCCCGCACGGAACCGCCGACCAGATACAACTCGTGGCCCGCGTCGGCGAAGGCCGACCCGAGCTCACGCAACACTGGGGCGTGCCGGTTCAGCGCGACCGCCGCGGCGGTCAGCAGATCGGCATCGGCTTGGGACACGTTCGATCAGCGTAGTCGGGCCAGAGCCCAGGCCTCGCCCGCGGCGAGTATGTCCGGAGGCCCAGCTCGTGCCAGCTACTATCGCTTGGGTGTCGGATGGCGAACAAGCCAAACCACGTCGGCGCCGGGGACGACGCCGACGCCGCGGCGCTGCCGGCTCGGCCGAGAACCTTACGGACGGTCAAGCGGCCGGTGACGCGGCGGTGACGAAACCGCGCCGATCGCGCTCGCCGCGGCGCGTGCCGGACCGGCTCCGCACGGTGCACGAAACATCAGCGGGGGGGTTGGTCATCGACGGCCTCGACGGGCCGCGCGACAGCCAGGTTGCGGCCCTTATCGGTCGCATCGATCGACGCGGACGGATGCTGTGGTCGCTGCCCAAGGGCCACATCGAGCAGGGCGAGACCGCCGAACAGACCGCCATTCGTGAGGTTGCCGAGGAGACGGGAATACGGGGCAGCGTGCTGGCCGCGCTGGGACGCATCGACTACTGGTTCGTCACGGATGGCCGCCGGGTCCACAAGACGGTGCACCACTATTTAATGCGCTTCTCCGGTGGCGAGCTGTCGGACGAGGACCTCGAGGTCGCCGAAGTGGCCTGGGTGCCGATGCGGGAACTGCCGTCGAGGCTGGCCTACGCCGACGAGCGTCGGTTGGCCGAGGTCGCCGACGAACTGATCGACAAGTTGCAGAGCGATGGTCCCGCCGCGCTTCCGCCGCTGCCGCCCAGCTCGCCGCGGCGCCGCCCGCAGACGCATTCGCGCACCCGGCATTCCGACAAACCTGCCGGCCGGAAGAACGGTCACGGGCCGGGGCCGTGATTGTGCCGCGACTCTGCTGGACGCGCCTGGTGCGCATTGCCGCCGTGGTCGGCATGGTGGCCGGTTTTGCGGTACTGCTCAACGGGCCCGTCATCGCGCCGCGCGCAGCCGCCGGCGAACCCGGGTCGACGCCGTTTGTCCGTATCCGCATCGACCAGGTGACCCCGGATGTGGTCACGACGACGAGTCAACCGGTCGTCACGGTCAGCGGCATGGTGATCAATATCGGCGACCGCCCGGTCCGCGACGTCATGGTCCGGCTCGAGCACGCCGCGCCCGTCGCCGCCTCGGCGGGCTTACGCACCACCCTGGACGGTGGCACCGACCAATACCAGCCGGCAGTGGATTTCCTGACGGTCGCACCGGAACTACAGCGCGGTCAACAAGCCGCCTTCACCCTGTCCGTCCCGCTGCGGTCGTTGAGCAAGCCATCGTTGGGCATCGATCAGCCCGGGATCTACCCAATCCTGGTCAATGCCAACGGAACTCCTGACTACGGCACCCCCGCCCGGCTCGACAACGCGCGCTTCCTGCTGCCGGTGATCGGTGTGCCGCCCGACCAAGCCGACGACCTGGGCTCAGCCGTTGCGCCCGATACGTCGAAACCCGTGTGGATCACGATGCTGTGGCCGCTGGCCGATCGGCCCCGGTTGGCCCCGGGCGCGCCCGGCGGCACCATTCCGGTCCGGCTCGTCGACGACGACTTGGCCACCTCGCTGGCCACCGGTGGTCGGCTGGACATCCTGCTCTCGGCGGCCGAGGGCGCCACAAGCCACGACGTCGACCCCGACGGCGCGGTCGGACGCGCGCTGTGCTTGGCGGTCGACCCGGATCTGCTGGTCACCGTCAACGCGATGACGAGCGGCTACGTCGTGTCGAACTCGCCCGACCTCGCCGCTCAACAACCAGGTAGCCCCACCCACCCGGGGTCCGGTCAGGCCGCTGCGACAGTGTGGATGAACCGGTTACGCGCGCTGGCCCACCGCACCTGCGTCACCCCGCTGCCCTACGCGCAAGCCGACCTCGACGCCTTGCAGCGCGTCAACGATCAGGGGCTGAGCGGGATCGCCACCAACGGCGTCGGCGACATCGTCGACCACATTCTCGACGTCCCCTCCGCCCGCGGGGCCACCCTGCTGCCCGACGGCCCGCTGACCAACCGAGCGGTCGACCTGCTCAGCGCCAACGACAACACGGTCGCCATCGCGGCGGCCGACCTGGCCGCCCAGGACTCCGCCAGCGACTCGCCCACGACGGCCGACACGAAACCCCGTCGGTTGTCTCCTCAGGTGGTGCTCGCGCCGTTCGACCCGGCCGTCGGCGCCGCACTGGCCGCGGCGGGGACCGACCCGACCGTGCCTACCTATCTGGACTCGTCGCTGACGGTCCGGCTCGCGCACGACTCGGAGACCGCCCGGCGCCAGGACGCGCTGGGTTCCATGTTCTGGCACTCCTTGCAGCACGACGCCGCGCCGCGCACCCAGATCCTGGTTCCGCCGGCGACATGGCACCTGCAAGCCGACGACGCGCAGGTGATCCTGACCGCGCTGGCTACCACGATCCATTCCGGCCTGGCGATACCGCGCCCACTTCCCGCACTGATTGCCGAGGCCGCGGCCCACAACGAGGCGCCGGCGCCGACGGACGCCTACCTCTCGGCCCGCGGCCGCTTCGGCGACGACGTGACCGCCGACATCGGCCACCAGGTCGGCAGGCTGTGGGGGCTGACATCGGCGCTAACCACCGACGAGCGCAGCGGCCTGACCGGCATCCAGTACACCGCTCCCCTGCGCGAGGACATGCTGCGCGCGCTCAGCGAAGCCGAACCGCCGGACACCCGCAACGGGCTGGCCGCACAGCGCCTAGCGGTGGTGGGCAAAACCATCAACGACCTGTTCGGTGCCGTCACGATCGTCAACCCCGGCGGCTCCTACACCCTCGCCACCGAGCACAGCCCCCTCCCGCTGGCGCTGCACAACGGCCTCGCCGTCCCCATCCGGGTTCGCCTACACGTCGACGCCCCGCCCGGAATGAACGTCTCCGACGTCGGCCAGATCGAACTGCCGCCGGGATACCTGCCGCTGCGGGTGCCCATCGAAGTGAACTTCACCCAGCGGGTCGCCGTCGATGTGGCGCTGCGGACGCCGGACGGCCTGCGGCTGGGCGAGCCGGTGCGCTTGTCCGTGCACTCCAACGCCTACGGGAAGGTGCTGTTCGCGATCACGCTGAGCGCGGCGGCGATCCTGGTGCTGCTGGCCGGGCGCCGGCTGTGGCACCGATTCCGCGGCCAGCCCGACCGCGCCGACCTGGATAGGCCCGACCCTCCCGACCACCGACCCGCCCGTTCGCGAGACGAGGTCCCCGATCGGGTCGATCAAGAGCACCGGGTATGAAACCCGCCTACCGGCGACCCCAGCCGCGGCCGCAGCCTCGGCCGGGCACCCGGGGACCCGCCTCGCCGCCGACCGGGCCACTGCCTCCGGTGCCGGAGCTGGCACGGCGACGACCCGAACTGTCCGACGCCGCCCTGGTGTCGCGCTCGTGGGCGATGGCGTTCGCCACGCTGATCAGCCGGATCACCGGATTCGCCCGCATCGTCCTGCTGGCCGCCATCCTCGGCGCCGCACTGTCCAGTGCCTTCTCGGTGGCCAACCAGCTGCCGAACCTGGTCGCGGCGCTGGTGCTGGAGGCGACGTTCACGGCGATCTTCGTTCCGGTGCTGGCCCGTGCCGAGCAAGACGACCCCGACGGCGGCGCGGCGTTCGTGCGGCGCCTGGTTACGTTGACCACCGCGCTGCTGCTGTTTGCGACGGCGCTGTCGGTGGTCGCCGCACCGCTGCTGGTCCGCCTGATGCTCGGCCGCGCTCCTCAGGTCAACGAACCCCTGACGACCGCCTTCGCCTACCTGCTGCTGCCGCAGGTGCTCGCCTACGGCCTCACCTCGGTATTCATGGCAATCCTTAACACCCGCAACGTGTTTGGGCCGACGGCCTGGGCGCCCGTCGTCAACAACGTTGTCGCGCTCGCAACCCTGGGTGTGTATCTGGCGGTCCCCGGCGAACTTTCGGTCGATCCCGTTCGGATGGGCAACGCCAAGCTGCTGGTGCTCGGCGTCGGCACCACCGCCGGCGTGTTCGCGCAGACGGCGGTCCTGCTGATCGCGCTGCGGCGCGAGCGCGTCAGCCTGCGCCCGTTGTGGGGAATCGACCAGCGGCTCAAGCGATTCGGTGCGATGGCCGCCGCGATGGTGCTCTACGTGCTGATCAGCCAGCTCGGCCTGGTCGTCGGCAACCAAATAGCCAGCACCGCAGCCGCTTCCGGACCGGCGATTTACAACTACACCTGGCTCGTGCTGATGCTGCCGTTCGGCATGATCGGCGTGACGGTGCTGACCGTGGTGACGCCGCGGCTGAGCCGCAACGCCGCCGCCGACGACACCCGGGCGGTGCTGGCCGACCTGTCCCTGGCCACCCGACTGACACTGATCACGCTGATCCCGATCGTGGCATTCATGACCGTCGGCGGGCCGGCGATCGGCAGCGCCCTGTTCGCCTACGGGCATTTCGGCGGGGTCGACGCGGGATACCTGGGGGCCGCGATCGCGTTGTCGGCATTCACGTTAATCCCTTACGGACTGGTGCTTTTGCAGCTGCGCGTGTTCTACGCGCGCGAACAGCCGTGGACACCGATCGTGATCATCCTCGTCATCACGGCCGTCAAGATCGTCGGCTCGGTACTGGCCCCGCACCTCACCGGCGACCTCAAGCTGGTGGCCGGTTTCCTCGGGCTGGCCAACGGCATCGGTTTTCTCGCCGGCGCGGTCGTCGGCTACCACTTGTTGCGGCGCGCGCTGCTGCCCCGCGGCGGCCACCCGGTCGGCGTCCGGGAAGTGCGCACGGTCCTGGTGACGGTTGCCGCGTCGCTGCTGGCCGCGCTGATTGCGCATGTAGCCGACCGGCTGCTGGGGCTGAGCGACCTGACGGCTCACGGCGGCGCCGCCGGTTCGCTGCTGCGACTACTGGTGCTGGCGACCATCATGTTGCCGATCATGGCCACGGTCATGGTCCGCGCGCAGGTCCCCGAGGCCCAGGCGGCGCTGGGCGCCGTCAGTCGCCGGATCCGGGCCCGCCGCGGGCGCTGGGAGCAACCGCCGGCGCGTCGCACGGCGGCTGTACCGGATCGATCGTCTCACCGTCGGCCGGTCACGTACCCTGAGCAGAGGAATTCGTCCCCGCCGGGGGTAGGTGCGGTCCAGGAGCCGATCCGGCGCAGGCCTCCGGAGCGGGCCGACAGCGTCCGGATAGCGAAAGGACCGGAGGTGACCGACCGCCCAGTAGACAGCGCCGCATCCGGCCCCGCGTCAGGCGGCAAGCTACCGCGTCCGGTTGCCGACGACTTCGAGCCCGACATTCCGGCCGCCGATATTCCGGCCAAGCCCGATTCCGCAGCGCCGCGGCCATCCGACCAGCGCAACGGCGATCTCAACGGCGAAGCCGCGCGCGGGCCGATCCCCTTCGACGCGCCCCGCGAGCGCGGCGCGGACTCGTCGGCGTCCACCGACGACGTCCACCTGGTGCCCGGCGCTCGCATCGCCGGAGGCCGCTACCGGCTCCTCGTCTTCCACGGCGGGGCGCCGCCCCTGCAGTTCTGGCAGGCGCTCGACACCGCGCTGGACCGGCAGGTGGCGCTCACATTCGTCGATCCAGACGGCGCCCTGCCGCATGACGTGCTGCAGGAGGTCCTCGCCCGCACGCTGCGGCTGAGCCGAATCGACAAGCCCGGTGTCGCCCGAGTGCTCGACGTCGTGCACACCGGATTCGGTGGCTTGGTGGTCGCGGAGTGGATTCGCGGCGGCTCGCTGCAGGAGGTGGCCGACACCGCGCCGTCGCCGATCGGCGCCATCCGGGCGATGCAGTCGCTGGCCGCCGCCGCGGACGCGGCCCACCGCGCCGGGGTCGCCCTGTCGATCGATCACCCCAGCCGGGTGCGCGTCAGCATCGAGGGCGACGTGGTGCTGGCCTACCCGGCGACCATGCCCGACGCCAATCCGCAGGACGACATCCGCGGAATCGGTGCCGCGCTGTACGCCCTGCTGGTCAATCGTTGGCCGCTGCCGGAGCACGGGGTCCGCAGCGGACTGGCCCCGGCCGATCGCGATTCCTCGGGCCTGCCCGTCGAACCCACGGTCATCGACCGCGACATTCCCTTCCAGATCTCGGCGGTCGCGGTTCGCGCGGTTCAGGAAGACGGCGGAATCCGCAGTGCGTCAACACTTTTGAACCTGTTACAGCAGGCGACCGCGGTAGCGGACCGCACCGAGGTGCTCGGGCCCGTCGACGACTCACCCCTAGCGCCGAGCCTCCGCGAACCCGCCGGTCCGCTGGATGAGGCCACGTTTGCGCGGCGACGCCGCAACGTGCTGATCGGGGTGGGCGCCGGCGTCGTGGTCCTGGTGGTGGCGCTGTTGGTGCTGGCGTCGGTGGTGAGCAAGATCTTCGGCAACGTCGGCGGCGGCCTCAACAAGGACGAGCTCGGACTCAACGGGCCGTCGTCGTCGACCAGCTCGTCGGCCCCCAGCTCCGCTCCGGCGGGCGCCGTCGTCAAACCCACCAGGGCGTCCGTCTACTCCCCTGACGGTGATGCCGACAATGCGGGTACGGCCGGGCAGGCGATCGATGGCGACCCCACCACCGCATGGGCTACCGAGGTCTACACCGACGCCGTTCCGTTCCCCAGCTTCAAGCAGGGCGAAGGTTTGATGCTGCAGCTGCCCAGCCCCACCGTCGTCGGGCAAGTCACGATCGACACTCCGAGCAGCGGGACCAAAGTCGAGATCCGGGCGTCGTCCACCCAGACGCCGTCGAAGCTGGAGGACACCACGGTGCTCGCCCCGGCCTTCACGCTCAAACCCGGCCACAACGTCATCCCGGTCAAGGCGGGGTCGCCGACGTCGAATCTGCTGGTTTGGATTTCCACGCTGGGAACCACCAACAGCAAGAGCCAAGCCGGGTTCTTCGAAATCACGGTTCAAGCCGCATCCTGACGGCGCTCACAGACCTGGCGTGCGGTGAAGTGCCGCGCCATCACCGATTGGTTACTGTCCGGCCGTGGGCGTGGGGGGAGAGGTCGAGCGCGAACGCAGCGACGCTGAGCTGCTCGCCGCCCACGTTGCCGGTGACCGCTACGCGTTCAGCGAGCTGTTCCACCGTCACCGCCGCCAGCTGCACCGCCTGGCCCGGCTGACCACCCGCACCCCCGAGGACGCCGAAGACGCGCTGCAGGACGCCATGCTCTCGGCCCATCGCGGCGCAGGTTCGTTCCGGCATGACGCCGCGGTCGGCAGCTGGCTGCATCGCATCGTGGTCAACGCCTGCCTGGACCGGCTGCGGCGCACGAAGACGCAGCGGACCGTGCCGCTCGAGGATGTCTACCCGGTCGCCGATCGCAGCGTGCAGGTCGAAACGGCGATGTTGGTGCAACGCGCCCTGGGCCGGCTCCCGATCGAACAACGGGCCGCGATCGTGGCCGTCGACATGGTGGGCTGCTCGGTCGCCGACACCGCCCGGCTGCTCGGCATCCCCGAGGGCACCGTCAAGAGCCGATGCGCGCGCGGCCGGGTTCGCCTCGCCGAGCTGCTCGGCTACCTCAACACCGGCGCCCACGCCGCACCCGAGGCTCCAGCCGGTCAGGCCTGACGCTTCCGCGAGCCGCGTGTGGCCATCGGTCCGTGCATGACGGACACTGGGACCGATGGGTGAAGCCGAGAACGATCCCGCGGATCATGGTGCGGCGGCAGCAGATCCACCGCTGACGGTCGAGCGGCTCGCCGACTTGCAGGCCGGCCTGCTGGACGACGACGCCGCCGCCCGGGTACGCGGACAAGTCCGCGCCAACCCGGAGGCTGAGAACGTCCTTCGTGCGCTGAATCAGGTGCGCCGCGATGTCGCCGACGCCGGTGCCGACCCGGCGGGGGCGCCCGACGCTCCCCCGGAGGTCGTCGCCAGAATCACCGCGGCGTTGAGGGCGGCCGACCCACGCGGCGCCCCCGCGGCACACTCCGCCCGGCCTCGACCGCGCCCCGGCCGGATCGCCGCGGGTGTGGCCGGTTTGTGCGCGGTGCTGGCCGCGATCGGCATCGGCACGGCGGCGCTGATCAACGCGCCCACGCCGATACCGAGCACGGCGGTCACCGCCGAGCACATCACGGTGTCGACGCCACCGATGGTGGTGCCGTTGTCGCAGGACGAGATCCTCGGCCTGCTTGACCGCAGACCCGAGTACGGCCCGCTCACCGACCCGTCTCGTCGCGCGTCCTGCCTGAGCGGGCTGGGCTATCCGGCTTCCACCCAGGTGCTGGGCGCGCGACCGATCGACATCAACGCCCGGCCCGGCGTTCTTCTCGTGCTGCCCGGCGATACGCCCAACAACCTGGCGGTCTTCGCGGTGGCACTGAATTGCAGTGCGGCCGATACCGGCCTGCTGGCCAACACGCAAGTCGCCCGCCCTTAGTGTGATGCCACGTGTTGCGCGCCCCAGCGGGAACAGCAATGCCTACGCTGGCGTTCGACACAACGACGCCCTGTATCCCGAAAGGCCCGCATGACCGCCGCCCCGTCCGCTCCTGACCCCATCCACGACGTGATCGTCATCGGTTCCGGTCCCGCCGGGTATACCGCGGCCCTGTATGCCGCCCGCGCGCAGCTGGCACCACTGGTCTTCGAGGGGACCTCGTTCGGCGGCGCGTTGATGACCACCACCGACGTGGAGAACTATCCCGGGTTCCGCGACGGGATCACCGGCCCGGAATTGATGGACGAGATGCGCGAGCAGGCGCTGCGCTTCGGCGCGGACCTGCGGATGGAGGACGTCGAGTCGGTGTCGCTGGAGGGGCCGGTCAAGTCGGTCGTCACGGCGGAGGGGGAAACCCACCGCGCCCGGGCCGTCATTCTGGCGATGGGCGCCGCGGCGCGCTACCTACAGGTGCCCGGCGAGCAGGAGTTGCTGGGCCGCGGGGTGAGTTCCTGTGCCACCTGCGACGGCTTCTTCTTCCGAGACCAGCACATCGCCGTCATCGGTGGCGGCGACTCGGCGATGGAGGAAGCCCTCTTCCTGACCCGGTTCGCCACCAGCGTGACGCTTGTGCACCGCCGCGACGAGTTCCGGGCATCGAAAATCATGCTCAACCGCGCCCGCAACAACGACAAGATCAAGTTCGTCACCAATCACACCGTCGCCGCGGTGGAGGGCGACACCACGGTGACCGGATTGCGGCTGAGCCACACCGTAAGTGGTGAAGAAACCACGCTCCCGGTGACCGGCGTCTTCGTCGCGATCGGCCACGAGCCCCGTTCGGGGTTGGTGCGCGACGTCGTCGACGTCGACCCCGACGGGTACGTGCTCGTCAAGGGGCGCACCACCAGCACGTCACTGGAGGGTGTGTTCGCGGCCGGTGACCTGGTGGACCGCACGTATCGGCAGGCGGTCACCGCCGCCGGTAGCGGTTGCGCCGCGGCGATCGATGCCGAGCGGTGGCTGGCCGAGCACGAAGGGTCAGATGCGGCCGGCGAGACACAGCAGCTGACCGTAGGAACACATTGATGGGAGCATCACGATGACCGAAAACGCCGGCGGCACAATAGAAGTCTCTGACTCGTCCTTCTCCACCGAAGTGTTGTCCAGCAATAAGCCTGTGCTGGTTGACTTTTGGGCAACTTGGTGCGGACCGTGCAAGATGGTCGCGCCCGTCCTCGAAGAGATTGCGGCCGAGCGCGCCGAACACATCACCGTCGCCAAGCTCGACGTCGACGCGAACCCGGAAACGGCTCGCGACTTCCAAGTGGTGTCCATCCCTACGATGATCCTGTTCAAGGACGGTCAGCCGGTCAAACGTATCGTCGGCGCTAAGGGCAAGGCCGCCTTGCTGCGTGAGCTTTCCGACGCGGTTCCCAACCTCACCTGACCCCTATCCATCTCGCGGCACGAGGCCGCCGCTCAGCCTGGGGTTTTCCGGAAATCGAGAAGGATCTGCGACAATACCGGTTAGCTCTAACCCGTATTTCCAGCCTGTCAGTCCGTCCCGGAGGGCCCTTGGTATGCCGAGTCCGCGCCGCGAAAACGGCGACGCGCTGCGCTGTGGTGACCGCAGCGCTGCTGTGACCGAAATCCGGGCGGCGCTGGCTGCGCTGAACCTGCTGGACAACTCCGAGGAAGACCTGACCACCGGCAGGCATGTGGCCCTCGAACTGTTCGATTCCGAGCTCGACCAGGCCGTACGTGCCTTCCAGCAGCACCGCGGACTGCTGGTGGACGGCATCGTCGGCGAGGCCACCTATCGGGCGTTGAAAGAGGCGTCCTACCGGCTCGGCGCGCGCACGCTGTACCACCAATTCGGCGCCCCCCTCTACGGGGACGATGTCGCGACCCTGCAGGCTCGGCTACAGGACCTCGGCTTCTATACCGGCCTGGTCGACGGCTACTTCGGTTTGCAGACGCACAACGCGTTGATGTCGTACCAACGCGAGTACGGGCTCGCCGCCGACGGCATCTGCGGTCCGGAAACGTTACGCTCCTTGTACTTTCTAAGTTCCCGGGTCAGCGGCGGCTCGCCCCACGCGATTCGCGAGGAAGAGCTGGTGCGCCGATCGGGACCCAAACTCTCGGGCAAGCGCATCATCATCGATCCGGGCCGCGGCGGCGCGGATCACGGCTTGATCTGCCATGGTCCGAACGGGCCTATCAGCGAAGCAGATGTGTTGTGGGACTTGGCAAGCCGGCTTGAGGGTCGGATGACCGCCATCGGCATGGAGACCTTCCTGTCCCGGCCGACCAATCGCAGCCCGTCGGATGCCGAACGTGCCGCGACGGCCAACAGCGTCGGCGCGGACCTGATGATCAGCCTGCGCTGCGAGGCCCAGCGCAGCCCTTCCGCCAACGGCGTCGCGTCGTTTCATTTCGGCAACTCGCATGGCTCTGTCTCGACCATCGGCCGCAATCTCGCCGACTTCATTCAGCGAGAAGTGGTGGCCCGCACCGGTTTACGGGATTGCCGCACACATGGCCGGACATGGGATCTGCTCCGGCTGACCCGGATGCCGACCGTTCAGGTCGACGTCGGCTACATCACCAATCCACGAGACCGGGACATGCTGGTCTCGACGCACACTCGCGACGCGATCGCCGAAGGTATCCTCGCCGCGGTCAAGCGGCTGTATCTGCTGGGCAAGAACGATAGGCCCACCGGCACATTCACCTTCGCCGAGCTGCTGGCTCACGAGTTGTCGGTGGAACGCACGACCCGGCTCGGCGGTTCCTAACCGTTCTGGGACGCCCGCTACGTATTCGTAGCCGTCGACCCGGCCCCGACCGGCTGCTCCAGCTGCGCATTGGCCAGCAGGCGCTCCAGCGCCGCTTCCACCTCGGCCTTCCAACCCAGGCCCTTGTCGAGCTCGAGCCGCAACCGAGGGAAGTACGTATGCGGCGCTACCACAACGAAACCCACGTCTTTCAAGAACTCCGCGTCGATGATGCAGTGCTCGACGGTGCAGTCACCGAGGGCTTCCAGCACTGGACGCACACCGGGATCGACCATCCGCGGGTCCTGTAACTCCGATGCCGCCGGAGTGCGGCCAAAAGCTTCCAGCGCCCGTACTCCGCGCCGCACCAGCTCGTCGATGACGCGGGCCAACAGGCTGTGCGGCAGGTCGTTTGCGGCCTGCCCGGGTTCGATCCCCATGGACGTCAGCAACACCGCGTCCGCCGATACCGGAGCGGTGGGAAACCGCTGTGCCCGCGGAACCGCTCGCGGCGGTGCGTAGAGGACATAGCCGAGGCATGGCGGCTCGGCGTGGCTGCGTTCGTCGGGGACCGCCGTCGCGACCTGACCGCACGAGCCCCACTCCAGCATCACCATCGACAACCAGGCTTCCTTTTCGAATTCCGGATCGGCGAGGTGGTCCTGGTTACCGAGAGTGGCGGGGTCGACCTCCCAGAAGACGCAGCGGCGCGCATGCTTCGGAAGATGCTCGAAGGCTTCGAGCCGCAGCGGTGTGATTCGAGCAGACACTAGCCTCCTGGCTTCCGTGCGTACCGCAAGCCCGGATATCCCCAGGCTGACATGCACCGGCAACCCCTCCAGGATAGGAGAGTTTGCCGTCGCGGGGCCAGTGTTCGCGCAGCCTCGTGACTGGCCCCGCCGTGGGCGCCGCCCAGCGGGGTGCGTCGGTCCGCTGAATTCCGAAATTCGTTGTGGCCCAGTGGTTCTCCCGCACAGCGCCGGGCCCGCGGCGGCTTGATTCGTGCCGGAAACCCGGCCAGTGTCACAGTGACGTAATTACACCGTATGGCTGATCATGGGCTGGGCGGGGCCATCACGTCGATGATCCGTTGCAGGTCTTCCACCGAGGCGAACTCCACGACGATCCGCCCCTTGCGTTTGCCAAGGCTGACCGTCACGCGCGTATCGAAGGTATTCGACAGCCGGTCAGCAACGTCCTGCAGGCCGGGCATCTGAATGGGCTTGCGCCGCGGGGGCGCGGGCTTATGCCCCTCCCCGCGATTGGCCAGCGTGACCGCTTCCTCGGTGGCGCGCACCGACAGACCCTCCGCGACGATCCGGCTGGCCAGCTCTTCCTGCGCCTCGGGGCCGGCCTCGAGGGACAGCAGGGCCCGGGCATGGCCGGCGGACAGCACCCCGGCCGCCACGCGCCGCTGGACCGCGATCGGCAGTTTGAGCAAGCGGATCATGTTGGTGATCAGCGGCCGCGATCGGCCGATGCGGGTCGCCAGTTCGTCGTGAGTGACATCGAACTCGTCGAGCAGCTGTTGGTAGGCCGCCGCCTCTTCCAAGGGGTTCAGCTGCACCCGATGGATGTTCTCCAGCAAGGCGTCGCGCAGGAGGGTGTCATCCGCGGTCTCGCGCACGATGGCCGGGATGGTGGCCAGGCCCGCCTCCTGGGCCGCCCGCCAGCGCCGCTCCCCCATCACGATCTGGTAGCGCGCGCCGCTCGTCGCCCCGGGCACCGCCCGCACGACGATGGGCTGCAAGAGTCCAAACTCACGGATGGAGTGCACGAGTTCGGACAGCGCCTCCTCGTCGAAGACCTGCCGTGGCTGGCGTGGATTGGCCTCGATGTCGGCCGGCGCGATCTCGCGATACACCGCCCCTACTCCGGCGGCGTCCGGCGCCGGTCCGCCGATCAACACGTCGGCGGCCGCATCCCCCATCCGTGGGCCGAGCGTCGCGGGGCCCGAGTCGCCTTCGGCCGGACCGGTGGGAATCAGCGAAGCCAGGCCTCGGCCAAGGCCGCCCTTCCTGCGTAACGGCTGCGTCATGATCGTCCCTTCGCCGATGGTTGTCAGTCGCGTAGCGCGAGTTCGCGGCTCGCGTCGAGATAGCTCATCGCCCCGCGCGAGCCGGGGTCGTAGTCGATGATCGTCATGCTGTAGCCGGGCGCCTCCGAGACCTTGACGCTGCGCGGGATCACCGTGCGCAGCACCTTGCTTCCGAAGTACCGGCGCACCTCTTCGGCCACCTGGTCGGCGAGCTTGGTCCGCCCGTCGTACATCGTGAGGATCACCGTGGTCACGTCGAGCCGGGGATTCAAATGGGCCTTCACCATCTCGATGTTGCGCATCAGCTGTGACACACCCTCGAGCGCGTAGTACTCGCACTGAATCGGGATCATCACCTCTGGCGCGGCGACGAGCGCGTTGATGGTCAACAACCCCAGCGATGGCGGGCAGTCGACAAAGACGTAGTCGAAGTCGAACTGGTCGAGCGCGGCCAAAGCGTTACGCAATCGGTTCTCGCGCGCAACCATGCTCACCAATTCAATCTCGGCACCGGCCAGGTCGATCGTGGACGGGACGCAGAACAGGCGCTCGCTGTGCGGGCTGCGGCGCAGCGCGTCCTGCAGGGAGACCTCGCCGAGGAGGACTTCGTACGACGACGGCGTGCCGGCCTGCCGGTCGGTGATTCCGAGCGCCGTGCTCGCATTGCCCTGCGGGTCGAGGTCGATGACAAGTGTCTTGAGCCCCTGCACGGCGAGCGCGGCGGCAAGGTTGACCGCCGTGGTGGTTTTACCGACGCCGCCCTTTTGGTTCGCGACGGTGAAGACCCGCCGGTGATCCGGCCGGCGCAACGGTGGGTAAGTGGTGTGGAGGACCCGCATGGCACGCTCGGCGGCGGCGCCGATCGGGGTGTCGTATTCCTCCGATGTTTCACGTGAAACATGCGGCACTGCGTCCGCCGGGTCGTCGTACTCGGGGGCGCTCGCCTGCCCGGGTGCCACATCCGCCGGGGGCGGCGGCGCGGGCCAGTCTCGCGGAGAACTCATCGATGTCCCCTGTTCCCCATTCGTGCCGACCCCTGCCGCGGCAGGCTTGCGCGTCGCGCCAAGACCACGGTTGCGGGCGGACGCAAATAATTCGCGCCACATGTGACCACCCTGGCATCAACGGCGCCCGACGCCGCCATCACACGCCGGTGCGCCTGGAGTTCGTCCCGGGCGCGCTCACCCTTGATGGCCACCATCCGGCCGCCCGGCCGTAGCAACGGCATACTCCACTTCGTCAACTTGTCCAGAGCTGCAACCGCTCGCGACACAGCCGCGTCCCTCCCCCCGTACCGTTCCCGCACCCAAGGTTCCTCGGCCCGGCCGCGCACCACCTCGACGGCCAACCCTAGTTCGGCCACCACCTCATTGAGAAACTCGCTCCGCCGCAGCAGCGGTTCGAGAAGTACGACATGAAGGTCGGGTCGCGCAATCGCCAACGGGATTCCCGGCAGCCCCGCACC
The DNA here is from genome assembly GCF_001954275.1 of Mycobacterium sp. IS-836. Lineage (GTDB taxonomy): Bacteria > Actinomycetota > Actinomycetes > Mycobacteriales > Mycobacteriaceae > Mycobacterium. Next base: position 74,942 of record NZ_MBEU01000094.1, on the reverse strand, counting down.
GCTACCGATGTCTACGACGCGCTCCTCCGGCTCCAGGAGTTTTCCGACGGCCACACTGTTCAGCAGATGGCGGTCCCACACCCGGTCGACCTCGCGTGGCCCGAGGAGGCCGCGTTCCACCCCGGCGGACGCCAACAGTTCGGCGTACCTCTGCGCAATAGATATATGTGGCCCGAAGATCGCGGCGGCCACGTCCGGCGTCGGTGTCGGTTCGCCAGGGGTCGTCGGCGCGGCAGGATCGAGCATCCGCTCGCAACGGCCGACATGTTTCACGTGAAACATCCCTCTGGTCTTCGTGCCGCCGCGGCCCAAGATGCCGCGGCGAACTACACCGCTGTAACTCCTAGTCGAGCAGTACCACGACGCGGCGCGACGGCTCCGCGCCCTCGCTCTCGCTGTGCACCCCGGGGACCGCCGCGACGGCGTCGTGGACGATCTTCCGCTCGAACGGCGTCATCGGTGCGAGCTCCTCGCGCTCGCCGCTGTCCAGCACGCGCCGCGCGACCTTGTCGCCCAGCGCGGCCAGCTCCTCGCGGCGGCGGCGGCGCCAGCTCGCGATGTCGAGCATGAGCCGGCTCCGCACACCGGTTTTCTGGTGCACCGCCAGCCGGGTGAGCTCCTGCAGGGCGTCGAGCACCTCGCCGGTGCGGCCCACCAACTTGTTTAGGTCGTCGCTCCCGTCGATGCTCACCACCGCGCGGTTGCCCTCGACGTCCAGATCGATGTCGCCGTCGAAGTCCAATAGGTCCAGCAGCTCCTCGAGGTAGTCGCCGGCGATCTCCCCCTCGGCGACCAACCGCTCCTCCAAGTCGTCCCCTTCGTCGGCGGTCCCTTCCGCCGGCGCCCCGTTCTCGTTGACGTCCTCGACCGACGGTTCGACGTCAACGTCGGGCTCGGTGATGTGTGCGTCCGTCATGCCTTTCTCTCCCTCATCCACGGGTCCCGTTAATGGCTCGCCTGTCCGAGCGGTCCCTAGCGTGTGGCACCCTGGTCAGCGTTTGCGTTTCTTCGGTCGCGCTCCCGGCCGCGGGGTGCGGTTGCCTGGAGCGTTGTTGCGTGCGGCGGGCTTGGGCTTGTCCGCCTGTTCCGTTGTCGCGGTTTGCCGATCTTCGGAGCCGTCAGCGTCCGCCTTCGGCGCGGCCGGTTCCGCGTCGTCATCGCCGACCGTCGCCGAGCCGTTACCCGTCGCCGGGGTCGGCTTCGGATTGCGCTTGGGCTTGGCTCCCGGCGCTGGCGCATTGGCTGCTCGGCGCTTGATGACTTCCTGCTTCTTGGCCTCGTCCTCTTTCTCGATCATGCCGAACACGTAGTGCTGCTGGCCGAAGGTCCAGATGTTGTTCGAGAACCAATACAGGATGATCGCGAGCGGAAGGAACGGCCCACCGACGACCACGCCGAGCGGAAACACATACAGCGCAAGCTTGTTCATCATCGCGGTCTGCGGGTTGGCCGCCGCCTCGGGGCTCTGGCGCGCGATGGATGCCCGGCTGTTGAAGTAGGTTGCGATGCCGGCGAGGATCATCACCGGGACGCCGACGGCCACCACCGCGGGACGACTGAAATCGGTGAAGGCCTCCATACCGGTGCGCTGTGTCATGGACGCACCGATCGGCGCACCAAACAGGTTGGCGTCCAGGAAGTGCTGCACCTCGAGCGGGCTGAACATGTAGTTGCCGGTAAGCCGGTTCTGGATCACCGACAGGTGCGGCTGACCGAATCCACCCTGAGTTCGGTTGAACGACCGCAGCACGTGATACAGCCCCAGGAACACGGGGATCTGCGCCAGCATCGGCAAGCAGCCCAGGATCGGATTGAAGCCGTGCTCGCGCTGCAGCTTCTGCATCTCGAGCGCCATCCGCTGACGGTCCTTGCCGTACTTCTTTTGCAGCGCCTTGATCTGTGGTTGCAGCTCCTGCATCTGCCGGGTGGTGCGGATCTGACGCACGAACGGCTTGTACAGCAAGGCTCGCAGGGTGAACACCAAGAACATCACCGCCAGGGCCCAGGCGAAGAAATTCGACGGACCCAGCAGCGCCGCGAACAACTTGTACCAAACCCACATGATCCACGACACCGGGTAGTAGATGATGTCGAGGCTGAAAAAATCAAACAAAAGATTCGCTCTCCCCTCGCGCCCCTGGCGCATCCCAGACGTCGCTGGCGTCATCGAAGTTCGCCCGGCATCCGCGGCGCTCCGGTATCGGGTCCCATCCTCCCTGATGCCATGGCCCGCACTTGGCGAGCCTGACCGCCGCCAACCAACTGCCGCGAATCAAGCCGTACTCGGTGAGTGCATCGACCGCGTACTGGCTACACGTCGGAACGAAACGACACGTCGGCGGTCGCAGCGGCGAAACCATGTGCCGGTACAGCTGGATGAGAAAGATCAACCCCCGCGCGGCGGCCCTGCCCGAACCGCCGACTACCGCGCGCGCCCGCGCCGTCCGATTCACCGGCGCGTCCCCGCCAGCTCACAACCGCGTCGCAGAGCGCTTCGCAGCTGCTGCTTCAGCCGCGCCGACGACGCGTGCCGACTACTCGGCAGCGCCCGGATCACCACCAGATCGGATTGATCGAGATCGCCCAGCAGGCTTCGGGCGGCATGGCGCAACCGGCGGGCGACGCGGTGGCGGTCCACCGCCGACCCGACCGCCTTGCCGATGATCAGCCCTAGCCGCGGGCCACTATTGCTGTCGGTGCGCCGGAGGTAGACGACGACATCGGACTGCACCAGACGCGCCCCGCATTTGACGGTCGCGTCGAACTCCGTCGACCGCCTCATACGGTTGCGTGCGGGAAGCACCGCCAAAACCTGACGTTGCGATCAGGCAGACAGCGCGCGGCGGCCCTTACGGCGCCGGTTGGACACGATCGAACGCCCCGCACGGGTCCGCATTCGCAAGCGGAAGCCATGCACGCGGGCTCGGCGCCGGTTGTTCGGCTGGAAGGTCCGCTTGCCCTTGGCCACGGCGTTCTCCTCGTTGTGTCTCGCTCAAAGCTTTCCCAGCCATCCGGCCGCTCACGATTCGCAACCGCGGGAGTTCGTGTGTCGGTCGAAGCTGGTCTCGCTACTGGCCGGCGCGGTCCCCAGGCAGGTTCGCCTAGGTCGCAGCCGTATCGCCGACTTTCGGGCGACTGTTTGAGGGTACTGATGCGCCTTCGCTGGGTCAAACTTGGCCTGCCCCAACGGACCCACACCCAACCCGCATGAAAACATTCGTTCTCGGCGACCCGGTCCCGACCAAAACCGCACCGGATCGAAGCACGCCCCAAAGAACTTTAAATAACCCGATTGGAATGCAGCAGAACTGTTGGCAGCCGCACGGAAAACTGTTAGCTTCGGGCATGCCGTTTCAGCGTGAGACGGCGCTCGACAACGAAGCGAGGATGGCGGATCAACTAGCTGCCTAGGCGACCTGCGTGGGGTTGCCACCAGCATGGAGATCGCGGGCCGTCGCCGGAAGGCTGTGGCTCGTTTACGCTCATCCTGTCCACACCTGTGTATAACTATGTGGACAGCTGCTTTGTCGCCAAGCTGGCAGTTCCTCGACGTCGGACCAGGGAGATACGTCGTTGACCGATGACCCCGGTTCAACTTTCACGACAGTGTGGAACGCGGTCGTCTCTGAACTCAACGGCGAATCCACCGCCGACGGCGGCGCCGCCAATCGCACGACGCTTGTTGCCCCCTTGACCCCTCAGCAAAGGGCGTGGCTGAATCTGGTCCAACCACTGACCATCGTCGAGGGGTTTGCTCTGCTGTCGGTGCCGAGCAGTTTCGTCCAGAACGAGATCGAACGTCATCTGCGCGAACCCATCACCGACGCGCTGAGTCGCCGGCTCGGCCAGCAAGTCCAACTCGGGGTGCGCATCGCCCCGCCAGCGGAAGACGGCGACGACACCGTCCTCTCTCAAGCCGACATCTTCGTCGACGACGCCGACCTCGAAACGTCAACTGACATCGACGAGGCTGACGAAAACGGTGAAGCCGTCATCGACGACGAGCAGGGTTGGCCCAACTACTTCACCGAGCGTCCCCACATCATCGACCCGGCCATCGCAGGCGGAACCAGCCTCAACCGCCGGTACACGTTCGACACCTTCGTCATCGGTGCGTCCAACCGCTTCGCGCACGCGGCCGCGCTCGCGATCGCCGAAGCCCCGGCCCGCGCGTACAACCCGCTGTTCATCTGGGGCGAATCCGGCCTCGGCAAGACACATCTGCTGCACGCGGCCGGCAATTACGCCCAGCGGTTGTTCCCGGGTATGCGGGTCAAGTACGTCTCCACCGAGGAATTCACCAACGACTTCATCAACTCGCTTCGCGACGACCGCAAGGTCGCGTTCAAGCGCAGCTATCGCGACGTCGACGTGCTGCTCGTCGATGACATCCAGTTCATCGAGGGCAAGGAAGGTATCCAGGAGGAGTTCTTCCACACCTTCAACACGCTGCACAACGCCAACAAGCAGATCGTCATCTCCTCCGACCGACCACCCAAACAACTCGCCACCCTCGAAGACCGGCTGAGGACCCGGTTCGAGTGGGGCCTGATCACCGACGTGCAGCCCCCGGAGCTGGAAACCCGCATCGCAATCCTGCGCAAAAAAGCGCAGATGGAGCGCCTCGCGGTGCCCGACGACGTGCTCGAGCTCATCGCCAGCAGCATCGAACGCAACATCCGCGAACTGGAAGGCGCCCTGATCCGGGTGACGGCATTCGCGTCGCTGAACAAGACTCCGATCGACAAGTCACTGGCCGAGATCGTCCTTCGCGACTTGATCGCCGACGCGAGCACCATGCAAATCAGCGCGGCGACCATCATGGCCGCCACCGCCGAATACTTCGACACCACCGTCGAGGAGCTCCGCGGCCCGGGCAAGACCCGAGCGCTGGCTCAATCACGACAAATCGCGATGTATCTATGCCGCGAACTCACCGACCTCTCGTTGCCCAAGATCGGCCAGGCATTCGGCCGTGATCACACCACCGTCATGTACGCCCAGCGAAAGATCTTGTCCGAGATGGCCGAGCGACGCGAGGTGTTCGATCACGTCAAGGAACTCACCACGCGCATCCGTCAGCGGTCCAAGCGCTGATTCCGGCCGCTTCCGGCATCTTTTTTCAAAAAACTTCTCGCACCCCTGTAACACCAGCCACACCCCGGAGTTGTGCGCAGCGCTGTGTACAAACCCGTCAAAGACCGGTGGACCGATGGGGTCTCGGTGCACACCCGTCGTTCATCCCCACCGGCCCAACACACGCCACACAGTTGTCGACGCTGTCATCCACACCCCGGCTCTCGTCCTAGCTGCCTGAAGACCAGGCTGTCCCCAGAATCCACACCCCTTATTACTGTTACTGAGTTATCTCCGTTGTTTCTTCTTTGAAGTACAGCGCTGGGGAGGCTTCGTTACGCTGGGCTCGCAAGGCTCGCGGTGACCGGGCTTGTCGGGCTTTGCGATTAGCTTTCAAGATGGCCTCCGAAGATCTACGGTTGTTCTTCGACTGCTAGCGACGGGCGGCTAGCCAACCTTAGTTTCGAACACTCGGCAGGTGAAGGGACGCTATGGACGCGGCGACGACAACAGCTGGCCTCACCGATCTGAAGTTTCGTGTGGTGCGAGAGTCTTTCGCCGACGCGGTGTCATGGGTGGCGAAGAACCTGCCGACGAGACCTGCCGTGCCGGTGCTTTCGGGCGTGTTGTTGACCGGCTCGGATGAGGGCCTGACAATCTCGGGATTCGACTACGAAGTGTCCGCTGAGGCGCAGGTTGCAGCCGAAATAGCTTCTCCTGGAAGCGTTTTGGTGTCTGGGCGGTTGCTGTCTGACATTACCCGGGCGTTGCCGGACAAACCGGTGGACTTCTACGTGGACGGTAATCGCGTCGCGTTGACATGCGGAAATGCCAGGTTTTCGCTGCCGACGATGGCGGTTGAGGATTACCCGACGCTGCCCGCGCTGCCGGACGATACCGGGAGCCTGCCGTCGGAGCTGTTCGCCGAGGCGATCGGTCAGGTTGCCATCGCTGCCGGCCGGGATGACACGCTGCCCATGCTGACGGGGATTCGGGTCGAGATCTCGGGTGAAACCGTAGTTTTGGCCGCGACCGACAGGTTCCGGCTGGCGGTTCGCGAGCTGACGTGGACGGCGTTGTCGCCCGATGTCGAGGCCGCGGTGCTGGTCCCGGCGAGAACGTTGTCCGAGGCCGCCAAAGCCGGCATCGACGGCTCGGACGTTCGCTTGTCGTTGGGTGCCGGGTCGGGCGTCGGAAAAGACGGACTGCTGGGTATCAGCGGTAACGGCAAGCGCAGCACCACCCGCCTGCTGGACGCGGAGTTCCCGAAGTTTCGTCAGCTGTTACCGGCCGAGCACACGGCGGTCGCCACCATCAACGTGGCGGAGTTGACCGAAGCGATCAAGCTGGTCGCGCTGGTCGCTGACCGGGGCGCGCAGGTGCGCATGGAATTCGCCGACGGCATGCTGCGACTTTCCGCGGGCGCCGACGATGTCGGCCGGGCCGAAGAAGACCTCGCCGTCGACTTCGCCGGGGAGCCGTTGACGATTGCGTTCAACCCGACCTACCTGACGGATGGGCTCGGGTCGGTCCATGCCGACCGGGTGTCGTTCGGTTTCACGACGCCGGGCAAGCCGGCGTTGTTGCGGCCGGCGTTCGACGACGACAGCCATCCGACGGGCAACGGCCCCTTCCCCGCCTTGCCGACGGATTACGTGTACCTGTTGATGCCAGTGCGGCTGCCCGGGTAGGTGTACGTCCGGCATTTGGGACTGCGTGATTTCCGGTCCTGGGCGCAGGCCGACCTCGAATTGGAACCGGGCCGGACGGTGTTCGTCGGACCCAATGGGTTCGGAAAGACGAATCTCATTGAGGCGCTGTGGTATTCGAGTACGTTGGGTTCGCACCGGGTGGGTACCGACGCGCCGTTGATCCGGGCGGGCAATACGCGCGCGATAGTTTCGACCATCGTCGTCAACGAGGGCCGGGAATGCGCGGTCGATCTGGAAATCGCGGCGGGGCGGGCCAACAAGGCGAGGCTGAACCGCTCCCCCGTGCGCAGCACACGCGAGGTGGTCGGGGTATTGCGGGCGGTGCTTTTCGCCCCGGAAGACCTGGCGTTGGTCCGCGGCGATCCGGCGGACCGCCGGCGCTACCTCGATGATCTGGCGACGGTGCGCCGCCCGGCGATCGCCGCCGTGCGGGCGGACTACGACAAAGTGTTGCGCCAGCGCACGGCGCTGTTGAAGTCGTTGTCCGGCGCCCGACATCGCGGGGGCGCGGTGGACACTCTCGATGTGTGGGACGGCCGCTTGGCCGAGCACGGCGCGGAACTGATGGCCGCCCGCATCGATCTGGTCAATCAGTTGGCGCCCGAGGTGGAAAAGGCCTACCAGTTACTGGCGTCGGGATCGCGGCAAGCCTCGATCGGCTACCGCGCGAGCATGGATGGCGGGGGCGACGAGGGTGCCGACCGCGAGTTCCTGGAAGCCGCGTTGTTGGCTGCGCTGGCGGCACGCCGCGACGCGGAGGTGGAACGCGGAATGTGTCTTGTCGGCCCACATCGCGACGACCTGGAGTTGCGACTCGGCGACCAGCCCGCCAAAGGCTTTGCCAGCCACGGGGAGTCGTGGTCGTTCGCCGTCGCGCTGCGCTTGGCGGCATACGAGTTGCTGCGGGCCGACGGGAGCGAACCGGTGTTGTTGCTCGACGACGTGTTCGCCGAACTCGACGCGACGCGGCGCCGCGCCTTGGCTTCGGTGGCCGAAGCGGCAGAACAAGTATTGGTAACCGCGGCGGTCCTCGAAGATATACCGGCCGAGTGGGACGCTAGGCGGGTGCACATCGATCTGCGCGATGAGGACGGCGGGCGCGTATCGGTGGTGCAAGGATGACCGGCCCCGGCGGCGGATCGACTCCCGACCGCGGCACACCGCCCGGCGAACTGACCGGCATCGACCTGGTGCGACGAACCCTCGAGGAAGCCCGCGCGGCCGCCCGTGCGCAGGGAAAAGACGCCGGCCGCGGGCGGGGCGCGCCGCCTCCGCCGCGCCGCGTCGCGGGACAGCGGCGAAGCTGGTCGGGCCCCGGGCCCGACGCGCGTGACCCCCAACCGTTGGGCAGGCTGGCGCGCGATCTGGCCAAAAAGCGGGGCTGGTCGACCCACGTCGCCGAGGGCACGGTGCTTGGCCACTGGTCGTCGGTGGTGGGACACCAGATCGCCGACCACGCGACCCCGACCACCCTGAACGACGGGGTGCTCAGCGTGGCGGCGGAATCGACCGCCTGGGCGACCCAGTTGCGGATGATCCAGGCGCAGATCCTGGCCAAGATCGCCGCCGCGGTTGGCAACGGCGTAGTGACATCGCTGAAAATCACGGGGCCGGCCGCACCCTCGTGGCGGAAGGGCCCGCGGCACATCGCCGGCCGAGGCCCCCGGGACACCTACGGTTGACCGAACGGGCGACCCGCTTCAGCGCCGCCATGACGGCGGAAACCGGCTTGTCAAGCGTCCTGACGCAGCCTTCAGCGAAAAATTCCGCACACGGCGCAGATAGCTGTGCAGAAACACCCTCACAGAATCGGTCCTGGCGCCCCTTATCGGTAGACTGACGGAGAACCAGCGCAAAGTCCCGGAGACTACCCGCGCGCAACCCCAAGGAGAGCCTTCCGCCCGTGGCTGCCCAAAAGAAGAAACCGAAAGAATACGGCGCCGACTCGATCACCGTCCTGGAAGGGTTGGAAGCAGTCCGCAAACGCCCCGGCATGTACATCGGCTCCACCGGGGAGCGCGGATTGCACCACCTGATCTGGGAGGTCGTCGACAACGCTGTCGATGAGGCGATGGCGGGTTACGCGACGGAAGTCGACGTGAAGATTTTGGAGAATGGCGGCGTTCAGGTCACGGACAACGGCCGCGGTATCCCGGTGGGCATGCACGCCACCGGCATGCCCACGGTCGACGTGGTGATGACTCAACTCCATGCGGGCGGAAAGTTCGGCGGCGACGACAGCGCCTACGCGGTATCCGGCGGTTTGCACGGCGTGGGCGTGTCGGTGGTCAATGCATTGTCCACTCGACTCGAGGTCGAGATCTGCACCGACGGCTACGAGTGGTTCCAGCATTACGACCGCTCTATCCCCGGCACGCTGAAGCAGGGCGACAAAACCAAGAAGACCGGTACGACGGTCCGCTTCTGGGCCGACCCCGGCATCTTCGAGACGACGGACTACGACTTCGAGACCGTCGCCCGCCGGCTGCAGGAAATGGCGTTCCTCAACAAGGGGCTGACCATCCACCTGACCGATGAGCGGGTGAGCAACGAAGAGGTGGTCGACGAAGTCGTCAGCGACACCGCCGAAGCGCCGAAGTCCGCCGAGGAGAAGGCCGCGGAATCCGTTGCGCCGCACAAAGTCAAGCACCGCACCTTTCATTACCCGGGCGGTTTGGTCGACTACGTCAAGCACATCAACCGCACCAAGAACCCGATCCACTCCAGCATCGTCGACTTCTCAGACAAGGGGCCCGGCCACGAGGTCGAAATCGCGATGCAGTGGAACGCCGGTTATTCGGAGTCGGTCCACACCTTCGCCAACACCATCAACACCCACGAGGGCGGTACCCACGAGGAAGGGTTCCGCGCCGCGCTGACGTCGGTGGTGAACAAATACGCCAAAGAGAAGAAACTGCTGAAAGACAAAGACCCCAATCTCACCGGCGACGACATCCGCGAGGGCTTGGCCGCGGTGATCTCGGTCAAGGTCAGCGAACCGCAATTCGAGGGCCAAACCAAGACCAAACTGGGCAACACCGAAGTCAAGTCGTTTGTGCAGAAAGCATGCAACGACAAGCTCTCGCACTGGTTCGAAGCCAACCCCAGTGACGCCAAGACGGTCGTGAACAAGGCGGTGTCTTCGGCGCAAGCACGAATCGCGGCACGCAAGGCCCGAGAGTTGGTGCGCCGCAAGAGCGCCACGGATCTCGGCGGCCTACCGGGCAAGCTCGCCGACTGCCGCTCCACCGACCCGCGCAAGTCCGAACTGTATGTCGTGGAAGGCGATTCGGCCGGCGGCTCGGCGAAGAGCGGCCGCGACTCGATGTTCCAGGCGATCCTTCCGTTGCGCGGCAAGATCATCAACGTCGAGAAGGCCCGCATCGACCGGGTGCTGAAGAACACCGAAGTCCAGGCGATCATCACCGCGCTGGGTACCGGGATTCACGACGAGTTCGACATCACCAAGCTGCGCTACCACAAGATCGTGCTGATGGCCGACGCCGACGTCGACGGCCAGCACATCTCCACGCTGCTGTTGACCCTGTTGTTCCGGTTCATGCGCCCGCTCATCGAAAACGGGCATGTGTTCCTGGCGCAGCCGCCGTTGTACAAGCTGAAGTGGCAGCGCAGCGATCCCGAGTTCGCCTACTCCGATCGCGAGCGCGACGGCCTGCTCGAGGCGGGGCAGAAGGCCGGCAAGAAGATCAACAAGGACGACGGCATCCAGCGCTACAAGGGTCTGGGTGAAATGGACGCCAAGGAATTGTGGGAGACCACGATGGACCCGACTGTGCGGGTGCTGCGTCAGGTCACCCTAGATGACGCGGCGGCCGCCGATGAGTTGTTCTCCATTCTGATGGGCGAGGACGTCGATGCTCGCCGAAGCTTTATCACCCGCAACGCCAAGGACGTTCGCTTCCTGGATGTCTGACGAATCAGGCACGCCAACTAACACGAGGAACCGATGACTGATACGACGCTGCCACCCGGCGAGGGGCCCGCCGACCGGGTCGAGCCGGTAGACATTCAGCAGGAGATGCAGCGCAGCTACATCGATTACGCGATGAGCGTGATCGTGGGCCGCGCGCTACCCGAGGTGCGCGACGGTCTCAAGCCGGTGCACCGCCGGGTGCTGTACGCGATGTACGACTCGGGGTTCCGCCCGGATCGCAGCCATGCGAAGTCGGCGCGGTCGGTCGCCGAGACGATGGGTAACTATCACCCGCATGGCGACGCCTCGATCTACGACACGCTGGTGCGTATGGCGCAGCCGTGGTCGCTGCGCTATCCGCTGGTCGACGGGCAGGGCAACTTCGGCTCGCCGGGCAACGACCCGCCGGCGGCGATGCGGTACACCGAGGCGCGGCTGACCCCGCTGGCGATGGAGATGCTGCGCGAAATCGACGAGGAGACAGTCGATTTCATTCCAAACTACGACGGCCGGGTGCAGGAGCCGACGGTACTGCCCAGCCGGTTCCCCAACCTGCTGGCCAACGGTTCGGGCGGCATCGCGGTGGGCATGGCGACCAACATTCCGCCGCACAACCTGCGCGAGCTCGCCGACGCCGTGTTCTGGTGCCTGGAGAACCACGAGGCCGACGAAGAGGCGACGCTGGCCGCCGTCATGGAGCGGGTCAAGGGGCCCGACTTCCCGACATCCGGACTGATCGTGGGCTCCCAGGGCATCGCCGACGCGTACAAGACCGGGCGCGGTTCGATCCGGATGCGCGGCGTCGTGGAAGTCGAAGAGGCCAGGGGCAGAACGTCTTTGGTCATCACCGAATTGCCGTATCAGGTCAACCACGACAACTTCATCACCTCGATCGCCGAGCAGGTCCGCGACGGCAAGCTCGCCGGCATCTCCAACATCGAGGACCAATCCAGCGACCGGGTGGGCTTGCGCATCGTCATCGAGCTCAAGCGCGACGCCGTGGCGAAGGTGGTGCTGAACAACCTCTACAAGCACACCCAGCTGCAGACCAGCTTCGGCGCCAACATGCTGGCGATCGTCGACGGCGTGCCGCGCACGCTTCGACTCGACCAGTTGATCCGCCACTACGTCGCGCACCAACTCGACGTCATCGTGCGGCGCACCACCTACCGGTTGCGCAAGGCCAACGAACGCGCACACATCTTGCGCGGCCTGGTCAAGGCGCTCGACGCGCTGGACGAAGTCATCGCGTTGATCCGGGCGTCGGAAACGGTCGACATCGCCCGGGCTGGGCTGATCGAGCTGCTGGACATCGACGACATCCAGGCCCAGGCGATCCTGGACATGCAGCTGCGGCGCCTGGCCGCCTTGGAGCGTCAGCGCATCGTCGACGATCTGGCCAAGATCGAGGCCGAGATCGCCGACCTGGAAGACATCCTGGCCAAGCCGGAGCGCCAGCGCACGATCGTCCACGACGAACTTGGCGAGATCGTCGAAAAGTACGGCGACGACCGTCGCACCCGCATCGTCGCGGCCGACGGCGAAGTCAGCGACGAGGATCTGATCGCCCGCGAGGACGTCGTCGTCACCATCACCGAGACCGGCTACGCCAAGCGCACGAAGACCGACCTGTACCGCAGCCAGAAGCGCGGCGGGAAGGGCGTGCAGGGCGCCGGGCTGAAGCAGGACGACATCGTCGCGCACTTCTTCGTGTCGTCGACGCACGACTGGATCCTCTTCTTCACCACCCAGGGGCGGGTGTATCGGGCCAAGGCATACGAGTTGCCGGAGGCGTCCCGCACGGCGCGCGGTCAGCACGTGGCCAACCTGCTGGCCTTCCAGCCGGAGGAACGCATAGCCCAGGTCATCCAGATCAAGAGCTACGAAGACGCGCCGTATCTGGTGCTGGCCACCAAGAACGGGCTGGTGAAGAAGTCCAAGCTGACCGACTTCGACTCCAACCGCTCAGGGGGGATCGTGGCGATCAACCTGCGCGACAACGACGAGCTGGTCGGAGCGGTGCTGTGCTCGGCCGAAGAGGATCTGCTGCTGGTCTCGGCCAACGGCCAGTCCATCCGGTTCTCGGCCACTGACGAGGCGTTGCGGCCGATGGGCCGCGCCACGTCGGGCGTGCAGGGGATGCGGTTCAACGAGGATGACCGGCTGCTGTCGCTGAATGTCGTTCAGGAAGGCATGTTCCTGCTGGTGGCCACCGCGGGCGGCTATGCCAAACGGACCGCGATCGAGGAGTACCCGGTGCAGGGTCGCGGCGGCAAGGGCGTGCTGACCGTTCAGTACGACCGCCGGCGTGGCAGGCTGGTCGGGGCGTTGATCGTCGACGACGAGAGCGAGCTGTACGCGATCACGTCGGGCGGGGGCGTCATCCGGACGGCCGCGCGTCAGGTCCGCAAGGCGGGGCGGCAGACCAAGGGCGTTCGGTTGATGAACCTGGGTGAGGGTGACACTCTGTTAGCCATTGCACGCAACGCCGAAGAAAGCGCCGAGGAAGAAATCGGGGAGATCGACGGCGTCGAGGAGTCGGACGGCTAATAGACTCGGCCCGACCGCACAGACGACAGCCAGCGCCGGGCGGCCTTGGTACACACGTAAGGAGCCGGGGTGACTTCACCGAACGAGCCGGGGGCCCCCAACAAGGGTGACGGCCTGAACGGGGACGGTTCGGTCGAGCGAGCCGGTGTACACCGCGCGACGCCCGCCCAGGCTGGCCGCGTGCCGGATGCTGCAGACGTGCCGCCACGGGGGCGCGGCGCCGGCCGGCCCCCCCAGCCGCATCGCCAGCCGGAGCCCCACGCCGAGCCGCGGCCGTCGGGCCCGCCCTCCGGGGTGGATGCCCGGCTGAACCGTTTCATCTCCGGCACCGCGGCACCGGGGGCGTCGGCGCATCCGAAGAGCCCGCCGCAGGACTTCGATGCCCCGCCGGCGCGCGGCGACGGTCCGCCCGCCGAGGCCTACGCCAGCGAGTTGCCCGATCTGTCCGGCCCGATACCGCGGGCCTCCCAACGCAAGCCCGCGCCCGAACGCCCCGCGGAGACGTCGACCGCGGCGGGATCGGCTCGCTCGGCGACCGACGAAGCCAGAGAAAGTCGCGAAAACCGGGTGCACGTGTCGCGGCGATCCCGGGGCCCGGTTCGTGCCAGCATGCAGATCCGCCGGATCGACCCGTGGAGCACGCTGAAGGTGTCGCTGTTGCTTTCGGTGGCGCTGTTCTTCGTCTGGATGATCGCGGTCGCGTTCCTGTACCTGGTGCTTGGCGGCATGGGCGTGTGGTCCAAGCTCAACAGCAACGTCGGTGACCTACTGAACAACACCAGCGGCAGCAGCGGCGAGCTGGTCTCCAGCGGGACCATCTTCGGCGGCGCCGTCTTGATCGGCTTGGTCAATATCGTGCTGCTGACCGCCATGGCCACCATCGCCGCGTTCGTCTACAACCTCACGACGGACCTGATTGGCGGCATCGAGGTAACGCTGGCCGACCGCGACTAGCGCCGATTCCCGGGATTTTGGGGGTGGGGCGGCGATTGCGGTAATCTCGTCGCTCGGCCGTACGCGCGTACGGGCCTATAGCTCAGGCGGTTAGAGCGCTTCGCTGATAACGAAGAGGTCGGAGGTTCGAGTCCTCCTAGGCCCACAACCATGTGCTCGTCCAGACGTTACGTACGACTCGCAGTGCCGCTGGCATTGATCGCCGCGGTGGCAGCGGTGGTGTGGTCACGACGTGGGGTCGAGGTCTGGCACATGGCCCCGGTTGATGCGCCCGCAGCCGATCAGCCAGAGGGGCCTTAGCTCAGTTGGTAGAGCACTGCCTTTGCAAGGCAGGTGTCAGGGGTTCGATTCCCCTAGGCTCCACGGCATCATCCGCCTGACGGAGGCCGCCGCATGATGGTGCCGAAGATCGGCGGCCCGTAGCCTTTCTCATTGGGCTTGTCTCGCTGGGCCTTCCGTGCTCCCGGCGGCATCGGCGGGACGAACATCGGAACTAGTGGGGCGCCCTCGGCTGTTGTTGCGGCCGCCAACGGTGCCTGTGCGGCAGCCAGCTGGATCGGCGAAGTGACCGCTGAAGGCGGGACCACAAGGTTGCCGACGTACATTCCCCTGCCCAGAGACGCGGTGACATCAGCCTCCACCGCGCCGGCTGTGGCGGCGGGTGGGGCAAAGAAATTGGGAGCTCCTCCGACGGCCTCGGGACCGGTGAGGTTGTAGGCAATGGCCAGGTTGCGTGGGGTGGGGGCCAGCACGTCCGGGTACTGCCCGGGCATGAAATCGTGGCCGCCCGTGACCAAGCCGATGATGCCCTGTGGGTTGAAGACGCCGCTGCCGATCACGCCGTTGACGATCTGAAGGACCGCATTGGCGAGGAACTCGGGGTCGATTGCGGCGGGGGCCGCTGCTGCCGCGGTGACGGCGCTGGTCTGAACCGCGGCGGCGGCCGGAGTGGTCATCGAGGATGCGGGGGTGAACGTCGGCATCGCCATGGTCTGCAGGCTGGTGGCGTGATAGCCCAGCATGGCGGTGGTGTTATCCGCCCACATCTGTAAGTACTGGAGCTCGGTGGCGGCGATGGCGGGGAAATTGATGCCGAAGTAGTTGGTCGCGATCAGCTGAGCCAGGAGCTTTCGGTTGGCGGCGACCACGCTGGGATGCACGATGGCTGTCTGGGTGGCGACGAAGGAGCCCGCCATGCTGGTGGCCGCCATCGACAGTTGAGCGGCCTGGGTTGCGGTGGTTTGCATCCAGCTGACGTAGGGGATGGTGGACAGGGTCATCGCCGTCGCGGATGGTCCCTGCCAGGGAATGCTCGCCACAGTGGAGGCATAGTCGGCGGCGGTCTGTCCCAGCTCGATCGCCAGTTGGCGCCAGGCTTCGGCCGCGGCGAGCAATGATTCGGGCCCCGGCCCGGAATGAATCAGCGCCGATGTGATCTCGGGAGGTGCCCAGAAATCCACGTCTATCCTGTCAATGCTCGCAGTTCGTTCCTCCAACATAGGCTAATCAATGCCTGGGGCACTGTTGGTGGTTTATCACGCGGCCCGTCCAGGTTATTTGAAGATTCGGCAAACTTTTCGGCTGCCGCTCGGCGCCTGCGCCAACCGCTGGATAGACAACCTCGGCTAACCGCCGCGCCGCGCCTCCAGGTCGATAGACCCAAAAGTGGTGACGCGCAGGGTGATTGGTGTCGGCGTTTGGCGATTACCCGGCAGCCGGTGGTCTAGCCATCACGGTGGGCTTGAACCCGTAGGCCGGCGGGATCCGCCCGTAACCCTTGCCGCCGAGTTGACCGAACGCGGGAGCCATCGGCAGGGCATTCACTCCCTCGGCCCCGGCGGGGACAACGGTGGCGTTGAGCGCGGCGGTACCCGGGTTGGTTACCGCGCTCACCGGTGCCCAGCTCGGTGGCACCGACAACGCGCCCAGGGGAAGCGCTCTTCCCACCCCCGCCGCCACGCCACCGGTGTTCGCGGCCGCGTTGCCGGCCGCCTGCGCCGCCCCCTCGACAGCCTTTGCCGCGGGAGCGAGACCCTTGGCGAAGGTACTCATGGCGGTAATGCCGTTGCTTATCTGTCCGAAGGACTGCGTCGACTGAATCATCGACTGCGCGGTCGACACGTAGGGGACCACGTACTTGCTGTACAGCATGACCACGTCATCGAGCGGGGTGTTGGCGGAAATAATTTTGTCGATCTCCGCCCCGTTGAAAGCCAGCTGGGCCGCCGGGTTAGGCGCAGAGTCCAAGCCCGCCAACGCTTCTCGCGCGGGACCATCGGCGGTTGCGGAAACCGCGGCGGCCTGGCGCGGCAGACCGGACGAATCGGCCACCTCCGGCGGCTCGTCGAAATCGGTCAACGTCGACGCCGTCGCCGAGGAACTCGCATAGGCGTACATCGCGGCCGCGTCCTGAGCCCACATCTCGAAATACTCCGCCTCCGCGGCGGCGATCGCCGGAGCGTTTTGTCCCAAGAAGTTCGTCGCGAGCAATGCCGCCAACAGGGCACGGTTCGCCGCGATCACGGGCGGAGGCACGGTCATCGCGAACGCCGCGTCGTGCGCGGCCGCCGCGGCCGCCGCCTGGCCGGCAGCCAACTCGGAATGCTCGGCGCTGCTCTGCAGCCACGCCACGTACGGAGTCGCGGCCGCCAGGAACGACGCCGATGCCGGACCCAGCCACGGTCCGCCGGTCAGCGCAGAAATGATCGACCGAAACGCGGCCGCGGCCGAGTGCAAGTCGGCGGCGAGTCCGCTCCAGCCCCCCGCGGCCGCCAGCAACGATGTCGCGCCCGGACCGGTGTACATGCGCCCGGAGTTGATCTCGGGCGGCAGCAACCCATAGTCCATTCGGTTCTCCCTCGTTCCTCGGGCCGTTCAGCCCGCCGACGCCGCGTTCGCGGCCTCGGTCGACGCGTAGGAAGCCGCGCTTGCCGATAGCGTGGCCACCATCAACTGCTGAATCCCGGCCGCCTGGGCGCTCAACTCCTGATACCGCTGCGCATGCGCGGCGAACCGGGCGGCGGTCAGTGCGGATACCTCGTCGGCGGCGGCGGGAACGACGCCGGCGGTCGGGGCGGCAGCCG
Source organism: Mycobacterium sp. IS-836 (assembly GCF_001954275.1). GTDB lineage: Bacteria > Actinomycetota > Actinomycetes > Mycobacteriales > Mycobacteriaceae > Mycobacterium. The sequence goes on along the minus strand of NZ_MBEU01000094.1, from coordinate 57,633 downwards.
CCGCATTTCCCGCATTCCATGCGGCGCCAATCGACTGAAGATTCGCGGCAGCGTTGGCCAATTTCTCCGGATAAGCCGTTACGAAGGACATCCGTTCTCCCTTTCAAGATTTTGTCGTTGCCACCGGACGATATAAACCGCGGGCTAGGCATTGGCGGCGGCAGGACCGCATAAAATAGCGCTTGACCAGTGCCTTTCGGCAAAACTCGCGCAGATTCTAATTGCCGAATTTCAAATGGGGCACTGCGCGCCGCAGCAAATTTGCATTACATCGGATATTTCCCGGAATTCAATTAGAACGAAGGCCCGTCGGACAGCGAAATATGAGCGCGGTGTGAAATAGCCCGCCCAAAAGAGTATTTGTCAGCGTGAATGTATGAATTCGATGGGGATCCGCGCCTTCAGGGGCGCGGCTGCACGTCGACACTGGGCGGCCGCGGCGACGGCTCGGTGCGCCGGCGTGCGGAGCGCCTGGCGATGCTGAAGGCGGCAGCGCCGCCGGCCAACACCCCGATGACAACCCCCGCGATCAACAGCGGGCGCTTGCCGCGGCGCCGTTGGGACCGGCGCGCGTCCTGCAGGGCCTGCGGCAGATTCGCGACCACTTGCTGCGCGGCGGCCAGCTCTTGGGCGAGAGTTTCTTGCGCCGCACCGATTTCGCGAGCCAGCCGGCCCTCCTGGTAACGGCGACGCAACCCCGATGCGGTCGATTGCGCGGACTGGACCCCCAGCCCGACGACCCCTCGCGTGAGGTCCACCGGTCCCAAGGCCGAGTAGGTGAGGCCGCGGGCCAAACGCTCACGGGGTGTCAACCGGTGGTCCGCCTGCGCGCTCATCCGCTGCCTTTCTTGCCGTCGGTGGAACCTACAGACTGCCACCAAAACGATGCCCGCGGCACCACCGCGACCATGCCGTGTTCGGCGCAGCGCGCTTCGGTCGATCGACACCGGGTGCGGGCATGCGCGCGGGTGATGGCAGACTGTGACCTCGTGACTAACAGCCCCTTTCAGACTGCTACCGCCACGCTGCATACCAACCGCGGAGACATCAAGATCGCTCTGTTCGGAAACCATGCGCCCAAGACCGTCGCGAATTTCGTTGGCCTGGCGCAGGGCACGAAGGAGTACTCGACGCAGAACGCCTCGGGTAGCCCCTCCGGGCCCTTCTACGACGGCGCGGTCTTCCACCGAGTGATCAATGGATTCATGATCCAGGGCGGCGACCCGACCGGTACCGGCCGCGGCGGCCCGGGCTACAAGTTCGCCGACGAGTTCCACCCCGAGTTGCAATTCGACAAGCCCTACCTGTTGGCGATGGCCAATGCGGGGCCGGGCACCAATGGCTCGCAGTTCTTCATCACCGTCGACAAGACGCCGCACCTGAACCGGCGGCACACGATCTTCGGCGAAGTGACCGATCCCGAATCGCAGAAGGTCGTCGACACGATCGCGACGACGGCCACCGACGGCAACGACCGTCCCACCGAACCGGTCGTGATCGAGTCGATCACCATCTCCTGAGGCCGACGGCTAGTTGTCCCGGGGGCCGGCATAGCCGGCTTCGGTAAGTGCGTCGAGCACGTCCAGGGGTTCGGTCCCGAGGTCCCAACGGGAGAAGACGACCAAGCCCCCGTCGACCGTTTCGACCTCGAGCAACCGCATTTTGCGTGCCATGCGGCGAAACTCGGTGATCCGGATGATCTTGATGTCCGAGCGCTGCAATTGCTGCGTTCGGAACCAGCCCCGGATCACCAGGCCGTCGGGCGTGATTGCCAGCTTCGGCCGCGCGCGCCACGTTGCGCCCGCAAACAAGATCAGACCCGCGGCGGCAATCCCTGTCATAACCCGGCCGGGGGCGTCTGTGACCACGGTCACACTCGCGATAGCCATCAGCACGCCGGCAACGCCGCAACCAGCGATTCCTCCCGCAGGAGGCTCCCATTTAGTTTGCTGCACGAGGCCCCCACCCCCTCCCACCACTGCCTATGCGGTTATCCACAAGCGCTATCAACAGTGGGGATAAATCACACGCGTGTGATTGGGTGGTCACAACGTTGCTGGCTCAGTAACGCAGCGACCCCAAGATGAATTCATTCCGGATTTGATCTTGGTCAGTGCCAACGCATTGTGAGCAACAAGCCGGTGATCATGAAAGCGAACGCGATCGCGTAGTTCCACGGCCCCAATTGCGCCATCCAGTGCAGCGCCGCCGGGGCTTGGCTGCCGACCGCGGCTAATTGAAACACCATCAGCCACACCAAGCCGATCAGCATGAGGCCGACGAACAGCGCGACGAACCACACACTCGACGGTCCGACCTTCACCTTCACCGGGGTGCGGCTCACCGCGCTGACGGTGAAATCGTTCTTCTTGCGGACCTTGGACTTGGGCATGACTACCTCGGGGATATCTCGGAACTACCTCAACGACACGGGGAGCGGGACGGGTGCAACGATAACGACTGATGCAGCACGCATAACTTGGCTACGAGACTAACCCACCTGGCGCGTTCGCCAGGAAATGGAGAGCCGATGAGCGATACGCGCCGCTCCCCGTGGCGCTTCGGGGTGCCATTGGTCTGCCTGCTGGCGGGGTTGCTGCTGGCCGCCACCCATGGCGTGTCCGGCGGCTCTGAGATCCGCCGCAGCGACGCCCCGCGCCTGGTCGACTTGGTCCGCGAGGCGCAGTCGTCGGTGAATCATCTCAAGGCCGAACGCGACGAGCTGGCGGGCAAGATCGACTCGATGCACGGCAAGTCTTCGAATGCCGCATTGGCCGCGATGCTGCGGCGATCCGCCGAGCTGGCCGGTGAGGCGGGGATGGATCCCGTGCACGGCCCGGGTCTGGTCGTGACGCTGCAGGACGCCCAACGTGACGCCAATGGCCGGTTCCCCCGCGACGCCTCCCCCGACGACCTGGTGGTGCACCAGCAAGACATCCAGGCCGTGCTGAACGCGTTGTGGAGCGCCGGCGCCGAGGCGATCCAGATGCAAGATCAGCGCATCATCGGTACTTCGGTGCCCCGCTGCGTCGGAAATACGCTCCTGCTCAACGGCCGTACCTACAGCCCGCCCTACACGATCACCGCGATCGGCAACGCCACGGCGATGCAGGCCGCGCTGGCCGCGGCTCCCCTGGTGACCCTGTACAAGCAGTACGTAGTCCGATTCGGGCTGGGCTATCGCGAAGAGGTCAAGCCGGACGTGCAGATCGCCGGCCACACCGAACCGGTCCGGATGCATTTCGCGCAGCCGGCCGGCCCGGTCGGGTATTGAGCGAACGGTACCCTGACACGATGCGGATCCTGGTTGTCGACAACTACGACAGCTTCGTGTTCAACCTGGTGCAGTACCTCGGACAGCTCGGCGTCGAGGCGCAGGTGTGGCGGAACGACGATGCGCGGTTGTCCAAGGAGTCCGCGGTCACCACCGAGTTCGACGGCGTTCTGCTGAGCCCGGGCCCGGGCACCCCGGAACGGGCGGGTGCGTCGGTGGGCCTCGTCCGCGCGTGCGCGGCGGCGCGCACGCCATTGCTCGGAGTCTGCCTGGGACACCAGGCAATCGGCGTCGCATTCGGTGCCACCGTCGACCGCGCGCCGGAATTGCTGCACGGCAAGACCAGCAGCGTTTACCACACCAATGCCGGTGTCCTGCAAGGGCTTCCGGATCCGTTCACCGCGACTCGGTACCACTCGCTGACGATTCTGCCTGACTCGTTGCCGCCGGTGCTGGAGGTCACGGCGCGGACCCGCAGCGGCGTCATCATGGCCGTCCGGCACACCGAGTTGCCGATCCACGGTGTCCAGTTCCATCCCGAGTCGATCCTGACCGAGGGCGGCCACCGCATGCTGGCCAACTGGCTCGCCTATTGCGGGTGGGCGCGCAACGACACGCTGGTCCGCCGGTTGGAGAACGAGGTGCGCGCCGCGGTGCGGCCGCAGTTGCCGGCGGATCCCGCCGCTACTGGCCGAACTTCAGCGTGACGACCCCGTCGCGGTTGCAGCCGGCCCCGGCGGGCGGATTCTGGTAGACCACCCGGTGGGCCTGGGAACCGCCGGCGTCGACGTCGGGCCCTTTGTCCAGGAACCCCGTCCAGCCCAGCGCGCGTAGCCGTGGTTCCGCGTCGGTCCAGAACATGCCGGACAGGTCGGGCATGACGAACTGGTTGCCCTTGGACACCTGCAGTTCGATGACGGAATCGACCGGAACCGTCTGGCCCTTAGGCGGATTGGTGCCGACCACTTCGCCCGCCGGGCGGGGGCTGTCGACGGAGGCCTGGCTGAACTTGGTGAAGCCGTACACGTTGAGGTTCTTTTGCGCCGCGTCCACCGTCTGGCCGGCGACGTCGGGCAACTGCTTGGTCTCCGGCCCCGAGCCGACGATGATCGTGACCACGTTGGTGATCGCCGAGGTCTGGTTGGCCGGGGGGTTGGTCCCGATGACCTTGCCGATGAGGTCCGGCGTCGACGGCGAGTTGGCCTGCTTGAACTTGCTGAAACCGGCGGCGGTCAGCTTCTTCACCGCGTCGGAGTAGCTCAGCGAGGAGACATCCGGTAGTTCGCGTTGCTCGGGACCGGTGGAGACGTTGATGGTGATCTCGTCACCCGCGCTCACCGAGGCATTGGCGCCGGGGTCGGTGCTGATGACGTGGTCGGGCGGGATCGTCGAGTCGGGCTTCTGCAGGGTGCGTGTTTTGAACCCGCGATTCTGCAGCGCCGCGATCGCATCGGCGGACACTTGACCCCGCATGTCGGGCACCTGAACGTCGCGGGTGCTGCCGCCAAAGGTGTTGAAGGCGATGACGACAACGATCGTCAGCACCGCCAGCACCGCGACCGCGACGACCCAGCGACCGATCGAACCCCCCACCCGATCGTCGTCGGCACGGTCCAGCGCCTGGCGAGGTAGTGGGTCGGTCCGCGGGCCGCCGAGGTTGGGGCCCGTCGACGTCAGCAACGAACTCCGGTCGGCGTCGGTGAGGACCTTGGGCGCCTCGGGCGGCTCGCCGTTGTGCACGCGAACCAGGTCGGCGCGCATCTCCGCGGCGGTCTGATAGCGGTTGTCGGGGTTCTTGGCCAATGCCTTGAGGACGACGGCGTCGAGGTCGGCGGAGATGCCCTCGTGTCGCGCCGACGGCGGAATCGGGTCCTCGCGCACGTGCTGGTAGGCGACCGAGACGGGCGAGTCTCCCGTGAAAGGTGGCTCGCCGGTGAGGATTTCGTACAGCACACAACCCAGCGAGTACACGTCGGATCGGGCGTCGACGGTATCGCCGCGCGCTTGCTCGGGTGAGAGGTATTGGGCCGTCCCGATCACGGCGGCGGTCTGGGTGACGCTGTTGCTGTCGGCGATCGCGCGCGCGATGCCGAAGTCCATCACCTTGACCGCGTTGGTCGTGCTGATCATGATGTTCGCCGGCTTGACGTCGCGGTGAATGATGCCGTTTTGATGGCTGAAGTTCAGCGCCTGGCAGGCGTCGGCGATGATCTCGATCGCGCGGCGCGGCGGGAGCGGTCCGTCGGTGTGCACGATGTCGCGCAGGGTGACCCCGTCGACGTACTCCATGACGATGTAGGGCAGCGGGCCCGCGGCGGTCTCCGCCTCGCCGGTGTCGTACACCGCGACGATCGACGGGTGATTCAGCGCCGCGGCGTTCTGTGCCTCCCGCCGGAAGCGCAGATAGAAGCTGGGGTCACGGGCCAGGTCGGCGCGCAGCACCTTGACCGCGACGTCGCGGTGCAGGCGAACGTCGCGGGCCAGGTGAACCTCGGACATACCCCCGAAACCGAGGATGTCACCGAGTTCGTAGCGGTCGGACAGGTGCTGCGGGGTTGTCATTGCGGTATCTCGTACTGGGCCGGCGACGCGCTGGGTGTAAAGGGGATTCCCCAGCCGGGTTCGGGCGGCCCGCTCCGCATTCCAGAATTACCTATCGTCGGTCGATCCGTCCAATTAGGCCGCAGGCTGGGGCCCGCACCGGTCGGGGTCTTCGTCGCCGGCGGGGTCCCGGTGTCGGTGACGGTCGGGGCGGGTGTCTGCTGCTGCTCGTTTTCCGTGCGGGAATTGATGACGATGAGCACCGCGATGATGATCGCCAGCGCTCCGAGCACCCCGGCCGCCCACAGCAGCGCGCGCTGACCCGATGAGAACGTTCGCCGGGGCGCGGGCGTCCGGTGGCCGCCCGTCGACGGCCGGGATCGGCGCGGCGGCGGGGTCCGGCCCGTGACGGTGGCCGCCCTGGTCGCCGCACCGGAGGAGATCGCGACCGGCGAGGCCCGACCGGGCGGCGGTGACTGGCTCGGCCGGGGCGGGCGTCGTCCCGCCCGTACGGCAGCGACGGCGTCGGCGAACGGTCCCCCACTGCGGTAGCGCATACCGGGGTTCTTGACCAACGTGATCTCGATGAGTTCTCGCACGTTGGGCGGAAGCTCGGACGGAAGCGGCGGCGGGGGTTCCTTGATGTGCTTCATCGCCACGGTCAGGGCGCCGTCACCGGTGAACGGTCGCTTGCCCGAAACCACTTCGTACCCAACGACTCCCAGCGAGTACACGTCGCTGGCGGGCGTGGCGTCGTGGCCCAGCGCCTGTTCGGGCGCGATGTATTGCGCGGTGCCCATCACCATGCCGGTCTGGGTCACCGGCGCGGCGTCGACGGCCTTGGCAATACCGAAGTCGGTGATCTTCACCTGCCCGGTAGGGGTGATCAAGATGTTGCCCGGCTTGACGTCGCGGTGCACCAGGCCGGCGGCGTGCGCGACCTGCAGAGCGCGACCCGTCTGCTCGAGCATGTCCAGCGCGTGCCGCAGCGATAACCGCCCGGTGCGTTTGAGCACCGAATTCAACGGTTCGCCGTTGACCAGCTCCATCACCAGATAAGCGGTGCGGCCCTCCCCGTCCATCTGGCTCTCGCCGTAGTCGTGGACGCTCGCGATTCCGGGATGGTTGAGCATCGCGGTGGTGCGCGCCTCCGCGCGGAACCGCTCGATGAACTCGGGATCCTGGGAGAACTCGCCCTTGAGCACCTTGACCGCAACGCGCCGGCCCAGCCGGCTGTCGACCGCCTCCCACACCTGGCCCATGCCACCGGTGGCGATCAGGCGCTGCAGGCGGTACCTGCCAGACAGCGTCACACCAACTCGCGGGCTCATGGTCCTCCCTGCAGCGCGGCCTCGATGACTGCGCGCCCGATCGGTGCTGCGAGTGCACCGCCGGTCGCGGACAGGCGGTCGGCGCCGTTCTCCACTAGTACCGCCACGGCCACCTTGGGTGATTGCGCGGGCGCGAACGCGATATACCACGCGTGCGGCGGAGTGTTCCGCGGGTCGGTGCCATGCTCTGCGGTACCAGTTTTGGATGCGATCTGCACGCCGGGAATGGCCCCTTTCTGTTGTGCGACCTTCTCGGCGCCGACCATCAGCTCTGTTAGCTTAGCGGCGACCTGCGGCGACACGGCGCGGCGCTGTTGATAGGGCGCGGTGGTACTGATGTTGGCCAGGTCCGGACCCTTGAGGCTATCGATCAAGTAGGGCTGCATCGTCACGCCGTTGTTCGCGATGGTCGCGGCGACCTCCGCGTTCTCCAGCGGCGTCAGCGCGACGTCCTTCTGACCGATGCTCGACATCCCCAGCGCGGCGGCGTCCGGGATTATGCCGACCGTCGACTCCGCGACCTGGAGCGGGATGACACTCGGAGTGCTGTCCAGGCCGAAGGAACGGGCCATGCTGCGCAGGGCGTCGGCGCCGGTGAGCATTCCCAACTGGACGAATGCGGTGTTGCATGACAGGGCGAAGGCCTCGCTGAGCGGCACGGTCGGCGCGCTGCCGTTGCCGCATGGCTTCCCTCCGTAGTTCTCCAGCGTGGCGGTGCTGTCCGGCAACGGAATCGTCGGCGCCGCGGTCAACTGCTCGGAGTCGGTAGCCCCGGCCTGCAGGGCCGCGGCGGTGGTGATCACCTTGAACGTCGAACCGGGCGGGTAGGTCTCGGAGATGGCCCGGTTGGTCAGCGGACTGTCTAGGTCGTCGCGGAGCCGCTGCCACGCCTGCGCCTGCACCTCCGGGTCATGCGACGCCAGCAGGTTGGGGTCATAGGACGGTGACGACACCATGGCCAAAATCTTGCCGGTCGACGGTTCGAGCGCGACGACGGCTCCCTTGCACGGCGGTCCACCGCAGCCCTGCTGCATCGCATCCCAGCCGGCCTGCTGGACGTGCGGGTTGATAGTGGTGTCGACGTTGCCGCCGCGCGGATCGCGACCGGTGAAGAAGTCGGCCAGCCGCCGCCCGAACAGCCGCTCGTCGGACCCATTGAGCAGCGGGTCCTCGGCTCGCTCCAGGCCCGAGCTGGAATAGCGCAGTGAGTAGAAGCCGGTGATCGGTGCGTACACAGCGGGATTGGGGTACACCCGCAGGAATCGGAAATGGCTGTCGGTGGCCACCGAATAAGCCAGCAGCTGGCCGCCCGCGATGATCTGGCCGCGCTGACGCGAGTACTCGTCGAGCAGGACGCGCTGATTGCGCGGGTCGGCGCGCAACCCGTCGGCGGCGAAGACCTGCGTCATGGTGGCGTTGAGCAGCAGCAGCACGATCAACGCCATCACGGTCACTGAGATCCGACGCAGCGAGGCGTTCATACCCGCTCGATCACTTCGGTGCCGGCCGCCGCGATGGGCGACTTGTTGTGGGCACGGGTGCGCAATGGACGCCGGGCGCTGTGCGAGATGCGCGCCAGAATCCCCAGCAGCACATAGTTCGCCAGCAGCGATGAGCCGCCGTATGACATCCACGGGGTGGTCAGCCCGGTCAGTGGAATGAGCTGGGTTACCCCACCGACCACGATGAACAGCTGAATGGCCAGCGTCGACGCCAGGCCGGCGGCCAACAGCTTGCCGAAGCTTTCCCGTGTCGCGATCGCGGTGCGCAGGCCGCGGACGAGGACGATCGTGTAGAGCATCAGGATGCTGGCGAGCCCGACCAGTCCGAGTTCCTCGCCGAACGCGGCGATGATGAAATCGGTGGACGCCGCCGGCACGGTGTCGGGTTGACCGTTGCCCAGCCCGGTGCCGAAGATGCCACCCGTAGCAAAGCTGAATAACGATTGCACGATCTGATAGCCGTGGCCGTCGGGGTCGGCGAAGGGGTCCCACCACGTCTGCACGCGAACCCGGACATGCTCGAAAATGAAGTACGCCACAACGCTTCCCGCCGCGAACAGCACCAAGCCGATGACGACCCAACCGAATCGCTGGGTGGCGAGGTACACCACCACCAGGAACGACGCATAGAGCAGCAGCGAAGTACCAAGATCTTTCTCGAAGACCATCACACCTATCGAGATCACCCATGCCGCCAGCAGCGGTGCGAGGTCGCGCGCACGGGGCACGTTCATGCCCATGAAATGCCGGCCGACGCTGGTGAACAGGCCGCGCTTGGCAACCAGCACCGCGGAGAAGAAGATCAGCAGCAGAATCTTGGAGAACTCGGCGGGCTGAATTGCGAAGCCCGGGAAGCGAATCCAGATCTTGGCGCCGTTCTCCTCGGACAGCGATGCCGGCAGCAGCGCGGGGATAACCAAGAAGACCAGGCCCGCGAACCCGCAGACGTAGCCGTAGCGCGCGAGTTGTCGATGGTCCTTCAAAAAGGTGACCACAAGCGCGAACGCGGCCACCCCGACCAGCGTCCACAGCATCTGTTGGGTTGCGCTGGGGTGATGGCGACCGCTCAGCTCGTTGTTGACGATGTCCAGCCGGTGGATCATCACCAAGCCAAGTCCGTTGAGCAACGCCACAATTGGCAGCAATAGCGGGTCGGTGTAGGGCGCGAAACGCCTAACGGCAAGATGCGCGCTTCCGAACACGACCAGAAAAACCAGCCCATAGGTGGTCAGGTCCCAGCGCAGGCCCCGCTGTTGGTTCGCCTCGACGATCAGCAGCGCGGCGACGGTGATCACGGCGGCGAAGCACAACAACAGCAGTTCGGCGTTGCGTCGAGTGGGTAGCGGAGGCGTGACCGCAACCGGTGGCTGGACCTGAGTGGTCATGCGGCCGCCCGGCAGTCGATGCCCGGCTGAGGTGGGGGTGGCGGGAGTGTTGTGACCGTCTGGGAAATGCTCGGGGGCGAGGTGGTCGCGGGCGCTGCCGGCGAAGTGGTCGCGGGGGCGCTGGTGGGAGTCGGACTGCTAGGTGAGGTGCCGCTGGAGGTGGTGGGTGCTGTGGCGCTTGGTTCTGGCGCCCCGCTGGTGGCTGGGCCGCCGGGCGGAGAGGTGGCGCGAGGCGGGGGGCAGGCCGGCAGCAGGGAGTTGGCGGACAACTCGCGCAACTGCCCGATGGCGTCGTCGAGAGTGCCGCCCGGCAGCCCCGCCTGAACCTGGGCGCGCTCCGCGGGACGCAGGTCCTGCAATCGCATCAGGTGACAGTCGAGGTGCCCTCCGGACTGGCTATAACTGATAAGCGACAGTTCATTGCGCGCGTTGAGACAACCCACCAAATAAGGGTCGTGCAGTGACACGCCCAGCATCGACCCTTGAATTCCCCGCACGATCGAGACGATGCCGTTGTATTCGGCGACGTAGTAGTTGCTTCGGATTACGGTTCGCACGATGGCCAGGCCGGCAAGCACCAGCAGGACGATCAGCGTCACGAAGATAAACATCCTGCGCCGCGGCCACCGCGGTCGGCTTGGCGTTTCTTCTTGTGGCGCAACCCGTTTCGCGGCCTCTTTGCGCGGGCTGATCGCGGACGCCCGGCCGGCCGATGTGTTGGGCAGGGTGGTCAGTTGGTCTTCTTCACCCGACACCGCCCCCGCGAGAATCGGCTGGGTCTGGCCGTAGTCGTAGTCGACGACGTCGGCCACCACGACCGTCACGTTGTCGGGTCCGCCGCCACGCAACGCCAATTCGATGAGGCGGTAAGCGCTTTCGGCGACGTCGGGGATCTGCAGGGCCTCGAGGATGGTTTCATCGCTGACTGGGTCGGACAGCCCGTCCGAGCAGAGCAGGTAGCGATCGCCGGCCCGCGCTTCCCGCATGGTCAACGTCGGCTCGACCTCGTGGCCAGTCAGCGCACGCATGATCAGCGATCGTTGCGGGTGGCTGTGCGCCTCTTCCCGCGTGATCCGTCCTTCGTCCACCAGGGTTTGGACAAAGGTGTCGTCCTTGGTGATCTGCGTCAGCTCGCCGTCGCGCAGCAGATAGCCGCGCGAGTCGCCGATGTGCACCAATCCAATACGGTTGCCCGCGAACAAGATTGCGGTAAGGGTGGTCCCCATCCCCTCGAGCTCGGGTTCCATCTCGACCTGTGCGGCGATGGCCGAGTTGCCGGCGCGCACCGCCGCGTCGAGCTTGGCGAGCAGGTCACCACCCGGTTCGTCGTCGTCCAGATGGGCCAGCGCGGCGATCACCAATTGAGACGCCACTTCGCCAGCGGCGTGGCCACCCATGCCATCAGCCAGCGCCAACAGCCGTGCGCCGGCATAGACCGAGTCTTCGTTGTTGGCGCGTACCAGGCCGCGATCGCTGCGGGCCGCATATCGCAGGACCAGGGTCACGGGCGCAACTCGATTGCCGTTTTGCCGATCCGAACCGGCGTTGCTATTGGGACTCGTACCGCAGTCGTCACCTTCGCCCTGTCAAGGTAAGTGCCGTTGGTCGATCCTAGATCCTCGACGTACCATTCCGAGCCGCGCTGAGACAGCCTGGCGTGCCGTGTCGAGGCATAGTCATCGGTCAGCACCAGCGTCGAATCGTCAGCGCGCCCGATGAGCACGGGCTGCCCGCTGAGCGTGATTCGCGCGCCCGCCAGTGAACCCTCGGTCACCACCAAATAGCGGGCAGCGTGGCGGCGCTGCCGCGAGGGTAGAAGCGTCCCCCGTAACGCCAAGCCGCGACGCACCATGACGGCACCTGTGGGTGCGTAGATGTCGGTCCGCAGGATTCGCAGCACCGACCAGATGAATACCCATAACAACATTAAAAATCCGGCACGCGTCAGTTGCAGTACTAGTCCCTGCATCTGGCGTCCTTTCCGTCCTGGCGTCGCACCCCTCGCATCGGTGACGCCGAGCACATCAGCAACGTCACGATACTTGGACGGTGGTCGGCGCGGGGCGAAGCACGGCAGCTTTGAGCCCGCTGCGATCAGTGGATCCGAACGATGATCTCCGAGTGGCCCAAACGGATGACGTCGCCGTCGGCCAACTGCCACTCCTGTACCGGCGCGTTGTTGACGGTCGTGCCGTTGGTGGAATTGAGGTCGGTCAGCAGCGCCACGTGTCCATCCCAGCGGATTTCAAGATGACGGCGCGACACACCGGTATCGGGCAACCGGAACTGGGCGTCCTGTCCGCGACCCACGATGTTGGCGCCTTCGCGCAGCTGATAGGTCCGACCGCTGCCGTCGTCGAGCTGCAGGGTGACCGAAGTCCCGGCGGCGCCGTAGCCGCCCCCCGCGTAACCGCCGTAGCCGCCGCCTGCGGGTTGACCGTAATCGGCCTGTCCGTACTCGTAGTCGCGCGACGGCGGTTCGGCGTATCCGCCCGCGGGAGGGGCGTACCCGCCGCCCCCGCCCGGAATGTGCTCGGCGTACTGGGTGTAGTCGCCTTGCCCATAGTCCTGCTGGCCGTACTCTTGCTGGCCGTACTCCGGCTGGGCGTACTCCTGCTGCCCGTATCCCTGGCCGCCGCCGCCACCCTGCTGGTAACCCTGGTCGTAGCCGGCGCCCTGGTCGGGGTAAGGCGGTCGAGGCTGTTCGGGTACGCCTTGCGGCGGTGCGTAGCCGGCGTCGTCCTGGCGAGCCGGCCCGCGACCGTATTCGCCGTAACCGCTGCCGTAGCCAGGCTGGCCGCCTGCGGGCTGACCGCCGCCAGGAGGTCCGTAGCCACCACCTTGGCGGTAGCCCTGGTCGTAGCCCTGGCCACCGTAGCCGCCGGCGGGCGCCGGGGGGCGCTGCTCATACGACGGCGGGGGGCCGCCCTGGCCCTGGTCGGGGTATCCGCGGCCCTGGTCTTGGTAGCCGCGCTGGTCGGGGTAACCGCCTTGATCGGGGTATCCGCCCCGCTGGTCTTGGTAGCCACCCTGGTCGGGGTATCCGCCGCGCTGGTCTTGGTAGCCACCCTGGTCGGGGTATCCGCCGCGCTGGTCTTGGTAACCGCCCTGCTCGGGGTGGCGAGGCGGGGGGTAGCCACCTGGGGGTGGGTAGCCGCCCTGCTCCGGCGGATATCCACCTCGTGGGTCGGCCCCGCCCTGCGGGTCCTGGCCGCCGCGCTGATCGTCTTGGGGACGCGGGTAGCGCTCGTCGTAGTAGTCGTCGCCGGGCCGCCCCTGCCCCTGACCGCCGCGGTAGCTCGAATTGTCAGTCATTGGTGGTACTCCTGGTTCTGCGCTGAACGCCTGATTGAATTGTGGCCGGGCGGGCTCGTTGTCCGTCGGGCGGGGCTCGACATCGGGGTTGACAGCACCGCGGGCGCGGAACTGGCCGGTGTGCAGGTTCGGCGACTGCTCGAACCGAACCACAACCTCACCATACGTTTGCCACCCCTGTTCATAGATATAGTCAGCCAAGTACCTAGCGAAAACGCTCGACGTGAGATCGGGATCCGCGCGCACCTTCTCGAAGTCGTGCATACCGAGGGTAATGATGTATTCGTTGGGGGCCAAAAAACGATTGCCCTGAAGTGGCCGCACGCCGTCTTCGGCTTCGCGGCGCAATAGGGCCTCGACCTCCTGCGGAACTACCGATCCCCCGAACACTCGGGCAAACGCATCGCCGACGGTCGCCTCGAGTTTGCGCTCGATCCGTGCAACGAGCCCTTTGTGGCTACTCATGTTTCAGCGCTCGCCCGCACTTGTCTCGGCATATCGGCGGCGCAAGGCAAACGCCTCGCCCGCATGTCGCATCACTCAAGCATGGTATCGGGACACCTCGACGCTGCGGCACCGTGAGAACTCTGAGAATCGCATCACGCCAGCTCAGTACGGGCCGCGGCCCGGCGCGAGGGCTCCCGGGCCCGCGCGAGCGAGTGGGGCACGCGGCCACTACAGTGGTATGGTCCTTCGGTTGTTTCCCCGGGCGAGTGGCGGAATGGCAGACGCGCTGGCTTCAGGTGCCAGTGTCCTTCGGGACGTGGGGGTTCAAGTCCCCCTTCGCCCACCGAGCGGTTCGCACCGCACTTGTGTTGCACTACCTCAGTTTTGGGAGCGCGTGACGGGGTCGTCGCCCTCGTCATCCCAATTGGCCCATTCGGGAAGTGGCGTGTTCGGCATGGCCCCGAGCGCGGATGCCTCGTAGCCGGGTTGGGTGCGGTGCGCTTTCCAGCGTGGATCCGACCTATTCGCTCGGGAGCGCTTAACGCCTCGCGTGATCAGAGCGACGGTGGCTCCGACGATAAAAACGATCAGCGCGACCTTGAGGACCAGCAGCACCATGTCAACGCGGATCCTTCGGCTGCGTCATTGCCCAGCCCTTGACGTCGGCGGTGACCGGGTCGGTGATGTCGTCGAATTCGGGATGCTTCTTGAGCACAGTTTCAACCATCGAGCACACCGGAACAATGCGTTTGCCTTCGTCGCGGGCGGCGTTGAGCGCCTCTTCGACCAGGATGGTCGCCAGCCCTCGCCCGCCGAATTCGGGATCGACGACGGTGTGGTGGAAGACGCGCTGGTTGCCGCGGTCGGCATAGTCGGCATGCCCGACGGTCCGTCCTTCGACGGCAATCGTGTACGTCTGGTGTCCCGCGGTGACGGTGGTCGGTGCACCGGTTTTGTCTGTAGTCATTAGGGATCCTTTCTCTCGGGGATGGGTCGCGGCCGCAGCCGTGCGTTCGGCAGTGGCGGCGCCGGCAGGCGGGTGACCGAGCCCTGGTAGCCGCGGACTGCGCCGAAGCGTTCGTCGGCGTCCTGCCACTGTTGGCGATAGCTGACGATCTCGTCGTGACTGCGCCCGACGAAGTTCCACCACATCACGAGCTCCTCGGTGAAGGGCGCTCCGCCCAGCAGCAGCACCCGTGCGGGCCGGTCACCCGTGTTCTGCAGCCGCAGCGTCGTGCTGCCCGCACCTTGATAACCGAGGTCGGCAACCCCCAGAGCGGTGCGGCCGAGCTGCACTGCACCGAAATCGCACAGCACACCGTGCTCGAATGCCGGGTCGACGTCCAGGTCCAGCCGGGCGTTCGAATCGAGGTCGAGCTGGGCGCCGAGTAGCGGCGTGAAGGTGTGCACGGGCGAACGGCTGCCGGACAGTTCCCCGAGAAATACCCGCGCGACCGCGCCGGGCAGCGAAATCGGCGGCGGCGCATGGTGGGCGAAATCGCGCGCGGTCTCACGATCAGAATCGGGAAGTGCCACCCAGAGCTGTGCGCCATGCAAGACGGCGCCCGTGTCCACCGATACTTCGGAATGGCAGATGCCCGCGCCCGCCGTCATCAGGTTGAGTTCGCCGGGTCGGACCATGGCGTGTACGCCGGCACTGTCGCGGTGCTCCACTTCCCCGCTGAACAACCAACTCACGGTCTGCAGTCCCGTGTGCGGGTGCGGGGGCACGTCCATGCTCGCCCGCACCGGGCCGTAGTGGTCGATAAAACACCACGCGCCGATCAGCGAGCGTTGCCGTTGCGGCAGGGTTCGCTGTACCCGGATCGCTCGCGGCCCGCCCAGCGGAACTTCTCGTGGATGCAGCACCTCGATGCCCGCGACCCGTGAAGCGCTGCAGGCTACTTCGGTTGGCGCGGCTTCAAGGTTGCTCAACGTTCACCCTCCGTCCGGGGGTGTTGAGACGGCGTCGATACCGCGACGATACCCAAGTCCCGCTACCGTCCCGGCGGGCGCAGCACCTTCATCGCGAGCCGCATGACCGGTTCGGGGATCCGATCCTGCATCGACAACGCGGCCTCAGCGGCGCGAGATCGCAATGGCGCGCCGCGACCGAAGACCCGGTTCAGCGGTCCCCCGGACGGCTCGATCACCACGTGCAGCGGCGGTGTCCCCACGGCGGCACCCAACGCGTTCGAGATTACCATCCGTTGAATCTCGCTGGTGCCTTCAAAGATGGTGTATAGCTTGGCATCTCGATACCACTTCTCCACCGGATGGTCGGTGATGTAGCCCCAGCCGCCCAAGGTCTGGATGGCGCGTTCGGTGGCCTTGACGGCCACCTCACTGGCCGCGAGTTTCGACATCGACCCCTCGCCCCGCTCGAAGGGGACGTTGTTGGCCGCCATCCACGAGGCGCGCCAAGTCAGCAGCCGAGCGGCGTCGATCTGGGTCGCAAGGTCGGCCAGGGGGAATGCGATGCCCTGGTTGTCGATGATGGGTCCGCCGAAGGCCTCTCGTTCGGTGGCGTAGGACGTCGCGTACTCCAATGCGGCGCGCGCGATCCCGATCGCTTGGGCGGCGACCATCGGACGCGTCTGTTCGAAGGTCCCCAAAGTCGCCGAGCCCGAACGTTGTCCGCCCGCCACCGCTTCGCGCGCCTTGGCGAGCTTGTGTTCGAGCTTGTCTTGCCCGCCAAGGAGGTTGGCACCGGGAATCCGGACATCCTCCAACATCAACTCGGCGGTGTGGGAGGCCCGACAGCCGAGCTTGTCGAGCTTTCGCACCATCTTCAGTCCGGGGGTCCCGCCCGGGATCACGAACAGCGCCTGGCCGCGGTGGCCGAGTTCCTCGTCGACCACCGCATTGACCACATGCACGTTGGCGATGCCGCCATTGCCGATCCACATCTTGTGGCCGTTGATAACCCAGTCGTCTCCGTCGCGGCGAGCATGCGTGCGCAGGTTGCGGACGTCGCTGCCGCCTTCGGGTTCGGAGATCGCCAGCGCCGCGAGTTTGAGATCGCCTGGTGTACCGAAACATTCGGGTGCCCACTGCAACATTTGCTCGGGGGAAGCGGCTTGGCCGATCGCCGACAACGCCAGCGCCGGCATGACGATCGCCAAACCAATCCCCGCGCATCCCCAGAACAGCTCCTCCATGAACATCGGCAAGGAGACGCCGGTCGAATCACCGATCAAGTCGCGGTAAAACAAAGGGCTGTAGAAGCCTCGCCGGGCCGCCTCCTCCAGCACCGGCCAGGGAAACTCCTGCCGCTGGTCGTAGTCGAGTGCGACCGGACGGATCACTTCTTCGGCGAACTCGTGGGTGCGCCGGGCTAGATCGTGTTGCGCGGCCGTCGGAGTCAGGTCGAACGTCATGGATGCGCTCTACCCGGTGGGCCGGGTCAGCAAACGGCTGACCGGCCAGACATTGCAGGCGTCAGGCGGCCGAACGGGGGCCGACTTGGGCGAGCGGTAGGTGCACCACCACCGCGGGCACCGCAACGACGTCATGTTCGCGGCGCGCGAGCAGCGCCGCATTTTCGGGCAGCTGTCGGGAATTGATCTCTCCGGCGGCGATCCGCCGGAGAACGTCGTGGGCGCGGGCGAGCTGGTCGCGCTTGCGGTACTGACCACCCGGCAGTTTCACGCCGGCCCACACTCCGTATTCCTCCCGGTGTGCGATGGCGTGCTGGGCGCATCGCCGCTGCTGCGCCAGCGGGCAGCGACGCAGGCATTGGAGCCGCGCCTCGGTGGCCGACTGCTCGTAAGCGCGCGCCTTCGCCGCGCCGTCACCACCGTCATCGTCGGGGTAGCCGAACCATAGTTCCGGGTTGGCTGCGCAGGGATGTCCCATGTCGGTCTCCTTGTCGGTGAAACGTAGACGAAAGCGTATACACGTATACGGCCCGCGCGCAAGAGAAACGTGACAAAAACATATATACAGCGCCGATGGAGCTGGTCTGTGTAATATCCGGCCTATGGCCGGAGCCTGCGGTGAGCCGTGAATCGGCCGGTGCCGCCATCCGCGCGTTGCGCGAGTCGCGCGATTGGTCGCTGGCAGAGCTCGCCGCCGCGACCGGCGTCAGCGTTATGGGACTGAGCTATCTTGAGCGCGGCGCTCGCAAGCCGCACAAAAGCACAGTTCAGAAGGTTGAAAATGGGCTCGGCTTGCCGCCTGGGACTTACTCGCGGCTGTTGGTGGCCGCCGATCCGGATGCCGAGCTGGCCCGGCTGATCGCGGCGCAGCCGCCCGAAACCATGTCCGCGCGGCCGGCCGGCGCGGTCGTCGTCGACCGTCACAGCGACACCGAAGTGCTGGAAGGCTATGCCGAAGCGCAGCTCGATGCCCTCAAATCTGTCATCGATCGGCTGCCGGCGACGACATCAAACGAATATGAGACGTATATTCTCTCTGTGATCGCGCAATGCGTGAAGGCAGAGATGCTGGCCGCCAGCTCATGGCGGGTCGCCGTGAACGCCGGAGCCGATTCGACGGATCGGCTCATGAGGCACTTGCGGTCGCTCGAGGAGACGCGCAGCGCTCTGCTGGAACGCATGCCGGCCAGCTTGAGTGCGCGGTTTGATCGGGCATGCGCGCAGTCGCCGTTGCCGGAGCCGATCATCGCGGCATTGCTCGGTGTCGGCAGCGACGAGATGTGGGACATCCGCAACCGCGGGGTCATCCCGGCAGGCGCACTCCCCCGCGTTCGAGCTTTCGCCGACGCGGTCGAGCCGACCGACCAGGGCGCGACCGACCAGGACACGGGTGAGGGGGAATCGTGATCGGAAGTGACATCGAGGCATTGACTCGTGCACACCAAATGTTTGCCGGCGGCACTCGGCGCGCGACGCTGGACGCCGGCATCGGCGATTACCGTAGATTGCTGTTGCGCAGTGCCGAGCTGAATAGTGGTGTGGCCCAAGCTGATTACCAGGTTTTAGCCGATCGCAGCAGGGAAGCATTGCTGTCGGCGGGGCGCACGGATGCCGCGGCGTCAGGCGTCATCGCGAATGCCCACCAGGACCGGGCACAGGCCCGCGAGCTGACCAAGAGTGTTCTCGACGAAGCCCGCGCCGACGCCGCGACCACCCCTATGACCCCGATGGCCCAGCGTGAGGCGATGCGGCGTCGTGCCGCGCGCCTGCGTGCGCAACGGGCGCACATCCTGTCGGCTCGCTTGCGCGCGCGACGGCATTCGCTTGCACTGCGGGCGCTGCGATACCGAATGCTCCACCACCGCGGTCCCGGGTTGGCCGGTCTGCGGCTGCCGTCGCCAAGCGGTCGTGCCGGAATCGCGGTGCGCGCCGCCTTGTCGCGACTGGGTCGGCCCTATGTCTGGGGCGCGACGGGCCCCAACCAGTTCGACTGCTCGGGCTTGGTCCAATGGGCGTACGCGCAGGCGGGGATTCACCTGGACCGCACTACGTACGAGCAGATCAACGACGGTATCCCCGTGCCCCGATCGCAGGTCCGGCCGGGTGACCTCGTCTTCCCCCATGCCGGACACGTACAACTGGCCATCGGCAACAACCTGGTTGTCGAGGCGCCCTACTCGGGTGCCTCGGTACGGATCAGCCCATTGGGCAGTAACGTTCAGATCCGCCGACCGATATGAGAAGCAGGACCACCCAGGTCGCCTGGGCAGATGAATAGGTTGAACCCATGTCGGAACCATCCGGGCCTTCGGTAGCCGCCATTCAGGCACGTCAGGCTGCACTGGCCGACCAACACGGCACGGTCGCTGAGGCCGACCGCGCGCTCACGGAAGTCCTTGCCAGCGCCCATGCAGCGATCCAGGAGAGCCTGCGGCGGCTTGACGCGATCGCCGACGAAATCGAACGCGCCGCCCCGGACCAGGACCACCTCGCCGTCGATACCCCGATGGGCGCCCGCGAGTTTCAGCGGTTCCTGGTCGCCAAGCAACGCGAGATCGTGGCGATCGTGGCAGACGCGCACGAGCTGGATCGCGCGAAAACTGCTGTCTTGGAAGGATTACGGGCGCAGTACGCCAGCTCTGCGGGCTAGCCCGATTCGTGCGATCAGTTCATGCACAGGCCCGCCGTGGTGAATTGTCGGCGAGTTCGCGCCTGAGTACTGTCACCCGGCATGGAGGGGACGCGACACCGCCCGCACTGGGGCGCAGCGCTGTTCGCCTAGACGATGTCGACATATGACGAACTACTCGCCACGGTCAAACGTGTGCGCGACCGCACCGGCGATCCCAACGCCTGGCAGACCGGATTGACGCGAACCGAGTTGACTGCCGTGGTCACGCCAACCACACGATCGGAACAACTCGACGCGATCCTGTTCAAGATCCGACAGCAACACCCCGACCTGTTCGATGCGAGGACGCTGCCGGGTTCGCCGCCGGCGCCGTCGGACCGACAGCAGGGTGCCGCCGCCGAAGCCATCGCGGACGCTGAAGCCGCTCTAGCACACCAGAATTCGGCAAGCTCGCAGCTAGACTTGCAGGTGGTTTCGGCCATCATGAATGCGCACCTGATGACCGTCGAGGGCAGGGACGCGCTGACCAAATTGCAGCACGAGACCGAAGCGGCGGTGCAGACGCGATCGGATCTTGACACCCCGGCGGGAGCGCGTGATTTTCAGCGGTTTCTCATCGGCAAGCTCAGAGACATTCGGTCCGTGGTCGCGAATGCAAGTCTCGATGACACGTCGAAGTCAGCCTTGATGGCCGCGTGGACATCGTTGTACGACGCTTCCAAGGGTGG
Organism: Mycobacterium sp. IS-836; assembly: GCF_001954275.1. GTDB lineage: Bacteria > Actinomycetota > Actinomycetes > Mycobacteriales > Mycobacteriaceae > Mycobacterium. Next base: position 37,098 of record NZ_MBEU01000094.1, on the reverse strand, counting down.
GCCGAGCAACCCCGGCGAGAGCCCGCCGGTGCCGGGCGCCCCCACGAGTGCACCCGTGCGCGGCGCTACCCAACAGTCCGCCGATGTTGCGGGCTGGGATCCACTATTGGATTCGTTGTTGGCTGACGATCCCGGTTCGCTGGGCGGGGATTCATCGGACCCGTATTCGACACCGGGCTCCACCGTGCCCGCGGCGCCGTCGGCGCCGGTTCCGCCGAGCATTCCCAACTTTGGCGCGGGTTCGCTGCCCGGCACGCCTGGCTCGCTGGCCGGTTGGAGTGGCCCGGGTGGGTTACCGCTTGTCGGGTCGCAGGAGCCGAGCGATCCGGGGCCGCGCGGTCTGGACGACAGCGGGTTGCTGGCGTCGGAAGAGTCCGACCCGACCGATCGCGACTCCGGCGAGGAGGCCGATACCCATAAGGACGACGCGTCAACGGATGAACGCGATCCGCAGACCGCGGGTCCGACAACGGTCACTTTGCCCAATGGCGAGACGGTGACGGCGGCCAGCCCGCAGCTGGCCGCGGCGATCAAGGCCGCGGTTGGCGGAGCACCGATTGCGGATGCATTCCACCAGCAAGGAATTACCATTCCCCCACCGGGAACGGCGGTAACCAACCCGATCGAGCCGCTGCAGCTCGCACCGGGTGATATCGGGATGTTCACCGATCGCCACGCGCTTGCCCTGGGCCACGATAAAGCCCTTCTCGACGGGCAGATTCAGCACATCGCCTCCGTAAGCGGGCCGAGCTTTCTAGGCTGGGAGCATCCGCCGGTGGCGGCCGCGACCGCGCCGGATACGACCGACACACCGGCACCCACCCGCCCGGCGGGGACGGCGACTACCTGACAATAGTGATCTCGCCGCTCTCACCGGCGGCGCATGAAGAGGAGACAGCGGATGGCAGATCGAATCCATGTGGTGCCCGCACATTTGCGCGATGCCGCCGCGCATCATCAGGACACCTCCGAGTACCTGCGCACCGTTCCGTCATCGCACCCCGCAATCCAGGAGAGCCTGGACTCGCTGGGGCCCATCTTCAGCGAAATGCGCGACGCCGGACGCGAGCTGCTCGAGCTAAGGCGCCAGTGCTACGAGCAACAGGCCAACGATCACGCCGACATGGCGCGCAAACTGAATACCTCGGCGGCGGTCTGGGACCAGCACGAGGAAGATGCGGCCGGAAAGCTCGGCGGCATAGTCGACGGCGGTCGATGACCGACGCCAATCCCGCTTTCGACACGGTTCACCCCAGCGGACACATCCTTGTCCGCTCTTGCCGCGGCGGATATATGCACAGCGTCGCGTTGAGCGAAGAGGCAATGGATACCGACGCCCAAACCCTGGCAAAGGGCATTCTTTTGACCGCCGATGTGTCGTGTTTGAAAGCGTTGCTGGAAGTTCGCGACGAAATCGTGGCCGCCGGGCACACGCCGTCGACGGCCGTGCCTACCCCGCACGATCTCGATGCGGCGATTGAGAAACTGTTGGCGCACAAGCTGCGCCGGCGAGATGACGCGGGTTAGGCCGACACTTAGATGACCCAGGTCTTGGCGATGTCGGGATCGGGAGCGATGTCGGTCGGCGGCTCGATGGGGTTGGCGCCGAACAACTCTCGCGCGCGGCTCAGCAGAGCGCGGACTTCGTCGAGTTGCTGCTGCAGCGCAGAATCAGCCATGCCCTCACGGTACTCAGGCCCTCGGATCTGCACAATTCACCTTCCGAATAAACGATCTGCCGAATGCCGGTAGGCTTAGCCCGTGGCCATCTTCGGTCGGATAGCGGCGCGTCAGCGCCTCCGGAGAGCTACCCGGGAATCATTGGAGATACCGGCCTTCAGCTCTCAGATCGACTGCACCCCTTGGGTGACAGGCGGGCTTTGGCCTGCCGAACTGTCGACGATTACCGGCGAAACAGCCGCGCTCGCAGACTATCTCAGGGCTGACCTGCAGCGGATTACCCGTACTGCGAACGACGAGCTCAAGGTCATCAAGCGGGCCGACATGACCGATTCCGCACGGGAGGCGGAAGAGGCCCGAGTCATCGACGAAGCTCGTGCCCACGCCCAGCGCCGAGTCGAATCGACGCTTCGTCATGTGCGCGCGATGCGCGCCGAGATGCTCGCGGGCCACCGGCGCCCGCAGGTCAGACAACGTGTGACCAGGAGGGACATCCACGAGACGCAAGTCATACCCGCCGTTAGGGATGTGGAGCCCGCCGTTGCCGCACCCTCGGATGCCGCACCGGCGCCGGCGGAGCCAGCCGAGGGCGACCGCCACGAGGCGCCCACAGCTCCCCCGGTAGCGACTGCTCCGCCAGCCGACGATCGCGACGAACCCCAGGTTTCGGCGGCTCGGCATCGGGCGCCCGACGATGACGACGCCGTCACGACCGTTGTTGCGCCGGAGTCGACGACCGAAGAGGCTCCGGACGTGACCGAGGCCGAACAGGCCACGGAGACCGAAGCCGCGGAGAGCGCCGAGGCCGAGAAGACGGAAGAAGCCGCCGAGGCGGCCGAGGCCGAGGTGGCGGTGGAGCGCGAGGACGCCACCCAGGTCATGGAGGCCATCGCGCCCGAGGCCCCGGAGCCGGAGGCCACCGCGCCGGAGGCCCGCGAGGCGGAGACCGCAGAGCTGCAGATCGTGGAGCCAGGGTCGGTGGAGCCGGACGTCGCGTCTTTGGCGGAAGAGTTAGAAGCGCCACGCGAAGCGGAGCCTGTGCAGGCTGAGACCGCAAAGCTGCCGATCGCGGAGCCCGAGCCCGTGGAGGCACAGACCGCGGAGCTGCCGATCGTGGAGCCCGAGCCCGCCGAGGCAGAGCCCGCGGAGCCGGAGCCGCCGGCGGCGGTGGAGGCCCCTGCAACGGTCGAGACCCCGGAGGCGCCGGAACCCCCGCAGGCCCCGGCGGCCGTTGAGGCCCCCGCTGTGGCCGAATCCGACGACGAACGATTGCAGCGGCTCCTCGCGTTCGTTGTCCACCAAGAACCACAGTTGAACTGGGCGGTCGGCGATCTCGCGGACGGGACGACGCTATTGGTCACCGACCTTGCGCACGGGTGGATCCCGTCGGGCATCACGCTTCCGGCAGGCGTTCGGTTGTTGGAGCCCCGGCGTCGCCGCGGCAAAGTCTCCGCACTGCTCGACGAGGCGACGCGAATGGCGACCTACACCCCCGGCGATTTCATAGGCCGCTCGGACGACGTGGCCGCAACGGAACCCTCGGTGCAGCCGCGTGAGCTGCCGCCGGTCGATGATCTGGGATGGGAACTTGGTCGGGCGACGCATTGGCGCGACGGATTGCCCCGGCTGGTGCACACGTTGGCCAAGGCCGCGGCGGCGGGCACCGGCGTCGTAGAAGAGGAAGTCGACTTGCTGCGGGTGCACCTCGACACCGCCCGCTACCAGCTCTTGGGCCAGTACCCCGATATCGCACCCGCGCTCTTGCTCAACTGTTTGTTGTTGGCCGCCACCGAAAGCCTCGTCGCCCGGGACGCGGTGTCGGCGAACTATCACTTCGCCTGGTTTCAGAAGCTCGACGCGCCGCCGGCGAGTCAGTGGACAACCAAGCCGTGAAGGTCCGGCCGCGTCGTGGCCGCCCCCAAATCATGAATTGACGCTGGTTGGAGGGGTCGACGATACTGTCAACGTGTCGGGATCGGGCAGTCGCGCGAATCTGAGCGACAAGGATCTCGTCGAATCGGTTTTGCGTGACCTGAGCGAGGCTGCCGACAAGTGGGAAGCGCTTGTCGCGCAGGCCGAGACAGTCACGTACAGCGTGGACTTGGGCGATATCCGCGCCGTTGCAAACTCCGACGGCAGATTGCTCGAGTTGACTCTGCATCCGGGCGTGATGACCGGCTACGCCCACGGAGAATTGGCCGACAGGTTGAACCTCGCGATCGCGGCCCTCCGCGAAGAGGCGGAAACCGAGAACCGGGAAAGGTATGGGGGCCAGTTGCAGTGATGTCGGTGTCGATGCAGCAGATCCGCATCGACCGCCGAAAGGAGAATGACCGTGCCACTCAATCTGTCCAACCGGGACCAGAATTCGGGGCACCTTTTTTACAACCGGCGATTGCGTGCCGCGATCACCAGGTTCTCAGTGCGGATGAAGCACGACGATCGCAAACAGCAAGCGGCGGTGGCGCTGTCGATCGTGCTCGTCCTCATCGGCCTCGGCTGGATGGCGCTCCTCCACGTCATGAAGCCCGCGGGTTTGGTCGGCCAGTCCGCCATCATCGGTGACCGTGACACCGGCGCGGTCTACGCGAAGATCAACGGACGCCTCTACCCCGCGCTCAACCTGACCTCCGCGCGGCTCGCGATCGGCAACGCGAGCGCGCCCACCTGGGTCAAGGCGAGCGAGATCGCGAAGTACCCGACGGGTCCCATCATCGGGATTCCCGGTGCGCCGGACAGCCTGCCCATCACGGCGAGTGCCGTATCGGCATGGTCGGTGTGCGACACCGCCGCTACGCGAGGCAGCGGAACCGCTCCGGTGGTGACCTCCATCGCCGGCCAGCTCTCGCCGTTCGGCCGGTCGGCGGCCATGGGCCCGACGCAGGCCATCCTCGCGACCCACAAGGGCGCGACCTATGTGATCTGGAAAGGCCAGCGATCCCGCATCGACCCGACCGACCGATCGGTGACGTTCAACCTCGGCCTTGACCCCGGCGTGACGTATCCGATCGAAATCTCGAATGCACTTTTCGATGCGATGCCCTCGACGGAACCCCTTGTGTTGCCCGCGATTCCGGGACAAGGCACACCGTCTCGGTGGCTGCCGGGCTCCCCAGTGGGCAGCGTGCTGGAAACCCGCGACGCCAGCGGCACCGTCAACGGTTTCTATGTGCTGTTGCCGGCCGGCGTCCAAAAGATCACCAGTTTCGTCGCGGACTTGTTGCGCACCGCCAATTCGGAGGGTTCGACGACACCGATCCTGATCGGGCCGGACAAGCTGATCCAGATCCCGGTGGTCGACGTGCTCGACGTCGACTACTACCCGTCGGGAAAGATGGAATTTGTTGACACCTCCGCCAACCCGGTGACGTGCGTCGGATGGGAGAAGCAGCCGGGCGACCCGCAGGCCAGGATCACCGTCTTCAGCGGGCGGGGATTGCCGGTCTCGATCGCCATGGACGATCGCATCGTCCATCTGGTCCGCGACGACCGCGACCCCAATTCACCTGAGGCGCAACAGACATTGATGCTGCCGGGTGCGGCAAACTTCGTCGCGACGACAAGCGGCGTCAGCACCTCCGACAGCCGGGAAAGCCTGTACTGGCTTTCACCGCAAGGTGTTCGGTATGGGATCCAATCGGATCAGCGCACACTGAAGGCACTGGGGATGGATCCACGCCTGGCCGTCCAAGCGCCCTGGCCGATAGTGCGTACATTCGCGCCCGGGCCGGCGATCAGTCGCGATGCCGCGCTGGTGTCCCGCGACGCGGTGTCCGGAGGCGGAGCCGTGGCGCCCATTCCCGATTCCAACGATCAGGCGAGCGGGGGTTAAGCAATGTCCAAACGAGGTTTCGTTAGGGGCAGGCGCAAGCCGCCACCGAGCGTTCCGCCCGTCCGGGTGGCCGTCGCCGCGCCGCTGGCGCTGCCCGAGCGGGAGCCGCGCAACATCCTGCTGATGATCGCGCTACCCGCGCTGCTGGTTGGGATCGTCGGCACGTTGGTGGTGATGTACGCCTCGGGGATTCGATCGTTGCAGTCGGGGTTCTTCCCGATGATCGGTCTCGTCGGCTTCGGGACCCTGATGTTCAGCGGGCGCTTCGGCCGAGGTCGCCGAATCAGTTGGGGGGAGCAGGAAAAGGCACGCCGCAGCTATCTACGCCAACTGGACGAAGACCGCGAGGAAGTCCAGCGCGCCGCTCAGGAACAGCGGCGCAGCCAGCTTTTCGTGCACGGTGATCCACAGAAACTGGACACCGTCATCGGCGGTCCGCGGATGTGGGAACGGCGCGTGGCCGACGCGGATTTCCTCGACGTCCGCCTGGGCATCGGCGTGCAGCAAGCCAGCGAATCGGCGGTGTCACTGCAGTGGCCTGACGTGCCCGTCGGGGAAGAGCTCGAACCGGTAACCGGCGGCGCGCTAAGGGATTTCATCCTCGAACAGAGCAAAATTCGCGGAATCGGCAAGGTGCTGAGCCTGCGGGCGAAACCCGGATTCAGCTTCATCGGCGACGACCCGGGCGAATTGCATAGTCTCGCGCGCGCGATCCTGTGCTCCCTGGCCGTCTACCACGGCCCCAACGATCTGAAGCTGATGGTGGTCACCCGTCATCCCGAGCTGTGGTCGTGGATCGTGTGGCTCCCGCACAACCAGCACGACGAGATGTTCGACGCGTGCGGACTGCGCCGGTTGGTGTTCGCGTCACCGACCGAACTGGAAGAGGCACTCGACTCCGAACTGCACCGCAAGGGCCGCGGACCGTGGGCGCCACCGGTGGGAACCAGCCCCACGTCAATGCCGTCCCCGATGGAGTCGGCCCCTGGGCTGGCGCTAGGCCCGCACTGGGTGATCGTCGACGACAACGTCGGCACGCCCGAGCAATGGGAGGGCGTGACCGGACAGAAGGGCATGGCCGGCATCACCGTGTTGCGGCTGGCGACGCGGCCGGGCGTCGGCGTCGGGTTCACCGACGACAGCGAGCGTTTCGGCCTGCACGAGGGCAGGCTCACGCACCGCGGCACCTTCTATGCGGTCGCGGATATGCTCGCCGAGAGCACCGCCAATCGATACGCGCGAGCGCTCGCCCGCTGGTCTCCGATGACCGCCGGGGAATTGTCGGAGACCGACAGCCAGGGCGGCGAATTGCTGCGGGCGCTGGGCATCAGCGATCCGCGCGAGTTGGACGTCGACAGGCTTTGGGCCGAAAGCCGCGGCCGCGGCGACCACAAGTGGGCGATGGTGCCCGTCGGCGTCAAGCAGGGCGGCGAGCTGCAATACATCATCCTGCGTGCCAAAGACTTTGGTGGCTTCGGGTTTCACTCCGTCGTAATCGGAACGTCGGGCTCGGGCAAGTCGGAGTACTTCCTGTCCCTGTGCAGCGGGATCGCGCTGACACATTCGCCGGAAACGTTCATCGTGATCTTCGTCGACATGAAGTTCGAGTCGGCGGCCCAGGACCTACAGGGCTTTCCACACGTGGCGGGTTCGTTGTCCAACCTCGGCAAGGATGACCGTCATCTGGCTGAGCGCATGCGCAAGGCGATCAACGGCGAAATCGCCAGGCGTTACCGCCTTTTCAAGGAAGCTGGCGCGCGTGACGCCAACGAGTACGAGGAGATGCGCCTCGCCGGCCGCGACCTGGAGCCGGTCCCGATCCTGTTGGTGATCATCGACGAATACCTCGAGTTGTTCATTCATCATCCCGAGTGGATTGATCTGGTCATCCACATCGGCCAGGAGGGTCGCGGCTGTAACGTCTTCTTCACTCTCGGCGGCCAGCGATTGGATCTGTCGTCGCTCAGTAAAGCCAAGAGCAACATCGCCTTCCGCGTAGCGCTGCGCGCCGAGACCGCGGAAGATTCCCGTGACGTGATCGGTAGCGATGCGGCGCTGCATCTTCCGTCGAAAGAGAACGGGTACGCCCTACTCAAGGTGGGGCCCCGCGACCTGGAGCAGTTCCGGTGCTTCTACGTGTCGGCACCGTTCGTGGTGCCCAAGCGCGTGGTCAACGTGAATAAGACTGTGGACGTTAGCTTTTCCCAACCCCGCGCCCTTACCTGGGCATACCAGCCTCTCAGCGAAGCGGACAGCGCAGCCTTAGCCGTCGCCGACGAGCCCGAGGAGCCCGACGAGTTCCTCTTTCACCCCGACGGATTCCGCAAAAAGAAGCTCGTCGACGTCATCCGGGAGTCGCTGACCTCCCATCCCGCCCGTCCCCCGCACCAAATCTGGCTTCCGCCTTTGGAAATCAGCGAGCCGATCGATGCGCTCGTGGCGCGCTGGCGCGGTAAGCCATGGCACGTCGACTACGGCGAGAACACCGGACTTGTGTTCCCGGTCGGCATTGTGGACATTCCCGAAGAGCACGATCAGAGGGTCCACATCATCGACGCCGAGATGGACAACGTCATGGTGGTCGCGACAGCTCAGCGCGGCAAGTCCACCACGCTGATGACTTTGATGGCCTCGGCGGCGCTGATGTATCGGCCCGAACGGGTCACGTTCTTCGGCATCGGGGCGTCGCTTTACCCGGTCGAAGACCTGCCGCACGTGGCGTCGGTCGTCAGCCAAACGGACACCGAGGGCGTGTCGCGGACCATCGCCTCGATCGAGGGATTGATCCTGGGCCGCGAGGCGTCGTTCAAGCAATACCAAATCGACATCTCCGAATTTCGGGAACGGCGATTCGGCACCGATGCGGCGGGAGCCGGCACCGATCCCGACGACAAGTTCGGCGATGTGTTCCTTGTCGTCGACAACTTCAGCGACCTCTACGAGAAGGATCCCTCCATCGGGGACCGCCTCATTGGGATCGCGCGCCAGGGCTTGTCCTACGGCGTCCACGTCATGACCAGCGCCACGGCGTGGTTGGTGGGCCAAAAGCAGGGGCTGGTCAACGTGTCGAACGCGCGCATCCAGCTCCGGTTGAGCAATCCCGACGAGACGCAGATGGGTGAGGGCTTCGAGCGCAGAAAGGCCGCTCGCAACACGCTGGACCGGCCGGGCTTCGGCGTCACCCGGCAGGGCCACGAACTGCTCGTCGGGATGCCGGAGCTCACGTCGGCCACCGGCGAACGAATTGCGACGCGTGCGATGGGCGCGGTCATTGCCGAAGTGACCGGTGCGGGCAGGCTGGAGAGGTTGGCGCGACTTCCCGAGCGGGTTGAGCTCGGCCAGATTCTCGGCGCGTTCGCGGCTACCGCCGAGGCGGCCGACCCGCTCAACGTCCCCTTTGCGATTGGCGAAAGCGCTTTGCAGCCAGTGGTTTTGCCGGCGCGAACGGTGCCGAACATGCTCGTCTTGGGCCGGCAGCTGTGCGGGAAGACCACGACCTTGGCGGCATTCGGGCAGGCGATCATGAGCCGGTTTGATCCCGGACAGGCGCAGATCACCATCATCGATCCCAAGACGTCGCTCATCGGCAAGATCCGCGGTCCGCACGTGCGCGCCTACGCCTACACGGCTGACGACGTCGACGAGGTGATCGAGGGATTGGCGGCGATCATGCGCGATCGCCTACCCCCGTCAGGTCTGAGCCAGGAAGAGTTGCTGAGCCGCAGCACATGGGAAGGTCCGCACCACTTCGTCCTGATCGACGACGAGCAGGAGCTGCGGCCGCACGGGATCATCGGCAAGAATGCGGCGACCGCCCCCCTGTGGGGGTTGATCGAGCGCAGCCGGGAGATCGGCCTGCACGTGATCGCTTCGCGTCTGCCCGGCAACTGGGCCGGGATCTCGGTGACCAATCCGTTCCTGCAGAAGCTGACCAGTTCTCGAGCACCCACCTTGTTCATGGACAACGACCCGGCAGCGGTCAAAGTGTTCGGCCGGGTCAGCGCCCAGCAACTTCCGCCCGGGCGTGGCCTGCTGGTGACAACCGACGGGGCGATGGAAGGAGTGCTGGTAGGAGACCCGGAATAGTGTCGTCCGAACGGGATGGCCGGTCACGCCAGTAAATGCCGCCGCAAGGGTGAGTCGACACCCATCTGCGACGACCTTAGAATCAGGCAATTCCGCCGATTCTCAGCGGACACAACTTACCTGGTGGGAAGCTCGAACGTAGGGGGTATCACCCCTAGGGTGAACCGGGCAATGAAAGCACGGAGGCAGAAAAATGACCGGGATGTTTGAAATGGTTCCAGGCGCCGTCGACCTGTCGGCAGCCGCAGAAGCTGGGATCAGCGAGGAGATGGCGGCCACGACTGGGGCCGGCGCTGCCGCACTCACCGGGGTCACCCCGATGGCTCCCGACGCTGACTCCGCGGAGTTCGCGGCCGCGCTCAACGCCGCCGGGGCCGCCTACCTGACCACCGCGGCAGAGCACGTTGCGCAGCGGGCCGGCTTCTCGGGCGCGCAGAGCCTGGCTTCCGCCACCACGGACGCCACCGAGGCGGCGCGCGCAGCCGCCAGCGCGCTGCCGTTCTAATCCGACTATGGCCGATCCCAGGTGGACCGGTCCGCCCGAGCTGGTCGCGCTGATCTTCGAGGCGGGCAATCCCGCGTCGGTGATTGCCAACAACGCGGTGTGGGTCACCGAGACCGCGAACAAGGAACTCGCCGCCGGCCTGTCTACCGTCAACGCGATGGCAACGTCCGCGAGCTGGCACGGTGTTAGCGCGCTCGCCTCCCTGGTCGCCAACACCGGGCTCAACGTCGGATTGCACACCCTGGTGGGCTGGACGGCGCACAAGATCAGCGTCACGCAGTCCGCCGTGGAGGCCTTTACGATCGCGCGGTCATCGGTGATCCCTTCGGTGGTGCCCACAACCAACCGCAGGGAAACAGAGGTGTTGACCGCCACGAACTTTTTCGGTCAAAACACTCCGGGAATCCTTGAACGAAACGGCGAATATTACGGGCATCACTGGCCGCACAATTCGAGCGTGGGCTGGGCGTATTCCGCTGCGCTAAGCGTGTTGTCCGCCGCGCTGGCCGTTCCCCCGCCCCTGGCTCCGATGGGTGCGTCGCCGGCTGCCCCAGCGGCGGCGGCCGCGTCGGTGGCCCAATCCGCGGCGACGAGCGGGATGCAAAACGCCGTGCAGGCGTCCAGCCAGGCTGGCCAAACCGCGGGAGAGGCTGGGTCGGCACCTGCGGAGGCGGGTAGCTCGATGAGTTCGCTGATGCAGCAGCCCATGTCGATGGTGTCCGGGTTGATGCAACCGCTGCAGGATGCGTTCAAGGCGCCGATGGAGGCGGTTCAAAGCTTCGGCAGCATGCCGCAGGGGCTCATGTCATCAATGACGGGGATGTTCTCGGCAGCCGGGGCGCCGAACGCCGCTTCGGCCGGTGCGCTTGCGGAACCCGTGCTGGCCGGTGCCGGGGGCGCGGGCGGAGCTGGTGCCGCGGGTGTGGGCGGCGTCGGCGGTGGAGTCGGCGGATTCCCTGGTACCGCACTCACCAGCTACACGCGCCCCACCAGCAGTTTCGAGCCGGAGACCGGCGGCAGGCCGACCAGCCTGCGCGCGGGCGTGCTCAACGCCGCCGAGGTGCGCGGTCCCACCGCCTCAACCGGGATGGGCGGTAGCGCGATGCCGATGTCGCCGGCGGGCATGCTGGCCCGTGGCGCCGGAGGCGAATCGGACAAGGAAGCCGCCGTGACGCGAGCGCGGGTCGTGGTCGGCGGCGACCCGACCGATCCGCAGGACGCGTAGGTCGTAAGCCGCTCAGCGACCGGGACCCGGTGGGCCGGCGAAGGCCTGCCCGATCTCCAACCACCGCTGCGCGTCCGCACCGACCGCCGCGAGATCCAGAGTCCTCAGCGGGCGCCGCTGGGTGACCAGGAAGCAGAAGTCTTCCGCCGAGCCCGTCACACGTTGGACCGCATCCGGCGGTCCCCACGACCACGTGTCCCCGCCGGGCCCACGCAGCTCGACCAGGAACGGCTCGACCGGCGGTGTCAGACCGTTGACCATGAACGCGTAATCGCGGGTCCGGACCCCCAGGTGCGCAATCGATCGGAGCCGATCCGTGGCGGGCCGCGTGACACCCAGGGCATCGGCGACGTCCAGTCCGTGGGCCCAGGTCTCCATCAACCGCGCGGTGGCCATCGACGCCGCGCTCATCGGCGGCCCGAACCACGGCAGTTTGCGCCCGTCGGCGACCGAGAGCAGCGCCTCGTGCAACCGGGCGCGGGTCCCCCGCCAGTCGGCAAGCAACTCGGCGGGCGCCACGGCTGCCAGCTCCTCGGCACCGGCGTCGACAAAGCCAACGGGATCCGCGGTCGCGGCCGCCAGCAGATCGGCGAATGCGGCCTCGTCGGTGATCGCGGTCAGGGCAACCCGGTCGGTCCAGAGGAGGTGTCCGATCTGGTGTGCGATGGTCCAGCCGGGCGCCGGCGTGGGGTCGGCCCAGCGATTGGCCGGAAGCGGCGTCACCAACGCGTCGAGGTCGTCGCTCTCCGCACGCAAGTCGGCCACAATCGGTCCGGGTCCCGCCATCATCGCCTCACCTTAGCCACCGTTCACCGGCTGCCCGCGCCGGCCGACGATGCTGTGAACGACCAGCCCAAGTAGATACAGCGCCGATCCGAACAGCACGAACCCGGGCGCGTGCCCGTCTTTGGGAATCACGGTCGCGGCCAACGTGATCGAGACGATGAAGGAAACCCAGAACAAGGCGTCCTGTACCGCGAACACGTGGCCGCGCAATGCATCGTCGACGTCGATCTGGATCGCCGAATCGGCGCACAGCTTGATCATCTGGCCCGTCACGCCGAGAAAGAAGCTGCATGCCACCATCACGGGAAGCCACAGCCCCGCCCCGCTGCCTTCGATCAGCGCGGCCGCGGTCAGCGCGCCGTTGGCGGCCGCGTAGCGCCCCCAGCGCCGGACCGTGGGTGGGGTCAACACTGTCGCCAGGAATGCTCCCAACCCCGAGGCGCCGAAGAACACCAGCGCGATACCCAGCCCGCCGGCCGCCGGATGTTTCATGTGATGGGCCAGCAACAAGATCAGCAGCGAGTTGATGCCGACCACCATGCGGTGCGCGGCGAGGCCGGACAGTGTTGCTGCCACGGTCGGGTAGCTCACAACCGTGCGCGCGCCGTGCAGCCAGCCCGTGATCACCGCATAGACGGCCGACCCGTGGATCGCGCGTTTGGTGTCGTCCGGGCCGAGCGCCTGGGGCGCGAACCGCCACGACAGCACCAACGCCGTCGCCACAGGGATCGCGGTGAGAAAAATGACGACCGCCGCTCCCCTATCGCCGGCGCCGACGACAAAGCGCGGCACCAGCATGAAGTTGGCGCCGAGGAAGGCGGCGACGGCACCGGCGGCGGTGGCCATCGAGTTCATGGTCACCACCTGTTCGCGCGGAACGACGTGTGGCAGCGACGCCGATAGCCCCGATGCCACGAACCGGCCCAAGCCGTTGGCGACCAATGCTGCGATGAGCAGCGGCATTTCGCCGGCCCGGACAGCGAGAATCGTGCCGATTCCGGCGATCAATATCAGGCGGCCGATGTTGGCGCCGACAAGGACAAGCCGCCGATCCCAGCGGTCCATCAGTGCCCCGGCGAATGGTCCCAGCAGTGAGTAAGGCAGAAACAGCACGGCGAACGCGCGCGCGATGTCCATCGGGTCCGCGGCCCGGTCGGGGTTGAACAGCAGCGCTCCGGCCATCCCCGCCTGGAACAGGCCGTCGCCGAACTGACTCGCCATGCGCAGCTGCAGCAATCGCCAGAAATCCGGCAAGCCGCGCACCGACCGCCATAGTTCGACGCGTAGGTGCGTGCGCATCCGGGTTTGAACCACAGAACCGACTTCCACGATTATGGACGCGGGCCGCCGATCTCGACGCCGCTGCAATAACAGTACAAATATGGCTGGGGCGGACCCGTTTCCACCGGACGGCGCTCCCGGGGTGCGATGATGGTGACGTGCCGCCTGAAGATCCAGAGGACTATGTCGCACCCGCCGCGCAGCGCGTGCGTGCGGGTACGTTGCTGCTGGCCAACACCGACCTGCTGGAGCCGACATTTCGGCGCAGCGTGATCTACATCGTCGAGCACAATGACGGGGGCACCTTGGGCGTGGTGCTCAACCGGTCCAGCGAGACCGCGGTCTACAACGTGTTGCCGCAGTGGGCCAAACTCGCCGCCAAACCGAAGACGATGTTCATCGGAGGGCCCGTCAAGCGTGACGCGGCCCTTTGTCTGGCCGCGTTGCGGGTGGGCGCCGACCCCGACGGCGTGCCGGGCCTGCGGCATGTGGCCGGACGGATGGTGATGGTCGACCTGGACGCCGAGCCCGACCTGATCGCGCCCCTGGTGGAGGGAGTGCGAATCTTCGCCGGCTACTCGGGCTGGACGATCGGTCAGCTCGAAGGCGAGATCGAGCGGGACGACTGGATTGTGTTGTCCGCGTTGCCGTCCGACGTTCTTGTCGGCCCGAGGGCGGACTTGTGGGGGCAGGTGCTGCGCCGCCAGCCGCTGCCGCTTTCATTGCTGGCGACCCACCCGATCGACATCAGCCGAAACTAAGGCTCAACCGCTACGCATTTTCAGTTGCAGGCCTGCGTGCACATTGTGCAGTTGCCGGCGCAGCCGGCCGAGGCCGCTTCCCGGCGTAGCGCGAAGCGCGCGCTCTGCCATGATCCGGCGGCGAGCGTGCCGAAAGCGCCTACGACACAGACGATCACCACCACCAAGGCGGTCTGTGGGGAGGCGGCCAGCGCGACGACACCGCCGGCGGCCAGCATGATCGCGACGGCCAGCTGTGTCGGCGCCAAGGCGCGCAGCGCCAGCTGCTTGGTGCCAACCGTCTGGCTGTGGGAGAGCGACCAGGTTCCGAATCCGGCGGAAGCCACCGCCGCACACACGCACACCAGACCCGCGATCAGCATGGGCTCACAATACGAGTCCTGCCGTCGATCCGCGCGCCCGGCTCCACAGGGCTCGGGTCGGCGCCGCGTCAGCGCTGCTGGAGGAAACTGAAGTTCGGCAGCGGCGGCAGGCCGGGCACCATCGTCAATAAGTTGGGTCTGGGCTGCGCTGACGGCATTGGCGCCGCCGCTTGTGCGGGCAGTCCGACGGGTGCCGCATTCACGGTCTGCCCCGGCAGCCCGACGGGCGCCGCACCGGCGGTCTGCCCCGGAACCGCAACCGGCGCGTTACCCGGCGCCCGGGCAGGCGCGGGGGCCGACGCCCCGGGCGCGGCGGGCGGGGCCCCGGGCACGGCCACCCGGAACCCGTTGACGATCGCGTCGGTGGCGGGTGCGTCGGCGACCGCCTGCGTGCGATCGGTGGTTACGGACAGCGTGACCAGGTACTTGTCGTGACCCGAGGTGGCGATGACGTTGCGCCGCGAGGTATTGAGCAACATGTCGCCGTCGCGGTATGTGCCCTCGATGACCGACGAGGGGAAGCCGCCGAAATCGGCCATCGAGGCGTTCGTGGTCTGCCACGCGAGCAGCTTCTGGCTGTCGACGTAGCCGTGCGTCATGGCTTCCTTGGGATCAAAGTTGCCGACCAGCTTGTAGACCACGACCTGCGCATTCGACGTGTACACGCTATTGCCCTGCCGGTCCGCGATCACCGCGAACGCATCGGGCACGTTGGGGTCGGGTACCTGTGTCCACCGCGGCGGCACCGGCAGGGTGATGTCGAGAGCGTTGAATCCCTGCGGTTTCTGCGCCTCGAGCTTGACGCCCTTCGTTTGCAGATACTCACGGATGGTCCCGGAGACGGCCGGCGTCGCCGAGGGCGGCACCGGAGCCGCGGCAGCGGGTCCCGGGGCGGCGGGTGCGGCCGCGGTATTGGGCGGATTGAATGGGTTCGCCGACGGCGGGGTGGCGGTGAATCTGTTCCCGTTGACCGCGCCGGGACTGATGACATTCTGTGGCGCCGGCGCGGCGGCACCGGGGCCGACGGGCATCGGTGGGGGTGCTGGAACCAAGGGCTCCGCCGAGGCCTGGGCGCCCGAGAAAAGCGCGACGCCGATCAGGCCGGCCACCAGACCCCCTAAAACCCGGTAATTCGGGGTGATCTGAATCATGGCGTCGGTCCTTCCCAACGGCTCAGGCGTTACTACAGAGGCCGACTGTAACCAGTGGTCAAGCACCGTGAATAGGGCCGAAATAGACCTGGGATGAACCTCTGATCGGCGCGCAACGCAACCGAGACCAACCTGTGGCCGGCGGGACTGCCGAGGCCGCCCTTATACCCTGTTCAGGTGACCGAATCCCCGACCGGCGCGCCCGGGAGCAACCCGGCCCGCGCTCCGACGGACTCCGACGCGCCGCCATACCGCTACACCGCGGAGCTGGCGGGCCGCATCGAGGGCGCCTGGCAGGACAACTGGGCGCGGCTCGGGACGTTCAACGTGCCCAATCCGGTCGGCTCGCTGGCTCCAAGCGACGGTTCGCCGGTGCCCGACGACAAGCTGTTCGTGCAGGACATGTTCCCGTATCCCTCCGGCGAAGGGCTGCACGTCGGGCACCCGCTGGGTTACATCGCCACCGACGTCTATGCCCGTTACTTCCGCATGACCGGGCGTAATGTGCTGCACGCGTTAGGTTTTGACTCTTTCGGGCTGCCCGCCGAGCAATACGCGGTGCAAACCGGTACTCATCCGCGCGCCCGGACCGAGGCGAATGTGGTGAATTTCCGGCGCCAGCTGGGCCGGCTGGGTCTTGGTCACGACAGCCGGCGAAGCTTTTCCACCACAGACGTCGACTTCTACAAGTGGACTCAGTGGATTTTCCTGCAGATCTATAACGCCTGGTTCGACACCGCGGCGGGCAAGGCGCGCCCGATCGCCGAGCTGATCTCCGAATTCGATTCCGGTGCCCGCCCCCTCGACGACGGCCGGGACTGGACGAAGCTGTCGGCGGGGGAGCGGGCCGACGTGATCGACGGCTACCGGTTGGTCTACCGAGCGGACGCGATGGTGAATTGGTGTCCGGGCCTGGGCACGGTGCTGGCCAACGAGGAGGTCACCGCCGACGGGCGCAGCGACCGGGGTAACTTCCCGGTATTCCGGAAACGGTTGCGGCAGTGGATGATGCGTATCACGGCCTATTCCGACCGGCTGCTGGACGACCTCGAGCTGCTGGACTGGCCGGAAAAGATCAAAACCATGCAGCGCAACTGGATCGGCCGATCCCGGGGTGCGCAGGCGCTGTTTTCCGCGACCAAAACCAACGGCGACGTCACCGATATCGAGGTGTTCACGACCCGGCCCGACACCCTGTTCGGTTCCACATATCTGGTGCTGGCCCCCGAACACGATCTGGTCGACGACCTGGTCGCCTCCGCCTGGCCCGACGGGGTGGATCCCGCATGGACGTACGGGTCCGCCACCCCCGCTGAGGCCGTCGCGGCATACCGGCGTGCGATCCGCGCGAAGTCAGACCTCGAGCGCCAGGAGAGCAGGGACAAAACCGGCGTCTTCCTGGGCAGCTACGCGACCAACCCCGCCAACGGAAAGCCCGTGCCGATCTTCATCGCCGACTACGTGCTGGCCGGGTACGGTACCGGGGCCATCATGGCGGTCCCCGGCCACGACCAGCGCGACTGGGAATTCGCCCGAGAGCTGCACCTGCCGATCGTGGAAGTCATTGCGGGCGGCGATATTTCGGAGGCGGCATACACCGGTGACGGCGTGCTGGTGAACTCCGGCCACCTCGACGGAATGGACGTGGCGGCGGCCAAGGAAGCGATCATCGCCCGCTTGGAAGCCGAAGGCCGCGGCCGGGCGCGCATCGAATACAAACTGCACGACTGGCTTTTCGCACGGCAGCGCTATTGGGGTGAACCGTTCCCGATCGTCTACGACAGCGACGGTCGCCCACATCCGCTGGACGAGGCGGCGTTGCCGGTCGAGCTGCCCGATGTGCCGGACTATTCGCCGGTGTTGTTCGACCCCGACGACGCCGCCAGCGAGCCGTCGCCGCCGCTGGCCAAGGCGACCGAGTGGGTGCACGTCGAGCTTGACCTGGGCGATGGCCCGAAGCTCTACACCCGCGACACCAACGTGATGCCGCAGTGGGCGGCCAGCTCCTGGTACGAGCTGCGCTACACCGACCCGCATAACTCGGAACGGTTCTGCGCCAAGGAAAACGAGGCGTACTGGATGGGGCCCAGGCCGGCCGAACACGGCCCGGACGATCCGGGCGGCGTCGACCTGTACGTCGGCGGCGCCGAACACGCGGTGCTGCACCTGCTGTATTGCCGGTTCTGGCACAAGGTCTTGTACGACCTCGGCCATGTGAGCTCCCGGGAACCCTATCGGCGGCTGATCAACCAGGGCTACATCCAGGCCTTCGCCTACACCGATGCTCGCGGATCGTATGTCCCGGCGGACGAGGTGATCGAACGCGGCGGCGGCTTCGTCTATCCGGGGCCCGACGGCGAAATCGAAGTCTTTCAGGAATTCGGCAAAATCGGTAAGAGCCTGAAGAATTCGATCTCGCCCGACGAGATCTGCGACGAATACGGTGCGGACACATTGCGGGTGTACGAGATGTCGATGGGCCCGCTGGAGGCGTCCCGGCCCTGGGCCACCAAGGACGTCGTCGGTGCTTACCGCTTCCTGCAGCGGGTATGGCGGCTGGTGGTCGATGAGGGCACGGGCGAAACAAGGGTGGCCGACGACGCCGGCCAGCAAGACCTGGACACCGGCACACTGCGCTCGCTGCACCGCACCATCGCCGGCGTAACGGAAGACTATGCGGCACTGCGCAATAACACCGCGGCCGCCAAGCTGATCGAGTACACCAACCACCTGACCAAAGCGCATCGGGATTCGGTGCCCCGCTCGGCGGTGGAGCCGCTGGTGCTGATGTTGGCGCCGCTGGCCCCCCACATGGCCGAGGAGTTGTGGCTACGCCTTGGCCACGCAACGTCGTTGGCGCACGGCCCGTTTCCGGCCGCCGACCCGGCCTATCTCGTCGAGGACACCGTGGAATACCCGGTGCAGGTCAACGGCAAGGTACGCGGTCGGGTGGTGGTGGCCCCCGACGCCGGAGAGGACATCCTGAAAGCCGCCGCGCTTGCCGATGAAAAGGTCCAGGCGTTCCTCGCTGGCGCCACCCCGCGCAAGGTAATCGTCGTTCCGGGCCGGCTGGTCAATCTGGTCGTCTAGACCCGTCTAGGTCGGAGCACCACCTCGTGGATGTGGCCGTCCGGCGGCGTGGCCACCACGCTGGCGACCGCGGCAGCGACGGTTTCGGGCCGCAGGAAGTTGGCGGGGTCGTACTCGCCGCCTTCGAACGCGACCAGTTCACGCTGCATGGTCGTGTCGGTGCGGCCCGGATATATCGTGGTGACCCGCAATTCCGGCTCGTCGTCGCGCAGCGAGTCCGCGAACGCGCGTAACGCGAACTTGCTGGCCGAATAGGATGCCATGCCCGGCGAGACCTTGCGCCCCGCGCCGGAGTTGACGAACACCACCTGACCGCGGGCGCTCCGCAATGCCGGCAAGAGCGCCAGCGTAAGAGCCACCGCGCCAAAGACATTCACGTCGAAGGTGGCGCGCCACTCTTCGACACCCGACTCGGCGACATGGCCCGGGATCGAGACACCGGCGTTGTGCACTAGCACGTCGAGGGCATCCACGATTTCGCAACTGGATTCGATCCCGTCGGCATCGGTCAGGTCCAATGGAAACGTTGTGGCGTCGAGGCGCTCCGCGATGGCATCCAGGCGATCGGAGGGCCGACCGGCCAAGAGCAGTGTGTGCGTCGGCGCCAGCGCGGTGGCGATGGCGGAACCGATACCGCCGCCGGCCCCGGTGATGAGAGCAGTGGGCATGCCGCCAGTCTACGGACGCCACCAATGACGTTGCGAAACAGTCAGTTTCGCGGCCGCTTACGCGGTCGATTCCCCCGAAGGGGTGGGCGCAGCTTCGCCGGAGGCGAGGCGCTCCAGCGGCGCCAGCGCCTTCATCAGGGTGTTCAAGTCGGACTCGGGCAGCTGACTGAGCATCGCCGCGAGGGCGGCGTGCCGGTTGGCCAGCGACTCGGCATGGACCGCGCGCCCACGCGGGGTGATGTCGACGAGCACGGCGCGCAGGTCCGACGGGTCGCGCGAGCGCTTCACCAGCCCGATCTTCTCCAACCGTCGAATCGCCACTGTCGTGGTGGGCGTCCGTACGCGCTCGTGTGCGGCCAGATCCGTCATCCGGATGGGCCCTTGATCGAGCAACGTGATCAGGATCGAGAGCTGCGCCAGCGTTAGGTCGCCGGCCACGGCACCGCTGGGGTCGCCGCGGCGCAGAATCGAAAACAGTTTGGACAGCGCACGGTGCAATCCCTCCGCAAGCTCCGTCACTTCGGGCACGGTGGAAGTGCTGTCCGCCATAGTTTGGCAGTCTAACCGGATATCGGGTGCGTACAAGGTAGCTATTGCCGACCAGTTTTAGAACCGGATTTCACGACTTTGCATCCCGTTTCGCAAAGTGATGACTGGGCCGCTCTTTTCAGAGCGCGATCGACGGCTCGGCGCAGGCGGCGTCGACGCCGGCGAGTATCCGAAGAGGCGCGGCGCCAACGGTTTCGGCGGGGGTGAATACTCTGCGCCGGTACAGTTCGGCCAGCATGGTCTGGGCCATCAAGTGGGAGCGACCGATGCATGCGGCCCGGGCGGCTTCCGGGTCGCGCCGGTAGATGGCGGAGGTTTCGTCTTCGTAGAACGGCAACATGTCGTCGCGGCTGCTCTGGTATGTCATCCAGAACACGCGCGGGATGAGGTTTTGCGAGGCGCGAATGGTGGCGTGCAGCCGCGGGCCCGCGTACTCGTCGTTGACGGTGCGGCGGTATTCCCGAGCGATTTCGGAAAAGGCCCGCCCTTCCTTCGCGCCGCGCAGCGATCGCATGAGCGCGTCGATTTGTCCCAGGATCCGCGGCGTCGGGTTTTCCGCGGCGCGGGCTGACGCTATGCCGTTGAGCAGACCGTCGAGTTCGTGATGCTCGAGGACCGTGGCCTCGTCGAACCGCTCGACGAAAGCTCCCCGGTGATAGCGCGTGGAGACTATGCCGTCGTGTTCGAGTTGCACGAGCGCCTCTTGAATGGGGACACGACTTACGCCCAGCCCAAGCGCGATCTCGTTGCGGTCGACGCGGTCGCCGCTGCGCAGCTTCCCGGTCAATATCAGGTTGAGAATGTGGTTAACAACCTGGTCTTTTTCTTTGACCCCGTATTTCTTCGGCATCAGTCTCTTTCAGAATGTGCACCTGCAATCAGCGGAGGAAAGTTTCTCACGACTTGGCACGCGCGTGCAGGTTTTTCGCCGATGAATTGGAGCAAACCTCGAATCGAGGGATTAGCGCTTATCGCGCCACTTGCACAGTGACTCGGCGGCACTTAGGTCGTAGTCCGGGCCGTTGACGCCGACCGTCAGCAGCGTGGCGCCGAGGCCGACGAGGGTTTCGGCGTCGCCGATCAGCGAGCCTGAGTTTCCAACCGCGGCCGAGCGTTCGATTTCGGCCGGGTCACGCCCAACGTCGGCGCAGTGGCGTCCGAGAACTGCCGACTTGGCCGGGAACTCGTCGGCCGAGGAAAAGCTGTGCCAGATACTCGCGTGCTCGGCGACGAGCCGCAGGGTCTTGCGTTCACCCCCGCCGCCGATCAGGACCGGGATGTCACGGGTGGGCGCCGGGTTGAGCTTGGCCAGCCGCGCCTTGATCCGGGGCAGGGCCTCCGCCAGGTCGTCGAGTCGGCTGCCCGCGGTGCCGAACTCGTAGCCGTACTCGTCGTAGTCCTTTTGCTTCCAGCCCGATCCGATGCCCAGGACGAGCCGGCCATCCGAAATGTGGTCGACGGTGCGGGCCATGTCGGCCAGCAGCTCCGGATTCCGGTAGGAGTTGCACGTCACCAGCGCGCCGATTTCGATGCGCGACGTCTGCTCGGCCCAGGCGCCCAGCATGGTCCAGCACTCGAAGTGCGGGCCGTCGGGATCCCCGTAGAGCGGGAAGAAGTGGTCCCAATTGAAGGCGATGTCGACGCCGATGTCCTCACAGCGGCGCACGGCGTCGCGAAGATGGCCGTAATGCGGGGCGTGCTGCGGTTGCAGCTGCACGCCGATGCGGATGGGGCGCTCAGCAGTCATGTGTGCAACCGTAGTCTCAGTGTGCCTCGAGCACCCCGCGCACCAGATCGATCAGTGCGCGCGGCTGATCGCTTTGCACCGAGTGCCCGGAATTCTCTACGACGTGTGCAGTTCGGAAATGCTTTGCGCGCCTTCGGAGTTCGGCCGCGTCGTCGTCGGTGACGAAGCCCGATGAGCCGCCGCGCACCAATGTGATCGGCGCGGACAGGGCGTCGACGTCGTCCCACAGGCCGGCGAAGTCGGGGAACGTTCGGATGGCGTCATAGCGCCACGTCCAATTTCCGTTGTCGAGCCGGCGGGAGTTATGGAACACGCCCCGGCGCAGCGCCGTCACCTCGCGGTGCGGCGCGGCGGCGATCGTGAGGTCCAGCATCGCCTGGAAGCTCGGGAACTCCCGCTCGCCGTGCATCAGCGCGACGGTGCCTTGCTGCTCTTTGGTCAGCTCGGCGTGCCGTTGCAGCGCTGACGGGGTCACGTCGATGAGGACCAATTCCGGCACCAGCTCGGGCGCGACAGCGGCCAGCCGTATCCCGGTCAACCCGCCCAGCGACATGCCCACCACAAGGTCGACGGTCGGTGCGAGCTCGCGCAGCGCCGGCACCAGGGTCTCGGCGTTGTGCTGCGGTGAGTAGTCGCCGTCCTCACGCCAGGCGGAATGTCCATGACCGGGAAGGTCGACCGCAAGCGCCGGCTCCCCGACGCCGACGATGACCGTGTCCCATGTGTGCGCGTTCTGCCCGCCGCCGTGCAGGAAAACGATCCGCGACGGCGAGTCACCCCATTGCAGTGCGCTAATTGGACCGGAATCGATCCGCCGCACCTGCGGCAGAGGTCCTGAAACCCCGGCCTGCTCGGCGTTCTCGGACAGCAGCGCGAACTCGTGCAGTCCAACCAGTTCGTCCTCGGAGATCTCGGTCACGATCTCCGACTCTATGCGTCACGCTGGCGTGACGCTCGACCCACTACGCCCCGATGATGAACTCTTCGAGCTGGGCGCGCGCGACGTCGTCGGGCAACTGCTGCGGCGGGCTCTTCATGAGGTACGCCGAAGCGGGCACAACCGGTCCGCCGATGCCGCGGTCCTTGGCGATCTTCGCGGCGCGCACCGCGTCGATGATGACGCCCGCCGAGTTCGGCGAATCCCACACCTCGAGCTTGTACTCCAGGTTCAGCGGTACGTCACCGAATGCACGGCCCTCCAGGCGGACGTAGGCCCACTTGCGGTCGTCGAGCCAGCCGACGTGATCGGACGGGCCGATGTGCACGTCTTTGGTCTTGAACTCGCGCTGCAGGTTGGACGTCACGGCCTGGGTCTTGGAGATCTTCTTCGACTCCAGCCGCTCGCGTTCGAGCATGTTCAGGAAGTCCATGTTGCCGCCGACGTTGAGCTGCATGGTGCGGTCGAGCTGCACGCCGCGGTCCTCGAACAACTTGGCCATCACGCGGTGGGTGATGGTGGCACCGACCTGGCTCTTGATGTCATCCCCGACGATCGGGACGCCCGCGTCGGCGAACTTCTTGGCCCACACCGGGTCCGAGGCGATGAACACCGGCAACGCGTTGACGAACGCCACCCCCGCGTCGATCGCGCATTGGGCGTAGAACTTGTCCGCCTCCTCGGAGCCCACCGGCAGGTAGGAGACCAGCACGTCGACGTTGTTCTCCTTGAGCACCTTGACCACGTCGACCGGCTCGGCGTCGGACACCTCGATGGTGTCGGCGTAGTACTTGCCGATGCCGTCAAGCGTCGGGCCGCGCTGCACCGTCACGTTGGTGGGCGGCACGTCGGCGATCTTGATCGTGTTGTTCTCCGACGCGAAGATCGCCTCGGACAGATCGAAGCCGACCTTCTTGGCGTCGACGTCGAACGCGGCCACGAACTTCACGTCGCGAACGTGGTATTGGCCGAACTTCACGTGCATCAAGCCCGGCACAGTGCTGTTCGCGTCGGCGTCGTAGTAGTACTGGACGCCCTGAACAAGCGAGGACGCGCAGTTTCCGACGCCGACAATGGCGACTCGTACATCCGTCGACGCCTTTGGCGCGTGTTGCTCACTCATTAGGGCGTTCTCCTAACTCAATAACGTGGTGTCGCTGTATTCGGGTTTGTGCAAGGGGGTTACGTCTGCTCGGTGAGGCCAGGCATGGCCCGTTCCGCAGCAATGAGCTCGTTGAGCCACTTGACTTCGCGCTCGCTGGACTCGAGCCCGAGTTGGTGAAGCTGGCGGGTGTAGCGATCGAACGAGCTGCTGGCCCGCGCCACGGCTTCACGCAGACCTTCTCGGCGTTCCTCGACCTGGCGGCGGCGGCCTTCCAGAATGCGCATCCGCGCCTCCGCCGGGGTGCGGTTGAAGAAGGCCAGGTGTACCCCGAAGCCGTCGTCGGTGTAGTTGTGCGGACCGGTGTCGGCCACCAACTCACCGAAGCGTCGACGGCCCGCCTCGGTCAGTTGGTAGACGCGCCTTGCCCGCCGGACCGGAGTCCCGGCCGGGGCGGCATCCTCGGCAATCAACCCGTCGGCCTGCATGCGCCGCAGGGCCGGGTAGAGCGAGCCGTACGAAAATGCACGGAAGGCGCCGAGTAGGCCGGTCAGCCGTTTCCTTAGCTCGTAACCGTGCATGGGCGATTCGATCAGAAGCCCCAGGATGGCGAGCTCCAGCATCGACTCACCCCCTTTGCTTGGCTGGTTACGACGGTCCGACGCCTCGCGTCATCGTATCGTTTCGATATATTAGCCACAACAGCACCTGGTGTTGGTGTGCTGTTGATCACCGCGAAATGTGCCCGGCCGGGGGTCACCGGATAGGCCGTCTAGGTGGGCAAATCCAACCGCTTGACGGTGCCGTCGCCCGCGAATGTGATCGAACCACTGCCGTAATCGCTGGAAACGTACAGGGACAGCGACAGTGCCCCCGGCGCCGTGGGATCCTTCCCGGGCTCAATGATCAGGTACATGGTTCGGATGTCGGCCTGCTTCATGTGCAGGGTTTCGGGGGCGCCGCGCATGATGCCCACGGTCGCCGCGATGTCGAACTTGCTGAGATCCGCCGTCACAGGCCCATCGACGGAGCTCTTGGCGGAACTGGTCGGATCGCCCCACCCGCCGCGGTAGGTGTAGTCGAGCACACGTCGGTCGTCGGATGGGTCGGGGCGGTCGAGGCTGGCATACGTCGGGTAGATCACCAGCCGATAGCCGACGGTATCCCCGAACCTCTTGCGGGTTTGCTCCATCAGGCCGGTAAGCCCGCCGACCGAATGCAGCTGCGTGGGCGGGGTCAGCACGACGGGGGCCACTCCGTCCGGTTTGGCCCCGGGGTCCTCGCGGCCGTTGCCGAAGTCCAGCGGCGAGCCGGCGTTGCCGTAGAGGCCCCATCCGATTCCGACTCCCAGTAGCACCGAGACGACGAACGCGGCGACCAGCATGACCCATCCGCTGACTTTCGTCGGCGGCTTGGCGCCCCGCAGCTTGGCCGGGGCGTTGTTCACCTGCAGGTCGGCCAACAGCGCCCGCAGATCACCCAGCGTGACCGCATTGGTGGCGCCGCTGACTCGTTGCCGGTGTTCTTCCCCGGACAGTTCACCGTCGCCCAGGGCGTTGTCGAGAATCGCGCAGGCGTCTTGCCGATCGGTGTCCTTGGCGCGGGTGGTCGACGTCGTCCCGCCACCGACCGGTGCTCCCAACCATTTCGCCACGGCCATGATCGTAGAAGGCCGAGCCGAGTTCGGCACCGGATGTGACGAGCGATTACGGCGCCTCAGCCAGAGCGACGGCGTTGGTTGCATATCGGCGGCCGGCATCGCGACGTACTCTGGTCAGCGTGCGACTGCAGCGACAGGTGGTGGACTACGCGCTTCGGCGGCGCGCCGTGCTGGCCGAGGTGTACTCCGGCCGCACCGGTGTGTCCGAGGTGTGTGACGCGAACCCCTATTTGCTGCGCGCCGCGAAGTTTCACGGAAAAACCAGCCAGGTGATGTGCCCGATCTGCCGCAAGGAGCAGCTCACATTGGTGTCGTGGGTGTTCGGCGAGCACCTGGGCGCGGTGTCGGGCTCTGCGCGGACGGCCGAAGAGTTGGTCTTGCTGGCCACCCGGTACGACGAGTTCGCGGTCCACGTGGTGGAGGTGTGCCGAACCTGCAGCTGGAATCATCTGGTCAAGTCGTATGTGCTCGGCGCGGCACGCCCGCCAAAGGGCACGCGCGGCACCCGGACTGCGCGCAACGGCGCCCGCACGGCCATTGAGTAACGAAGGGCGCCACGACCAGTCGTCCGGTGAGGCGAGCGGGCCAGCGACTGAGCGCGTGGGCAAGCATGCGAGCACCGACCGCCCGGACGATGGCGCGCCCCAGGAGCCCCGCCCCCGTCGGCCGCTTCCTCCCGACGACCGGATGACGACGATCCTTCCGCCCGTCGTCGACGACCGGAGCCCCAGGCGGCGCGATCCGCTCGATGAGGTCAAGGCCGCGCTGGACGCTCCGCCGTCGAAACCGCTGCCGACCGACGCGATCGATGAGGTCAAGGCCGCGCTCGACGGCCGCTCGCCAACGCCTGGGCGGCGCCACCGTCCCATGTCCGGTCAGCGGCCACCGGCCGGACCACCGCCTCCACCGCGCCGGCCCGGTGGGCCCGGTGATCCGATCGGACCGGACCCGCGGGCTGCAGGGCCGCGGCCGGACTGGAGCTGGGTCGACCAGATCAATTGGCGGTGGGTGCGCCGCGCGGCCTACCTCACCGCGGCGGTGCTGGTGTTGCTGCCGATCGTCACCTTCACGATGGCGTACTTCATCGTCGACATTCCCAAACCGGGCAACATCCGGACCAACCAGGTCTCGACGATCCTGGCCAGCGATGGTTCGGAGATCGCGAAAATCATTCCCCCGGAAGGCAATCGGGTCGATGTAAACATCAACCAGGTGCCGGTGCACGTGCGCCAGGCGGTAATCGCCGCCGAGGACCGCAACTTCTATTCCAACCCGGGCTTTTCTTTTAGCGGATTCGCGCGGGCGGTGAACAACAACCTTTTTGGCGGCGGCGATCTGCAGGGCGGTTCGACGATCACTCAGCAGTACGTGAAGAACGCCCTGGTCGGTTCCGCCCAACACGGGTTCAGTGGACTGCTGCGCAAGGCCAAGGAGTTGGTCATTGCCACCAAGATGTCGGGGGAGTGGTCCAAAGACGATGTGCTGCAGGCCTATCTGAACATCATCTACTTCGGGCGGGGGGCCTACGGGATTTCGGCCGCCGCCAAGGCCTACTTCAACAAGCCCGTCGAGCAGCTCACCGTGGCCGAGGGCGCACTCTTGGCGGCACTGATTCGGCGCCCGTCCTCACTGGACCCGGCCGTCGATCCAAAGGGTGCCGCGGCCCGCTGGAACTGGGTGCTGGATGGCATGGTGGAAACCAAGACGCTGTCGCCGAGTGATCGCGCGGCACAAGTCTTTCCGCCCACGGTGCCGCCCGATCAGGCCCGCGCGCAGAATCAGACGACCGGCCCCAACGGGCTGATCGAGCGTCAGGTGACCAGGGAACTGATGGAGCTGTTCAACATCGACGAGCAGACCCTCAACACGCAGGGTCTGCAGGTCACCACCACCATCGACCCGAAAGCCCAGCAGGCGGCGGAGAAGGCGGTCTCGAAATACCTCGACGGGCAAGACCCGGACATGCGGTCCGCCGCGGTGTCTATCGACCCGCACAACGGCGCGATACGCGCCTACTACGGCGGTACCGATGCCAACGGTTTCGACTTCGCTCAGGCCGGCCTGCAGACCGGATCGTCGTTCAAGGTGTTCGCACTTGTTGCGGCACTCCAGCAGGGGATCGGCCTGGGCTACCAGGTCGACAGTTCCCCGCTGACGGTGGACGGCATCAAGATCACCAACGTCGACGGCGAGAGCTGCGGAACCTGCAACATCGCTGAGGCGCTGAAGCTTTCGCTCAACACCGCCTACTACCGGCTGATGCTCAAGCTCAAGAACGGGCCGCAGGCGGTCGCGGACGCCGCGCACCAAGCCGGTATCGCGAAAAGCTTCCCGGGCGTCGAGCACACGCTGTCCGAGGATGGCAAGGGCGGGCCACCGAACAACGGGATCGTGTTGGGGCAGTACCAAACTCGACCGATCGACATGGCGTCGGCCTACGCCACGCTGGCGGCGTCCGGTGTGTATCACCGGCCGCATCTGGTGCAAAAGGTCGTCAATGCCGATGGGCAAGTCCTTTTCGACGCCGGTGGCTCGGACAACAACGGCGAGCAACGTCTCGACAAGGGCGTGGCGGATAACGTCACCGCGGCGATGCAGCCGATCGCCGCCTATTCGCGTGGCCACTCCCTGGCCGGCGGGCGCGCGTCGGCCGCCAAGACCGGCACGGTGCAGCTGGGTGACACCAAAGCCAACAAGGATGCGTGGATGGTCGGATACACGCCGTCGCTCTCGACGGCTGTATGGGTGGGCACCGTCCAAGACAACGTGCCACTGGTAACCGCTTCGGGCGCAGAGGTTTACGGTTCGGGCCTGCCGTCGGACATCTGGAAGGCGACGATGGACGGCGCGCTGAAGGGCACCTCGAATGAGACCTTCCCCAAACCGAGCGAGATCGGCGGTTACGCCGGCGTGCCCGCCGCGCCGCCTCCTCCGCCCCCGCCGCCGTCCGAGCAGGTCATCCAGCCCACCGTCGAGGTAGCGCCGGGGATCACCATCCCCGTTGGTCCACCCACGACGATCACGGTCGCGCCGTCGCCACCACAGGCTCCGGGTGGCGTCCAATCGGGCGGTCCCCAGCCGGGTGGCCCACCGCCCGGGGGCCCGCCATTCCTCCAGCCGCCACCGTGACCGGCGCTCGGCAGCAGAGCGCCATTTCGCCGCGACCGCTGGCCGCGGATTTGCGTAGCGCCGGCAACCGCGATTGCCCAAGCCACACCGATTCTCTGGGTGCCGCCCTGGCGGATGTCATCGGCGGACCGGTGGGTCGGCACGCGCTGATCGGGCGCGCCCGGCTGATGACTCCGCTGCGGGTCATGTTTCTGATCGGGCTGGTGTTTCTGGCCCTCGGCTGGTCGACGAAGGCGGCCTGCCTGCAGAGCACCGGTACCGGGACCGGCGATCAGCGGGTTGCCAACTGGGACAACCAACGCGCCTACTACGAGTTGTGCTACTCCGACACGGTGCCGCTCTACGGCGCGGAACTGTTGAGCCAGGGCAAGTTTCCGTACAAGTCGAGCTGGATCGAAAGCGACAACAACGGTTCGCCGCAGAACCGCTATGACGGCCAGCCGGCGGTGCGATACATGGAGTATCCGGTGTTGACCGGTCTTTATCAGTACGCGTCGATGGCGGTGGCCAAAACCTACACCGCGCTGAGCAAGGTAGCCCCCCTTCCGGTGGTCGCCGAGGTGGTGGTGTTCTTCGACGTCGCGGCCTTCGGCCTGGCGCTGGCCTGGCTCGCGACCGTCTGGGCGACCGCGGGCCTTTCCGGCCGTCGCATCTGGGATGCGGCGCTGGTGGCGGCCTCACCACTGTTGATCTTTCAGATATTCACCAACTTCGATGCGCTGGCAACGGGATTCGCGCTCGCGGGACTGCTGGCATGGGCGCGCCGCAAACCCGTCCTGGCTGGCGCGCTCATTGGGTTGGGCGCCGCGGCCAAGCTGTACCCGCTGTTGTTCCTCGGCCCGATGCTGGTGCTGGGAATACGGACCGGGCGCCTTCGTGCCTGGACCCGCACCGCCGCGGCCGCCGCGGCGACCTGGGCGTTGGTGAATTTACCTGTGTTGCTGCTCTTTCCGCGAGGATGGTCGGAGTTCTTCCGGCTCAACACCCGCCGCGGCGACGACATGGACTCGCTCTACAACGTCGTCAAATCATTCACCGGCTGGCGCGGTTTCGATCCCAAGCTTGGTTTCTGGGAACCGCCCACGGTGCTCAACACGGTTGTTGCGGTGCTGTTCGTACTGTGCTGCGCGGCAATCGCTTTCATCGCTCTGACCGCTCCGCAACGGCCGCGGGTGGCGCAGTTGGCGTTTCTGGTCGTGGCGGCGTTTCTGCTGACCAACAAGGTGTGGAGCCCGCAGTTCTCCCTCTGGCTGGTACCGCTGGCCGTGCTGGCCTTGCCGCACCGCCGAATACTTCTGGCGTGGATGACGATCGACGCGGTGGTGTGGGTGCCGCGCATGTATTTCCTGTACGGCAACCCGAACCGCGCGCTGCCGGAGCAGTTCTTTACGACGACGGTGTTGCTGCGCGACATCGCGGTCATGGCGCTGTGCGCGTTGGTCATCCGGCAGATCTACCGGCCGGACGAGGACCTGGTGCGCTGGGGTGGACGGGTGGACGATCCGGCGGGCGGGCCTTTCGACCGCGCCCCCGACGCCCCGCCCGGTTGGCTGCCGGACTGGCTACGCCCGCCCGCACAGCGACACCGGCCCGAACCCGCCGAAAGCGGCGCGGAAACTGCGGCCGCCGCGAGCCAGCCATGACGCAGGTCGCGATTCCGCTTTTTCCGCGCTTCACCGCGCTCGACGCCGTCGGGCCTTACGAAGTGCTGCAACGCATTCCATCGATCGATGTGGTATTCGTCGGGCACCGCCGCGGCGAGGTGCGCACCGAAAACGGGATGCTGGGCATCACGTGCGACGCCACATTCGACGAAGTCGGCGCCCCCGACGTCGTGGTGTTCCCTGGCGGCATCGGAACCCGCGGGCTGATTCACGACGACGCAATTCGCGCCTGGCTGCACTCGGTACACCCGAGCACCGCATTCACCACCTCGGTGTGCACCGGTGCGCTGTTACTCGCCGGCGCGGGTCTGCTCGATGGGCTCACCGCGACGACGCACTGGCGGGCCGCGGACCTGCTCAACGAGTTGGGCGCGCACTATGTGCCCGAACGCGTCGTCGAACATCTGCCAGAGCGGATCATCACCGCCGCGGGGGTGTCCAGCGGCATCGACATGGCGCTGCGCCTGGTTGAACTGCTCGTCGATCGTCAGGCGGCGCAGGCCGCGCAGCTTCTCATCGAATACGACCCCCAGCCGCCGTTCGATTCGGGCGCGCTCGCTAAGGCAGACGAGGCGACCGTGGCCCGGGCCAACGAATACCTGCGCGCCCGGCAGTAACGATTTCGCTGCGCAGAGCACCTTCCGGTACCCTGGGGCGGTTGCCGACGCAGGCGACCCTCCTGCCACGGATCGACCGTGGCCGCGCAGACCAGAGGAGGTGGTGAGGTTTCCATGCGTCCATACGAAATCATGGTCATTCTTGACCCCACGCTCGACGAACGAACCGTCGCTCCGTCGTTGGAGACGTTCCTCAACGTCGTCCGCAAGGACGGCGGCACCGTCGACAAGGTCGACATCTGGGGTAAGCGGCGGCTGGCGTACGAGATCGCCAAGCACGCCGAAGGCATCTACGTCGTCGTCGATCTGAAGGCCGAGCCGGCGACGGTGTCCGAGCTCGACCGACAGCTGAGCCTCAACGAGTCGGTGCTGCGCACCAAGGTGATGCGCACCGATAAGCACTAAGCGGACCTCAAGGGCGGCGCTGGCTGCCCGCTGTCGTCAGGCTTGCGTAGGCTCAGCGAGGAACATGCTCATGACCATCGATCGTCTCCAGGCGGATCCAGGAGGAAATTGTGGCTGGTGACACCACCATCACCGTTGTCGGAAACCTGACCGCTGACCCCGAACTGCGGTTCACCCCGTCGGGCGCCGCGGTGGCGAACTTCACCGTGGCATCGACGCCGCGGATCTATGACCGCCAAAGCGGGGAATGGAAAGACGGGGAGGCGCTGTTCCTGCGGTGCAACATCTGGCGCGAGGCCGCTGAGAACGTCGCGGAGAGCCTCACCCGCGGGGCGCGGGTGATCGTCAGCGGGCGGCTCAAGCAGCGCTCCTTCGAGACTCGCGAAGGCGAGAAGCGCACCGTCGTGGAGGTCGAGGTCGACGAGATCGGGCCCTCGCTTCGCTACGCCACCGCCAAGGTCAACAAGGCCAGCCGCAGTGGCGCCGGCGGCGGTGGCTTCGGTGGCGGTGGCGGTTCGCGCCAGGCGCCGGCAGCGCAACCCAGCGGCGGCGGGGACGACCCGTGGGGCAGCGCCCCGGCGTCGGGCTCCTTCGGCGGCGGCGACGACGAACCGCCGTTCTGATCAAACACACTTCAGCAGTAGGAAACGAAAGAAAGACAGACATGGCCAAGTCCAACAAGCGGCGCCCGGCTCCGGAAAAGCCGGTGAAGGCGCGCAAATGCGTCTTCTGTGGCAAGAAGGAACAAGCGATCGACTACAAGGACACCGCGCTGCTGCGCACGTACATCAGCGAGCGCGGCAAGATCCGGGCGCGTCGCGTGACCGGCAACTGTGTGCAGCACCAGCGGGACATCGCGCTCGCGGTGAAGAATGCCCGCGAGGTGGCCCTGCTGCCCTTCACCTCCTCGGCGCGATAGCCGCCGAGGCTCAACCGAAAGTACGAAACGATGAAGCTGATTTTGACGGCCGATGTCGACCACCTCGGCGCCGTCGGCGACACCGTCGAGGTCAAGGACGGGTACGGCCGAAACTTCCTGCTCCCGCGTGGCCTGGCGATTGTCGCCTCGCGCGGCGCGCAGAAGCAGGCCGACGACATCCGCCGCGCCCGGGATACCAAGACCGTGCGCGACCTCGAGCACGCCACCGAAATCAAGACGGCCATCGAGGCGCTCGGCCCGGTTTCGCTGCCGGTGAAGACCGCGGCCGACTCGGGCAAGTTGTTCGGCTCGGTGACCACCGGTGACGTGGTCGCGGCCATCAAGAAGGCCGGCGGACCCAATCTCGACAAGCGCATCGTCCGGCTGCCCAAGACGCACATCAAAGCCGTGGGCACGCACCCGGTGTCGGTGCACCTGCACCCCGAGATCGATGTCGAGGTCGCGCTCGAGGTCGTCGCGGAGGGCTAACCCCGCGGCGTTTGCTCGATGCCGACGGGCGATCGCCCGGCTCGGCCGGCGCCAAATCTTAGGCGCTTCGAGGGCACTGTGTGCCCGCTTTGACGATGGTTCAGCGGTGGGTCTGGCGAACTATTTCCGGTGCCCTCCAGGAGGGGCCCCTTAACCCGCCCTTAACGTGCCGAAAATGTGGCCGAAAGCCAACACGCCCGACACGGTAACCTGCGGCGACACGCCGAAGAGATTCTTGTCCACACCAATTGTGCGGTGTTGTACTGCGCGTATCTGCAGCGATGTCAGGACGCCCGAGATTAATCCACAGGTTCTCCACACCCCGTTCAACACAGGTGTCGACGGATATGCACACACGATGCACAGCGTTATGAACAGTGGCCCCTTTAAGTACTTGCCAGCAACGTTTACCGTCGTCCCGGCGCAAGGCTATTCGGGTGCTTGAGTCGGGGGGCGTCAGTGCCCGGGCTTACGCTCTCAATACCGGGTGTCGAATGTATGTTCGGATACTCTGTGACGGAGGGAGGTGAGAGCCATGGCGGTGGTCGATGACTTAGCGCCGGGCATGGACGCCTCGCCTCCCAGTGAGGATTACGGCCGGCAGCCGCCGCAGGATCTGGCCGCCGAACAGTCGGTGCTGGGCGGCATGCTGCTCAGCAAGGACGCCATCGCAGATGTGCTGGAGCGGCTGCGGCCCGGCGACTTCTACCGGCCGGCGCACCAGAATGTCTACGACGCGATCCTGGACCTCTACGGCCGTGGGGAGCCCGCTGACGCGGTGACGGTCGCCGCGGAGCTGGACCGCCGCGGGTTGCTCCGCCGGATCGGCGGCGCGCCGTACTTGCACACGCTGATCTCGACGGTGCCGACGGCCGCCAATGCGGGCTACTACGCCGGCATCGTGGCCGAGAAGGCGCTGTTGCGCCGGCTCGTGGAAGCCGGCACGCGGGTGGTCCAGTACGGCTACGCCGGCGCCGAGGGCGCCGATGTCGCCGAGGTGGTCGATCGTGCGCAGGCCGAAATCTACGACGTCGCCGATCGTCGGCTTTCCGAAGACTTCGTTCCACTCGAGGACCTGCTGCAGCCGACGATGGACGAGATCGACGCGATCGCCTCGAGCGGTGGTCTGGCGCGCGGCGTGCCGACGGGCTTCACCGAACTCGACGAGGTCACCAACGGCCTGCACCCCGGGCAGATGATCATCGTGGCGGCTCGTCCTGGAGTGGGCAAATCGACACTTGGATTGGATTTTTTGCGGTCGTGTTCGATCAAGCACCGGATGGCCAGCGTCATCTTCTCGTTGGAGATGAGCAAGTCCGAGATCGTAATGCGGCTGCTGTCGGCGGAGGCGAAAATCAAGCTGGCCGATATGCGTTCGGGCCGGATGAACGACGACGACTGGAC
Source organism: Mycobacterium sp. IS-836 (assembly GCF_001954275.1). Taxonomy (GTDB): domain Bacteria; phylum Actinomycetota; class Actinomycetes; order Mycobacteriales; family Mycobacteriaceae; genus Mycobacterium. The sequence continues at coordinate 3,049 of NZ_MBEU01000094.1, read as the reverse complement.
GCGGCTGGCGCGGCGGATGAGCGAAATCAGCGAGGCCCCACTGTATATCGACGACTCGCCCAACCTCACCATGATGGAAATTCGCGCCAAGGCGCGCCGGTTGCGGCAGAAAGCCGACCTGAAGCTGATCGTGGTCGACTACATGCAGCTGATGACGTCGGGCAAGAAGCACGAGTCGCGCCAGGTCGAGGTGTCCGAATTCTCAAGGCATCTCAAGCTTTTGGCGAAGGAACTCGAGGTTCCGGTGGTCGCGATCAGCCAGCTCAACCGCGGTCCCGAGCAGCGCACCGACAAAAAGCCGATGCTGGCCGACCTTCGCGAGTCGGGATCACTGGAGCAGGACGCCGACGTCGTGCTGCTGCTGCACCGGCCGGACGCGTTCGAGCGCGACGACCCGCGCGGGGGAGAGGCGGATTTCATTCTCGCCAAACACCGCAACGGCCCGACCAAGACGGTGACCGTCGCCCATCAACTGCACCTGTCGCGATTCGCCAACATGGCGCGGTGAGGTTCGTCCGTTGTCGGTTCCCATTTCGCATGTCATGTTCCCCTCTCTGAATGTCATGTTGGACACGAAAGTGGGGACTTCGGACTCATCATGAGTTGAGGAAGCTCGGGCGGCGGGCACGCGGTCAGCGCCTTCAGCGTTGATTTCGCGGTGCTCGCCGTAGCCCTTGTCCTCGGTCGGGCCGGCCTCGATGCCGAAGCCTCCGGCGATGACGGAGATGAACGACCGGTTCATGGCCTTGCTCATGATGCAGGACAGGTACGCACCGGAGGAGCCGACGAGGGCATCCGTCGTCGCGCACCAGCGACGGGTCCAGGGACTGATCGGCCTGCGCGAATACCAGCTGACGCCCGCTTCGGGTTCGATAGGCTTTCTGGGTGGCAGCCGATGTCGATGCCGCAGATGCCGCAGCCGCGGAGCCCTACGGCCCGCTGCTGCGCCTGAAGTCGGCAATAGTGGATCGCGACCGGCAATTCGCAGACAGCCAGGCCCGGCGTCATCGAGTCCTCAGCATCACCACATGGATGGCCGCCGCGGTCTGCGCCAGCTTCGCGGTGATTGAAGTGATGACGACCCGACTGTGGCCCATCGCGGGGTTCAACGTCGTGGCAGCCCTGATATTCGCGCTGGTTCCTCTGCTGTACCGCTTTGGTGAGCTGATGGCGCCGCTGACCCTGGTTGGCATCGCCGACGTGTTCATGATCGTGGTCGGCTGGACGGTCGGGACCCACACGGGGGTCGCGTTCTTCTTCGTGATGTCGGGGCTCGTGGCGGTGATGGTGCTGGGCACCGAGCACATCGTGACGGCCTCCCTTGTGGTGACCAGCAGTGCCGCTCTGATCATCACGATCAACTATGTCCGGCCCGTTCGCACCCGCGCGCAGCCGGTGTGGGCAATGGATCTCGGCTTTGCGATCTCGGCAGTCGCCGCCTGCGGAATGGTGATGGCGACGGTCTGGTACACACAGCGCGAGATGGACGGGGCGAAGCGAGCGATCGAGCTGGAACACGAACGCTCCGAGGCGTTGCTCACCAACATCTTGCCGACCACTATCGCAGCGCGGCTCAAGGACCCGACGACCACGATCATCGCCGACAAGTACGACGAAGCCTCGGTGTTGTTCGCCGACATTGCCGGCTTCACCGAGCGCGCCAGCCGCACCACGCCGGAGGAGCTGGTGACGCTACTCAACCGCGTCAACGGCGAATTCGACCGTCTCGTCGAGCGCCACGGGCTGGAAAAGGTCAAGACCACCGGCGACAGCTACATGGCGGTCAGCGGCGTACCGCAGCCGCGGCCCAATCACCTGGAGGCGCTCGCATGTCTTGCGCTCGATTTGGCCGACGCGTCGAACAGGCTTACCGACCACATCTGGCAGAAGGTGCCCATCCGCATCGGACTGAGCGTCGGTCCCATGGTGGCCGGCGTCGTTGGCACCAGCCGATTCTTCTACGACGTGTGGGGCGATGCAGTCAATGTCGCTTCCCGCATGGAGTCCACCGGCGTCGAAGGGCGGATTCAGGTCCCGCTCGACGTGTACGAACGGCTCAAGGGGGAGTTCGTATTTGAGGAACGCGGCGACGTCGTGGTGAAGGGCAAGGGTGTGCTGCGCACCTGGTTCCTGGTCGGCCGGCGTGCGTCCGACGCGGTTGGTCAGCCATCGCGACAACCAGCTGTTCAGGGTGAGGGGCAGTGACGGCACCCGTAGCCGTCGGACCCCAGACCGCACACTCGGCTAACACTGCCCTAGGACAGCATCGATCGGCATCGATCAGCTATGGGCCAACCGGGCGGCCAGCTCCGAAGCGGCTGTCGCGCAACGACAAATGAGAACGTACATCCGGCCAAGATTTCATGTCGGTTTCGGTTGGGCAAAGGTACTGCAGCTTACTCGCGATGCGAGGGCCGATACCGCCTGTTTGGTTTTAGTGTTGGCTGCTATGGCCCGACTGAGGAATTACGTGAAGCGCTGCGGCGCAGCGCTTCACGTAGTGCTGTCGGCAGTGCTGGTTGGCGTCCTCGGACTCGCAGTCGCCCCGGTAGCTCATGCGGCCGCAGCCGCGGCGACGTTCACCGTGGAACATACGTGGCAGACGGGTTTCATCGCCCGCTTCGCCGTCACCAACGGGAGCATGGCGCCGTTGAGCGATTGGAAGCTCGAATTCGACATGCCGGCAGGACAATCGGTCGTGCACACCTGGAATAGCACCGTTACCCAATCTGGCACGCACTATGTTCTCTCTCCCGCGAATTGGAATCGGGTCATTGCACCCGGCGGTTCAGCCACGGGTGGCCTACGAGGCGTGCTGACCGGCACCTACACGCCACCGTCGAATTGTGTGCTCAACGGGCAATATCCCTGTAGCTAGTCCCGACTGCGCACTGAGGCTCGACGGCCTGCAACCACCAAGCTCAGGGCCGCAACGATCGCCAGCAACGGGTGCACGATCCGGTCGCGCACGTCGACCGGTACCACCCCGAACAGGTCGGCGCCGTGGAACACCTCGAGAACCGTCGCCACCGCGTATACGGCCCCGACC
>NZ_MBEU01000093.1 GCF_001954275.1 Mycobacterium sp. IS-836 | reverse complement strand
CGACGTCGGTGGAAGCCATGGATTCCGAGACGTCGATCACCAGCATGACGACGGCGCGGTTGAGCGGGATCCGGACATTGGACGTCGGCCCGGCCATCGCCGTGGTGAGCAACACCAGTGATGTGGCGAGCAGGATCGTGGGCAGGTGCCGCCACCGGCCGGGGTGACGCGGCGCGACGCGCTCCAACACGTCCATGTTGGCGAAGCGCAGCACCCGCCGGCGGCGGGCGAATTGCTGGACGACATAGATCCCTATCACCAACAGCACGGCCAGCAGGAACAGGAAGAACCAGGCGTGCTGGAAGCCCGTCAGCGATACCGGGCCCAACAGCGGCAACTTCATGTTCAGCCACAGTATTCGTCAAACGCTGACGGTGCACAGTCGCGGCGTCGCGTACTTAAATACCTGACCGACTTCGCTAGGAGCAACAGTCTGGGTCCAACGCGGCACACAACGCTTGCATCGCGTCCGGACGGACCCGATGAAACACGTTCATCCCGCGCCGATCCGAGGCTATGAGTCCCGCCTTACGGAGCTGACTCAGGTGATGGCTGACCGTGGACTCGCTAAGTCCCAACGCGACCGCGAGCTCCCCCGAGATCTCCTCTCCTGCGGGGGAACTGAACAGATACGACACAATCTTGACCCGCACCGGATCTGCCAGGGCCTTGAGACGCAACGCGACCTGCAACGCGTCCTCATCGCTCATTGGACCTGAGGCCACCGGGGCGCAACAGACCGGCGCACTCGCGTCGATCACCGGCAACGCTTTGGGCATCACCCCATACTGCCATAAAGTTTGACATATATCGAAAAGGTGGCAGGCTGGGCTCTGGCACTAGTTCGATATATGTCTCAGAAGTCGGAGGTTCCTGACATGTCCCGCGTTCAATTGGCCCTCAACGTCGATGACCTGGATGAGGCAATCACGTTCTACTCCAAGCTGTTTAACACCGAGCCAGCCAAACGCAAGCCCGGCTACGCCAACTTTGCCGTGGCTGAACCCCCGCTCAAGCTGGTCCTGATCCAGAACCCCGGCAAAGGCGGCTCGCTCAACCACCTCGGCGTCGAGGTCGAGTCCAGCGAGACCGTGGGTGCGGAGATCGTCCGCCTGAGCGGAGCCGGTCTGTTCACGGAGGAGGAGATGAACACCACCTGTTGTTTTGCCACCCAAGACAAAGTGTGGGTCACCGGGCCAGACGGTGAGAAATGGGAGGTCTACACCAAGCTGGCCGACGCCGAGACATTCGGCGCATCCGGCCCCGCTGCCGCAGAAGCCGAGACCTGCGCGTGCAACGGCGGCACGCCGTGAGCGATGCGGGACGATGGCATTGATCGCTTCACCCCTGAGGCAGAGGATGACGCAACTAATAGATCGCGCAGCTATCGCCGCCGACCTCGACCGAGCACGCATCGATTTCCAGCGCCTCATCGAGATGACCGATGACGATGACTGGACCAAACCGACCAGAGGCACTAGGTGGAACAACGAAGAACTGTTGTTTCATATGGTGTTCGGATACATGGTTGTGCAACGCCTCCTGTTGCTGGTGCGCTTGTTCGACCGGCTCCCCGACTCCGTTAGTCGCGGCTATGCGCGATTGCTCAATGCCGTCACACCGGCATTCGATGGGGTCAACTTCTACGGATCGCGTTTCGCTGCGAGCTTCTACAACCGAAAGCGTATGGGCGCCAAGCTGGACCACGTGATCGACTCGCTGCAACGCTCGCTTCGTCGAGCACCCGAGGACGCCTTCAGGCGCGGCATGCACTATCCGAAGGACTGGGATCCCTACTTCCGCGACTACATGACGCTGGAAGATCTCTACCGCTACCCCGGTCAGCACTATGACCATCATCGGCAACAGCTAACGCTGACAAAGCTGGCCTGAAAGTCCGGCGATGAGTTTCGCCACGGTTTGCGGTCTGTATCCCCAACAGGTCGTCAACCGCACCCGAGGAGATCATCATGACCGCCACCTACACCTTCGACGTCTTTTCCAGCCTCGACGGCTTCGGCGGCGTCAGCGGCGGCGACTGGGGCGGCTACTGGGGCAAGCAGGGACCCGAACTGCTCGACCGCCGCCTCGCCCTGTACGAGGAGAAGCAGCGAATGATCATGGGCGCCAACACATATCGGCTATTCGCGCAAATGCTGGCCGAGAGCACCGAGGAGTCCGAGGTGCACGACCCGTGGGTCACCCGGATGAGGTACCTGCCGGCGACGGTGGTGTCGACCTCCCTGGACGGGCCCCTCGACTGGCCTGACGCGACCGTCGTGCGCGGCGACGCCGTCGACGTCGTGGCCCGGCTCAAGGAGGAATCAGAGGTGCCGTTGCGCTCGCACGGCAGCCTGTCGATGAACCGAGCGTTGATGGCCGCCGGCTTGGTCGACCGTGTCCAGGTGACGCTGTTCCCGGTGATCACCGGTCAGACCGGCGACGGCCCGATCTTCCAGGGTGCGGCCGACTTCGACCTCGAGCTGATCGAGAGCCGAACGCTCGACGGCAACATCCAAGAACTCATCTACCGGCCCACCCTGCACGTCTTAGTGCGCTAGGGCCCGACGACATGGAGACGAGATAGCCGCTCTCCGGCGACTCGCGATTGGCCGAAGAATTTCTGAGATACACCCGCGCTTGTACCGCGCGCAGCCAGGTAAGCGCGAGGACATGATTCCTGGCAGCGCTGCAACGAAAGTCTCTACGCGCCAATATATTTCAGGTTCGCCGCAATGCGTGAACCAGTTTAGTTGTTTGTGGGTGGTGGTTGGGGTTGGAAGGGGTCATACCACCACCAGTCGGCGCGTTCGCCGAGAGGCCCGGGACACGGCGGGACGGCGGGCGGGGGTTGCGTTGGTGGGCGCGCCAGCGATCCCGGGCTTAGTAATCGGCCGGTGTCGTCGGTGACGGTGAGATCATCGGCGGGTCCGGTGATGGTGATGACCCCACGATGGTGTAGCCGGTGATGGTAGGGGCAGACCAGTACCAGGTTGGCCAGCTCGGTGGGCCCGCCGTCTTCCCAGTGGCGGATGTGATGAGCGTGCAGACCCCGGCTGGCCCCGCAGCCAGGAACCACGCACGCGCGGTCGCGGTGCTCGAGCGCACGGCGAAGCCGGCGGTTGATCAGCCGAGTCGAGCGCCCGGCGCCGATGAGCTGACCGTCGCGTTCCAACCACACCTCACAGGTGGCATCACAGGACAGGTATTGGCG
>NZ_MBEU01000092.1 GCF_001954275.1 Mycobacterium sp. IS-836 | reverse complement strand
CGGTTGTGGTTTATCGACCAGTTGCAGGGGCCCTCGCCGGTTTACAACGTCGCGGCTGCATTGCGGCTAAGTGGGCCGCTCGATGTTGATGCGTTGGCTGCGGCGCTGGCCGATGTGGTGGGCCGTCATGAAAGCCTGCGCACTGTGTTCCCCGCGGTCGAGGGAACACCCCGACAGGTGGTTATTCCTGTTGAGCAGGCCGATTTTGGGTGGGACGTTGTTGATGCCAGCAGCTGGTCACCAGCCCGGCTGGGTGAGGTCATCGACGCCGCGGCACGCCATACCTTTGATCTGGCCACCGAGATCCCGCTGCGGGCAAGGCTTTTTCGCATCGTCGACGACGAGCACATGCTGGTGATTGTGATGCACCATATCGCCGCGGATGGCTGGTCGCTAAGGCCGCTGACCGCTGATTTGAGTGTGGCCTATACCAGCCGGTGCGCCGGTCGGGCGCCGGGTTGGACGCCGTTGGCGGTGCAGTATGCCGATTACACGCTGTGGCAACAGGAGTGGCTGGGGGAGGAGTCTGATCCGCGCAGTGCCATTGCTCTGGAGTTGAAGTTTTGGGAGCAGGCGCTGGCCGGGATGCCTGAGCGTTTGGAGTTGCCGACTGATCGGCCTTATCCATTGGTGGCTGATCAGCGTGGGGCCAGTGTGGCCGTCGAGTGGTCGGCGGGATTGCAGCGCAAGGTTGCTCGGCTGGCCCGTGAGCATAACGCGTCGAGTTTCATGGTGGTGCAGGCCGGGTTGGCGATGTTGTTGTCGAAGATCGGCGCCAGTTCTGATGTGGCCGTGGGCTTCGCGGTGGCCGGTCGGGGTGATCCGGCGCTCGATGAGTTGGTGGGGTTTTTCGTCAACACCTTGGTGTTGCGTACCGATGTGGGTGGGGATCCCACTTTTGCGGAGTTGTTGGCGCAGGTTCGGGCGCGCAGTTTGGAGGCGTTTGAACATCAGCATGTGCCTTTTGAGGTGGTGGTGGAGCGGCTCAACCCGGCTCGGTCGTTGCGCCATCA
>NZ_MBEU01000091.1 GCF_001954275.1 Mycobacterium sp. IS-836 | reverse complement strand
GGCTAGTTGGTCGCGGATGGTGGCGGGGTCGGCGGTGCCGGTGATGTAGCCGATGAGGCGTTTGTCGCCGGGGCGGTCTTCGCGGGCGATGACCGCGGCTTGTTGGACCCCGTCGAGTTGGGTTAGGGCGGCGCGGATTTCGCCGAGCTCGATGCGGTAGCCGCGGATTTTGACCTGCTCATCGGCGCGGCCCACGTAGTCGAGTTGGCCATCAGCACGCCAGCGCACCAGATCCCCGGTGCGATACATCCGCGTCCCGGGCGCCCCGGGCCCGGCCACTGGGCAGGCCACGAACCGCGACGCGGTCAACCCTGCACGCCGCCAATACCCGCAGCCCACCCCGGCGCCGGCCACATACAACTCCCCGACGACCCCGATCGGCACCGGACGCAGCCACCGATCGAGCACCCACAATGCCGCCCCGCTCACCGGCGAACCGATCGGCGGTGGCCCCCCATCCGGTGTCAGGGGCGCGGTCAAGGTCACGCACATGGTGGTTTCGGTGGGGCCATAGCCGTTGATCACCACCCGACCCGGGCCCGCCCAGCGCTGCACCACCCGGGCCGGGCAGAACTCACCGCCGAGCACTAGTGTCAGTGACTGCAACCCCTGCGGGGACAACGCCGCTGCCGCAGAAGGGGTTTGGGTTAACACGCCGACGTGTTGGGCAGCCAGCACATCGTGAAGATCGGGGGCCGAGCGAGTCAGTGAGTCCGGGATCACTACCAGCCGCCCACCATGAAGCAACGGGCCCCAGATCTCCCACACCGAGATGTCGAA
>NZ_MBEU01000090.1 GCF_001954275.1 Mycobacterium sp. IS-836 | reverse complement strand
CAAAACCGACGCTGAACCGACGTCAACGACCAATGAGCCGCCATCAACACTTCCTAACTACGAAGTGTTGCAATCACCCCTTGAGCCCAACCGGCGTGTCGTGTGCGTGGTTATGTGTCGCGCTGCGCGGAAGCGCTCAGCGAACGAAGCAGCGGTTGCCGTAGTCGAAGGAGCGCACCCGAACCGGACTCCCCAACGGGTCGCCGTCGGTCAGCAGCGCGATCAACTCGGCGTCCTCGGTGGTCGACAGGAATCGGGTGCCGTCGGCGTCCAGCCGGCCCACGATGATTCCGGTCAGCCGACCGGAATCGCGCCGGACGGTGTAGGTCTCGACGGTGGCGGCGCCGTCGGCCGCCTCGGTCACCGCCTGCGTCGGCGAGCTGCCGATCTGCGCCTGCAGCGCGGCGCTGCGATCCGGCTTCCATTCCGTCGGGGTGGTCGAGTAAACGCCGACCGAATACTTGCTCAAGATGCCGCCGTTGGCGCCGACGAGGCCGAATTGCCCTGGCGTGCTTCGCATTCGGGCGACCGTCTCGGCGACACCGTGCATCGAATAATTGTTGCCGGCGCCGCCGAAGAAGGGGAGCCCACCGGTCAGGGTCAGTCCGCGTGGATCGTCGGGCGCGAGGCCCATGCCGTCGCAGATGTTGAACACCGGCACCGGAAAGCAGCTGTATAGGTCGAAGGTGGCGACGTCGTCGATACCGATGCCGGCCACGTCTAGCGCTTCGCGCACCGCCATGACGGCCGAGGGTGCATGCCCGAGGTCCGGGCGTTCCAGCAGCGGCTGTTCCTCCAGATCGGCGTGGCCGTGGAGGTACACCCAGTTCTCCTCCGGCACTCCGAGCCGCCGCGCGGACTCGACCGACATCATCAGTGCGGCCGCGCCCTGGTTGACCTGATCGCGAGCGACCAGCAACCGCGGGTACGGGTCGGAGATCATCCGGTTGCTCTCGGTCACGGTGATCAGCTCGTCGACGCTGCGTTCCACCGGCGCGGCGGCAAACGGATTGCCCGCGGCGACCTTGGTGAACGGCGCGAACAGCTCGCCCATCCGACGCAGGTATTCCGTTGGGCCCAGCCCGGTTTCGGCGCGACGGGCATTCTCCAGCAGCGCATACTGCGTCGGCGCGTCGACCAGGCCGTGGATCACCGTGTAGCGCGTGACGAGTCGCTCCAGGCCGTAGCCCCGGTCTTCCAGCGAACCGTCGACGGTCTCGGAGAAATCCGGGCGGTTGTCGGCCCCGGCGAAATAGCGCGTGGTCGACGTGGCATCGGAGCCGAAAATCAGCGCGACGTCGACGCGACCGGCGGCGATCTCGCCGGCCAGCTCGGTGATCAGGTGCTGTGGGCCCTGACCCCCGACGACTTCGAGGATGGCGCGGGCGGGGTCCGCGCCGATCCGGTTGGCCACCGACCGCGGATAGTTGTTCGACTTGCCCAGCACCGGTTGGGCCGGTCCGGAAATCTCGAATTGCCTTACGCCGGCGACGGTGTCGATCGTCGACGCGACCTTGGCGACGTCGGCGCCGCAGTCGTCGAGTGCGGCGCGCGCCGCCGCGGCGGCTAGTTCCACGCCCGACATCGCGCGGTAGTAGGCGTCGTCGATGCGTTCCGCCGACTGCCCGACCCCGACGACGACGGGCGTGCGCGGATCCAGTGTCACGTTGCGAAACCTGTCGCTACAGGCTCTGCAGAATCTCCCGGGCCAGCGCCGCCGTCTCCGAGGGGGTCTTGCCGACCTTGACCCCGGCCGCCTCCAGGGCTTCCTTCTTGGCGGCCGCGGTGCCCGACGAGCCGGACACGATCGCGCCAGCGTGGCCCATCGTCTTTCCTTCTGGCGCAGTGAATCCTGCGACGTAGCCGACGACCGGCTTGGATACGTGCGCCTTGATGTAGTCGGCCGCGCGCTCCTCGGCGTCACCGCCGATCTCGCCGATCATCACGATGACCTTGGTGTCGGGATCCTTCTCGAACGCCTCGATAGCGTCGATGTGGGTGGTGCCGATGACCGGGTCACCGCCGATCCCGATGGACGTGGAGAAGCCGAAATCGCGTAGCTCGTACATCATTTGGTAGGTCAGCGTGCCGGACTTGGATACCAGCCCGACGGGACCCGGCCCGGTGATGTTGGCCGGGGTGATGCCCACCAGCGCCTGGCCCGGGGTGATGATGCCGGGACAGTTCGGACCGATGATGCGGGTCTTTCCGCCCTTGTGCAGGTTGTAAGCCCACGCATATGCGCTGTCCTGCACCGGGATTCCCTCGGTGATGACCACCAGCAGCGGGATCTCGGCGTCGATGGCCTCGATGATGGCGTCCTTGGCGTACACCGGTGGGACGAACACGATCGAGACGTCGGCGCCGGTCTTCTCGATGGCCTCGACGACGCTGCCGAACACCGGCAGTTCGACGGGCTTGTCGTTGACGTCCTTGTGCGCGACCGTGGTGCCGGCCTTGCGGGCGTTGACTCCGCCGACGATGTGCGTGCCGGCCTTGAGCATGCGTGCGGTGTGCTTGGTCGCCTCGGCGCCGGTGATGCCCTGGACGACGACCTTGTTTTCGGCGGTCAGAAATATAGCCATTGGGTCATGCTTCCTTTCAGGCGCTCGCCAGCTCGGCGGCCTTGTCGGCGGCCTCGTCCATCGTCGGCACCAGCGTCACGAGCGGGTGGTTGGCCTCGGCAAGGATGCGCCGGCCTTCGTCGACGTTGTTGCCGTCCAACCGCACCACCAGGGGCTTGTTGGCCTCGTCGCCCAGGATTTCCAGGGCCTTGACGATCCCGGTCGCCACGGCGTCGCAGGCCGTGATGCCGCCGAACACGTTGACGAACACGCTCTTAACCTGCTTGTCGCCCAGCACCACGTCCAGGCCCGCGGCCATCACCTCGGCCGACGCGCCACCGCCGATGTCCAGAAAGTTGGCCGGCTTGACGCCGCCATGCTTTTCCCCTGCGTAGGCCACCACGTCGAGGGTCGACATGACCAAGCCCGCGCCGTTGCCGATGATGCCGACTTCGCCGTCGAGCTTGACGTAGTTGAGGTCGTGCTCCTTGGCCTTGAGCTCCAGCGGGTCGGTCGCGTCGCGGTCCTCGAACTCGACGTGGCCGGGCTGCCGGAAGTCGGCGTTGGCGTCCAGGGTGACCTTGCCGTCCAGCGCCAGAATCCGGTCGTCGGGGGTGCGCACCAACGGGTTCACCTCGACCAGCGTGGCGTCCTCACCGACGAAGAGGTCCCACAGCTTGGAGATGGTGACCGCGGCGGCGTCGAGCACCTCGGCCGGCAGGTGACCCTGCTCGGCGATGGAACGCGCGGTGGCCAGGTCCACGCCCTTGACGGCGTCGACCGGGACCTTGGCCAGCCGGTCGGGCTTGGTGGCCGCGACTTCTTCGATCTCCATGCCACCCTCGACCGAGCACATCGCCAGGTAGGTGCGGTTGGCGCGGTCGAGCAAGAAGGAGATGTAGTACTCCTCGGCGATGTCGCTGGCCTCGGCGACCAACAGCTTCTTGACGACGTGCCCCTTGATGTCCAGGCCGAGGATGTTCTTGGCGTGTTCGTAGGCGTCTTGGGGTGTCGCGGCATACTTGACGCCACCGGCCTTGCCCCGGCCGCCGATCTTGACCTGCGCTTTGACCATCACCGGCGCGCCGATCTCCTCGGCGATGGCCTGAGCGCCCTCGGCGGTGTCCGTCACCCGGCCGGGCGTACTCGGTACGTTGTGCTTGGCGAATAATTCTTTGGCTTGATACTCGAAAAGGTCCATGGGCTCACTGTCTTCGCTCGGCTTACTGCAAGTCCTGTACGTAGGCGGCGCCGCATCCGGCAACACGCACGGACGAACTGTATCCACCCGTCGAACGGTTGCCATCGCCGCATCCCACCGATGTGGCACAGCTCACGAGACAGCGCAAAGCCCGAAACGTGATGCGGATCACAATATCCGTCCGGAATTTAGCCCGAGGTTGCCAGCCCCGTCCGTAAACCGATACCTTCCTTAGGTCCAGATAACGTTATGGTCACGATACGAGGACATTCCAGCTTGTCCCAGCACCGTTTGACTCGTTCTGCTGCCGAAACTTCCGGCGTGGTGAGAGTGAGTCGTGCAGCGGGAGCCCATTGGACAGAGCCGCACGGCAACGAAGTCACCGAGATCCTTCCGCTCGACGGGTTCGACTTCGACAGCCTCGAATTCGCCGATGATTGCGGCGAACTGCACGACCTCGACTTCAGCAACGACTCGACGTTCGACAACGAGGCCCAGGTTCTGCTGGCCCCCGAGCTGGACGACCTGCACGACGTGGACGACCTGGCACCGCTCCTGCTTGCCGCTCCCGCGACGGTGCCGGTTCCGGTGCGATTCCAGGCCGACGCAGACGTGCATCGCCCCTATCAGTCGGACATCACCGACGTCATCTCCGTGGTGCGCCGGGGTGGCCAGCACCGCAAAGAGCCGACGAGCGCGGCGAAGGGTCGACTGCTGATCTCGGCGATGGCCGCCGGCGCGGCGGCCGCGGCGGCCCATACCGCGACCAGCCATGCCGAAGTCCCCAAGACCGACGCCGTGCTGACCGCCAACGCGTCGGCCCTCACCGGCGGGTCGAGCAGCAACGCCACGCGCGGCGCCCAGGTGATCGCGGTCCAGCCGGCGGCGAACACCGTCGTGCACAACGCGGAACTTGCCCACGGTGTCGCGTACGCCAACGATCGCGCGCAGCGCGAGGCCCGACTGCAGCAGCCGCTCTACGTCATGCCCACGCACGGGATATTCACGTCGAACTTCGGCTACCGCTGGGGGGTCCTGCACGCCGGCATCGACCTCGCCAATTCGATTGGCACGCCGATCTATGCGGTGTCCGACGGCGTGGTGATCGAGGCCGGGCCGGCGGCCGGCTACGGGGCACTGGTCAAGGTGCGCCATGCCGACGGCACCGTCACGCTCTACGGCCACGTCAACACCACGACCGTGAGCGCCGGCGAGCGCGTGATGGCCGGTGACCAGATCGCCACCATGGGAAATCGCGGCAATTCCACCGGCCCGCATCTGCATTTCGAGGTGCTGCAGGGCGGTAGCGAAAGGATCGACCCGGTGCCGTGGCTGGCCAAGCGCGGCATCTTCGTCGGCAACTACGCTGGATGAGGTGACCGCGCCGAACGACCCACCTCCCGCCGCGCACCTGTCCGAACCACCGGAGCCACCCTCCGAATCCCGCACCCGGATCATCCGGCGTGCACCCACGGGACCGATGCCGACCGTCCCGGAGTCGCCGACCACCCAGATTCCGCCACAAGCGCCCTACCGGGGTACCGCCCCTGCCGGCCGGCGCGGAGGCCTCGGCCCACCGGCCGGCGAGCCCAGCGGCCGGACGGCGACCGCGGGCTGCGCCGTCGCCATCGTCAGCGGGTGGGCCACGTCGGTTGTGGCCACCGATTTGATCGCCGGCTGGTGGAAGACCGACCGGTTGTTCTGCATCGCGGTCGCGTTTCTCGCCCTGGTGTTCGCGTCGACGACCATCGCCGGCGTGATCGTGCTGCTGCAGGGCCGGTCCTTGGGGCGCTATCTCATCGTGGCCGGCGCGGTGGTGGCGGTGCTGACCTACGGCGGCGTGTTCATCGCGGGCGCGCGCGTCGCGTGGATCGTGCACGCTCTCCCGCTGCTGCCGATCGCGAGCGCGGTTTTGGTGATGCACCCGCGTACGAAGCGCTGGCTAGAGGAATAACCGGTGCCCCCTACGCGGTCAGAGTTTGCTGACCGGCGCGTGGTTGTGCATCAGCTTCACCCGGCCTGAGCTGCCGAAATCGATCAGCGACATGGCCGATTCGCCGACGCCGGAGACCTCCTCGACCCTGCCCAGCCCGTACTTGTCGTGGGTCACCCGGTCACCGGGCTGCAGCACCAGCAGCGGGCGTTTGCCCGCCCCCGACCGGGTCGGCGCCGCGCGCGGTGCACCGAACCGTCCGGCCCCGCTGACCGGAGCGCTGAACGACGGCGCGGGCGCGCTGCGCCGCCAGTCGATGAGCTCCTGCGGGATCTCGCGCAGGAACCGGGACTCCGGATTGAGCATGGGCTGTCCCCAGGAGGACCGGACGATGGCCCGGCTCAGGTACAGCCGCTGGCGGGCCCGGGTGATACCGACGTAGGCGAGCCTCCGCTCCTCCGAGAGTTCGGCGGGATCGTCAAGCGCCCGCATGTGTGGGAACATCCCGTCCTCCCAGCCGGTGACGAACACCACCGGGAACTCCAGACCCTTGGCGGTGTGCAGCGTCATCATCGTCACCATGCCGGCGCCCTCTTCGGGGATCTCGTCGCTGTCGGAGACCAGCGACACCCTCTCCAGGAACGCCGCCAGCACACCGGTGTCCGGCACATCTTCGTCCTCGGGGGTTTGCAGAGACTCGTCGAGCGCAGCGGCATTCGCCTGGTCGATGCTGAATTCGTGTGCGACGCTTACCAGTTCGTTCAGGTTGTCCAGTCGGGCCAGTTCCTGAGGGTCGCTCGAGGATTCCAGCTCCCTGCGGTATCCGGTGCGTTCCAGCACCGACTCGACAAGATCGCCGAGGTCGTCGTCGAGGCGGCCCCGCAAGTCGTCTAGCATCTCGACGAACCCCGAGATCGCCTTCTCGGCACGGGTATTGAGCATCGGCACCCTGCCCTCGGCCGCGGCGACGAGCGCATCGGCGAAGCTGGAGCCGGTGTTCTCGGCGTACACGGCGACGCACGCCTCTGCCCGATCACCGATGCCTCGGCGCGGGGTGTTGAGGATGCGCCGCATGCTGACCGCGTCACCGGGATTGTCCAGCACCCGCAGGTAGGCCACGATGTCGCGGATCTCCTTGCGCTCGTAAAAGCGCACTCCCCCAACGACTTTGTACGGAATCCCGGCGCGGATGAACACCTCTTCCAGCGACCGCGACGAGTTGTTCGTGCGGTAGAAGACGGCGACGTCGTTGTAGGTGATCTCGCCGCGCTCGGCGAGCGCGTCGATTTCTTCGGCGACGAACCTGGCCTCGTCGTGCTCGTTGTCGGCGACGTAGCCGACGATCAGCTCGCCTTCCCCGGCGTCGGTCCACAGCCGCTTCTCCCGGCGTCCGGAGTTGCGGGCGATCACCGAGTTGGCCGCCGACAGAATGTTCTGCGTCGAGCGGTAATTCTGTTCCAGCAGAATTGTTTTCGCATCCGGGTAGTCACGTTCGAAGTCCTCGATGTTGCGGATCGTGGCGCCGCGGAACGCGTAGATCGACTGATCGGCGTCGCCGACCACGCACAGTTCCGCCGGTGGCACGTCATCAGGCGAATCCTGCTGGCCGCCGCGACCGACCAGCTCCCGAACCAGCACGTACTGCGCGTGATTGGTGTCCTGGTATTCGTCGACCAACACATGGCGGAACCGCCGCCGGTAGTACTGGGCGATCTCCGGGAACGTTTGCAACACCGCCACCGTCTCGCCGATCAGGTCGTCGAAGTCCAGCGCGTTGGCCGTTCGCAGGCGGCGCTGATACTCGGCGAAGACGGATGCGACAGTGCGGGCCAGGTCATCGGATTCGTCCGACAGGTTGGCCAGCGCCTGATCCGGGTCGATCAATTCGTTCTTCAGGTTGGAGATCGCGTTGGCCAGCAGCCGCGGCGAGTACCGCTTGATGTCGAGCCCCATGTCGCGGCCGATCATCTGTAGCAGGCGCCGGGAATCGTCGGCGTCGTAGATCGAGAAGTTGGAGTTGAGGCCTTTGATCAGGGACGCCTGATTGCGCAGGATGCGCACGCAAGTCGAGTGAAACGTCGAGACCCACATCGCGCGCGCCCGGTTGCCGACCAACCGCACCACGCGCTCGCGCATCTCGGCCGCGGCCTTATTGGTGAACGTGATGGCCAGGACCTGACCCACCCCGACGCCGCGCGCCGCGATCAGGTACGCGATGCGCCGCGTCAATACCGCAGTCTTGCCCGAACCCGCACCGGCCACGATCAGCAGCGGCGCACCCTGGTGCACCACCGCTTGGCGCTGTTGTGGGTTGAGGTCGTCGAGCAGACGGTCCGCTTCGGGGGCGGGCTTGGTATCGGTCGCGTGCACACTCATGTCTGTCCAAACTTACCGCTGACCGCCGACGCGGACGGCCCGGTCCGGCCGGTGTGCGGCCGCCATTTTTCGCGCGGCCGCTGCCCATGTTTACACAGGATGTCTCGCGTTCTCAGGTGGCGGCTAAGAAAATAGTTCTGTCAACTCTCGAGACGCCCTGTGGGCTATGGCCCCAGGTTGCCAGACCACTGCGGCTGATGTGGACGCCACCCGCCGGGTCGCGCCCCACAGTGGTGTAATTCGGGCTTTCGGTTCGCTTGAGCCTCTGGGGATTTCACGATGCCTTGATGGGGTGTGGTAGCGACAGGTTGCTCTAACCCTGCACCGTGGGGCGGATGGTGATGTCGCCGATCTCGATGTCGTGTGGCTGTTCGATAGCAAAGGCGACGGCTCGCCCGATGGCCTCCGGCGGGATCCCGAAGTCGTTCATGTTGACTCGGATCTGTTCTCGGAGGGCTGGGTCGTCGATTGAACTGTCGAGCTCGGTTTGGACGAATCCCGGCGATATCGACGTGGTCCGCACTACACCGTCGGTCGACTCTTGTCGCAGCCCTTCCATCAGGGTACGCACGGCGTTCTTGGTGGCCGCGTAAACCGCCTGGTTAGGCACAATTTTTAGTCCCGCGGTCGACACCGTCGTTATGAAGTGCCCTTGGCCCTGTCGGTGAAACACCGGAAGCGCTGCAGCGATGCCAAAAAGCACCCCTCGGAGATTCACGTCGATCATCGCCGACCATCCATCGACGTCGACATCCGAGAGGGGCCCGATCTTGCTGACGCCAGCGTTGCTCACCAACACGTCGAGCCGGCCGAACTCTTCCACGGCACGCGCAACGAGCCGCTCGAGGTCGTCGCGGCGGGTAACGTCTGTCGCACACGTGACCGCGCGCCCACCGCGTTGACGGATCTTGCTAGCAAGGTCATCGAGCCTCTCGCTTCGCCGAGCACCAAGGGCCACCACCGCGCCGCGATCCGCGAGCAGACGTGCGGTCGCCTCGCCGATGCCGCTGCTCGCTCCGGTGATGGCGACGACTTTGCCGTCGATGCCAGACATCTCGACTCCAATCTCTCCCGCTGACGCCCCTCACATTCGCGGCAGTCCTCACTAAGCCGCACATCGCTGATAGAAGCAGGCCAAGTCAAGCAGGCGTTTCACCCGAAGCTCTACGGGGGTTTCGCCGCCCTACGGAGTGATCATGGCTAGCGTGCGCGGTTAACGTGCGGTCGCTGCTCTCTTTGAGGCGTGCCCGATAACTGGGTTTTTGCATGTGTACGCCTCTTGATAGCTACACTTGGTTTCGTGCTCAACGCGCGTCGTCGATTTTTCTATGGGTACCCGCTAGCGGTGCCCGTGGTTTAGCTGCCGTCGCAGAGCCCCGTGGTCCGCTTCCGGATTCGGGGCTCGTCTCTTGTGTGAGGCCTGATACCGGATGAGACCAGAACCCCCACATCACGAGAATGCGGAGTTTGCAGAGATGAACATGCTGGAAACGGAAGAACTCGAGAACATCGAAGAGTTGCGCGAAGAGATCGACCGGTTGGACGCCGAGATCCTCGCCGCGGTGAAGCGACGAGCCGAAGTATCACAGGCGATCGGCAAGGTGCGGATGGCGTCCGGCGGCACCCGGTTGGTGCACAGCCGCGAGATGAAGGTCATCGAGCGCTACAGCGAGCTCGGTCCGGACGGCAAGGATCTGGCAATGCTGTTGCTGCGACTGGGCAGGGGCCGGCTCGGCCACTAGCGGCGCGCCCGGGGACCTGGCTGGTGCCCCAACGCCGCATTAGGGTCGAGCCATGACCTCCCTGCGAACGATCCCCGACATCACCGCCACCCCGGCGTGGGAAGCCCTACGCAGGCATCACGAACAAATCGGACAAACCCACCTTCGCCAGTTCTTCGCCGAAGATCCCGATCGCGGCCGCGACCTCACCGTCACGGTCGGCGACCTCTACATCGACTACAGCAAGCACCGCATCACCCGGGAAACGCTGCGGCTGCTCCTCGATCTGGCCCGCGCGGCCCGCCTCGAGGAGCATCGAGACCAGATGTTTTCCGGTGCACACATCAACACCTCCGAGGATCGCGCGGTATTGCACACCGCGCTGCGGCTGCCCCGCGACGCCGAGCTTGTCGTGGATGGCCAAAACGTAGTCGAGGACGTGCACTCCGTACTGGATGCGATGGGCGACTTCACCGATCGGCTGCGCAGCGGCGAATGGACCGGAGCCACCGGGAAACGGATCAAGACGGTCGTCAACATCGGCATCGGCGGCTCGGACCTGGGCCCGGTGATGGTGTATCAGGCCTTGCGCCACTACGTGGACGCCGGTATTTCGGCGCGCTTCGTGTCCAACGTCGACCCCGCGGACCTGATCGCGAAATTGGCCGATTTAGACCCTGCCACAACGCTTTTCATCGTTGCATCCAAGACCTTCTCCACCCTGGAGACGCTGACCAATGCGACCGCCGCGCGCCGCTGGCTGACGGGCGCCCTCGGCGACGCCGCGGTGTCAAAGCATTTCGTGGCCGTCTCCACCAACAAACGCTTGGTCGACGACTTCGGCATCAACACCGACAACATGTTCGGGTTCTGGGACTGGGTCGGTGGCCGCTATTCGGTCGATTCGGCGATCGGCCTGTCGCTGATGGCCACCATCGGCCGACAGGCTTTCGCTGATTTTCTGTCCGGATTCCACATCGTTGACCGGCATTTCAAGACCGCGCCGCTGGAGTCCAACGCTCCCGCGCTGCTCGGCCTCATCGGTTTGTGGTACTCCAACTTCATGGGCGCGCAATCGCGCGCCGTGCTGCCGTATTCCAACGACCTGGCGCGTTTCGCGGCCTATCTGCAACAGCTCACCATGGAATCCAACGGCAAGTCGACCCGCGCCGACGGCACGCCGGTCACCACCGACACCGGTGAAATCTATTGGGGCGAACCGGGAACCAATGGCCAGCACGCCTTCTATCAACTGCTGCACCAGGGCACTCGCCTGGTGCCGGCCGACTTCATCGGCTTCAGCCAGCCGCTCGACGACCTACCCACGGTCGAAGGCACCGGCAGCATGCACGACCTGTTGATGAGCAACTTCTTCGCCCAGACCCAGGTGCTGGCGTTCGGCAAGACCGCCGAAGAAATCGCCGCCGAGGGCACACCCGCCGACGTCGTGCCGCACAAGGTCATGCCCGGCAACCGGCCGTCGACCTCGATCCTGGCGGACCGGCTCACACCATCGGTGCTCGGTCAGCTGATCGCACTCTACGAGCATCAGGTGTTCACCGAGGGCGTGATCTGGGGAATCGACTCGTTCGACCAATGGGGCGTGGAGCTGGGCAAGACGCAGGCCAAGGCGCTGCTCCCGGTGATCACCGGCGATGGCTCCCCTGAGCCGCAGTCGGACAGCTCGACCGACGCACTGGTCCGCCGCTACCGCACCGAACGGGGCCGCACCAGCTGAGAATCGTTCGCGCGAGTGTGAATCTCACGACGCGACACGCCGTGAAACCGTCGTCAGATTCACACTCGACGGGCTTTAGGCGAATCGCTTGGTCAGTGGGGGCGGCAGCACCCGGATGAGTTGCACCAGCGGCGCCCACGGCCACCGCGGCACGACGGCCCGGCCCGGCTCGCGCTCGATGGCGTCGACCAGTGCCTTGACGCCAGTTTCGTTGTCCACCATCAGCATTGTGCTGGCCGACTTGGCCGTCATCTCAGATTCGATGTAGCCGGGTTCGATCGCCGTCACCTTGATGGGCCCTTTGGCGTACTCGGCGCGCAGCGATTCGCCCAACGAGGTCAGTCCGGCTTTGCTAGCGCAGTAGGCGGCTTTGACGCCGGGCACGCCCTTATTGCCCAGCACCGAGGAGATGAGCACCAGATGCCCCGATCCGCTCTTGGCGAACATCTCCAGCGCGGTTTCGATCTGCACCAGCGCCGCGACCAGGTTGGTCTCGATGGTCGCTTTGTTCGCCCACAGCTTGCCCGACCCGAGCTTGGCGCCCTTGCCGATTCCGGCGTTGACGATGATGCGGTCGATGCCGCCGAGCTCATCGCTGAGTTCGGCGAATACCTTGGGCACCTGTTCGTGGTCGTTGACGTCCAATGCGGCGACCGCGATCTTGATGCCCGGATACTGTTGGGCCAGTTCGTCTTTCAGCTCGTCAAGCCGGTCGGTGCGCCGGGCGCACAGGGCCAGGTCACGACCCTTGGCCGCGAAGGATCGCGCCATCCCGGCGCCCAGGCCGGAACTGGCGCCGGTGATGAGAATCTTCTGGCGAGTCACCCGGGCAGCATATCGAGCGGGATCGGCTCGCAGTCGGGCGACTACTTGAGCAGCCGTGACAAGCGCCGGTCCGCCAGCACCTTGCCGCCCGTCTGGCAGGTCGGGCAGTACTGAAAAGACTTGTCCGCGAACGACACTTCGCGCACGGTGTCGCCGCACACCGGACACGGCAACCCCGTTCGCGCGTGCACCCGCAATCCGGAGCGCTTCTCCCCTTTAAGCGTGGCCGCCCCCTGGCCGACGGACCGGGCCACCGCGTCGGTCAACACCGACACCATCGCGTCGTGCAATGCGGTGAGCTGCTCGCTCGTGAGCTTCCCGGCCGTGGCGAACGGCGAGATCTTGGCGACATGCAGGATTTCGTCGCTGTAGGCGTTGCCGATACCGGCGATCACCTTCTGGTCGGTGATGACGGTTTTGATCCGGCCGGTGTTGCCGGCCAACAACCCGGCGAGGTCCTCGGTGCCCAGCTCCAGCGCGTCGGGGCCGAGCGCGGCGATGCCCGGCACCTGCCGCGGGTCGTCGACGAGCCACACCGCCAGCCGCTTCTGGGTCCCGGCCTCGGTGAGGTCGAATCCCGGTGCGCTACCGGGGTCGCCGAGGTGCACCCGCAGCGCGATCGGCCCTTTGCCTGGCCGTAGGGGCGCCGCGGCCAGTTTGTCGGACCATCGCAGCCACCCCGCGCGCGACAGATGGGTGATCAAGAACAACTCGTCGACCTGCAGGCCCAAGTACTTGCCCCACCGCCCGGCCCCGGCAACGGCCCGGCCGTGCAGCGCGGAAGTCGGCGGGTCAAAGGTTTTCAGCACCGACAACGCCGCGACATCGACGCGGCCCACCGTCAAACCGACGGCATGGCGGCGCAGATGGTCGGCCAGCGCTTCGACCTCGGGAAGTTCGGGCACGCGTCAAGTCTGCCAGCCGGAGGCCCGCAGCAAATAGGTGTCCATGATCCAGCCGTGCCGCGCCCGGGCTTCGGCTCGCAGCTCGGCGATGCGCGCCCCGACTTCACCGACGGTGCCGGCGATCAGCAGTTCGTCCCCTGTGCCGAGGTAGGCGCCCCACCAGATGGCGGTGTCAGGCGGGCATTGGAGAAACGAGCACTCGGCGTCGAGCATCACCACCGCCGCGCCGGACAAACCGTGGGTGCGCAGCTGCCTGCCGGTGGTGATCAGAACCGGTTCGCCGACGTCGTTGAGCGGGATGCGGTGCCGGGCCGTCAGCGCCTGCACCGCGGTGATTCCCGGAATGACGTCGAAGGTGAAGTCCACCTCGGCCGCGACCGCGCCGAGGATGCGCAGCGTGCTGTCATACAGCGACGGATCGCCCCAGGCCAGGAAGGCCCCTACACCGTCGGGCCCCAGCTCGGTGCGGATGGCCGTCGCCCAGATCCGGGTGCGTGCCGCGTGCCATTCGGATACCGCGTCCCGGTAGTCGGTATCGGTCGACCGTTTCGGATCGGCCAGCTCGACGAAGCGATAATCCGGCTCGCGGATGAACCGGGCGCAGATCTGCCGCCGCAGCGCAACCAGGTCGCTTTTCGCTTCGCCCTTGTCCATCGCGAAGAACACCTGGGTGTCGTTGAGCGCCTCGATCGCCTGAATGGTCAGGTAGTCCGGGTTTCCGGCGCCGATGCCGATCACGTGAAGATGCCGACCCACGACGCCAGTCAACCGAATCGAAACCCGAAGGGCCTAGTCGAGACCTCGAGTACCCGGTACCATGGGTACCGTCTGAAACCCCAACGAAGGGATCAGCATGACCTCAGCGGTGAAGCCGGCCGGGCCAAGTCGTGAAGAGTTCTCCGATCGTCTGCTGAAGGGCTCCATCAAAAAGTCCTACGAGCCCGTCGTCGACATCGACTGGGACGCCCCGCTGGACCCGGACAAGTTCTATCTGCCGCCCCGGCTGGTGTCGCTGTACGGCACGCCGATGTGGGACGAGATGACCCGCGAACAACAAATCGAGCTGTCCCGCCAGGAACTGGTCAACACGCTGTCGGCCGGGATCTGGTTCGAGAACATGCTCAACCAGGCGCTGCTGCGCACCATCCTGCACGAGGACCCGACCAGCCGGTCCACGCACTACAAGCTGACCGAGCTGGGCGACGAGACCCGCCACATGGTCATGTTCGGCAAGGCCATCGAACGCATCGGCGCCAAACCGGTACGCCCGCGATGGGTGCACCGGATCGTCATCAACGCATTGCCGCTGGCGTTCCAGCGCGGCTCGATGCTGTGGGTCGCCGCGCTGATCGGGGAGGAAATCTTCGACTCGCTGCAGCGGCAGATGATGGACGACCCGGAGCTGCAGCCAATCATCCAGCGGCTCATGCGAATTCACGTCACCGAAGAGGCGCGGCATATCCAGTTCGCGCGTGACGGCGCACGCAAACGGGTGCAGGAGATGCCCCGGATCAACAAGTGGTTCATGGCCAACATCAACGGGCTCGGTGGTTACTTCTTCCGTTACCTGTTCAGCAATCCGGTTCCGTATGCGCGGGCGGGCCTAGACGCCAAGCGGGCGCGCGCGACCGCACGCAGCAGCCCGCACCGCTACGAAATGCAGGTCGCCGGGTTCGCTCCGCTCGCGGCGTTTTTGACCGAGGTCGGCCTGATGGGACCGATCGCGCGCCGCGCCTGGAAGCGCACCAGGTTTCTGTGAGCCGAACGCGCGTCGTCATCGTCGGCGCCGGAGTTCGCGGCCGGTGCGCCGCAACGGAATTGCTAGCGGCGGGAATCACGGACATCGTGATGCTGGACTGCGCACCGGACACACCGCATGACTGGCCGGCACCCCTGGACGGGCTGCTGCTTTCCGGTCGCGAGGTCGTGGGTTCAGTGTTCGACGACGACACCCACACCTGGGAGTTGCGAACGACCTGCGGCGAGATCTTCCACGGCGGCATCGTCATCGCGGCCCACGAACCGGGATACGTCCCGTGGATACCCGAGCTCGCCGGTCGCGACGAGTTCCGGGGAACGTCTTTTCATGTGGCGCAATGGGATTCCGGGTTCGATCCCCGCGGCAAACGCATCGCGATCGTCGGCACCGACGCCACCGCGGGTCATCGCATCGGGGAGTTGATCGCAACGGCAGCCTCGGTCACCGTTTTCGCATACCCGCCGCGCCGGATGGTCGACGGGATGCCGTGGCCGACAACGCGAGTCAAGCGGTGGCTACGCCGCCGTGCCAGGCCCGCGCTGGTGAAATCGGCGGTCGGCGCGATCACCCCGTCGGGCATCCGGACCAGCGACGGCGCCGAACACCGCGCCGACGCCATCATCTACGGCACCGGTTTCGCGGTCCCCGATCGGGACACCATTACGGCGCTGGTCGGCACCGGCGGGTTGACCATCCGGCAGGCGTGGCACGACGGCATGGAGCCCTTCCAGGGCGTCGCCGTTCACGGCTTCCCGAACTACTTCTTCGTCGCCGGCCCCGATGCCGCCGCGCAGGCGCGCTACGTCGCCGAGTGCGTACGACTCATGAAGCACTCCGCCAGCACCCGCATCGAAGTGCTTCGCAGCAGCCAGCAGGTGTTCAACGAGCGCGTCCATCTCGCACCCGCGCCACCTTTCCCGGTGGTGTCGGCGTTCGACCTGTCGTCGGGCGCCGGCGACGACGAGACCTACGACGGCGCGGCGACGCTGACGATCGCCGGCACCAGCCATCCGGTCCGCGTCCGCCTGACCGGCCACCTGGACCCGATCGACGGCCATTACCACTGGCAGGGGACGGTTTTCAGTTCTTCGGCGGAATCGTTGCCGGTCGAGGCCCTCAAGGCGCGCAGCGTGACGGTGACGGTGGGCGAGCGCAGCGCGGCCGCGCGCATCGTGGAACGGACACCGTGGGGCACTCACTCGGTCGCCGGGGTGGGCGCTCCGCCGTACCCGCACTAGCTGCGATCGTGGGGTTTACAAGCTTTTACGCATGGGTAAACCGCAAAGTCTGAACTGACTCAAACGGGGGGTCGGCCGCCTCGATAGGCGGCTCCGCGGGGACTGTGCTGCGGCAGGCGGCGGGACAAAGAGAATGTTTGGCGTGGTGGCAGGCGATGCTTCGCACGGGTGGGGTCGGGGGGCGGATCCCACTCGCGTGCGCCCCGCTGCCTGGTCCTGGGCCGGTCGTTTGCCCACCACGCCAAGAGCGCAGGGAACCCGAGCTCGATCGGGACACACCCGTTCGCACCTGACTTGCTCACGGATCACAGTCGGTGAAAATAGACCCGGGCGTCGAAAGGGGTGGGTGCGGTGAGTGCGGAAGCTGAGTCTCCGAACTCGCTGACGGTTGCGGCGCGGGCAGAAAAGTCGGTGGCGGTGCTGACCGTCGAGGGAGTACTCGACGCCGGCAACTCCGCGCCGCTGCGCGACAGCATTACGAAGGCCACGCTCGACAAGCCTTCCGCCGTCGTCGTCGACATCACCGCACTTCGGGTGCCCGAGGAATCGGCCCTGTCGGCATTCATCGGCGCGCGCTGGCAGCTCGAGGCCCAGCCCGAGGTCCCCGTCGTGCTGGTGTGCGCGCATCGCGCGACCCGCGAGGCGGTCACCCGCAGCGGGGTTGCGTCCTTCATGCCGGTGTACTCGACCGAGAAGGCGGCAATGAAAGCGCTCGATCGGCTCACCCGTCTCCCGCTCCGGCGCGCCGATGCCGAGCTGCCAGCGAACCTGACCAGCCTGCGCGAATCGCGCCGGCTGGTTCGGGAGTGGCTCACCGCGTGGTCACAATCCAAGCTCATCCCGGTCGCGTTGGTGGTTGTCAACGTGTTCGTCGAGAACGTGCTGGAACACACCGGCAGCGTCCCGCTGATGCGGATCGAGACCGACGGCGCGACGGCAACCATCGCGGTGTCCGACGACAGCACCACGCCAGCCCTGCGGCTGCCGTCGCCGGACCAGGGAATCGACGTGTCGGGCCTGGCCATCGTCGACGCGTTGTCGCGCGCGTGGGGCAGCACGCCCACCGCGACCGGCAAGACGGTGTGGGCGGTCATCGGCCCCGAAAATCAGCTCTAGGCGACCTCGTCGCGCCTTGTCCGTGGACCCGAGCGCGGGTAGAACTAGAACACGTTCTAATGTCGTGTGACGGTCCTCTCACGGAAGGCGGATGACGTGCGGTTTACCTACGCGGAGGCGATGACGGACTTTAGGTACTACATCCCCCTGGCCAAGGCGGCCGAAGCGGCCGGCTACCACGCCATGACGATCGCCGACAGCATCGCGTACCCGTTCGAATCCGACTCCAAGTACCCCTACACACCCGACGGCAATCGGGAGTTTCTGGATGGCAAGGAGTTCATCGAGACCTTTGTGTTGACGTCGGCCTTGGGCGCGGTGACGTCGACCCTGCGGTTCAACTTCTTCGTCCTCAAGCTGCCTATCCGGCCGCCGGCGCTGGTGGCCAAACAAATCGGGTCGCTGGCCGCGATGACCGACAACCGGGTGGGCTTCGGCGTGGGCACCAGCCCGTGGCCCGAGGACTACGAGTTGCTCGGAGTCCCATTCGCCAAGCGCGGCAAGCGAATGGACGAATGCATCGAGATCATCCAGGGCCTCACCACCGGTGAGTACTTCGAATTCCACGGCGAGTTCTACGACATCCCCAAGACCAAGATGACGCCGGCGCCCACCAAACCAATCCCGATCCTGATCGGCGGGCACGCCGACGCGGCGCTGCGGCGCGCGGCACGCCTGGACGGCTGGATGCACGGCGGGGGCGACCCCGAGGAACTCGACCATCTACTGGCCAAGCTCAAGAAGTTCCGCGAAGAAGCGGGCAAGACCGGGCCGTTCGAGATTCACGTGATCTCGGTCGACGGCTTCACCGTGGACGGGGTCAAGCGGCTCCAGGACAAGGGCGTTACCGACGTCATCGTCGGCTTCCGAATCCCCTACATCATGGGCAAGGACACCGAACCGCTGGACACCAAGATCCGCAACCTGGAGATGTTCGCCGAGAACGTGATCGCGAAAGTCTAGCCTTCACAGGGGATCCCACTTCGGGGCCCGCTTTTCCATGTGCGCTTTGGCGGCCTCGAGCGGATTGTTGGTGAAACCGGACAGGATCTGGGTTCGGTTCTCCAGTTCGATGGCATGCCGCAAGCTGGGCGCGTCCAGCGCCGCGTTGAGCCCAATCTTGGTCTGCCACACGCCATAAGCGTTGTTTTCGGCGATCGAGCGGGCCAGCTTCAGCGCCGCGGGCATCAGGTCGTCCGGCCCCACGACTTCGTGCACCAGTTTGATGCGATACGCCTCGGCGGCGTCGATGATGCGGCCGGTGAGCATCAGCTCCCGCGCGACTCCGGCGCCGACGATTTTCGGCAGCAGGTAGCTGGTGCCCATGTCCATCGACGAGAAGCCGGCCTTGATGAACACCGAGCCGAATCTCGCCTGCTCGGAAGCGACCCGGATATCGCTGACCAACGCGAACGCCAGCCCACCCCCGACGGCCACGCCGTTCACGGCCGCGATCACCGGGACGTCGAGCTCGTAGAGCCGCGTGAACAGATTGGCCAGCCGGACCTGTGAGTCGTAGTTGACCTTGAACGGCGGGGTCGACGGGCTCGCGGGCTTGGTCCATGCCTGGCCGGTGCCGCTCAGATCGGCGCCGGCGCAGAATCCGCGTCCGGCGCCGGTAAGGATCGCGACGCGAAATTCGCCGCCGCTGAGGACATCCAGGGCATGGTCCACGCCGTCGATGAGCGATCCGTCGATGGCGTTCAGGCGTTCCGGCCGGTTCAGGGTGATGCAGGCGATATTGTCGTCGAGCGTTTCCAGTTCTACTGCTGACATATCCAAACCGTATGCGACATGGTTCTTT
This sequence comes from Mycobacterium sp. IS-836, assembly GCF_001954275.1. GTDB lineage: Bacteria > Actinomycetota > Actinomycetes > Mycobacteriales > Mycobacteriaceae > Mycobacterium. Next base: position 14,618 of record NZ_MBEU01000090.1, on the reverse strand, counting down.
ACCGGCGAGGCCTACCCTGGTTTCGCCGTCGCGTCGAAGGAGCAACCATGGCACGAACAGAAGGCGACACGTGGGACTTGGCCAATAGTGTCGGAGCGACCGCGACCATGGTCGCCGCCGCCCGGGCCGCCGCGACCAAACGCCCGCGCCCGGTGATCGATGACCCGTTCGCCGAGCCGCTGGTGCGTGCGGTCGGTATCGATGTCTTCACCCGCATCGCGGCCGGCGAGATGGATGCCATCGAGGCCGAGGGCGGGGTTGGGTTCCCGAGGATGGTCGACACGTTCGCAGCTCGTGCCCGCTTCTATGACGACTATTTCGCCGACGCCGGCGAGGCGGGCGTGCGCCAGGTCGTCATCGTCGCGTCCGGCTTGGATGCCCGGCCGTATCGGCTCGCGTGGCCGGCGGGGACGACGGTGTATGAGATCGATCAGCCGGAGGTGATCGAGTTCAAGGCGGCGACGCTGTCTCGGCTCAACGCCGCTCCCACCGCCGAGCACCGCGCGGTCGGCATCGATCTCCGGGAGGATTGGCCCGCGGCGCTGCGGCAGGCCGGCCACGACCCCACCGCGCCCACAGCCTGGCTCGCCGAGGGGGTGCTCATCGGCTTCCTGCCGCCCGAGGCCGAAGTTCGGTTGCTCGACAACATCATTGGGCTCAGCGCCACGGGCAGCAGGTTCGCCGCGGACTACGGGCAGGTCGCCGGATCGTCGGAGGAGGCGCAGGAGCACTCGCGGCGCGCGACCGAGGGCTGGCGACGGCAGGGCCTCGACATGGACATCGCGGCCCTGACCTATCCCGGTGAGCACACCGACGTCGCCGCGCACCTGCGCGCCGACGGGTGGGATGCGACGACAGCCACCCTCGCCGAGCTCTTCGCCGCCGCCGGCCTGCCGAAACTAGAGGAGTCCGAGCACGGCGCGGCGGCCACGCTCAGCTTCATGCGGGCGGTCAAGGCCTAGCGGCGCAGCAGTCCTCAGCCGCGCTTGGCCAGCCACTCGGCCTGCATCACCAACAGCGCCATGACCTCCAGCTGCGGGGTGTCGGGGTCGAGCTCGCGGTAGCGCTGATAGACGTTGACGACGACGCGCTCGGCGTCCAGCCACGTCGCGTACTCGCCGAGGTCGATGGTGTCGGCGGCCTCGGACCACGACATGCCCTTGCAATAAGCGGACTCGGCCTGCTGGGCGACGTGCGCGAGATAGCCACGGACGGCGCGGATTCCATCGGGATCGGTGACCGGCCCGTGGCCGGGCACCACGATGGGCGCGTCCATCGCGATCATCACGTCGCAGGCCCTGATCCAGTTGGCGATGGGGCCGGCCCACACGATCGGGGTGCAGCCGATGAACAGCAAATCGCCGCCGAAAAGCACCCCGGCGTCAGGCACGTGCACCACCGAATCCGCGACGGTGTGAGCCGGACCCAGGTTCAGCAGATTGACCTCGCGGCCGCCGACCTCGATGGTCAGGTCGCCCTCGAACGTCTGGTCGGCGTTGCGCAACTTGATGCCGCTGAAGTCGAAGTGCCCGAAGCGGTCTCGTGTGTACGGCGTCGCAATCGGGCCCAGGTTGGCGGTCTGCGCCATGGCCAGCATCTCGGGCGCCATCCCGTGTGCGATCTCATCGGCCGTGCCCCGGGCGGCGATGATCCGCACCGATTCGTCGAGCAACTGATTGCCGTGCGTGTGGTCGCCGTTGGAATGCGTGATCAAGGCGTCGGAGATGGGCGCTCGATCGGTGATGGGCCGCATCGCGTCGAGCATTTCGCGGGTCAGTGCCAGGTCGAACAGGGTGTCGACGAGCAGTGACGCGCCGTCGCCGGCCACCAGCCCGGCGTTGCTCCAGCCGTAGCCGCCGTCGGGCAGGGTCCAGGCCCAGACGCGTTCGGCGACCTCGTGCAGCCCGCGGGTGTAGGGCACCCGCGCGGGCGCCCGGTTGACCCGGGGCGCAGCGGGTTTGGCGTCGGGGTTGGGACGGGCGGGCAGCGGGTGCGGCGCGGCGCTGGCACGGACAGTTTGCCGGGTCTCCCCGAGCCCCTTGACCTTCAGGGTCACGACGTCGCCGTCATGCAGCCAGCCGGGGAAGGATTCGAGTGCCGTCGGGTTGAGGTGTTCGACCAGCGTGCAGGTGGGCACCGTGCCGGAGCCGATGACGTCACCGGGACGCAGCGTCACCCCGCGGGACACGTAGGAAATGACTTCACCGAAGCTCCAATCCATTTGGGCGGTGGACCCGGAGCCGATCACCGTATCGTTCACCAGGGCACTCACCTGCAGATCGAGCTTGCCGTCGCGGCGGTATCCCTCGAGCTCGTCGGGCGTCACAAGATAGGGGCCCAGGGTGACACCGCTGTCCTTGCCCTTGCCCTGCCCGATCGCGAGTTGGCTTTCCAGCTGCTGCAGGTCTCGGGCCGACCAGTCGTTGAAGATGGTGTAGCCGATGATGGCCCGTTCAGCCTGCTCGACGGTCATGTCCTTGCCGCCGGTGCCGATGACCGCCGCGATCTCCAATTCGAAGTCCTGCCAAGCACTTCCGGGCGCGCTCGGTGCGTCGTCGTAGGGACCCAAAACCGTTGCCGGGCAGGCGAAGTAGAACGCCGGGATGCGGTACCAGGTGTCGGCGAGGACCCGGCCGGCGCCCAGCGCGGCCTGGCAGTTGCGCATGTGATCCAGAAAGCACAGCGAGTCGCGGATCGAGGGTGGGCGCGGGATGGGTGCCGCCAAGGTCACGGCCGCGAGTTGCACCACGGCCGCTGGTGAACGCTGCACGTCCTCGCCGGCTTGTCGCAGCCCGTCGGCGCCGCGCCCGATCAGCTCCAGCAGCGTCACGCCAGGCGGCATCGCGTGGATCGCGTCGCCGGAAAGGACCCCGGTGCGCTCACCGTCGGCACCCCGATACGTCACCCATTTCATTCGCGCACCACCTCATCTGGTTTCTTGTCCGGCCGAAGCCCACGCCAACTCGATTGGCGCAGCCGGTTATCCGGTGTCCACTCGCTGTAGCGCACCTCGCCGACCAGGACCGGCTCGACGTACGTCACTCCCCGCGCTTCGCTCCGGGGAAGCGGCGGGTCGAAGGGCGATTCGTCGGTGTGCAACGGCGCCAACGTCTTCTTCAGGTTCGCCAGGTCGCGTTCGGTGAAGCCGGTGCCGACCTTGCCCGCGAAGTGCAAACCGCCGTCACTGGGGATACCCATCAGCAGCGAGCCGATGCCGCTGCTGCGCCCGCCCTCCCCGGCCTTCCAGCCGCCGATGACGACTTCCTGGGTGTTCCAGTTCTTGTCCTTGATCCAAGACGCCGAACGCCGGCCCGGCTGATAGGTGGAGTCCCGTTTCTTCCCGACCACACCCTCCCACCCGTGCTTGCGTGAGTGCTCGAGGGCCTGGGCGCCGTCACCGGGCAGGAGGTCGGGAACGATCAGATCGCCCGTGCTGGCAAGGATTTCCAGCAGCTTTCGCCGGTCTTGGTAGCGCGCCCGCAGCAGCGAGCGGCCGTCGAGGTAGAGCAGGTCGAACGCCCAGTACTCGACGCGGGAACCGCGGCCCCGGTTCTGCATCCCGTGGAAGCTGGGCACCCCGGCCTCGTCCAGGATGACGGCCTCGCCGTCCAGCACCACGTGATGATCGGCCAGATCGGCGGCAAGCGAACGTAATTCGGGATATTCCTTGGTGACTTCGCGGCCGCGTCGGGACCGTATCCGCAGGTCGCCGTGGTCGACCTCCACCAGGAGCCGGTAGCCGTCCCATTTGCCTTCGAAAGCCCACTGGCCGGCCGTGCGGGCGGCCACCGAACCCTCCGAGGCGAGCATCGGGGTGATGGCGTCGAAGTCGAAGACCTTCTGGTCCTTCATCCGGTGCGCCAGCCACTGGTCGCCGTTGGTTTGAATCAGCGCGTAGCGCCCGGAGATCCGGTTGCCGTGCAGGTTGACGATGACCTCGTCGTCGAGAAACTTCTCGGCCTCATATGTTCCGGCATCCCAGATCACCACCTTGCCGGCGCCGTACTCGCCTTTGGGGATATTGCCCTCGAATGAGCCGTATTCCAGCGGATGATCCTCGGTATGCACCGCCAGGTGGTTGACCGACGGTGTCTCGGGCAGGTTTTTCGGCACCGCCCACGACACCAGCACGCCGTCTCGCTCCAGCCGGAAGTCGTAGTGCAGCCGGCGGGCGTGATGCTCCTGAATGACAAACGAATTGCCCTGGCCGGTAACGGGTTTCCCAGCCGGCACCGGCTCGGGAGTCTTCGACGCGTCCCGCATGCTGCGGTATTTACTCAGCCGGTCACTGACGGGGGAGTCGGCATCGAGGGCCTCCAGCAGGTCGCCGTCGCGGGCCACGCGGTCGAGCACCTCGTCGTAGCGCAGTTGGCCCACGGAGGGGTCCTCGAGTTCCTGCCACGTGCGCGGCGCCGCGACCGTCGGATGTTCGCGCCCGCGCAGCGAGTAGGGCGCGATGGTGGTTTTCGCGCCGTTGTTCTGGCTCCAATCCAGGAACACTTTGCCGGCCCGCAGGCTCTTGGTCATCGTCGACGTGACCAACTTGGGCATCGTCTTCTCCAGTTGCTGCGCAACGCGTTTGGCCAGCACCGAAGCGCCTCTGCTGCTGACCGGCTCGGCCAGCGGCGTGTAGAGGTGCAGTCCCTTGCTGCCGCTGGTGAGCGGGAACGTGGTGAGCCCGATGTCGGCGATCAGATCCCGCACCGCATGCGCCACTTCACACAGTTGGGCCATCGTCACGCCCTCGCCAGGATCGAGGTCGAACACCAGTCGTGTCGCCGGGCCGGGCTTGAGCTCTTCGGCCTTGCTTCGGGTCCACTCGGCGACGAACCGCCACTGCGGCACGTGCACCTCCAGTGCCGCCTGTTGCGCGATCCACGCCAGCCCGTCGGGGCTGTCGATGATCGGATACGTCGTCGTTCCGGACCGGTGCGTCACGCTGGCGCGCGGCAACCAGTCGGGCGCCGACGACGCGAGCTGTTTCTCGAAGAACGAGTCCTGCTCGACGCCGTTGGGCCAGCGCTTGCGGGTTGCCGGGCGCCCGGCGATGTGCGGCAGCATCACCTCGGTGATGCGGGTGTAGTAGTCGAAGACGTCGGCCTTCGTGGTTCCGGTGGCGGGGTATAGCACCTTGTCGGCATTGGTCAGCTTGACCCGCGCCTGCGCACCCATGTTTTCAACGTACGTCTTCGGCGGCTTGGGTCGGTACCGTCGAGATTGTGGTTTCGCTGAGCAGCGCCACCCTGGGACAACTGTCGATCCCGACGCCGTCCTATGACCGTGACCGCGTGCAGGTCGGCATCGCGCACATCGGCGTCGGCGGCTTTCACCGGGCGCATCAGGCGATGTACATCGATAGCTTGCTGCGGCAGGGTCTGGCACAGGAGTGGGGCATCTGCGGAATCGGGCTGCTGCCGGACGACCGCCGAATGAGGGACGTGCTGCGCGCCCAGGATGGCCTGTACACGCTGATCCTCGAGCACCCCGACGGCAGCCGCGACGCGCGGGTGATCGGCTCGATCGTCGACTACCGCTATGCGCCCGACGACCCGCAGGCGACGATCGAGTTGCTGGCCGCGCCGACGACCCGGGTCATCTCGATGACCATCACCGAGGGCGGCTACCGGGCAAGGGACCCCGATTCGGTTTTCGGGCTGATCGTCGAGGCCCTGGCGCGCCGCTGTGACCGCGGCATCGCCGCGCCGACGATCGTGTCGTGCGACAACATCGAAACCAACGGGGACGTCGCGCGCCGAGCCGTCGTCGCCCATGCCGAATTGCTGCGGCCGGGCTTGGCCGATTGGATCGCGGAGACAACTCGGTTCCCGTGCTCGATGGTGGACCGCATCACGCCGGTCACGACGCCCGACATCATCGCCGCGGTAGAACGCGACTACGGCGTCGCCGACCGGTGGCCGGTGGTGGCCGAGGAGTTCGCCGCCTGGGTCCTCGAGGACGACTTTGCCGACGGCAGACCGCCGTTGGACGAGGCGGGTGTCCTGCTCGTCGACGATGTGGCACCGTACGAGTCGATGAAGCTGCGGCTGCTCAATGCCGGTCATCAGTGCCTGTGCTATTTCGCGTGGCTGTGCGGCTACCGCATGGTCCACGACGCGGCTCGTGACCCGTTGTTCGCCGAGTTCCTGCTCGCCTACTTTGATTCCGAAGCCATTCCGACACTGCGCCCGGTGCCCGGCATCGATCTGTGCGCCTACACCCGGGCGCTCATCGAGCGCTTCGCCAACCCGGGACTGCGTGACACCGTGGCGCGGCTGTGCGCCTACTCCTCGGATCGCATCCCGACCTGGCTGCTGCCGGTGGTCCGCGACAACCTGCGCAGCGACGGGCCGATCCGGCTGGCGGCGGCGGCGGTCGCAAGCTGGGCCCGCTACGCCGAGGCGGTCGACGAAAGTGGCGAGCCGATAGAGGTTGTCGACCAACTAGCCGAATCGCTGGTCCCACTGGCACGGTCGCAGCGGGAGCATCCGACGGCGTTCATCGAAAACACCTCTCTCTTCGCGGATTTGTCGCGCGAGCCACGGTTCGTGGCCGCATACCGGTGGGCCCTGGATTCGTTGCACCGCGACGGGGCGCGAGCGACGCTGCAGGCGTTGGTGCGATGACTCGTGGGTTGGTGATCGGCGAAGCGTTGATCGACACCGTCGGTGGGGCCGAGCATGTCGGCGGCAGCCCGCTCAACGTCGCCGTCGGCTTGGCCAGGCTCGGGCGCGACGTCGATTTCCTGACCCACATCGGCGACGACGAAGCTGGCCGGCGCATCGTTGATTACGTCGAAACCTCAGGCGCACACCTTGTTTCGGGAAGCGACTCGGCTTCCCGGACGCCGACCTCGGTGGCGACGATCGCCGACGACGGGTCGGCCGACTACACGTTCGATTTGGAATGGCAGCTTTCCGGAACGCCCGAAGTCGGGCCGCCGCTGTTGGTCCACACCGGCTCGATCGCCGCCGTGCGCGAGCCGGGGTGCTTGGCGGTCGCGGCGCTGCTCGACACCTATCGCGTGTCGGCGACGGTCACGTTCGACCCAAATGTCCGTCCTTCATTGATCGTGGACCGGGACCTGGCGCGCGAACGGATCGTGCATCTGGTCGAACGCAGCGACATCGTCAAGGCCAGTGAGGACGACCTGCGCTGGGTCGATCCCGAGCACGAGCCCGAATGGACCGCCCGGACCTGGCTGGCGGCCGGACCCGCGATCGTCGCGGTGACGATGGGCGACCGGGGTGCGCTGGCGTTGTGTTCCCATGGCCAGGCGCAAGCGGCCGCCCGGTCCGTTCGGGTGGTCGACACCGTTGGCGCCGGCGATGCCTTCATGGTGGGGCTGCTCGACACCCTCTGGGAATTGAACCTGTTGGGCGCCGACCGGCGCGCCGCGCTCGGCCGAATCGGGCTGGACGCGCTCACCGCCGCGCTGGAGGCGGCGACCCTGTCGGCGGCGCTGACCGTCGCACGGGCCGGCGCCGATTTGCCCGACAGGGCGGCCCTGCGGGCGCAATCCCCCTTCCCTCCTGGCCGTTCCCGCTAGAAATCCCGCGCTGCGGGCCCGCCGCCCTGTTTTGCTACGGGTGGTATGGGCATACTGACTGCATGCGTTCCATCTGGAAGGGTTCGATCGCGTTCGGGCTGGTGAACGTTCCGGTCAAGGTGTACAGCGCCACCGAGGACCACGACATCAAGTTCCATCAAGTGCACGCAAAGGACAACGGCCGCATCCGGTATCAACGAGTGTGCGAGCTGGACGGCGAGGTCGTGGAATACCGTGACATAGCGCGCGCATTTGAATCCGACGACGGCCAAATGGTGGTCATCACCGACGAGGACCTCTCCACCTTGCCCGAAGAACGAAGCCGCGAAATCGAAGTGCTGGAGTTCGTCCCGGCCAGCGATGTCGATCCGATGCTGTTCGACCGCAGCTACTTCCTGGAGCCGGATTCGAAGTCGTCCAAATCCTATGTGCTGCTGGCGAAGACACTCGCCGAGACCGATCGGATGGCGATCGTTCACTTCACGCTGCGCAACAAGACCCGTCTGGCGGCGTTGCGCGTCAAGGACTTCGGCAAGCGCGACGTGATGGTGATTCACACATTGCTGTGGCCCGACGAGATCCGGGATCCCGACTTCCCGGTGCTGGACAAGAAGGTCGACGTCAAGCCAGCGGAGCTCAAGATGGCGGGGCAGGTGGTGGAGTCGATGGCCGAGGAGTTCAACCCGGACCGCTACCACGACGACTACCAGGAACAGCTGCATGAACTGGTCCAGGCGAAACTCGAAGGCGGCGAAGCGTTTACCACGGAGGAGCAGCAGCCCAAGGACCTGGACGAGGCCGAAGACGTCTCCGACCTGCTCGCCAAGCTGGAGGCCAGCGTGAAGGCGCGCTCCGGCGACGGCCAGGGGGCCGCCAAGAAGGCGTCCGCCAAGAAGGCGTCCGCCAAGAAGGGGTCGGCGAAGAAGACGTCCGCGAAGAAAGCACCGGCGAAGAAGACGACGGCGAAGAAGACAACCGCCAAGAAGGCTCCCTCAAAGGCGGCGTCGAAGTCCTGAACCCTCAACGCCGCCGAGTTGCGACGAAGCGGAACGCCGCGGCCAGGATATTGATAACCGCCACGATGACGATGAGCGTCAACGCCGCGCCCCAGATTCGCAGGTAACCCGAATGCTGCGGGTTGGTGAGTTCGGTGTAGATCAACAGCGGTAGCGATGCCATGTTGCCGTTGAAGATGTCCACGTTGATGGAGCGGCTGTATCCGACCAGCACCAGCACCGGCGCGGTTTCGCCGATGACCCGCGCGACGGCGAGCAAGACGCCGGACAAAATTCCCGGCATCGCGATCGGAAAGACAATCCGCACAATGGTTTTCCACTTGGGGACACCCAACGCATAGCTGGCTTCTCGCAGCTCGTCAGGCACCAGCCGCAGCATTTCCTCGGTGGAACGCACCACAACCGGCAACATCAGCAACACCAACGCCAACGACACGGCGAACGCGCTCTGCGGGAATCCCAGGGTCGCGATCCACAGGCTGAAAATGAACAGCGCCGCCACGATCGAGGGAACGCCGGCCAGCACATCGACCATGAATGTGGTCACCCGCGCCAACCAGCCGGAACTGTATTCCACGAGGAACACGGCAGTCATCAAGCCGAGCGGCACGGCAAGCACGGCCGCCACCCCGGCCTGCGCCAGCGTCCCATACAGCGCGTGGTAGACGCCTCCGGCGAATTGCTCCGGCTGCACGCCGTGCAGGGAGTGGGTCCACCAGCCCGACCGTGTTACCGCGTACCAGCCCCGCGCGATCACCACCGACAGCAGCCACACCAGCGGCACCAGAGCGATGGCGAACGAAGCGAGGAAGAACGTTGTCGCGGCATAGTTTTTGAGTCGCCGTTTGGCGCTGAGCGGGCGAAACACCACGGCCTTCACCGGCCGGTTGAGGGTCTCCACGGTCATGCGTTGACCTTCCCGCCGGCGATCGCGCGGGCCGCCGCGTTGACCACGAACGTCAGGATGAACAGCGCGAATCCCGCCGCGATGTAGGCACCGGTTGGCAGCGGCTCGCTGAATTCGGATGCGGCCGAGGCGATCTTGGAAGCGAACGTGTAACCACCGTCGAACAGCGACCAGTTTCCCGGCCGCGCGGCCGAGCGCAAGATGATCAGCACCGCCACGGTTTCGCCCAGCGCACGACCCAGGCCCAGCATCGACGCCGCGATGACACCGCTACGCCCGAACGGCAGCACGGTCATCCGCACCACCTCCCACTTGGTCGCCCCGAGCGCCTGCGCCGCCTCGATCTGGATCCGTGGCGTCTGCCGGAACACCTCGCGCGATACCGAGCTGACGATCGGCAGGATCATCACCGAGAGCACGATGCCGGCCGTGAAAATGGTGCCGCCGCCGGCCAGGGAAACGTTGCCGTGCTTGAACAAGAACAACCAGCCCAGGTTGCGATTGAGATAGGCCGCGACGGGCTCAAGCTTGGGCGCCAGCACGAAGATGCCCCATAACCCGAAGATGATCGACGGCACCGCGGCCAGCAGGTCGACGATCGCCCCGAACGGACGCGACAACCGTTTCGGCGCGTATTGGGTGAGAAACACCGCGATCCCGACGGCGATGGGCACCGCCAAGACCAGAGCGAAGACCGAACTGAGCACCGTGACCATCAACAAGTCGCGGATACCGAACGCCAGGTGCTGCGCGTGGACGGTGTCGAAGGTTGCGCTGGTGAAGAAGTTCGCGTGGTTGGCGCGCAGCGAGGGAATGGCACGAATCAACAGGAATATCGCGATCAGCGCGATCGCGGCGACGATCGTCGAGCCCGCGGCGGCGGCGACGGACTGGAACAGCCGGTCGCCGCGCCGCGCCTTCCGCGGATCGATCGCCGCCAGCGCAGGTTTCGCCCCCAGGGGCGTGGCAAGTGTTTCTCGGGCCATCAATCCCCGATCACGCGATGGCGTTGACCGAAGCCGACAACCGCGACTTGAACGCGTCCGGGATCGGAATATATCCGTTGTCCCCCAAGCCATTCTGTCCGCCGCCGATGGTGCTCTGCAGGAACGCCTTCACGGCCGTACCGACCTGGGGGTCGGGATACTTGGAGCAGACAATCTCATAGGTCGCCAGCACGATCGGATAGGAGCCGGGCTGCGTCGGCTTGTAGAACGAGAGCGTGTCGAGCACCAAGTCGTTGCCCTGACCTTTGATCGTGGCCCCGGCGATCGTCTTGCCGACCGAGTCGGTGCTGATGGCTACCGCATCCGGACCCGCCGACGTGACGATCTTCGCCATGTTCAGTTTTTGCGCCGTGGCGAAGGACCATTCGTTGTAGGTGATCGACCCTTCGGTGGCCTTGATTGCCGCCGAGGTGCCGTCGTTGCCCTTGGCGCCCTCGCCGATACCGCCGTTGAACGTCTTTCCGGCGCCCTTGCCCCACACGCCGTTGGACGCGGCATCGAGGTACTTCTGGAAGTTGTCGGTGGTCCCGGACTGGTCGTTGCGGAACACGACGTGAATCGGCTCGGCGGGCAGGTTGACGCCGGCGTTCAGACCGGCAATCGCGGGATCGTTCCAGCTGGTGATGGCGCCGTTGAAGATCCTCGCCGCCGTCGGCCCGTCCAGGCTCAGCGAAGCCAGGCCCTTGACGTTGTAGGTGATCGCGATCGGGCCGAACACCACCGGCAGGTTCCACGCCGGCGAGCCGCAGCGCTGCTGCGCGGCGGCGTATTCGCCCGGCGCCAGCGGTGAGTCCGACCCACCGAAATCGGTTTGATTGCCGTTGAATTCGCTGATCCCCGCGCCCGAGCCATTGGCCGTGTAGTTCAGCGTCTGCCCCGGGCAGGTCTGTTCGAATGCGTTGACGAAGCGGGTCATGGCATTGGCCTGAGCCGTCGACCCGCTGGCCTTCAGCGTCTTCTTCCCGCCGCAGGCCACATTCGCCGATGACGTGCCGCTTGTAGAGCTTCCGCCGGTGGCATTGTTGTCACTGCCGCACGCCGACAACATCAGCGCGCCGACGGTCAGAATGCTCAGCGCAGCGCCAAATCGATTGGGCTTCAATTCAGTTCCTTCAGAAGAGTAACGGTTGTGTCGATCGCCGCCCCTCTGAGCCGCGGGCAGCCGACCTGCTGTCTTCCTCGCAGCCATGAAGCTAACAGTAACAAGGTTAACGTTCGGCGAATTTTGCTAGCCGTCATCGTTGGCACCGCCGGTAACGGGAATTTCAGCCAGTCGGCGTCGGCCGCCCAACGGTCAACGTGGCCGCCGTCACACCCACAGCGCCCGTATGTCAAACTAGAACCTGTTTCAGAAATGCCGCTATCCGAGACGGCGCGGCTTGCTACCGTCTCATCCGATAACTCAAAAAGAGAGGCCGCAATGATCCTTGACAGGTTCCGTCTCGATGACAAAGTCGCCGTCATCACTGGTGGCGGCCGTGGCCTCGGCGCGGCCATGGCCCTGGCTTTTGCCGAAGCCGGCGCCGATGTCCTCATCGCCTCGCGAACGCAATCTCAACTAGATGCCGTCGCAGAACAGGTCCGCGCCACCGGTCGGCGGGCGCACACCGTGGCCGCCGATCTGGCCCATCCCGAGGCGACCGCGCAGCTGGCCGGTGAGGCCGTCGAGGCGTTCGGGAAACTCGACATCGTCGTCAACAATGTCGGCGGGACGATGCCCAACACGTTGCTGACCACCCCGACCAAGGACCTCAAGGACGCATTCACGTTCAACGTCGCCACCGCGCACGCTCTGACGGTCGCGGCGGTGCCGTTGATGCTCGAGCACTCCGGGGGCGGCAGCATCATCAACATCACCTCGACCATGGGCCGGCTGGCCGGACGTGGCTTCGCCGCCTACGGCACCGCCAAGGCGGCGCTGTCGCACTACACCCGGCTGGCCGCGCTGGACCTGTGCCCGCGCATCCGGGTCAACGCCATCGCGCCGGGATCGATTCTGACCTCCGCGCTGGATGTGGTGGCCTCCAACGACGAGCTGCGCGAGCCGATGGAGAAGGTGACGCCGATGCGCCGCCTCGGCGATCCCGTCGACATTGCCGCTGCGGCAGTGTATTTGGCTTCACCGGCCGGCAGCTTCCTGACCGGCAAGACGCTGGAGGTCGACGGCGGCCTCACCTTCCCGAACCTCGACATTCCCGTCCCGGACCTGTGAGGAGCCACTGATGGCCATACCAGTCGTTCAATTGGGCACCGGCAACGTCGGCATCCACGCGCTGCGCGCCCTGATCACCAACCCCGAGTTCGAGCTCACCGGTGTCTGGGTCTCATCGGATGCCAAGGCGGGCAAGGACGCGGCAGAGCTTGCCGGACTTGCGGATTCGACCGGCGTGTTAGCCAGCACCGATCTGGACGCGGTGCTCGCTACCGGGCCGCAATGTGCGGTCTACAACGCGCTGGCCGACAACCGGCTGCCCGAGGCGCTGGAGGACTACCGGCGCGTCCTGGCGGCCGGTATCAACATCGTCGGCAGCGGCCCGGTGTTTTTGCAATACCCGTGGCAGGTGATTCCCGAGGATCTCATCAAACCCTTGGAAGACGCAGCGCGCGAAGGGAATTCGAGCCTGTACGTCAACGGGATCGACCCGGGCTTCGCAAACGATCTGCTGCCATTGGCATTGGCCGGGACCTGTCAGAACATTCAGCAGATTCGCTGCATGGAGATCGTCGACTACGCCACCTACGACAGCGCCGCGGTGATGTTCGACGTCATGGGATTCGGCAAGCCGATGGACGACATCCCCATGCTGCTGCAGCCCGGCGTGCTGAGCTTGGCGTGGGGATCGGTGATCCGGCAATTGGCTGCGGGCCTGGGCGTTTCGCTCGACGAGGTCACCCAGAAGTACGTTCGCGAACCGGCGCCCGAAGACTTCGACATCGCATCGGGACACATTCCCAAAGGCAGCGCCGCCGCGCTGCGCTTCGAGGTGTTCGGAATGGTCAACGGCGAGCCCGTCGTCGTCGTGGAACACGTCACCCGATTGCGGGAGGATTTGTGCCCCGACTGGCCGCAGCCGGCCCAGGAAGGCGGTTCCTACCGCATCGAGGTCACCGGCGAACCGTCCTACGCAATGGACATCTGCCTGAGCAGCCCCAACGGCGATCACAACCACGCGGGACTGGTCGCCACCGCGATGCGGGTCGTCAACGCGATCCCGGCGGTGGTGGCCGCGCCGCCCGGCATCGTGACGACGCTCGACCTGCCTCTGATCGCCGGCCGGGGCCTATACGTTCCGGGGTGATGCCCACCATTAACAATTAGCCAAGTGTTCGGCTAGCCTCACTTTTATATTCGGGTAACGAAATGAGGGTCGATCCGTTGGCGCAAGGCACCCAGGCCTCGCTCAAGACGAGCTGGTATTTGCTCGGGCCGGCGTTCGTCGCCGCCATCGCCTACGTCGATCCCGGAAACGTCGCGGCCAACGTCAGCGCCGGCACCCAGTTCGGCTACCTCCTGCTGTGGGTCATCGTCGCCGCCAATGTGATGGCCGGGCTGGTGCAGTATCTGTCGGCGAAACTCGGGCTGGTGACCGGACGTTCGCTGCCCGAGGCGATCGGCACGCAGATGAGCCGTCCGCTCCGGCTCACTTTCTGGGCGCAAGCCGAAATCGTCGCAATGGCAACCGATGTGGCCGAAGTAATCGGTGGCGCAATAGCTTTGCGCATCCTGTTCGGTTTGCCGCTACCGCTCGGCGGGGTGATCACCGGAGTTATTTCGCTGCTGCTGCTGACAATCAGGGATCGCCGCGGGCAGCTTCTGTTCGAACGCATCATCACCGGCTTGCTGCTCGTTATCGCCGTCGGATTCGCGGCCAGTTTCTTCGTGGCCACGCCACCGCCCGAAGCCGTCATCAACGGATTGGTGCCTCGTTTCCACGGCACCGAAAGCGTGCTGTTGGCCGCGGCGATCTTGGGCGCCACCGTGATGCCGCACGCGGTGTACCTGCACTCGGGTCTGGCGCTGGACCGGCACGGGCATCCCGAGGCGGGGCCGCGGCGGCGCGGGGGGGGGGGGGGGGCCCGGGGGGGGGGGGGGGGGGGGGGGGGGGGGGGGGGGGGGGGAGCCGGGGTGGGGGGGGTGGGCG
>NZ_MBEU01000089.1 GCF_001954275.1 Mycobacterium sp. IS-836 | reverse complement strand
TTTGCGCGCAGCGGGATTCACCGGCGTGGTGATCCTCGCCGGACCCAAAAACGGTCACTCCGACGACCACTCCCCGCTGCTTGGCCGCGAGTACGTGGAGCATGTGGTGCGTATCGCCCGCGGATTGCCGGACATCGCCGGCCAGCCGCCGCGCCTGTGCGTCGTCACCCGCGGCGCTCAGGCGGTGCTGGCCGGCGACCGGCCCAACCTCGAGCAGGCCGGGCTGCGGGGTTTGCTGCGCGTAATCGGCGCCGAGCATCCGCACCTGCACGCCACCCAGATCGACCTGGACGCCGACACCGACAGCGAGCACCTGGCGCAGCAACTGCTCAGCGGATCCGACGAAGACGAGACCGCCTGGCGAAACGGCCAGTGGTATACGGCGCGTTTGCGTTCGACTCCCCTGCGGCCGGAGGAACGGCACACGACCGTCGCCGACCATGAGAGCGACGGGATGCGTCTGCAGATCCGTACACCGGGCGACCTGGAGTCAATGGAACTCGTTGCCTGCGACCGGATTCCGCCGGGGCCCGGACAGATCGAGGTCGCGGTCAGCGCGTCCAGCATCAACTTCGCCGACGTGTTACTGGCGTTCGGACGCTACCCAGCCTTCGAGGGGCGACTCCCGCAGCTCGGCACCGACTTCGCCGGTGTCGTCACCGCGGTCGGGCCCGACGTGACCGGCCACAAGGTGGGCGATCACGTCGCAGGCCTATGCGCCGACGGCTGTTGGAGTACGTTCATCACCTGCGACGCGCGCCTGGCCGTATCGGTGCCGGCCGGTCTTTCCGACGGCCAGGCGGCCGCGGTGACAACCGCGCACGCCACCGCGTGGTACGGCCTCCACGACCTGGCCCGCATCAGCGGCAGCGACAAGGTGTTGATCCATTCCGCGACCGGCGGCGTGGGCCAGGCGGCGATTGCCATCGCCCGGGCCGCGGGTGCCGAGATCTTCGCCACCGCCGGCAGCGAGCAGCGCCGAGACCTGCTGCGCGGCATGGGTATTGAGCACGTTTACGACTCGCGAAGCCTGGAGTTCGCCGAGGGAATACGCCGTGATACCCAGGGATATGGCGTAGACATCGTCCTCAATTCGGTTACCGGCGCCGCCCAACGCGCCGGTCTCGAATTGCTCGCGCTCGGTGGACGATTCGTCGAAATCGGCAAACGCGACATCTACGGCGACACCCGGCTGGGGCTCTTTCCGTTCCGGCGCAACCTCGCCTTCTACGGCGTCGACCTAGGATTGCTGTCCTACAGCCATCCCGAGCGCCTGCAGGAGCTGTTGAAAACGGTGTACCGGCTCACCGCCGACGGCGTTTTGCCGATGCCGCAGAGCACGCACTACCCGCTTGCGGACGCCGCTACGGCCATTCGGTTGATGAGCGGGGCCCAGCACACCGGGAAGCTCGTGCTCGACGTTCCGCACGCCGGGTCCAGCCGCGTGGTGGTGCCGCCGGGCCAGACTCGGGTCTTCCGCCCCGACGGCGCCTACATCGTCACCGGCGGGCTGGGGGGCCTGGGGCTGTTCTTGGCCGAGAAGATGGCGACGGCAGGCTGCGGGCGTCTCGTGTTGTGCTCGCGCTCGCAACCAACCGTCGATGCGTCGCAGACCATCGAACGCATCCGCGCCACCGGTACCGACGTCGTGGTGGAGTGTGGCGATATCGCCGCGGACGGGACGGCAGAGCGGTTGGTGACGGTCGCGACCGCGACCGGCCTTCCGCTGCGCGGTGTGCTGCATGCCGCGGCGGTGATCGAGGATGCGACACTGACGAATATCACCGATGAGCTCATCGAGCGTGACTGGGCGCCAAAGGTTTACGGTGCGTGGAACCTGCATGCGGCCACCGCCGGCCAGCCGTTGGACTGGTTCTGCTGGTTCTCCTCGGCGGCCGCGCTAGTTGGCTCGCCCGGGCAGGGCGCCTACGCGGCGGCCAACAGTTGGCTGGACGCCTTCAGCCTGTGGCGCCGGGCTCAAGGCCTGCCGGCGACCGCAATCGCCTGGGGCGCATGGGCGCAGGTCGGGCGCGCCGCCCCGCTGGCGGAGGGCGCCGACGGAGTTATCGCTCCCGAGGAGGGCGCGTATGCGTTCGAAGCGCTGCTGCGCCACGACCGAGGCTATACCGGGTATGCACCGATCACCGGCGCCCCGTGGTTGACCAGCTTCGCGCAACGCAGCCCGTTTGCCGAAGCATTCCGCTCCAACGGACAAAACCCAACGGGCACAAGCAAGCTGCGCGCCGAGCTCAGCGAGCTGCCGCTCGAGGAATGGCCCACCCGGCTGCGGCGCCTGATCTCCGATCAGGTCAGCCTGATCTTGCATCGCAGCATCGATCCGGACCGGCCACTCTCGGAGTACGGCATCGACTCGCTGGGCGCGCTTGAACTGCGCACCCGCATCGAGACGGAAACGGGAATACGGATCAATCCCACCGACTTCACCACCATTGGCACCATTCGAGGTTTGGCGGAGCTGCTCTGCGAAAGGCTGACGCCCGCCGAGGGCGTTGGCGCATGAAGCCAGAAAATGCGTTCGGAATTAGGGCGATGCGAGTGCTGATATCAATTCGCGAGCCATTCGATGCGAAGGCTTATTGCACCGATGTTGAGCAATTCCGGCGCCCGGCACAAAATTGTGCGCCTGCCGCACACAACACACCTCTGGGACGCCTAAAAAGAGCCAACAGACAAAAGCCAACAAGGTAGTGTGCCGATCATGTGGAGCTCGTTGTTGGGATTTGCGATTTTTGTGACGCTCCATCCGTTGCGTCTCGGCATCATCCTTCTCGTGATCTCCCGGCCGCGGCCCGTGCAAAACTTGTTTGCCTACTGGCTCGGCTGCATTGCGGTGAATGTTCCCTCCTATCTCGTTCCGCTGATCGTGCTGCACGTGACGCCGACGTTCGCTTCTCTTACCCGAGATTTGGCCACGCCGGGCACGGGCGCGAACTCCACCGCCCACTACATTCAAATCGGCCTGGGTGTGCTGGCTCTGTCGATCGCCGCATTGATGGCAGTGCGCTTCTCGTCGCGTCAGCGCGAGAAGGTGCCGGTTGCGGCAGGCGACGGCTCGACGCTTGTGTTGGAATCGAACACACCGAAAACGATCTCGCGGCTGATCGGTCACGCGCAGGATCCGCCGACGGAGGGCGAATCCGTTTTCCGGCGGCTGCTGCGCCGCGGCCACGACGTGTGGCAAAACGGATCCCTGTGGGTGGCGTTCCTGATCGGCGTCTTGATGGCGCCATCGCTCGAAGGGGTGCTGATCGTCGACGCGATCATCGTCGCTTCGGGAGCCGCGATCGGCACGCAGATCAGCGCCGCCATCGCGTTCGTCGTCGGGATGCTTGCGGTTGAGGAGATCATCCTGGTCAGCTATCTGGTGGCGCCGGCGAAAACCCAAGCGGCAGTGCGAGTGCTGCGCGACTGGGCCTGGACCCATCGTCGAAAGATCGTGCTGGTCATCATCGCCGTCGTCGGCGTCTCGCTGGTGGCGCAGGGCATGGCCGGCACCTAACCTCGGCTTCAAAGCATGTCGGCGTCGCTGCGCGACAGCACCACGTCGAGCCGCCGCATGCGCCGCTTCAGTACGGTCAAGTCGCGCAGCCGCAGCGGGGCGCCGACATCCCGGGGCCACAGGTAGCGCCACGGCGTGTAATCGCTGGGCAGCAGAAAGACATGGAAGCCGCGGTCAAGGAACGGTTGCAGCACATCAATTGGCCGCAGCTGCGGATCGCTCCACCATTTCGGCGACAGTTCAACCGCCAACTCGGCATCGGCGCCGAGCGCGTCGACGGACGCCAAAATGCCTGCCAGCACTCGGTCCTCGCCGCCCTCCACATCGATCTTGATCAGGCGCGCGCTGGCCAGCTCCGCACGAGTGGCGAGCGAGCCGAGCGGCGCCGCCGGCGCCCGGCCCCGTTCCCGCAGGCTGCAGTGGGCGACCGTCGAGGTCATGCCCAGGTTGTAGCTTGGTCCGACGAACAGTGGGAGTTCCTGAACGCGATCCGACACAGCGGCGGCCACCAGGCGAACGTTCGTCAGGGCGTTCCTGGCCACGGTCTCCTGCAGCGCGGCGATCGCGGTGGGGCACGGTTCGATAGCGACAACGACGCCGTGCGGTCCAACCAGTCCGCTGGCTAACGCGCTTACACATCCGATGTTGGCACCGACGTCGACGAAGGCGTCGCCCGGCCGGAGCCGGCGGCGCAGGAACGCCGCGAGATCGGGTTCCCAGGTGCCGAACAGGTAGATGTACATCGGGATGAAATCCGGGAGCCGGCACCGAAAATGGGTTCCGTCTTCACTGACGCCCTCGACGGTCACCGGTCCCCACAGCGCGGCGCGGATCAACAGCGGCAAAGCCATGCCGTAGTACGGCACGATCAGCAGCAGCGCCCGGATCCAGCGCTCGGTGAGGCCCACGCGCTCCTTGCCGGTGCGAAGGAATCGTATGTACCAGCGCCACAGCCCTAGGATCCGAGCCCCGATCATTCCGCGGCCCTTTTGACCGGCTCAGCCCTCACGCCGCGTGCGGGCGAAATTCTCGAGCAGATCAGCGGCGGCCGCAACGCTTTCGGCGGATTTGCTCATCCGAGTGGCGATCTCACGGGCCCGTCCGGCGTACTCGGGCTCGAGGATGGTGCGCAGGTCCGCGACCAGCGATTGCTGGGTAGTGCTCGCGAATCCGCGGGCAGTGCCAACCTTCAGTCGTTTGATCTGAGCTCCCCAATACGGCTGATCGGCCGCCGCCCAGAGGATCAAGGTGGGGACTCCGGCGCGCAGCCCGGCGGCCGTCGTGCCCGCGCCGCCATGGTGCACGACGGCGCGGCATGCGGGGAAGACGGCCGCATGGTTCACCGCGCCCACCACCTTGACGTTCGCGAATTGGGGGACGTCACTGAAGTCGGTGCCGCCGGAGCAAACCAACGCTCGCTCGCCTAGCTGCTCGCAAGCGGCGCTGATCATTTCGACTGTGCGGGCGGCGGATTCGACCGGGATGCTGCCAAACCCAAAATAGATCGGCGGTGTTCCCGCGGCAATCCACGACGCGACCTCGTCATCGGCGTCGGTTGGCAGCTCCATGGTCAGTGCGCCGACAAAGGGCCGCCGGCCGTTCCATTTCGCCCATTCGGCTGCCAGCCCGGGAAAGCAAACCTCGTCGTAGGCCTGGATTTCCAGCGACCCGCGTTCGGCGATCCGCCGCGACGAGGGGGCTGTCGACTTCGGCAGGCCCAGTTCACGCCGCTGCGTGTCCTCGACCCTTTTCGTCGTGCGCCAATACACCCACTCGTTCAGGGTCATCAAGGAGCGCCCGAACAACGGCGGCAGGAATGGAAGGACCTGGCCGTGGGGCCGCGCCGGCGCGTAATGCAGTGTGGCCAACGGAATGTCGTGATACTCCGCGACGTTGGCCGCGGTCTCCTCCAAACTGCGGCCGGTGACGAGCAGGTCGGCCCCGCCTGCCCGCGATCTCAGCGTGGCGCTCGCCTCCCCCCAGCTCTGCATGAAGAGCCGCCAAAGTTCGCGTCCCAACCTGATCAGCTCCCGGATCCTCCAGGGACTGCGGGACAGACACGCCCACAGATCGCGGTGCACGTCCATCCACGTCTGCGTGTCCACCCCGTAGCCGGCCGCCGCAAGCCCGGCCGCCTCGGTGTCGCCCACCATGTCGGGCGGGACGGCCATGCGCACTTCGTGCCCCCGGCGCAACAGCTCGCGGCCGACAGCGACGCCGGGCTCGACATCGCCGCGAGTTCCGTAGCAGGCCAACACAAATATCATCGCGGTTCCTCGCCTTTCACTTGAGCCAAGTCGGGGATTTCAACCATCCAGTCGAACGGGTCCGGCCGCCGACCGTATTGAATGTCGAGGAGGTGGTCGCGCAGCGCTCGGCTCTTGGGACCTGGCAGACCGTCGGCCACCGCGAATTCACACCGCGGGCCCTTGAATCCAACGATCGGGTTGACGACGGCCGCAGTCCCGACCGCGAAGACCTCGCGAATCTTGCCGGAAACGCAGCCCTGCTTCAATTCCTCGAACGGGAATCGACGTTCGGTGGGGGCCAACCCGTGGGCGGTCGCCAGCGAAAGAACGCTCGCCCGTGTCACCCCCTCGAGAATCGTTCCCAGGCTTGGGGTTACAAGCTCGCCCTCAGCTGTGATGGCAAATATGTTCATCGTGCCGGATTCCTGGACACAGCCATCGTCGTCGAGGAACAACACGTGATCGCAGCCATACTCTTTGGCCTCGATTTCTGCCAAGAGGTTCGACGCGTAGTTACCACCGAATTTGACGCTCCCGGTGCCACCCTCCCAGGCGCGGGGGTACTTCCCCACCCATAGCCGCATTCCGGCGGTTCCGCCCGGAAAATATGGGCCTGACGGGCTCGCGATGACCGCGTAGGTCACGGACGGACTTGGCCGGACCCCGAGTCCCACTTCCGCACCGAACATGAATGGCCGGAGATACAAACTGCATTCACGACCATTGGTAGGCACCCACGCGCGGTCTACTTGCACCAGCGAAATCAGGCTCGCGAGGAAAAGGTCGTCGCCGAGCTGCGGAAGGGCCAGCCTGGCAGCCGATTTGCGGAACCGGCGAGCATTGAGCAACGGTCTGAACAGCCAAACGCTTCCGTCCGCCCGACCGTAAGCTTTCAAGCCCTCGATGACTCCCTGGGCGTAGTGGAGCACAACACATGCCGGATGAATGGTGAACGAGCTGAGCTGCGTTACACGCGCCCCGTGCCAACCTTTGTCTGCATCCCAGTAAATGATCGACATATGGTCAGTGAAAAAACGACCGAACCCCGGGTCCGCTAAGATTTCGGCCCGCTCAGCGTCCGACGATCGCGATAGGGCCACATCGAGTCGAAAACCCCCGGGCAAAAGCGCGACTTCCCGATCCACCGACATTTGTTCCACCTGACGAGATCGATCTATATAAGCGGCGTATAGAAATACGTCCGTCGTTTCTTGATGAGCCCATGTGGGCCGGGCCAGAAGAAGTCGGCAAACTCAACTTCGGCATTGGCTCCCCCACGCACGGTGCCCTTGAAGCAGCCTTCGACCGCGACCACTCCGGAATCGCAAACGATCGACTCGATGTTGTGCATACCCGACTCGATGATGCGGTCATCCACGTAGAAGGACCTGATCGCCTCTCTTCCGCTCAGACACGCATAGCCCGGCCGTGAGTACTCGGCGTCGGCTTCGAAGAGTGCCACAAGGCCGTCGACATCCGCGTTATCGACCGCCACGTAGTACTTCTGAACGACATCCGTAAACATCAGAGACCGCCTTCCAACGAAGATTTGAGTTGCTCGCCATAGCTGCTGAGCGATTCGGGACTCAGCATGACTGCATGTGCACAGCCCGTCGCGTACTCAGTGACGTCGCCGGTGACATAAGGGCGCCAACTCTGCAGAGCAGACAAACTCTTATCGCTCTCGTCTTGCGCTGCGGAAAATATGGTCATGTCACCATCGAAAACGGCGGGTTCGTGAGCTCGCTGCAACGTCCTGTTGTCAACGACGTTTCGAACGAGCAAATCCAGGTTTTCAACCAGCGGATCCAGCAGCTGTTTATATTGCGGAAATTCGACCGCCGCTCGTTTGCGCGCCAGTTCCGCTAACTGCTCGTAGGTAAGCGACGGATCCTGTTCTGGCATATCAATGCCATAGAGCCGCAAGACCTCTGCCAGGATCTGCTGCCTGTCTAAAGCATCGCTTGGTAGCGCGACGCTGTCGTCGAGATGGGGTTGAGCGTCCAGAAGGACAAGGCGTTCGACCACGCATCCGCGCCGCCGCAGCTCGATGGCGAGTTCGTGGGCGACGACCCCTCCGAAAGACCAGCCGAGAAGGTGGTAAGGCCCGGCGGGGCAGATTCGTTGGATCCGGTCGGCGTAGTTTTTCGCCATATCGCGAATCGACCGCGGTTCGGCTTCTCCGTCCTGCAGGATCTGTTGAATCCCGATGATCGGGCAGTCCAGGTAACTGCCGAGCGCCTGATACGCCCAACTCATCCCGGCTCCGGGATGTATGCAGAACAGCGGAATACCAGTCCCATCCTTGAGGACCTCAACGGGGACTACTTCCACCGCGCTGGCAGGGCTGTCCAACTGCTGGCTCAGACTTCGCACCGTCGGCGAGTGGAACAGGGTGCGCACCGCAACGTGCGTATCCAGGCGGGCATTGATTGCGGTGATGACCCGAATCGCCGATAGCGAATCCCCGCCCAGGTCGAAGAACGAGTCGTCGACCCCGACCCGCTCGAGCCCGAGCACCTCGGCGTAGATACCGGCCAGGATCTCCTCGGTGGGAGTGGCTGGGGCGCGGTACCGATCGGCGTCGGTGTATTCGGGTGCCGGCAGGGCCCGGGTGTCCAGTTTGCCGTTGACCGTCAGCGGCAGTGTCTCCAGCGCCACCACCGCGGCCGGCACCATGTAGGCCGGTAGCCGTTCGGCCAGCGCGGTACGCGCCGTGCCGGGGTCGGCGGTGCCGGTGACATAGCCGACCAGGCGCTTGTCGCCGGGGCGGTCCTCACGCGCGATCACCGCCGCCTGCTGCACCCCGTCCAGCCCTGCCAGCGCCGCCTGGACCTCGCCGAGTTCGATGCGGTACCCGCGGATCTTGACCTGCTTGTCGGCACGGCCGAGATAGTGCAGCTGCCCATCGGCGCTCCACCGCACCAGATCTCCGGTGCGATACATCCGTGTTCCCGGCGGCCCATCCGGACAGGCGACGAACCGCGTTCCCGTCAAACCCGACCGGCCCACATACCCGCATGCCAGTCCGGCACCGGCCACGTACAACTCCCCGACCACGCCGGCCGGCACGGGACGCAACCACCCATCGAGCACAAAGAAGCCAAGGTGCGCCAGCGGCACCCCGATCGGGCTGGCGTTGCTCTCGACGTCGCCGTCGACGATCTCGCGGAACGAGGCATGCACCGTCGTCTCGGTGATGCCATACATGTTGATCAGTCGCGGTGCTCGCGGATGGTTGGCTAGCCAGGCTCCAAGGCGCTGTGGCTCTAGCGCTTCACCGCCGAACACCACCGTTTCCAGCTTCAGCTGCGACCCGGGCGCGAGCGCGTCGGCCGTTTGTAGCGCATAGAACGCCGACGGCGTCTGGCTCAACACGCTGACTTGTTCGGAAATCAGCAAGGCGTGCAGGTCTTCCGGTGAGCGGACCACCGGGTCGGGCACCACCACCAGCCGCCCACCGTGCAGCAGCGCACCGAAGATCTCCCACACCGAGTAGTCGAACGCCAGGGAATGGCACTGCGTCCACACCTGTCCCGCCGACAGCTCCAGCGCCGAGTCCAGTGTCGCGAGCAGCTGGGCGACGTTGCGGTGGGTGACGGCCACCCCCTTGGGGGCACCGGTAGTACCCGACGTGTAGATGAGGTAGGCGATGTCGTCGGGGGCCGGCGATGGCAGCGCCGTGCTGGGTTGGGCGTCGAGAGCGGGGTCATCGACATCGACGACCAGAACGCCGCGTCCGTTCAGCCGGTCGGCCAGCCCTGCGGTGGTGATCGCGGCGATCGGCGCAGCATCGTCGAGCATGAATCCGATACGGGTCGGCGGCAGCCCCGGGTCGATCGGCAGGTAAGCGGCGCCGGTTTTGAGCACCGCGAAAACCGCCGCTATCGCCTCGGCCGACCGCGGCAACAGCAGCCCCACGCATTGTCCCGGGCCCACACCTTGGCCAATCAGCAGGTGCGCCAACCGATTAGACGCTTCGTCGAGCTCGCGGTAGGTCCACGAGACCTCACCGCACACCAACGCCACCGCGTCGGGGGCACGCGCGGCCTGCGCGGCGAACAACGCCGGAATCGACGCCGACGTCGTCGCCGGTGCCGTCAACGCCGCCCGATTACCCCAGGCCTGCAGGCGGGCATGCTCACCGGCATCGAGCAGATCCACCGACGAGAGCCGCCGTGCCGGATCCGCGGTGATCGCCGCCAACACCCACTGCAACCGCTCGATCAGTGTCTCGATGCTTTCCGCGTCGAACACGTCGGTGCGGAATTCCACCGCGCCGGAAATCCCGGCGGGCTCACCGGCCTCGTCCCACCGTTCCGCCAGCGAAAATGTGAGGTCCATGCGCGCGGTGTGAGTGTCCGCCGACAGCGGCGCGACCTCGAGGTCGCCCAACGCGAACCCGGCCGGGTCGGCGTTCTGCCCGGGAAGGTTCTGCCAGGCCAACAACACCTGGATCAGTGGGTGCTGGCTCAGGCTCCGGATCGGGTTGAGTCGCTCGACGAGCACCTCAAACGGCACGTCTTGGTGCTCGTAGGCGGCCAGTCCGCGCCGTCGCACCTGCGCCAACACTTCACCGACGGTGGGATCGCCGGCCAGATCGACACGCAGCACCAAGGTGTTGACGAAAACCCCCACCAGCGCATCCAGCGCCGGGTCGCCCCGTCCGCCGATCGGGAACCCGACCGCCACATCGCTTGTGGCGCTGAGCTTTGCGAGCAGCACCGCCAGGGCGGCCTGGACCACCATGAAGCTGGTCGCGTTGTGCTCGGCCGCCACCCGGGCGATCCGTTGCTGCAGTGCCGCCGGCCACTCCACCGCGACGGTGGCGCCGCGGTAGTCGGCCACCGGCGGGTAGGGCCGATCGGTGGGCAGCTGCAGGCGCTCGGGCATCCCGGCCAGGGCGTCCTGCCAGTAGGCCAGCTGCGCGGCGATGGGACTCTCGGGATCGGCCAGGTCGCCCAGTTGCTCGCGCTGCCACAGCGTGTAGTCGACGTATTGCACCGCCAACGGCGCCCACCCGGGGGCGTGGCCGGCGGACCGGCTGGCATACGCCGCCCCCAGATCACCCACCAGCGGGGCGATCGACAAGCCGTCCGCGGCAATGTGATGCACCACGGCCACCAGCACATGCTCGTCGTCGCCGACGCGGAAAAGCCTTGCCCGCAACGGGATCTCGCTCGCCAAATCAAACGAGTGACGCACCTCGGCGCCGACGGCCTCACCCAGCCGGTCCGCCGGCCAGCCGGTGGCATCGACGACGTCCCAACCGAATTCGGCCCGCTCCGCGGGGATGATCACCTGCTGGGGTACGCCTTCGGCCAAGGCAAACATGGTCCGCAGGCTCTCTTGGCGGGCCACCACATCGCGAAGCGCCGCGCCCAACGCCTCGACATCCAGCGGCCCCTTGATCCGATAAGCGGTCGGCATGTTGTAGATCGGGGAGGGCCCCTGCAACTGGTCGAGGAACCACAACCGCTGCTGCGCAAACGACAACGGAAGCACCGCGGGGCGCTGTTGGGCCGTCAACGCCGCCCTGGCGCGGTCCCCGCCGTGGGTACTCATCCATTCGGCCAATCCGGCCACGGTGGGCGAATCAAACAAGACCCGGATCGGGACCTCGACACGTAGCTCGGCCCGCACCCGCGCGATCAGCCGTGTCGCGGATAGTGAATGGCCACCCAAATCGAAGAACCCGTCATCGATACCAACCCGTGTCACCCCGAGAACCTCAGCGAACAACGAGACCAGCACCTGTTCGCGCCGATCACGCGGCCCCCGATAGGCGGCCGCACTCACGAACTCCGGGGCTGGCAACGCCCGCCGATCGAGCTTGCCGTTGACCGTCAACGGCAACGCCTCCACCACCATGACCGCCGCCGGCACCATGAACTCCGGCAACCGCTCGGCGACAAAACCGCGCAGCTCCGCCACCCGCTCGATCACCGCCGGGTCGTTGACGTACCCGGCCAGCGAACCGATCCCGGCGGGGGGCAGATACAGATCCGACAACACCTCCGGCGAGGAGCCGTCGGAGGTGTTGTCGGAGCCCTCGGCGGCGCGGGTGAAGATGAGATCGACCAAACCGGCCCCCGGCGACCAGGTCACCGCGGTGGCGTAGCCCAGCTCCCGCCCCAACTGATAGCACTGGTGCGGCAGAACCGGATCCGGTGCGGACGTATCGGCACGCAACGCGCTGACGGGCACCCGATCACCGGCCGAAGCCAACGCCCGCGCCAATGCCACATCGGGGGATATCCCGCCGTGCGGCACCCCGGTCACCCGCACCTCCGGCAACTGCTGCGAGCGCAGGTATTCACCCAACGCGGCCAGGCTTTCGAAGCGCTGCCACGGCAGCGACGGCAGGCTCGCCGCGGAGCGCACCGCCACGGGCGCCTTACGCAGCACCACCTCATATCGGTAACCGCTGAGCTCGTTGACCGCCCGCATCTGCTTGAGCTGCACCTGCACCGCGGCGACGTCGGCAAGGTGCTGCGGCAGTGCCGCGAAAAACTCTGGCGCGAACAACAATTCTTGCTCGGCGAGCATTTCCCGGCGCACCCGCTCCCGCATCACCGCGGCCGGATCCTCACCGGCTGTGGCGTCGGCACACAGAATCCCCGTGGTAAATGCCTGCAGCAACGACAGGTTGCGCACGTCACCGATGAACACCGCCCCGCCCGGCGCCAGCAGGCGCATCGCCATTGCCAGCACCTCAAGCAGATAGCCCGCGCTCGGGAAGTACTGGACCACCGAGTTCAGCACCACCACGTCGAAATGCCCCTGCGGCAACCCGTCGGCGACATCCGCCGGCTGCACCCGCAACCGCACCCGATCAGCCCACGGCTGCGATGCCACCGCCGCCCGCAGCGTCTGAATCGTCGGGGCGGCCAAGTCCGTACCCCAATACTCGACGCAATCCGGGGCCAGCTGAGAAAGCAGCAACCCAGCGCCCACCCCGATCTCGAGCACCCGGGCCGCGCCCAATCCGCGGATCCGCTCCACCGCGGCCGCGCGCCATTCCCGCATCTCCTCCAGCGGGATCGGTGCCCCGGTGTAGCTGCTGTTCCAGCCCGAGAAGTCCTCCCCGAGCTCCGCCGGCGCGGCCGCCTCGGGCGTCGACCCCGAATACACGTCGCCCCACACCCGCTGCCACTGCTCGACCAGCCGCGCTTCGCGCTCGGGCTCTCGCACCAGCTTCATCTGCTGATCCAGCACCACATAACCGGCCAGCAGCTTGTCGCTTGCCCCGTCGCCGGCACCCGCGTTGGACGCGGCGGAGTGGGCGACAACCGCCGCCTGTGCCACCCGGGGATGAGCCGCCAGCACCGCCCCGACCTCACCCAGCTCGATGCGATAGCCGCGGATCTTGACCTGCTCGTCGGCGCGCCCCAGGTACTGCAGCTGCCCGTCGGGGCGCCAACACACCAGGTCCCCGGTGCGATACATCCGTGTTCCCGGGGAGAAGGGGCACGCCACGAACCGCGACGCGGTCAAACCGGGCCGCCGCCAATAGCCGCACCCGACCTGGGCGCCGGCCACGTAGAGCTCGCCGACCACGCCGGCGGGCACCGGACGCAGCCAACCGTCGAGCACGAATAGGGCGGCCCTCGGCAGCGGCGATCCGATGGGCACCACGCCCGCCCCCGCCGTCAACGGCGCGCTGGTCGCCACCCACATCGTGGTCTCGGTCGGGCCGTATTCGTTGATCATCACCCGGCCGGGTGCCCAGCGATCCACCACTTCGGCGGGGCAGGGTTCACCGCCCACGAGCAAGGCCACGGAATCCAGACCCTCGGGCGAGAGAACGCCTGCGGCGGTTGGGGTTTGGCTCAGCACGGTGACCTTTTCGGCGACCAGCAGGGCATGCAGGTCGTCCGGTGAGCGGGTCGCGGACTCGGGCACCACCACCAGCCGCGCGCCGTGCAGCAGCGCACCGAAGATCTCCCAGCCCGAGATGTCGAAGCTGTAGGAGTGCCATTGCGCCCACACCTGCCCGGGCGCCGCCAGATCCGCGTCCATCGACGCCATCAGCTCGGTGACGTTGTGGTGGGTGATCGCCACGCCCTTGGGCACGCCGGTGGTGCCGGAGGTGTAGATGACGTAGGCGATGTCGCCGGGGGCCGGGGCCGGCAAGCCCGTGCATGGGTAGGTGTCGACGCGCGGGTCATCGACGTCGATGACGGGCAGGTCGCACTCGTCCAGCCGGTCGGCCATCCCGGAGGTGGTGAGCACCGCCACCGACGCGGCATCGGCGAGCATGAAGGCGATCCGGGTCGTGGGCAGCGCCGGGTCGATCGGTAGATAGGCCGCCCCGGTCTTGAGGACCGCCAACATCGCGACGATCGCCTCGGCTGAACGCGAAAACAGCAGGGCGACAGACTGTCCCGGGCCTATCCCCTGGCCGGCCAACAGGTGCGCCAACCGGTTGGCGGCCTCATCGAGTTCCCGGTAGGTCGCGGAGCGGCCTGCAAAGGTCAGCGCCACCGCGTCCGGGGCGAGCGCCACCTGGTCGGCGAACAACTCCGGGATCGACGCCGACGTGCTCACCGGCGCGGTCAACGCCGCCCAGTTACCGATCTCATGCAACCGGGCGTACTCGTGCTCATCGAGTAGGTCCATCGACGAGAGCCGCCGGGCGGGGTCGGCGGTCATGGCGACCAACACCCGCTCTAACCGCTCGATCAGCGTTGCGATGCTCTCGGCGTCGAAAATGTCGGTCCGGAATTCCACCGCCCCGCCGATCCCGGCGAGTTCGCCGGCCTCGCCCCAGCGTTCGGCCAGGGTGAACATCAGGTCCATGCGGGCGGTGCGGGTGTCCGCCGGCAGGGGCGTGACCTCTACATCACCCAAACTCAGCCCGGCGGGCTCGGTGTCCTGCCCGGCGAAGTTCTGCCACGCCAACAACACCTGGACCACGGGGTGGAAGGTCAGGCTTCGGGTGGGGTTGAGCCGCTCGACGAGCACCTCGAACGGGACGTCTTGGTGCTCATAGGCGGCGAGGCTGCGTTGTCGCACCTGGGTCAGCAGTTCGCCGATGGTCAGATCGCCCGCCAGGTCGACACGAAGCACCAAGGTGTTGACGAAAAATCCCACCAGCTCGTCCAGTGCGGGGTCGCGGCGCCCGGCAATCGGGAATCCCACTGCCACATCGCTGCTGGCGCTGAGCTGAGACAACAGCACCGCCAGCGCGGCCTGCACCACCATGAACGTCGTCGCGTTGTGTTCGCGGGCTAGATCGCGCACTCGCTGCTGCAGCTCGGCCGGCCAATCGACCGCGACGCTGGCGCCGCGCTGATCGGCAAACGCCGGGTAGGGCCGATCGGTGGGCAGTTGCAGCCGCTCGGGCAGCCCGGCCAGGGCGTCTTCCCAGTAGGCGAGCTGCGCGGCGATGGGACTCTCGCGATCGTCAAGATCACCGAACTGTGCACGCTGCCACAGCGTGTAGTCGACGTACTGCACCGGCAATGGCGCCCAATCGGGGGCTTGCCCGGCACACCGGCTGACATACGCCAGCCCCATATCACGCACCAGGGGCCTCAGCGACAACCCGTCGGCGGCGATATGGTGTACCACGATCACCAGCGCGTACTCGTCGTCGCCGACGCGGAAAAGCCTTGCCCGCAACGGGATCTCGGTGGCCAGATCGAAACCGTGGCGTACGGCCGCGCCGATTTCATCCCCCAGCCGGTCCGCCGGCCAGCCGGTGGAATCGACGACGTCCCAACCGAATTCGGCGCGCTCGGCAGGCACCACCAGCTGTTGGGGTATGCCCTCGGGTGCCGTGAACAGTGTGCGCAGGCTTTCATGCCGGCCCACCACGTCGGCCAGCGCCGCGCCCAACGCTTCGGCGTCGAGGCGTCCGCTCAGCCGCAACGCCGCCGCGATGTTGTAAACCGGTGAGGGACCCTGCAATTGGTCGAGGAACCACAATCGGCTCTGCGCGAACGACAACGGGACCCGCGCGGGCCGCTCGACCGGCACCAACGGCTTGAGCCGAGCCCCCTCCTCACCGATACGCGGCGCCAACTGAGCAACGGTCGGCGCCTCGAACACGCTGCGCACCGAAACGCCGGCGCCCATTCCGGTGTTGATCGCGGCGATCACCTGCATCGCCGACAGGGAATCCCCGCCCAAATCGAAGAACGAGTCGTCGACCCCGACTCGCTCGAGCCCGAGCACCTGGGCGTAGATGCCGGCCAGGATCTCCTCGACCGCGTTGCTCGGGGCCCGATACCCACCGCCGGTGTATTCCGGTACCGGCAGGGCGCGGGTGTCGAGTTTGCCGTTGGGGGTCAGCGGCAACGTGTCGAGTGCCACCACCGCCGCGGGGACCATGTAGGCCGGGAGCCGGTGGGCCAGCGCGGCGCGCATCTTGGCCGGGTCCACGGTCCCGGTGACGTAGCCGACGAGGCGTTTGTCGCCGGGCCGGTCCTCGCGGGCGATCACCACCGCCTGCTCGACCCCGTCGAGTGCGTTCAACGCCGCTTGGACTTCGCCGAGCTCGATGCGATAGCCGCGGATCTTGACCTGCTCGTCGGCACGCCCGAGATAGTGCAGCTGCCCGTCGGCGCCCCAGCGCACCAGGTCCCCGGTGCGATACATCCGTGCTCCCGCGCTGAACGGGCACGCCACAAACCGCGACCCGGTCAACCCCGACCGGCCCACGTATCCATACGCCACACCGTCGCCGGCCACATACAACTCACCGACCACACCGGCCGGCACCGGACGCAACCATCCATCGAGGACAAACAACGCCGCCCCCGGTACCGGCGAACCGATCGGCACCACACCCGACCCGGCCGTCAGTGGCGCGCTGATGGCCACACACATCGTCGTCTCGGTCGGGCCGTAGGCATTGACCATCACCCGCCCCGGCGCCCACCGATCCACCACCTCGGCCGGGCAAGCCTCACCGACCACCACCAAAGCCACCGACTCCAGGCCCTCAGTCGGCAACACCCCCACCGCCGACGGGGTCTGGGTCAAGACGCTGACCCCTTCACCAATGAGCAAGGTGTGGAAGTCTTCCGGTGAGCGGACCACTTCGTCGGGCACCACCACCATCCGCCCGCCACGCAGCAGCGCGCCGAAGATCTCCCACACCGAAACGTCGAACGCCAACGAGTGACTATGCGTCCACACCCCGGCCGCCGGTAGGCCCGCGGCCAATGAGGCCAGCAGCTGCGTGACGTTGCGGTGAGTGACCGCAACGCCTTTGGGGACACCGGTGGTGCCCGAGGTGTAGATCAGGTAGGCGATGTCGTCGGGAGCCGGCGCGGGCGGTGCGGTGCTGGGTTGGGCGTCAATGCGGGGGTCGTTGAGGTCGATGACCCCGACGTCATGCCCGTCAAGCCGGTCGGCCAGCTCGCTGGTGGTGATCGCGGCGATAGGGGCGGCATCGGCGAAGATGAAGGCGATCCGGGCATCCGGCGTCA
Organism: Mycobacterium sp. IS-836; assembly: GCF_001954275.1. Classification (GTDB taxonomy): domain Bacteria; phylum Actinomycetota; class Actinomycetes; order Mycobacteriales; family Mycobacteriaceae; genus Mycobacterium. The sequence goes on along the minus strand of NZ_MBEU01000089.1, from coordinate 25,399 downwards.
CCGGGTCGATCGGCAGGTACGCGGCCCCGGTTTTCAAAACCGCCAAGATCGCCACGATCGCCTCGGCCGATCGCGAAAACAGCAGTGCCACACGCTCACCCGGGCCCGCCCCCTGGCCGGCCAACAGGTGCGCCAGCCGGTTGGCGGCCTCATCCAGCTCGCGGTAGGTCCACGAGTTTTCCCCGCACACCAGCGCCACCGCATCCGGTATCTGTGCCACTTGCGCGGCAAACAACGCCGGCATCGACGCCGCGGCGGGTGCGGGCCGGGTCAACGCCGCCCGGTTACCCCACCCTTGCAGGCGGGCGCGCTCAACGTCGTCGAGCAGGTCCACCGACGACAGCCGCCGGGTGGGTTCGGCGGTGATCGTCGCCAGCACTCGCTGCCAGCGTTCGATGAGCCCGTGGATGCTGGACGCGTCGAACACGTCGGTGCGAAATTCCACCGTTCCGCTGATCCCGGCGGGGTCACCGGCCTCGTCCCAGCGTTCGCCGAGGGAAAGCGTCAGGTCCATGCGGGCGGTCTGGGTCTCCACGGACAGCGGCGTGACCTCAAGGTCACCCAGGGCCGGCTCGGCGGCGGCTTTGTCGTCCTGCCCGGGAAGGTTCTGCCAGGACAACGACACCTGGATCAGCGGGTGATGCGCGAGACTTCGGGTGGGGTTGAGCCGCTCGACCAGCACTTCAAACGGGACGTCTTGGTGCTCGTAGGCGGCCAGGCTGCGCGCCCGCACCTGGGCCAGCAGTTCGCCGACGGTGGGATCGCCGGCCAGATCGACCCGCAGCACCAACGTGTTGACGAAAAATCCCACGAGGTCGTCGAGCGCCGGGTCGCGGCGCCCGGCGATCGCGATACCCACCGCCACGTCGCTGCTGGCGCTGAGCTGAGACAGCAATAGCGCCAGGGCGGCCTGGATCACCATGAAGCTGGTCGCGTTGTGCTCGCGGGCCACCCGGGCGACCTGCTGCTGCAGCCCGGCCGGCCAATTGACGGCGACACTGGCGCCGCGGTAGTCGGCGACCGGTGGGTAGGGCCGATCGGTCGGCAGCTGCAGCCGCTCGGGCAGCCCGGCCAGGGCCTGCTCCCAGTAGGCGAGCTGTGCGGCGATCGCGCTGTCGGGATCGTCGAGATCACCGAGGTGCTCACGCTGCCACAGCGTGTAGTCGACATACTGCACCGCCAAGGGCGCCGTGTCGGGGGCCCGCCCCGCGCACCGGCTGGCATACGCCATACCCAGATCAGTCACCAGCGGCCGCACCGACCAGCCATCCGCGGCGATATGGTGCACCACGACCACCAGCACGTGCTCGCCGTCGCTGACGCGGAAAAGCCTTGCCCGCAGGGGGATCTCGGCGGCCAGGTCAAAACTGTGACGCACGGCCGCATTGACGGCGTCACTCAGCCGCTCGGCCGTCCAGCCGGTGGCATCGACGACGTCCCAGCCGAAGTCAGCCCGTTCGACGGGCATCACCACCTGCTCGGGTATGCCGTCGGTTGCGGCAAACAGGGTGCGCAGGCTCTCGTGGCGGGCCACCACGTCGGCCAGCGCCGCACCCAACGCGTCGACGTCCAGCGTCCCGCTGATCCGGAACGCGGTCGCCATGTTGTAGACCGGTGAGGGTCCCTGCAACTGATCCAGGAACCACAACCGGTTTTGCGCAAACGACAACGGCACCCGCTCCGGGCGCGCCATCACCTGCAACGGCGGACGGGCAGGACCGCCACGATGCCGGTGCAGATACTCGGCGAGGCCCGCGACGGTGGCGGCGTCGAACAGATACCGCACCGGCACTTCCCGGCCGAGTCCCAGTTGCAGCCGCGCGCTGACCCGGGTGGCGGTCAGCGAATCGCCACCCAGGGCGAAGAAGTCGTCGTCGAGCCCGATTCGGGCCATACCCAATACCTCGGCGAACGCCTCGGCGATGATCTTTTCGGTCTGGGTCTGCGGCGCCCGGAATACGGTGGCGGCAAAAACGGGCGCCGGCAACGCTTTACGGTCGATCTTGCCCGACGAGGTCAACGGGAATTCGTCGAGGACCACGATGTGTGCGGGCACCATGTAGTCGGGCAACCACGCGCTCAACCGCTGACGGACCGCGCCGAGCTTGGTGTTGGTCTGCGGATCATTGGCGTAGGCGACGCGGCGATCGGGCTGGGCAGCGGGCAGATACAGATCTGTCAGCGACGCCGTGCGCTCGGGATCGGAGAGCATGGTGAAAACCGCGTCCAGGGTGCCGGGCTGGGCCCCCCAGGTAACGGCCACCTGATATCCGGCGGTTCCACCGAGACGGTGCAACTCTTCGGGGACAACGGCATCCGCGGTGGCGGCCGCTTCGGCGAGGGCTGCCTCTAGAGGCAGTCCGGCCTCCACGGCTCCTTCGATGTGGACGTCGCCGATCACTCCGGCGCGGGGGATGCCGGTGACGCGAATAATGTTGGGGCGCTGCGATATCAACCGGTCGCGCAGTCCCGCGCAGTTGGTCCACGTCCAACTGGGTGCGTCGGCCGCCGACCGCACGGGTGCCGGGGATTTGTGGACGACGACGTCGTAGCGATACCGGGTCAGTTCGTTGTCGGCCGTACCGCGTTTGACTTGAATGTCAACTCCGGCCACCTCCGGATGTTCGGCGGCCAAGGTGGTGAAAAACTCTGGCGCCAACAACAATTCGGTCTCACCGAGCATCGCACGCTGGACGCGTTGGCGGATCTCGGCGGCATCGGCGGTGTCGGTGCGCGCCAGCGCGACCCCGGTCTGAAACGCGCCCTGCAGCGCGTGGTTGCGCACATCGCCGAGAAACACCGAACCGCCGGGGGCCAGCAGATCCATCGCGTTGTCGATGACCTCGCGCAGGTATGTGGCGTTGGGGAAGTACTGCACCACCGAGTTGAGAACGACCGTGTCGAAATAGTGCTGCGGCAGAGTTTCGGTGAGGTGGGCGGGCTGGGTCAGCAGCTCGACGCGATCACGCCACTTCGTCTCCTGCAGCGAACGGGCCAGGCGGTCGACAACCACCGCCGAGAAATCGGTGCCGACGTAATGCTCACAGTGCGGGACGATCTGGGACAGCAACAGCCCCGAACCAACGCCGATCTCCAACACCCGCCGCGGCCGTAGGGCCATGATCCGATCCACCGTGGCCGCACGCCACTCCACCATCTGCTCGAGCGGAATCGGCTCCTCGGTGTAGCTGCTGTTCCAGCCCCGGAAATCCATGCCGAACTCCGGCGCCTCGCCCTCGGCGCCATAGAGCTCGTCGTACAGGTGTTGCCACTCTTCGACGACCTCGGCGTCGTCATCGGCGGTGGCGTTGTGCTCGAGAGTGACATAAGCAACCAGGTTGGTGCCGGCGTCGCCGTGGTGGACGGTGGCAGCGGCGTGGACGACCTGCGGGCAGGCCAGCAGGGTGTTTTCGATCTCGCCCAGCTCGATGCGCTGCCCGCGCAATTTGACCTGGGCATCGGCGCGGCCCAGATACTGCAGTTGCCCATCAGTACGCCAACGCACCAGATCCCCGGTGCGATACATCCGAGTCCCCCGGGCCCCAAAGGGGTTGGGCACGAACCGTTCCGCCGTCAGCCCCACCCGGCCCACATAGCCGTGCGCCACCGCCGGTCCGGCCAGATACAACTCGCCGACCACCCCGACCGGCACGGGGTTCAACCGGGCGTCGAGCACCAGCGCACGTACCCCCGCAATCGGGGCGCCGATGGCCACCGGCTGCCCGGCTACCAACGGCGCGCAGGTCACCCAGATGGTGGTCTCGGTCGGACCGTAGCCATTGAACATCCGCCGGCCCGGCGCCCAAGCGGCGACCAATCCCGGCAGGCAGGCCTCCCCCACGGCGATCAGCGTTGTCAGGTCGTCGAGGCGGTTCCGGTCCAGCGACGCCACCACCGTCGGGGTCAATATGGCCGCGCTGACTCGCTGGCGTTGCAGCAAGTCGGTCAACGCTTCCCCGGCATACACTCCCGGTGGCGCCACCACCAAGGGGGCGCGACATCCCGTCGCCGACAGCAACTCTCCGATCGATGCGTCGAAGGTCGGGGTGGCCACCATCAACATCCGCGCATCGGCGTCGAACCCGAGCAGTTCGCGTTGCGCCGCAACCCAGCCCAGCAGACCCGCGTGGCTCACTGCCACGCCCTTGGGCACACCGGTGGAGCCCGACGTGAAAATCACATACGCGCCGTTATCGGGCCCCAGCGGCGCCAACCGATCGGCATCGGTGATCGGATCCGCGCGGTATCCCGAGACATCCAGATCGTCGATGCGCAGCAGCGGTCGCGGCCCGGCCCCGGCCACCGGGTCGGCGCCACAGGTCAGCACGCACACCGCCCCCGCGGCATCGAGGACGGCGGCGATGCGCTCGACGGGATGGGATCGATCCACCGGAACGTAGACCCCGCCGGCCTTGACGACGGCCCACCAGGCCACCACCAACTCCGCACACCGATCCATCGCGACGCCCACGGCGCGCTCGGGACCGACGCCCGCCTCGATCAGCACCCGCCCCAGGCGCGACGACCACTCGTCAAGCTCGCGATAGGACATGGTTCGCGGACCGTCGATGATCGCTAATGCGTCGGGGGCGGTGGCCACCGCCGCCGCCAACAGCCGTGGCGCCACGCCCACCGGCGCCTGCACCGCGGCGCCAGACCACCGCCGCAACACCAGATCACGCTCACCGCGATCCAGCAGCGATACCTCTCCCACCGTCACCGAGGCGTCGGTCACCACCGCCTCGATCACCCGGCCAAACCAGCCGACCAACCGCTCGATGCTAGCCCGCTCGAACAAGTCCGTGGCATAGGTCACCAGCCCGGCGGCCATCGGTGCCGCCGCATCTTCGCCGGGCACCTCCCGCAGATCGAAATCCAGGTCGAACCTGGCGGTGCCGGTAGACATCGTCAGGGGTTCGACGTCGACCCCCGCCAGCGACACCTCGGGGCGCGCGTTGTTTTGGAGGACCGTGAGAACCTGGAACAGCGGGTGATGCGCGGTGGAGCGCACCGGGTTGAGCTGCTCGACCAGCAACTCGAACGGAACGTCCTGGTTGCTGTAGGCGTTGAGCGCCTTGTGCCGCACGGCCGCCAGGACGTCGGAAAACCGCTGCGCCGGATCGACATTCAGCCGCAGTACCCAAGTGTTGACGAAAAACCCGACCAGGTCATCGAGTGCCTCGTCCGACCGCCCGGCGATCGGCGAGCCGATCGCGATGTCGTCACCGACTCCGGCGCGGTGCAACGCCACCGCCAACACCGCCTGCAACACCATCGAGGGGGTCGCGTTGTGCGCCGCCGCCAGCGACTTGATCCCCGACCACAGCTGCGGGTCGATGCGCAGCTGCACCTGATCGCCGCGGTAGCTGGCCACCGGCGGTCGAGGCCGGTCGGTGGGCAGGGAGATGACCTCGGGCAGGTCGGCCAGCTCCTGACGCCAATAGGACAACTGCGAGGCAATCACGCTGTCGGGATCGGATTCATCTCCCAGCCAATCCTGTTGCCACAGCGTGTAATCGGCGTACTGCACCGGCAAGTCAGGCCAGCTGGGGGCTTGCCCCGCGCACCGGCTGGCATATGCGACGCCCACATCCCGGACCATCGGTGCCATCGACCATCCGTCAAAAGCGATGTGGTGCAACACAATCCCGACCACATGCTGCTCGGGGCCTACGGCATAGATCTGTCCACGGATCGGAATCTCGCCCGACAGGTCAAACCGATACCCCGCCAACGCCACCAACTCGCCGGCCACCTCGCGCTCCGGCAACGACACCACCGCCGCGCCGCCGCGCCGCCACATTCCCGGCTGAGCGGGCAACACCTGCTGGCAGGGCACACCGTCGACGTCGGGGAATATGGTGCGCAGCGCTTCGTGGCGGGCGATCACATCGTCCAGTGCGGTATCGAGCGCCTCGATATCCAGCGGCCCGTTGATCCGGAACGCGATCGGCATGTTGTAGGTCGCCACCCCGCCCTCGAACCGGTCCAAGAACCACAACCGGCTCTGCGCGAACGACAATGGAATCCGTGCCGGCCGCGCCCCCGCGACCAATGGCTTGCGCCGGTCGCCATCCTGACCGATCCGCGGTGCCAGCTCGGCCACCGTGGGCGCGTCGAACAAGGTGCGCACGGCAAGGCCGGCATCCAAACCGGTGTTGATCGCCGCGATCACCCGCATGGCCGACAGCGAATCCCCGCCCAGGTCGAAGAAGGAGTCGTCGACCCCGACCCGCTCCAGCCCGAGGACTCGGGCATAAATACCGGCCAGGATCTCCTCGGTGGGGCCCGACGGCGCGCGATAACGATCGACATCGCTGTATTCCGGTGCCGGCAAGGCCCGCTTGTCGAGTTTGCCGTTGACCGTCAATGGCAAGGTGTCCAGCGCCACCACCGCCGCGGGGATCATGTATCCCGGGAGCCGCTCGGCCATTTGCGCACGTATGCCGGTGACATCGACGCTCCCGGTCACATAACCCACCAGACGCTTGTCGCCGGGGCGGTCCTCGCGGGCGATCACCACCGCCTGCTCCACCCCAGCCAAATCGCTTAGTGCCGCCTGGATTTCGCCGAGTTCGATGCGGTAGCCGCGGATCTTGACCTGCTCGTCGGCGCGGCCCACATACCGCAGCTGCCCGTCGGCGCCCCAACTCACCACGTCCCCGGTGCGGTACATGCGTGCTCCCGGCACACCCGCGCCGCCGAACGGGCATGCCACAAACCGCGAACCGGTCAGCCCCGGCCGCCGCCAATACCCAACTCCCACACCGGCACCGGCGACGTACAGCTCGCCGACCACACCGGTCGGCACCGGACGTAACCACGCATCGAGCACGAAAAAGGCGAGACGGACCAACGGTGCCCCGACGGGGCTCGCGCTGCCCTCGACGTCTTCGTCGGCGATCTCGCGGAACGAGGCGTGCACCGTCGTCTCGGTGGTGCCGTACATGTTGATCAGCCGCGGCAGTCCGGGGTGGTTGTCGAGCCAGGTGCGAAGCCGCTGAGGTTCCAGCGCTTCGCCGGCGAACACCACGGTCTCGAGCTTCAGCTGCCGTCCCACCTCAGGTTGCAGGGCCTCGGCGGTTTGCAGCGCGTAGAACGCCGATGGCGTCTGGCTGAGGACGGTGACTTGTTCAGCGGCGAGTAAGGCGTGGAAGTCTTGCGGCGAGCGGGCGATCTCTTCGGGCACGACGACGAGCCGTCCCCCGTCCAGCAGCGCGCCCCACATCTCCCACACCGAGACGTCGAAGGCCAAAGAATGCCACTGCGTCCACACGCCCGCGCGCTCGACGTCGCCGTCCACCGACTCCAGCAGCTGGGTCACGTTGCGGTGGGTGATCGCCACGCCCTTGGGAACACCGGTAGTGCCCGACGTGTAGATGATGTAGGCGATGTCGTCGGCGGCCGGCGCCGGTGGCGCCGTGCTGGGCTGGACATCGATGCGGGGGTCGTCGACATCAATGACCGGCAACTGAAGGCCGTCCAGCCGGTCGGTCAGTTCGGTGGTGGTGAGCGCGGCGATCGGCGCGCCGTCGTCGAGCATGAACCGCACCCGTGTCGCCGGCACCATCGGGTCGATCGGGAGATAGGCCGCCCCGGTTTTCAGCACCGCCAAGATCGACACGATCGCCTCGGCCGAGCGCGACATCACCAGGGCCACCCGCTGTCCCGGGCCCACGCCTTGACCAATCAGCAAGTGCGCCAACCGGTTAGACGCCTCGTCAAGCTCGCGGTATGTCGAAGAGCGCCCCCCGCACACCAGCGCCACCGCCTCGGGTGTGCGCGCCACCTGGGCAGCGAACAGCGCCGGAATCGACCCCGTTGTGTCTGCCGGCGCGGTCAACGCCGCCCGGTTACCGCACCGATCCAAGCCGGTGCGCTCGCCCTCTTCGAGTAGGTCCACCGAGGAGATCCGCCGGGCGGGATCGGCGGTCATCGCGACCAATACCCGCTCCAACCGGTCGATCAGCGTTTCGATGCTGGCTGGGTCGAACACGTCGGTGCGAAACTCGACCGCCCCGCGGATCCCGGCGGGCTCGCCCGCCTTGTCCCAACGCTCGGCCAAGGTGAATACCAGGTCCATGCGGGCGGTCTGAGTGCGCGCCGGCAGCGGCGTGACCCGCAAATCGCCGAAGGCCGAGCCCTCGGGTTCGGTGTCCTGCTTCGCGAAATTCTGCCAGGCCAGCAGCACCTGGATCAGCGGGTGATGGGCCAGGCTCCGGGTCGGATTGAGCCGATCCACCAGCACCTCGAAGGGCACATCTTGGTGCTCGTAGGCGGCCAGGCTGCGCTGGCGCACCTGGTCCACCAGCTCGGCTACGGTCGGATCGCCCGTCACGCCGACGCGCAGCACCAAGGTGTTGACGAAGAACCCGACCAAGTCATCCAGCGTGGGGTCACGCCGCCCGGCGATCGTGATCCCCACTGCCACATCGCTATTGGCGCTGAGCTTGGCCAGCAGCACCGCCAGCGCGGCCTGAACCACCATGAAGCTGGTCGCGTTGTGCGCGCGGGCGAGATCACGCACCCGCTGCTGCAGCTCGGCCGGCCACTCCACGTCCACACTGGCGCCACGGTGATCGGCAACCGGCGGGTAGGGCCGATCCGTAGGCAGCTGCAGGCGCTCGGGCAGCCCGGCCAGGGCCTGTTCCCAATAGGCCAGCTGCGCGGCGATGGGGCTCTCGCTATCGTCGAGGTCCCCTAGCTGCTCACGCTGCCACAGCGTGTAGTCGACATACTGCACCGCCAATGGCGCCCACCCGGGGGCTTGGCCGGCACACCGGCTGGCGTACGCCACCCCCACGTCGCCCACCAACGGGGCGATGGAGAGTCCATCCGCGGCGATATGGTGGACCACCGCCACCAGCACATGCTCGTCCTCGCCGACGCGGAAAAGCCTTGCCCGCAACGGGATCTCGGCGGCCAGATCGAAACTGTGACCCGCCGCCGCGCCGATGGCTTCGCCCAGCCGCTCTGCCGGCCAGCCGGTGGCATCGATGACTTCGAGGCGGAAGTCGGCCCGGTCTGCCGGCACCACCAGCTGCCGGGGTATCCCGTCGGGCGCCGGGAACAGCGTGCGCAGGCTCTCATGCCGGTCGACCACGTCGGCCAGGGCCGCACCCAACGCGTCGGCATCAAGGCGCCCGCCCAGCCGCAACGCCACCGACAAGTTGTAGATCGGTGACGGCCCCTGCAACTGGTCCAGGAACCACAACCGGCTCTGCGCAAACGACAACGGCACCACCGCGGGCCGCTCAACCGGCACCACCGGCCCCAGCCGATCCGCGTCCCCACCGATGCGGGGCGCCAATTGGGCAACGGTGGGCGCCTCGAACACGGCGCGTACCGCAAGCCCGGCCTCCAGGTTGGCGTTGACGGCGGCGACCAAGCGCATCGCCGAGAGTGAGTCCCCGCCCAGCTCGAAGAACGAGTCGTCGACCCCGACGCGCTCGAGCCCGAGCACCTGGGCGTAGATGCCGGCCAGAATCTCCTCGGTGGGGGTGGCAGGGGCGCGATAGCGATCGACGTCCGCATAGTCCGGCGCCGGCAGGGCCCGGGTGTCGAGTTTGCCGTTGGGGGTCAGCGGCAGCGCCTCCAACGTCACCACCGCGGCCGGCACCATATACGCCGGCACCCGCTCGGTCAGCTGCTCGCGGATCCCGACCGGATCCACCGTTCCGGTGACATATCCGACGAGGCGCTTGTCGCCGGGGCGGTCCTCGCGGGCGATCACCACCGCCTGCTCCACCCCGGCCAAACCGCTTAATGCCGCCTGGATTTCACCGAGTTCGATGCGGTAGCCGCGGATCTTGACCTGTTCATCGGCGCGGCCGACGTACCGCAGCTGACCATCGGCCCCCCAACGCACCAGATCCCCGGTGCGATACATGCGTGCTCCTGGCGCTCCGGAGAACGGGCAAGCCACAAACCGCGACGCCGTCAAATCCGCCCGGCGCAGATACCCACACGCCAGCCCGGCGCCGGCCACGTACAACTCCCCGGCCACCCCCGCCGGCACTGGGCGCAACCAGCCGTCCAGCACGAAAAAGCCGAGGTGGGCCAGCGGCACCCCGATGGGGCTGGCGTTGCTTTCGACGTCGCCGTCGACAATCTCCCGGAACGAGGCGTGCACCGTCGTCTCGGTGATGCCGTACATGTTGACCATCCGGGGCGATCCCGGATGGTTGTGCAGCCACGGCCCAAGACGTTTCGGTTCCAGCGCTTCCCCGCCGAAAACCACCGTTTCAAGCTTCAGCTGCCGTCCCGTTTCGGGTGCTGCCGCATCGACGGCCTGCAGTGCGTAAAACGCGGACGGCGTCTGGCTGAAGACGCTGACCTGTTCGGTGACGAGCAAGGCATAGAGGTCTTCGGGTGAGCGCACCACCGCGTCGGGCACCACCACCAGCCGCCCACCGCCGAGCAGCGCACCGAAGATCTCCCACACCGAGTAGTCGAAGGCCAGCGAATGACACTGGGACCACACGCCGGTCCCTGGCATGCCGGCATGCAGCGTCTCTAACAGTCGAGTGACGTTGCCGTGAGTGACCGCCACCCCTTTCGGCGTCCCGGTGGTACCGGACGTGTAGATCAGGTAGGCGATGTCGTCGGATTGCGGTGCGGGCAGGTCGGTGCACGGATAGGTCTGGATGCCGGGTTCGTCGATGTCGATGACCAGCAGCCCGCGCCCGTCGAGCCGCTCGGCCAGCCCGGCGGTGGTGAGCGCGGCAACCGGTGCGGCGTCGCCGAGCATGAACTCGATGCGCACCGTCGGCAGTGCCGGGTCGATCGGCAGGTAAGCCGCCCCAGATTTGAGCACCGCCAACATCGCCACGACCGCCTCGGCCGACCGCGAAAACAGCAGCGCCACAGACTGTCCCGGCCCCGCCCCGTGGCGGGCCAAGAGGTGCGCCAACCGGTTGGCCGCCTGGTCGACCTCGCGGTAACTCCACGAACGCTCCCCGCATGTCAGCGCCACCGCATCGGGTGTGCGCGCCGCCTGGGCGGCGAACGACTCCGGAATGGACGCCCCCGCGGCCGCCGGCGCGCTCAAGACCGCACGGTTACCCCAGCCATCAAGGCGGGCCCGCTCGGCGGCATCAAGCACATCCACCGACGACAACGACCGGGTGGGCTCGGCGGTGATCGCCGCCAACACCCGCCGCCAACGCTCAACCAACGCCTCAACGGTGGCCGCATCGAACACGTCGGTGCGAAACTCCACCAGCCCGCCGATCCCCGCGGGCTCCCCGGCCTCGTTCCAGCGCTCGGCCAACGAAAACGTCAGATCCATTCGGGCGGTGTGGGTCTCGGCGGGCAACGGGCTAACCTGCAGATCCCCCAGGGCCGGCTCTGCGGCCGGGTTGGTGCCCTGCCCGGGCAGGTTCTGCCAGGCCAGCATGACCTGAACCAGCGGGTGATGGGTCAGCGATCGTGTCGGGTTGAGCCGATCGACGAGCACCTCGAAGGGCACGTCTTGGTGTTCGTAGGCGGCCAGGCTGCGCTGTCGGACCCGGCCCAGTAGCTCGGCGACGGTGGGGTCACCGGCCAGGTCGATCCGCAGTACCAAGGTGTTGACGAAAAAGCCGACCAGGTCATCGAGCGCGGGGTCGTCACGTCCGGCGATCGCGATGCCCAGCGCCACATCGCTGCTGACGCTGAGCTTGGACAGGAGCACCGCCAGGGCCGCCTGCACGACCATGAAGCTCGTCGCGTTGTGCTCGCGGGCTATCCGGGCAACCTGCTCCTGTAGCTGCGCCGGCCAGTCGACGGCCACACTGGCGCCGCGGTAATCGGCGACCGGCGGGTAGGGCCGATCGGTGGGCAGCTGCAGCCGGTCCGGCATCCCGGCCAGGGCTTCCTGCCAGTAGGCCAGCTGCGCGGAGATCGCGCTGTCGGGATCGTCGAGATCGCCGAGGTGCTCGCGCTGCCACAGCGTGTAATCGACGTACTGCACCGTCAACGGCGGCGTGTCGGGAGCGTGTCCCGCGCAGCGGCTGGCATAGGCCACACCCAGATCACGCACCAGCGGAGCGACCGACCAGCCGTCGGCGGCGATGTGGTGGGCCACGGCCACCAGCACATGCTCGTCCTCGCCGACGCGGAAAAGCCTTGCCCGCAACGGGATCTCGGCGGCCAGATCGAACGGATGACGAGCCGCGGCAGCAATGGCCTCGCCCAGCCGCTCCGCCGGCCAGCCGGTGGCATCGACGACGTCCCACCCGAAGTCGGCCCGCTCGGCGGGCACCACCACCTGCCGGGGTATCCCGTCGGTCGCGGGAAACAGGGTGCGCAGGCTCTCGTGGCGGGCCACCACATCGGACAGCGCCGCGCGCAACGCGTCGATGTCCAGCGCCCCGCCGATCCGGAACGCGGTCGGCATGTTGTAGATCGGTGAGGGCCCGTGCAATTGGTCCAGGAACCACAGCCGGTTTTGGGCGTAGGACAGCGGGATTCGGGGTGGCCGCGCCGTCGCCTCAAGCCGCCGGCGGGCAGGGCCCCCGCGGTGGGAGTGCAGGTAATCGGCCAGATCTCCGACTTTGGCGGCGTCGAACAGGTACCGCACCGGCACTTGTCGGCCCAGCGCCAGTTGCAGGCGCGCGCTCGCCCGGGTGGCGATCAGCGAATCCCCGCCCAGGGCGAAGAAATCGTCGTCGAGTCCGACCCGGGCAACGCCCAACACCTCGGCGAACACCTCGGCGATGATCTTTTCGTTCTGGGTCTGCGGCGCCCGAAACGCGGTGGAACCAAAAATCGGCGCCGGCAAAGCTTTACGGTCGATCTTGCCCGACGACGTTAGCGGGAACTCGTCGAGCACGACGATCTGGGCCGGCACCATGTAGTCGGGCAACCATGCGCTGAGCCATTGGCGCACGGTGCCGAGTTTGGTGTTGGTCTGCGGATCGTTGGCGCAGGCGCCGCCTTGGGGCGCCCCGGCCGGGGGCAGATACAGGTCGGTCAACGCGGCGCGCTGGTCGGGGTCGGTGAGTGCGAGGAAGACCGCGTCCAGGGTGCCCGGTGAGTCGCCCCAGGTGACCGCCACCCGGTATCCGGTGGTCTCACCGAGGCGGTACAACACTTCGGGCACAACGGCATCGGCGGTGGCGGCGGCATCGGCCAACGCGTCGGTGACGGACAACCCCGCGGCCAGGCCGGCCTCCAGGCGGACCTCGCTTATCAGCCCGGCACGCGGAATCCCGGTGACCCGAACCGCGCCCGGACGTTGTGATGTCAACCGGTCCCGCAGTCCGTCGAGCCCGGCGCACCGGGCCCACGCCCAGCTATCCGCGGCGATCAGCGAGCGCACCGCTGCGGGCGTCTTGTAGACGGTGACGTCGTAGCGATACCGGGTCAGTTCGTTGTCGGCCACCCCGCGTTTGACTTCGAGGTCAAGCCCTGCCACCGCGGGATGGTCGGCGGCCCAGGCGGTGAAAAACTCTGGGGCCAACAGTAATTCGGGTTCACCGAGCACAGCGCGCTGGACACGCTGACGGATGTCGGCGGCGTCGGCGGATTCGGTGCGGGCCAGCGCGATCCCGGTTTGCAACGCGCCCTGCAGGCTGTGATTGCGGACATCGCCGAGAAACAGGGCCCCGCCCGGCGCCAACAACCTCATGGTGTTGTCGATGACCTCGCGCAAGTACGCGGCGTTAGGGAAGTACTGGATTACCGAGTTCAAAACGATGGTGTCGAAATATCCGTCCGGCAGCGCATCGGTGACATGCGCAGGCCGGCACAGCAATTCCACCCGATCACCCCACGGCTGTGCGGCCACCGCCGCCCGCAGGCTCTCGATCGCCGCCGCCGACATGTCGGTGGCCACATAGCGCTCACACGCGGGAGCGACCTGCGAGAGCACCAGCCCCGACCCGGCGCCGATCTCCAACACCCGCCGTGGCCGCAGCGCGCGGATCCGATCCACGGTGGTCGCGCGCCACTCGGCCATCTCCTCGATCGGAATCGGCTGCTCGGTGTAGCTGCTGTTCCAGCCCCGAAAGTCCATGCCGAACTCCGGCGCTTGTCCTTCGGCGCCATAGAGCTCGTCGTAGAGCCGCTGCCACCCCTCGACGACCTCGGCATCGTCCTCGACGGTGGCGGTGTCGTCGAAGGTGACGTAGCCGACCAAATGCGAACCCGTGGCGGTTTCGTGTACGGCGGCGGCCGCCTGGGTGACCTGCGGGCTGGCCAGGAGGGTGTTTTCGATTTCGCCCAGCTCGATGCGCTGCCCGCGCAGTTTGACCTGAGTGTCGGCGCGGCCCAGATACTCCAGGGCGCCGGCGGGGGTCCAGCGCACCAGATCCCCGGTGCGATACATGCGCGCCCCCGGGGCCCCAAAGGGGTTGGGCACGAACCGTTCCGCGGTCAACCCCGCCCGGCCCACGTAGCCGCGCGCCAGCGCCGGCCCACCGACATACAACTCGCCGACCACCCCGACCGCCGCGGGGTGTAGCCGCGCGTCGAGCACCCACGCATGTACGCCCGCGACGGGGGCGCCGATATTCACCGGCTGCCGCGCCACGAGCGGCGCAAAGGTAGCCCAGATGGTGGTCTCGGTCGGACCGTAGAGGTTGAACATCCGCCGGCCCGGCGCCCAAGCGGCCACTACCTCGGGTGGGCAGGCCTCGCCCATGGTGGCCAACGCGTCGAGTGTTTCCAGGCGGACCGGGTCCAGCGACGACACCACCGACGGGGTCACCACCGCCGCGCTGACTTGGTTGTCCTCTAGCAACTCGGTCAACGCCTGCCCGGCATACACGTCCGGTGGCGCCACCACCACCGCCGCCGACGATCCTGCCGCCCATAACATTTCGAACACCGACGCATCGAAGGTCGGTGCGGCCACCATCAACACCCGCGCATCCGCGCCGAGGCCGAACACCGTCCGTTGCGCCGCGGCCATCCCCGCCAAACCGGCGTGGCTGACCGCCACCCCCTTGGGCACCCCGGTAGAGCCCGACGTGAAAATCACGTACGCGCCGTTGTCGGGCCCCAGCGGCGCCAGCCGATCGGCGTCGGTGACCGGATCCGCGCGATACCCCGAGACATCCAGATCGTCGACCCTCAGCACCGGGCCCGCCCCGGCCATCGGGTCGGCGCCACAGGTCAGCACGCACACCGCCCCCGCGGCATCGAGCACCGCGGCGATGCGCTCGACGGGATGGCTCCGATCCACCGGCACATAAACCCCACCGGCCTTGACCACCGCCCACCAGGCCACCACCAACTCCGCACACCGATCCATCGCGACGCCCACCGCGCGCTCGGGACCGACCCCCGCCTCGATCAGCACCCGCGCCAAGCGCGACGACCACTCATCAAGCTCGCGATACGACATCGAGCGGCTGCCGTCGATGACCGCCGGCGCCGCCGGCGCGGCCGCCACCGCCGCGGCCAATATCTGCGGCGCCACCCCAACCGGCGCCTCCACCTCGACGCCAGACCACCGCTGCAGCACCAGATCACGCTCACCGCGATCCAGCAACGACACCTCTCCCACCATCACCGAGGCATCGGTCACCACCGCCTCGATCACCCGGCCAAACCAGCCGACCAACCGCTCGATGCTGGCCCGCTCGAACAAATCCGTGGCATACAGCACTACCCCGGCGGCCATCGGGGCGCCCGAATCCTCGGCAAGCACCTCACCCAGGTTGAAATCCAGGTCGAACTTGGACGTTTGGGTGGACACTCCGAGCGGCTCGACGCTGACTCCGTCCAGCGCTACCTCGGGGCGCACATTGCTCATAAAGGCCATGCCCACTTGGAAAAGCGGGTGATGCGCAGTGGAGCGGACCGGATTGAGCTGTTCGACCAGCCGCTCGAAGGGAACGTCCTGGCTGTTGTAAGCCGCCAGCGCCTTGTGCCGCACCGCCGCCAGGACGTCGGAGAACCGCTGCGCGGAGGTGACGCCCACCCGTAATACCCAGGTGTTGACGAAAAACCCGACCAGATCGTCGAGTGCCTCGTCCAACCGCCCGGCGATCGGCGTGCCCATCGCGATGTCCTCACCGGCGCCGGCGCGGTGCAACACCACAGCCAACGCGGCCTGCAACACCATCGAGGCCGTCGTGTTGTGCGCCGCGGCCAGCGCCTTGACCCCCGCCCACAGCTGGGGGTCGATGCGCACCTGCACCTGATCACCGCGGTAGCTGGGCACCGGCGGTCGCACCCGGTCGGTCGGCAGCGACACCACCTCGGGCAGCCCGGCCAGCTCCTGGCGCCAGTAGGCCAACTGCAAAGAGATCACACTGTCGGGATCCGTCTCCTCTCCCAACCAATCCCGTTGCCACAGCGTGTAATCGGCGTACTGCACCGCCAAACCGGGCCAGCTGGGGGCGCGGCCAGCTCGCCTGGACCGATACGCCTCGGCCACATCGCGGAACATGGGAGCCAACGACCAGCCATCAAAAGCGATGTGGTGCACCACAATTCCCACCACATGCTGCTCGGGGCCCACGGCATAGATCTGGGCACGGATGGGGATCTCGGTCGACAGGTCAAACCGATACCCGGCCAGCGCCACCAACTCGCCGGCCACGTCGCGCTCGGGCAGCGACAGCACCGCCGCGCCCTTGTGCCGCCACATTCCCGGCTGCGCCGGCAACACCTGCTGGCACGGCACCCCGTCGACGTCGGGGAATATGGTGCGCAGCGCTTCGTGGCGGGCGATCACATCGTCCAGCGCCGCCCCGAGTGCTTCGGCATCCAGCGGTCCGTCGATCCGGAACGCGGTCGGCATGTTGTAGGTCGCCACCCCGCCCTCGAACCGGTCCAAAAACCACAACCGGCTCTGGGCGAACGACAACGGAATCCTCGCCGGCCGATCGGCCGCGACCAACGGTTTACGGCGGGCCCCGTCCTCACCGATCCGCGGCGCCAGCTCGGCAACCGTCGGTGCGTCGAACAAGGTGCCCACCGCAAGACCGGCATCCAGGGCGGTGTTGACGGCGGCAATCAGCCGCATCGCCGACAGTGAATCCCCGCCCAGATCGAAGAAGGAGTCGTCGACCCCGACCCGTTCCAGCCCGAGGACCCGGGCGTAGATATCGGCCAAGGCCTGCTCGACCGGGCTGGAGGGGGCGCGGTAGCGGGACGCGTTCTGATAGTCGGGTGCCGGGAGGGCCCGCTTGTCGAGTTTGCCGTTGGGGGTCAACGGCATTCGATCCAGCGCCACGACCGCCGAGGGGATCATGTAAGCCGGGAGCCGCTCGGCCAGGCGCGCGCGTACGTCGGTCACGTCGACGGCGCCGGTGACGTAGCCGACGATCTGTTTGTCGCCGGGGCGGTCCTCGCGGACGATCGCGGCCGCCTGCCCCACCCCGTCCAGTGCGCTCAACGCCGCTTGGACCTCACCGAGCTCGATGCGATAGCCGCGGATCTTGACTTGCTCGTCGACGCGCCCCAGATAATCCAGCTGCCCGTCGGGACGCCAACACACCAGATCGCCGGTGCGATACATGCGCGCTCCCGGCGCATCCGCACCGCCGAACGGACATGCCACAAACCGCGAACCGGTCAGCCCCGGCCGCCGCCAATACCCAACTCCCACACCGGTACCGGCCACATACAGCTCACCGACCACACCTTCCGGCACCGGGCGCAACGAGCCGTCGAGCACAAACAACGCCGCCCCGGGCACCGGCGAGCCGATCGGCACCGCACCCGAGCCGGCCGTCAGCGGCGCACTGATCGTCGCCAATATCGTCGTCTCGGTCGGGCCGTAAGCGTTGACCATCACCCGCCCCGGCGCCCACCGATCCACCACGTCGGCCGGGCAGGCCTCGGCGGCGATCAGCAAGGCCGCCGACTCCAGACCCTGCTGCGACAGCGTCCCCACCGATGACGGGGTCTGGCCCAAAACGTTGACCTTCTCGCCAACCAACAAGGCATGGAAGTCCTCGGGAGAACGCGTCACCTCTTCGGGCACCACCACCAGCCGGCCGCCGTGCAGCAGCGCGCCCCAGATCTCCAACACCGAGTAGTCGAAGGCCAAGGAGTGAGACAGCGTCCACACGCTTTCCGGCCCCAGCTCGAAGCCGGCGTCCAGCGAGTCGAATAGCCGGGCGACGTTATGGTGGGTTACCGCAACGCCTTTGGGGGTGCCGGTGGTGCCCGAGGTATAGATCAGGTAGGCCATGTCATCCGGGGCGGGCGCCGGCAATGCCGTGCCGGGCTGGGTGTCAACACGGGGGTCGTCGACATCGATGACCAGCAGCCCATGCCCGTCCAGCCGATCGGCCAACTCGGCAGTGGTGATCGCGGCGACCGGAGCGCCATCGGCGAGCATGAAGGCGATACGGGCATCCGGCACAACCGGGTCGATCGGCAGATACGCCGCCCCGGTTTTCAGCACCGCCAAAATCGCTACGACCGCCTCGGCTGACCGCGAAAACAGCAGCGCCACAAACTTTCCCGGGCCGATTCCCTGGCCGGCCAACAGGTGCGCCAACCGGTTGGCGGCCTCGTCGAGCTCCAGGTAAGTCATGGAGCGGCCTGCAGAGGTCAGCGCCACCGCGCCCGGGGCCCGCGCCGCCTGCGCGGCGAACAGCACCGGAAGCGACGCCGGAGCGGCGGCCGGCGCGGTCAACGCCGCACGATTACCCCACTCCTCCACCCGGTCATGCTCACCCTCGTCGTGCAGGTCGATCGACGAAAGCCGCGGCCCCGCATCGGCCGTCATGCGCGCCGCCCCGTCTCGGCGGTGATCGCCACCAACACTCGCTGCCACCGCTCGATCAGGGCCTGGATTCTGGCCGCGTCGAAAATGTCGGTCCGAAATTCCACTTCCCCGCTGATCCCGGCGGGCTCACCGGCCTCGGTCCACCGTTCCGCGAGCGAAATGGTCAAATCCATGCGGGCGGTCTGAAGCCGCACGGGCAGCGCCGCGACCTGGACATCACCCAAACTCAACCCGGCCACGGGATCGTTGTGCCCGGCGAAATTCTGCCAGGCCACCATCACCTGGATTAGTGGGTGGTGCTTGCGCGATCGGGTGGGGTTGAGCCGTTCCACCAGCACTTCAAACGGGACGTCTTGGTGCTCGTAGGCGGCCAGGCTGCGTTGTCGCACCTGGGCCAGCAGTTCGCCGACGGTGGGGTCACCGGCCAGGTCGACCCGCAGCACCAACGTGTTGACGAAGAACCCGACCAGCTCATCGAGGGCGGGATCGCCGCGCCCGGCGACCGCGATTCCCACGGCCACGTCGGGGCTGGCGCTGAGCTTGGACAAGAGCACCGCCAGCGCGGCCTGAACGACCATGAACGTGGTCGCGTTGTGTTCGCGGGCCAGATCGCGCACCCGCTGCTGCAGCTCGGCCGGCCACTCCACGGGCACGCTGGCCCCGCGCGGATCGGGAACGGGTGGGTAGGGCCGATCGGTGGGCAGGGGCAGGCGTTCGGGCATTCCGGCCAGCGCGTCTTCCCAGTAGGCCAGTTGTGCGGCGATGGGGCTCTCGCTGTCGGCCAGATCCCCGAGGTGCTCGCGCTGCCACAACGTGTAATCGACGTACTGCACGGGTAGTGGCGCCCAGTCGGGGGCGCGCCCGGCGCACCGGTTGGCATAGGCCACGCCCAGATCGCGCACCAGCGGGGTGATCGACGAGCCGTCGGCGGCGATGTGGTGTACCACGGCCACCAGCACGTGCTCGTCGTCGGCGACACGGAAAAGTACTGCCCGCAACGGGATCTCGGTGGCCAGGTCGAAGCTGTGACGCACCGCGTGGCTGATCGCCTCATCAAGCCGGTCCGCCGGCCAGCCGGTGGAATCGACGACCTCCCAACCGAACTCGGCGCGCTCGGGGGGCACCACCAGCTGCTGGGGTGTCCCCTCGACCGCGGGGAACAGGGTGCGCAGGCTTTCGTGCCGGCCGACCACATCGGCCAGCGCCGCACCCAGCGCAGCGGCATCCAGGGCCCCGCTCAGCCGCAACGCCGCCGCTATGTTGTAAACCGGTGAGGGACCCTGCAATTGGTCGAGGAACCACAATCGGCTCTGCGCGAACGACAACGGAACGCTCGCCGGCCGCTCGACCGGCACCAGCTGCTGACGCCGGCCCCCCTCGTCGCCGATACACGGCGCCAGCTGGGCGACCGTGGGCGCCTCGAACAAGGTGCGCACCGAAAGTCCGGCATCGAGGGAAGTGTTGATCGCGGCGATCACCCGCATCGCGGACAGTGAATCCCCGCCCAGGTCGAAGAAGGAGTCGTCGACCCCGACCCGCTCGAGCCCGAGTACCTGGGCATAAATGCCGGCCAAGATTTCCTCGGTGGGGGTGGCGGGGGCGCGGTACCCATCGACGTCCGCGTAGCTCGGTGCCGGCAGGGCGCGGGTGTCGAGCTTGCCGTTGGGTGTCAGCGGCAGCGTGTCGAGTGCCACCACCGCCGCGGGGATCATGTAGGTCGGGAGCCGCTCGGCCAGCGCGGTACGTGCATGGGCTGGGTCTGCCGGTCCGGTGATATAGCCGACGAGGCGTTTGTCGCCGGGGTGGTCCTCGCGGGCGATCACCACCGCCTGCTCGACCCCGTCCAGTGCATTCAGCGCCGCTTGGACCTCACCGAGCTCGATGCGATAGCCGCGGATTTTGACCTGCTCGTCGGCGCGCCCCAGATACTGCAGCTGCCCGTCGGCACGCCAACACACCAGATCCCCGGTGCGATACATCCGTGCTCCCGCGGTGAACGGACACGCCACAAACCGCGACGCCGTCAAGGGACCCCGCCGCCAATACCCAACTCCCACACCGGTACCGGCCACATACAACTCACCGACCACACCGGCCGGCACTGGCCGCAGTGAGCCGTCGAGCACGAACAGCGCCGCCCCGGGCACGGGCGAGCCGATCGGCACCACGCCCGACCCGGCCGTCAGCGGCGCACTGATCGTCGCGTACACCGTGGTTTCGGTCGGGCCGTAGGCGTTGATCATCACCCGCCCCGGCGCCCACCGATCGACCACCTCGGCCGGACAGGGCTCAGCGGCCACCATCAACGCCGCCGAGTCGAGACCCTTCGGCGAAAGCACCCCCACCGCCGAGGGGGTCTGGCTTAGGACGCTGACCTTTTCGGTGACCAGTAACTCGTGGAAGTCCTGCGGCGAGCGGGCGATCGACTCGGGCACCACCACCAGCCGCCCACCATGCAGCAGCGCACCCCAGATCTCCCATACCGAGTAGTCGAAGGCCAGGGAATGACACTGCGTCCACACCTGTCCCGGCGCTAGCTCCACGCCGACATCCATGCCGTCGAACAGCCGGGTGACATTGTGGTGGGTGGTCGCCACGCCCTTGGGCACACCGGTGGTGCCGGAGGTGTAGATCAGGTAGGCAATGTCGTCGGGGGCCGGCGCCGGCAGCGCCGTGCTGGGTTGGGCCTCGATGCGGGGATCGTCGACATCGACGACCAGCAGGTCGCGTCCGTCGAGTCGGTCGGCCAGCTCGCCTGTGGTGATCGCGGCGATCGGGGCGGCATCGGCGAGCATGAAGGCGATACGGGCATCCGGCACCACCGGGTCGATCGGCAGATACGCCGCCCCCGTTTTCAGCACCGCCAAAATCGACACGATCGCCTCGGCGGACCGCGAAAACAGCAGCGCCACACGCTGTCCCGCACCGATACCAGATCCGGCCAACAGATTCGCCAGCCGGTTGGCGGTCTCGTCCAGCTCGCGGTAGGTCCACGAATGCTCCTCGCACACCAGCGCCACCGCATCCGGGGTGCGGGCCACCTGCGCGGCGAACAACGCCGGGATCGACGCCGCGGCGGGTGCGGGCCGCGCCAGCACCGCCCCGTTACCCCACCCCTCCAGGCGGGCATGCTCGGGCTCGTCGAGCAGGTCCACCGACGACAGCCGCCGGGTGGGCTCGGCGGTCATCGCCGCCAACACCCGCTCCAACCGCTCGATCAGTGTTTGGATGCTGGCCGCGTCAAACACGTCGGTGCGGAATTCCACCGCCCCGCCGATCCCGGCGGGCTCACCGGCCTCGTTCCAGCGTTCCCCTAGGTAAAACACCAAATCCATCCGGGCCGCCTGGATGCCCACCGGGAGCGGCGTGACCTGCACGTCACCCAGAGCCGGTTCGACGGCGGGGTCACTGTCTTGACCGGTGAAGTTCTGCCACGCAAATATCACCTGGATCAAGGGGTGATGGGTGAGCGACCGAGAAGGGTTGAGCCTCTCGACGAGCACCTCGAAGGGCACATCTTGATGCTCGAAAGCCTCCAAACTGCGCGCCCGCACCTGGGCCAGCAGTTCACCAATGGTGGGATCACCGGCCAGATCGACACGCAGCACCAACGTGTTGACGAAGAACCCCACCAGCTCATCGAGCGCCGGGTCGCGGCGCCCGGCGATCGAAATCCCCACCGCCACATCGGGGCTGGCGCTGAGTTTGGATAGCAGCGCCGTCAGGGCGGCCTGGATCACCATGAAGCTGGTCGTGTTGTGCTCACCGGCTACCTGAGCCACCCGCTGCTGCAGCGCCGCCGGCCACTCCACCGCCAGAGTGGCGCCTCGGTAATCGGCGACCGGCGGGTAGGGGCGATCGGTGGGCAGCTGCAGGTGCTCCGGCATCCCGGCCAGGGCTTCCTGCCAGTAGGCCAGCTGCGCGGCGATGGGGCTCTCGGGATCGTCGAGATCACCGAGGTGCTCGCGCTGCCACAGCGTGTAGTCGACGTACTGCACCGTCAACGGCGGCGTGTCGGGAGCGTGTCCCGCAGAGCGGCTGGCATAGGCCACGCCCAGATCACGCACCAGCGGGGCAATGGACCAGCCGTCGGCGGCGATGTGGTGGGCCACGGCCATCAGCACATGTTCGTCGTCGCCGATGCGGAAAAGCCTTGCCCGCAAGGGGATCTCGGCGGCCAGATCAAATGTGTGACGCGCCTCGGCGCTGATTGCCTCATACAGCTGGTCTCCCGGCCAGCCGGTGGCATCGATGACTTGCCATCCGAAATCGGCCCGCTCCGAGGGGATGATCACCTGCTGCGGTACGCCATCGGGCGCGGCGAACAGGGTGCGCAGACTCTCATGGCGGGCCACCACATCGGTCACCGCCGCCCCCAACGCCTCGACGTCGAGCCGCCCACACAGCCGCAAGGCAACCGCCATGTTGTAGATCGGGGAAGGCCCCTGCAGCTGGTCGATGAACCACAGCCGCTGCTGGGCATACGACAACGGGATCCGTTGCGGGCGTGCCATCGGCACCAGGGGCGGGCGGGGAGAAGCGCCACGATGCCGTCGCAAGTGCTCGGCGAGGTCCGCGACTTTGGCGGCCTCGAACAGATACCGCACCGGCACTTCCCTGCCCAACGCGAGCTGCAGGCGCGCGCTGACACGGGTGGCGCTCAGGGAATCGCCACCCAGGGCGAAGAAGTCGTCGTCGAGCCCGACCCGGGCCAGGCCCAATACCTCGGCGAACGCCTCGGCGATGATCTTTTCGGTCTGGGTCTGCGGCGCCCGAAACGCCCTGGCGGCAAAAACCGGCGCCGGCAACGCCTTTCGGTCGACCTTGCCCGATGAGGTCAACGGAAATTTCTCGAGCACGACGATGTGTGCGGGCACCATGTAGTCGGGCAACCATGCGCTCAACCGCTGCCGCACCGCTCCGATCTTGGTATTGGTGTCGGGATCATTGGCGTGAGCGGTTTGTTGCCCGGCTCCGGCGGAGGGCAGATACAGGTCCACCAGCGGCGCGATGTGCTGGCCGTCGGCGTCGGTCGGCGCGATGAAGACCGCATCCAGGGTGCCCGGTTGGGCGCCCCAGGTGACCGCGACGCGGTATCCGGCGGTTTCACCGAGGCGGTACAACTCTTCGGGGACAACAGCATCGGCGGTGGCGAGGGCTCGGGCCAGGGCGTCGGCAACCGATACCCCTGCGGCGAGGGCGTGTTCGACCTGAACGTCGCCGATCACCCCCGCACGGGGGATGCCGGTGACGCGAACGGCGGCCGGATGTTGCGATACCAACCGGTCGCGCACTCCCGCACAGTTGGTCCACGCCCAGCTGGGCGCGTCGGCCAGCGAACGAACGGCTGCCGGGGATTTGTGGACGACGACGTCGTAGCGATACCGGGTCAGTTCGTTGTCGGCCGTACCGCGTTTGACTTGAATGTCAACTCCGGCCACCTCCGGATGCTCGGCGGCGAAGGTGGTGAAAAACTCTGGCGCCAACAATAATTCGGTCTCACCGAGCGTCGCGCGCTGGACGCGTTGGCGGATCTCGGCGGCATCGGCGCTGTCGGTGCGCGCCAGCGCGACCCCCGTTTGAAACGCACCTTGCAGCGCGTGGTTGCGCACATCGCCGAGAAACACCGACCCACCCGGCGCCAATAACCGCATGGCATTGTCGATGACCTCGCGCAGGTATGGGGCGTTGGGGAAGTACTGCACCACCGAGTTGAGAACGATGGTGTCGAAATAGCCCTGCGGCAGCGCCTCGGTGACGTGGGCGGGCTGGGCCAGCAACTGCACCCGATCACGCCACGCGACCCGCAAGTCCTCGAGCGAGCGGGCAAGCTTGTCGATAGCGACCGCCGACATATCGGTGCCGACGTACTGCTCACAGTGCGGCGCAATCTGGGACAACACCAGCCCCGAACCAACGCCGATCTCCAACACCCGCCGCGGCCGCAGGGCCAAGATCCGATCCACGGTGGCCCCGCGCCACTGCACCATCTCCTGCAGCGGAATCGGCTCCTCGGTGTAGCTGCTGTTCCAGCCCCGGAAATCCATGCCGAACTCCGGTGCCTCTCCCGCGGCGCCATAGAGCTCGTCGTACAGGTGTTGCCACTGGTCGACGACCTCGGCGTCGTCCTGTGCGGTGGCGGTGTGCTCGAGGGTGACGTAGGCGACGAGGTGGGAGCCGGTGGCGGCCTCGTGCACCGCGGCGGCGGCCTGGGTGACCTGTGGGCAGGCCAGCAGGGTGCTTTCGATTTCGCCCAGCTCGATGCGTTGCCCGCGCAGTTTGACCTGGGCATCGGCGCGGCCCAGATACTGCAGGGCACCGGCGGCGGTCCAGCGCACCAGATCCCCGGTGCGATACATGCGTGCTCCGGGCGCTCCCGCGCCGGCAAAGGGGTTGGCCACAAACCGTTCCGCGGTCAATCCCACCCGGCCCACGTAGCCGCGCGCCAGCGCCGGCCCACCGACGTATAACTCGCCGACCACCCCGACCGGCACGGGGTTCAGCCGCGTGTCGAGCACCAGCGCGTACACCCCGGCAACGGGGGCGCCGATATTCACCGGCTGTCCCGCCGTCAGCGGCGCACAGGTAGCCCAGATGGTGGTCTCGGTCGGACCGTAGGCGTTGAACATCCGCCGGCCCGGCGCCCAGGCCGCCACCA
Organism: Mycobacterium sp. IS-836; assembly: GCF_001954275.1. Lineage (GTDB taxonomy): Bacteria > Actinomycetota > Actinomycetes > Mycobacteriales > Mycobacteriaceae > Mycobacterium. The sequence continues at coordinate 65 of NZ_MBEU01000089.1, read as the reverse complement.
AACCTCCCGGGCAGGCCTCGCCTCCGGTGACGAGCGTTGTCAGGTTGTCGAGGCGGTTGCGATCC
>NZ_MBEU01000088.1 GCF_001954275.1 Mycobacterium sp. IS-836 | reverse complement strand
AGCCCCGCCCAAATCCTCGATCGACTACTGTCAGCCCCACCACAAACCCCTGTTGCAACCAAACCTTGAATCCACCCCGTAGACGCTCGCAGTGGTTTATGTCTCGCGGTTTTCAGACGAGGGCGGCGAGCTTGCCGGCCAATCGCTCGACGTAGGCGGCGATTTCGTCGTCCGGACGGTCCGGAAGGCCGAACAGCACCTCGGTGACCCCGAGCTCGGCCCAGTGGGCCAGCTTCTCGGGCACCGGTTTGAAATCCAGAGCGACGATCTGCGGGGCGCCGTCGCGATTGGCGGCCGCCCAGGTGTCCTGCAACAGCTTCACCGGTTCGTCGATGTCGAAGTCGCGCGGGGTGGTGATCCATCCGTCGGCGCTGCGAGCGATCCACTTGAAGTTCTTCTCGTTGCCCGCGGCACCCACCAGCACCGGAATGTGGGACTGCACCGGCTTGGGCCAGGCCCAGCTGGGCCCGAACTTGACGAACTCGCCGTCGTAGGCGGCTTCCTCTTCCGTCCACAGCGCGCGCATCGCTTCGATGTATTCGCGCAGCATGGTGCGGCGGCGCCCGGCTGGGACGTTGTGGTCGGCGAGTTCGTCGGTGTTCCAGCCGAAACCGACGCCGAGGCTAACCCGGCCGCCGGAGAGATGGTCGAGGGTGGCGATGCTTTTCGCCAGCGTGATCGGGTCGTGTTCGACGGGCAGCGCCACCGCCGTGGACAGCCGCACCCGCGAGGTGACCGCGCACGCCGCGCCCAAGCTAACCCATGGGTCTAGTGTGCGCATGTACCGATCGTCCGGCAGCGACGCGTCACCCGTCGTCGGGTGAGCAGCCTCGCGCTTGATCGGGATATGGGTGTGTTCTGGCACGTAGAACGTCTGAAAGCCGTGGTCGTCGGCAAGCTTGGCGGCCGCCGCCGGAGTGATGCCACGGTCGCTGGTGAAAAGCACAAGGCCGTAATCCATGCACAGAATTAGAACGTGTTCTACCTGTCGTGGGCAAGCGGCGGTGAATCGGCGCTGCTCGCGCCGACAGGCCGGTGGCACCGGCACCCGCCCCGGAATGTGCGCTAGCGTGGTTGATCGATCGCGTCGCACCGCAAGCGCAGCAAGGCCTGGCGATTATGGCGCGCGCGAGCACAGCGTCGCACTGCAACGGTGGCGTGGCGCCGCTGAGGCAAAGACACTGAAAGCAACAGGAGGAGCCATGACCTACTCGCCCGGTAGTCCCGGATATCCAGCAACGCAACCCGGCGGCTCCTACCCAGGCGCCACGCCGTCGTTCGCCAAGGACGAAAGCGGCGAAAGCAACCTTCCGCTTTATTTGAACATCGCGGTGGTGGTGCTCGGCCTCGGCGTGTATCTGCTGAACTTCGGGCCGACCTTTACGCTCGGTGCCGATCTCGGGCCGGGCGCCGGCGGACGCGCCGGTGACGCGGGCACCGCTGTCCTTGTCGCCGTGCTGGCCGCGTTGCTCGCCGGGCTGAGCCTGCTGCCCAAGGCGAAGAGTTACGCGGGCGTCGTCGGCGTAATCGCTTCACTCGGCGCGCTACTCGCCATCGCGGAGACGATCAACACGCCAGCCGGTTTTGCGATCGGCTGGGCGATGTGGCCCCTGGTGGCATGCAGCGTGTTCCAGGCGATCGCCGCCGTGGTGGTCATCCTTTTGGATGCGGGTGTTATCACCCCCCCGGCCCCGCGGCCCAAGTACGACCCCTACGCGCAGTACGGCCAGTACGGGCAATACGGGTACGGCGCTCAGCAGCCCGGCGGTTACTACGGTCAGCCGGGCGCCCAGCAGCACGTTGCGCCGCAGTCGCACAACCCGCAGGCTTCCCCGTATGGATCGCAGTACGGCGGTTATCAGCCGAGCCAGGCTCCGACCCAGAGCGCGGTCCCGACCAACCCACCGAGCGGCGGATTCGGCGCCCAGCCGCAGGGGTCCTCGACGCCGCCCACCGGTTTCCCCAGCTTCAGCCCGCCGCCACCGGCCGGCGCGCCGAACCAAGCCGGCGACCAGCAGCCTTCCGGCCAGGGACAGGAGCAGTCGCCTTCATCGCCGGCTGGACCGGCGCCGAGCTAACCGCGCGCCTACGCGCCTAGTCGGGCACGTTCGCCAAGAGTGACAGGAGTGGAGGACAACCGGGCGGCGGGCGCTCGTCAAGCGCGTGACCTCGTCAGGGTCGCGTTCGGCCCGGCCGTGGTGGCGTTGGTCATCATCGCCGCGGTCACGCTGCTGCAGCTGCTGATCGCCAACAGCGACATGACCGGAGCGCTGGGCGCCATCGCCAGCATGTGGCTCGGTGTGCACCAGGTGCCGATCTCCATCGGCGGCCGCGAACTGGGCGTCATGCCGCTGCTGCCGGTCATGTTGATGGTGTGGGCCACAGCGCGCAGCACCGCGCGGGCCACCGCCCCGTCCTCGTCGTGGCTCGTCGTCCGCTGGGTTATCGCGTCGGCGCTGGGCGGCCCGTTGCTGATGGCGGCGATCGCGCTGGCGGTGATCCACGACGCGTCGTCGGTGATCACCGAGTTGCAGACACCAAGCGCCCTGCGCGCTTTCGCCAGTGTGCTGGTGGTGCATGCCATCGGTGCCGCGATCGGTGTGTCGTCCCGGGTGGGCCGACGGGCGCTGAGCGATTCGCCGCTGCCCAATTGGTTGGCGGATTCGGCGCGTGCCGCGGCCGCGGGCGTGCTGGCGTTGGTCGGCCTCTCCGGCTTGGTGACGGCCGGGTCGCTGGTCGTGCACTGGGCGACGATGCAAGAGCTCTATGGGATCACCGATTCGATCTTCGGCCAGTTCAGCCTCACGGTGCTGTCGGTATTGTACGCGCCGAACGTCATCGTCGGCACGGCGGCGGTCGCGGTCGGGTCCAGCGCGCATCTCGGCTTCGCGACGTTCAGTTCCTTCACCGTGTTCGGCGGCGACGTCCCCGCGCTGCCGGTGCTGGCCGCGGCGCCCACGCCGCCCCTCGGCCCGGTGTGGGTGGCGCTGCTCATCATCGGTGCGGCGTCGGGGGTGGCGGTCGGGCAGCAGTGCGCGCGGCGCCCGCTCCCACCGGTTCCGGCGATGGCCAAGCTGCTGGTCGCGTCGGTCGCCGGGGCGCTGGCCATGTCCTTGGTCGCGTACGGCGGCAGCGGTCGGCTGGGCAACTTCGGCGATGTCGGCGTGGACCAGGGCGCCCTGGTAGTCGGTGTGTTTTTCTGGTTCGCGGTCGTTGGCGGGGTCACGGTGGTGATGGCCGGGGGGATCCGGCGTCGGCCGAGGCGACCCAGGCGACCCGACCCCGCCCCCGCTGCTGATGAACCCGCTGACTTCGCCGACGCTTTCGACGAGCGGGACGTCGCCGAGTCGGGAGTCGACGAGCCGGAAGTCGCGCAGCCGGACGTCGACGAGCCGGAAGCCGCGCAGCCGGACGCCGAGGAGCCGCTCCCGCCGGACCCCGAGGGCGACCGCAAAGAGTAGGCGCCCCTCCTCGAATGTGACGGTGGCGTCACGCTCGGCGTCGAACGTGACGGTGGCGTCACGCTCGGCGGCGGGGTCGAAGACAGTAGGCTCGCCGATGTGCAGCAACCGCTCCACGTGCCCCCGAGCGCACCGGCTCGGCTCGTGGTGCTCGCATCGGGGACCGGTTCGCTACTGAACTCGCTACTCGCCGCCGCGGTCGGCGACTATCCGGCTCGCGTGGTCGCCGTCGGCGCCGATCGCGACTGCCTGGCCCTGGAGATCGCTCGGGCGGCGTCGGTACCGACGTTCACCGTCCGGCTCGGCGATCACTCAGACCGCGACGCCTGGGACGCCGCCATCACCGAGGCCGCCGCCGCGCACGCGCCTGATCTGATCGTGTCCGCCGGATTCATGAAACTACTTGGACCACAGTTTCTTTCGCGGTACCTCGGACGCATCCTCAATACCCATCCGGCGCTACTGCCCGCGTTTCCCGGGGCGCACGCGGTGCCCGAAGCGCTGGCCTATGGCGTACGGGTCACAGGCTGTACGGTGCACCTGGTGGACGCCGGCACCGACACCGGGCCGATATTGGCGCAGCAATCCGTTCCGGTACTGGACGGCGACACCGAAGAGACATTGCACGAACGCATCAAGGTCACCGAACGCCAACTGCTGGTCGACGTGGTGGCCGCGATCGCGACCCGCGGCGTGACCTGGATCGGACGAAAGGCGACCCTGGGATGAGCACACCCATGAGCTCCGACGAGTCAAGAAGGCCGATCCGCCGCGCGCTGATCAGCGTCTACGACAAGACCGGGTTGGTAGAGCTGGCCCGGGGGCTGAGTGCGGCCGGCGTCGAAATCGTCTCGACCGGATCAACGGCCAAAACCATTGCCGGCGAAGGGATCCCGGTGACCCCCGTAGAGGAACTGACCGGCTTCCCGGAGGTGCTCGACGGCCGGGTCAAGACGCTGCACCCGCGGGTGCACGCCGGCCTGCTGGCCGACCTGCGCAAACCCGAACACGCCGCGGCGCTCGAGCAGCTCGGCATCGCGGCCTTCGAGCTGGTGGTCGTCAACCTGTATCCGTTCAGCCAGACCGTCGACTCCGGTGCCGGCATCGACGAATGTGTCGAGCAGATCGACATCGGCGGCCCCTCGATGGTGCGGGCCGCGGCGAAAAACCATCCCAGCGTGGCCGTCGTCACCGACCCGCTCGGGTACGACGGAGTGCTCGCCGCGGTGCGCAACGGCGGATTCAGCCTCTCCGAGCGCAAAAAGCTGGCGTCGCTGGCGTTTCAGCACACCGCGGAGTACGACATCGCCGTCGCGAGCTGGATGGAGTCGACGCTGGCGCCCGAACATCCACCGACGGCGTTTCCCGAATGGTTCGCTCGCGGCTGGCGCCGTTCGGCGATGCTGCGCTACGGCGAGAACCCCCACCAGCAAGCGGCGCTGTACAGCGACCCCGGCGCCTGGCCGGGCCTGGCGCAGGCGGAGCAACTGCACGGAAAAGAGATGTCCTACAACAACTTCACCGACGCCGACGCGGCGTGGCGCGCGGCCTTCGACCACGAACAGACCTGTGTGGCAATCATCAAGCACGCCAACCCATGTGGGATCGCAATCTCGTCGGTGTCGGTCGCCGATGCACATCGCAAGGCACACGAGTGCGATCCGCTGAGCGCCTTCGGGGGAGTCATCGCGTCGAACTCCGAAGTCAGCGTCGAGATGGCGGAATATGTGAGCACCATCTTCACCGAGGTGATCGTCGCGCCCGCGTATGCGCCCGGTGCCCTGGACGTGCTGACCCGCAAGAAGAACATCCGGGTGCTGGTGGCCTCCGAGCCGCTGACCGGGGGGACCGAGCTGCGGCCCGTCAGCGGGGGGCTGCTGATGCAGCAGCGCGACGAGCTGGACGCACACGGTGACAATCCCGCGAACTGGACCCTGGCGACCGGCTCACCGGCCGACCCGGAGACGTTGACCGACTTGGTGTTTGCGTGGCGCACCTGCCGCGCGGTCAAATCGAACGCGATCGTGATCGCGGCGGACGGCGCCACCATCGGCGTCGGCATGGGCCAAGTGAATCGGGTCGACGCGGCCCGGCTGGCCGTGGCCCGCGGCGGCGACCGGGTCCGGGGCGCGGTCGCGGCGTCGGACGCTTTCTTTCCGTTCCCCGACGGGCTCGAGACGCTGGCCGCCGCCGGGGTCAAGGCGATAGTGCATCCGGGGGGCTCGGTGCGTGACGACGAGGTGACCGAGGCGGCCGCCAAGGCCGGCGTCACCGTGTACCTCACCGGCGCGCGCCACTTCGCTCACTGAACACCACGCACTGTGATGCGGGTGGCCAACGCGTAACTTGGAGAGGTGGCATCACCGAGTAACCTGCCCCGCACGGTCGGCGAATTGCGCGCAACCGGCCATCGTGAACGCGGAGTCAAGCAGGAAATCCGAGAGAATCTGCTGACCGCATTGGCCGAGGGCGATGAGGTCTGGCCAGGCATCCTGGGTTTCGACGACACCGTCTTGCCGCAGGTGGAGCGGGCGCTGATCGCCGGCCACGACTTCGTCCTGCTGGGCGAGCGCGGCCAGGGCAAAACCCGGTTGTTGCGGGCGCTGGCCGGGCTGCTCGACGAGTGGACGCCGGTGATCGGCGGTGCCGAATTGGGTGAGCATCCCTACACGCCGATCACGCCCGAGTCGATCCGGCGGGCGGCCACGCTCGGCGACGACCTGCCGGTGGCCTGGCGGCACCGCAGCGAACGCTATACCGAGAAGCTCGCTACGCCCGATACCAGCGTGGCCGACCTGGTCGGTGACATCGACCCGATCAAGGTGGCCGAGGGCCGCAGCCTCGGCGACCCGGAGACCATCGCCTATGGACTCATCCCGCGGGCCCACCGCGGCATCGTGGCGGTCAACGAATTGCCTGACCTCGCCGAGCGCATCCAGGTGTCGATGCTCAATGTCATGGAGGAGCGGGACATCCAGGTCCGCGGCTACACGCTGCGCCTGCCGCTCGACGTGTTGGTGGTGGCCAGCGCGAACCCCGAGGACTACACCAACCGGGGCCGCATCATCACCCCGCTCAAGGACCGCTTCGGCGCCGAGATCCGGACGCATTACCCGCTGGAGCTCGAGGCCGAGATGGGCGTGATCACCCAGGAGGCACACCTGAGCGCGCAGGTCCCCGACTACCTTGTCCAGGTGATGGCCCGGTTCGCCCGCTATCTGCGCGAGTCCAGTTCGGTCGATCAGCGTTCGGGGGTGTCGGCGCGGTTCGCGATCGCCGCGGCCGAGACCGTCGCGGCCGCCGCCCGGCATCGCGGCGCGGTGCTGGGCGAGACCGATCCGGTGGCCCGCGTGGTCGACCTGGGCACGGTGATCGACGTGCTGCGGGGCAAGCTGGAGTTCGAGTCCGGTGAGGAAGGCCGCGAACAGGCGGTGCTCGAACACCTGTTGCGCCGCGCGACCGCCGATACCGCGTCGCGGGTCCTCGGCGGCATCGACGTCGGCTCGCTGGTGGCCGCGGTCGAGGCCGGTTCGGCGGTGACGACCGGCGAGCGGGTGTCGGCCAAGGACGTGCTGGCCGCGGTGCCGGGGCTACCGGTCGTCGACAAGATCGCGAAAAAGCTGGGCGCCGAATCCGAAGGCGAGCGTGCCGCGGCACTGGAGCTCGCGCTGGAGGCGCTGTACCTGGCCAAGCGGATCGACAAGGTGTCCGGGGAGGGCCAAACCGTTTATGGCTAAAGGGCACTCGTCGCGCTACTCGGCGTACACCGGCGGGCCCGACCCGCTGGCTCCGCCGGTGGACCTGCGCGAGGCCCTCGAGCAGATCGGGCAGGACGTCATGGCCGGCACGTCGCCGCGCCGCGCGCTGTCCGAGCTGCTTCGCCGCGGCACCAAGAACATGCCCGGCGCCGACCGGCTCGCGGCCGAGGCCAACCGGAGGCGACGGGACCTGTTGCGCCGCAATAACTTGGACGGCACGCTGCAGGAGATCAAAAAGCTGCTCGATGAGGCCGTACTGGCCGAACGCAAAGAGTTGGCCCGCGCGCTCGACGATGACGCCCGCTTCGGCGAATTGCAGCTGGACTCGCTGCCGGCCTCGCCGGCCAAGGCCGTTCAGGAGCTTTCCGACTACAACTGGCGCAGCAGCGAGGCGCGCGAAAAGTACGAGCAGATCAAGGATTTGCTTGGCCGCGAGATGCTGGACCAGCGCTTCGCGGGCATGAAACAGGCGCTGGAGGGTGCCACCGAAGAGGATCGCCAGCGCGTCACCGAGATGCTGGATGACCTCAACGAGCTGCTGGACAAGCACTCCCGTGGCGAGGACACGCAACAGGACTTCCAGGACTTCATGGACAAGCACGGCGAGTTCTTCCCGGAGAACCCGCGCAATGTCGAGGAGCTGCTGGACTCGCTGGCCAAGCGCGCAGCCGCCGCGCAGCGTTTCCGCAACAGCCTGAGCCCCGAGCAGCGGGCCGAGCTGGATGCCTTGGCGCAGCAGGCATTTGGTTCGCCGTCGTTGATGAACGCGCTGAATCGGCTCGATGCGCACCTGCAGGCCGCTCGGCCGGGGGAGGACTGGACCGGCTCCGAGCAGTTCTCCGGTGACAATCCGTTCGGCATGGGTGAGGGGACCCAGGCGCTATCCGACATCGCCGAGCTGGAGCAGCTGGCCGAGCAGCTCTCGCAGAGCTATCCGGGCGCCACGATGGACGACGTCGATCTGGACGCGCTGGCACGTCAGCTTGGCGACGACGCCGCCATCGACGCCCGAACGCTGGCCGAATTGGAACGCGCGTTGGTGAACCAAGGTTTCCTGGATCGTGGTTCCGACGGCCAGTGGCGGCTTTCCCCTAAGGCCATGCGCAGGCTCGGCGAGACGGCGTTACGCGATGTGGCGCAACAGCTTTCCGGTCGACACGGTGAGCGTGACCATCGTCGGGCGGGGGCCGCCGGCGAGCTGACCGGAGCGACCCGGCCCTGGCAATTCGGTGACACCGAGCCGTGGAACATCTCGCGCACGCTGACCAACGCGGTGCTGCGGCAGGCGGGAACCGCGACCCTGGAGGGCGGGGCCGGACCCATCCGGATAACCGTCGACGACGTGGAGGTCTCCGAGACCGAAACACGCACGCAGGCGGCGGTGGCGCTGTTGGTGGATACCTCGTTTTCGATGGTGATGGAGAATCGCTGGCTGCCGATGAAGCAGACGGCGCTCGCGCTCAATCATCTGGTATGCACGCGGTTCCGGTCGGATGCGTTGCAGATCATCGCGTTTGGCCGGTACGCCCGGACGGTGACCGCGGCGGAGCTGACCGGCCTGGAAGGCGTCTACGAGCAGGGCACCAACCTGCATCACGCACTGGCGCTGGCGGGTCGTCACCTGCGGCGGCACCCCAACGCGCAGCCCGTCGTGCTGGTGGTGACCGACGGCGAGCCGACCGCGCATCTGGAGGACTTCGACGGTGAGGGGTCTTCCGCGGTGTTTTTCGATTATCCGCCGCACCCGCGGACCATCGCCCATACCGTGCGGGGATTCGACGAGATGGCCCGGCTCGGAGCGCAAGTCACGATCTTCCGACTGGGCAGCGACCCCGGCCTGGCCCGGTTTATCGACCAGGTCGCGCGGCGGGTCGAGGGACGCGTCGTGGTGCCCGATCTCGACGGGCTGGGCGCCGCGGTGGTGGGCGACTACCTGCGCTCCCGGCGCCGTCGCTAACGCCGGCCTTCGTGGCTACCCGCGGGACCGGCGGGCCTTGCGCTTGATGCCCACGCCGCCCCAGAACGAGAAGCCGCGAATGTTCACCTTCGGCGCGCCAGGCGTGCCCTGGCCCAGGACGGTGCGGTCGAAGCCACCCATCACGCCGCGTCCGTGAATTTCGACGTTGACTTCGGGAGGTAGCACGATGTTCTGCATGCCCATGATCGAGATTGCATGAATGTCGACTTCTGTTGAGGTGAAGTCGGCGTAGCGCAAATCCACCACCCCGTTGCCCCAAAAGGTGAACGTGGTCAGCTTCTTCGGGACATTCCATCGGCCACGACGCTCGAATCCGCTCATCAACGCCAGCAGCAGGGTGGACGGCGCCGGGTTGAGCTTGCTGCCCCGCCGCGGGATCATCGCCGAACCCGGCAGGTCCGCCCGCAGCTGGTCCAGCTCCTCGTACGTGGTTGCCGCGTATGCCCTGGTCAGCCGGTCTTCGTAGTCCTTGAGCTGCAGGCGGCCCTGTTCGGCGGCGTAGGCGAGCAACTGCGCGATCTGGATGCGATCGGTGTCGCCCGCCCGCGACGATTCGCCGCGTGTGTCGTTTGCGTCGCGTTGCGCTGGGTTGCTCATCACCCACGAGCGTACGACGTAGAAGTTTTGCTGCAAGTGGGTTGGCTAAACTGCAATCTTCCGCCGCGGCCGCGCTCGATCGTCGGGCCGTTTTCGTCGCGACGGCGGGCCGTTAGACGTTTGCCCAACGAGGCGGACGTTTCTGCAGGAACGCGAGCATCCCTTCGCGGGCTTCGTCGGAGACGAACAGCCGCGCCGACTCCTCGCAGAGCCGCTCAGCGTCGCGATCGAACCCTTCCAGCAGGGCCGCGGTGGTCAACGCTTTCGACGCCGCAAGACCCTGTGGAGAACCGCGGCTCACGTCGGCGACCACCTTCGCTACCGCCGCGTCCACGTCGTCGGCCGCCATGGTGATCAACCCGATTCCCGCGGCCTGGCCGGCGTCGAACGTCTCGCCCGTCAGGTAGTAGCGGGAGGCGGCTCGAGACGACATCTTCGGCAGCAGCGTCAGCGAGATGATCGCCGGCGCCACACCGATGCGTGCCTCGGTCAGCGCGAAGGTGCTGCGCGGGCCCGCGATCGCGATGTCGCACGCACCGACGAGCCCGAACCCGCCGGCGCGGACGTGCCCGTTGATCGCGGCGATCACCGGCAGTGGCGACTCGACGATGGCGCGCAATAGCGCGGTCAATTCCCGGGCCCGGGCCGCGGCCATGTCGAAGGGGTCGCCGCCGCCGGCCTCGCTCAGGTCGGCACCCGCGCAGAAGGTGCCGCCGGTGTGCCCGAGCACCACCGCCCGCACCGCCGGGTCCGCGGCCGCGTCGCGCAGCCCCTGATGCAGCTGGCTGACGAGGGTGGCGGACAGCGCGTTTCGGTTGTGCGGTGAGTTCAGCGTCAGCCGGGCGACGGGCCCGTCGACCGAATATTCGACGACGGCATCCATCAGTACGACCGAGGCAGGCCCAGCGATGTCTGCGCGACGAAGTTCAACACCATCTCGCGACTGATCGGGGCGATCCGGCCCAGCCGGGCGGATGTCAGCATCGCGGCGACGCCGTATTCCTGCGTCAGGCCGTTGCCGCCCATCGACTGCACCGCCTGGTCGACCGAGCGCGTGGCCGCCTCGGCCGCAGCGTATTTGGCCATATTGGCGGCTTCGGCCGCGCCCATGTCGTCGCCGCTGTCGTAGAGCGTCGCCGCCTTCTGCATCATCAGCTTGGCGAGCTGGACCTCAATGTGGCACTGCGCCAACGGATGTGACAGTCCCTGGTGCGCGCCGATCGGGGTGGACCAGACCTTACGCGTCTTGACGTAGTCGACGGCCTTCTCCAGCGCGAACCGCCCCATGCCCACCGAGCTGGCCGCACCCATGATCCGCTCGGGGTTCAGGCCCGCGAAAAGCTGTGCGATGGCGGCGTCTTCGGCCCCGACGAGCGCATCCGACGGCAGCCGGACGTCATCGAGGAAGACCTGGAACTGTCGTTCGGGGCTGATCAGCTCCATGTCGATGGGGGTATAGGTAAAGCCCGGAGCATCGGTGGGTACCACGAACAGCGCCGGCCGCAGCTTGCCCGTCTTGGCCTCCTCGGTCCGGGCCACCACCAGTACGGCTTGCGCTTGGTCGATGCCGGAGATGAAGACCTTCTGGCCCTTGAGAATCCAGTCGCTGCCGTCGCGACGGGCGGTGGTGATGATCTTGTGCGAGTTGGATCCGGCGTCCGGTTCGGTGATGGCGAAGGCCATCGTCAGCGAGCCGTCCGCGATGGCGGGAATCCAGCGCTTCTTCTGCTCCTCGGTACCGAACTTGCTGATGATCGTGCCGTTGATGGCCGGTGATACCACCATCAGCAGCAGTGCGCTGCCCGCGGCGGCCATCTCCTCCATCACCAGCGACAGCTCGTACATACCGGCGCCGCCACCGCCGTACTCCTCGGGCAGGTTCACCCCGAGAAAGCCGAGTTTGCCTGCCTCGGACCATAACTCGTCGGTGTGCTCGTGAGCGCGCGCCTTCTTCAGGTAGTACTCGGCGCCGTAGCCAGACGCCCACGCGGCCACAGACTTGCGCAGCGCCTGGCGCTCCTCGCTCTCGATGAAGCTGGTATCGGTCATTTCGGATCTCCTTCTTGGGACGGCGCCTCCACGCGCGCGAGGACTGCGCCGACTTCGACTTGCTGACCGGCTGTGACGTCGAGCTGGGTGAGCACGCCGTCGGTCGGTGCGGTGATGGTGTGCTCCATCTTCATCGCCTCCAGCCAGATCAGGGGCTGACCCGCGGTGACGGCCTCGCCGACCGCGGCACCGAGGCGGATGACGTTGCCGGGCATCGGGGCTACCAGGGATCCCTGCTCGACCGCCGAGCCGGGTTCGGGGAACCGTGGCAGCGCGACCAGGTGAACGGGCCCGCGCGCGGAATCGACGTGGATGTCGTGGCCGTATCGCGCGACCGCGAAACTGCAGGCCACGCCCGCGGCGTCGGACAGCACGACCTCATCTTGCGTCGCCGAGACCAACTCCACGGCCTCGTCTCCCGCGAGCACCAATCCGGTTCTGGTGAACCGGTATTCGATCCGGTGCTCGGTGTCGGCGTCGTCGCGGTAGCTCTTGGCCTGGAAGCCGGAGGCGAGATTGCGCCAGCCGCCCGGGATCGACGGGAACACGTCGGCCGTCGCGCGATTGTGCGCGGCGTCGGCGAGCGCGGCGGCAATCGCGGACAACCGGACCGTCGCGTCGTCGGCGAGCGGGGCGGACAGCTCGGCCAGGCCGTGCGTGTCGAAAAACGCCGTGTCGGTGGCGCCGGCGAGAAAAGCCGGATGGCGAAGCACGTTCACCAGGAGCTCGCGATTGGTGCGCAGGCCGTGCAGGCGGGCGCGGGCCAGCGCATCGGCGAGCACCAACGCGGACTGACGTCGCGTCGGTGCATACGAGATGACTTTGGCCAGCATCGGGTCGTAGTAGATCGACACCGTCGAGCCGGCGACGATGCCGGAGTCCAACCGGATCCCGGTTCGTCGTCCCAGCGAGCCGAACTCGGCTGCGACCGAGGGCACGTCGATCGTATGCACCTCGCCGGCCTGCGGCTGCCAGCCGTGCGCCGGATCCTCGGCGTAGAGCCGGGCCTCGATCGAATACCCTTGGCCCCCTGGGGGTTCGGCATCGAGTCGACCGCCTTCGGCGACCCCGAGCTGCAGCTCGACCAGGTCCAGTCCGGTGGTCTCTTCGGTGACCGGGTGCTCGACCTGCAGCCGGGTGTTCATCTCCAGGAAGTAGAAGTCGCCTTCGTCGTCGGCGAGGAACTCCACCGTCCCGGCACCGGTGTAACCGATGGCGCCGGCTGCCAGCCGGGCCGCGTCGAACAGCTTGGCGCGCATGCCCGGCGTGCGCTCGACCAACGGCGACGGCGCCTCTTCGATGATCTTTTGGTGGCGACGCTGGATCGAGCACTCCCGTTCCCCGACGGCCCAGACGGTGCCGTGAGTGTCGGCGATGACCTGAACCTCGACGTGGTGTCCGGTGGGCAGGTAGCGCTCGCAGAAGACAGTGGGGTCGCCGAACGCGGATTGTGCCTCGCGCTGCGCCGCGGCGACTTCGCCTGGCAGCGCCGACAATTCGCGAACCACTCGCATGCCGCGGCCGCCGCCGCCCGCGGACGCCTTGACCAGCACCGGCAGCTGGTCCTCGGTGACGGTGTCGGGATCGAGTTCGTCGAGGACCGGGACACCGGCGGCGGCCATCAGCTTCTTGGCCTCGATCTTGGAGCCCATCGCGCGCACCGCGTCCACCGGCGGCCCGACCCAGGTCAGGCCGGCCTCTTGCACGGCGGCCGCGAATTCGGCGTTCTCGGAAAGGAATCCGTAGCCAGGGTGTACGGCGTCGGCTCCGGCGGCGCGGGCCGCGGCGATGATGGCGTCGGCGTTGAGGTAGTCATTGGTCTTGGGCAGCCGTACCCGCGCGTCGGCCTCGGCGACGTGCGGGGCAGTGTCGTCGGGTTCGGTGTAAACGGCGACGGTGCCCAGGCCGAGCCGCCGACAGGTGGCGAAGACCCGCCGGGCGATCTCGCCGCGGTTGGCAACCAGCACTCGAGTGATTCCCATGAGGCTCACATCCGGAAGACGCCGAAGTTCGACGTCCCTTTGATCGGGCCATTGGCGATGGCGGACAAACACATTCCCAGTACCGTGCGGGTGTCGCGCGGGTCGATGACGCCGTCGTCGTAGAGCATCCCGGACAGCACCAAGGGCAGTGACTCGGCCTCGATCTGCCCTTCGACCGCGGCGCGCATCGCGGCGTCAGCTTCCTCGTCGACCTGATCCCCGCGGGCCTGGGCGGCTGCGCGCGCCACGATCGACAGCACGCCGGAGAGCTGGGCGCCGCCCATCACCGCGGCCTTGGCGCTGGGCCAGGCGAAGAGGAAGCGGGGATCGTAGGCCCGCCCGCACATGCCGTAGTGCCCGGCGCCGTAGGACGCTCCGATCAGCAACGAGATGTGCGGGACGGTCGAATTGGAGACGGCGTTGATCATCATCGAGCCGTGTTTGATCATGCCGCCTTCTTCGTAGTCTTTGCCCACCATGTAGCCGGTGGTGTTGTGCAGGAACAACAGTGGTGTGTCCGAGCGGTTGGCGAGCTGGATGAACTGGGTGGCCTTCTGCGACTCCTCGCTGAACAGGATGCCGCGCGCGTTGGCCAGGATGCCCAGGGGGTAGCCGTGCAGCCGCGCCCAGCCGGTCACCAGCGAGGACCCGTACAGCGGTTTGAACTCGTCGAATTCGGAGCCGTCGACGATGCGGGCGATCACCTCGCGTGGGTCGAACGGGATGCGCAGATCCGGCGGCACGATGCCGATCAGCTCCTCGGCGTCGAACAGCGGCTCGGTCACGGGCCCGGGCGCCGGGCCCTGTTTGACCCAGTTGAGCCGCGCGACGATGCGCCGCCCGATCCGCAGCGCGTCCAGCTCGTCGACGGCGAAGTAGTCGGCCAAACCCGATGTGCGGGCATGCATTTCGGCGCCGCCCAGTGACTCGTCGTCGGATTCCTCGCCGGTGGCCATCTTGACCAGCGGTGGGCCGGCGAGGAAGACCTTCGAGCGTTCCTTGATCATCACCACGTGGTCGGACATGCCGGGGACGTAGGCGCCGCCCGCGGTGGAGTTGCCGAACACCAGCGCGATGGTGGGGATCCCGGCCGCCGAGAGCCGGGTGAGATCCCGGAACATCCGCCCGCCGGGGATGAAGATTTCCTTCTGCGTCGGCAGATCCGCGCCGCCGGATTCGACGAGCGAGACGACGGGAAGCCGGTTCTCGAAGGCGATTTGGTTGGCCCGCAGTATCTTCTTGAGCGTCCACGGATTGCTGGTGCCGCCTTTGACCGTGGGGTCGTTGGCGACGATCATGCATTCCACGCCGGACACCGCGCCGATGCCGGTGACCGTGCTGGCGCCGATCTGAAAGGCACTGCCGTAGGCGGCCAGTGGGCTAAGTTCCAGGAACGGGGAGTCCGGGTCGACGAGCAGCTCGATGCGTTCCCGGGCGGTCAGCTTGCCGCGGGCGTGATGACGCTCGACATACTTGGGCCCGCCGCCCCCAAGCGCTTTGGCGAGCTCGGCCTCGATCTCGGTCAGCTTTGCGTTCGCGGCCGACGCCGCCTCGGCATAGGTGTCGGCCTTCGGATCGAGGGTGGACTTCAATACCGTCATGATTGGAATCCCAGGGTCTTGGCGGCCAGCGCGGTGAGGATTTCGGTGGTTCCGCCGCCGATGCCCAGGATCCTCATGTCCCGGTACTGGCGTTCGACTTCGGATTCCGCCATGTAGCCCATGCCGCCGAACAGCTGAACGGCTTGGTTGGCAACCCATTCCCCGGCCTCGACGGCGGTGTTCTTGGCGAAGCACACGGAAGCGATCAGGTTGGTCTCGCCGGCCAATTGGCGCTCCACCACATGGCGTGAGTAGACCCGGGCGACGTCGATGCGCCGGGCCATCTCGGCCAGCGTGTTCTGCACCGACTGGCGCGATATCAGCGGGCGGCCGAACGTCTCCCGGTCGCGGCACCACTGCACGGTCAGGTCCAGACACCGCTGCGCGCTCGAATACGCCTGCGCGGCAAGGCCGATCCGCTCGGCGACGAAGGCCTGCGCGATCTGTGCGAATCCGCTGTGTTCGGCGCCGACGAGGTTGGCCCGGGGCACTCGCACGTCCGTGTAGGACAGCTCGGCGGTGTCGGAGGACCGCCAGCCCATCTTGTCCAGCTTGCGGGTCACCTCGAAACCGGGCGTGCCCTTCTCGACCAGGAGCAGGGAAACCCCGGCCGCGCCGGGTCCGCCGGTGCGCACCGCGGTGACGACGTAGTCGGCGCGCACCCCGGAGGTGATGTAGGTTTTCGCCCCGTTGACCACGTAGTGGTCGCCGTCCAACGCCGCGCTGGTGCGCAGGTGCCCCACGTCCGAGCCGCCGCCGGGCTCGGTGATGGCCAGCGATCCGATCTTCTCGCCGGCCAGCGTCGGCCGGACAAACTCATCGATCAGCCGCTCGTCGCCGGAGGCGATCATGTGCGGCACCGCGATTCCACACGTGAACAGCGACGCGTAGACGCCGCCGGGCGTGCCGGCCTGATGCATCTCTTCGCAGATGACCACCGCGTCGGCGCCGTCCCCGCCACCGCCCCCGACCGCCTCGGGAAAGCCGGCGCCGAGCAGCCCGGCCGCTCCGGCGCGACGGTGCAGCTCGCGCGGCAGGTCGCCGGTGCGCTCCCACTCGTCGACGTTGGGCAGGATCTCGCGTTCTGCGAAGGAGCGCACCGTCTTTCGCAGCTGTTCGCGCTCCGGCGTGGTCCAGATATTCACAGCAGCCCTTTCACAACAACACTGTCGGGATGTCGACGTAGCGGCTGCGCAGCCATTCGCCCAGTCCTTTTGCCTGAGGATCGAAGCGCGCTTGATAGGCGACTCCCTGACCCAGGATGCCCTCGACGACGAAGTTGACCGCGCGCAGGTTGGGCAGCACATGGCGGGTGACGTCGAAGTCGGCGGCCTCGGGCAGCAGGTCCTTGAACAGTTCGACGGTCAGCGTGTTGGCCAGCCAGCGCCACTGTTCGTCGGTGCGCACCCAGACGCCGACGTTCGCCGAGCCGCCCTTGTCGCCGCTGCGTGCACCGGCGATCCGGCCCAGCGGCAGCCGCCGCGTCGGGCCGGTCGGCAGCGGGTCCGGTAGCGGCGGGGGACCGGCGGATGCCAGCTCCAAAGTCTCAGTGGCGCAGGCGATGTCGGTGCGACTGCCGTCGGCGTGCACCGCGACGTGCGACACCTGGGTGGCGTCGACATAGCCGGGTGTGAAGACGCCGTAGACCTGGCCGTCGCCCGGCGGGGCGGTCACGGTGAATCCGGGATAGCTGGCGAGCGCTAATTCCACTGCGGCCGAGGAGAACTGGCGTCCGACGTTGGCGGGATCGGGATCCCGGACGACGCAGCGCAGCAACGTGCTGGCGGCTTCCTCGGTGTCGGCGTCGGCGTGGTCGGTGCGGGCCAGGGTCCATTCCAGTTCGGCGGGTTTGACGGTGAGCGCGGCCTCGAGCTGGCGGCGTACCAAGTCGGCCTTGGCCTCGATGTCCAGGCCGGTCAGCACGAACGTCATGGTGTTGCGGAACCCGCCGATGCTGTTCAGCGACACCTTCAGTGTGGGTGGCGGTGGCTCGCCGAGCACGCCGCTGATGCGCACCCGGTCGGGACCGTCGGCGGATAATTCGATGCTGTCCATGCGGGCCGTGACGTCGGGGTTGGCGTAGCGGGCGCCGGTGATCTCGTAGAGCAGCTGGGCGGTGACGGTGTCGACGCTCACCAGGCCGCCGGTCCCGGGGTGTTTGGTGATCACCGACGACCCGTCCGCATTGACCTCGGCAAGGGGGAAGCCGGCATAGGTGAGGTCGGGCACTTCGGTGAAGAACGCGTAGTTGCCGCCGGTGGCCTGGATGCCGCATTCGATGACGTGGCCGGCCACCACGGCGCCGGCGAGTTCGTTGTAGTCGGTGCGGCCCCAGCCGAAATGCGCGGCGGCGGCCCCGACGATCACCGAGGCGTCGGTGACGCGCCCGGTCACCACGACGTCGGCTCCGTGGTCGAGGCAGTCGGCGATGCCCCACGCGCCCAGGTAGGCGTTCGCGGTCAGCGGTGCGCCCAGCCCCAGCTCGGCCGCGCGCGGCTGCAGGTCGTCGCCCTCGACGTGGGCGACCCGGGCCGCGATGCCGAGGCGCTCGGCCAGCGCGCGGACCGCGTCGGCGAGCCCGGCGGGGTTGAGTCCGCCGGCGTTGGCGACGATGCGCACCCCGCGGTCGCACGCCTCGCCGAGGCAGTCCTCGAGTTGGGTCAGGAAGGTCTTCGCATAGCCGCGTTCGGCGTGTTTCATCCGGTCGCGGCCCAGGATGAGCATGGTGAGCTCGGCCAAGTAGTCGCCGGTCAGGTAGTCGACGTCTCCGCCGGTGAGCATTTCGCGCATCGCCGAAAGCCGGTCGCCGTAGAAGCCCGAGCAGTTCGCGATCCGGACGGGGCCGGCGCGAGAGACCATGCACACACTCCCTTCGATGGGATCGAGCCAACCAACCGGTAGGTCAGCATAGCCGGACGCCGACAGCAGCGTGAATACCAGCATGCTCCGGCCGCCTCGGCTCCCGAAAGACAGGAAGCTCCGGCGGCCGCCGTTTTGGCGCCCAGCAGGCCAGCGACTATTCTGATGGGCAATCGTCGCCATTCGGCCGACCGACCCGAACCCCGATCAAGGAGTAAGGCCCGACCATGGCCACACCCAAGCGCAGGATGTCGCGCGCGAACACCCGAAGCCGCCGCGCCCAGTGGAAGGCCACCAAGACCGAGCTCGTGAGCGTGACGGTGGCAGGTCAGCAGCACAAATTGCCCCGTCGGCTGCTCAAAGCGGCCCGCCTTGGCCTGATCGATCTCGACCGGCGCTAGGGGTTTTCGCGACCGCAATGCCGCGCCGTCACAGCTGCCACATGCGTATCTGGCCCGGCAGCCACACGATTTGCCCGCCTCACAGCGACAAATCATGCGTCTAGCGCAGTTGTCGCTCTGAGGCGGGCAAAAGGGCATCCCCCCGGGCAGATGCCGGTGTGACCTCTGTGACGAGATCGGGCTAAACCGGCGCGCCTCTCAGCCCGCTCTCAGACGCTAGGACGAAACTAGTGGCCGTGCGGATTCTTGTCGTCGACGACGATCGCGCGGTGCGCGAGTCGCTGCGCAGGTCGCTTTCGTTCAATGGATACTCGGTCGAGTTGGCCCATGACGGGGTCGAGGCCCTGCACATGATTGCCAGCGACCGGCCCGACGCGCTCGTCCTGGATGTGATGATGCCGCGGCTGGACGGTCTCGAGGTCTGCCGTCAACTCCGCAGCACGGGCGACGACCTGCCGATCCTGGTGCTCACTGCGCGCGATTCGATCTCCGAGCGGGTGGCCGGCCTGGATGCCGGCGCCGACGACTATCTGCCCAAGCCGTTCGCCCTCGAAGAACTGTTGGCGCGCATGCGGGCGCTGCTGCGCCGCACCAAGCCCGACGACGCCGAGTCGGTCGCGATGACGTTCTCCGATCTGACCCTGGACCCGGTGACTCGCGAGGTCACCCGCGGACAACGCCGAATCAGCCTGACCCGCACCGAATTCGCCTTGCTGGAAATGCTGATCGCCAATCCACGCAGGGTGCTCACCCGAAGCCGCATCCTCGAGGAGGTGTGGGGGTTCGACTTCCCCACCTCGGGCAATGCGCTGGAGGTCTACGTGGGTTATCTGCGCCGCAAAACCGAAGCCGATGGCGAGCCGCGTCTGATCCACACGGTGCGCGGGGTTGGCTACGTCCTGCGGGAGACGCCGCCCTGATGGTCCGGTTCCACCACCGCCGGCGCGCACCGCTGCGAGCGACCAGCTCGTTGTCCTTGCGTTGGCGGGTGATGCTGCTGGCGATGGCGATGGTGGCGATGGTCGTCGTGCTGATGGCATGCGCTGTCTACGCGGTGATCTCGGCGGCGCTCTACAGTGATATCGACAACCAGTTGGAGAGCCGCGCGCAGCTGCTGATCACCAGCGGATCGCTGGCCGCCGACCCCGGCAAGGCCATCGAGGGCACCGCCTATTCCGATGTCAACGCGATGCTGGTGAACCCGGGCCACTCGATCTACACCGCCAACCAGCCCGGCCAGACGCTGCCGGTCGGCGCGGCCGAGAAGGCCGTGATCCGCGGTGATTTGTTCATGTCGCGGCGCACCGCCTCCGACCAACGGATCCTGGCCATCCACCTGCCCAACGGCAGTTCGCTGCTGATCTCCAAGAGCCTCAAGCCGACCGAAGCGGTGATGACCAAACTGCGGTGGGTGCTGCTGATCGTCGGGGGGATCGGTGTCGCGGTCGCCGCGGTGGCCGGGGGGATGGTCACCCGCGCCGGTCTGCGTCCGGTGGCCCGGCTGACCGAGGCGGCCGAGCGCGTGGCCCGCACCGACGACCTCCGTCCCATCCCGGTGTTCGGCAGCGACGAATTGGCAAGGCTCACTGAGGCATTCAACTTGATGCTGCGGGCGTTGGCGGAGTCGCGGGAGAGACAGGCGCGGCTGGTCACCGACGCCGGCCACGAATTGCGCACCCCGCTGACCTCGCTGCGTACCAACGTCGAGCTGCTGATGGCCTCGATGGAGCCGGGGGCGCCGCGGCTGCCGGAGCAGGAGATGGTCGACCTGCGGGCCGACGTGCTCGCGCAGATCGAGGAATTGTCCACGCTGGTGGGCGATTTGGTGGACCTAACCCGGGACGACGCCGGCCAGGTGGTGCACGAGACCGTCGACATGTCCGAGGTCATCGATCGCAGTCTTGAGCGAGTCAGGCGGCGGCGCAACGACATTCACTTCGACGTCGACGTGATCGGGTGGCAGGTCTACGGCGACGCCGCTGGGTTGTCGCGTGCGGCGTTGAACCTCATGGACAACGCGGCGAAGTGGAGCCCGCCCGGCGGTCGTGTCGGTGTCACGATGCGCCAACTCGACCCCTCGCACGCCGAGCTGGTGGTCTCCGACCGTGGGCCGGGCATCCCGCCGCACGAGCGTCGCTTGGTGTTCGAGCGCTTCTACCGGTCGACGACGGCACGGGCGATGCCCGGTTCGGGACTGGGGCTGGCGATCGTCAAGAAGGTGGTCCTCAACCACGGTGGGTTGCTGCGTATCGAAGACACGGTTTCGGGAGGACAGCCGCCGGGAACATCGATTTACGTGCTGCTCCCTGGCCGGCCGATGCCGGTTTCGACGGAACCCCCGCCCGCTTCCGATGCCACGACCGACTCCGCCGTGACGGTGCCTGGCAACGGCGCGAACTCTCGGGGTTCGGCGAACGTTATCTCAGTGGACTCTCAGTCGGCGCAGGCAAGGTAGTTGCAGTTACTGTTGGAAATCGAGCCAAGTCGAGCCGACATACGCCCAATTAGAGGAAGAGCGACTTAGCGACATGACGAATGACCCGAGGTATTCGCCACCGCCGCAGCAGCCGGGATACCGCGCGCCTAATCAGCCTGTGCCCCCCGCTTATGCCCAGGGGCAGCAGCCGCCGTACAACCAGCAGTTGGATTGGCGGTACCAGCCGTCGCAGCCCTCGCAGCCGACGCAGACCACGCAGTTCCGTCAGCCCTACGAGCCGTTCGGCGGCACCGGGCCGGGCCCCATACCCGGCGGCACCGGGCCGGGCCGGATACCCGGGGGGACGGGTGCGGGCCCGATTCCCGGGGGGACCGGTACCGGCCCGATCGGGATGCTGCCCCCGATGCCGCCCCCACCCCAAAAGCGTTCGCGCGCGGGCCTATTGACGGTCGGGGCGGTCGCGATCGCGGTGGTGTCGGCCGGCATCGGCGGTGCCGCCGCCACGGTCGTCGAGCTCGGCACGCACTCCGCGAGCGGCGGCGGCACCGGGCTGATCCCGGGGGCCGCGCCCAGCATCCCGGCCGCGAACATGCCGCCCGGCAGCGTCGAACAGGTCGCCGCCAAGGTGGTGCCCAGCGTCGTCATGTTGGAGACGGACATGGGCCGCGCCTCCGAAGAGGGCTCCGGCATCGTCCTGTCGGCGGATGGGTTGATCCTGACGAACAACCACGTCGTCGCCGCCGCGGCCAAGCCGCCGAACGGCCCGAACGCCCCGGGCGGGCCGGGCGGACCCGCCGGTGGTCCGCCGCCCAAGACGACGGTGACCTTCTCCGACGGCCGCACCGCACCGTTCACGGTGCTCGGTGCCGATCCCACCAGCGACATCGCGGTGATCCGGGTGCAGGGCACGTCGGGGCTCACGCCGATCTCGATGGGCTCCTCATCGGATCTGCGGGTGGGCCAGCCGGTGGTGGCGATCGGGTCACCGCTGGGCCTATCGGGCACGGTGACCACCGGAATCATCAGCGCGATGAACCGACCGGTATCCACGACCGGCGAGTCGGGCAACCAGAACACGGTGCTGGACGCGATTCAGACCGACGCCGCGATCAACCCGGGTAACTCCGGCGGCGCGCTGGTCAACATGCAGGGTCAGCTGGTCGGCGTCAACTCGGCGATCGCCACCCTGGGCGCCGATTCTCCCGACGCCCAGAGCGGATCGATCGGCCTGGGCTTCGCGATTCCGGTCGACCAGGCCAAGCGCATCGCCGACGAGTTGATCAGCACCGGCAAGGCCACCCATGCCTCGCTCGGTGTGCAGGTGACCAGTGACAAGGCCACCCCGGGCGCCAAGGTCGTCGACGTCGTGCAGGGCGGCGCCGCCGCAACCGCCGGAGTGCCCAAGGGCGTGACCGTGACCAAGGTCGACGACCGCCCGATCAACAATGCCGACGCGTTGGTCGCCGCCGTGCGGTCCAAGGCGCCGGGCGACAAGGTGTCGCTGACCTTCCAGGATCCCGGCGGTGGCAGCCGCACCGTGCCGGTCACGCTTGGCAAGGCGGATCAGTGATGAGAGTCGATGAACCGCTGTCGGAGCTCGGATATACGGTGTCACCCATGGAAACGGGTGCGGAGTTGGTAGTCGGCCGGGCTCTGGTCGTGGTGGTCGACGATCGCACCGCCCACGGGGACGAGGATCACAGCGGGCCGCTGGTCACCGAGCTGCTGACCGAGGCGGGATTCGTCGTCGACGGTGTGGTGGCGGTCGCGGCCGACGAGGTCGAGATCCGCAACGCGCTGAACACGGCGGTGATCGGCGGGGTGGACCTGGTCGTTTCGGTCGGCGGCACGGGTGTCACGCCGCGCGACGTCGCGCCGGAGGCAACTCGCGACATTCTGGATCGCGAGATCCTGGGCATCGCCGAGGCCATCCGCGCCTCGGGGCTCGCCGCGGGAATCATCGACGCCGGGTTGTCACGCGGGCTCGCCGGTGTGTCCGGAAGCACGCTGGTGGTCAATCTCGCCGGCTCCCGTTACGCGGTGCGCGACGGGATGGCGACGCTGAATCCGCTTGCCGCGCAGATCATCGGGCAGCTGTCGAGCCTGGAGATCTAACCGGTTGTCTCGAGGTTCCGCTGCGAGCAGACCCTCCGGTCACGACCGGCATGAGGAGGGCTCGGTCTTCGGCGCCGAATCGGCCCAGAGGTCAACGGACGAGCCCGACTCGGATATCGACGAGCACGAGCAGTGGTTGCGCGAGAACGTGCCCCCACACCACGGTTGAGAACATTCGACCGAGGTTTTACGTTTGCCGGCGTCACGGCGCGGTCAACCTTTGATGACCAATCGTCCGGGAAATGTGTGATCGCGCACAAATGAACGTACCGTCTTCTCGGGCGGCGTCATGTTGCCTCGCAATGGGCAGTACGGGAGGTGTGCACGTGTTCAAGGGGTTCAAGAGTTTCGTAATGCGCGGTGACGTGATCACCGTGGCCATCGGTCTGGTTGTGGCCCTGGCCTTCTCGAACCTGGTCAAGGCCTTCACCGACAGCGTGATCAATCCGCTGGTCGCGGCCGTGCAGCCAGGTACCAAGTTCGGATTGGGTTGGCAGCTCGGCGAGGAAGGCAACAAGGCGACCTTCCTCGATATCGGATCGTTCATCTCGGCGATCATCTATTTCGTCGTCTTCATGACGGCCGTGTATTTCATGATCGTGGTGCCCTACAGGCACATCCAGGCCCGCCGTGGGGTCACGGTGTTCGGGGAGGAACCCTCGACCAAGGCATGCCAGGAGTGCATGTCCGACATCCCCGAGGCCGCGCACAAGTGCAAGTACTGTGCCAGCGCCCAGGACTCAGCCGCCTGATCTCGACACCGCTCAGTGCAGGGTGAGGGTTACCGCTTGACCCAGCGCCGAGCCTGCCACCGTGTTCGCCACGCGAGCCGGCAGCGCAACCAACACGACGCGGTCGCTGTCCGCGGCCTGGACCTTCTGCTTCGCAGAAACGAGCACGACCACGGCGTCGGTTGCTACCACTTTGGTGACTGCCGAAGTCCCCGCCGGTGTGTCGGTGGCCGGGGCGGTCAGCACGTCGACGACGTCGCCGACCCGCAGCAGGTCGATCAGGGCGCTGTCAGCCAGGTGCAGCGGCACGATGCGGGCGCCGGGACCGGCCGTCGATTCGGCTAGCCGGCTGCCCAGCACCCGAACGTCAGTGAGTACCTCGCCCCGCCGCGTCGGACTGGCCAGCATCGCGCCGACCACGGCGGCGAGGTTTGCTTGAGATCCGTCGGGAACCGTTGCGGCCAAACGTTTTTCGATCCGGAGGTCATCGGGGGTCAACGCTGCGCCGGGGGTGAGGTCCCGGGAGGCCACGACGACGTCGACGCGGTCACCGTCAGGATTCGAACGCAGCGCCGCGACGCCGGCCAGCACCACGAGTCCGCCCGCGGCGACGCGGCGCGCGAGCACCGTCCGCGTCCAGTCCGGTCGCAACGACGCCGACAACCGGTGCCAAAGCGTCGGATTCAGCGATGAGTGGCCCACGCGGCAACGCTAGGCGCAGCGCCGCGGGGACGATGGCGTCGGCGAAACCCGGCTGTGGATAACCGTTAGGTCGAGGCGGCCGCGGTGGACGGCGTGGAGCTCGTGCTGGACTTCTCGCTCGAGCCGTTCTTCTCGCTCGACGCCGAACTCGACCCGTTCTTGTCGCCCGAGGCCGTACTCGACCCCGAGTCGCTGGTGGACGAGCCGTTGGTCGACGTCTTCGCCTTCTGGCCGGCCTCACGACTGTCGGTGCGATAGAAGCCGCTGCCCTTGAACACGATGCCGACGGAGTTGAACAGCTTGCGCAGCCGTCCGGAGCACTTCTCGCATGTCGTCAGCGCGTCGTCGGTGAAGGCCTGCACGATGTCGAAGCGGTTGCCGCACTCGGTGCATTCATAGCTGTAGGTCGGCACTTGTAACCTCCGTGAATGTAAGCCTGGTTAGCACTCTACATGCTCAAGTGCTAGAACCACCCTGTGAAGTGTCTCATTCCCTGGTGGGAGGCAGCGCGACGAGACCACCCCCCGGCGTGAGTGCATGGGTCATCGGCACGTCGTGCGGCTCGGCGGGCAACTCGTCGAGGAACTCGGTGTCGCGCACCATCGCGATCAGCTGTGCTTGCGGGTTCCGGCCGTCCAGCGAGCGGTCGTAGAAGCCGCGGCCGCGGCCCAGCCGCGCGCCGCGACGGTCGACCGCCAGCGCCGGGACGATCACCAGGGTGGCCTCGGCCAGGGCCGACTCCGGCAGCCAGGGCTCGGGCGGCTCGAGTAGGCCCCAGCGGCCGGAAACCAGTGCGCCCGGCCGGTATTCGCCCCACCGCAGCCGCATCGGGATGCCGTCGGCGGTGGTGCGCGCGATCGGCAGCAGCACCCGCGCTCCCCGGCGCAGCAGCATGTCCAGCATGTCGATCGAGCCGGGTTCGGTGCCGACGGGTGCGTACGCGCAGACGGTGCTGCCGTTGCTGGCCACGGGCTCCAGTCGCTCGGTGAGCAGCCGGGCCTCGGCGGCCCGAACGTCGTCGGCAACCCGCTCCCTGGCCGCCAGCAGCTGTTGCCGCAACGCGGCCTTGCCCGGGGTCGCCATGGCTCAACGATGACAGCCCGGCCTGTCGCGCCGCCACAACAAGGCCGCAGACTCCGTGGGGGCTATCGTTTGAACGATGTCACGCCCAGAAGTCCCGGTGCCGTTCACGGCGATCGTCCCCGCGGCCGGCCTGGGCACGCGCTTCCTGCCGGCGACGAAAACGGTGCCCAAGGAGTTGCTGCCCGTCGTCGACACGCCCGGCATCGAGCTGGTCGCGGCCGAGGCTGCCGGAGCCGGCGCCGAGCGCTTGGTCATCATCACCTCCGAGGGCAAGGACGGCGTCGTCGCGCATTTCGTGGAGGACTTGGTGCTCGAGGGCACGCTCGAGGCGCGCGGCAAGAAAGCCATGCTGGACAAGGTGCGTCGGGCGCCGCAGCTGATCAAGGTCGACTCCGTGGTGCAGGCCGAGCCGCTCGGATTGGGACACGCCATCAGCTGCGTGGAGCCCACCCTGACGGCCGACGAGGACGCCGTCATGGTGCTGCTGCCCGACGACCTGGTGCTGCCGACCGGCGTGCTGGAGGTCATGTCGAAGGTGCGCGCCGACTACGGCGGCACGGTGTTGTGCGCCATCGAGGTGACACCCGAAGAGATCAGTGCCTACGGGGTTTTCGACGTCGAGGCGGGCCCCGGCAACAACCCGGACGTGTTGAAGGTCAACGGGATGGTCGAGAAGCCCAAGCCCGAGGACGCGCCCTCGATGTATGCCGCGGCCGGCCGCTACGTGCTCGACCGCGCCATCTTCGATGCGCTGCGCCGCATCGACCGCGGGGCTGGCGGTGAAGTCCAGCTGACCGACGCGATCGCCCTGTTGATCAAGGAGGGCCATCCCGTCCATGTCGTCGTGCATCGCGGATCTCGACACGACTTGGGAAATCCCGGCGGCTACCTCAAGGCTGCGGTTGACTTTGCATTGGATCGTGACGACTACGGCCCGGAATTGCGGCGGTGGTTGGTGGCGCGATTGGGCCTGACCGAGCAGTAGCGGGCCCGGCGACGCACGGTCCCGTCAGGCTTGAGGGCAGAGAGGCGCGCTTGTGCGTTCTGTGGAGGAGCAGCTGGCCCGGATAACGGCCGCCGCGGTGGCCCCGCGTCCGATACGGGTCGCCATCGCCGAGGCGCAGGGATTGATGTGCGCCGAAGAGGTCGTCACCGAACGGCCGCTGCCCGGGTTCGACCAGGCCGCCATCGACGGCTACGCGGTGCGCAGCGTCGACGTGCTGGGCGTGGGCGAGCTGGGTACCGAGGGCGTCGACGATGCCGGCGAGCCGCTCGCCGACGAAGATGCCCACGACGGGCTGGTCCTGCCGGTGATGGGAACCATCGAAGCCGGCGCCCGCACCCCCAGCCGGCTGCAGCCGCGGCAGGCCGTCCGGGTGCACACCGGCGCCCCGCTGCCCACGCTGGCCGACACGGTCCTGCCGCTGCGGTGGACCGACGGCGGAACCTCGCGGGTGCGGATTCTGCGGGGCGCACCGTCGGGCGCCTATGTGCGCCGCGCCGGGGACGACGTGCAGCCCGGCGACGTTGCCGTGCGCGCCGGAACGATCATCGGCGCGGCCCAGGTGGGGCTGCTGGCGGCGGTCGGCCGCGACCGGGTGCTGGTGCACCCGCGCCCGCGGTTGTCGGTGATGGCCGTGGGCGGCGAGCTGGTCGACATCACGCGGACCCCGGGCAACGGGCAGGTCTACGACGTCAACTCCTACGCGCTGGCGGCCGCGGGCCGCGATGCCGGGGCGGAGGTCAACCGCGTCGGGATCGTCAGCAACGACCCCAAAGAGCTCGGGGAGGTCGTCGAGGGTCAGATCAATCGCGCCGAGGTCGTGGTGATCGCCGGCGGGGTCGGCGGGGCGGCCGCCGAGGCGGTGCGCTCGGTGCTGGCCGAGCTCGGCGAGATGGAGGTGGTCCGCGTCGGCATGCATCCCGGATCCGTCCAGGGCTTCGGGCAGCTGGGGCGCGAGGGCGTGCCGACGTTTCTGCTGCCGGCCAATCCGGTCAGCGCGCTGGTGGTCTTCGAGGTGATGGTCCGGCCGTTGATCCGGCTGTCGCTGGGCAAGCGGCAGCCGATGCGCCGAATCGTGCAGGCGCGCACGCTGTCGCCGATCACGTCGGTGGCCGGGCGCAAGGGCTATCTTCGCGGTCAGCTGATGCGGGATCAGGACACCGGGGAGTACCTCGTGCAGGCGTTGGGCGGGGCCCCGGGGACGTCGCATTTGTTGGCGACGCTCGCCGAGGCCAATTGCCTGGTTGTGGTTCCCAGCGGCGCCGAGCAGATTCGTACCGGTGAGATCGTCGACGTCGCCTTCCTGGCTCAGCGTGGCTGAGTGCAACGTCTGCGCCCGCCCGTGAACCTGTTGCGCACCAATGCCCGGCATCCCGGTTGGCCCTTGGACGTTGGGCCGCTGCGGGTAGCCGCGGGCGTGGTCCGCTTGCGTGCGGTGCGGATGCGCGACGGCGTGCAGTGGAGCCGCATCCGGTTGGCCGACCGCGCGCACCTGGAGCCGTGGGAGCCCAGTGCCGAGGGCGATTGGGCGACCCGGCACGCGGTGTCGGCGTGGCCCGCACTGTGTTCCGGCCTGCGTTCGGAGGCCCGCAAGGGCCGCATGCTGCCGTACGTGATCGAACTCGACGGGCGGTTCTGCGGACAGCTGACCATCGGCAACGTCACGCACGGCGCGCTGCGCTCGGCGTGGATCGGCTACTGGGTGCCGCGGTCGGCGACCGGCGGCGGGGTGGCCACCGCGGCGTTGGCGCTAGGTCTCGACCACTGCTTCGGCCCGGTCATGCTGCATCGCGTGGAGGCGACCGTGCGCCCGGAGAACGCCGCGAGCCGGGCCGTGCTGGCCAAGGTCGGGTTCCGGGAAGAGGGTTTGCTGCGCCGCTACCTGGAGGTGGACCGCGCGTGGCGCGACCACTTGTTGATGGCGATCACCATCGAAGAGGTGTACGGGTCGGTGGCCTCGACCCTGGTCCGCTCGGGGCACGCGAGTTGGGCGTAATCCGGCGTTCGCGGCTGCTTTGGGGTTGTGGCTAGCGCGACACGAGTGACGTTTGGTGCTTGTAGGGGGCAAATTACAGGTGTGTAATTGTGCTGGTCGCTGGGACCCGGCCGCGCAGGCCGCCGATGAGCCTCGCGGGGGATCCAGGCCAGAAGGAGCAGGTCATCATGCCAAGCATCCCGCAATCGTTGTTGTGGATCTCGCTCGTGGTGCTGTGGCTGTTCGTTTTGGTTCCGATGCTCATCAGCAAGCGCGACGCTGTGCGCCGCACCAGCGATGTCGCGTTGGCGACGCGGGTGCTCAACGGCGCCGGATCCCGTCTGCTCAAGCGCGCTGGTCCGGCGGCGGGTCATCGCAGCGACCCCGATTGGAAGCCGGAGGAAGACGTCGCTGACGAGGACTTCGCTGACGACGACGAGGACGCCGAGACTGAAGAGTTCCCGGATGCACGCCCGGTCGTCCTGAAGGTCGAGGTCGCCGAGGAGGCCGAGCCCGACTACCTGGATGTCGACGTCATCGAAGATTCGGGTGCCCTTCCGGCCGGCGCCAGCGCTGCCGACGAGGCCGATGCCGTCGACGAGACCGACGCCGAGGATGAAGAGGCGGACGACGAGCAGGACGACCGGTACGAATACGTCGACGACTCTTCTGGATTGGAGCCGGAAGAGGATCCCGAAGACGACGCGGAAGC
>NZ_MBEU01000087.1 GCF_001954275.1 Mycobacterium sp. IS-836 | reverse complement strand
GGCTCAGGCAGATGTCCATTGCGTAGGACGGTTCGCCGGTGACCTCGATGCGGTAGGAACCGCCCCCCCCCCCCGGCGCTGGCTGCTGCGGGTCACCCGGGTGGACGTCGTGCTCGCCATGGCGGTTGCTGGGACGGTGAACGCGGCGATGCTGCTGGTCGCCGCCATCAATCTGCAGGGGCGCGAAACGAGCGGGTCCATCGAGGGTGCGTACACCGCGGTCCATAACACGTTGGGAGTGACGATCGCGGTGCTGTTCGCGGTCGGATTGCTTGCGTCCGGGCTGGCGTCGGCGTCGGTGGGTGCGTACGCCGGCGCGATGATCATGCAGGGATTGCTGCACCGCTCAATCCCCATGCTCGTGCGGCGATTGATCACGCTCTGCCCGGCCGTGGCGATCCTGGCGCTCGATCTCGACCCCACGCGCACCCTGGTGCTCTCGCAGGTCGTGCTGTCGTTCGGCATCCCGTTCGCGGTGCTTCCGCTGATCCGGTTGACCAGCAATCGCACGCTTATGGGTACCGACGCCAACCATCCCGTCACGACCGCTATTGGCTGGACTGTCGGAATAATGATTAGTCTGCTTAACGTGGTGCTGATTTGGCTGACGGTGACCGGCTAAATGCCGGCCCGCCGGCATCCCTACTTCGCATACGGGTCGAACCTGTGCGTCAACCAAATGGCGCTGCGGTGTCCGGACGCCGCCGATCCGCGACCGGCGGTCCTGTCCGACCACGACTGGCTGATCAACGAGCGCGGGGTGGCCACCGTCGAGCCATTTACCGGTAACCAGGTGCACGGGGTGCTCTGGCAGATCTCCGATCACGACCTGGCCACCTTGGATAGCGCCGAGGGGGTACCGGTGCGCTACCGGCGCGACCGGCTCACCGTGAACACCAACGACGGAGCGGCACCGGCCTGGGTCTACATCGATCACCGGGTGACTCCGGGTCCGCCGCGGCCCGGCTACCTGCCGCGGATCATCGACGGCGCGGTGCACCACGGGCTTCCGCAACGCTGGATCGACTTCCTGCACCGCTGGGACCCCGCACGCTGGCCTCGCCCGGCATCGGCGAGACCGCGTTCTGGCCCTGGGCCACAGTCACTTTCAGCGTTGTTGAACCAACCCGGCGTGATCGAGTCCAGCCAGCTGCGGTCGCGTTTCGGGTTCCTTGCCATCCACGGCGGCGGCCTGGAGCAGATGACCGACGTCATCGCCGAACGCGCCGCCGAGGCCGCCGACGCGTCGGTGTATGTGGTGCGCCATCCCGACCACTACCCGCACCACCTGCCCTCGGTCCTGTTCCAGCCCGGTGAATCGACCCGGCTGGCCGAGTTTCTCGATCATGTCGACGTCGCGGTCTCGCTGCACGGCTATGGCCGCATCGGTCGCAGCACCCAGCTGCTGGCCGGCGGCCGCAATCGCGAGCTGGCCGCCCACCTGGCCCGGCACATCCGGCTGACGGGTTATCAGGTCGTCACCGATCTCGACGACATCCCGCCCGAACTGCGGGGTCTACATCCCGACAACCCGGTCAACCGGGTGCGCAGCGGCGGAACACAACTGGAGCTGTCCGTTCGCGTCAGGGGCCTGAGCCCGCGCAGCCCGCTCCCGGGTCCCGACGGCTTGTCGCCGGTCACCACCGCCCTGGTGCAGGGCTTGGCGGCGGCCGCGCGCGCCTGGTAAGTGTCGTTAGCTGGTTGAACGGAGGTTGTTGGTGGCCAAAGATTTTCGCTTCTCGATGAGCATGCGGTTCTTCAAGTCTCGCGAGAAATTGGTGGAGAAGGCGAAGCGAGCGGAAGACCTCGGATACGACATCCTATGCGTGCCCGACCATCTCGGCGCGGCGGCGCCGTGCCCGACGCTGACGGCGGTCGCGATGGTGACGACGCGGTTGCGGCTGAGCATGTATGTGCTCAATGCCGCGTTCTACAAGCCGGCCCTGCTGAGCAGGGACCTGCAGGCGGTGGATGTGCTCAGCGACGGCCGCCTCGAGATCGGGCTCGGAACCGGCTATGTCAAGGAAGAATTCGAGGCCGCGGAGCTGCCCTACCCGAGCGCCGGAGCGCGGGTCGACTACCTCGGACACATGACGACCTACTTGAAGGAACACCATCCGACGACGCCAATCCTGATCGCCGGCAACGGCGATCGGGTGCTGACCCTGGCCGCCCGGCACGCGGACATCATCGGGCTGACCGGCGCCAGGGTCCGAGACGTCGACGACCCGCTGGCCGAACGCATCGAGTTCGTGCGCAACGCCGCGGGCGATCGGTTTGATCAGCTGGAGCTGAACATGGTGATCACGGCGATGCCGCCCGAGGGAGAGACCGCGCCCGACCTGCGAATGACCCGTCAGTACGCGCCGGACCTCTCCGATGAGCAATTGCTGTCCATGACGTCGGTGCTCAGCGGGTCACCCCGAGAGATGGCGGACACGCTGTCGGGACTCCGCGAAAAGTACGGGCTGACCTCCTTCACCGTGCAGGACAACAACCTCGACGCGTTCGCGAAGGTCATCGCGGAGCTGCGCTGACGTTCGCAGCCCGCGGTCTGCGTGCCGGTTGCCGGTAAGCTCAGCCCGTCCGCCCTCGTAGCTCAGGGGATAGAGCACGGCTCTCCTAAAGCCGGTGTCGCAGGTTCGAATCCTGCCGGGGGCACAAGCGAGTGTTTATGGCGACGTTTTGTCTGCGGGTGATGCCTGACAGTGTTTCGGCTGATGCGTGACAGCTACTTCGGTTGATCCTTGACACTCCCTAGATGAGGGAGTTGAGCGTGGCCGCGCAGAGGTATCAGGCCGTGACGGCGGTGATCGGCGACGGGTTGACGAGGTGATCAGTCAGCTTCGGGGAGAAGCGGATTCGCGCCAGGTCTCAGATCCGCGGATCGGTCTGGCGCAGGCGATGGGCGGGGATGGGTCCTGCGTCATCGCCGTGTTTGGTCGATGATCTCGGCTTTCAGGTGTTGTTGATGTAGGACGGGCGGAGGAAGCGCTCCACTACGGCGCGTTCAGTCGCGGGGTCCTTCAGCGGCCAGCACCACAGCGCAAGGAACACGCGGATCAGCCATTGCGCGGCCAGCGGGTCGGGGTGGTCCTGGCCGAGCATTTCGGAGGCAAAGGCGGCAACGACGGGTGAGGTAGTGAGCCACTCGCCGCCCGGCGCCAATTGCATTGACCGCATGAGCTGAACCAATGGATCTGAATGCATGCGTTCCAGGGCAAGGATGGTGGCGGTCACGACCCGGTCCGGTCCGGTGAGGTCCTTGATCGCTTCGCGCACCGTATCGACGATCCGGTTCGCCTGAATGGCAACAACGGCGTCACGGATGGCCGCCTTACCGCCGGCATGACGGTAGATCGTCGCTGGTGAGCAATGGACCTTAGCGGCCAAGGCCTCGATGGTGAACGCGTCGTATCCGACGCGGGAAATGAGGTCGGCGGCCGCAGCGTAGATCCGTTCGGCGGCCTCGCCGCGGCGATCCCGTCCAAGCAGCCAATCGTTCTGTGGCATCTGAAAGTGCTCCCGAGCTGCTGTGGGCTGAAAAACTTCTCTCAGGATGAGAATTTTTGCACGTTTTTCTCAGCATAACCCGCTGGTGGTGTCGTGCAGGCGATTTGGTGGGGCGTGGGTGGTGCGACTCGGCGGTTATCAACGTTGCCGCCCACTATTGACGCTGCTCACGGCCTCTTCCAGCCTGAAAGGATGACCGTCTTGGCTGACCCGATCCAGTTCTTCGGCGCCGAGGCTCTGCAAAATCCTTATCCGCTTTACGACCGCATGCGCGCCGAGGCGCCGGTGCACCGCATCGGTAACTCGGAGTTCTACGCCGTGTGCGGCTGGGATGCGGTGATCGATGCCGTCAACCGGGTCGAAGACTTCTCGTCCAACCTCACCGCAACCATGGTGTACCACGAGGATGGGACGGTCGCCCCGTTCCCAATGATCGAGGCTGGAAGTCCCAACCATGCCTTGGCCACGGCCGACGATCCGGCACACGCGATACACCGCAAAATCCTGCTGCCACATCTGTCCGCGAAACGCGTCCGCATCATTGAAGAATTCGCGAGCCACGTCGCCGAGCGCCTCTGGGACGAGAATCTGCACGAGGGGCGCATCGAGTGGATGAGCGCGATGGCCAACCGCCTGCCCATGATGGTGGTCGCCAAGCTGCTGGGCCTACCCGACACCGATGTCGACAATCTCATCCGGCTGGGCTTCGCCACCACCACGCTGCTCGATGGTGTCGTCACGGCCCCCCAGCTCGAGGCGGCAGGAGCCGCGGCATTCGAACTGTCGGGTTACGTCATGGAACACTTTGAAAAGGCAAGTGCCTTACCTGAATCCGGCCTCATTCCCGACATGGCCGCACGCTACGCCTCGGGCGAGGTGGACCAGACCGTGGCATTAGGCATCATGCTCACCCTTTTCAGCGCCGCCGGCGAATCCACGGCATCGCTTTTAGGCAGCGCTGCGTGGATTCTCGCCGACCGCCCAGAGATTCAAAAGCAGGTTCGTGAGAACCCGGAACTGCTGAATGCCTTTATTGAAGAAGCTCTGCGCTACGAGCCACCCTTCCGTGGCCACTACCGCCACGTCTGGCGCGACACGACCCTGGACGGCGTGGAGGTACCCGCCAACTCGCACCTGCTACTGATGTGGGGCGCGGCGAACCGCGACCCGGCACACTTCGACGCGCCAAACGAATTCCGTCTTGATCGCAGCGGTGCCAAAGGCCACGTGACATTCGGCAAGGGCGTGCACTTCTGTATCGGGGCCGCGCTGGCACGACTCGAGGCCAAGATCGTATTTCGGACCCTGTTGGAACGCTCCACCTGGATCGAGGCGACCGACGTCGGAGACTGGTTGCCCAGCATCCTCGTTCGGCGCCTAAATCGTCTGGAGTTGGCCGTCCAATAGGTTGGGTTACTCGGCCGATTGCGCCGCTGTCGTGCCGCGAAGAGGAAATCCCCCTCTCCCGGGTGCTACTCCGAGTACACAATCAGGCGGCAATCCATTGTGGTCGTGCGCCCAAAGGACCTCAGCATCAAGGCGTTTCACAATACGTGCGCCAACGGCGGGATGAAGATCGTACGCGGCAGCGGCTGCTCAGAGGGCAAGGTTATGGTCAGGCCAGGGGCATCGAGCACGTCACGCATGATCCACCATTCGCTACGTCCGATTGACAGATGCGGCCAAGTCACGGCATGCCTGCTCGCAGCTACGACAGACTTCCGCACAGATGCGGCAATGAACGTGATGTTCTGCGTGCCGGGCACATTCCTCCCCGCTTGCCTTGCATGCGGTTATACACGCCTCTAGCGCTGCTTTGGTGAGATTAGGGTCGTAACCCGTTTGGCGCGACAATACGCGGCTCGTCGTTGCGCAGATGTCAGCGCAATCTAGGCATGTGCGTATGCACTTGGTGAGGTGATCGACATCGTCTTCGCTAAGACACGCGTCGGCGCAGGCGGTGCAGGCCTGGTTACACTCGGCGCACGCGTCGATAGCTGCGGTTAGCTTTACCCGGTCGATCTGTCCCAATGGGTGGGGATGGCTTTCCAGCATCTTGCTTGTAGTGCTCATCGGTCGTGCTCCTGTTCGGTTGTGAAAGCGAGGGCAGGCTGGCGCGATTGGGTTAACTTAAGTCCCATTCAAATATCTCCAAATGCGACGGCTGGAGTTTGCGTCGATCCAGTCGACGTATCGAGTGGCGAAGATGGTGGCGTTCTCGTCGGGCGCCAGGGTGTGATCGTCGATCACCGCACCGAAGTATGGAGCCAGGGCGTCAGTCACGACCCGACGTTGATCGCCAATCGCAGCAAGGCCCATACGGACAAAATCATCCATTCCGATTGCTTCGGGTCCAGCGATCTCCGTAACTCCGTTGATCGGGGGCCCGACAGCCGCGCGTGCGACGGCGGTAGCGACATCGTCGGCCGCGATAGGGCGGAACAACGCGTGTGGCAGCCTGACAATATCTCCGTCTGTCGCGGAATCGGCCAAGCCAACCGCGAATTCATAGAACGGAGTTGCCCGCACGATCGAATAGGGCCGGCCCGACTCCCTGATCAGGTTTTCCTGAGCTGCTTTCGCCGTGTTGTAGCCGCTATCCGGCATGACCTGCGAGCCCACGACCGACAACGCGACATGGTGTTTGACTCCCGCGTGCTGTTCAGCAGACAGAAGATTCGTGGTCGCGGTCGTGAAGAAGTGCATCACGGGTTCATCGTCGAACAGTGGTGAATCGGCGACGTCGACCACGACATCCGCACCGGCGACGGCGTTGGCGAGGCCTTCACCGGTGAGTGAATCGACACCCGATCGGCGGGAAGCGGGGAGCACGTCGTGTCCCTGCGCGCTGAGTTTGGACGCTACTTTCGAACCGACCAGCCCACGCCCGCCAATGACTACGATCTTCATGATGAACCCTTCAGAGTTGCTCTGATCACTTCGGTTTCGTGCTTTCGCCGAAATTTCTTGGGCATGCCGGAATTTCGACACGGCCTCCGCAAGCGGGCCGGCCATCCACCCGGTTGTGGTCGTACCGAGATTGCCGCCACGCGGGGTGAGCTGTCATCACCCCAACCACCAGTTCACCCGGGTGAGTTATGCGCCGCCATGAACCCAAGCGTGGATGGATAAAGCTGCGCGGGCGCAGTGTCGACCGTTTGCGGCGTTGTGTCAATGCCGAAACGACTACTGCGGAGGGGATGGTCCCGTCGCGATCGAGGGGCTGCTGGCCAGGGCCGGTTGCACACCGGGCCGGTCACGGCACAACGCCGCGACGTCACAGGGCACAGGTTGGCACCCGGCAGGGGGATTGGTTATCAACAGGGCGGCACACAACGCGCCCAGGGCGAACAGTGCGGCGCTCACCTCTAGCACGTGGGCTAATCCGGCGGCGCTCGCCGTGCCAACGCTAATCAGGCCTATTGACCCGATCGATATCAGCGCGGCCAGCCGCGAGACGGCGTTGTTGATCGCCGACGCAAGGCCGTTGTATTCAGTCGGGACCGAGGCCAGTGTCACCGACGTCAGCGGTGTGATAGTCGCGACCAGCCCGAAGGCCAGCACCGTCATCCCGGGGACGAGATCGGGGATCGCGTGAAATCCGTGAGGTTTTGGGCGGATCAGCAGCAGCCCGATCCCCGCCAACGCGGGGCCGGCGATCAGGAACGCACGTGGTCCAACGCGGGCGGCGAAGCGACCGACTTGACGCGCGAAAACGAACGACAGCACGGGGATCGGCAGGGTGGCCAGTCCGGTTGCCGTGGCCGAGTAGCCGCCGATCTCTTGGGTGTAGAGGGTGATGGCAAGCGACCCCAGTGTCAACGCGCCGTAGACGAACACGGTGACAAGATTGGCGGCAGCGAAATTGCGAAATGTGAACAACGGCAATGGAAGCATCGGGCACCGGCTGCGGCGCTGCCAGTACACGAAGCCGGTCAGTGCGGCAATCCCGATCACCGATGGCGTGATGACTATTGGGTCGGTCCAGCCGTAGTGCTGCGATTCGATTAACGCATACGCGGGCGCGGCCAGCCCTATCGCCGATAGGGCCACCCCGGCGGTATCGACACGGGCGCCTGCGACCCGCCTCGACATCGGGCACAGCCAGAACGTCAGTGCATACCCGGTCGCCATTGGAATCGCTGACAACACGAAAATCCAACGCCAGCCTAGGAAATCGACGCACATTCCGCCCAGCAGGGGGCCCAACGCGAAGGCGGCTCCCGTCCATCCGGTCCAGACGCCAATGGCCGCAGACTGGTGTGCTTTGGCGAACACCGTATTGATCAACGCCAGCGAGCCAGGCACGAGGAACGCCGCACCCAGGCCCTGGATGAAACGCGCGGTGATCAGCATTGCCGGTGAGGTGGCAACCGCCGCCAGAACCGAGCCGGCCCCGAAAGCCAACAGCCCGAACCGCATCACCGGAACGCGCCCGTAGAGATCCGAGATGGACCCGCCAGGGAGAATCGCAGCCGCCGTCGCCAGCAGGTAGCCGTCGACGATCCATTGCTGCAGCGCCAGGCCGCCGCCGAGATCGTGCTCGATGGCCGGCAGAGCCAGGTTGGTCACGGTGGAGTCGAGGAACGCAACCATCGACACCAGCACTGCGACCACCATCGCGCGGCTGGTCGGTGCCGCGTCGCGCAACGTCACTGCGGGGGCCGTTCGGCACTTGACGATGACGGCGCGCCGGAATAGTTGCGTGTGATGGTCATTCGCTCACAACCGCGGGCGTTCTTTCCCGTAGACAACCGGATCCTTTCGCACCCCGACGACGGCGACGTCGGTGTCGAAGCGGCGGGCGCTTATCTTGGCGCTCGGATCGCTCACGCCGGCACGATGGCCATGACTTCAACTTCCACGCGGATGTTGGGCCACACCAGTCCGTCGATGATGCTGAACATGGCAGCGGGCTCGTGGCGGATGACCTCTTTGCTCACCGCCAAGTAGGCGAACGCATTGTCACGGCTGGTGACCCATTGGCGCATGTAGACAATGTCGGTGAGCTTGGCACCGGCCTTGCCGAGCGCCCTTTCGACGTTGGCCCAGCACTGCCGGGCCTCGTCGGTGAAGTCCTCGGGCACGGTGCCGTCTTCGCGAAGCCCAGGCGTGCCCGACACGAAAATCTGTGTGCCACCGCCACCGGATACAGCAACGGCGTCGGCGTATTTGCCGATGTGAGCGGCCACGCCCGTGTGGATCGGGGTAATAGTGTTCATCTCGAGACTCCTTGTTGAGTGCGGTTTTTCGGGGTGCGATGGCAATTTCGTCAGATGCCTTTCGTGACGACCACTCCGCTGGGCTCGTGGCCTGCCACGACGTCGGTGAGGGCGCCGGCAGCCTGATCCAGACCGCAGGAACGCGGGGTGGGCATGCTCAATCGACGGGAGGCGAGTAGGGCCGTGAGGCGGTCGAGTTGAGCGCCGTCGGAACGGACGTAAACCGCGGTCACGCTGATGCCGCGGGTGGGCGCAGGGGGGTCTGGGGTGATGGTGGCAAGCCGGCCGCCGTCGGCAAGCGCGGTCATCGCAGCAGTAGCGCCCCCAGGGGCGGCGTTGGCGACGGCGGTGATGGAGTCGTTCGCCAACGCCCTTGCCTGCTGTGGCCACATCGGATCGCGGTAATCGATCACGTCGCGGGCGCCATACCCCCGGACTCGGTCGGAGCTGCGGGGGCTGGCGGTGGCGAGCACATCGATGCCGCGCAAAGCGGCCAGCTGAACGATGAGCCCGCCCGTGATTCCACCCGCACCATTGACGAGCAACGTCTCTCCACCGTGAAGGGCCAGCGCCTCGCCGACCACCTGCTCGGCAGTCAACGCGGGTACCGGAAAGATCGCTGCAATCTCCCACGAAATCGCAGGCGCTTTGCGAGCGAGCGACCCGACGGGTGCGATCAAAAACGGCGCCCACGTACCCTGGTCGCGCAGCGGCACCGGGTGGCACAGCACCTCATCGCCCACAGTGAATCCGTTTGGGCGGTCGCCAACGGCCTCGATGACACCGGTAGCCTCGACGCCGAGCGCCAGCGGAGGCCTGGTGCCAACATCCCAGCCGCCGGTCCGAATGATGTTGTCCCAGTTGCTAACCCCGGCGCCGCGAACGTCGATGAGAACCTCGTCGCCTGCCAACGGCCGCGGATCGTCCACTTCCAGCATCTCCACCTTGCCACCGAATGCGCGAACCCCCGCTACGAGCATGGTCATAGCGAGACGACCGGCGAGTCGTAGGTCATTGCGGTTCCTCTCAGCTGCTGCCCCGCGCTTTTCAGTAATGGGGCAAGTTCGGACTCTTGGGCGAGTAGCCGATCCCAGATCTGATTGACCGTCGGATGTGGCGCGACAGCATGGCGTAGGAGACTGACTGGGACCTTTGCGACGATAGCCAGGGTGGCCGCTTGAACCAGTTCCGAGAACTCCGGGCCGACAAATGTCGCTCCGAGCAGTGTGTTGGTCTCCGCGTTAATGACCAACTTCGCCCATCCTTGGAATTCATCCCTGAAAAGGGCCAGGAATGACAGGGTGCCGGGGTAACGGGCAGTTCGCGTCCGTACCACGAATCCTTCTGCTCGGGCCTGACTTTCCGTGCGCCCCGCAGTGGCTACTTGTGGCTCAGTGAAGATAACCTGCGCGAGATTGCCCGCATCACGGGCAGCCAACTCGCTCCCGGACAGTTCTAGCCCCGCGGCGCGGGCCGTGATGATGTCGGCCACCACATGGCCGTGGTAGGTGGAGATGTGGGACAGCCGAGCACGCCCGGTGGTATCTCCCAAGGCGTAGAGCCAATCGCCGGTGACGCCGACCGCCTGGAGATGGTCATTCACAGAAACAAACCCGCCGCATGGCAGGCCAACGGTTTCCAGTCCGATGTTGTCGGTGTTAGTGCGCCGCCCGGCGGCCAGGACGATCTCGTCTACCTCGATGGTCTGGTCGTGGAAAGTGGCAGTGACGGGCCCGCCCGCTACCGGGCGGGCTACGGCCGACAACTCCGTCTCAAAGTGAATCGTGACGCCTTTGCTTCGCAGTGACTGCGCGACCAGGTCGCGGGCTTCGGGTTCGCAGTGGGGAAGCAGGGTGTCCCCACGTACCAGAAGCGTTACCGCTGAGCCCAAACCGGTCAGGATGGTCGCGAACTCGACACCGACGGGGCCGCCACCCGCCACCAGCGTGCGAGGTGGCACCTGTGTCATGGTCGTTAGGTCCCGATTGGTCCACGGGCGTGCTTGTGCCAGCCCAGGTATCTCGGGCACGTTAGGACGAGTGCCGGTGGCGAGCACGACCGCGTAGCGCGCCTCCAGGACGGCGTCGGTGTTATCGCCGCGGGCGACGCGCACAGTTCGTTGGCCGCTCAACTGGCCGAACCCATGAAACACCGCGACACCGGCTTGCCGCAGTGATGCTGTTCGTTCTTTGTCCGAGAGGTGCTCGATGATCTCGTCGCGTTTCGCGAAGACTGCCGCAACGTCCGGCGGCCCACCCGAAATAGCTTCTCGCACACCAGGAACTGCCTTCGCGAGATTGAACACCTCGATCGGGCGAAGCAGTGTTTTGCTCGGGTTGCAGCCCCAGTAATGACACTCTCCACCGACCAGACGATCCTCAACGAGTGCTACGGAAAGACCGACGGACGCGAGCTTCCGCACCGCGGCTACACCGCCCACCCCGCCGCCCACGACAACCACGTCGAAGTCTTTGCCAGCTTTCATCGACCGTCACTTCCAATGATTGGCAAAGTTGTCCTGCAACACCACCAACCGGCATGCTTCGAGTGCGCGGACTCGATAAGCGGCCACGGGTATGTGGTCTCGGTCGTGTGTGGTGGCCGCGATGTTGTGCCAAGTATCGCGTAGGCCGCGGCTGCGCTTGCTGCGGAGAAGACACTGTAGCTAAGCGGCGCTTCCATACCCAGGGATATAGCCATCGCGGTTCCAAATATTATGAGCAGCAAGCAAGTCGCCGCGCCAACCAGCTTTGGTCGCCAGCCGGCGAGAAGCAAGATTCCCAGCGTCGCTTCGGCGGCAGTGGCAGTCCAGACAATGGCGGTCAATAACCATCCAGAAGCAAATGGGACAAGTTGGTGGGTGTAGTCGGCGAAGGCCTTCACGCTCCCCCGGCTACCCTGCCCGAACGGCTTCCACCAGCCGAATCGGTCGGCAACAGCGGACAGAAAGGCCGCGGCGAGCGACCAGCGTAGTGCTATCCGGACAGCCCGGATAGCGCTTCGCATGTGCATGGGCTGCTCCCGTGGGTCGTATTACGGACATAGGCAAGGTCTTCAAATTTCCGCACGGTGCGAACATCTCGCATCGCTAACGCGGCTCAGTTTGTCGCGTTGTCGGCCGTGGTTAGTGGGCCGTCTCCGGTATCAAGCAGGAAGACTGCGAGTAATTCAGCGGGTTCGGTGGCGCTGGCATTTTCACTGATTGTGTGGTGCGCGCCGGGCGCCTCCTTCCACGTCTCACCGGTGTGATAGACGCGTGCAGGCTCACCCTCGACTTGGCTGCGGATCGCTCCGGAGATCACGTACGCCATGATGAACGCCGACTTGGCGTGGTGGTGAGGTTCGCTCTTAGCTCCGGGCGGATAGCTGACGGTCACCGCTTCAATTGACTTGCCCGAAACATTGGAAAGTTGATTGAAAACTGGGCGGACAGACGGGGTTTGATCCGAGTTCTCTGGCGGCGGCTCGGCGTGGGCCGAGGGTCCGAGCATGACCGCGATAGTCAGTACGGCGAGTGATACTTTTAGAGCCATTTCTTGGCTGCCTTCCCTTGGGATGTCTTGAGGGCTAGCTGATGTGATCGCACGAAATGAGCGGATGCGCGTGCACACGCCGTCCAATAACAGAAGCTCCTTTCAGTCTTCGGCTACGCGCAGGACGGTCTTGCCTGGGATGCGCTTGCCGGGAGCGAATGCAGTGGCAGCTTCGGCAAGTGGTAGCACGGCGCCAACGACTGGCTTGAGGCGTCCATCCCGAACTCGCGCCGCGAGGTGGGCGAGTTGGGCGCGATCGGCTTCGACAAGGAAGAAAATTGCCCGCCCATCGCGCGGCAGGATCTTCGGCGGCTCGGCGATGGTGACGAGGGTTCCGCCAGCCCGTACCAGACCCGCCGAGCGGGCCAGAATGTCTCCACCGATCACGTCAAAAACCACGTCGACTTCGCCTGCGTCCTCTAGCTTTTCGGTCTCCAGGTCGAGGAAGGTGTGAACGCCGAGCTCCCCCGCCCGCTCTCGGTCTGCGGACCTGCCGGTGCCGATGACGCGCGCGCCGACCTCGCGGGCGAGCTGCACCGCGATCGACCCAACCCCACCCGTGGCGCCATGGATCAGAACCGACTGTCCCGCAGCGAGGTGGCCGTGGTCGAACAGGCCCTGCCAGGCGGCCAATCCAGAGATCGGCAGCGTCGCCGCCACCGTATGGTCGATGTCGATTGGCAGCGGTGCGAGGTTACGGGCTTCCACAGCGGTGTACTCCGCGAGTGAGCCGTTGCGGGCCCAGTCGGCGAGCCCGAACACACGCTGACCGATGCTCAAAAGGGTGGTGCCGTACCCTAACTCAACCACGACACCCGACAGCTCGTGCCCGGGCACGCTTGGTGTCCGATCACGACCCGCGCGGTCGATCCAAGTGTGCGGCCAGTCGAGTTCCCCGCGTGTGAAACCCGCGGCGTGCACCCGCACGACGACGTCATTGTCGGCCGCCTGGGGGTAGGGCAGATCTGTCAGCGACAGACCAGCGATACCGGCGTCACGATCTGAAACAGTGATGGCTTGCATTAGAGGTCCTTCCTGATGGGGTTGTTGTCAGGGGTCAGCTGCGGGCGGGGTTGTACGCTGACGAGCTCCAGGCCAAGATCACGGACCCGGTCGAGGAGTCCGTAAAGCTGTGACTGGTCGCGGATTTCACCGGTGAACGCGGTTTCGGTCGAACCGGCCTCGAGGCGCATCCCTGCTAGGGCGGACCCGAGCCGCTCGGTCAGGCAGCCTCGAATGCAGATCCGGTACATCGTCGGCCGCATTTACCCTCCGCTCGCCAGCTGCTGAATCAGCTTTCACCGACGCGGGGTGAGTCGTCATCACCCGGCTAGCAGATTCACCCGGGTGAGTGCGAAGGCGTCGCCGGGCGGATCGGCGGGCATCAGCGGCGGTGTCAGCCCAAGTTGTCGCCGTCCCGCGGCCGCGGAGTCACGGCTCTGGTGACCGTGGGCCGGCCTCGAGGAGGAGCACCGCGGATGCCGCGTACGGCCATACTCGCCAAAAGCATTTCGTTGAGCAGGTTTTCCTGATTCGCTGCCGGGACCATCGCGGTGCCACCCAACACGAGGTCCGGCCATGCTACTGCGACACCTCTGATCGGCGGGGTGGCCGCGGCCCAGCTCGGCGGCACCGACAGTGCGCCGATTGACGAGGCCCGGCCTAAGCCCGCTGAGAACACAGGTACCGCATCGCCACCTGCTCCGAGGTCTGCCGATCCCAATGACGCTGATGCGCCTGTTTTTGGGCCTCCCGGAACCGATCCCAGACGTTCCAATATGGCATCCATCTTCCTGGCACCTTCTGGGTCGTAGTGCGCCGCGTATCCCAAGCCCGCATACGACCCGGCCATGCCCGTCGACGAAATGGCCGTCGACGCAGACGCAACGGTCAGGTTCACCGGGCTCAGTAAGCTCAGTGATTGCGAGAATGGTGGGAGTGATGCCGCGGCTGCCGGTAAAGGAAGCGTAAGTCCCCGAAGTGCATTGGGTACTGCGGAGAGTAGCTGCGAGCCCGTCGACATGGTCGTATGGGCGGCCGTGCCGGCTGACGTGGCGTTGGCGTGGGCAACTGCAGCAACCTGTCCGGCGACCCCGGCTGGATTTGTGGTGGGCGCGGGCGATGTGAACGGGGGTAACGCCGAAGCGGCGGCGGACGCGCCGGCATACTCGTACATTGCCCCGGCATCCTGGGCCCACATTTCGCCGTACTCGGCCTCGGTGGCCGCAATCGCGGGGGTGTTTTGGCCGAGGATGTTAGTCGCGATCAGCAACATCAGCTGCGCGCGGTTGGCTGCGACCATCGGTGGGGGCACCGTCATCGCAAACGCGGCCCCGTAGGCGGCCGCGGCGGCCACGGCCTGGGCGGCGGACTGCTCGCACAGCGCAGCAGTCGTTGTCAGCCACGAGACGTAAGGCGCGGCGGC
The DNA here is from genome assembly GCF_001954275.1 of Mycobacterium sp. IS-836. Classification (GTDB taxonomy): domain Bacteria; phylum Actinomycetota; class Actinomycetes; order Mycobacteriales; family Mycobacteriaceae; genus Mycobacterium. The sequence goes on along the minus strand of NZ_MBEU01000087.1, from coordinate 67,981 downwards.
GGCGGCCATCGCCGCCGACGCGGGACCCAGCCATGCTGCGCCGGCCAGGTCCGAGATCACCGCTTGATAGCAAGCCGCCGTGGAATGCAGGTCGGCGGCGAGCCCGTCCCAAGCTGCCGAGGCAGCCATCATCGACCCGCAGCCGGGCCCGGAATACATGCGGCCGGAGTTGATTTCTGGTGGCAATGCCCCGAAATCCATCTTCGATAACCTCAGGGTCCCTTGGCTATCCGGTCGCTTCGCGGATGTAGTCGCCGATCTGGCGTAGTGAGCGGGTGGCTTCGGGGATCCTCGGCGCGGCGAATTGGAACACGTGGATTTGGCCCGGCCATACCTGGACTTCGACGGGCACTCCGGCGGAGGCCAGTCGCTGAGCCGCCAGTTTCGCGTCGTGGAGCAACACCTCGCAACCGGATACATGGATCAACGTGGGTGGCAGTCCGGGTCGGATGTGATCGAGCGGCTCGTAGAGCGCGTCGGGATGTCCCTTGGCGTCGCGCTGTGCTGCGGCGCGGGTGATCAAGCCGTTGAGGGCGTCGAACGCTCTGGGCGGAAACATCGCATCCGAACCGATGTTGGGATGGGTCGTTTTGGGTTGCGTGGCCAGTTGCAGCAGCGGTGACATGGCCACCAGCGCGGCGGGCCGCTCACCGCACTCGAGCAGGCGTTGCGCCAGCGCCAGCGCCAGATAGCCGCCGGCGGAATCGCCGGCCAGGACGATCTGCTCGGGCTCATAGCCGTTTCGGCGCAGCCACAGGTAGCCGTCGTAGCAGTCGTCGATCGCCTCGCTGATCGAATGTTTGGGAACCATGCGGTAGTTGGGCACCAGCACAGGGCTGTCGGCGAAACCGGACAGCATGCTGACCAGTCGACCGTGCGAGTAGGCGCCGCAGGTGAGGAACGCCCCGCCGTGCAGATACAGCACCACCCGTCGGGTGCCGTCGGCCGGGGGCACTCCGGCGGCACGGACAAGATGCGCGGTGCGATGCGTCAGTTCGATGCCAGCGCGCACCGTGCCTGGTGCCGGCGTGATGGCGCGAGCGGTGAAATCGATGACGCCCCACGGCCACGGCGCCGAGGGCACAAGACTGCCCACGCTCAACGCGGGCCGGATCATCAGCCGGGCGCTCAGCCAGGCGATGCGCGCGGCCATGCTGGGACGGTCCTGGATGACATCAACGACGGCGCCCCCGCGAAGCGGGTACCGCCGGGCTTTTCGCGCCCTGGGTGCTCCCGGAGCGGGGCACGGCGAACCTGACACGGTGGCGGGTGCGCTCATTACAACACTCCCGCGCCGAGCGTATCGGGTGCCCCACGCCACCAACGGAATTCACGTGACGCTGGCGTTGAGACCGTCGCGGGGTTCATCGTGTCGGCCCCAGGTTGAGGGCCGGCGCGCACCCCTGGCATAAGAGCGCGCCCTGCCGGTCAACGAATCTGGGTGAGTCACTTGGTTGTTGGCGTGTACCCCCGCACGACAGGCACTGGCCTGCGCCGGTTGCGGACTGCTTTTCGCGGCGCTGCCAGACAGCCGCGCGTCCGCGCGCCACCGTTTGGCTTCGCCGGTTCTCGGCATGGGCGATCAGCCCCGCTGCGACCAAGGATCCCGCACAAACGGCGGCGGAGACGCCAAAATCGGTTAGCTGACCATAAATCAACCTCAGGGCCGCGTAATCCCCGGCCACGACAGCCAGAAACAGGGAGGCAGTGCGTAGTCGGCTCATGATGTGAGCCCGTCGAGGCCGAGCGGGCGCGCAGCGAAGACGCTGCGCAGGTACCCAGTGGGGCGCCCGCAGGTTGCGCAAACCGGGTGGGCGCCGCATCGGGATGCCATCTCGCGTTTGTCGCCCACGTAGGTCTCCATGGCCCATCGCACAGTAGCCAGGCAGTCTTGACAGAGCGTCTCGACGAGGTCGCCGTCTGGGGTTAGCCCTATCTGGTCGCATCCGTCGACGGCGTGGATCTCGGCGACCGCCACCGCCGGCGCACCACATGTGATGCCGGTCGACAGCCCTTGGGCACTGCAGGTGGGATGCAGCGCATGAAGTTGATCCTCGATCGCCGGGACGGTGTCCATTGGCGCGCCTCCTTTCCGGTGCGCCCAACGCCAGGCAGAGTCGGCGGCGTCCAGCATTCGATCCAGCAGCCATGGCGTTCGCGCGGTGCCGGGGCCGTATTCAGCAGTCGATCGGTGAAATTGGCGAGGCTTCATTTGGTTTCTCCAATTTGTGGCGGTCAGTTCCGCGGTGATCAAGGCAGCAAGGTTGTCCACCGTCATCGCGACCCGCGACCTGTTAAGCCAGCGTTCATCGAGATGGGATGAGTGGTCATCACCCGCCAAAGGGCTTCACCCGGGCGATTTGGCGAATATCGCGAGCATCGAGGGAACCTGATCTCGCTAGTGCGGTATTGATGACTAACAAACAAGCGCCAGGAACCCGGGTTGAGGGCGATTCACTCCATAGGGACAACGACCGCGTAACTACCGCCGGACGCGGGTATTGTCGGCACTAACACAGACGCGAAATATGTTGGAATACAACGTGATACATCTAGGCACAAGAATGCGCTACAGAGGTCCGTGAATGCCAATGTCGACGGGGTACTCGGCTGTTGTGATCAGCGAGTGCGCTGGCGCGTCCGACTACGTGTGTGGGCAGCGTTCCACTGCGCATCGATGCGGGTCACGCGGCGAAGCTCCATGACGAGCCACAGCGCTCCGGCGATCACGCCGAGAACGGCGATGAGCGCTGTGGTGGGAAGCCATTCGTAATGTCGATACGCGGCTTCTGCCGCCGTGCTAATCAACCCAAACGTCGCTACCACCAACAGGATCAGCCCCGGCCAGAAGAAGTTGTCCTTTACGGTGATACCCGCGTGCGGTTGCGTGGTCCGAGAGTGATCCGTCGGATCGTGATGGGTGTCTCCCATCATCGCTCCCTCCGTCGTCGTACGAGATATTCGTTAGCCGAGCCGGTCCGGGCGCGGATGAGCAGCTCGGGAAGGGTCACCCCAATCGTTGTCACGAGCCACACCACAACCGTCGTGGCCAGCCAGGATGGCGTGCCGTCAATAGTGATTCCGTGGGTCAAGATTGACGCGAGGATCAACGCGACAATCGTCAATGCCAAGCCGGTGCCCCCAAGAAGCAGCGAAGCGTACTCGCGGGGCAACTTCAATATCGATAAGGACAAGATCCCCTGCATTAAGACGAACGCCCACACCGCGACGATGAACCCTGGTACCGACAACGAAACTCGGGGAACAATCCATGCCGCAACCAGTAGTCCGATTCCCCACGATGCCAGGAACACAATTGCCCACCGCACGATATGCCTATTGGCGCTCATATCCGCCCGTGTTGGGCGCGGACCTCGTGTCAGATCGTCCGACGGCGCCGCCACCGCAATCGATGCCGTCGACCCGGCTTTGCGTCCGATGCCGGTAACACCGCCGACCATCTCGACGTTCTTACGGTCGCACTCTGCGCCCATAGTTCAGTCCCTTCCCGGATCGTTTGCTCCGCCGTGCTGAGGATTGCTGTTTGGCGCGGACACAACGGGACATCGCCGCGCGAGTCTTTCGGAAGTCAAGTTTGACGGGCCGGCGGGGGAGCTGTCTTCACCCCGCAGCGTCAATCACCCGGGTGAGGACATACCGAGGCCACACGCACACGTCACTGAGCCATGCGCGCAGCTGCGGGCCCTTCGTTATGACGGTCGTGGCGAAAGCTTTTGGGCTAACGAGCGTAGAGGTGTCAGGCGATGCCGTAGTCGTTTATCTTGCGGTAGATGGTCGCCCGCGACATTCCCAGGGCGCGGGCCGCCTCTTGCTTGTTGCCGCCATTGTCTTGCAGGCTCCGGACAATCGCGTCGCGCTCGAGGGCTTCCATTTGGGTCAGCTTGCGCCGCGTTATGGAGCGGCACTCCGGGGGCAACTTGTCGACGCTGATAACGCCCGATCGTTGGCGCGCAACTGTTTCAGTGAGAACCCGCCGCAGCTGCGAGACGTTGCCCGGCCATGGCAACCTGCTGAGGTGGCGCATAGCATCGGGCGACAGCTCCACATCAGCACCGCGGGTGATCTCGCGCAGCAACAGCGGCACCAATTCCTCGAGGTCGTCAATCCTGTGTCGCAGCGCCGGCACCGTGACGGTATGGGTAAACAGCGGCAGTAACTGGTTGATCGACGCTGAAGGAGGTGCGGAACTCTTCGTCGCCGCAACCCATCCCCGGCCTGCGCGCGTGGTCAGCAGCGCGGTGATCGATTCGAGTGTGTCCTTGTCGATGTCATCCACGTCGGCGATCACCACTGCGAAGTCCTCATCGCTGGACTCAGCCGCCAGCTCGGCGACGAGACGCGTCGCGCTAGGAAAGGTCGCGGCGCGCATCACCCGAACGGTTCGGCCCGGTTTCACATCCCGCCCGACCGCCTGGGCCAGCTGTGCCCGGCCGGATCCCTTCTCTCCCTCGAGCATTACCCAGTCTCGGTCGCGGCAGCACTGCCGCACCTGCTGGCAGCAGCGCAGCCAGGCGCTGTCGCGACCTGCGAGGCCAGGGATTTGGGTGTGCACCGAGTGGCCCATTTGAGACGGGTGCGAGCTGGTCTCCGCCGAAACATCAACGTGGAAAACGACATTGGTCCGGCCGCCTCCCATCGTCGAGCGGTCGGCAGCAGTGATTTTGGCGACGTGCCCGCTTGGCAGAACAGCCAGTGCCGTGCCCGACAGCGGGGAGCTGAGCAGATCCGAGGCGTGTTCGACCAGCGCGGTCTGCTCGTTGCCGTCCAGTACCCGACGCAGATACGGGTTCATCAACACCACATCGCCACCAATCGCGAGCACACCTCTCGGAGACCGCCGTGCCTGCTGCAAATACGCCTCCAGCAGCGCGGTCTCACCCTCATGAGAGACCGCCCGCATGCGATCCTCAATTTGGCGACCAGCGCTGGTAGCCAACGCGAGTAACAGCGGATAGGATTCGTCGGCCAGGCAACTCAAATTAACGGCGCCGATTACCCTACGCGTTATAGGATCTCGGATCGGCGCCCCCGCGCACGAAAAACCCGTGAACATTTCGACGTAGTGCTCGCCACCACGGATAAACGCGGGGCGCCCAGTCTCCAGTGCGGTGCCAATCCCGTTGGTGCCCGCCACGCCTTCGGCCAAGCTGTAGCCCGGTACAAGACTCACCGTGTCCAACGCGTTGAGGATGGACACTTCTGCGGCGGTCCGTTCAACCACCACCCCGTCGGTCGATGTCAGGACAATGCTGACCGCTTGCGCAGCCAGGTCATCGGTGACGCGCTGCAGCACCGGCGCGGCCGCCCGCGCCAACCGCGAGCCGGTATTTGGTTCACGCACATACGGGAGCTCGACCCGGTCAGGGTGTACGCGCAGGGCCTGCGATCGACGCCAGGAGTCGAGGACACTGGGCCGCAGGATGTCCTCACCGAGTGAGCGCACCGCATCAAGGGACTCCACTGACAGGAACTTGGCCCGAGCGGTCTCCGCCTCCAAGGCCCCCTCGCACAAGAACCGTTCCCTCACCCGGCGAACGTCGGTCTGGATGTCGGCCCGCAAGCTCATCGACGCATGGACCTCGCTCCCCGAACCGAGCGGTGCACCCGCCCCCAATACCGGCGTCTCAGATTGAGACGCGCAGCCCTGCTCAGATTGAGACGCTCAGTCTACGCCCGGAGCGGTGATATGGGTCACGTCAGCTAATACATCGGACGAACGGACGAGTGACAGTGGGGCAGCAACACAGCATCGAACGCAGCGGCGGCTCAGCTGTCGGGCGATCCGATGCCGCCCATCTCGGCACGAGCCCGCCCGATGCAGCGCGACAACGGCAACATGATCCAGCGAAAGGTATGGAGAAATGACTACCTATCAACTGACCGATCGCCTGCACGACGGCCGTACCGTACGCGTCCAAGCAGGTGACATCGCGCCGACGGTAGCGTCATGGCTGGCCGAGTTGGGTGCCTGCAGTCCATTAGTAGAGTTGCTCAGCCGAGCGGTGCGCGACGGTGACTGGCCTACAACACACGGCATAGCCGACTATCTGTCGGTGGAAGTCCAGGCGGCGGCATGACGTCGGGCAGAGACTCGAAGAGCGTCAGGCCGGCGGGTTCTTCGTCGTATGTTCCGTTGGGTCATCCCCGCACACCGGGTCCGTCACAACAAGTGGTCGAACGCAATTCACAGCAAATGGGGCGGCGGAACACGCCTACACTGGCTACCAGCGCTAACACTGGCGAAAACTGTGGACAACACAACGGGGAGGTCTTCCGCCCGCCTACTTCACGTCGGGGGGCGGCGGTTCGCGTGAGCACCGCGAGGCCGTCGGGGAAGGTGCGCATACCGCCGATTCGTGGGCGGGCGGGCGAGCTGAAAGTGATCGGCGAGCTGGTCGCGGCGGTCGCTGAGGGGCGCGGGGGCGTGCTAGTCATCGAGGGGCCGCCAGGCATCGGGAAGAGCCGCTTGTTGACCGAGGTCTTGGCGCTCGCCGAAAAGGTCGGTGCTCGGACACTATTCGGCGAGGCGTTCGAGTACCAGCAGACGGTGCCGTTTTTCTCGCTATTCATGGCGACCCTGCGTGCGGACCCCCCTGTCGGGGACGCGGAGGCCTTGCGCCGCATGGGCACATCGGCCGATCTCCGCTACTGGGTGGTGCGCGATCTGCAAGCCGCGATACATGAGACGGCGTCTCGAATACCGTTGGCGATCCTCCTCGAGGACGTCCACTGGGCTGATAACGCCACCCTGCTGGCGCTGCGGTCGCTGGCCGCGATGCGGCCCGATGTCCCGGTGTTGTGGGTGCTTACCGCGCGAACCGGCGCCGGCGGACCGGCCGTTCGCGAGACGCTGACCGCGCTGGAACGCGAGGATGCCAGGTTCCTCCGGTTGCCGGCCATACCGCCGGACGCAGTCGCCGACATTGTGCAAGACGCCGTGCGAGCCAACGCGGATGCGTCGCTCCTAAGTCTCGCCGACAAGGCCCACGGCAACCCGTTCCTGCTAACGGAGCTCCTACGGGGCCTGGACGAGGACGGCCGGCTCGATGTCAGCGGCGGCCGCGCGGTCGCCACCGGAGACACGTTGCCACGACGGCTCAGCGACACAATGCAGCAACGACTCGACCAGCTCTCCAACGCTGCGAGCGAAGTCGTCCAGGTAGCCGCAGTGCTGCCTGACCACTTTTCGGCCCGGCTGCTCGCCGCGATGCTGGAACGCCGACCGGCCGCCCTGGTATCGGCAGTAGAAGAGGCCGTCCGTGCCGACCTGCTCATCGAAGACGGTGATCAGATGAGGTTTCGTCACGATCTGCTGCGCGAAGCGACGCGGCAATCTTTGCCCCAGTCGCTCCGCCGAGCGATGGAGCGGCAATCGGCGACCATCATGCTGGATATGGGGGCGGCGCCCGAGGAGGTCGCAACCCAGCTCGCGCGCAGCGCTGAGGTGGGCGATCAGGCCGCGATCGCCGCACTCCGCGAAGCCGCACAGTCGGTGGCCAACAGCGATCCGAGCGCTGCGTCCGATTTAAGCAAGCGCGCCTTGGAGCTCCAGCCGCCCCAGGACCCGGGACGTGGGCCACTCGTGGCAGAAACGATCGTGCTGCTCAATCGAGCCACACGCTACGAGGAGGCGGAAAGGTTGGCCGGCACTTCCCTGACTGCCGCCCTCGCGCCCGAAGAAGAGGCCGAGATTCTTCTCCGGCTCCGGACGCCAATCACGGATACGACAACGCGACACATCGAAGACAACCGCCGCGCACTTCAGTTGCCCCAACTCAGCGACGTCACCCGAGCAAGACATCAGGCGTGGCTGGCTTACAACCTGGCGATGTACGGCCTACACGGACAGGACAGCGCGGCTGTAGACGAGGCGGTGGCCGCCGCCGCAACCACGGGCGATCTCGAGTCTAGGATTCTGTCCGGAGTAGCGCTTGCCTGCCTCGAATGCGCGAACGGGTACGGAGGCCGCGCGCTGCACCGCGTTGAGGAACTGCAAGCGCTGACCCCCGCGGGCGACATGACCGCTCATAACCTCGCCGCATGCCACCTGGCAAACCTGCTTGCCGTGGTGGGACGGTTGGAGGATGCGGCGACGGTGGTCGCGAACTGCACGGAGAAATCCCAGCAGGAACGCGACGGCATGGCGCTTCACATCTGGGGGTTGACGACGGGCGTGGTGCAGGTGGCCGCGGGGCGGTTGTCGGTTGCCCGCGCAGCCACCGAGCGGCTGCCCACGCCGGATCGATCGGGGTCGACCTTCGTAACCGCGATGCGCATGTTCACCCTGGCCGAGGTGGCGGCGCGCACCGACGACCGAACGTTGTTGCTAGAGACGATGAGTGAAGCGCGCGATGCGTACTCCAATGGTTCACCTGCCGTGCGTCGCGGGGCGGCGTGCGCGCTTGGGCTAGCGGCGTGGCAGCGCGACGACGTTCATGAAGCGGTGCGCTGGCTCGGCAGCGATATCCCGCTGCTCGTGACACCGTTCTTGCCGACCGTGTTGGATCAGCTGACGTTGACCGCACGGGTAGCGTCGGCGGCCGGTGATGCCGGCCTGCGAGCGCGTCTCCTGGACGCCGTTGACATGCTCGAACGCGAGCGGCCCACGGTTCGGTTGTTCGCCAACGTCGCCCAAAACATCCGCGGGATCCTCGCGCGTGACACCCAGGCATTGGTAGCTGCCGCGGAGTTGCTTCAGCCGTCGCAGCGGCCGCTTCTGTACGCGAGCGCTGCGGAGGACGCCGGCGGCGAGCTGAGTCGCGCGCAGCGCAACGCTGAGGCGCTCGACCATCTGAACGCGGCATTCGACGCCTACGTCGAGTGCGAAGCGGTTGCCGATGCCCGCCGGGTCGGCCGCGCACTGCGCCGACTAGGCGTCGAACGGCGCATTGTCGCCCAGCCGCGGGCAAAGACGGGCTGGGCCAGCCTCACCGACTCTGAGCTCAAGGTCGTCAACCTCATCGCCCAGGGCGCGACCAACCGCGACGTAGCCACCGAACTGCACCTCTCCCCCCACACGGTAAAGACCCACGTCCACAACGCATTTGCCAAGCTCGGCATCACTTCCCGCGCTCAATTGGCACAGGTGATTCCGGGCGCCGATTAATCGACAGCAAATCTCGGTGGATGACGTGCACGGCCTACAATGACGTGCAGTGCAACGGCAGTCCGGTAATTAACCGCTAGACAGGGACACCCGATGGGGCCTCCAACCGGCCTATTTGATGCCGGCGGCCAACGCCTGGTCACCCCGCCGATTCGAGGGCGGGCAGACGAACTGAAAATGATCGCCGCGCTGGTTACCGCCCTGGCCCAGGGGCGCGGAGGCGTTCTAGTTGTCGAAGGCCCGCCGGGCATCGGGAAGAGTCGGATCCTCACCGAGGTCTTGGCACTTTGCGACAAGTCCGGGGTGCGCACCTTGTTCGGGGAGGCCTTCGAGTATCAGCAGACGGTGCCGTTTTTCTCGCTATTCATGGCCACGTTGAACGCCGATCCCCCGGTGGGAGACGCCGAGGCGTTGCGCCGGCTGGGCGGCTCGGCCGATCTGCGCTACTGGGTGGTGCACGATTTGGCCGACGCGATTCACGCCGCGGCCGCGGAAACGCCGTTGGCGATCATGTTGGAGGACGTTCACTGGGCCGATAACGGCACGCTGTTGGCGCTGCGGTCGCTAGCCACCGCACGGCCGGGTGCGCCGGTGCTGTGGGTGTTGACCGCCCGCACCGGGGCCGGCGGGCCGGCAGTGCAAGAGACGTTGTCGGTGCTGCAACGCGCGAATGCCATATTTTTGCGATTGGCGGCCATGACGCCGGACTCGGTCGCCGAAATGGTCTGCGACGCGGTGCGGGCGACAGCGGATGAATCTCTATTGAATCTGGCTGCCAAAGCGCACGGCAATCCGTTCCTGGTCAGCGAGCTTGTGCAGGGTCTGGCCGAGGAAGACCGACTGAACGCCAGCGGCGGGCGGGTGATGGCAACCGGAAATACGCTGCCGCGCCGGCTAGGCCTCGGTATGCAGCAGCGACTGGACCTGCTCTCCGAAAGTGCTTCGGAGGTGGTGCGGGTGGCCGGAGTTCTGCCGGACCGATTCTCGGCAGGCTTGCTGGCCGCGATGCTGGACTGCCAGCCGGTCTCCTTGCTGTCGGCGCTGGAGGAGGCGGTACGCGCGGATCTATTCGTCGAAGACGGTGAGCAGCTGAGGTTTCGGCACGACTTGCTGCGCGAGGCCACTCGCCAGTCATTGCCACAGTCGCTGCGGCGGGCGATGGAACGCCAGTCGGCGTCGGTCATGTTGAGTATCGGCGCAACGCCGGCCGAGGTGGCCACTCAGCTGGCACGCAGCGCCGAGCCGGGAGACCGGGAGGCGATCGAGGCGCTACGGCAAGCCGCCCAATCGGTCGGCCGCGGCGATGCGAGCGCGGCCGCGGACTTGACCACGCGCGCATTGGAGCTGTTGCCCGCCGACGACGCCGAGCGTGGATCCCTGGTCGCGGAAACGGTGGAGTGGCTCAACCGAGCCGGCCGCCACAGCGAGGCCCAAGAATTGGCCGACGTGGCGCTCGCGGAGGCGGTCTCGCCTGAAGTCGAGGCCGAGATCCGCCTCCGGCTCCCGGCGCACACCAAGCACAGCACCCAGTGGCGGGCGGAGGAGAATCGCCGAGCGCTCGAGTTGCGCGACATCAGCGAGGTCACCCGGGCGCGGCATCTGGCGTGGCTGGCCTACAACCTTGTGCTGCAGGACAAAAGAGGGCAACAGCGCACGGCAGCCGACGAGGCTGCCGCCGCCGCGGCCGCCACCGGTGATCTCGAGGCCACGATCATGGCCGAGGTCACCCTCGCTTTGCTCGACATTGGTGAGGGGAACAGGGCCCGCGCCCTAGGCCGCCTCGAACAGCTTTCCTCACTCGGCTACATGAACGATGCAGCCTTGGCGCATCACTATGCCGCGATGTACTACGCAATCCTGCTGGCAGTGTTCGGCCGGTTGGACGACGCGGCGACCGGGATCGCCGACGGCGCAGCGCAGGCGCGCCGGGAAGGCAACGCCATGGTCCTCAATATGTGGACCGTCATCGGTGGGATTGTTCACCTCGCTGCGGGCCGGTTGTCGGCCGCTCGAGACGCAGCTGAGCCCCTGCCACACCCACAGCCGACAGGCGTGAGCGAGCCGGACCTGCTGCGCATCGTGATCATGGCCTCGGTGGCTGCGCGCACGGATGACCGAAACGTGTTGCAGCAGATGGCTAATTACGCAGACGAGGCCTACTCCACCGGTTCACCTGCCATCCGTCGAGGAGCGGCGTATGTGCTAGCGCTGGCGGCGTGGCAGCGCGACGACGTCCACGAAGCGGTGCGTTGGCTCGGCAGCGACATCGCCCTACTCGGAACACCACTGCAGGTCTATGCCTTCGATCGGCTGATCTTGAGTGCGCGAGTGGCCTCGGCCGCCGGTGACGCCGGCTTGCGCGCACGGGTCCTGCAGGCCACGGAGATGCTGGAGTGCGAGCAGCCTGCGGTGGCACTGTTTTCAGGGGTTGCCGGATACGCCCGCGGCATACTCGGTCGTGACGCCGCAGTATTGGGGGCTGCTGCGGACGTGCTTCGTTCGTCTTCGCGGCCGCTTCTCTACGCAGGCGCTGCCGAGGATGCCGGCGGCGAGCTGGCTCGCGCACGGCGCAACCCTGAGGCGCTCGATCAACTGAACGCGGCATTCGACACCTACATCGAGTGCGGAGCGATTGCCGATGCCCGCCGGGTCGGCCGCGCACTGCGCCGACTAGGCGTCGAACGGCGCATTGTCGCCCAGCCGCGGGCGAAAACTGGCTGGGACAGCCTCACCGACTCCGAACTCAAGGTCGTCAACCTCATCGCACAGGGCGCGACCAACCGCGACGTCGCCACCCATCTACACCTCTCCCCCCACACGGTAAAGACCCACGTCCACAACGCATTTGCCAAGCTCGGCATTGCCTCCCGCGCCCAGCTGGCGCAGCTCATGCGCAGCCGTGATTGACTGACACGTCAGATACGAGGCCGCCTAGTACTGCATCCATCCGGCCCTAAACATCAACCCATGGGCGATGGTTTTGCGCTGCCCGCACGACGACCGTAGGAGTCGAGGACTAATCGCGTACTCACCCGCGACGGTCGCGGCGCAGCCATAAACCCGCCAGTGAGCGCGCAACGGAAGGGAGGACAATGCTGAACGCAGCCAACGGAATGCTGGAAATGCTGCCGGTGACCTTCTGGGCTGCCCGCCACGCGATGGTGTCGCGATGACCGCAAGCTGGCGCGACCCGATCGCCGGATCAGAAAGCCGCACTGTCGATACCGACGCGCGGGTGCGACGAGCCGGCAATGGCGAACGAGTAACCATGATCCAACGACTGCGTGCCAAACGGGCGCAAAAACGCCGCACGCAAATGGAATTCAAGGTATGGCTACAGATAACCGCCGACCCACTTTGGTAAAGGCTGTTGGCCATCTTGATGGCCAGCCGACGTTATGAGTGAATTCAGTTGCGAGACTAGTAGTCAGACAATCAATCACGCTCTAACACGAGCGGCCTAATTCACATTGGGCGACCGCTCCCGAGTGCGATCAAGCTTCGCGATTATGCCGCTGGTCTCATGCCGGGTTCGGCTTGGTCGTCGAATCTCTCGGGAGTGTTCGGGCCTGTCGTCTCAGTCCGTGACTTTGGACTGTCGGCTGTGCGGTTTCCACCGCGACGGCTCCCCGCGTCGGCCTAGTGCTAGACCTATCCGCCCCTAAACATCAATCCTCGGGCGATGGTTTTCCACTGCCCGTCCGACGACCGTAGTACTCGACAACTAATCACGTTCTCACCCAAAGCGACGGCCCAGCCAGACCACACCGTGCCGGTGAGCGCACAAGGAAAAGAGCTAACGATGTTGAATGCGGCGCTTGGAATGCTGGCGATGGTACCAGTCGCGTTCGGTGTCGCCGGGTACGTAATGGTATCCCGATGACCGCCGGTCGCGTCACCGCGCTCGCCGAAACAGCAAGCAAGACTTTAGATCTCGATGGCTATGCCTGGTAACAATGCGATGACGCCACCGACGTCGCCAACGCGATGCAGTCACAGGAGAATACCTGGCGCATGCCGAACGCGGGTCTGCAACCGCATAGTCACCACGAGCGATGGCGTCCCGCTGTCGGTTCGTGACGCGGGACCTCTCGCCGCTGGCCATACAGTCGTACTTCTCCACGGCTTCTGCTCGAACAAAGAGTCCTGGAACATCCAGATGACGCAGCTGACCGGTCACTGGGGCAACAACATCCGGATCATCAGTTACGACCACCGCGGTCACGGCGACTCTGGCAATGCGTCAATGCACACTTATCGGATCGACCGACTCGCCGGCGACCTCGCCGAATTGCTGGTCGCGCTTGGCGTTACGGGCCCGCTCACTCTGGTAGGGCACTCGATGGGCGGCATGACGGCCTTGGCCTATCTTCGCCGGCCGGCCAGCGCGCGTCCCGTTGAGCCGGAGAGCCTTATTCTCGTCGCGACCGCTGCGGGAAATCTCGGCTCGCACGGCCTCGGCCGGCTGCTGAACACCCCCGCGACAAGCGTGCTCTACCACCTCGTCCGCCGCATGCCTCGTGCGGGTACAGATGAGATAGTTCAATTCCTCGCCCGAGCGGTGTGCGCGGCACTGACTAGACATGGCGGATACCGTGAAGCCGCCCCCAATTCGGTAGCTAGGTCCGCGGCTGCCATCACCGCCACCCCGTCGACGACCAAAGTCGGTTTCCTGCGCGGTTTAAAAGACTACGACTGCTCACAGATCCTCAGCTCTATCACGGCCAAGACAACCATCATCAGTGGAGGAGCGGACAAGCTCACACCGATGTGGCATGCCCACAAGCTGGCCGCCGGTATTCCCGACGCGATGCTCATCCACCGGCCGGCCGCAGGGCACACGCTCTTGCATGAAGTCCCGCAGGTGGTCACCGGAGCCATCAGCTCCGCTATCGCCGCCGCCGGCCCGGCTCTCGCGGCTGCGACCTGACCGTTCGGCGGGCTGGGGCTGCGGTGAGCGCGTCCCAGCCCGCCGAATACCATGCTGGCTCCGTGGATCTCACGAGATTCGCACCGTTTCTTTCGTTGGTCGTGTTCTTCTAAACGAGAATTCTTGGCCGGCAACGACTCTGATCATGTCACTCGCTGCGATCTGCTCTGCCCTCAACAGTCATTGGCAAGTGCCCACGCATTCATCTCTCGAATGAGATTTCCTGCGCATTTGGGCACGCTTACGACCGCGGGAACGGCGTGATCGCAACGCATGCGGCCACTCGTATTGACCAGTTCGTCAAATATCAAGGCCACTAGGTATACACCCACCCAGCGCTAAAGATCACCCATTGGGCGATGGTGCCGGCGCCGCCCGCACTGCGAACGTAGTCATTGAGCTCCGGATCGCCGCGACCGCCGCCCCTCAACCAGGCACCGGCGCCGGAGAGCAACGACAAAGCGAATTGAGAAAACGATGATGAGCACATTGTTGGGAATGTTGATGATGATCCCGGTGGTGTTCGGCGTCGGCGGGTACGTGTTGGTGAACCGCCAACCGTGAACCACACGAAGAGAGCGACTGGCCACTCGCTGGCATCCCTACGGCGTCTCACTTTGAGACGTTCACTCACCTCATGTTGAGACGGTCACCATCCGCGCGCCGCGGTGTCATGAGTTGTAGGAGTCATCCCATCGACGGGAAAGAGGAGAAATACGGTGAGCGGGCACAGCGTGAGCGCGGCTCAGGAGAAAATCATTAGGCCGACGGCGGGCCGCGGGCCTGCCAGCTCAAACGGCCACCGACCGCGTGTGCCGGAGGTAATCGCGGAGAACGCATCTGATTCAATAGCGTCACCGCGATTGCCGGGCGGAACGAGCCCGCCCGACCCTGCAGAAAACAACTGCGATGCCGAGACGCCAGCGCCCAGCGATGGCGCGTCAACGCCGAGCGTTCCCGCCCGGCGGCTGGGTTCGCGGAGTTCGGGCTTGACGGGCGCAAATCGACGCGGCGACAACGGCGTCGGAGAAGCCGCTGCGCGAGCAGTTCTGCTCGCCACCAAGCTGCACGTCCCAGCCATCGGGGCCCAGCTTGTTCACCGGGCCGCCTTACTCGACGTACTGTCGGCGGGACGCTGCAAGCTGACCCTACTGAGTGCGCCGGCGGGCTGGGGCAAGACGACATTGCTGGCGCAGTGGGCCCTGGGTGCGGACGAGGACCAGCGATTCGGCTGGCTGTCGCTTGATTCCTCTGACAACGACCCGGTGTGGTTTTGGATGTACGTGGTCGCCGCGCTGCAGAAGATCAGTCCCGGGGTGGGGATCCGTGCGGTCGAACTCCTCGGCATGGGCGCCGACCCGGTGCAGGTCGTTTTGCCAACCCTGCTGAATGATCTGGACACGATCGCCAGCCCGATGGTGCTCATTCTTGATGACTACAACCTGGTGGTAAGTCGAGCGGTTCATGAGCAGCTGGCATTCTTCATCAGCCGGTTGCCAGCGAATCTTCACCTGGTGTTGGCCACCCGATCGGATCCGATGTTGCCGTTGGCGCGCCTGAGGGCCAGCGGCGAGCTTGCCGAGCTGCGAACAGACGACTTACGTTTCGGGGCTATTGAGGCGGGCCATCTGCTCAACGATGTCCTCGGGCTGGACTTGACTGATGCAGATATTCAGCTATTGCACCGACGCACCGAAGGGTGGGCTGCCGGCCTCTACCTTGCCGCCCTCTCGCTTGCGAGGCGTACCGACACCGCCGCGTTCATGAGGACGTTCGCGGGCGATAACCGTCATATCGTCGACTATTTGATGGCCGAGGTGCTCGACGGTCAGCCACCGGACCTGCGCAGCTTTTTGCTACGCACCTCGGTCTTGGGACGACTCAGCGGTGCGCTCTGCGATGCGATGCTGGAAACTTCCGGCTCGGCCTCGGTCCTGGAGAAGATCGAACGCGAAAACCTGTTTGTAGTGCCACTGGACACGTCGCGTCACTGGTATCGCTATCACCAGCTGTTCGGAGAGTTGCTGCGCACCGAGCTGCGTCGCACCGACCCCGATCTGATCGCTGATCTGCACCGACGAGCCGCCACCTGGTTCGAGGCCGAGGGCCTCATCGATGAGGCGGTGCGCCACCTGGTCGCCGGCGGTGACATCGCCCGCAGCGCTGATCTGATCGCCGCGGACTGGGTCGACGAATTCAACGGGGGCGGCGCGTCGACCGTCTCCGGCTACCTTGATCTACTACCCGAGGAGACCGTTCTGCAGGATCCGCGACTGAGCGTGGCCCGCGCCTGGATCGCCCTAAGCGTTGGTCAACTCGACGAGGCCGCCGAGTGGATCGAGGCAGTCGAGACCCGATCCGCAGCCGACACTGCAGACGATGGCGCCATCCGCGCTCAAGTTATCGTGTTGCGCGCCGTTCACTCGTTCAAGACGGCTGGAGTCGCCGCGGCGCTTGAGACGGCTCACCGGGCAATCACCCTCGATCTCGGCGACGCGCCGCTCGGCCGACCAAGCGCCTACTGCATCTATGGATCCGCGCTGTACTTTTCGGGCAGTACCGACGAGGCGCAAGCCGCCTTCCGACGTGCCGTGCAGTTGGCCGCGAAGGCGGGCGATCGTCGCACCCGCATCGACGCGTTGGGCTATCTGGCGCTAATTTCGGCCGAACAGGGTCACATCGCAGATGCCGAACGCCAAATCCGCCGGGCGTCCGGCAGCTCCCGCGACTTGACGGATGCGGAACACCTTGTGGGCGTGATGGTGTCGCTTGCCACGGCCGAACTCCTCACTATGCGCGGTGACGGGGATGCAGCTGCGGCCGCGGCCGACATGGCCGTCATGTCGGCCCGCCAAGGCGGAGCGATCCTCGAGGTGGTCAAGACGCTGTGGGTCAGAGCGGAGATCTTCGAGCAGGTCGGCGACCACCAAACCGCAAAGGCCATCCTCGAAGAGGTCGGCACCCTGGCGCGCGGCTGCCCGGACGCTGGCATCGTCTCGACGGTGCTTGCTTGGCCCCGACGGAGCGCCAGCGTCGCAGTGACTTCGCGCAACGAGGGGTGCGCAGTCGGTGAGGAGTTGACTCCCAAGGAGCTTGAGGTTCTTCGCCTGCTCGCTACCCGGTTATCGCGACGTGAGATCGGTGCGCGGCTATACGTATCGCTTAACACCGTGAAGACCCACCAGCGCGCCGTGTACCGCAAGCTCCAAGTTGAGCACCGCGGCGCGGCGGTCAGCCGGGCGCGAGAACTCGGCCTTTTGTAATTCGCCTTCCGGTGCCCCGGCAGATGTGGCCGGTCACGAATCATCGTGCCTGAGAACGCATCTCGGACGCGGCCCTAACCGCCGCCAGTGGGTCTTCACCCGGGTGAGCCGGTCTCGAGGGTGATGACATCTCACCCGGCCCGGCAGGACGCTCGTAGTTGCTGAAGTCACTCGCAACGATGGTCAATGCCATGGGTTGAACAATCCGTTCGAGCGACTGTGCGTGCAGAACTGACGAACCTGGCGTAAGACCAAGCAATTCAATGAAGGGAGACGAGTCAGATGGCCGTGGGCGAGACCACCGAGGACAGTCGGCGGACAAAACGCGTATTACGACCGATCGGAGCCGCACCGCTCATCGCGCGCTATGGCCTGGTTGTCGTCCTTGCCTGGTTCGGCGCAATGAAATTCACCTACTACGAATCCCACGGTGTTTCGCCGTTCGTGGCCTACAGCCCGTTTTTGAGCTGGGTCTATCACATCATGTCGATCAGTGCGTTCGGCCGGGTGCTAGGTACGGTCGAGTTGGTGACCGCAGCATTGCTGGCCCTGAAGCCGTGGTATCCGAAGGTCTCGGTAATCGGCGGTGTGTTGGCGACGGCGTTCTTACTTGGCACGCTGACTTTTATGGTCAGCACGCCCGGGATTGGCGAACCTACCGCGGGTGGCTTTCCCGTCCTGTCGGCCAATGGCGAATTCCTCATGAAAGACATCGCCTTGCTGGGGTTGGCCCTGTGGCTGTTGGCGGACTCCATCGGTGCGACCCAACAGCGCCAGGCACCGCATCGAATCCATGGAACGAGGCGCGCGTGATGTCGCCCCGATGAGCCCACCAGTCCGCCGCCAGTATGACCTCGTGGTCGTGGGCGCCGGCTCGGGCGGATACGTCGCAGGCATTCGGGCGGCACAACTCGGCATGACGGTCGCGATCATCGAAGAACGTTACTGGGGCGGTGTCTGCCTCAACACCGGGTGCGTTCCGTCAAAAGCCTTGCTACGCAACGCCGAGATCGCCTCCATCCTGACCCATCAGGCGGACGAGTTCGGTATCAGCGGTGACATCCACCTCGACTACACCCGTGCCGTGTCACGCAGCCGCGAAGTCGCCGAGGCCCGGGTCCGCGGAGTGCACTACCTGATGCGCAAAAACAAGATCACCGAAATCGACGGTCGCGGCCGCTTCAGTGGCTCCCACATGCTGGACGTACAGCTACGTAACGGCGGCACCACCAGCCTCCGCTTCGACAACGCCATAATCGCCACCGGCTCGCGGGTGAAGATGCTGCCCCGGGTCACTCTCAGCGACAACATCGTGACCTACGAACAGCAGATCCTCGACGCAGCATTACCCGAGTCCATCATCATCATCGGCGCCGGCGGAATCGGCATGGAATTCGCCTACATCCTCAACAGCTACGGCGTCGACGTCCAGATCCTCGAGTATGCCGACCGCGCCCTACCCAACGAAGACGCCGACGTCTCCAAGGAACTGACCCGCCAGTATCGACGCCGCGGCATTCCCATTCAGACCAACACTCGGGTGGACTCGGTGATCGATCATGGCGACCATGTCACCGTCACCCACACTGACCGCAACGGTCACACCACGTCGGCCGACGCCGCCCGCGCGTTCATCTGTATCGGGTTTTGCCCCAACGTCGAAAACCTCGGCCTCGACACGGTGGGCGTGCAACTTACAACAGGCGGGGCAATCGACATCGACGACTACATGCGCACCTCGGCTCCCCACATCTTCGCCATTGGCGACGTCACCGCCAAAGTGCAACTCGCCCATGTCGCCTCAGCCCAGGGAGTCGTCGCCGCCGAAACCATCGCCGGCGCCGCGACCATGCCCTTGGACTACCGCATGATGCCACGCGTGACGTTCTGCCAACCGCAAATCGCCAGCTTCGGCTACACCGAACACCAGGCGCGCGCCAGCGGCCGCGATATCCGAGTCGCCATGTTTCCCATGCAGGCCAGCGCCAAAGCGCACGGACTGGGCGAACGGGCCGGCTTTATGAAACTCATCGCCGATGCTGCCCACGGCGAGCTGCTCGGAGCCCACCTCGTCGGTGCAGAAGTCAGCGAGCTACTCCCCGAACTGACCGCAGCCCAACTCTGGGACCTGACCGCCGCCGAGCTGGCCCGCAACGTGCACACCCACCCCACGCTCGGCGAGGGTCTGCAGGAATGCTTCCACGCTCTGACCGGCCACGCCATCAACCTCTGACAACACGGAAGGCAGGCATCCTTTGCCACACGACGCTCTAGAACTGGCCCACACCGCAACAGTCATCCGGCGTGCGCTCGGCGCCGGTCGGCGGTCGAGCCAGCGTGTCGCCGCTGACTGATGGCCGGCAAAACCCAGATTCGTGATGTCATCATCGTCGGGTCGGGCGCAGCCGGATATACCGCGGCGATCTACGCGGCTCGCGCCGGGCTGGACACCCTTGTCATCGAAGGCCATGAGCCCGGCGGCGCCCTCGGGGTCGCCGGGAACGTCGACAACTACCCGGGGTTCGGCCCATTCGTCTCGGGGCCCGCGCTGGCTGACGCGATGCGGCGACAAGCCCAGGACTTTGGCGCCGAGTTACGTCCGGGCTACGTCGACAGATTCGATCTCGGCGACGAATCCAAGACGCTCGGCACGAGCGATGCCCAGTACCGCGGCCGTACCGTGATCCTTGCCATGGGCTCGGCGCCCCGGCCCCTCAACGTGCCGGGCGAACGCGATCTATTCGGCCGCGGCGTAAGCACCAGCGCCAAACGCGACGGCGCAGAGTTCACTGGACGTGACGTCGCCGTCATCGGCGGCGGCGACGGTGCCGTTGAAGAGGCGCTTCACCTTGCGCAGCTGGCCCGATCCGTTACCGTAATCCACCATCGTCACCGACTGCGGGCATCAGCCATCGCCGTTGCCCGCCTGCAGGCACATCCCAACGTCGCGATCCTGACATCTACCGAAGTGCGGGCCGTAAACGGTGGCCAACACGTCAGCGGGGTGCGCGTATGCGACACGCGCCACGGCGGCGAATCCACCATCGAGGTCGCCGCTGTCTTCGTCGCTGTCGGCCAGGCGCCGTGCTCAGATCTCTTGATAGGACTCGTCGAGCTGGATGCCGATGGCCACATCCTGACCAAAGGCGATACGACCCATACCTCCGCCGAGGGCGTATTCGCTGCCGGCGACCTGATCGACCCTCGCTACCGCCAAGCAGTCACCGCGGCGGCCAGCGGCTGTGCGGCCGCACTCGATGCCCAGCGCTGGCTGAGCCAACTGCACTCTCCCCTATCAGATTCCATTGCCAGAAAAGGAAAGATCCCCTCATGATCCCACCGCGGCCCATCACCGTGAGCGATGCTTCGTTCACCACCGATGTCCTCGAAAGCCCCACACCCGCTCAAAGTCGGCCCTGCTCCGCGAGCTTCGCGACTACATCTAGACAAACTGGTGCTCGACGTATCTGTTACTCGCGTCGGGCGTCAAGCCACACCAACACGTCAGTGTTCAGTGTTCCCGGACGACGTGAATGGCGTTTCGTTCCGGATGGCCGCGACCGATTGTGCGTCCTCCATGATGATCTGGCACGCGCCTTGGAGAACGCTTCGCACCTCGTTGGCAGGTATGGCGACCGCGCCCGAGGGGTCGGCGAAGATGTAGTCGCCCGGATGGATCCCCACCCCCGCCAGTACTACCGAGCGGTTTGCCTCGTACGGGGTGACCACGTCACCACCCCAGCGCGTTGCCTCGCCGCGGCAATAGATGGCTAGGTCATATTGTGAGAGCTCAGCGAAGTCACGAAGCCGACCGTCCGTCAGAATGCCTGCAAGCCTATGGTTTTGGACACGCGACAGCTTCGTTCCGCCGCCAAGTGATGTGTCAGTGTATCCGTTGCTCGCCAACACGAGGACACGTCGTTCAGCGCCATCAGCGACAGCCTCATAGAAGAGCCGCTTGAAGTTGTAGCGTTCGGGAGCCAGCGCGGTTCGACAACTCGGGAAGTACGAGACTGTCACAGCCGGCCCAAAAAGCACGCGGCCGGGCGTGGGACTCACCAGATCGAGTAGATCGCAGCGATGTTGATGTAGTCGCCCCATCGCGTCCACCACATCAGCGGTACGGACATGACGAGCGAGTTCGTCGAGCGACTCCATCACTGAACCGGTATCGGGATACGCCAATACTGCGCCCCGCGCAAGTCGAGCCACACATCGGTCGGCGTTCGCACCAGCCGGGCCACGACGTTGTCGCAGTCCGGGCAGCGCACGACGATGCCTGGGGCACGGTGATAGACATGAGTCTCGGCGAAGACCCCGACGCGACCACATCCCGCACAAGTCAGCGTCGCGGTGGTCACATCGCATCCGAGCACGTCCGCGAAGGCGCCCGCGGCGGCGTTCCCGTCGAAATGCGTCGCTTCTGCCATCATTCCTTCCTCATTAGCCGCTCGGCCCGAACCGCTCGGTCCGGATGGCCGATGGCGAATGGCCCTGTCCGATCAACATTGTCGTCACGGATTCCACGAATCCCGTTGGGCCGCAGACGTAGACGCGCAAGGCGTCGTCGGGCGTCCACCCGGGCACTGCGAGATCACGGTGGCCAACCCGGCCGGGCGGCCGGCCGGTCTGCTGGTCGGCTGCCCGGGTGTAGACCAACGCGACCTGCAACCAGTCACAGTCGCGCTCGAGCTGTGCCAACTCTTGGGCGTAGTAGACGTCGGCGGGACTGCGCACCGAGTAGACGAGCCGAAAGTCGGTGCTGCCCATTAATATCCGCTGGCGCAGCATCGCCATCAACGGCACAATGCCCGACCCGCCAGCGATCAACAGAATCCGCACCTCCTCGGCCGGCCGCCAAACGAACCAGCCGCCGATGGGTCCGCGAAGTTCGATCTCCTCGCCGGGGGCACTGTCGTGAGATAGGGCGAGACCTCTCCGTCGGCTATGCGCTGCACGGTGAGTTCGATGCGCTCGCAGTCGGCCGGTCTGCTCAGCGAATAGCTGCGTTGTGCGCTGTACCCGTCCTCAGCGGTCAGCTTCAGATCAATGTGCTGGCCGGCCAAGTGGCCGCCCCAGCCCGCCACGGCCAGCCCGATCGTTTGCGCAGATTCGGTCTCCGGCGTTGAGTTCACCACCCGCGCAACCCGCCACCGCAACTTGGCTGTCAAACCATCGTTCACGGATCAATCTCCGGCGTAGCGTTGTTCTCGCCACGGGTCACCGTAGCTGTGATAACCGAAACGCTCCCAGAATCCGGGTGTGTCGCTGTCGCGCAGCTCAATGGATCGCACCCACTTCGCAGACTTCCAAAAATACAGATGCGGCACCAGCAGTCGCGCCGGGCCACCGTGGACCGCGTTAAGCGGTGCGCCCTGGTAGGCGTAGACGATCCAAGCCTTCCCACCAAGAAGATGCCACCGGGATGTTGGTGGTGTAGCCGCCGTAGGAACGGACCAGTGCGAATTCGGCTGTGGTGTTAACCGATTCGAAAAGCGTGCCCAGCGAAACGCCTTCCCAAGCGGTATCCAGCTTGGACCACGTGGTGACGCAGTGAATGTCGACAGTGAGCCGCTCGCTGGGCAATAGCTTGAGTTGAGCCCAGGTCCATACGTGTTCGACGCCACGCTCGTCGCGGATCGTGAACCGCCAATTGTCGATATCGATCCGCGGAGTCGGTCCTGCCTGCAGGACTGGAAAGTCCGCGGTCAGATGTTGACCGGGTGGCAGCTCGCGGGCCGATTCAGTGCGGCGCCCGCGGAACCCTTTGTTAGCGATAGTCATTGGTGCTCCGTTTCGTGGTCCTGATCATTGCAACAAAGCCAGCGTTGTATGTCCGACTGAAGGACCGTCGGGATCAAGGATGACGGACCCACCCAAGCGAACACGCGATATGCTTTCCGGCGGGGAACAGCCCAGGCATTGCGCTGGCCGGAACGACAATGGTGTCGTGAATATCATTCTGCCCCTGCTGCCTTCGGCAGGTGGACGGCTTCGCTTGCCGTGAATTGGGTATCGGCATCGCAAGCGAATCCCATCGACAACACCGTGCGGGGGAAGACGACGTCGGTAAGATATGCGAGTGCGACCGCCCAGCGGTTGACGAGGCGCGGAAGCGCGTAAATGTGGTAGGCGCGGGCGACAATCTTGGCGGGATAGCCCGATAGCTGCACGCCTAGCGGGTTGGCTACGGCGTAGCGCGGACCCAAATCGACGACCATACCCTTGTCGCTGTGACGGTAGTCCCTCCGCTCACCGTAGCCGAGACTTGCGGCGACGTTGTGGGCCAACGTCTTACCTTGTCGGATCGCGTGCTGGGCGGTGGGCGGCGCGATCTTGCCGGGCTGGGTTAGGTCTGGAACGGCGGCGGCATCGCCAGCCGCAAACACGTCAGGGTGACCTGGTACCTGCAGATCGGTCTGCACCTTCAGCCGGCCCCGCTCGGTTTCCAATCCCAGTGTCGCGATCATTGGTGACGGGGTCACGCCAGCCACCCACGCTAACGTATAAGTATCGATCCGCGAATCATCAGTAAGCACAACATGATCGGCGTGAACCTCCTTGAGGGTAGTGCCCAGCCGGACCTCGATTCCGCGAGAGCGCAGCACACGCATCGCCGCGTCGCCGAGCTTCTGCCCCAGCTCGGGCATGACATGGTCGGCCAAGTCCAGTAGCACAAACCGCACCAAAGCCCGATCGAAGCCCATCTGCTTCGCCGCCGCATCGGCGAGCGCACGCAGCTGCGCCGTCAATTCGGAACCGGAGTACGACGCACCGACAACGACAATCGTGCGTCGCGCGGCCGCACGCGCTTTGTTTTCGTCGACGCATGCCAGCTCCAACTGCTCGATCACACGATCACGCAAATACAGCGCCTCGGCCGTCGACTTCAGCCCGTGCGCGTATTTGGCCAAACCGGGCGTATCGAACAGCCGGGTCACCGAGCCGGGTGTTAAGACCAGCCGATCCCATGACAGCGTCCCTATGTGGCCCTCTGGATCGGTGAACGAGAGGACACGCCGGTCGAAGTCAACGCTGTCGACCCGGCCGCGCACCGCCTGCACGCCCTTGAGCGTTCCGGCCAAAGGAACACAGACAAACCGCGGGTCGACTAGCCCGCCGGCAACGTCCGCCAGCAATGGCGTGTACTGCAGGTAATCGACCGGCGAAACAACGATCACCTTGACATCCGAGGCGCGCGCCTTGTCTAACCGTCGTGCCAGCCGCCGCGCGCATTCGAAAGCGGCGAACCCGCTGCCGACGATCACCACCGAGCTGGCCGATTCCGCCTCCTCCGGTTGACGGTGAAGTGGGACCGCCTTCATATCTCATCTCCTGTTTGGCATTCGGGTATTCACATGGTGTCTGGAATCGGTTACACGAGGTCGTGGTATCCCTTGGTGGCCACGGCGTCCTGGATTGCGGCGTGGTAGACAGCTGTGGAGAGCATCGCCCGACCCTGGTCCATCTGTCATCGCCCCTCAATACGATTCACCCGGGTGATAAGTCTCAAGCTGCTACCGCACCATCGGATGCGCTGCCCGCGCCCTGACCGTCGCATGCTTCGGGAACCCTCAGCAGCTGAGCCGTGTCGTGCGATGAATCATGCTCTCGCGGGGTGCAATTGCGCCGCACCGAAGGACACACTGAAGCGCTCGCACCATAGGACAACGCTGCTGAGCATGTCGGTGTCGGCGTCGTTGGGCACGGCGTAACCGGCGTTACCCCGATTGGCGCGCAAGCGGCCGAGGTCTATGTGGGTGCTGTGTGCAAACTTTCGCCATGGGAACCTGGCGTGGTCGACTGGTGTGTCGCTAAGCCATACGCGCAGTCGAGGCCCCAAAGTGGTGCGCAGATTTTCCAGCCACAGAATCTGTGCCCCATCACCCACGGTCATGAGGCGTGCAACTCCGCTGGTTCGGTGGGTGTGACCGGTAAATTCGCCACAACAGGTGGTCTGTGCTCCTGGCGGCGGCCTTTCATCCGCGGTAGCCCTGATCAACAACTTCCACGGCTGCAGCCACCACAGGACCACAGGCAGTCCGACGAGAGCGATCGCTCGTCGATCGACGCGATGCGGCATCAACCACCAACAGAACCACACAGCCCTCGTCAGCCTGATTAGTCCGTGCATCAGTTCAGATCATCGCGGGCTATGAGCCGGCGCGCCGCCTCGGTGACCGAGCCGGACAGCGACGGGTAGATCGCAAGCGTCTGCGCCAAATCGTCGACGGTGATCCGGTTTTGAACAGCCATAGTGATCGGCAGTATCAATTCCGAAGCGATCGGCGCGACCACGACGCCGCCGATTACCACGCCGCTGTCCTGCCGACAAAATAGTTTGACAAAGCCATGACGCAGCTCCGACATTTTCGCCCGCGCATTGGTTTTCAACGGCAGCATGATCGTGCGGGCCGGAATAGAGCCGTCGTCTATCGCGGACTGCGAGACGCCGACCGACGCGAGCTCGGGGTGGGTGAACACCGTCGCCGCCACGGTGTGCAACCGGAGCGGATTAACGGCTTCACCGAGCGCGTGATACATCGCGATCCGGCCCTGCATCGCGGCAACCGATGCTAAAGGCAGAAGGCCGGTGCAGTCCCCCGCAGCGTAGATGCCCGCGACCGGTGTCCGCGATACCCGGTCGACGCCAATGTAGTTGCCGGGCTCGGGTTCGATACCCACGCGCTGTAGACCCAACCGGCCGGTGTTGGGTACTGAGCCAAGTGACATCAATGCATGGCTGCCCTCGACGGTGCGGCCGTCGGTCATTGTCACCAGCACCCCGTTGTCGGTGCGCCTTACGGATTGTGCACGGGCCATTTTGAGCAGTTTGACGCCCCGTTGGGCGAACGATTCCTCGAGCACCTGCGCGGCGTCGGCGTCCTCGCACGGCAACACGCGGTCGCGGCTCGCTACTACCGTTACGGTCACACCCAGTTCGGTGTAGGCATTTGCGAATTCGATGCCGGTCACCCCGCTACCCACGACGACGAGATGGTCGGGCAGCGAGTCGAGGTTGTAGAGCTGTCGCCAAGTCAGGATGCGCTCGCCATCGGGGTGCGCCGACGGCAGGATCCGGGGGCTCGCGCCGGTGGCGATCAACACCACATCGGCATCGCGGATCGTGGTGCTGCCGTCGCGCGCAGTCACCTTGACGCGGTGACACGCCAGACCGGGAGCCGCATCAACCAGCTCGCCGCGGCCCGCCATCAACTCGACACCCATGCTCACGAGCTGGGCGGTGATATCCACTGATTGCTCGGTGGCTAGCGACTTGATCCGCTGGTGGATTTCTGCCACACAGACCTTGGCGTCGTCGATGTCGATATCGAAACCCAGGCGGGTTGCCCGTCGCAGTTCAGTCCGCAGCCCCGTGGATGCGATAAATGTCTTCGATGGCACGCAGTCGCACAACACCGCGGCGCCGCCGACCCCGTCCGAATCGACGACGGTGACGCGGGCTACGGCGGGACCCCGTGCGGCTGCAACCAATGCAGCCTCGTATCCGGCCGGGCCGCCGCCGAGGATCACAATTCGGGTCACCACAGCTGAAATCTCATCGACTGGCCGGAGCACGGGCCATCAAAGACGCCATCCCTCACCGGCGCTGGTGTCTTCATCGACGACGATATGCATGGCGGCTTCCTCAGCCGAGGCAGCGCCGCCGTCAACGCCGACGTCGTGGGCAAGGTAATCCGTACCTGGATCCGTAGGGTCGACGTCGAAGGCGACGAGCCGACCTGCGCGCTTGTCGCCGACCTGATCGTCGATTCGCTCACCATCGCTGTCGGCGGTATCACCGATTCCGTCGCCATCCCACTGGTCGGTCACGTCGGGCACCTCACGGGCAAGTCGGCGCGTCAGACTTTCGTGGGTGCGTGCTTCCCTCGCGGTGAGACCCCACGCCTGCAGTTCACGCGGGCGTTCTGGGGGTGAGTAGCCTTCGTCGAGGTCGATGCCAGTCTGTTCTGAGTCCAGGCTTTCTTCTGGTTCGAGCAAATGGGCCTCCACATCATCGAATTCAGAAATCCCCATCAGCGCCGTCTCCATTCCGTATCTGCAAGGTCTTATTCGCGCTACCAGGCCCGCTGCTCTGCTGAGACAACCGGACACAGCTGCGTAGCCGTAGACGTTTTGATCATGGCGTGCAGAGGGGTGAACTGTCGTCGCCCACCTCCGTCACTCACCCGGGTGGTGCACGACAGACGAAGTGTCAAGACCGGTCGATCGGGTCGGCGGCAAGTTCACTGGCAGTCGATGCACGAGCTATTCGGTGTTGAGTTCGTGGATGGTGCTCTTCAACGACGCGCCGGTTGAACAGATCGACGCCTCGCTCGGTGAGATCGCGGCGAATTATTCGCCTTGACCCCAAGAGTTTTCGTCATCAAAGGCGCACTACAGAAGTAGTGAGAGCCGCGACGGCCGACCGGATGTGGTGGCTGCCGCGGGCACTGCACTCACCCGGACGAATTGCCGCAGCGGGTGATGACCACTCACCCCGCGGCGGTGGATGCTAGCACCAGAATGGCGAGCGGAGGGTCCTGTGGAGGCAAGCAAATACCGTACCTGCGGTGATAGCTGTGTGAGGCGAGAATCGGCCCAAGAGGGAACGGTACCGGACGGCTCGTTGAGCGCTCAATTTGAAAGCGCGGTCATCCCGCTCCTTGAACCTCTCTATCGGCAAGCTCTTCGGATGACCTCCAATCGAGCGGATGCGGAGGACCTGGTGCAAGAAACAGTGCTCAACGCTTATGCCGGGCTCCGCGCATTCGAGCCTGGAACGAACCTCAAAGCATGGCTGCGACGGATCATGACCAACACCTTTATCAGCAGCTATCGCAAGCAAAAGCGCCGTCCCGCAAAGCATCTGACTTGTGAGATTACCGATCGACAGCTAGTGACCAGTGCCTCACGCATGCCTGGGGGCCTACGGTCAGCCGAAGACCAAGCGCTCGAAATGCTGCCAAACCCCTATCTCAAGGCTGCAATGATGCTCTTGCCCGAGCAGTTTCGCATCGTCGTGTATCTTGCCGACATTGCGGGATACTCCTATCGGGAGATCGCCGACATGATGGACACCCGGCAAGGAACCGTAGGTTCGAGGCTCAATCGCGGACGGAAACAACTGCGGGATTTACTATCCGACTCGCGAGCCGACCACGCGGCCAGGACGGCCGGCAAGGCCCGCATGGAGGAAACGGGCACGGATATCGAGTTCATGCGACTCGTTTGGTAGATCAGGATATCTGATGAGTAAGGCGAGAGTTCAACGTGCGTCTAAGGTTTCCGCGTCGCCGCCCAGGTGTGTCAGCCTGACTCTGCCGCCACTGGAACATCTGGCGTTTTATGCCGGCGTCGGTGCGATGGCGGTATTTGGGATCGTGGAATGGCCCGTCGTCGTTGTGTTGGTGGTGGGTCACACGCTTGTCAACGGACAAAATAACAAGGCCCTTCAATCATTCGGCGAGGCATTGGAAGAGGCTTAACTGCAATATATTACGAGCTGACTCTGTGCGAGTGGCAAAGCCCCTCCAACGGGGGCGCCGCCGTAGACATTTGATCGGTCTCCTAGATGCATGAAAGCTGTAGTGTCACGAAGTGTTTAGCGTTGAAGTGCGCGCGACCAGGACGCCGCGAACTTGGACACCCCGTCGTGTTCGAGCACATCAAAAACGTTGGACAGATCGATACCGACCGCCGTCAGCCGGTCGAACACTTCCTGCGCCTGCACCGCCGTGCCGGTCACGGTGTCGCCCACGATGACGCCGTGGTCGGCCACCGCCTCCAGTGTCGGCTCGGGAATGGTGCTAACCGTGTTTGGTGCCACCAGTTCGGTGACATACATCGTGTCGGGGTAAGCGGTGTTTTTTACTCCGGTGGAGGCCCATAGCAGGCGTTGCACGCGAGCACCGGCCGCGCGCAGTACGGTGTAGCGTGGCTCGGCTTCGAAGACCTGCTGGTAGGCCGCGTAGGCCAATCGTGCATTGGCGAGGCCGGCCTGCCCCCGCAGCGTGAGTGCCTCATCGGTGCCGATCGCCTCGAGTCGCTTGTCGACTTCGTTATCCACCCGGGACACGAACAGTGATGCGACCGAATGGATTTGGGAAAGGTCAGCGCCCGCGTGCCGGGCGGCTTCGATACCGGCCAAGTAGGCATTCATCACCGCCCGGTGACGTTCGGCGGAAAAAATCAGCGTCACGTTGACAGAAACACCTCTGGCCAGCGCCGCCGTGATTGCGGGCAGCCCCGCAGCGGTGGCCGGTATTTTGATAAAGACGTTAGGTCGGTCGACGATCTTGGCCAGCTCCACGGCCTGCGTGACTGTCGCATCGGTGTCGTGCGCCAGCGACGGGTCCACTTCAATGGACACTCTTCCGTCGACGCCGTCGGAGGTCTCCCACTGAGGGCGCAGCACATCGCAGGCCGCCCGGACGTCATCGGTGATCGCCGTGCGGACCGCGGTGTCGATGTCGGTACCGCGACCCGTCAGCTCGGCGATCTGGCCGTCGTAGGCGCGGCCGTGTGTGAGTGCGCGCTCAAAGGTAGACGGGTTGGTGGTCACGCCGACAACGCTTCTTGTGTCGATCAGTTGCCGCAGCTTGCCGGAATGCAGCAGTGTCCGAGACAGATCATCCAGCCAGACCGACACCCCCGCTGCCGACAGCGCAGCCAGATTCGGGTTCTGAGTCATTCCGTCACCGCCGCTCGCCGTTCGCTGGGCCGCGGTAGAACCCATCCTGCGACACATGCGGCGGCGTAGAGCACCAGCGGCGCGAACCCGCTCAACAGCAACTGCCAATCGGGCGGGGTTGTCGGGACGCTGTGCTGTGTCACCGGGCCCATGTCGTTATTGAGTGGGCTCGGCATGCTCTGCCGCCGCTGCCCCCGCGCCGACACCGTCGCCTCGGTTGGGTAACGTCCACTCGGGGCGTACGTAGTGGCAGGTGTAGCCGGATGGGTAGCGCTGCAAGTAGTTCTGGTGCTCGAGTTCGGCTTCCCAAAACTCGCCGGCCGGGTTGACCTCTGTGACAACTGTGGCGGGCCACCGCCCTGAATCCTCGATGTCGGCGATGGTGTGCAATGCAATATTCTTTTGCTCGTCATCAAGATAGAAAATTGCTGACCGGTAACTGGTTCCGACATCGTTTCCCTGACGGTTCTTGGTGGTCGGGTCGTGGATCTGGAAAAAGAATTCCAGCAGTGCCCGGTAATCGGTCTCGTCTGGGTCGTAAGTGATTTCGAGTGCCTCGGCGTGGCCGGGGTGATTGCGATAGGTGGGATGTGTATTGCTGCCACCGGTGTAGCCGACGCGGGTGGACACCACTCCGGGCTGCCTGCGGAACAGGTCTTCCATGCCCCAAAAGCACCCGCCGGCGAGAACCGCGATCTTGTTGTGCTCGGTCATGATTTCTGCTGGCCGTCGCTTTCGAGCTGCTCTGATACATCTTTCGTGAACAATCGCAGATATTGCCCATAGCCCTGGGTCTCCAGATCATCGCGATGGATGAATCGCAGCGATGCCGAGTTGATGCAGTAGCGCAACCCGCCGGCTTCTGGAGGGCCGTCCGGGAATACATGTCCCAGATGGCTATCGGCGTGGGCTGACCGCACCTCGACTCGCTCCATGAAGTGGCTGCGGTCCCGCCTCTCAACAACGCCATCCGCGTCGATGGGCTGGGTGAAGCTGGGCCAGCCACTTCCGCTGTCGAACTTGTTCACCGAGGCGAAAAGCGGTTCGCCAGAAACTATGTCAACGTAGATACCGGGTTCATGGTTGTCGCAATACTCGCCGGTGAACGGGGGCTCCGTGCCGTTCTCCTGGGTGACGTGGTATTGCCGGGGGGTCAGCGCGTCGACCGCGGTAGGGTTCTTGCTGTATTGGTGTGACACCTGGTCTCCTTCGTTCGCAGACTTTATGGTCGTGCCCTTATCGTTTCGGTAGGTCGGGTTAATTGCGGCCAGCCATGATTCCGCCGTCGACGTTGAGAATCGCGCCGGTAACCCAACTGGCCTCATCAGAAAGCAGATACATCACGGCGTTGGCCACGTCCGCCGGTGTGCCGACTCGTCCGAGTGGATGAAGTGGCGCGAATGTGGCCAAGGTGGCGTCGATCTCGTCCTTCGGAATGAACCCCTCGTAGAGCGGGGTCTTTACTACGGCCGGCGCGACCGCGTTGACCCGAATCTGATGCGCGGCGAGCTCGATGGCGAGATTATGGGTCAGCGCATGCAGGCCCGCCTTTTGCATCGAGTATCCCGACGATGGCGTCAGACCGATCGCCTGATGTGCCCACATGCTGCCGATGTTGACGATTGCTCCGCCCTCGCCGTTGGCGATCATGCTCGCAACAACGGTCTGCGTCAGGAAGAACAAGGCATAGTTGAGCTCCATGTATGAGTCATAGGTCAGCGCGTCGTACTCGAGAAAAGGCTTGGGAACAAAGAATCCGGCCGCATTGACCAATAGTGTCGCATCGCCGTGATCCTCGGAAAGCGCACGCTGCACATCCGCGACCGCCGCGCGATCCGTCAACTCGGCAGTGATCCCCCAGGCTTCGCCACCCCCGCCGGTCAGTTCGGTCACGGTGTCATCGACACGGTCTTTTGACCGGCCGACGATCACCGCGCTGCCACCGTGGCGCACGATATCAACCGCGACTTGCCGGCCCATACCGGCGCTGCCGCCGACGACGATGACCTTCTTTGAATCGAAGTGCATGGTGAGACCCTTCTGCTAATCATTCTCGACGACTCCTGCTGGGCCATTACCGCCTTTGCCCGGGCAAGAAGACTTGTAGCCTTGGCGACGACATACCGCGCGCATGTCGACGTTTGAACTGTCATCAGTCTGCTGTCCGGCTGGGTGAGCCGTCATCACCCCAGCGTTGTTTCACCCGGGTGAGTTCTAATGGGTCCGGGCCATGTCCCGATACGCGGTGCCCTCTTGAATTCCGTTGTCGATCACGCCGTGAGCAGCGCACCTTCCGACATCACCCGGGATGGGGGAACCGGTAGACAAGAGCGCTACTTTGCTCAGTTGCGCACGCGCAGTTGATAATTCGTCTCGGCCGCGACCACCGAGTGTGTATGCTCGCCCTGGAAAGTGGGTTGAATACTCAGAACAAGGGACGAGAACGAAAGCAGTAGCGAATGTCGTTCGAAGCGCAGGCGACTCAGCCATCAGATGCGCCGCTGCGGTACACGTATGACGGCGCCGCCAGGTAGTTACTCGATACCGTGATTGCTCACAGCATTGACGGTGAAGGAGCGTCAACCATGTACGGCTCAGATGAAGAAGTTGTGCTGATAGCCGAAGCCACGGCTTTGCCAGGCAGGAGGGACGACCTGCGGCATGCGCTTGCTCAGTTAATCCCTCAGTCGCTGGCGGAAGGAGGCGTTAGCACCTTTCGGCTCCACGAAGATCGCGATAGGCCAGGACATTTCGCGCTTTATCAGCGATTCCGCAATCAGCACGGTCTCGACCTTCACGTCCAAACCGATCATTTCGCGCTCAGCGTGGAAGCCCTGGCCCAGTTCGCCGAGGGCGGCAAGCCCCATGTCACCTTCTACCATGTCTTGAGCCGGTAAGCCCTGGTGACCCGAGCAGAAGGTTCTGACGTGAGAGGCTTTCCAACTCTGGGATGGCCCCATAGGCGTTGGCCAACGGCATCAATTCGTAATGATCAGGGGGCCCTAAAATTTGGGTGACTAGTCCCAGTTCGTGTGCACGTTCCAGGCGGCGACATGGTTGAGCATCACCACGTCGAATGGGACCCTGGTACGCGACGCATTCTGACAACCCGGCTTCTGTTGCGCCCGTGGCAAATCGACGACGACCTCGCCGCGTTTGGGATCTATGGAGCGCCGGAGGTTTCGCGTTGGCTATGTCCGGCACTGCCGTTGATACCCGACCACGCGCACATGCGCCAACTTTTGCGCGCATGGATAGCCCAGAGCGACGCAGCCGGACTGCCCCAGGGCCGATGGGCGATCACCAATCGAGACTCTGGCGATCTGGTCGGCGGAGTGGCACTCCTTCCACTTCCACCCGGCTGCGCCGATCTCGAGATCGGATGGCAGGTTGCACCGACGCTATGGGGTCACGGCTACGGCGCGGAAGCCGGTCACGCGGTGGCCCATCAAGCGTTCACTACTGTCGGTGTCAGTGAGATCTTCGCTGTCGTGCGGCCAGGCAATCATCGCGGGGCCGCCACAGCGCGGCGAGTGGGCATGGAATGGGTTGGCGAGACCGACAAGTACTACAACCTCACGCTGGAGATCTATCGCCTCAACAAAGCAGATTTGGATCTGCCAGAGCCGGCCTGTGCACCGACGCAGGGATCGCCCCAGCCCCGAAACCACGACGGTGGGCCTCATTAACTGCGGTCATCGCGTCAAGAAGCACCCGACAACCCTGTCGAGAACCGGGCCTGAGCGTGCTCGCGCCTCCGAGCCGATCGAGCTTGGCGAGTAACGGGACGCGATGTCAATCCAGTCCCGTCAGGGGCACCCAGATCAGCCGCGAGCTCCGGCAGGAGCGGACGCGGCCGCAGGTTGGTCGCGGTCCGCCAAGTGCGGCAGCCCGAGCCACTGGACGAGATCGTCGAAGCTGACCACGATTCCACCGCCGCTGAACGTCTGCTCCGAGATAAGACAGAAGCTTTTCGTCGGATCGGTGAACTGGTCCCCGAGCGCGTCGACGAGCTCTCGGTTCACCCGCATCGCGATATCCGCCCGGCGCGCGTCATCCATCGACCCATGCGGCACGCTTATCCGAGTGAGAACGCGTGGCTCGTCGCTCCTTGACTGCACCTGGCTGCCGACCGACCAGCTGCCCTCCGGCATTTCGTGGATCAGCATCCAGGTGATCGCCTGGGCCAAGGGCGATTCGTCGTAGGTTGCGCCCTCGGCCTCGAGCACCTGGCGGCTGACGTTGTTGTGGAGGGTTTGCTTGGTCTCATCGTCGAGCAGGCCCTCCGGGACATACATCTCAATGAACGGCACGTCGAACCTCCCTATTGATGTTGCGGGAGCTCACTCGACACCTTGGCGGACGGGGTTCGACCGGCGCCGAAGAGTGCGAGTGCGCGATCGGCGGCGTGGCGGTCGCCGCGGAGCGTTGCCCGCCCTTGCTCGAAGAGATCTTTGGGTTTGAGTTGACCCGAAGCGATGCCCCCGAGGTCCGAAAGTGCCACCTCGAGAGTGAAATCCGGCTTCCGCGGACGCTTTTGGGTTATTTGGATGTCGCCGTCGTCGACGGTGATCCAGAACGTAATTTCGTTGTCCACGCAAAACTCGTAGCAGCCGTGAACTCCTGCGGCGGCTTCGGGATGGAAGGCGGACCGGATCGCGAAGAACAGCCAATCGGGCGAAAACGTGTCGGCCTTGGTTGGGTCCAGAAACATTGCGCCCCAGGCTGCCAACGGTTGAAGGGCACGGGCTAAGGCTTTTCCTCGGGCGGTGAGGCGATACACGACGCCACCCCGGCCTTTGCCGCTGATCGCCCGCTCGATGATCCCGTCGTCCTCGAGGTTTTTCAGCCGCTCGGACAGCAGGCTGGTGCCCAAACCCGGCAAGCCGTCGAGGATCTCACCGAACCGGCGCGGGCGTATCGCCAGATCGCGCACGATCAACAGCATCCACCGCTCGCCCACCAGGTCGAGTGCCCGGGCAAGCCCGCAGTACTGGCTATAGCTGCGACGTGTCACCGATCCCACCTTACGGTCCACACGAGGACGATACTACCGGAAATCCTTGATTACTTACAAATGATGTTGCATACTTCGAAAATAGGTAGCATCCGGGGTGGTTGTAGCCGCCCGAGCTAGGAACCGCCGGTGCTGCGAAGACGGCCGATCAAGGAGGACCCAAATGTCCGTAATAGCCGACACACGAACCAACACATCCGAAGAAGAAGTCGAGGTCAGTCCGTCACTGGCGCCGGACGTCACCGCCGACCACGAACCCGGTCGAACGGCAGGCGCCGTGCCATTGCGGCCCATTCCTTCGCGGGACGGCGTTATCCCAACTGTTCCCGCGACGAGGCCCGCAGTCAGGTTTTCACCGCGAGATCTCCGCCCGCCGCGGCACTATCCACCGCGCTTGGACTTCCTCGATCCCTCTGAGACCGGGCGAACGATGGATCCAAGTTCCTGGCTAGTGGGCGCAAAATCAGCGACGCCACACGCAGAGGCAAATGTGTCTACTCGACGCGTGGTCATCGTCGCGGTTGGCCTTTTGTTGCTGATCGGCGGTCTGTTCGCGCTTCGCTCCCCGGTATTCCTCGGCGACTTCGACCAGTGGGGTTTCCAAATCAATTGCGGCAGCGGGCTTCACAACGCATTAGGCCAGGCCATGACCGCGGACTCGACCGGAACCCATTTCGTCGATCGATGCGGCAGCGCCATAGCGGCGCGTCGCGCCTGGAGCATCCCTCTAGCTGTGGCCGGCGGACTAATCCTCAGCGCCCTGCTGGTTAGCCCGTCGCGCGGCCGTTCAGCGAAGGACCTTCCCTAGCTATTTATTGCCGAAAAAGGCCGAGTTTATTGACTTAGACGAAAGTAAAATAATTAATGACTTAGACGAAAGTTTAATAAGAAAATGATTGGCAAAACCCGGTTTCATAATTAGAAATTGCGGGTACTGGACCGCCGTGTCACGCAATTCGGGGGTAACAACAGATCGAACTAGGTTTCATCGCGATCGCGCGCGCGGGGTGGCTGCCGGGGACGGCGGTCGCGCGCCCGTTGCGCACACAAACACGTACGTCGCTGCGGCGGCCGGCGTAGCCGTCGCCGTCCCGTTCATCGCATCGGTGGTACTGGGAGCGCCGGCTGCTCGCGCTGACCTGGGCATGGGCGGGGACGGCTACCTTCGTTGCATAGACCGCGCGGGGGTTCCGCCGAAGCAAAACGCAGATGACTGGTCGCCCACGATCAACATTATTGAGTTCAATCTCAATGGCGCTTTATCCCCTGCCGAAGTAGCCCAGAGATTAACGGCCATGGGAGTCAAGCCGCACGACGCCACTGCAGAAGTGCAGTGCGTTATGACCAACCTTTGGTGACCCGGGGTTATCGCAGCTTCTGCGCGAATTCAATGATGTTGCCGTCCGGGTCGGCGATGTGCAGCGTCCTCTCGCGCCATGGCCGGTCCACCGGTCCGCTGAGGATCTCGACACCGAGGCCTTTCAACCGCTCCGCTTCCTGGTCTACGTCGTCGATCAGGAAACCGATCTCGCCGCATGGCGGGTTGCCACCCTCGCGGCCGATGAGTTCCGGAAGCTTGGACCGCTCGAAAAGCGAGAACTTGGTGTTCGCCATCTCGAACTCGACGTAGCCGTCACCCTCGATCCGTGTCTTGAGCCCTATCACGTCGCGGTAAAACGCCACTGAGCGTCCGAGCGATTCGACATATTGGATGACGTAGTCCACCCGAGGCATGACGTACACGGTATCGGCTCCCGAAGCGCACAGAAAGACTGCGCCGCAACCGGTTTCGCCTAGGCCCAGCTCGCGCCGCTCGTCAGCTCACTCGGCGCGGCCGGTTTCGGCCACGTCATAGCGCACCACCCGCATCTCACCGTTCGGCAGGCAGGCGGCGTAACCGTGGTACTTGCCATACAGCTCCCACGCGGCGACGTTTTCATTGGGCGGCACGTCGATCTTGTGACCGTCGGCGAACTCCAGATGGAGATCTCCGGTGTCGTACCAGACAGCGCCCGTGCATTTTTCCCCGGCGAAATCGAAGAGCGGACGCACCTGGTCCGCTGGGTCGTTCGGGTCGATTGCAACCACTTCTGCGGGAGAGGTTTCGATGGCTGGCAGCGTCAGACGCATCGGTACGGTGATCACAAGCTCGTTGTAATCCTCGAAATTCAGCACCAGACCGTCGCGGAACATGATCCGCTGTACCGCACAGCCCTCAAGCCACTGCTCGATTGTTTTCTGTTCGGTCATACATTCCACTCTGGCCTCAATTTGTCACATGCACAAGCGTGTGTGTCATATGCGAAACCGCCGAAATGCGGCGGGCGGAGCAGGCGCGAAAGATTCTTATGATCGTTAGTTACGCCAGGCTTGTTGTGCCACCCGACGGAAGTTCCCGCCAAGGACGGCTTGCAGGTCGGCGGCACTCCACCCGCGCCGGCGCAGGTGTTCCTCGAGCCCCAGGAAGGTTTCGGGCGGCATCCATTGGATTGGGCCCCAACTGGTGTAGCTGTCGTCGAACAAGTGCGGGTTGCGCGCGAGTTCCTCGTTGAAATCGGCGAAATCGAACGAGAAGTCGGTGCTAACACCGACGTGATCGATACCGACCAATTCAATGACGTATTCAAGGTGCCGGGTCATGGCCTCGAGAGTCGGAGTGTTGGGCCCGAGAAAAATGCCGACCCCGGTGATTCCGACGACACCGCCGGTGGCCGCACAGGCGCGGGCTTGATCGTCGGTGATATTGCGCGGGTGCTCCCAAACCGCCCGCATGCAGGAATGACTATAGATCACCGGACCTCGAGAAACCTCACACATGTCGAGTCCGGTGCGGGTGCTGCAGTGCGATCCGTCCGGAACGATTCCGGCGCTGTTCATCTCGGAAACGAGGGAGCGGCCCCACGCGGTCAGGCCACCGTCGACGCCGTCCAAGCAACCACTGCCGGCGCGGTTGGCGTGGTTGTACGTCGGCAGCAGCGTGCGGACCCCGAGATCGACCAAAGTGGCCAGGTTGTCGAGGTCGCCGTCGAGCGGAGCGCAGTCCTCCAGGTCGAAGACAACCGCGATGCGACCGCTACCGGCGATCGCGTCGACCTCCTGGACGCTGCCCGCCAACTCCAGGCCTGGATGCAGCTTGACCGCGCCGCGATAGTGGCGCAACAACGCGGTCGTATCGCCCAGACTGTGCGGCGCATATCCGGCGTTGACCGATACGAGCGCTCCCCCGGCGCGCCGGTATCGGCCCAGCAGGTCGATGTCGGCATCGGTCTGCAGCGGCAGACAGGTGTGCTGCTCCCACAACAAGGTCATCAATATCGATATTGCACCAGCTTCTCGCTGCGAGGTGGATATCGCCGCTATGACCTGCGACGGACCCGATCGGGACCTCCGGGTAGACGAGTCCGCCAACGACGGCGACCCGAGGTGAGTATGCGTAATGAGTTGCAGCCCAATCGATCCGACACCGCCGCCGACGCGCCGGAATCGCCAACCTTGTCGAAGGCGCTGTCTAGCCTCCAAACACCTCGCTGAGCAGTGGAAAGCCCGCATTCGGAAGGGGCAGCCCGGCTTCGCAGGCTGGCTCGTGTGTTTGCCTTTCGTCAGGGGTGGTAATGCCCCAAACGGGTGAGCGTGTTGGCCGGCCTACGCGCACACCTAGGTCCCGTCGGTTCAGCCCGAGAGCCGACGGGTCCGCATTTGAGCTCCTGAGCGCTTCGCATACGGCCGTTCGGCCGCGCCATCAGGAGTAGCGTGCGGCGTATGGATGGCTCGGCAGACGTGTGGATTCTCGGGGGCTACCAAAGCGATTTCGCCCGCAACCTCTCCAAAGAAAACCGCGATTTCGCGGCCTTGACCGCCGAGGTCGTCGAATGCACCCTCGCCTCGGCCAAGCTGGACGCCGCCGACATCGGAGTGGTCCACGTTGGAAATGCCTTCGGCGAGATGTTCGCCGGCCAGGGCCACCTCGGCGCGATGCCGGCCACGGTCTGCGACGACCTCTGGGACACACCGGCCGCTCGGCACGAGGCCGCATGCGCGTCCGGCAGCGTGGCGGCGTTGGCTGCGATGGCCGATCTGCGCTCGGGCTCCTATGACAGCGCGCTCGTGGTGGGGATCGAACTGGAAAAGACCGTGCCCGGCGACACCGCCGCCAAGCATCTGGGCGCCGCCGCATGGACCGGACACGAGGGCGCCGGCGCGCGCTACCTGTGGCCGTCGATGTTCGCGCAGATCGCCGACGAATACGAGCGGCGCTACGGCTTGGACGAGACCCATCTGCGGGCCATCGCCCAGCTCAACTTCGCCAACGCCCGCCGCAACCCCAACGCCCAGACCCGCGGCTGGACTGTCCCTGAACCCATCACCGACGACGACGCGACCAACCCGATCACCGAGGGCCGGCTAAGGCGCTTCGACTGCAGCCAAATGACCGACGGCGGCGCGGGAGTGGTCCTGGTGAACGACGACTACCTGCGCGATCATCCCGATGCGCGCCCAATCGGCCGCATCGACGGCTGGGGACATCGCACCGTCGGGCTCGGCCTGCGACAAAAACTCGACCGCACCGCAGACGATCCCTACGTGCTGCCGCACGTGCGGGCCGCGGTGCTCGACGCGTTGCGCCGCGCCCGGGTGACCCTCGACGACCTAGACGGGATCGAGGTCCACGACTGCTTCACCCCCAGCGAGTACCTGGCCATCGACCACATCGGGCTCACCGGTCCCGGCGAATCGTGGAAGGCGATCGAAAACGGCGAGATCGAGATCGGCGGCCGGCTGCCGATCAACCCCAGCGGGGGCCTGATCGGCGGCGGACACCCCGTCGGGGCTTCCGGCGTGCGGATGCTGCTGGATGCGGCCAAGCAAGTCAGCGGCGCGGCCGGCGAGTACCAGGTCGAAGACGCGAAAACCTTTGGCACCCTGAACTTCGGCGGCAGCACCGCCACCACGGTCAGTTTCGTTGTCAGCACCACCGAAGGCTCGTGACATGGATGTTGAGATCGTCGGCAAGTTCCTGTCCACACTGCCCGAGGACGACGACCACCCGTACCGGACCGGGCCGTGGCGGCCGCAGACCACCGAGTGGGACGCCGACGATCTCGTCGCCGTAGCGGGCGAGATCCCGCGCGACCTGGACGGCGTCTACCTCCGCAACACCGAGAACCCGCTGCACCCGGCGTTGAAGACGTACCACCCGTTCGACGGCGACGGGATGCTGCATGTGGTCGGTTTCCGCGACGGAAAAGCGTTCTACCGCAACCGCTTTGTGCGGACCGACGGATTTCTGGCCGAGAACGAGGCCGGCGAGCCGCTGTGGCCGGGGCTGGCCGAGCCGGTGCAATTGGCCAAGCGGGACGACGGCTGGGGCGCGCGCACCCGGATGAAGGACGCGTCGAGCACTGACGTGATCGTTCACCGCGGCATCGCGCTGACCAGCTTCTACCAGTGCGGCGACCTCTACCGGATCGACCCGTACTCGGCCAACACCCTCGGCAAGGAAACCTGGAACGGACGCTTCCCGGTCGACTGGGGTGTCTCCGCGCACCCGAAGGTCGACCACAAGACCGGCGAACTGTTGTTCTTCAGCTACAGCAAGCAGGACCCGTACATGCGCTACGGCGTCGTCGACCAGAACAACGACCTGGCCCACTACGTCGACATCCCGCTACCCGGACCGCGGCTGCCGCACGACATGGCGTTCACCGAAAACTACG
Source organism: Mycobacterium sp. IS-836 (assembly GCF_001954275.1). Lineage (GTDB taxonomy): Bacteria > Actinomycetota > Actinomycetes > Mycobacteriales > Mycobacteriaceae > Mycobacterium. Next base: position 27,236 of record NZ_MBEU01000087.1, on the reverse strand, counting down.
CCATCCTCAACGATTTCCCGCTTTTCTGGGATCCGAGGCTGCTCGGACACGACGTGCACCTGCCGCGCTTCTACCCCGACATTCCGTCGCGCTTCGCGGTGATTCCGCGCCGCGGCGGCACCGACGACATCCGATGGTTCGAGGCGGACCCGACGTTCGTGCTGCACTTCACGAACGCCTACGAAGACGGCGACGAGATCGTGCTCGACGGCTTCTTCGAAGGCGATCCGCAGCCGCTCGACACCGGCGGAACCAAATGGGAGAAGCTCTTTCGCTTTTTGGCGCTGGATCGCCTGCAGGCCCGGCTGCACCGCTGGCGCTTCAACCTGGTCACCGGCGAGGTCAAGGAAGAGCGGCTGTCGGAGTCCATCACCGAATTCGGCACGATCAACCCCGCCTACGCCGCCACAGATTACCGCTACACCTACGCCGCCACCGGCAAGCCCGGCTGGTTCCTGTTCGACGGGCTGGTCAAACACGATGTGCGCACCGGCAGCCAGGAGGGATTCTCCTTCGGCGACGGTGTCTACGGCAGCGAGACCGCGATGGCGCCACGCGTGGGATCTACTAGCGAGGACGACGGCTACCTGATCACTCTGACCACCGACATGAACGCCGATGCCTCCTACTGCGTGATCTTCGACGCCGCCCGGATCGGCGACGGGCCCGTGTGCAAACTTCAACTGCCCGAACGCATTTCCAGCGGCACGCATTCGACATGGGCTCCCGGTGAACAGCTGCGGCGCTGGGACACGGCGGAGTCGGCGGCGGCCGCCATCGGGCTATGATGCGATCGGGCCGCTCACCGAGCCTGTAATACGGCAGGAAAAGTGCGAGTAGCGGCCTGCAAAATTACAGGCTCGGCGAATCGGAGTAGGAGTGGACCAGCACAAGCAGCGCCGGACGACGCATTGGCCACTGGAATTGGCGTCGATCGGCGCCCTTCGCTTCGCCCGGCGCTCGTCGAACTTCGAAGAGACAGTGCGCTTTTACCGCGAGCTGGTGGGGCTGCCGCTCTACGAGACGTTCGAGGCCAGCTACGGCAGCAACGGCGCGATCTTCGGCCTGCCCAGCTGGAACCTGACGATGGAAATCGTCGAGGCGGACGAGGACATCGCGGTGGACGGTCACGAGCAGCTGTGCCTGTACTTCCCGGACAAGCACGCCCAGCGAGCCGCGATCGCACGCCTGCAGCAGGCGGGGCAGGAGCCCGTCGAGCAGCACCCGTACTGGGAGGCGACGGGTGCGGTCACCTACCGCGACCCCGACGGACGCGAAGTCGTGTTCGCGCCCTTCGTGTTCGGCGTCAACGAACCCGACGGCAGTTCCGCCTCAGGCAAGCACGACTTCCCGCCCGCCTGAGGTTCAGCGGGGAAGCCGACCGGACGCGAGCGCGGCGATCACCGAGAAAAGCGAGCAGACCACCGCGCAACCCCCGCTGACCGCACCCACGTAAAGCCCGTAGTCGGCGGACACTGGCGGGTTGACGTTGAGCTTGTAGTACCACACCGTCAGCGCCAACAGCAGCAGCGAAATAACCAGCGCGGCAATCGAAGCGACCCGCACCGACAGCCCGCGGCCCGCCATCGCCCCGGCGACCAACAGCGTCGAGGACAGCAACACGATGAGCTGCCCCGCCCCGAACCCCCGCGGGAGTTCCAGGTTGCCGTGGGTACCGCCGATGGCGTTGGCCCAGCCGCCGCCGTTGACCGCCGTCGTCAGCCACGGCATCCACGCGCTGACCGAGATCAACAAGGCGAAAAACGCCACCAGCCAACCGGGGTGCAGGCGGCGAGTCATGGTTTCGACAGTAATAGGACCTCGAACCACTCGTCGCTCGCCACGCGGCGTGACGACCGCGGCTAGCTCTCCAGCGACGACAAGTTGAAGATCACACCCGTCGGGTCGGTCGCCGCGGCCAGCCGACCGTAGGGGGTGTCCTCGGCGCCCCGCACCACGGCCCCGCCGTTGTCGGCGATCACGCGCAGCGTCTTGTCGACATCCTCGGCCCCGAAGAAGATGCTCCAATTCGACGGCACCCCCTCGGGGAGGAAGCCGCTGCCATCCATCATTCCGAGCAACTGCTGATCGCCGAACGACGCTGTGGCGTACCGGAATTCGTCTGTGTCGGAAACCTGATCGGTCTGCCACCCGAAGACCTCGCGGTAGAAGTCGACCGCGGCGCGGTAATCGCGGGTGGTCAGTTGATGCCACACCGGGGAGCCGGCCTCACCGATCACCTCGAACCCGCGGTGCTCCAACGGCTGCCACAGCCCGAAGACCGCGCCCGACGGATCGCTCGCCAGGCCCATGTGGCCCTTGGCGGGGATCTCCATCGGCCCCATGCACGCCATGCCGCCCGCCGCAGTCGCGGCCGCCATCGTCGCGTTGACGTCGGCGGTGTGGAAGTAGGTGGCCCAGTTGTCCGGAGCGCCGAACTCGGGCCGGTTGGCCATCAGCCCGGCCACGGGGTGGCCGTCCTTGGCGGCGTTGACGTATCCCCCGTACTCGGGACCGGCGGACTCGAAGGTCCAGCCGAACACCGTGCCGTAAAAGTCCTGGGCGCGGTCGAGGTCCGACGTCGTCAAATCGATCCAGCAGGGAGCGCCCAGCGGCGCGCCGTCACGAATGGGCACGATCTCCTCCATCAGGTGTCGCAGTGCCCCGCGGTCGCGGGTTCTCACATATCGACTCGCGGCAAACCGGAAACTCATCGAGGCTTGGCTGCCAAGATCTGATCCACACCCATCCGGCCTTCCTCGAAGGCCAGGCCGCCGCCGGCCAGGTACAGCCGCCACACCCGGGCGACCTCTTCACCCTGCAACGCCACGAATTCGTCGAAGCGGCTCTCCAGCGTGTTCAGCCAATGTTCGGCGGTGCGCGCGTAGTGCTCGCGCATCGCCGCGACCGAACGGATCTCCAGGCCCGCGTCCTGCAGGTAACGCAGGGTCTGCCAGAGCGGCCGCATGTGCATGTCGGGCGCGATGTAGGCCTCGATGAACGCTCCTCCGCCCGGCGCGGCATCGGCGCGCCGGGACATCTGCTGCAGCAACAGCCTGCCGCCGGGCCGCAGCGCGCGATCGAGGATCGCGATGTAACTGGGATATAGCCGCTCGCCCACGTGCTCGCCCATCTCGACGGACGCGACCGCGTCGAACGTCTCATCGCTCAGATCGCGATAGTCCTGGAGTCGGACCTCGACGCGGTCGGCCAGACCACGCTCGGCGGCGCGGGCGAGGGTGAAATCGCGCTGCTGCGCCGACAGCGTGATCCCCACGGAGCGCACCCCGTGGCGGTGCGCCGCGTGCAGGATCAGCGATCCCCAACCACAGCCGACGTCCAGCAGCCGCATCCCCGATTTGAGGTCGAGCTTGCGGCAGATCATGTCCAGCTTCGCCGTCTGCGCGTCGTGCAGCGACTGGCCCGGACGGGTGAAATACGCCGCCGAGTACGCCATGTGCTCGTCGAGCAGTAGCCGGTAGAAATCGTTGGACAGGTCGTAGTGGTGCGCGATGACGGCGCGATCGCGGCGCCGGGCATGCAGCCGGCCCGACAGCCGCGCCTCGCTGGCCGGCGCCTTGGGCGGCGGGCCGATTACCCCCAGCCGCACCGCGTGCAGCGCCGCCAGCGCCCGAGCCTGGGGCGGAAGCGTCGCGCTGGTACCGGGGCGCGATCGGGCCAGCCGCCAGGCCCGCCGCAATCCCTCGGTCAGGTCACCCTCAACATCGATGTCACCGGTCACATAGGCGCGAGCGAGGCCGAGTTCGCCTGGGCGCCACAGCAATCGGCGCAGGGCGCGCCGCGACCGCAATACCAGGACCGGGCCGTCGTCCGGGCCGATCTCGCTTCCGTCCCACGCGCGAATGCAGACGGGCGGGTCGACGCCGGCGGTGGTTCGAAGCAGATCCGCCAGGCGATTAGCGACCGGAGCCACGATCCCCGTTCAGGCGCGGATTGGGTCCGGTGAACACGGTGACGAAGTTCTCCAGGGATTCGCGGATATCGCTTCGCAGCGCCGCGGCGACGATCATGCCGATCGGACCGAACAGCGCGGGCCCACCGAGGTGCACGTCGAAGCTGACGACGGAGCCGTCGTCCTTCGGCGCGACTTTGGCCATCAGCTTGACCTTCACCCCGCCGACGCCGTCGCCGTTGAGGGTCATGCCTTCCGGCGGCTTGTAGCGCACGACCGTCCAGCGGATCCGGTTGTACATGCCCTTGACCTCGACGATCGACTCGACGACCGTGCCCTTCTCGATCTGGTCGGGTAGCGTGCTGCGCCACACCCGGTGGATGGTCAGCCACTCCCGATACCGGGAGAGATCGGAGGCATGCTTCCAGGCCTCTTCGGGCGCCAGGGGTACGTCGATTGATCCGGAGAGTTTGGCCATGCGCTCAGTTCTGTTGGTCGCCCTTGGCGGCCGAGTCGGCGGCCTTCTTGGCCTCCTCCTGCACCTTGTGGATGGTGTCGGAGTATTTGCCCTGCGTCTTTTCGTCGACGAAGTCGCCGGCCTTGTCGATCGCCTCCCCGACCTTGTCGGCGTTCTGCGACAACACGTCCTTCGCCTTGTCCAAGAATCCCATGCGCCGTTCCTTCCCCGCTGATTGCCAGGAATTCTACTTGGCAGCCCGCGGCGGCTCCCGCCACAACTGCGGTCGCACGCCGAGGATCCTGGCCCTGATCCACCACGTCGCCTCGATCGCGGCGGCACCCAGCACCCCGATGCCGAGGGCGGTCGACGTCACCACCACATTCGAGGGGTCGAGCAGGAACTTCTCCCGAGCCAGCGGGATGCTGAAGATCGCCACGTACGCCAGTCCGGAGGCAATTACTAGGCCTATCCGCCACCACTGGTAGGGACGCGCGACCACCGCCAGCACCCACAGCGCCGTCACCAGCAACGTGATCAGCGCCGCGGTCGAGGCTTGCTCTTGTTGGGCAAAAGTGGCATGGCGACCGTGGTAGGCCAGCAGGTAGGAGACAAAGGTCGCGACACCGACGATGAGTCCGGACGGGAGCGCTGACGTCAACACGCGCCGCACGAAGCCGGGTTGTGCGCGCTCGGTGTTGGGTGCGAGCGAAAGGATGAACGACGGGATTCCGATCGTGAACCATGCCGCGATGGTCACGTGGATCGGCTGAAACGGATACAGCAGCGGGTCCGCTTTGAGCGGTTTGGAAAACAGGCATTCGATGCCCACGAACAGCGCCAGCAGCACCGAATACACGGTCTTGGTCAAGAACAGGTTCGCGACCCGCTCGATGTTGCCGATCACCCGCCGGCCTTCGCCAACGACGTGCGGAAGTGTGGCAAATCGGTTGTCCAGCAATACAATTTGCGCCACCGCTCGCGACGCCGGGCTCCCGGCGCCCATCGCGACGCCGATATCGGCGTCCTTGAGGGCCAGCACATCGTTGACGCCATCGCCGGTCATCGCCACCGTGTGACCACGCGATTGCAGGGCACGGACGATGGCACGTTTCTGGTCTGGCCGCACTCGGCCGAAGGTGGTGTGCGACTCCAGCGCATCGGCCAGTTCGTCGGGCTCCGCCGGCAGTCGACGCGCGTCCATCGTCTCGCCGTGTAGCCCGAGGCTGTTGGCGACGGCGCCCACGGATACCGCATTGTCACCGGAGATGACCTTGACCGAAACGCCCTCGGCAGCAAAGTAATCCAGGGTCTTACGAGCGTCCGGCCGCACCTTCTGCTCAAGTACCACCAGCGCGACCGGCGTGACTTTGCCCGGAGCGTCCGGATGATTCACCGCCACCGCGCAGGTACCCAGGAGAAGTACCCGAAGCCCCTGGGCGCCGATACGGTCCGCCTGCTCCGCGGCTGCCGACGCCGGTTCGAGCAGCACATCGGGCGCGCCGATCACCCAGTTGCCGTGGTCGCGATAGGACACGCCACTCCACTTGGTGGCCGACTTGAAAGGCGCGGTCGCGGTGGCGATCCAGCCGGGCGGCTGGTCATAGGCCTCCGCGATCGCCTGCATGCTCGCGTTGGGGCGCGCATCGGCGGCGGCCAGCGAGGCCAGCGCATCGGCGACGGATTGTTCCGCCGGGCCGAATTGCTCGACGCCGGAGATCCGCATGCCGCTTTCGGTCAGCGTGCCCGTTTTGTCGGCACAGACCACGTCGACGCGGGCCAACCCCTCGATCGCAGGCAATTCCTGCACCAGGCACCGGCGCTGACCGAGCCTGACGACGCCCATCGCGAAGGCGACCGAGGTCAGCAGGACAAGGCCTTCGGGCACCATGGGCACCAGCGCGCCCACCGTCCGCAGCACGGACTGCCGCCACCCGGCATGCGTGGTGAAGAATTGGGTGTAGATGGTCAGCAATCCGGCGGGCACCAACACGTAGGTGACGAACTGCAGAATCCGGTTGATGCCGTTGCGCAGTTCGGATTTAACCAGGGTGAACTTGCTGGCTTCCTCCGCGAGCTGGGCGGCATACGCGTCCGGGCCGACCTTGGTGGCGCGGTATGCCCCGGTGCCGGCGACGACGAAGCTGCCCGACATCACCGCGTCGCCGACGTCCTTGTCGATAGCGTCCGACTCGCCGGTCAGCAGCGATTCGTCGACCTCCAGGTTCTCCTTCTCGAGGATCTCGCCGTCCACGACGATCTGATCCCCGGGACCGAGCTCGATGACGTCGTCGAGCACCACGTCGCTGGGTGGCAGCGCTCGTGTCCCGGATTGCCTGCGCACCAACGGTTTCGCCTGTCCGATGATCGCCAGCTTGTCCAGCGTCTGCTTGGCCCGGATCTCCTGCACCGCGCCGATGACGCTGTTGGCGATGATGAGCAGGCCGAACAACCCGTTGATCGCCGAGCCCGTCGCCAACACGATCACCAGCAGCACGCCCAGAATGGCGTTGATACGGGTGAAGACATTGGCCCGAACGATGTCCGCGACGCTTCGTGCGGCACGTTGCCGAACAGCGTTGGTCGCGCCTTCGGCCACCCGCTGCGCCACCTCGGCAGCGGTCAGGCCTTCGATCACGGATGAGCTCATCGGGTAAACGTCCCCAGCTTGTTTGCGTCGTAATACTCGAGGTTCAGCGTGTTTCCGGCGAAGGTTGCCTTGGAAACCGTTCCGGGCGGGGCATTTTCGTTCGTCAGCGCGAAGGTGAAGGTGTCGCCGTCCCAGTGGGTCAGGGTGAACTTCTGGTTTTTCGGCCCGAGCTCCAACTGCAGGGCGCCGTCACGTTCGCTCACGATCGCCGGGCCCCAGTAGTCATTGCTGTACGTTCCCGCGTAATCGCTCAGCGGCCTCGCCGGTGCGGGGTTGGCCGGGGGTTTCTCGCCGACCAGCGAACCCTCAGGGTTGTTGATCGGGGCGATCGCGTTCTTGTACACAGACGCCCAGTCTTCGCGAATCTGCCCGTACTGCACCAGATCCATGAATTGCGCGGTCAGCGTCTCCGGCACGCCGAATGGCGCGGCGTTGGTCAGGGCGATGATGGCGAGGTCCTCGGACGGCATCACCACGAAGTTCGTCGATTCCCCCAAGGTGAACGCGCCCGAATGGCTGTACGTCGTGCGGCCCGACGAGTTCACCGACACCGCGAACCCGTGGCCGTAGAAACTCGCCCGCGACTTCGGCGTCGTCGGGGGCCTCGAGACGGCCTGCGGGGTAACGGCGGGCAGCAGCGCCTCCGGCGAGGTGATCCGCTGCCCGTTGTACGTCCCGTTGGCGAGCAACATCGTCAACCAGCGGGCCATGTCGTTGACCGACGAACTCACCCCGGCGGCGGGAGACTGCGGATCAGGATCCCGCTGAAACCGCGGCTCCCACTTGTCGCCGACTTTGACGTGGTTGACGGCGCGGTTGGGCCGGGCCAGGAAGTCGGCGAACCGCGAACTCGTCGATGCCATCCCCAGCGGGCGATAGAGCACCTCGTCGGACAGGTCCGCCCACGGCTTGGCTGCGGCGGCCGCGACCTCCTCGGCGGCGGCCGTCAGCCCAAAGTTGGTGTAGGCGTAGCTGATTCGGAAGGGCTCCAGCGGCAGATACCGCAGCCGCTCGAGGGTCTGGCGGCGGTCGTAGTCCAGATCCTCGAGCCGGTCACCGGCGTGGTCGGGCAGCCCGGAGCGATGCGAGTACAGGTCGGCGACGGTCACGTGGCTACTGACGTAGGGATCGGACAGCTCGAACCACGGCAGCTTGGAGACGACGGGCGTGTCCCAGCCGATCACGTTGTCCGTCACTTCATGCGCCACTACCGTCGCTCCGACCGACTTGGAGATCGACGCCAGCTGGAAGACTGTGTCGGCGTCGACCTTGTTGCCTCGGCCGTCACCCTTGCTTGCGTCTTTTACGCCGAATCCCTTGGCGTACAACGTCTTTCCACTGTGAACGATCGCCACTGCCATGCCCGGGACACCGGAGTTCTTCATCAGGTCGTTCACCAGGCCGTCGACCTTGGCGACGGCGCCGTCGATACGGCCCGCGGGGATGTCCAAGCCCGAAAACTCATCGGGCGACGCGTCGGACAGCGGGCTCGATGCCGGGGCGGGCCCACATCCCGTCAGCGCCAGCAAGGCCACCACGACAGCGGCCGTTGCCGCGCGTTTCGTCATGGCCGCAAACTTTAGCCCCGGCGGCTACCGGATCAGAGCCGCCACCACGGGTTGAATCGGGTGAGCCCGGACGGATCGATGCGCTGCCCCGGCGCGGGGACGGCCACCTTGACATCGGCGGCTTCGGCGGCCGCGAGCAGGCGTTCGACGGGTTCGGCCCACGGGTGCGGGGCCAGCCGGAAGGTGCCCCAGTGGATCGGGACCAGCAGTCCCGACCCGGACACCGTCACATCGAGATGAGCGCGGACCGCTTCCTCGGGGTTCATGTGGATGTCCGGCCACGCCGGGTTGTAGGCCCCGATGGGCAGCAGGGTCAGGTCGAACGGTCCGTGGTCGGCGCCGATCTGCGCGAAGCTCTTCGTGTAGCCGGTGTCGCCGCCGAAATAGGCGCGATGGCTCGGGCCGATGATGCCCCACGACGCCCACAGCGTGGTGTTGCGGTCCATGAACCGCCCCGAAAAGTGGCGCGCCGGCATGCAAATCAGGGTCAGCTCGTCGACCTTCCTGCTCTCGTTCCAGTCGAGTTCGACGATGCGGTGCTCGGGTATGCCCCACGAGCGCAGGTGGGCGCCGACGCCGAGGGGGACGAAGAACGGGGCCCGCTGTGTCCGGGCCAGCGCCAGCACGGTGTCGATGTCGAGGTGGTCGTAGTGGTCATGGCTGATGACGATGGCATCGAGGGCGGGCAACGCTTCGAGTGCTATCGGCGGTGGATGCAGTCGCTGCGGGCCGACCACGTCGGACGGGGAGCATCGGTCGCTCCATACCGGATCGGTGAGCACCCGGTAACCGTCGATCTCCAGCAACGCCGTGGAGTGGCCGAGCCAGCTGACCGCGAGCGGGCCGGGGTCGCCTTCGAAGAGTCGCGGCGCGGCCAGCGGGATCGGCGCCGCCGGGCGGCTCCTGTTGCGTCCCCCCACGAACTCCCACGCGATCATCCCCAGCTGCTCGCGATCCATATTGATCGTGGCCGGGTCGATGTTTACGAAGACGCCGTCGCGATAGTTCGGCGACCGCTGCACCACCGCACGGATCGAGGCCGGATGGGCGCCCAGCGCCGCCGGTGCGCCGTGCAGGGCGCGCAGGGCCCAACCGCCAGCCGCCAGTGTGGCCGTGCCGGCGGCCAGTCGTAGCGCTGCACGGACCATGACGGTCAGGCTCCCTGGAACTTCGGCGGTCGCTTCTCCACGCGGGCGATCTGCGCCTCGATGACGTCCTGGCTTGCCCAGGCCTTGTCGAACAGTTCCTTGTGCTCCGGCCACGCCTCCTCGATGGAGCCGTCGTCGTTGAGCACCCGCTTGGCGTGCTGGATCGCCAAGGGAGCCAGGCCGGCGATCTCGGCGGCCCAGGCCTGGGCGTCTTCGAGGTTGCCGATGCGGTTGGCCATCCCGGTCTGCAGCGCCGTCTCGGCGGTCAGCTTCTCGGCGGCTAGCAGCATCGCTCGGGCCCGGCCGTGGCCGACGAGCGATGCAAGCCGGCGGATGCTCCAGTTATCAAGGGCGAGACCGTATTTCGACGTCGGAAACTGAAAAAAGGCATCCGGCGCGACGACCCGGAGGTCACATTGCATGGCTAGCTGCAGGCCGGCACCGATGGCGGGCCCATTGATAGCGCCGATCACCGGGATCGGGGCGGCGTCCAATACCTTGTGCAGCTCGATGAGCCGGTCGGGGTAGTCGGCGGCGAACGCGTCGCCGCTGAGGTCCGCGCCGGCGCAGAAGGCCGTGCCCTGACCGGTCAGGACAATCGCGCGGATTGACCCCGCCGCCGCCTTCAACACGGCCTCCCGCAGCTCCTCGACGAGCTGGGAGTTCAGGGCATTGCGACGCTCGGGGCGCTGCAGCTCAATCGTCATGACGGCTTCGGCCTGTGTGACACCGATCATGGGGCCCAGCCTATATAGCCGCTTTGTATATAGCCTCGTCGCGTGAGTCGTATCACGACCGAAGAGCTGCGCGACGCGGTCCTGGACGAGGGCTCCTTCGTCAGCTGGGATCGAGAGCCGCTGGCCGTGCCGGTGACCGACTCGTACGCGCGAGAGCTTGCCGGCGCCCGCTCCGCCACCGGCCTGGACGAATCGGTGCTGACCGGCGAGGGGCGCGTGCACGGGCGCCGGGTGGCGGTGGTCGTTTGCGAGTTCGGCTTCCTCGCCGGCTCGATCGGCGTGGCGGCAGCGGAGCGGATCACCGCCGCGGTGGAGCGGGCGACCGCCGAGCGGCTGCCGCTGTTGGCCTCGCCGAGCTCCGGTGGGACCCGCATGCAGGAGGGCACCGTCGCATTTCTGCAGATGGTGAAGATCGCGGCGGCCGTCCGGCTGCACAAACAGGCGGGCCTGCCCTACCTGGTCTACCTGCGCCATCCCACTACCGGCGGGGTCTTTGCCTCGTGGGGTTCGCTGGGCCATGTCACGGTCGCCGAGCCGGGCGCCATGATCGGCTTCCTCGGGCCGAGGGTGTACCAGCTGCTCTACGGCGAGCCGTTCCCGGCTGGGATTCAGACCGCGGAGAACCTGCAGCGACACGGGGTGATCGACGGCGTCGTGCCGCTGGATGGGCTGCGGCGCATGGTCGATCGCGCGCTGACGGTGATCGCCGATGCGCCCGAGCCGCCCGTTTCGCCGCAGCCGGCCGATCCGATCCCCGACGTGCCGGCGTGGGAGTCGGTGGTCGCATCGCGGCGACCCGACCGGCCGGGCGTCGGCCACTTGCTGAGACACGGAACGACCGACCGGGTGCTGCTCTCCGGCACTGGTCAGGGCGAGGCGGCGACGACGCTGCTGGCGTTGGCCCGGTTTTGCGGTCAGCCCGCGGTCGTGCTCGGCCAGCAGCGGGTCACCGGCGGGCTGGTCGGGCCCGCGTCGCTGCGAGAGGCCCGGCGCGGCATGGCGCTGGCCGCCGAATTGCGCCGGCCGCTGGTCTTGGTGATCGACACCGCCGGCCCGGCGTTGTCGGCCGACGCCGAGCAGGGCGGGCTGGCCGGCCAGATCGCCCAGTGCCTGGCCGAGCTCGTGACGCTGGAGACCCCGACGGTGTCGGTACTGCTGGGCCAGGGCAGCGGCGGCCCCGCGCTCGCGATGGTGCCCGCCGACCGGGTGCTGGCCGCGCTGCACGGCTGGCTGGCGCCGCTCCCGCCGGAGGGAGCCAGCGCCATCGTATTCCGCGACACCGCGCATGCGCCCGAACTCGCTGCGGCCCAAGGCATTCGGTCGGCCGAGCTGGTGCGGTCGGGCATCGTCGACGTCATCGTGCCGGAATACCCCGACGCCGCCGACGAGCCCGTTGAGTTCTCCCAGCGACTGTCGCGCGCCATCGCTGCCGAACTGCACGCACTGCGTGGAATTGCCGATGCCGAGCGCCTGGCCGCGCGGTTGCAACGTTACCGCCGCATCGGATTGCCTTGAGCCCAACCCGCGACACGTCGCAACGGTTTATGTCTCGGCGACGGCGTCCTCGGAGGGCAGGCCGAAATAGCGCTGTATCGTCGGGCCGAGCCACTCGACAATCTCGTCGCGCGTCATCTCGACGACGGGCGGGAGCCGTAGCACAAAGCGGCAGAACGCCATACCGATGATCTGCGTAGCGATCAGCCCGGCGCGAACTTCGTGTTCGGCCGCCGGCGCCAGGGCCGCAACCAACGGCTCCACCTGGCTTTCGAAGATCCGCTGCATCCGTTGCGCCGCTTCGCCGTTGGTGGCGCTGGACCGCAGCAGGATCACCAGCGCCTCGTCGCCCTCCCAGCGTTCGAGAAAGTGCCGGACGAGCGAGCGTCCGACCTGTGCCGGGTCGGTCGCTGCGTAGTCGGGAAACCTGAGGTCGAACTCCGCCGCGGCGGCAAACAACTTGTCCTTGCTCCCGTAGTAGCGCATCACCATCGCCGGATCCACGCCGGCATCGGCGGCGATCGCCCGGATCGTCGCCGCCTGGAAACCGGCCGCACCGAACCTTTCGCGGGCCGCCGCCAGGATCGCCGCTTTTGTCTTTTCGGATGATCGCCTCATGTCAACAATTGTAGGCCAACAACTGTTGACATAGCACGCAAGACGCGCCAGCATGGAGTTATGCCAACAAGCGTTGACTTATCCGCAGCAAAGGAGCCAGCCATGCACGACACCGACGTTCTCGTCGTTGGCGCAGGTCCCACCGGCCTCGCCGCCGCCGCTTCCCTGATCACCCACGGGGTCCGCACCGTCCTGGTGGACGCGCTGGCCGAGGGCCAGAACACCACCCGTGCGGCCGTGGTGAACGCCCGCACGCTGGAAGTGCTCGAAGACATCGACGTCTCCCGGCGGCTGGTCGACGCGGGACTGATCGCGCCGCGGTTCACCATGCGCGAGGGCCGGCACGTACTCGTCCCGATCGACTTCAGCGACCTGCCGACGAAATATCCGTACAGCCTGATGCTCTCCCAGGCCGACACCGAACAGCTCCTGCTGGAGCGGCTGCACGAACTCGGCGGTCAGGTGATCCGACCCAAGACGCTGCGCCGCGTGGCCCAGGACGCGGACGGCGTCACGGCCACCTTCGACGACGGCGAGACCATTCGAGCCCGCTATGTCGTCGGTGCCGACGGTATGAAGAGCGTGGTTCGTGAGCAGGCCGGGATCGGCTTTGCCGGAAGCGAATTCGCCGAATCGTTCACACTCGCCGACGTGCGGCTGGCCGGTGCCGCACCCCGCGACGAGGTGATCCTGTTCTACGCCAACGAAGGCCTGACCGTGCTGGCGCCGTTGCCCGGCGACATCTTCCGCATCGTCGCGCCGGCCGCGGACGCCCCGAAGGCGCCCTCGGCAGAGTTCGTGCAGGCGCTGCTTGACAGCCGCGGGTTCGGACCCGGTGAGTCGGTCGTCACCGAGCTCTTGTGGGGAACGCGGTTCCACATCCACCACCGTGTCGCCGACAGTTACCGGGCCGGGCGACTACTGCTGGCCGGTGACGCCGCCCACGTGCACAGCCCCGCCGGCGGCCAGGGCATGAATCTCGGTATCCTCGACGCGATTTCGCTTGCCCGCGCGCTCTCCGAGGTCGTGGGGGGCGGCTCGGACACCGCCTTGGACACCTACGCCACCGTGCAGCGCGGATATGCCGCGCAGGTTCTGAAACTGACCGGACGCCTGACCAAGATGGCGACCCTGCCGCGCCCGGTGCGCCCGGTCCGCAACTCGGCCATGCGCCTGGCCGCGGGAGTTCCCGCGGTGCGCCGGCAGATTGCGGTTCAGCTCAGCGGCCTCGACCGCCGGTGAGCAGAGTCGCGCCTCCCACCGCGATAGGGAACAATCCGGCAAAATGGGCGACATGGACACCGGTGTGAGCTCACCTCGCGTCTTGGTCGTCGACGACGACTCCGACGTGCTCGCCTCGCTCGAACGCGGACTGCGACTCTCCGGATTCGAGGTATCGACCGCGGTCGACGGGGCCGAGGCGTTGCGCAGCGCGACCGAGACCCGGCCCGACGCGATCGTCCTCGACATCAACATGCCCGTGCTGGACGGCGTCAGCGTCGTCACGGCATTGCGCGCCATGGATAACGACGTGCCCGTCTGTGTGCTGTCCGCCCGCAGCTCGGTCGACGACCGGGTGGCCGGGCTGGAGGCCGGCGCCGACGATTACCTGGTCAAACCCTTCGTGCTGGCCGAACTGGTGGCCCGGGTGAAGGCGCTGCTGCGCCGCCGCGGCGCCACCGCGACGTCGTCCTCGGAAACCATCACGGTCGGGCCGCTGGAGGTGGACATCCCGGGCCGGCGGGCCCGGGTCAACGGCGTCGACGTGGACCTGACCAAGCGGGAGTTCGACCTGCTGGCGGTGCTGGCCGAGCACAAGACCGCGGTCCTGTCACGCGCGCAGCTGCTGGAGCTGGTGTGGGGGTATGACTTCGCGGCCGACACCAACGTCGTCGACGTGTTCATCGGCTACCTGCGCCGCAAGCTCGAGGCCAACGGCGGGCCCCGGCTGCTGCACACCGTTCGAGGAGTCGGGTTCGTGCTGCGCATGCAGTAACCGGATCGAAGCAGGCCATGAACATCCTGTCGCGAATCGTTGCTCGTACGCCGTCGCTGCGGACCCGGGTGGTGGTCGCGACGGCCATCGGGGCGGCGATTCCGGTGCTCATCGTCGGCGCCGTGGTCTGGGTCGGCATCACCAACGACCGCAAGGAGCGGCTGGATCGCCGTCTGGACGAGGCCGCGGGCTTCGCGATCCCGTTCCTGCCCCGCGGTCTTGGTGAAATCCCCCGCTCGCCCAACGACCGTGACGCCATCATGACGATCCGCAGCGGCAACCTGATCAAGTCGAATTCCGATGTCACGCTGCCCAAGCTGGACGACGGCTACGCCGACACCTACATCAACGGGGTGCGCTACCGGGTGCGGACGGTGGAGATTCCCGGGCCGGGGCCGACCTCGCTCGCCGTCGGCGCCACCTACGACGCCACCCTCGCCGAGACCAACAATTTGCATCGACGGGTGATGCTGATCTGTGGCTTCGCCATCGGCGCCGCGGCCGTATTCGCTTGGCTGCTAGCCGCTTTCGCGGTGCGCCCGTTCAAGCAGCTCGCCCAGCAGACCCGGTCGATCGACGCGGGAGACGAGGCGCCGCGAGTCGAAGTGCACGGCGCCAGCGAAGCGGTCGAAATCGCCGAGGCGATGCGGGGAATGCTGCAACGCATCTGGAACGAGCAGAACCGGACCAAAGAGGCGCTGGCTTCGGCGCGCGACTTCGCCGCGGTCTCCTCCCATGAGCTCCGGACCCCGCTGACCGCGATGCGCACCAACCTCGAGGTGCTGTCGACCCTGGATCTGCCCGACGACCAACGCAAAGAGGTGCTCAACGACGTCATCCGCACCCAGTCGCGCATCGAGGCCACCCTGAGCGCCCTGGAGCGGTTGGCCCAGGGCGAACTGTCGACGTCCGACGATCACGTACCGGTCGACATCACCGACCTGCTCGACCGCGCCGCCCACGACGCGACACGGATCTACCCCACCGTCGACGTCTCGCTGGTGCCGTCGCCAACCTGCATCATCGTGGGATTGCCGGCAGGGTTGCGCCTCGCGGTCGACAACGCGATCGCGAACGCCGTCAAGCATGGCGGCGCCACCAAGGTCCAGCTGTCCGCGGTCAGCTCGCGGGCCGGAGTGGAGATCGCCGTCGACGACAACGGCACCGGGGTGCCCGAAGGCGAGCGCGAGGTGGTGTTCGAGCGATTCTCCCGCGGGTCGACGGCCTCACACTCGGGCTCGGGCTTGGGGCTGGCGTTGGTGGCACAGCAGGCGCACCTGCACGGCGGAACGGCATCGCTGGAAGACAGCCCGCTGGGCGGCGCGCGGCTGGTGCTGCGCCTGCCCGGTCCGAGCTAGCGTCGCCGTCACGCGCCGCCGGTCTCGGGCACACTAGGACGATGGCCGATGGCAACACACCAACCGACAGCGACGCCTTGGCGCACATCCGCGAGCTGGTCGCCGAGGAGAAAGCCCTGCGCGCGCAGCTGCAGCGCCGGGACATCACCGAGTCTGAGGAGCACGAACGCCTGCGCCAGGTGGAGATCGAACTCGACCAGTGCTGGGACCTGCTGCGGCAGCGCCGGGCGCTGCGCGAGACGGGTGGCGACCCAAAGGAAGCGGCCGTTCGTCCACCCGGCCAGGTCGAGGGATACCTCGGCTAGGAAACCATCCGGAATATGGCGGTCGACGGCATCCGGGATTGCGACGTTGTCGTCGTCGGCGGCGGCCACAATGGCCTGGTCGCGGCCGGCTATCTGGCCCGGGCGGGCCTCCGGGTGCGGCTGCTGGAGCGGCTAGGACACGTCGGCGGAGCCGCGGTCTCCGCGCAGCCGTTCGACGGCGTCGACGTCCGGGTCTCGCGCTACGCGTACCTGGTCAGCCTGCTCCCCCCACGGATCCTCGATGACCTGGGCGCCGCCGCGCCGCTGGCCCGGCGGCGATTCTCGTCGTACACGCCCGACCCCGGCTCCGGCGGCCGCACCGGTCTGCTAGTTGGGCGCCCCGACGCGTTCGCAGCGATCGGCGCAGCCGACGACGAACACGGTTTCGCGACGTTCTACCGGCGCTGCCGAGTAGTCACGGAACGCCTGTGGCCGACGCTGCTCGAACCGCTGCGCACCCGCGAACAGGCCCGCCGGCACGTCCTCGACGGCGGCGATCCCGATGCGGCGTCGGCGTGGCGGGCCATCGTCGACGAGCCGATAGGGCACGCGATCGCCGGCGCGGTGGGCAACGACCTCGTTCGCGGCGTGATCGCCACCGACGCGCTGATCGGCACCTTCGCCCGCCTCGACGAGCCGTCGCTGAGCCAGAACGTCTGCTTCCTGTATCACGTGCTCGGCGGCGGCACCGGAGACTGGAACGTCCCCATCGGCGGGATGGGCTCGGTGACGGCCGCCCTGGCCGCGGCGGCCGTCGCCCACGGCGCCGAAATCACCACCGGCGCAGACGTTCTCGCCGTCGATCCGGACGGTCTGGTGCGCTACCGCAGCGGCGACGAGGAGCACACTATCCGCGGCCGCTTCGTTCTGGCCGGCGTGACTCCGACGGTGTTGGCCGGGCTGCTCGGAGAACGGCCGGCGAGCCCGGCCCAGGGCGCGCAGGTCAAAGTGAACATGGTGCTGCGGCGGTTGCCGCGCCTGCGCGACGACAGCGTCACCGCCGAACAAGCATTTGCCGGGACCTTTCACGTCAACGAGACGTGGACACAGCTGGATACGGCGTATTCGCGCGCGGCCGCCGGACACCTACCGGACCCGCTGCCGTGCGAGGCCTACTGCCACTCCCTGACCGACCCGAGCATCCTGCCGGCCGGGCTGCGTGACTCGGGCGCTCACACGATGACGGTGTTCGGCCTGCACACCCCGCATTCGCTATTCGACGGCACCTACTCCGGGGCGCTGCGTGACCGGCTGGCCGATTCGGTGCTGGCGTCGCTGAATTCCGTTCTGGCCGAACCGATCCAGGACGTGTTGATGAGCGACGCGCATGGGCGGCCGTGCATCGAGACGACGACCACCCTGGACCTACACCGCAAACTGGGGATGACCGCGGGCAACATCTTCCACGGCGCATTGTCGTGGCCGTTCGCGGACGACGACGACGGGCTAGACACACCGGCGGGGCAATGGGGCGTCGCCACGGCGCACGAGCGAATCATGTTGTGCGGGTCAGGCGCGCGCCGCGGCGGAGCGGTATCGGGCATCGCGGGCCACAACGCCGCGATGGCGGTACTTACCGCAGTGTTCGCCGGGCCCTGCCCGGCAACCTAGCGCTGCTCGATCGTGGCGTAGTCGCGTTCGGTGTACCCGGTGTAAATCTGGCGCGGGCGGCCGATCTTGCTGTCACCCTCGTCGTGCATCTCGCGCCAGTGCGCGATCCACCCGGGCAGCCGGCCCAACGCGAATAGCACGGTGAACATCCGGGTGGGGAAACCGAGTGCCCGGTAGATCAGGCCGGTGTAGAAGTCGACGTTGGGGTAGAGCTTGCGCTCGATGAAGTAGTCGTCGGTGAGCGCCTTCTCCTCGAGCTCCTTCGCGATGCTGAGCAGGTCGTCGTCGCCACCGAGTTTCGACAGGATCTTGTCGGCCTGCTCCTTGACGATCCGCGCGCGGGGGTCGTAGTTCTTGTAGACGCGGTGACCGAAGCCCATCAATTTGACGCCGGCCTCGCGGTTCTTCACCTTGCGGACGAATTCGCTGACGTCGTCGTCGCTCTCGCGGATCTCCTCCAGCATCTCGAGCACCGCCTGGTTAGCGCCGCCGTGCAGCGGGCCCCAGAGCGCGTTGATGCCGCCGGAGATCGAGGTGAACAGGTTGGCCCGCGACGAGCCGACCAGCCGGACCGTCGAGGTCGAACAGTTCTGTTCGTGGTCGGCGTGCAGGATGAACAACATGTCCAACGCCCGCACGATCTCGGGATCGGCCCGATACGGCTCGGCGGGCAACCCGAAGGTCATCCACAGGAAGTTCTCCACCAGCGAAAGCGAATTGTCCGGGTAGAGGAACGGCTGCCCGACCGACTTCTTGTAGGCGTACGCGGCGATGGTGGGCAGCTTCGCGAGTAGACGAATCGTGGACAGCTCCACCTGCCCGTTGTCCATCGGATCCAGCGAATCCGGATAGTAGGAGCTCAACGCGTTCACCACGCTGGACAACACCGGCATCGGGTGGGCGTTGGGCGGGAAGCCGTCGAAGAACCGCTTGAGGTCCTCGTGCAACATGGTGTGCCGCTGGATCTTGGTGGTGAATTCGGCGAGCTGGTCCTTGTCCGGCAGCTCGCCGTAGATCAGCAGATAGCTGACCTCGATGAAGGTCGACTTCTCGGCGAGCTGCTCAATGGGGTAACCGCGGTAGCGCAGGATCCCGGCGTCGCCGTCGATATAGGTGATGGAGCTCTTGCAGGCGGCGGTGTTGACGAACCCGTTGTCAAACGTGGTGTGGCCGGTCTTGGACAACAGCGAGCCCAGCGCGATGCCGTCAGCTCCCTCGGTGGCGTGGACGACCTCGAGGTCGAGCTCACCTCCCGGGTACTTGAGAGTTGCGGTGTCGTCGGTGTCGGCCACGAGAACCCCTTTGCGCTCTGGCTGATATGGCTGCCCTGACTAGGTGCTTATAGCTGAAGGTAGTCGTTATCGCGGCGGGGCGCCTGCCCGGGGTGGGTCTCGACGATCTTCCTTAGGCAATCATCAGGCGGCCCGTCACAACGGGCGCTTTATGGCCCGGCCGCGGCTCACGTCGGTCAGGGCTGGAGGCGCTCGACCTGCGACCCGATGACTCGGATCCGGTTGTGCACCCGGTTTTCCCGGCCCTGCCAGAACTCCACCACTTCGGGCGCGATGACGTAGCCACCCCACCCCGGTGGCACCGGGATGCGCTCGTCGTCGGCGAAGCGCGCTGTCACGTCGGCCAGCTGGTCGAGCAGCGCCGCGCGCGACGCGATCGGCTGCGACTGGTGTGACGCCCACGCGCCCAGCTGCGAGCCGCGCGGCCGTTTGGACCAATACTCCGCGGTGATCCGCGGGTCGACCTTGGTCACCGCGCCGCGGACGTGCACCTGTCGCCCCAGCAGGTACCAGGGGAAGGTCGCCGACGCGTACGGCGTCGCCGCCAGCTCGATGCCTTTGGCTGAGTCATAGTTCGTGAAGAATGTGATCCCGGTCTCGTCCACGCCCTTGCACAGCACCGACCGGCTCATCGGCCTACCCTCGGCCACGGTGGCCAGCACGAACGCATTGGGTTCGGGCACCCCGAAGTGTTCGGCGTCGTCAATCCACTTGCGCAGCAACGCAAGCCAACCGTCATCGAGCCAGTCCGCGTCGAGGTCGGGGCCGCCGTCCCGCTCGACCGACCCGTACTCGACTCGCATTCGTTGCAGGTGGTCGTCGTCTGGTCCTGCCATCGCGCCAACGCTACCGGCGCTTGCTACCGGCCGGTAGCGTCCGCCCGGAAGCGGGGTGCGAGAATTTTCCTATGACTGTGGTCCCGGAAGATTTCGTCCCTGGCCTCAACGGTGTGGTCGCGTTCACCACCGAGATCGCCGAACCGGATAAAGACGGCGGCGCGTTGCGCTATCGCGGCGTCGATATCGAGGATCTGGTGAGCCAGCGGGTCACGTTCGGCGAGGTGTGGGGCTTGTTGGTGGATGGTGAGTTCGGCCGCGGACTGCCTCCGGCCGAGCCATTCCCGCTGCCGATCCACACCGGCGACGTCCGCGTCGACGTGCAGGCCGGCCTGGCCATGCTGGCGCCGATCTGGGGATACAAGCCCTTGCTGGACGTCGACGATGCCACCGCGCGCACGCAACTGGCCCGGGCATCGGTGATGGCGCTGTCCTATGTCGCGCAGTCGGCGCGCGGAATCTACCAGCCCGCGGTCCCGCAGCGAGTCATCGACGAATGCTCCACGGTGACAGCACGTTTCATGACCCGCTGGCAGGGCGAGCCCGATCCCCGGCATGTCGAGGCCATCGACGCCTATTGGGTGTCCGCGGCCGAGCATGGCATGAATGCCTCGACGTTCACGGCGCGAGTGATCGCCTCGACCGGCGCCGATGTCGCGGCGGCCCTGTCCGGGGCGATCGGGGCGATGAGCGGTCCGCTGCATGGTGGTGCGCCGGCCCGGGTGCTGCCGATGCTCGAGGAGGTCGAGCGCACCGGCGACGCCCGGGGCCTGGTCAAGGGGATCCTGGACCGCGGCGACAAGCTGATGGGGTTTGGGCACCGGGTCTACCGCGCCGAAGACCCCAGGGCGCGGGTGCTGCGGGCAGCGTCGGAACGGCTGGGCGCGCCGCGCTACGAGGTGGCGGTCGCGCTCGAGCAGGCCGCGCTGGCCGAGTTGCGCGAGCGGCGTCCGGACCACCCGATCGAGACCAACGTCGAGTTCTGGGCCGCGGTGATCCTGGACTTCGCCCAGGTGCCGGCCCACATGATGCCGGCGATGTTCACCTGTGGCCGCACCGCCGGTTGGTGCGCGCACATTCTCGAGCAGAAGCGGCTGGGCAAGTTGGTTCGCCCGTCGGCGATCTATGTGGGCCCGGGGCCGCGCAGCCCGGAGTCCGTGCAGGGGTGGGACCGGGTCCTCACCACGGCCTGAGCTTCCGCTCGCGGGCGTAACGTCACGGCGAACTTCGGCCCAATTTTTCGCCCTGGCGTTACGCTCGCGTCCACTAGTTGTCGGTGCCCGGCGTTTAAATGGCGATCGCCGCGATGAGTTAGCGTCGCGGCCGGGGTCAGTATCCGTGAGCCGGTCCGGGACTGGCCTGGACACCCACAACCAAGGAGGCCGCCATGGCAATCGATATCGAACCCGCAGTTTCCCCACACCTCGTCGTTGGCGACGCCGCAGCGGCGATCGACTTCTACGTCAAGGCTTTTGGTGCCGTTGAGCTGGGCCGGGTGCCCCGCCCCGACGGCAAACTGGTCCACGCCGCGCTGCGCATCAACGGCTCGCTGGTGATGCTCAACGACGACTTCCCGGAAGTGTGCGGCGGCAAGTCGATGACGCCGAAGTCACTCGGCGGCACGCCAGTCACCATCCATCTGACGGTTACCGACGTCGACGCCAAGTTCCAGCAGGCGCTGGACGCGGGCGCCACCGTGGTGACGCCGTTGGACGACCAGTTCTGGGGCGACCGCTACGGCGTGGTCGAGGACCCGTTCGGGCATCACTGGTCGTTGGGTCAGCCGGTGCGCGAGGTCAGCCCCGAGGACATTCAAGCGGCGATGTCCGGGCAGGCCGGCTAGAAGTCGCGCAGCCGGGCCAGCAGCCGGCGTCGCCTCGGGGGCGCCGGCTGGGCCGTGGCCGCAGCGGCGAGCATGTCGCCGACGTCGGTGAACTTGACGCGCGGTCGACTCTCGTCGCTGCCGCGGGCGATCTCGGCGGCGTCGATGGCGCCCCACCCCGCGGCGTCGACGGCGTCGGGCTGGTGGGCGTGCACCAGCCGGTCCAGTGCGTCCGGCTTGGCGAGCGGATCTGCCAGCCTGCCTTCGTTGAAGTCGGCGACTAGCGCGTGCACGGTCTGCAAGGAGCAGGACTTGTTGGTGCCGATGAAGCCGGTCGGTCCACGCTTGATCCATCCCGCGACGTAAGCGCCGGGCACCGGGCGTCCTGAGGTGGGATCGACGACGCGGCCGCCCTCGTTCGGCACGACGGCCGCGGATTCGTCGAACGGAAGATCGCGAATCGGCTTGCCGCGGTAGCCGATCGACGTGAGCACGAGGCCCGCGTCCAGCCGGCGCACCTCATCGGTGCCGGTGACGGAGAACTCGACACCGGTGGCGCGTTGCTGGCCCAGCACGCGCTGGGGCGTGAGCTGGTAGGCCAGCCGGACTCGTGGCCGCCTGCCCGCACGCGGCGCCGAAGCATCGCCGAGCTTGCTCACGATCTCCAGCTTGTTCCGGGTCAACGTGTCGGAGGCCGACGCGAGATCGCTTGCCACCAACCGCTGATCGCCCGGATCGAGCACGACCTCGGAGGCGCCGGTGAGCCCGATCAGTTCGGGCAACGTGAACGCGGAATTCGCCGGGCCGCGCCGTGCGGCGATCACCACCTCGCGGACCGCGGAGCCGCGCAATGCCTCCAACGCATGATCGGAGATGTCGGTGCGGGCCAAGTCGTTCGGGTCCGCCGTGAGCACGCGGGCCACATCGAGGGCGACATTGCCGTTGCCGATGATCACCACCCGCTCGTGGCTGAGATCGACTGGCAGCTCGGTGAAGTCGGGATGTCCGTTGATCCATGCGACCAATTCGGTGGCGGTTCCCGTGCCCGGTAGCCCCATGCCTTCGATGTCCAGGCGGCGGTCGTCGGGCGCACCGACGGCGTACAGCACGGCGTGATGATGGGCCAGCAGGTCGGCGTGGCTCAGGTGCTTGCCGATCTCGACGTTGAGGTAGAACCGGAAATGGCGATGACGGGTGACCCGGTCGAACAGCTGGGTGACTTTCTTGGTGTTCTGATGATCCGGCGCCACGCCCGCGCGAACCAGCCCGTAGGGCGTGGGCAGCTTCTCAAAGACGTTGACGCGCACGCCATGTTGGGTGAGCAGCTCATCGGCGGCATACATCGCCGCGGGCCCGGACCCGACTATCGCGACGGTCAGCGGATGACGGCGCACACGCACCTCGGCCGCGGGGATCACCGGGGCCAGCGTCGAGGTCGGCGGCAGTTTCTCGCCCGCGGGCCGCGGCGGGTAGAAGGACGCGTTGATTTCGACGAACGGCAGCTGTTTGGGCTCCAACCGGGTGTCGGGTGCGATCGCGCCCACCGGGCAGGCGCTCACGCAGGCGCCGCAGTCCACGCACGCCACCGGATCGATGTAGAGCATCTCCGAGGTCGCGAAGCCAGGCTCGTCCGGTGTCGGGTGAATGCAATTCACCGGGCACGCGAAGACACAGGACCCGTCGTTACAGCACGACTGGGTAATAACGTGCGGCATTGAACTCCCGGAAACGCTAGGCGGCCGGCGCCGCGGCCAGGTGCTGGCGTTGCGGTTCGCTGCGGTAGCGCGACGGCTTGCCGTTGATCTTGCACAGGCGCCACATCAGCCGCGCCGAACGGGTTTCCATCAACCCGGTGTCGTTGGCCAGCATCCGGACGTCGGCGAACATGTCGCTCAACCACTTTCGCGAATCCGGCGACCGGAAGAACAGCTCCTTCTTGACCTCGCGCGGAATGTCGAACTCCCGCCAGAACGCCTTGGGCGGCACGGTGATCGCCTGGCACAGCACCCGCATCGTCAGCGGGTAGTACAGCGAGACCCAGAACCGCTGTCGTTTGCTCAACTGCGGCAACCGCTTTCGCAGGAACTCGTGAGCGAACGAGATGTGCCGGGCCTCCTCGGCCACGTGGATCGCCATCACCCGCTCCATGATCGGGTGCAGTGACTTGCCTTCGCGCAGAACGTTTTTCTGCGTGTGGTCGATCGGCTCCTCGCCGGCCAGCACGCCGATGAAGAACGCCACCGGCAACGGTCCGGCGACCAGCGGGATCAGGGGCGAGATCCAGCGCAGCATCCGCGGCATCCCCGGCACGTCGGCGCCGACGCGGTTCACCATCTCCTGGAACATCATCGTGTGGTTGCACTCTTCGACCGACTCGTGCAGGCAGTACCGGTATTCGGGTGATCCGTTGGGCACCCAGAACGTGTAGTTCATCAGGCCGCGGATCAGGATGGACTCGAAGTGCAGCCCCACCTTGGCCACGTTGGCCTGGCGCCACATTCCGATCTTGATCTTGCGCTCGTCGGACTGGGCCTGATACCAGGGATGGCGGCCCAGCGGGTCGGTCTTCGGCAGGATCCAGCGGGGGTCGTTGTCCGTGACCGCGAATTCCGGTGAGTCCCAATCGATATCGGTATACGGGTTGAAGTTTCGCCGCACCGACCCCTCGGACAGTGTGGCAAGCATGTTGACGTAGTCGACGTCGTCGCGGACTTCCATGTTGCGGCGCCACCGCCGGACCGTTCGCGTCCTGGCCATATCCAAGCCCTCCCCAACGAGGTTTACATTTGGACGTGCTGTGTCTAGACAGTACCGCGGGTACCGGGAATGTTCCAGACCCCGCGGAGCAGTGTGGGCTGACCAGTGGTCAGGCAAATTGTGTGTCCTGGCTCACACCGCGACGCGGCGGCCGGGCCGCCCGACCACCGGTCGCGCGGCGCTCACTACGCTGGCTGGCATGGCTGACGAGCTCCAGATTCCCGCTGACCTCAAACCCCGCGACGGCCGCTTCGGATCGGGTCCGTCGAAGGTCCGACCCGAGCAATTGCAGGCGCTGAGCACCACCGCGGCCGCGCTGTTCGGCACCTCGCACCGGCAGGCGCCGGTCAAGAATCTGGTGGGGCGGGTTCGGTCGGGGCTCGCGGAGCTTTTCTCGGTGCCCGACGGCTACGAGGTCATCCTGGGCAACGGCGGCGCGACGGCGTTCTGGGATTCCGCGGCCTTCGGGCTGATCGACAAGCGCTCGCTGCACCTTTCCTACGGCGAGTTCAGCTCGAAGTTCGCCTCCGCCGTCGTCAAGAACCCATTCATCGGCGAACCCATCATCGTCAAGGCGGATCCCGGCAGCGCACCGGAGCCGCGGAGCGATCCGTCGGTCGACGTGATCGCGTGGGCCCACAACGAGACCTCGACGGGGGTCGCGGTCCCGGTCCAGCGCCCGGCGGATTCGGGCGACGCGTTGGTCGTCATCGATGCGACCTCGGGCGCCGGCGGGTTGCCCGTCGACATCACCGAAGCCGACGCGTACTACTTCGCGCCGCAGAAGAACTTCGCCAGCGACGGCGGCCTGTGGCTGGCGATCATGAGCCCAGCCGCGCTGGCCCGGGTCGAGTCGATCGCCGCGTCCGGTCGCTGGGTTCCCGACTTCCTGTCGCTGCCGATCGCGGTGGAGAACAGCTTGAAGAACCAGACGTACAACACTCCCGCGATCGGCACCCTGGCGCTGCTGGCCGAACAGCTCGACTGGATGTTGGGCAACGGCGGGCTGGACTGGGCGGTCAAGCGCACGGCCGACTCGTCGCAGCGGTTGTACTCCTGGGCGCAGGAGCGGCCGTACACGACGCCGTTCGTCGCCGATCCCGGGCTGCGTTCCCAGGTGGTGGGCACGATCGACTTCGTCGACGACGTCGACGCCGCGGCGGTCGCGTCGATTCTGCGGGCCAACGGCATCGTCGACACAGAGCCGTACCGCAAACTCGGCCGCAACCAGCTCAGGGTTGCGATGTTCCCCGCGGTCGAGCCCGACGACGTCAGCGCTCTCACGCAGTGCGTCGACTGGGTGGTCGAACGGCTTTAACCCGCCGGCAATCCGCACGCAACCGCCCAGCGTGTCAGCACAGGTGATGGGCGTCGGCTGGACTAGAGTGCGCACGTGACGGGTCCGTCGCTGACCTGCACGGAGCCTGCGAGGAGAACACCATGCGAGAACTCAAAATGGTTAGGCTCGATGCCGACAGCAAATACATCGTCTGCGAGAGCGATGATCCCGCAGAGGAGTTCAGGCTGGCGATCGACGACCGATTGCGGGCCGCGCTGAACGGCGAGACCCCGCAGCCGGAGCAACCGCACCTCGAGATCGACGTCACCAACATGCTGAGCCCCAAAGAAATTCAGGCCAAGATCCGTGCGGGCGCCTCCGTCGAGCAAGTGGCCGCGGCGTCGGGTTCCGACATCGCGCGCATCCGCCGCTTCGCCCACCCGGTGCTGCTGGAGCGTTTTCGCGCGGCGGAGCTGGCAACGGCCGCACATCCGATGCTCGACGACGGGCCCGCGGTGCTCACCCTGCTCGAGACCGTCAGCGCCGCGCTGGTGACGCGTGGCCTCGACCACGAGAAGCTCAGCTGGGACGCCTGGCGCAACGAAGACAACCGATGGACGGTGCAGCTCGCGTGGAAGGCCGGCCGCTCCGACAACAACGCACACTTCTGCTTCACGCCGGGCGCTCACGGCGGCACGGTTACCGCGATCGACGACGCGGCCAGTGAGCTGATCGACCCGAACTTCGAGCGTCCGCTGCGGCCGGTGGCGCCGGTGGCCGGGGTTGACGCCGGCCACGCTGCGATTGAGCGATGTGCGGGTACGCATCCCGATGTCGCGGGGTACCGACTCGCTCAACGTCGCGACCGCGGCGGCTTTGGCGTTCTACGAGCGGGTTAGGCTCGGCCCGTGAGCGACCAGCGCTCCCAGTCTGTGCCGTGGGCAACGGGGTTGACGGTGGCCGGGTTTGTCGCGGCGGTCACGGCGGTCGCGATCGTCGTGCTCAGCCTCGGGCTGGTGCGAGTACATCCGCTGTTGGCCGTCGGGCTCAACGTCGTGGCGGCCGGGGGACTGGCACCGACGTTGTGGGGATGGCGACGCACCCCGGTGCTGCGGTGGTTTGTGTTGGGTGCCGGCGTCGGTGTGACGGGAGCGTGGCTGACGCTGCTCGCGCTGGCGGTGTCGTAGTTAGCGCTGCCCGCCGGAGCGCACCCCGAGCAGCACGTCCTCCCACGCGGGAATGACCGGCTTGCCACGTCGCGTGTGGACCGGCTGCTCCTGAGGCGTGGGGGGGGGGCGGGGGGGGGGGGGGGGGGGCCCGGGGGGGGGGGGGGGGGGGGGGGGGGGGGGGGGGGGGGGGGGGGGGGGGGGGGGGGGGGGGGGGGGGGGGGGGGGG
>NZ_MBEU01000086.1 GCF_001954275.1 Mycobacterium sp. IS-836 | reverse complement strand
CCCACCCCCCGGCGCGCCCCCCCCCGGGCCTGCGGGCGCCCCGCGCCGGGGGGGGGGGGGGGCGCCCGCCCCACGGCCGAACACCATTGAGTCCTCGATGCGCTCGAAGCGCCTGCTGAGCACGTCACTCAAAAAGTTGTGGCTCACCTTCCACGGCCGACGCGTGCCGGATTTCGGGTGCACATGTCGACCACGCTTCACGTAACCCGATTCCAGATGGAACGTCGGCTGCTCAGGCATCTCCGTGTCGCCCAGGTGCGGATATGCATGGGTGTAACCGCGAGAGTTCATGTACGCCAATAGATTTGCGACGGACCGTGCAGTCAGGTCGGCGCCCAATGTCCAGGACGCGTTGATGTAACCAAAGCTCCAGGCCATGTTCGGAACATCCTCGAGCATGTGTCGCCTGTACAGGAAGTGCTCGTGGGGATCGATCTTCTCTCCGTCGACGCTGACGGTGACGCCGCCCAGCGCTTGCAACTGCAGCCCGGTCGCCGTGATAACGATGTCGGCTTCGATGCGCCGCCCCGACTTCAGCGCGATGCCGGTGGCGTCGAAGTGATCGATGTGGTCGGTCACCACCTCGACCTTGCCGTCACTGATCGCCTTGTACAGGTCACCCTCCACGATGAAGCACAAGCGCTGATCCCACGGGTCGTACGGCGGCGTGAAGTGGGTGTCGATCGGATAGCCAGCGGGCAGATTGCGCTCCGCGATGCGGCGCAGCGCCCGCTTGCTGAATTCGGGCGTCTTGCGCGCGACAACCCACATCAGCTGGGCGACGAATGCGTTGCGCCACCGAACGATCCAGTGAGCGACCCGCAGCGGCAATGCTTTCCGCAGCGCAATCGCCGTCGGCTCCTTCTTCACCGCCGAGATCATGTAGGACGGCGTGCGTTGCAGCATCGTCACGTGCGCCGCTTTTTCGGCTAACGACGGGATCAGACTGACCGCCGTAGCGCCGCTGCCGATGACCACGATCCGCTGGCCGGCATATTCGAATGATTCTGGCCAGTGTTGCGGGTGGATCACCTCTCCGGCGAAGTCCGCAATACCTGGGAACGTCGGGTTGTACGGATTGTCATAGTCGTAATAGCCGGTCCCGAAGAACAGAAATCGGCATCGGTACGTCTTTTCGGCGCCGTCCCGCCCGGTCTGCACCGTCCAGGTGTCGGTGTCGGAGCTCCAGTCGGCCGAACGCACGTACGTGTCGAATCGGATGTGCTCGTCGATGTGATGCTTGCGCGCCGTCTCGTCCAGATACTCCCAGATATGGTCAC
Organism: Mycobacterium sp. IS-836; assembly: GCF_001954275.1. Classification (GTDB taxonomy): domain Bacteria; phylum Actinomycetota; class Actinomycetes; order Mycobacteriales; family Mycobacteriaceae; genus Mycobacterium. The sequence continues at coordinate 46,445 of NZ_MBEU01000086.1, read as the reverse complement.
CGTCGACGATCATCTCGGGCCGTGTCCAGGGCTCCCACGGAAAGCACAGCGTGTAGATATCGCTGTCTGAGCGCACGCCCGGATAACGGAACAGGTCCCACGTTCCGCCGACTCGCGCGCGCCGTTCGAGGACCGCATAGCTCAGCTGCGGGTTGCGCTCGTGTATGCGGTAGGCAGCACCGATGCCCGAGAATCCAGCGCCGATGATCAGTACGTCGAAGTACTCGGCGACATTCGGACCCATGTCACCCACCATAAGCCGAGGTCAGCATCGACGCCATGATCCCGTCGTGGCTGACCCACCGCCGCGAGGGTGGGCAGAATGCCGGCGCTGGCAGCGTGTCGATGTACAGACGCGCACGCTCGCGCAGGGTGATTACCCTTGAGCCGTGGACGCTCCCGAGCTGGTCGCGCTGTTGGCGGGACGCCGGGTCGCGGTGCTCACGGGCGCGGGGATATCCACCGACTCGGGCATTCCCGACTACCGTGGTCCCGACTCGCCGCCGAGCAATCCCATGACCATCGGCCAGTTCAGGTCGGATCCGGTGTTCCGGCAGCGATACTGGGCGCGCAACCATGTCGGCTGGCGGCATATGGATGACACGCAGCCCAACGCCGGGCACCGCGCGTTGGCCGCGCTGGAGCGCGCCGGCGTGGTGACCGGAATCATCACCCAGAACGTCGATCTGCTGCACACCAAGGCCGGCAGCGCGAACGTGGTCAATCTGCACGGCACCTACGCCCAGGTGATCTGCCTGAGCTGCGGCTTCACGGTGAGCCGTGCCGCGCTGGCCGAACGACTCGAGGCGCTCAACCCTGGATTCATCGAGCGCGCCGAAGCGATCGGCGGGTTGGCGGTCGCACCCGACGCCGACGCCGTTGTCGCCGATACCGCGTCGTTCCGCTACCTCGACTGCCCGCGCTGCGCCGGCATGCTCAAGCCGGACATTGTCTACTTCGGCGAGAGCGTGCCCAAAGATACTGTCGCCCAGGCTTACTCGGTGGTCGATCAAGCCGAGGTGCTACTGGTCGTGGGCTCGTCGCTGACGGTGTTCTCCGGCTACCGGTTCGTGCGGCACGCCGCCGCACTGGGCATACCGGTCGCGATCGTCAACCGCGGCCCCACCCGCGGCGACGACCTGGCAACCGTGAAGGTCGACGGCGGGTGCTCGGAACTGCTCACGCTGCTGGCCTCCGAACTAGGGCGGGAACTAGGAGGGACGCTGTTAGCGCCGAGCCTGTAAATCTGCAGAAGAAGTTCGAGTGAGGGTCTGCAGATTTACAGGCTCGGCGTGGGGCCTCGACGAACTCTTGCAAACGATCAGAAGGTGCAGGGCATGCTGCGCACGGCGTGGATGAAATTGCCTGCCACGTAGTTCGGATCGCCCGCCTGGATGTCGGGCAGCTGCCGGAGCAGCTCGCCGAAGATGGCGCGCAGCTGCGCGCGGGCCACATGAGCCCCGAGGCAAAAGTGCAGTCCTCCGCCGCCGAAGCCGACGTGCGGGTTGGGGCTGCGGCTCAGGTCCAACCGCTCGGGGTGGTCGAAGACCTCGGTGTCCCAGTTGCCGGACGGATAGAACATGACCACCTTCTCCCCCGCCAGGATGGTCTGGCCGCCCAGCTCGAAATCCGTTGCGGCCGTGCGGCGGAAGGTCATCACGGGCGAGGCCCAACGGACGAATTCCTCGACCGCGGTGCCGATCCGGTTATCGAAATCCTCGAGCAGCCATGCCCTCTGGTCTCCGAAGTCGGTGAGCGCCTTCATGGCATGGCTCGTGGTCTGGCGGGTGGTGTCGTTGGCCGCCACGGAAAGCAACACGAAGAATGCGGCCACGTCGGCATCGGAAAGCCGATCGCCGTCCACCTCGGCGTGCACCAGGCCGCTGATCAGGTCGTCACCGGGATGCTCACGGCGCTCGGCGGCGAGCGCGCCGGCCACCTGATGCACGTAGATCTGGTTCTCGAACAACACCTCCATCGGGGTGCGGCCGTCGAGGAAGTCCGGGTCGGCCCACGACACCATGGCATCGGTGGCGCGGGCCATGTGCTCACGCTCGGATTCCGGGATCCCGACCATGTCCGACAGCGTGCGGATGGGCAATTCCTTGGCGCAGAGGTCGACGAAATCTGCGCCGCTGCCGGCCGCACGCAGTTCTTCGACGATGGTCTTGGCGTTCGCTTGGATCGAATCCTCGATGCGACGCACCTGCCGCGGGGTGAACGCGGCGCTGACAAGCTTCCGCAGCTTCGTGTGCCGCGGCGGGTCCATTGCGAGGAACGACTGCGACGCTTCGAGCAGCTCGACCGGGATGCTCTCGAACATCACGCCCTTGCCGGACAGGAACGCCTCGTTGTTGCGGCTGACCGTGACGATGTCCGCGCGCCGGGTGACGGCCCAGTAGCCGGGATCGTCGGGATCGGGCATCAGGGCGTCCTCGACCGGCGGATGCCAGCTCACCGGGCGCTCGGCCCGCAGCACGGCGAACGAGCGCTCCCGGTCCGCCGCGGTGGTGGACCAAAACGCACGGGAGGACAGATCGATGGTGTCGTAGGCGCGGGCAATGGCAGGCGTAGCCGTCATGGGGATCCTCCAACGAACCGAAAGCCGTTCACCGACGATATGCCTAGACACTTTGTCTAGTCAATATGTCGAATAGTCGGCTATGCTCGGTAAATGCCGTCGGTCACCCGGAAGCCGCAGGCCAGGCGCGAGCACACGCGCCAGCAGCGGCGCGAGCAGATGGAGCGCCGGCTGCTCGATGCGACCGAGCGGCTGATGCGCGACGGCGCCAGCTTCACCGAGCTCAGCGTGGACCGACTAGCGACCGAGGCGAGCATGTCGCGGGCGAGCTTCTACATCTACTTCGAGGACAAGGGCCACCTGCTGCGCCGGCTCGCCGGGCAGGTATTCGCGGACCTCGCGGAGGGCGCCGAACGGTGGTGGAGCGTGGCGGGGCGGCACGATCCCGACGACGTGCGCGCGGGGATGGCCGCCATCATCGAAAGCTATCGCCGTCATCAACCGGTGCTCGTCGCACTGAACGAGATGGCCGCGTACGACCCCTTGGTCGGCGCGACCTATCGCAATCTGCTGACCGCGATCACCGGGCGGTTGGCCCGTGTCATCGAAGACGGCCAGGCCGACGGCTCCATCCGGCATGAGCTGTCGGCCGCCACCACGGCGAGCGCACTGACGTGGATGGTCGAGCGGGCGTGCCAGCAGAATCTTCCGAGTGCCCCGGCCTCCTACGACACGGAACTGGCTGAGACACTGGCCGAGATCGCTTGGGGTGCACTGTATCTCAAGCCCATGCCAGCAAAATGAGCTACACGGTCACCAAATCGTCGGCGTGCACCGCGGGGCGGCGCAGCTCGCCGGGTAGGTCGGACGTGGACCTGCCCATCATGGTGGCGAGCTCGGCCGCGTCGTAGGCGACCACCCCGCGGGCCACCATGGTCGCGTCCGGTCCGTGCAACTCGACGACATCCCCGGCGTAGAACCGGCCCGACACCGAGGTGATACCCGCGGCCAGCAGCGAGCGGCGTTGGTGCGCCACCGCGCGCACCGCCCCCTCGTCGAGGCTCAGCGTGCCGGTCGACTCCGCGGCATAGCGCACCCAGAATCGGCGGGCCGACATCCGGACGGGACGCGCGGCGAACACGGTTCCGGTCGAGGCGTCGGTGAGCGCCGTCGCGGCGTCGGTCGCCGCGGCCAGCAGCACCGGAACCCCCGCGTCGGCGGCCAGCAACGCCGACGACACCTTCGACGCCATCCCCCCGGTGCCCAGGTGGCTGCCCGGGCCGGCGACCACGCCGTCCAGGTCCGCCGACCCCGCCACCTCGGGAATGAAGCGCGCCCCCGGCACCTTGCGGGGATCGGATTCGTAGAGGCCGTCGATGTCGGAGAGCAGCACCAAGGCCTCGGCGCCGACCAGGTGGGCCACCAGCGCCGAGAGCCGATCGTTGTCGCCGAACCGGATCTCGTTGGTGGCCACCGTGTCGTTCTCGTTGACGATCGCCACCGCATGCAGCGCGCGCAACCGATCCAGAGTGCGCTGCGCGTTGGTGTGCGAGGCGCGGATGGAAATGTCGTGCGCGGTCAAAAGCACCTGTCCGACCGTGCGGCCGTAGCGCGCGAACGCCGCGCTCCAGGAATTCACCAGTGCGACCTGCCCGACGCTGGCGGCCGCCTGTTTGGTCGCCAAATCCTTTGGGCGACGGGCCAATCCGAGCGGATCGATGCCGGCGGCGATGGCGCCGGAGGACACGATGACGACGTCGGTGCCCGCCTTCATGCGCGCCTCGATCGCGTCGGCCAGTCCGGCCAACCGCCCGGCGTCGAACACTCCCGACGGCGTGGTCAGTGCGTTCGTCCCCACCTTGACGACCAGACTGCGCGCGGTCCGGATGGCTTCTCGCTGCGCGCTCACGAGGCCCCACCTTCGGGACCGTGCTCGCGCCGCTGGCGTCGGGCGGCCTTGCGCTCCGCGGCGCCCACCCGTTCGGTGCGTTCCAGCCGCGCGTCGGTGCCGCGGCCTGACAGCGCGACCTGTTGACCGGCCGGGGTTTGCGGCTCCCAGTCGAACGTCATCTCGCCGATGGTCACCGCGCATCCCGGCTGCGCGCCCAGCCGCAGCAGCTCCTCCTCGACACCGAGGCGTGCCAGCCGGTCGGCGAGATAGCCGACCGCCTCGTCGTTGTCGAAATTCGTTTGACCCACCCACCGCTCAGGGCGCGCGCCGGTGACGGTGAAACCGCCGTGCCCGTCGGGCTCGACGGTGAAGCCGCTGTCGTCCACCGGCACCGGACGGATCACCGGGCGCCGCACTACCGGCGCCGGTCGCGATGCGTTGTACTCCGAGATCATCGACCAGAGCCCAAAGATCAACGGCTGCAACCCTTCCCGGGTTGCCGTTGATACCAGGAATACCGGCCAGCCGCGCGCGGCGACGTCGTCGCGGACGAACTCGGCTAGCTCACGAGCCTCCGGCACGTCGATTTTGTTGAGCACCACCGCCCGCGGTCGTTCGGCGAGGTCGACCAGCGCCGGATCCCCTTGCAGCGTGGGCGTATACGCCGCGAGTTCGGCCTCCAGCGCGTCGATGTCGGAGACGGGGTCGCGACCGGGTTCCGCGGTCGCGCAATCGACGACGTGAACGAGCACCGCGCAGCGCTCGATGTGCCGGAGGAAATCCAGGCCCAGGCCGCGGCCTTGCGATGCGCCCGGTATCAGGCCCGGCACGTCGGCGACGGTGAATGCGTGCTCGCCGGCGGAGACCACGCCCAGGTTGGGAACCAGCGTGGTGAACGGGTAGTCGGCCACCTTGGGCTTGGCCGCCGAGATCACCGACACCAGCGAGGACTTTCCGGCGGACGGGAATCCGACCAAGCCGACGTCCGCGACGGTTTTGAGTTCGAGGGTGAGGTCGCGGGCCTGGCCGGGCTCGCCGAGTAGCGCGAAGCCCGGGGCCTTGCGGGCGCGCGAGGCGAGTGCGGCGTTACCCAGGCCGCCGCGGCCACCGGCGGCGGCCTCGAAGCGGGTGCCCGCCCCCACCAGGTCGGCGAGCAGCCGCCCGTTTTCGTCCAGCACGACGGTGCCGTCGGGCACCTTGACTTCCAGGTCGGAGCCGGCGGCGCCGTCGCGGTTGTTGCCCATCCCCTGCTTGCCCGACGGCGCGGTGACGTGGGGATGGAAATGAAAGTCCAGCAGGGTGTGCACCTGCGGGTCGACGATCAGGACGATGCTGCCGCCGCGGCCGCCGTTGCCGCCGTCGGGTCCGCCCAGCGGCTTGAATTTCTCCCGGTGGACCGACGCGCAGCCGTTACCGCCGGAACCCGCCCGCGCGTGGATGACGACTCGATCGACAAACCGAGGCATCGGCGGTCCTCTCAGCTACCCGCATGCACGGGCGCGGCGACCTCAGTCGGTGGTCTGCCCGGCCGCGACGATGTTGACGGTCTTGCGGCCGCGCTTGACGCCGAACACGACCGCACCGGCCGCCGTTGCGAACAACGTGTCGTCACCGCCGCGGCCCACGTTGGCGCCGGGGTGAAACTTCGTGCCGCGCTGGCGGACGATGATTTCGCCGGCCTTGACGACCTGGCCACCGAACCGCTTGACGCCCAGCCGCTGCGCGGCCGAATCGCGACCGTTGCGCGAGCTCGATGCGCCCTTCTTGTGTGCCATATCTGTCGCCTCCGCTACTTGATCCCGGTGACCTTCAGGACCGTCAGCTGCTGACGATGTCCCTGACGCTTGTGGTAGCCGGTCTTGTTCTTGAACTTGTGGATGCGGATCTTGGGGCCCTTGGTGTGCTCGAGCACCTCACCGGTCACCGCGACCTTGGCCAGCGCGGCGGCGTCGCTGGTGACCTTGGCGCCGTCGACGACGAGCGCGACCGGCAGCGAGACCTTGGCGCCCGGCTCGGAGTCGAGCTTCTCGACCTTGACTACGTCTCCGACGGCGACCTTGTACTGCTTGCCGCCGGTCTTGACGATTGCGTAGGTCGCCATCGTGGGTGCACCTCTGTTTACTCGTGGGCACGCGTCACCGGTTGCGTGCGCGTGGTGGGTCTGGGTCACGGGAGGCTGGCGCGCGGGCCTCATCTCTCCCGCTGTCGTCGGCCCGGCAGGCCTGACGACAACTGTCCAAGGGTACGTGACCAGCGGCTACAGGGTCAAACCGGCTCGCCTGACCGGGGTCAGTCCACGTGGATGGGCGGGCCGGCCGGCCTACCCGCCGCGCGACGCCGGCGCGGACGTCCCGCGACCAGCCCGCGTTCCCCCCCGCCCGTCTCGGCGTCGGAGTCGTCGTCGGAATCCTCGACGTCCAAGTCGTCGTCGTCGAGGTCGAGATCCTCGTCATCGTCGTCGAGGTCCTCATCATCGAGATCCTCGTCGTCGAGCTCGTCCTCATCGTCGTCGTCGGAGTCCTCGTCGGCCTCGTCGGCCTCGTCGGTCTCGTCGATGTCCTCGACGTCCTCGTCGGAGTCCTCGAACTCAGCCCGGTCGGCGTCCTCGAGGTCGGCGGGAACCTTGTCCTCGGTCCGTTCGTCGATATCGGTGGTGGTTTCCGTGTCCTCGTCGGATTCGCCGGTTTCGCCGTCGCCGCGGCCGGCCGCCATCGCTTTGAACATCGGGTGCTCGCCGGGAGCGTGTGCGGGCACCTTGGCCACCGCGGGTTCATCGGATCGACTCTTCTTCGACCGCTTGCCGCGCCGACCGCCGGACTCGGACTTGCGCCCGCTCGTGGGGGCCGAATCGACCGGGTCGCCGTGCACCAGGAGCCCGCGCCCGGCGCAGTTCGGACAGGGCGTGGTGAACGCCTCGATCAGCCCGGTTCCCAATCGCTTGCGGGTCAGTTGGACCAGGCCCAGCGAGGTCACCTCGGACACCTGGTGGCGGGTGCGGTCGCGGGCCAGCGACTCGGTGAGGCGACGCAGCACCAGGTCGCGGTTGGACTCCAGCACCATGTCGATGAAGTCGATGACCACGATGCCGCCGATGTCACGCAGCCGCAGCTGGCGGACGATCTCCTCGGCCGCCTCGAGATTGTTCTTGGTGACCGTCTGCTCGAGGTTGCCCCCGGACCCGGTGAACTTCCCGGTGTTGACGTCGATCACGGTCATCGCCTCGGTCCGGTCGATGACCAGCGTGCCGCCCGACGGCAGCCACACCTTGCGGTCCAGCGCCTTGGCCAGTTGCTCGTCGATGCGGTGCACCGCGAACACATCCGGTCCGGGCGAATCGTCCGGCCCGGTGGCGGGCTCATACTTGGTGAGCTTCGAAACAAGTTCCGGGGCAACGGAATTCACGTACTCGTTGATCGTGTTCCACGCCTCGTCGCCGGAGACGATGAGCCCGGCGAAATCCTCGTTGAACAGGTCGCGGATGACCTTGACCAAGACATCGGGCTCTTCGTAGAGCGCCACCGCGGCGCCGGCCGCCTTTCCCTTGATCTCGGTCGCCTTGGCCTCGATCTGCTCCCAGCGCTCCTGCAAGCGGGTGACGTCCTTGCGGATGTCCTCTTCCTTGACGCCCTCCGACGCGGTACGGATGATCACGCCGGCGTTCGACGGCACCACCTCCCGCAAGATCTGCTTCAGCCGCTGGCGTTCGGTGTCGGGCAGCTTGCGGCTGATCCCGGTCGACGACGCGCCCGGCACGTAAACCAGATAGCGGCCCGCCAGCGACACCTGCGTGGTCAGCCGTGCGCCCTTGTGTCCGACGGGGTCCTTGCTGACCTGGACGACGACATAGTCGCCGGGCTTGAGCGCCTGCTCGATCTTCCGGTCGGCGCCACCCAGTCCCGCGGCTTCCCAATTGACCTCTCCGGCGTAGAGCACGCCGTTGCGGCCGCGGCCGATGTCGACGAAGGCCGCCTCCATCGACGGCAACACGTTCTGCACGATTCCGAGGTAGATGTTGCCCACCAGGGACGCCGAGGCGGCCGACGTGACGAAGTGCTCGACGACGATGCCGTCCTCGAGCACCGCGATCTGCGTGTAGCGCGCGCCCGGGTGCGGCGGTTCGGTGCGGACCCGGTCGCGCACCACCATCATGCGTTCGACGGCCTCGCGTCGCGCCAGGAATTCCGCCTCGGTCAGCACCGGCGGGCGGCGGCGCCCGGCATCGCGGCCGTCGCGGCGTCGTTGCCGCTTGGCCTCGAGTCGAGTCGAGCCGTTGATGCCCTTGATCTCGGTGCCGGACGAGCCGTTGGAGTCGTTGTCGTCGGCCTTGCCGGAGCGTGGGGCCCGCTCGTGTACGACGGTGTTGGGCGGATCGTCGGGTGACGGTCCGTCGTCATTGTCGTCGCCCGAACCCGACTTGCGGCGCCGGCGGTGCCGGCGGCGCCGGTTGCCCGCCTCGGACGAACCGTTCTCGTCGTCGCCGATGTTGTCGTCGTCGGAGTCGTCGGAGTCCTGGTCGTCGTCGTCCGAGTCGGAGTCGGAAGAGTCCGTGTCGGTCTGGTTGTCGGACCCACCCTGTTCGCCCCGGCCGCGCCCACGGCCCCGGCGGCCGCGGCGCCGGCGCCGGTTGGCGGGCCGGTCGGCCTGATCGTCCTCGTCGTCGTCCGCGTCGGAGTCGTCGGAGTCGGCAGCGTCGTCGGCGCTCCTGTCGTCGTCACCCCGCTCAATCGGTTGCGGCGCGACGAACAGCGGCATGTAGTGCGGCCGGTCCACGGGATCTGAGCTCTGCAGCATCAGCCGGGATTCGGGCTCCTCCGCCGGTTCGCCGACCGCGGCGGACGCCGTGGCCTCCGGTTGGGCGGCGGCCAGCAGATCGCGGACCCGGATCGCGTCGTCGCGGTCCACGGTCGAATGGGCGCTACGGATCCGTCCATCCAGCGCGTTGAGCGCGTCCAGCACCTGCTTGCTGGTGGTTCCCAGCGTTCGTGCCAGCGAATGGACTTTTAAGCTTTCCGGCAGTTCCTCGTGCTGGATCGGCTCGTGTGATGGGTCTGAAGGTGGTGCACCGTTTACCACGTAGTCTCCTCAAGCCCCCGGGCGCGTCCTTTCGACGCGGCCACGCGAGGGCTTCGCTATGGGCCCGGGTCCACTTCCCCCGGACTTGTGATGGTCTCGCCCCGGGCGGCTCAGGTAAGAACTCGCTCGGCGCCGTGCTGAATGTCGGCCTGACATGCCGCGCAACACCACGGGTTCGCGATGGTCGCGCTTGTCTAAGTCTTCATTCGGGTGTCCGACGCCGGTCCGGCGACGTTCACCCAACTATAAGTATCCCACATCACGGCCCGGGTCCAGCGGCACCCGACTTCGGCGCTCCGCAAACCCACCCTGATCCCCGCGCGGCCCGCTATCGTCGCCTGGCTAAACGCCGGGAAACCACAGCGCGATCTCGCGCTTGGCCGAATCGGCCGAATCGGAGCCGTGCACCAGGTTGAACTGCGTTTCCAGCCCGAAGTCGCCGCGGATGGTGCCGGGCGTGGCCTGGTCGACCGGGTCGGTTCCCCCGGCGAGCTGGCGAACCGCCGCGATCGCTCGCGGGCCCTCCACGATTGCCGCCACTACCGGACCCGAGGTGATGAACTGCAGCAACGACTCGAAGAACGGTTTGCCCTCGTGCTCGGCGTAATGCTGGCTCGCCAGCTTCGCGTCGATGTGTCGGAGTTCGAGCGCGGCGATGGCGAGACCTTTGCGCTCGATGCGGCCGATGATCTCGCCGACCAGCCGCCGCTCGACGCCATCCGGCTTGATCAGTACCAGGGTCCGTTCCGTCACGGCGGACAGCGTACAGAATGCGGCGGCGATCAGTCGGGTGGCGGCTGGCCCTGCGGCTGTCCGTATTGCTGCCGCCGCCTGACCTCGGCCCGCAGGTAGGCGATCAGCAGCCACACACCGGCGAACAGCAAACCGATGAAGCCCACGCCGGGGTAGATCAGGAACCCGGCGACCAGCACCGCTTGCACGCCCAGGTTCACCCAAATCGCCCACGGTCGGCGCTGCAGCCCGGTGAGCAGGATCAACAGCGCGGCCAGGCCGATCAGGTAGCCCAGCGATACCGGGTTCAGGCCGCCGCCGACGGCGCCGACCACCGGGATCGCCAGCAGCACCACGATCGCTTCCAGAAGCAGGGTCGCGGCCATCACCGCGCCGAAGCTCTTCCATGGGTCTGCGGGTGGCACGGGTCCCTGGGGGCTTGGGGCGGTCATTGCGGATCACGACCGAACAAGGTGCGCGCGGCCCCGGCCGTGACGACCGAGCCGGTGATGACGATCCCGGTGCCGGAGAACGCGCCCGCTTCGGCGTCCCCGAGCGCGGCCGCGTCGTCGACCAGGGCGGTAGCGACCTCGATGGCGTCACGCAGGTCCTCGGCCGTCGTCACGCGCTCCGGGCCGAACCGCGCCCGGGCCGCCACCGCCAGCGATTCGACGTCCAGCGCCCGCGGCGACCCGTTGTGGGTCACCACGACGGAGTCGAACACCGGCTCCAGCGCGGCCAGGATGCCGTCCACATCCTTGCCCGTCAGCACGCTGAGCACGCCAACGACATAACGGAATTCGAACTCGTCGGCGAGCGCCTGCGCTAGCGCGGCCGCCCCGGCCGGGTTGTGCGCGGAGTCGATAAACACCGTCGGCGCGCTGCGCATGCGTTCCAGCCGGCCGGGACTGCGGACCGCCGCGAAACCGGCCCGGACGGCGTCGATGTCGAGCTGACGCTGCGCGCCGGCGCCGAAGAACGCCTCGACCGCCGCCAGGGCCACCGCCGCATTGTGCGCCTGATGTTCGCCGTGCAGCGGTAGGAAGATGTCGGAATACACCCCGCCAAGGCCCTGCAGCCGCAACACCTGCCCGCCGATCGCCACCTGGCGATCCAACACCGCGAACTCGGAATCCTCTCGGGCGACCGCCGCGTCGGCGCGCACGGATTGGGCCAACAGCACTTCCATCACCTCGGGCGGCTGCCGCGCGATGACCGCGACGGTGTCGGGCGCGCCGTCAGGCGCCTTGGTGATGATGCCCGCCTTTTCGCCGGCGATTCCGCGGATGTCGTCGCCGAGATAGTCGACGTGGTCGATGTCGATCGGCGTGATGACGGCCACGGGCGCGTCGATCACGTTGGTGGCGTCCCAGCGTCCGCCCATGCCCACCTCGACGACCGCGACCTCGACGGGTGCGTCGGCGAACGCGGCGAACGCCATGCCGGTCAGCACTTCGAACTTGCTCATCGCCGGCCCGCCGGCGGCCTGCGATTGCTCGTCGATCATCTGCACGAACGGTTCGATCTCCCGATACGTCGCCACGTAACGCGCGGGGCTGATGGGTTCGCCGTCGATCGCGATGCGTTCGACCGCCGACTGCAGGTGCGGGCTGGTGGTTCGACCGGTGCGCCGGTGCAACGCGGTGAGCAGCGCATCGATCATCCGCACCACCGAGGTCTTGCCGTTGGTGCCCGCGACGTGGATCGACGGGTAGCCGCGCTGCGGCGAGCCGAGCAGATCCAGCAGCGCGGTGACCCGGGTCAGGCTCGGCTCGATCTTGGTCTCGGGCCAGCGCTGGTCCAGCAGGTGCTCGACCTGCAGCAGGGACGCGATCTCGTCCGGTGTGGGCACCATGGCGTCGGTGTCGAAGCGTCCCGGTCCCGGCGACTCGGTCATTGCAGCCCGGCCAGCCTGGCGGTGATCCGTTCGGTTTCCTCTTGGGCCACCCGCTGGCGGTCGCGGATCTTGCCGACGACCTGCTCGGGAGCCTTGGCCAGGAAGTCGTCGTTGGCCAATTTCGCGGCGGTGGAGGCCAGCTCCTTTTGCGCTGCGGCCAAATCCTTTTCGAGACGACGGCGCTCGGCCGCCACATCGATCGTGCCCGACGTGTCGAGTTCGAGCATGTCTGTGCCGGACCCTTGGCGGACCTCCAGCGACGCCGACGGGGTGAAGTCGGGCCCCGGCGCGGTCAGCGAGGTCAGGGCCATCACCTGTGCGCTCAGTTCTCCCCCACCACTCAGGCGTGCCGACACCTTCTGCCGATCGGCCAGCCCTTGATCGCTGCGGAACCGCCGGATCTCGGTGACAAGCTTCTGCAGGTCGCTGATCCGTTGTGCGGCAACCGGATCCAGCGCGATACCCGAGGGCTTCGGCCATTCGGCGATGACCAGTGACTCCTGGTTGGTCAGGGCCTGCCACAGCGCCTCGGTGACGAATGGGATGACCGGGTGCAGCAACCGCAGCAGCGTGTCGAGTACCGCCGCCAGCACGGCGGTCGTGTGGGCGAGCCCTTCGGAAAGCTGCGTCTTGGCCAATTCGACATACCAGTCGCAGAATTCGTCCCAGGTGAAGTGATAAAGCGACTCGCAGGCCCGGCTGAACTCGTAGCCGTCGAACGCCGAATCGACTTCGGCGCGAACCTCTTCCAGCCTTCCCAGGATCCAGCGGTCGGCGTCGGTCAGGTCCGCAAGGTCGGGCAGCGGCGCCGGGCTGGCGCCGTTGAGCAGCGCGAACCGTGTCGCGTTGAACAGCTTGGTGACGAAACTGCGCGACGCCCGGACGTGATCCTCGCCGACGGCCAGGTCACTGCCGGGGCTGGAACCGCGCGCGAGGGTAAACCGCAGCGCGTCGGCCCCGAACTTTTCCACCCAATCGAGGGGGTCGACGACGTTGCCCCGCGACTTGCTCATCTTGCGGCCGAACTCGTCGCGGATCAGCCCGTGCAGGAACACATCGGTGAACGGCACCTGCGGGCCGCGGCTGCCGCCCACGGTGATCGCGTCGTCACCGCCGACGAAGGTGCCGAACATCATCATCCGCGCCACCCAGAAGAACAGGATGTCGTAGCCCGTCACCAGAACGCTTGTCGGATAGAACTTTTCCAATTCGGCGGTCTTCTCCGGCCAACCGAGCGTCGAAAACGGCCACAGCGCGGACGAAAACCAGGTGTCCAGCACGTCGGGATCCTGCGCCCAGCCATCCGGGGGTGTGTCGTCTGGGCCGACGCACACCTGTTCGCCGTTGGGCCCGTACCAGATCGGGATGCGGTGGCCCCACCACAGCTGTCGCGAGATACACCAGTCGTGCATGTCGTCGACCCAGCCGAACCAGCGCGGTTCCATGCTGGCGGGGTGAATCACGGTGTCCCCGTTGCGCACCGCGTCGCCGGCGGCCTTGGCCAGCGATTCCACCCTGACCCACCACTGCAGCGACAGACGCGGTTCGATGATTTCGCCGCTGCGCTCCGAATGCCCGACGCTGTGCAGGTACGGCCGCTTCTCCTCGACGATGCGGCCCTGCGCGGCCAGCGCCTCCCGCACCGCCACCCGCGCCTCGAAGCGGTCCATGCCGTCGAACTCGGTTCCGGTGTCGACGATAAAGGCCTTGGTGTCCAAGATGTTTGGCATCGGCAGCTCGTGGCGCAGTCCGATTTCGAAGTCGTTGGGATCATGCGCGGGCGTGACTTTGACCGCCCCGGTGCCGAATTCGGGATCGACGTGGTCGTCGGCGACGACGATGAGTTGCCGGTCGATGAACGGGTGCGGCAATGTGGTGCCGACCAGATGCCGGTAGCGCTTGTCGTCGGGATGGACGGCGATCGCGGTGTCGCCGAGCATCGTCTCGACCCGAGTGGTGGCGACCACGATGTGTGGCTCGTCGTCGTCGAGTGACCCGTAGCGGAACGAGACCAGCTCGCCCTCGACCTCGTCGTAGACGACCTCGATGTCGGAGATCGCCGTCTGCAGGACCGGCGACCAGTTGACCAACCGCTCGGCCCGATAGATCAGTCCGGCGTCGTAGAGCCGCTTGAAGATGGTCCGCACCGCGCGGGACAGGCCGTCGTCCATGGTGAACCGGTCGCGACTCCAATCCACCCCGTCACCGATACGGCGCATCTGGCCACCGATGGCGCCGCCCGACTCGCGCTTCCAATCCCAGACCTTGTCGATGAACAGCTCTCGACCGAAGTCCTCCTTAGTCTTGCCGTCCACCGCGAGCTGTTTTTCCACCACGCTCTGGGTCGCGATACCCGCGTGATCCATGCCCGGCTGCCACAGCACCTCATAGCCCTGCATGCGCTTGCGGCGCGTCAGGGCGTCCATCATGGTGTGTTCCAGCGCGTGACCCATGTGCAGGCTGCCGGTCACGTTCGGCGGGGGCAGCACGATCGAGTACCCGGGTTTGGTGCTGGCCGAGTCCGCCGCGAAGTAACCGGCGTCCAGCCACTTCTGGTAGATCGCGCTTTCCATCGCGCCCGGCTCCCACGACTTGGGCAGGTCGGCTCCGGAACTAGGACTGGCGGTCACCGGTCAATTCTAGGGATCGGCGCGGGTCACCCAGCCAGCCGGTCGACCCGCAACGACACACCGGCGTCCGGAAACCGCGCCAGCAGGGCATCGCCCATCGCGGCCGCCGGGGTCAGCACGCCCCGCAGGTCCGAGAGCTTGTCGCGATCGAACGCAAGTGCAAGTGCGCTCTCTCCCAACAACACCGAGGTCGCCTTGTAGCCGGGGTCCCCGCGCTGCTCCATTCTCGCCACATAGCGAGCGCCGCCGGTCGTTGTGGTGTACGTCTCAACCTTGTAGTAGCCGCGCTCCCGGGCCTCCGCACTGGGACCGGTCCCCGGCTCGGGCAGGACCCGCTCCACCAGGCGACGCGGCAACAGCCGGAAGTAGCGGCTGCCCATCGCGAACATCGCGTTGCCGATGCCGCCGAAGACAGCCGACGCCACGGGCGCGACGGCCGACGACCCGAGGCTCATGTTCTCGTCGTAGCGGAAACGCCTGCCGTAGGCCCAGTCCAACAATGCGTTGCTGCGCCGCACGATCCGGGTGTTCGTGGGCGCCATCAAGAATCCCGCGGTCCACACGCCGGATAGTTCCGGCGCGAGGTCCCGGCCACGGCGCGAGGGCAGGTCGGGCTGCCGGCCGAGTTCGGGCTCCGCGCCGCGGTCGGTGCTCAACGTGTAGGGGTCGGCGAGCTGGCGGCGCGCGTCGGGGTCGCTCGAGGCGGTGTACAGGACTTCCAGCAGCGACGCGTAGGTGCCGCCGGAGAATCCGCCCCGCAGAGAGCGGACGACGAAGTGGGTGTCGCCGAGCTCGCCGGCGCCGTCTGCCTGCGCCGCGAGATGCAGCGCATAAACGGTCAGATCTGACGGGATGGAATCGAAGCCGCAGGCGTGCACGATTCGGGCGCCGGTGTCGGCCGCTTGCTTGTGGTACAGGTCGATGCTCTGTCGCATGAACGGCGGCTCGCCGGTCAGGTCCGCGTAATCGGTGCCGGCCGCGGCGCACGCGGCCACCAAGGGCAACCCGTAGCGGGTGTAGGGCCCGACCGTCGTGACGACGACTCGCGTCCGGGCGGCCATGTCCTCCAGCGACGACGGCGAGGTGGCGTCGGCGCTCAGGGTCGGCCAGTCCCGCGCGGATGCGCCGAGGGTGTCCCGGACGGCGCGCAGCCGGTCCGGTGACCTGCCGGCCAGCGCGATCCGGGCCTCACCGCCGGCGCGTGCCAGATACTCGGCGGTCAGCTTCCCCACAAAGCCCGTCGCGCCGTACAACACGATGTCGAATTCGCGCGGCGTTGCGGTCACGGGCCCGACGCTACCCCGACCCGCAGATAAGTAATGCCGGGCCCAAGGCCCGGCATTACTTATACGTGCGACGGCGAGGCCGTCAGTTTTCGGCAGTCGGTCAGCCGCGGCGGCCGCAGACCGGCCAGGCGCCGATGCCCTGCGAGTGCAGCACGTTCTCGGCCACGCGGATCTGCTCCTCACGGCTGGCGCTGGACGGGGAGCCCGACCCACCGTTGGCGTGCCACGTGCTCGACGTGAACTGCAGCCCACCGGAGAAGCCGTTACCGGTGCTGATGCCCCAGTTGCCACCAGACTCGCACTGCGCGATCGCGTCCCAGTTCACGCTGTAAGCCTTGTGAGCCGGGGGCATCGGCGGGTTGCCGTCGAAGCCCGCGGGGGCGGGCGGCGGCGGAACCTCAGGCGCCGCGGGCGGCGGCGGAACGTTCGGGTCGAAGCCGGCCGGCGCGTCAACGGGCGCCAAGGCCTCCGGCACCGCGGGCGGCGGCGGAACGTTCGGGTTGAAGCCCACAGGGGCCGCGGCGTCGGGAGCCGGAGGCGGGGGCGCGTCGGGGCCCTGCCCGGCCGGGGGAACGTTCGGGTCAAAGCCCATCGGCTCCGCGTGGGCGGACGGCATCGTCACGAGCGAGCCCGTGATCGCGGCGAGGATGAGCGTCTTACGGACGTTCTTCAATATCGTTCCTTTCGCGGTGCGCGCGCGCCAAAGCAAACCCACAGCCGTGGGTTTGGGGGGTGCAGTTGTCCAAGCGGAAAAGTGCTTCGGGACGTGCCGTCTCGTTCGGGCACGACAGCGGGACTGGTCTGGCCGGCGAGCTATCGCCTACCGACCGCGGGACGGCTGTCGCCGACCGCAGCCCCGCTCACACGCGGGTCCGTGGATTCAATTTTTCGGTACTTTCCGTCACCCGTTTCGGGCTACCAGGGACCGTACGAGAACCGATTGCATTCGTCATCTCGAGAGAACGTGCATCTCAGTTTGATAACGACGTGATCACGGCGCGATAGCACAAATAATTTTGCAGGTCAGCAACCATTTATTCGGCCCCATCCGACCATGATCGCTACCCGGTTCCCGTGAGCCGAATCACGTACATTTTGTGAGCTGGCACACGATTTGCGGCGATGCGCCGGCGCGCGTCGCAGGGACAAGCCGCGCAGGGTACACGGCGACCAAGCCCAATGGGCGCCCGACACGCGCGACTTGACAAGATTCGGACATATGTAACTTCGAAAGCCGAAGTGCCTCAGCCTAATTGGCCGGCTCATGGTAGCGCGGCGGAAGACCACGGGCAAGTGCTTGCACCGACGTCGACCGGTCCGCCGCATCGTCCACATTTACACGACTTACCCACTGCCCCAGTGGTTTTGGCGACGTTCGTCCATCCGGCCCCAGCCATGACTACGGTCCGACACGAGCTGACGAGAAGGCGTGCTCCCGGATCGACAATTTGCGCTGCGCAATTTGCCAGCCTCACTCGCGGCGCCGGACTGCCGCGTCGCGCGGGACCGAACTCAACCTGGTACGATGTACGTCGGGGCTCATGCCAAATCGCCACGGCGCCAACGTATTACGGCGATGGTAACGAATGGCGTGACGATGGGCTTTTAGACGTGTTCGGATACTAACTAGAGGCAATAGTTTCTAACCGGCTGATATTGCCGATTCGAGAATTCAAAGCCATTTGTCAAACCCGAGTTAAGCAATTGTGTCGGCGAAATAAAATAAGCGCACCGATTACGCGGCGCATTCTTTCGAGCTGTCGGCTCGTGTCAGGCTCCGGACCGCACCAGGGCACGCAGGTCAGCGTCGCTGTTGACGTTGGTCAACGGACGCGAATCCGATGTGACGATTCGCTGCGTGTCCGAAACGTCAACCAGGGCACGCATTTTGCGCTCACCGGCGGCCACCAGCGCCTCGGCCCGGGCGGCGAGATCGGTCCGGTATACCGCGGCCAGAAAATGATCCCGGCCGTCCCACGGCAACACGACTTCCGCGTTGGTCTCCAGCGCGCGGCGGGCGAGGTCATCGATCAGTTCAGCGCTCAGCAGCGGCATGTCCACGGCGCAGATGAAAGCGAGGCGGGTGCCCGCGTCGGAGGCGGCGCGCAGTGCGCGCGCGGTCGCCGGCAACGGCCCCTGGCCGCCCAACTCGTCGCGGATGATGCGGGCCTGCAGTGCGGGCAGCGGTTGTCCCTGCGCGGCCATCACCAAAACCGGTTCGCAGCGCTGCGCGAGGATGCCGACAACGTGCTCAACCATCGTGGTCGCACCGGCGCCCGAAGAACCGGGGAAGGGCAGGGTTGCTTTGTCGCGGCCCATCCGCCGCGACTCGCCTCCAGCGAGTACTACCCCGGCCAGTGAGACTGCGTCGGGCACGAGCTGGGCCACCTTAGTCGACGGTCCAGGTGTCGCGCCCGCGCAACAGTGACTGCAGCGCAGCGGTATCGAACGGCTTGGACGACTGGGCCGCACGAACCTGGGAGCGGGCCGCGTCGTCGTAGGTGGGCCTGTTGATGTTGCGGAAGATGCCCAGCACCGTGTGCTCGAGGTTCTGGTCCGACAACCGCGACAGCGCGTACGCGTAGGCCGAGTCGTCGGCCTGCGCGTCGTGCACGACGATCTCCTCGACGGCCACGTCGGCGGTCTTGGCCACCTCGAGGCTGAAGCCGGACTTCACCACGCAGTATTCGCCGTTGGCGCCGAAGACAATCGGCTCGCCGTGGCGGACGTTGATCACCCGCTCCTCGGCGCCCTCCTTGCGCAGCGCGTCGAACGAGCCGTCGTTGAAAATCGGGCAGTCCTGCAGGATTTCAACCACGGCGGCGCCGCGATGCTGGGCGGCAGCCCGCAGGACCTCCGTCAGCCCGTTGCGGTCGGAGTCCAGTGCGCGGCCGACGAAGGTCGCTTCGGCGCCCAGCGCCAACGACACCGGGTTGAACGGGTGATCCAGCGATCCCATCGGCGTGGACTTGGTGACCTTGCCGACCTCGGACGTCGGCGAGTACTGCCCCTTGGTCAGGCCGTAGATCCGGTTGTTGAACAGCAGGATCGTGATGTTGACGTTGCGGCGCAGCGCGTGGATCAGGTGGTTGCCACCGATCGACAGGGCGTCGCCGTCGCCGGTGACCACCCACACCGACAGGTCCTCGCGGGCCAGTGCGAGCCCGGTCGCGATGGCCGGGGCCCGGCCGTGGATGGAGTGGAACCCGTAGGTCTCCAGGTAGTACGGGAACCGGCTGGAGCAGCCGATGCCGCTGACGAAGACGATGTTCTCCCGGCGCAGCCCCAGCTCGGGCAGGAAGTTGCGGATGGTGTTGAGGATGACGTAGTCGCCGCAGCCCGGGCACCACCGGACCTCTTGATCGCTGGTGAAGTCTTTGCCCTTCTGCGGCTGATCCGTCGTGGGCACGCCGTCGTTCTTCGTCAACCTCGGCGTCAACCCGAGGTCTGTGCCCGCTAGGTCGCTCGTCATTCGATAGCTCCCGCTCCAACTGTTGCTGCCGCCATTCTGGCGACCATCGTCTTATCGTGCTCGATTTCGGCCAATGTTCCGCCCAGCGCGGCGCGGATGACGCGCCCGATCTCGTCGGCCAGGAACGACACGCCCTGGACCTTGGTGACCGATTGCACGTCGACCAGATACTTGCCGCGCAGGATCAGCGCCAACTGCCCCAGGTTCATCTCCGGCGCGACCACCTTCGGGTAACGCCGCAGCACCTCGCCGAGGTTCGCGGGGAACGGGCTGAGGTAGCGCAGGTGGGCGTGCGCGACCTTGATGCCCTTTCGCCGCGCGCGACGGCAGGCTTCGCCGATCGGGCCGTAGGAGCTGCCCCAGCCGATCAGCAGCAGCTCGGCGTCTCCGGTCGGATCGTCGACTTCCAGGTCGGGGACGGAGATGCCGTCAATCTTGGCCTGGCGCAACCGGACCATGAGGTCGTGGTTGATCGGCTCGTAGGAGATGTTGCCGCTGCCGTTCGCCGCTTCCAAACCGCCGATGCGATGTTCCAGTCCGGGTGTGCCCGGAACGGCGAACTGACGCGCCAAGGTTTCCGGGTCGCGGTTGTAAGGCTGGAAGGGTTCGTCGGGCTTGGCGAAGATGTGCTTGATCGGCTCCAGCGAGCCGACGTCCGGAATCCGCCATGGCTCAGAGCCGTTGGCGATCGAGCCGTCGGACAGCAGGATCACCGGGGTGTGGTACGACACCGCGATGCGCACCGCCTCGAGCGCGGTCTCGAAACAGTCGGACGGCGACCGCGGAGCCAGGACCGCCACCGGCGACTCCCCGTTGCGGCCGTACAACGCCTGCAGCAGGTCGGCCTGCTCGGTCTTGGTGGGCAGCCCGGTCGACGGCCCGCCGCGCTGCACATCGATGACCAGCAACGGCAACTCGGTCATCACGCCCAGGCCCAGCGCCTCGGACTTCAGCGAAATCCCCGGTCCCGACGTGCTGGTGACGCCCAGCGCCCCGCCGTAGGAGGCGCCGATCGCCGCACAGATGCCGCCGATCTCGTCTTCGGCCTGGAAGGTGATCACGTTGAAGTTCTTGTGCTTGGACAGCTCGTGCAGGATGTCCGAGGCCGGCGTGATCGGATAGCTGCCGAGCACCACCGGGATGCCGGCCAGCTGCCCGGCCGCCACGATGCCGTAGGCCAGCGCGGTGTTGCCCGAAATCTGCCGGTATTCACCGGCCGGCAACGTCGCGCGGGAGACCTCGTAGGTGGTGCCGAACGCCTCGGTCGTTTCGCCGTAGTTCCAGCCCGCCTTGAGGGCGAGCACGTTGGCCTCCGCGATGTCGGGCTTGCGGGCGAACTTCTCCCGGATGAATTTCTCGCTGGCCTCGATCGGGCGCCCGTACATCCACGACAAAAGGCCAAGGGCGAACATGTTTTTCGCGCGTTGGCCGTCTTTCTTCGACGCGCCGATCGTCTCGACGGCCCCAAGGGTCAAGTTGGTCATCGCGACGGAGTGCACGACGTAGTCGTCGAGCTCGTCGGACTCCAGCGGGTTGGTTACGTAGCCGACCTTCGTCAGGTTGCGCTTGGTGAATTCGTCGGAGTTCGCGATCACCATTCCGCCGCGCGGCAGGTCGCCGATGTTGGCCTTCAGCGCCGCGGGGTTCATGGCGACGAGCACGTCCGGTCGGTCGCCGGCGGTCAAGATGTCGTAATCGGCGATCTGAATCTGGAACGACGAGACGCCGGGCAGCGTGCCTGCCGGGGCGCGGATCTCCGCGGGGTAGTTCGGCTGGGTCGCCAGGTCGTTTCCGAAAAGCGCTGCCTCCGACGTGAACCGGTCGCCGGTCAGCTGCATACCGTCGCCGGAGTCCCCGGCGAAGCGGATGACAACTTGCTCCAGCCGCTGACGGTCGGACCCGTTATGACGGATCTCGCTATGAGAATCTGATCCGGCTCCGCTGCCGTTCGGATCCACGTCTCCGCCCTCCATTTGTCAATCGGATAGGCACTCCACTGGAGCTTTAGGGTACGCGCCGATGGAGTGACTCCCGTGCCCTGAAGCTTGTGTGTCACTGGTAGTACCAATTATGGCACCGGTTTTCGGCGAGGATGACCGTCTCATATCCCTCGCACGCAGCGGGTTTGGGGCCAATGCCGAAGTCAGCGGGGTGCTACTGATGGGTACGACGCAAACTGTGTTGTTCGTCACGTCGGTGGGGTTCCGCGAAGCCATGACCGGCAAACCGCCGGGCGCCATGAATGTTGAACTGGTGGCCTACGCGCTCTTGTCGCGACGCTCGGCGCGCGAAGCCTTGCGCGGCACGATCGTCGGCAACACGTTGTCCTGCACGGTTTCCTTCGTGACGACGACCTTGGCGACGTCGTCGCGGCTCGGGATGTCGTACATCACCGGCAGCAGGACTTCTTCCATGATGGCCCGCAGCCCCCGCGCGCCCGTGCCGCGGTGGATGGCCTGATCGGCGATCGCCTCCAGCGCGTCGTCGGTGAACTCCAGCTCGACGCCGTCCATCTCGAAGAGCCGGGTGTACTGCTTGACCAAAGCGTTCTTCGGTTCGGACAGGATCTTCACCAACGACTCCATGTCCAGGTTGGTGACGGAGGCGACGACCGGGAGGCGGCCGATGAACTCGGGGATCAGACCGAACTTGATCAGGTCCTCGGGCATCACGTCGGCGAAGTGATCGGTGGTGTCGATCTCGGCCTTGGAGCGGACCTCGGCGCCGAAGCCCAGCCCGCGCTTGCCGACCCGCTCGTAGATGATCTTCTCCAGGCCGGCGAACGCACCCGCGACGATGAACAGCACGTTGGTGGTGTCGATCTGGATGAACTCTTGGTGCGGGTGCTTGCGGCCGCCCTGCGGGGGAACCGACGCCTGCGTGCCCTCGAGGATTTTCAGCAGCGCCTGCTGCACGCCCTCCCCCGAGACGTCGCGGGTGATCGACGGGTTCTCGCTCTTGCGCGCGATCTTGTCGACCTCGTCGATGTAGATGATCCCGGTCTCGGCGCGCTTGACGTCGTAGTCGGCGGCCTGGATGAGTTTCAGCAAGATGTTCTCGACATCCTCACCGACATAACCGGCTTCGGTCAGCGCTGTGGCGTCGGCGATGGCGAACGGCACGTTGAGCATCTTGGCGAGCGTCTGGGCGAGGTAGGTCTTGCCACAGCCGGTGGGTCCGAGCATCAGGATGTTGGACTTGGTCAGCTCGACCGGCTCGTACCGGGAGTCACGACCCTTCTCGCCCGCCTGGATCCGCTTGTAATGGTTGTAGACCGCGACCGCCAGCGTCCGCTTGGCGGTGTCCTGCCCGATGACGTATCCCTCCAGGAATTCCCGGATCTCGGCGGGCTTGGGCAGTTCGTCAAGCTTGACGTCGTCGGCGTCGGCGAGCTCCTCTTCGATGATCTCGTTACACAGATCGATGCACTCATCGCAGATGTACACACCGGGGCCAGCAATGAGCTTCTTGACTTGCTTTTGGCTCTTCCCGCAGAACGAGCACTTCAGCAGGTCACCGCCGTCTCCGATGCGCGCCATGGTGCTTAAGTGCCTACTTCCTGTTCGCCGTTCGTCGTGCTGTGCCGCATGTAATCCCCGACGCTACCCGCTTGCTCGGGCCCCTCGCGACCGTTAGCGCCGAATCGCGTCGGTGGTATTCAATGCTGTCCGTCTGAATGAAACATATAGCCCGATGACGCCGGTCACTCGTCAAAGACGCGCATAGCGTGTCTTTGGCGTGTCGCGGTCGTTACCCGACCGAGGCTTGTGCGCCCCCGAACCCGGTGGTTTTCTGGCTGACCACCAGGCAACCCACCCTACAGTGGCGGTGTGGGTTTGGCTGTGGGATTTACCTGGCCCAGCGAATCCGTGCTGATCAGTGATGGCGGCCTGGCCACCGAGCTGGAGGCGCGCGGTCACGACCTGTCCGACCCGCTGTGGTCGGCGCGGCTGTTGGCCGATGACCCGGAGCAGATCGTCGCGGTCCACGCGGCGTACTTTCGCGCCGGTGCGTCGATCGCGACGACCGCCAGCTACCAGGCTTCGTTCGACGGTTTCGCGGCCCGCGGGATCGCCCGCGGCGACGCCGTCGCGCTGCTGCGTCGCAGCGTCGATCTCGCCAAGACCGCGCGTGACGCCGCGGCTGCCGAGAACCTTTGCGTCGCCGCCTCGGTCGGACCGTACGGCGCGGCGCTGGCCGACGGATCCGAATATCGCGGCCGCTACGGCATGTCCGTCGCGGCGCTGACGCGCTGGCATCGTCCCCGGCTGGAGGTCCTGGCCGGCGCCGGAGCCGACGTGCTCGCCCTGGAAACGGTGCCCGATGTCGACGAGGCCGAGGCACTGGTGAACCTGGTGCGCTCGGTCGGCGTGCCGGCCTGGCTCAGCTACACCATCGACGGGACGAAGACCCGCGCCGGACAACCGCTCGCCGACGCGTTCGCGGTGGCGGCCGGGGTCGACGAGATCGTCGCGGTCGGCGTGAATTGCTGTGCGCCCGACGACGTTCTCGCCGCCATCGCGATCGCCGACATCGGCAAGCCGATCATCGTCTACCCGAACAGCGGCGAGCGTTGGGACGGCCAGGGTTGGACCGGGCCGCGCAGCTTTTCCGCGCAACGCGCCGCGCAGTGGGCGGCGGCCGGGGCGCGCATCATCGGCGGATGCTGCCGAGTGGGGCCGGCCGATATCGCGGAGTTGGCGACCGTCCTCGACCGTTAGGCCGTTTGAGCCGAAAGCTTCCGGTACTCCAGGACGGTGTCGATGATCCCGTAGTCCTTGGCCTCTTCCGCGGTCAGGATCTTGTCGCGGTCGGTGTCCTTACGGATCACCGAGGCGTCCTTGCCGGTGTGGCGGGCCAGGGTGGTCTCCATCAGCGTGCGCATCCGCTCGATCTCGGCGGCCTGGATCTCCAGATCGGAGAACTGGCCCTGGATGACACCCTGAAGAGACGGCTGATGGATCAGCACCCGCGCGTTGGGCAGCGCCATCCGCTTACCCGGCGTCCCGGCCGCCAGCAGCACCGCCGCCGCCGAAGCGGCCTGACCCAGACACACCGTCTGGATGTCGGCGCGCACGTACTGCATCGTGTCGTAGATCGCCATCAGTGAGGTGAACCCCCCACCCGGGGAGTTGATGTACATGGTGATGTCGCGATCGGGATCCAATGACTCCAGCACCAGCAACTGGGCCATGATGTCGTTCGCCGACGCGTCATCGACCTGGACGCCGAGGAAGATGATGCGTTCCTCGAAGAGCTTGTTGTACGGGTTGGATTCCTTGACGCCGAAGCTGGAGTGCTCGATGAACGACGGCAGGATGTACCGCGCCTGGGGTTGGATCTCGGGATTCATTGGGCTTCTCCGTTGGTGAGGTGTGCGGCGCGGGTGATGATGTGGTCGACGAAGCCGTACTCGAGGGCTTCCGCGGCGGTGAACCACCGGTCGCGATCGGAGTCGGTCACGATGCGCTCGACCGGCTGACCGGTGAACTCGGCGATAAGCCTAAACATTTCCTGCTTGATCAGCGTGAACTGCTCGGCCTGGATGGCGATGTCGGCCGCGCTGCCGGTCACCCCGCCCAGCGGCTGGTGCATCAGGATCCTGGCGTGCGGCAGGGCGTAGCGCTTGCCCTTGGTTCCCGCCGCGAGCAGGAACTGACCCATCGACGCGGCCATGCCCATCGCGTAGGTGGCGATGTCGCAGGGCGCCAGGACCATGGTGTCGTAGATCGCCATCCCGGCACTGATCGATCCGCCGGGTGAATTGATGTAGAGCGAAATGTCTTTGGTCGAGTCCTCGGCGGCGAGCAGCAGAATCTGCGCGCACAGCCGATTGGCGATCTCGTCGTTCACCTCCGAACCGAGGAAGATGATGCGCTCGGTGAGCAAGCGCTCATAGACCGAGTCCGTGAGGTTGAGACCCTGCGAGTTCGAACGCATGTCAGTCACGACTGGGTTACCTGCTTTCTCGAAATCCGTATGCACCGACACTAACCAACCGAGCCCACTGCGCGCTGGCCACGCACCCCTCGAAACGGGCGCGTTCGCTCACAGCGTCATTTCTCGGCTTCGTCCGAGGCCTCGGCCGCGTCCTCGGGCGCGTCGTCGCCGCCCTCATCCGTGGCCTCCTCTGCGGCCTGGTCGCGCTTGCCGAAGAACTCGCTGGTGTCGATCGCGTTGCCCTCGGTATCGCTGACCGTCGCCGCCTCGACCGCGGCGGCGATGGCCAGCCCGCGCCGCACGTCGGCGAACATGGCCGGCAGCTGATTGTTCTCCTGGAGATAGGCGAACAGCTGCTGCGGCTCGATGCCGTATTGCCGAGACGTCATCACCAGTCGCTCGGTCAGGTCGTCCTGCCCGACCTGGACCTCCAAGTCGTCGGCCAGCGCATCCAGCAGCAGCTGCTTGCGCAGCTCGGTCTCCGCGGCGTCGCGCGTCTCGGCCTCGAACTCCTCACGCGACTTGCCCTGGGCCGCGAGCACCTCGTCCAACTTGGCTTGGTCGTGGTCCAGGCCGTGCAGCGCGCCGTGCATCGCGTTGTCGAATTGGGCCTGGACGACCGCCTCCGGCAGGGGCACGTCTACCTGCTCGAGCAGAGCGTCCAGCGTGGCGTTGCGGATCTGGTCGGCCTGCTGGGCGCGCTTGAGCCGGGCCACCTGGTCGCGGAGGTTGGACCGCAGCTCCTCGATGGTGTCGAATTCGCTTGCCAATTGGGCGAACTCGTCGTCGGGCTCGGGCAGTTCGCGTTCCTTGACGGACTTGACGGTGACGGTGACCTGCGCGTCCTTTCCGGCATGCTCACCGGTCGCCAGCTGCGCGGTGAACTCCTTGGACTCGTCGACGGACAAACCGACGACGGCCTCGTCGAGGCCGGCGATGAGCCGGCCGGAGCCGACCTCGTGGGACAGTCCCTGCGCGGCGGCGCCCGGAACGTCCTCGCCGTCGACGGTCGCCGACAGGTCGATCGAAACGAAGTCTCCGTCGGCCACCGGCCGGTCCACCCCTTTCAGGGTGCCGAACCGGGCGCGCAGCGACTGCAGTTCGGCGTCGACGTCGTCGTCGCTGACCTCGATCGGATCCACCGACACCTGCAGCGCGCTCAGGTCCGGGAGGGTGATCTCGGGCCGGATGTCGACCTCGGCGGTGAACGCCAGCTCCTGGCCGTACTCCTTCTTGGTCACCTCGATGTCGGGCTGGCCCAGGGGATGGACTTCCGACTCCGCGACGGCCTGCCCATACCGGGCGGGCAGCGCCTCGTTGACGACCTGGTCGAGCATCGCCTCCCGGCCGAAACGGGCCTCCAGCAACTTCGCGGGCGCCTTGCCGGGCCGGAAACCCGGTAGCCGCACCTGCCTGGCCAGCTCCTTGTAAGCCCGCTGGAAATCGGGCTCGAGCTCGGTGAACGGCACTTCGACATTGATGCGCACCCGGGTGGGGCTCAACTGCTCGACACTGCTCTTCACGGGGTGTGCTCCTCGGTGGTCGTTTGCGGTCTGGTCGGGGTGACAGGATTTGAACCTGCGGCCTTCCGCTCCCAAAGCGGATGCGCTACCAAGCTGCGCTACACCCCGCGCTGACCTCGCGATCCTACGGCCCGGCGGCGCCGGCTTCGCAGCGACCTCACGACCTCACGGTGCGATAACAGACCCGCTTCGATTAGATTTGATGTTCGTCGCCAGATACAGTCTCGCTCGACTTATATATGCGGGCGTAGCTCAATGGTAGAGCCCTAGTCTTCCAAACTAGCTACGCGGGTTCGATTCCCGTCGCCCGCTCTGCTGGGCAACTGCTCGACAGAAAGGCGCCATGAGCGACGTCGATATCAAGGGCTCATGCGCGCCGGACTTCGTCGGCGTACGCGATGCGTTTGCGCGCAACTTCGCGATGCGCCACGAGGTCGGCGCGGCCGTTGCCGTCTGGGTCGACGGCGACCTCGTCGTCAACCTCTGGGGCGGCTCGGCCGACGCGGCGGGCACCCGCCCGTGGCGGCAGGACACCCTTACCACCGTGCTCTCGGGCACCAAGGGCCTCTCGTCCACGTGCGTCCATCAGCTTGCCGACCGCGGCGAGCTGGACCTGCACGCGCCGATAGCGCGCTACTGGCCCGAGTTCGCGCAGGCGGGCAAGCAGGACATCACCCTGGCCATGGTGATGGGCCACCGGTCCGGCGTGATCGGGCCGCGCACCCGAATGCTCTGGGAGCAGGTCGCCGACTGGGACTTCGTCTGCGAGCAATTGGCCGCCGCCGAACCCTGGTGGGAGCCGGGCACCGCCCAGGGCTACCACATGACCACCTTCGGTTTCATCGTCGGCGAGGTGTTCCGCCGGATCACCGGTCGCACGATCGGTCAGTACCTGCGCACCGAAATCGCCGAACCGCTCGGCGCCGATGTCCACATCGGCCTGTCCCCCGCCGAACAACGCCGCTGCGCCGAGCGGGTCAACAAGCCCCACGCCCGCGGCCTGTTGGCCGACGTGCAGGCCCCCGGCTACCCGACGAGCCTGGCCGAACACCCCAAAGCGGGATTGTCGATCTCGATGGGTTTCGCGCCCGACGACGAACTCGGCTCGCACGACCTGCAGTTGTGGCGCCAGCTCGAGTTCCCCGGCACCAACGGTCAGGTGTCGGCGCTGGGACTGGCCACGTTCTACAACGCGCTGGCGCAGGAGAAGCTGCTCAGCCGGGAGCACATGGACCTGGTCCGCGTGTGCCAGGGCGGCTATGAGACCGATCTGGTGCTCGGACCCCGCGTCGCCGATCACGGGTGGGGCCTGGGGTACATGCTCAACCAGCGCGGCGTGAACGGCCCCAACCGCCGGATCTTCGGCCACGGAGGGCTGGGGGGCTCATTCGGCTTCGTCGATCTGGAGCACCGCATCGGCTACGCGTATGTGGCGAATCGCTTCGACGCCACCAAGTCCAATGCGGACCCGCGCAGCCTCGCGCTCAGCAACGAGGTCTACGCGGCGCTGGGAGTCACCGCGGACTGACGCGTCACGAAAAACGCGCCCCGCCGTATCGACGGGGCGCGTTTGGTTGTGCGGATCACGGGTGCCACGCCGGGGGCGGTGGCGGCGGCGGCGCTTCCCAAGGACGCTCCGGCGGCGCCGCGCGCCAGTCATGGCAGTTGTTCCAGTCCCAGTTGTTGCCCCAGCCCGGGTCCCAGAATTCACCCGGGCACCATTGCGGGAAGGGCCCCGGCTGCGCCTGGGCTTGGGTCGTGGCGCCCACTCCAGCCAGCCCCAGGCCGACGATCAACGCGAAAAGCGTTGCAGTTGTCCGCGGAATTGTCTTCACGACGCCACCCTTACCCTTTCGAGAGGAAATCCAACCAGTAGACGCCGAGCGGTCATGTTTGACAAGTGGGGCACCAGAACACGTTTCGGCCCTCCAGCACCGCGGTGCGGATCGGATCCCCGCTCACCCGGCAGGGTTCACCGGCACGTCGGTACACGTATGTCCGCGGCCGCCCTTGCCGGTAGGACGGTGGGCCGTGATCGTGTTCGGGCCGCACCACGATGATCTTGCCGCCGCGCAAGCCGGCCTTCATCAGCGCAACCAAATCGGTCCACGCCGCGTCGAATTCGGCCTCGCCGATCTTCTGGCCGGGCCGGAACGGGTCGATGCGGTGGCGGAACAGCAACTCGCTGCGGTAGACGTTGCCCACGCCCGCGATAACCGTCTGGTCCATCAACAGCGCGCCAATGGGCCTGCGGGACTTCGCAATTCGGGCCCACGCCCACGACGGGTCGGCGTCAGCGCGCAGCGGGTCCGGACCGAGCTTGGCGACCACATCCGCGACCTGCGCCTCGTCGATCACCTCGCACACCGTCGGGCCGCGCAAGTCGGTGCCGTAGTCGGCGCCGACCATCCGCATCCGCACCTGTCCCACCGCATCCGGGAGCGTGCCGTCGGCGGGGCGTTCCCATTCGGTGAAGGTGCCATAGAGACCGAGGTGCACGTGCACGATCGGGCCGCCGGCGTAATGGTGAAACAGGTGCTTGCCCCAGGCGCTGGCGCGGCGCAGCACCCGGCCGTCGACGACGGCCGCCGAATCGGCGAATCGGCCCTGCGGGCTGGACACCGCCACGGGTGCGCCGCGGAATCGACGCTGATGCAGCCTCGCCAACCGGTGCAGGGTATGCCCTTCGGGCACCGGACTCTCTCAGCCCTGGGCGCCGGGCACCGGCGGCGCTTGGTGAGTGCGTTCGTATTCGGTGAGAATGTCGATACGCCGTTGGTGGCGTTCGGCTTTCGACCACGGCGTGTTCAGGAAGGTGTCCACGATGGCCAACGCCTCGGCAACCGTGTGCATGCGGCCACCGATGCCGATCAACTGCGCGTTGTTGTGTTCCCGGGCCAGCGTCGCGGTCTCGACGCTCCACCCCAGCGCGCAGCGTGCCCCGGGCACCTTGTTGGCCGCGATCTGCTCGCCGTTGCCCGATCCGCCCAGCACGATGCCGAGGCTGTCGGGGTCCGCCACCGTGCGCGTCGCCGCGGCGATGCAAAAGGCCGGGTAGTCGTCGTCCGCGTCGTAGGTGAACGCACCGCAGTCGATCGGCTCATGCCCCGACTTCTCGAGATGGGCGATGATCTGTTGTTTTAGCTCGAATCCCGCGTGGTCAGAGCCGAGGTAAACGCGCATGCCCGCAATCCTTACACAGGCGCGCGCGGGGTCAGTCGAACTGGGGCGGCTCGGTGCGGGTCCGCTTGAGCTCAAAGAAGTGTGGGTAGGACGCGAAGGTCACCGAGGCGTCCCACAGCTTGCCGGCCTCCTCGCCGCGCGGGATCTTCGACAGGACCGGCCCGAAGAATGCCACCCCGTTCACGTGGATGGTCGGCGTCCCGACATCGTCACCGACCGCGTCCATCCCGGCATGGTGACTCTTGCGCAGCGCGTCGTCGTAGGCGTCGCTCTGCGCGGCCTTGGCAAGCTCGGCGGGCAGATCGGCGTCGGCGAGGGACAGCTTGATGACCTCTTCGAGGTCTTTGTTGTCCTCGTTGTGAATCCGAGTACCCATCGCCGTGTACAGCCGGCCAAGCGCGTCAGCACCGTGGGCCTGCTCGGCGGCGATCGCCACCCGCACCGGGCCCCAGGCATGCTTCATCATTTCGCGGTATTTGTCGGGCAGGCCTTCGCGGTTTTCGTTGAGTATCGCCAGGCTCATGACGTGGAAGTTCACCTCGATGTCGCGAACCTTCTCCACCTCGAGGATCCAGCGCGACGTGATCCAGCACCACGGGCACAGCGGATCGAACCAGAAATCGGCTTGGTTTTTCACGGGTGCCTTCTCGGGCATTGCGCAGTCCTCTCGTCAACGGTTAGAACACCGTTCAGCACAACCGTAGTCGCCGCTCGCCTGTTCCCGCTCTGCGGCGCCGGGCCCGAACGCTTTAAGTTGGACGCGTGGCCCTACCTAACCTCACCCGGGACCAGGCCGTCGAACGCGCCGCCCTGATCACGGTCGACAGCTACCAGATCAACGTCGATCTCACCGACGGTTCCGGCGCCCCCGGCGAACGCACGTTCCGGTCCACCACCACCGTGGTGTTCGACGCGCTCGCCGGCGCCGACACGGTCATCGACATCGCCGCCGAGGTCATCCACAGCGCCACCCTCAACGGCCGCGAACTGGACGTGTCCGGCTACGACGAATCGACCGGCATCGCCCTGAGCGGACTCGCCGACCGCAATGTCGTCGTCGTCGACGCCGATTTCCGCTACTCCAACACCGGCGAGGGACTGCATCGCTTCGTCGACCCGGTGGACGACGAGACGTATCTGTACTCGCAATTCGAAACCGCCGACGCCAAGCGCGTGTTCGCCTGCTTCGACCAGCCCGACCTCAAGGCCACGTTCGCCATGCAGGTGACCGCGCCGAAGCATTGGAAGGTGATCTCCAACGGCGCGACCACCGGCGTCGCCGACGGCGTGCATACCTTCGCCACCACCCCGCGGATGAGCACCTATCTGGTCGCGTTGATCGCGGGGCCGTACGCGGAGTGGAAGGACGCCTACACCGACGAACACAGCGAGATCCCGCTGGGCATCTACTGCCGCGCCTCGCTGGCGCCATACATGGACGCCGAGCGGTTGTTCACCCAGACCAAGCAGGGCTTTGGCTTCTACCACAAGAACTTCGGCCTACCGTATGCGTTCGGCAAGTACGACCAGCTGTTCGTGCCCGAATTCAACGCCGGCGCAATGGAAAACGCCGGCGCGGTGACGTTCCTCGAGGACTATGTCTTTCGCAGCAAGGTCACCCGCGCATCCTACGAGCGGCGCGCCGAGACGGTGCTGCACGAGATGGCGCACATGTGGTTCGGGGACCTGGTCACCATGTCGTGGTGGGACGACCTGTGGCTGAACGAGTCGTTCGCGACGTTCGCGTCGGTGTTGTGTCAAAGCGAGGCCACCGAATTCACCGAGGCCTGGACGACTTTCGCCACCGTCGAGAAATCGTGGGCATACCGTCAGGACCAGCTGCCCTCGACGCACCCGATCGCAGCGGACATCCCCGACTTGGCCGCGGTCGAGGTGAACTTCGACGGAATCACCTATGCCAAAGGCGCATCGGTGCTCAAACAGCTAGTGGCCTACGTCGGACTGGAGCACTTCCTGGCCGGGCTGCGCGACTACTTCCGCACCCATGCGTACGGCAACGCCACGTTCGGCGATCTGATCGCCGCGCTGGAGAAGGCGTCCGGCCGCGACCTGTCGACCTGGGGCCAGCAGTGGCTGAAAACCACCGGGCTGAACACGCTGCGCGCGGATTTCGACCTGGACGCCGACGGCAGGTTCACCCGGTTCGTGGTGCAGCAGGGCGGCGCGGCGCCGGGCGCGGGCGAGACGCGGGTGCATCGGCTGGCGATCGGAATCTACGACGACGACGGGTCCGGCAAGCTAGTGCGG
The DNA here is from genome assembly GCF_001954275.1 of Mycobacterium sp. IS-836. GTDB lineage: Bacteria > Actinomycetota > Actinomycetes > Mycobacteriales > Mycobacteriaceae > Mycobacterium. Next base: position 14,029 of record NZ_MBEU01000086.1, on the reverse strand, counting down.
CTACACCGGGAGGAAATCGACGTCGATGGCGCCGACACGGAAGTTGCTGCGCTGGTTGGTGTTTCGCGCGGCAAGCTGATTCTGGTCAACGATGACGACCTGACCTATTGCTCGCTGCGGCTGGACCCGCAGTCGCTGCGGACCGCGCTGGAACGCATCGGCGACATCACCGAGCCGCTGCCACGCTCGCTGGTGTGGTCGGCGGCGTGGGAGATGACCCGCGAGGCCGAGCTGCGCGCCCGTGACTTCGTGGCACTGGTATCGCGCGGCGTGCACGCCGAAACGGAGGTTGCGGTGTTGCAGCGGCTGCTGATGCAGGCGCAGACGGCGCTGACCTCCTACGCCGACCCGGCCTGGGCCCACCAGGACGGCTGGGCGCAGTTCGCCGACCGGCTGCTGGAGTTGGCCCGCGCCGCGGAGCCCGGATCGGATCACCAGCTCGCGTTCCTCAACGCGCTGTGCACGTCGGTGCTGTCCCCCCGGCATGTCGAGACGCTGGCCGACCTGCTCGATCGCGACCCCGACGAACTCGGGTTGGCCGGCCTGCAGATCGACACCGACCTGCGCTGGCGCATCGTGATCGCGTTGGCCACTGCCGGCAAGATCGACGCCGACGGGCCGGCGACACCGTTCATCGACGCCGAGGTTCAGCGCGACCCCACGGCGGCCGGCAAGCGCCACGGCGCCCAGGCCGCCGCCGCCCGGCCCCAACCGCAGGTCAAGGAGCAGGCGTGGACCACGGTGGTCGAAGACGACACCCTGGCCAACATCACGGCCCGCTCGATGATCGCGGGCATCGCGCCGCCGGGACAGCATGAGCTGCTCAAGCCGTTCACCGAGCGCTACTTCGACGCCGTCACCGGAGTGTGGACGCGACGTTCCAGCGAGGTCGCCCAGACCGTGGTGATCGGGTTGTACCCGCACTGGGATATCAGCGAGGAGGGTGTTGCGGCCGCCGACCGCTTCCTGCAGGCCCCGGAGTCCGAGGTGCCGCCGGCGCTGCGCCGGCTGGTGCTGGAGGGCCAGGCGGGGATCAAGCGTTCGCTGCGGGCCCGCCGCTTCGACGGTTCCGCGGGCTAGCAGCGAGCGGTCAGGCCGGCGATATCCCGGCGCTGAGCACGCGGATCGCGCTGACGAGCCCGTCGACCAGGTTCCCCTGCTTGAACGCCGACGCCGCGGCGGCCACTCCCAGCGGCGCGGCCGACTCGGCGCCGCGCCCGCGAACCTGGGCGCCGTAGACGACCTCGATGACGGACTGGTCGGGCGAGACCGCGAGCAAGACCGCGTTGTTGGGCGTGGGCACCTTGGCCAGGATTTCGCGGGCCCGAGCGGCGGTGTCGCTGCCCAGGTCGCCGAGATAGATGGCGAACCGCGCCATCGAGGACCGCGACGCGTATTTCAGCGCGTCGTCGATGGCGACGAGGTCTTTGATCGGGAACGGGTAGTGCACCGACACCGTCCCGGGCTCGGTCACCCCCGAGATGCGTCCGCTGGTGGTGATCACGAAGCCCTTGGGCAGCTCGGCGGGCTCGATCGTCGCTACTTCACCACGTGCCACTGGCGCCACCCCCAACCGAGAACTCCGACGTGCCATGCCCGCCGTGCTCGCCGCCGACGGCTTCGTCGGTGGCGGCCCACAGGATGGGCGGATGGGTCCACGGCTCCGACATCTTGTACGTCGCCGGGTGTGGGCCCTTGTGCCTCCAGATCAGCCCGACGAGCACGATCACCAGCGATAACGGGATCCCGATGAACAACAGATGGATCTGCATAACGCTCACGACGCAAACCGTATCCCACGGCGCGACGAACCGACGCACTCAGGACCCAAGTTGGGTCAGGCGGCGCCTTCACCGAGGTATCGAGCCCAGGCGGGATCCAATTCCTTGACGGTGGACAGCAATCGCCAGTGCTGTCCCGTGGGCGGCACCGGCGCGCGTCGCAGCGCCCAGCCGAGTTCGGTGAGCAGCTTGTCGCCCTTGCGGTGGTTGCATGTCGAGCAGCACGCGACGCAGTTTTCCCAGGAGTGGTCGCCGCCGCGGCTGCGTGGCACCACATGGTCGACGGTGTCGGCCTTCGCCCCGCAGTAGGCGCAGCAGAAACGGTCGCGGTGCATCAGTGCGGCGCGGGTCATCGGGACGCGGGCGCGGTACGGCACCCGGACGTAGGTGCGCAACTGGATCACCGACGGCACCACGATTGACCTGGTCGCCGAGTGGATCACCGGTCCGGCGGGATCGTGGTGCACGACGTCGGCCTTGCCGCAGATCACCATGACGATCGCCCGGCGCATCGGCAGCGCGGTCAACGGCTCGTAGGTGGAATTCAGCAGCAGGACCCGCCGACGACTCCAGATCGACGCGCTCTCGTGGCGGGTGGGCGGGTGGGTATCGACGCTGTGCAGAGGCGACACGGATGGGGGCCCGGTCAACCCTGCCGCGGCACCGGAACTGCGGTGGCTGCGGCGTCTCTTGCCATGCGCCATAGATCCTCCGCGGATAGTCCACCATGATTCGCCGCCAAACGCACCCTCATTGCAGGTGCGCGCCGTGTCGAACCGGTGAACAGCGGGCGTGACTTGGCCGTCGTTCGATGCCCGCCGCGCGTTGCCGGGCCGGCGATGCACCACAATGGGGATCGATGGATCAGGTGAGCTTCTACGACGCTGTTGGCGGTGCCGAGACGTTCCATGCGATCGTGTCGCGCTTTTACGCACAGGTTCCCGAAGACGAAATATTGCGTGAGGTCTATCCGCTGGACGACCTCGAGGGCGCCGAGGAACGTCTACGCATGTTCCTCGAGCAGTACTGGGGTGGCCCGCGGACCTACTCGGACAGGCGCGGCCATCCCCGGCTGCGGATGCGGCACGTCCCGTTCCGGATCACGCCCATCGAGCGCGACGCCTGGCTGCGGTGCATGCACACCGCCGTCGCGTCCATCGACTCGCAGACGCTGGACGACGAGCACCGCCGGGAGTTGCTCGACTATCTGGAAATGGCTGCCCACTCGCTCGTCAACTCTTCGTTTTGATGTCGGCCCACGAAACTAAGCGGGGTGGAATGGACTCCAAGCCGTGGTGGTCAAGCGCGGTGTTCTACCAGGTGTATCCACGGTCGTTCGCCGACAGCGACGGTGACGGCGTCGGCGACCTGGACGGCTTGACGTCCCGGCTGGGGCACCTGGAGCGCCTCGGCGTAGACGCGATTTGGCTCAACCCGGTCACCGTCTCCCCGATGGCCGATCACGGCTACGACGTCGCCGATCCCCGGGACATCGACCCGCTGTTCGGCGGGATGGCCGCGATCGAGCGGCTGATCACCGCGGCTCACGGGCGAGGCATGAAAATCACCATGGACGTGGTGCCCAACCACACCAGTTCGGCGCACCCGTGGTTCCAGGCGGCGCTGGCCGCGGGCCCGGCCACCGACGCGCGGGAGCGCTATTTCTTTCGTGACGGGCGGGGCGACGTCGGGGAACTGCCGCCGAACAACTGGACGTCGGTGTTCGGCGGGCCGGCGTGGACGCGGGTGGTCGAGCCGGACGGCAATCCCGGCCAGTGGTATCTGCACCTGTTCGACGCCGAGCAGCCGGATCTCAATTGGGAGCACCCGGACGTCTTCGACGACTTCGAGAAGACGCTGCGGTTCTGGCTGGAACGCGGCGTCGACGGCTTCCGCATCGACGTGGCGCACGGGATGGCCAAGCCCCCCGGCCTACCGGACTCGCCGGCCCTCGAGGCGAAGGTGTTGCACCACACCGACGACGACCCGCGCTTCAACCACCCGAGCGTGCACGAGATTCACCGCGACATCCGCAGGGTCGTCAACGACTATCCCGCGGCGGTGACCGTGGGCGAGGTGTGGGTGACCGACAACGTCCGCTGGGCGGAGTATCTGCGGCCCGACGAACTGCATCTCGGCTTCAATTTCCGGCTCACGAAGATCGACTTCGACGCGGCCGAAGTCCGTGCGGCGATCGAGAATTCACTGGCGGCGACGGCCATCGAAAACGCGATCCCGACCTGGACGCTGTCCAACCACGATGTGGGCCGCGAGGTGACCCGCTACGGCGGCGGCGAGGTCGGCCTGCGCCGGGCGCGGGCCATGGCGATGGTGATGCTCGCCCTGCCGGGCGCCGTGTTCATCTACAACGGTGAGGAACTCGGCCTGCCCGACGTCGAACTGCCCGACGAGGTCTTGCAGGACCCGACGTGGGAACGATCGGGACACACCGAACGCGGCCGCGACAAGTGCCGGGTTCCGCTGCCGTGGTCCGGCGACGCTCCCCCGTTCGGGTTCTCGGCGAACGCCGACACCTGGTTGCCGATGCCGGCGGAGTGGGCGGCGCTGACCGTCGAGAAGCAGGAGGCGGATCCCGCCTCGACCCTGTCGTTCTTCCGGCGTGCGCTCGAATTGCGCAGGGAGCGGGCGGAATTCGATGGCGGCGACATCGAGTGGCTGACCGCGCCGCGGGACGCGCTGATCTTCCGGCGCGGTGGCGCGGGTGTGGTGTGCGCGCTGAACGCCGGCCGGCGCCCGATGGCGTTGCCGCCGGGCGAAGTCATCTTGGCCAGCGCGCCGCTGGACGGCGGCAAGCTGCCGCCCGACGCCGCGGCGTGGGTGGTCTGAGGCCGCCGCTCAGCTTGATCAGCGCAGCACCAGCGCCGCGTGGGCGCGGCGCCGGTGCACCGAGCCGAACTTGGCGTCGAGGCGCAGCCACGCCGGCAGAATCCGCACCCGGATGATCTCGTCGGCGTCGACCGCATCCGGCGACTGCGGCAGGAAGCCCATTGCGGTCAGGGCGAACACGCAGCGCATCGGCAGTCCGACGCTGACGTCGGCCGCGCTGACCCGGATGACCTCCTGGTCGAGCAGCGACACCGGCGGACCGTGTGAACTGCTGTGTTCCTTGGCAAGTCGCGCGCCGCGTTGCGCCAGGTCCAGCATCACCCGGGCCGGCACGTCGTCGAGATGGGTAAAGCCCGATTCCGGTGGCAACGCGGTTCGCCAGGCCGAATCCATGGAGAAGCCGGGATCGACATATCCCGAGTCGTCCATCGCGGACAGGCCGCGGGCCAATCCGTCCGCGGCGACGGTCAGGTCCCCCGGCCGCACCCTGCCCACCACCACCCGGCTGGCCAGCACGTCGAAACCCGTCGCCACCCATGCCGTGAGCAATCCGGCGGATCGGGCGCGGAGCCGGACGACCGCGGCGTCGTCGAGCCGCGTCGCATGGTCGACGAACGCAGCCAGGTCCGCGCGGTGGGCCTCCATTCGCTCCGGGCCCAGCCACAGTCCGCGCTCGGCTACCGCATCCACCGTTGCAGATACTCCCGGTGCTGTGGGGACAGCCGCACCAGCCGCTGCTCCTCGATGTGGACCGCGGCCAGCTGCGATTCGGCGACGACGGCGGGCTTGGACTCGGGATCGGCGGCCACCGAGCGCACCTCGTAGCCGAGCGTGAAGTCGACGGCCCGCAGCCGCTTGGTCCAAATGGTCACCTGCAGAGGCGAATCGGCCAGCCGCAGCTGATCCTTGTACGTGACGCGGACGTCGGCGATCAGCAGGCCGATGGTGGCGATGTCGGCCGCGAACGGTTCCTTGAGGAACGGGACCCGCGCCTCCTCGAGGAGGGTGACCATGGTGGCGTGGTTGATGTGCTGGTACATGTCGATGTCCGACCAGCGCACCGGCACGGGCGCGACGAATCCAGCGCTCAACTCGACGATCCCCTGCCGCTGGTGCGGGTCATGCGGCGGATCTGCCGCGCGGCCACCGACAGGGTCGCGAGATCCTTTGCGCCGCTTTCCTGGATCTCTGTGAGCGTCCGGCGGGCCCGCTCCACCCGGGATGCGCTGATGTGTTCCCACTCCCCGATCTTCTCTTCACCGCTCTCGTCGGGCTCCCCGACGGCCAGCACATCGAAGCACAGCGACCGCAGCGAGGCGTAGATGTCGTCACGAATCGCCAAGCGCGCCAACGAATGCCAGCGGTCCCGTCGCGGTAGCTCGGAAACCGCGGTCAGCAGACTGTCGGTGCCCAGCCGATCCATCAGGGCGAAGTAGGTGTCCGCGACTTCGGCGCTGTCCATCTCGGTGATGTCAGCGATGTCGATGATGTCGAGCAGGCTGTAGCGATACAGCCCCGCGGCGACCCGGTAGGCCAGGTCCTTGGGCGCACCCTGCGACGCGAACTCGGCGGCTTCCTTTTCGACGATGGCCTTGTCGTCGCCGCGCAGCCACTCCGACATGCGCGGTGTCAGCGCCTTCACCTTGGCGGCGAATCGGTTGATCTCGGCGCCGACGGCCAGCGGCTGCGGACGATAGTTGAGCAGCCAGCGCCCGGCGCGGTCGATCAGCCGGCGGGTGTCCAGCGTCATCCGGTCGGACAGCGCGACCGGGAGGCTGGCCGCGCGGATGCGCCGCCAAATGTGACCCACACCGAAGATGGCATCGGTGGCCACGTAGGTGCGTATCGCATCGATCGGTCCGACGCCGACATCCTCGGTGATCCGGAAGGCGTAGCTGATGCCGGCGGTATCTACGAGATCGTTAATCAGCATGGTGGTGACGATCTCGCGGCGCAGCTGATGCGTGCGAATCTCCGGCGTGAACCGCTCCCGCAGCGGCCTCGGGAAGTATTCCGGCAACCGGGATGCGAACACGTCCTGTTCGGTCAGCTCCGTGGTCAGCATCTGCTCTTTGAGTCCCAGCTTGACGTGCGCCATCAGCGTGCAGAGCTCGGGAGAGGTGAGCCCGAGACCGGCGTCGGATCGCCGCGCAATTTCCTTCTCCGACGGCAGCGCTTCCAATTCGCGGTTCACGCCGCGCTCTTCGACCAGGTACTTGATCTGCATCGCGTGCACCGGGAGCAGGCTTGGGGCGTTGGCGCGGCTGGTGCCGATCAAATCGTTTTGGTCCTCGTTGTCGGTGAGCACCAGTTGCGAAACCTCGTCGGTCATCGACTCGAGCAGTTGTTTGCGTTCGTCGGCCTTGACCTTGCCGGCGGTGACCAGCGAGTCGATCAGGATCTTGATGTTGACTTCGTGGTCGGAACAGTCCACGCCGGCGGAGTTGTCCATCGCGTCGGTGTTGATGCGGCCACCGGCGAGGTCGAATTCGACGCGGCCCAACGCCGTCACGCCGAGGTTGCCGCCTTCGCCGATGACCTTGGCGCGCACCTGGTTTGCGTTGACCCGAACCGGATCGTTGGCGCGGTCGCCGACGTCGGCGTCGGACTCGGTTTCGGCTTTGATGTAGGTGCCGATGCCGCCGTTGAACAGCAGATCCACCGGCGCTTGCAGGATCGCCTTGATCAGGTTGGGCGGGGCCATTTCGGTGACGTCACCGTCGATGCCGAGGGCGTCGCGCACCTGCGGGCTGACCGGGATGGCCTTCTGCTCGCGGCTGTACACCCCGCCGCCCTCGCTGATCAGAGACTTGTCGTAGTCGTCCCAGCTGGACCGCGGCAGGTCAAACATTCGCTGGCGTTCCCGCCACGACGCCGCGGCATCCGGGTCCGGGTCGAGGAAGACGTGCCGGTGATCGAAGGCGGCGAGCAGCCGGATGTGCTCGCTCAGCAGCATGCCGTTGCCGAACACGTCGCCGCTCATGTCCCCGATGCCGACGACGGTGAAGTCCTCGGTCTGGGTGTCGACGCCCATCTCCCGGAAGTGTCGTTTGACCGCCTCCCACGCGCCCTTGGCCGTGATGCCCATGGCCTTGTGGTCGTAGCCCACCGATCCCCCGGACGCGAACGCGTCACCCAGCCAGAAGCCGTAGGACTTGGCGACGTCGTTGGCGATGTCGGAGAAGGTGGCGGTGCCCTTGTCGGCGGCCACCACGAGGTAGGCATCGTCGCCGTCGCGCCGAATGACTTCCGGTGGCGCGCTGACCTTTCCGGTTGCGTGGTCGACGTTGTCGGTGACGTCGAGCAGCCCGGAGATGAAGAGCTGGTAGCACGTCACGCCCTCGGCGCGCAGGGCCTCCCGGTCGCCGGCGGCATCCCCGGTGGGCAGCGGCGGGCGCTTGAGGACGAACCCGCCTTTGGCCCCGACCGGCACGATGACGGCGTTCTTCACCGCCTGCGCCTTGACCAGGCCCAGGATTTCGGTGCGGAAGTCATCCCGGCGATCCGACCAGCGCAGGCCGCCGCGGGCCACTGGGCCAAACCTCAGGTGCACGCCCTCCACCCGCGGCGAGTACACGAAGATCTCGTACTTGGGGCGCGGCAGCGGCAGCTCTTCGATCAGCTGGGCGTCGAGCTTGAGCGCCAAGACGTTTCGGGCCCGGGCCGAACCCTCCCGGGTCACAAAGTAATTGGTTCGCAGCGTTGCCTGCACCAGCGAGGCGAACGCGCGCAGAATACGGTCGGTGTCCAGGCCCACCACCGCGTCGATGTCCGCGGCGACCGAGGCGGCCGCGGCTTGCGCGTCGCGGCTGGTCGGCGATCCCGATGCGCGGGGATCGAAGAGCGCCTCGAACAACTGCAGCAGCGATCGCGCGGTGGAGGGGTGGTCGTTGAGCACGGTCTCGATGTGGGACTGGCTGTAGGGAAAGTTCGCCTGCCGTAGGTATTTCGCGTAGGCGCGGATCAGCACGACCTGCTGCCACGTCAGCCGCGCGCGCATGACCAACTCGTTGAACCGATCGATCTCGACGCGGCCCTGCCAGATCGCCGTGACCGCGTCGGCGAATCGCTCTGCGGTGGAATCCCTTTCGGCCGCCGTCTTGGCAAACGGGATCGTCGGGTGCGGTTGGATCTTGAACTGGTAGATCCATACCGGCAGCCCGTCCGGGCGGGTTACGGTGAACGGTCGCTCCTCGAGGACGACGACGCCCATGCTTTGCAGCATCGGCAGCAGCTGGCTCAATGAGGCGGTGTGTCCGCCGAGGAACCAGGTCAGTTGGGCGACACCGTCTTCGCCGCGGTCGGAGAACACCAGCTTGACCGAGTCCTCGGTCAGCTCGTTGATGATGGCGATGTGCTGGATGGCGTCGTCGGGGGGGACGGCCTGTTTGTAGGCCTCGGAGAAGGCGGCCGCGTAATGCTCGGCGTCGGCGTGCGCGGTGGTGCCCGCCGCGCTGGCCGCGATCAGGCGGTCACCCCAGGTCCGCGCCGCCTCGCTCAGCAGTCCCTGGATGCGGACCCGGTTGGTCTCGGAAACATCGACCGCGGCGGTGTTTTCGGGTAGCCGCACCATGAAATGCATTAGTGCCCAGGGCGATTCGCTGACACGGGCGGTGAATTCCAGTCGTGTCCCCCCGAACTCGCGAACCAGGATGTCTTCGATCTGCAGCCGGACGGCGGTGGTGTAGCGATCGCGGGGCACGTAGACCAGGCAGGATACGAAGTACTGCAGGCGATCGGCACGCACGAACAACAGCGCGCGCCGCTGCGATCCCAGATCCACCACGGCCTTGGCCAACGCGAAGAGCCGCTCGGCGCTGAGCGTGAACAGCTCCGAGCGCGGGACGGTCTGGATGACGTCGAGCAGCAGCTGGCCGGGGTGGGCGGGATCGTTGTCGGCCATCGCCAGCGCCTCGCGGACCCGGCGGGAGATCGACGGGATCTCCAGGACGTCGGCGTTCATCGCGGCGACCGTGAACAGGCCGACGAAGCGGTGCTCGAGAACGCCGCCGTCAGTGTATTCGCGTATCGCGATGGCGTATGGGTACGCCCCGTAGCGCAGATAGCTGCCGACGACGGATTGCGCCAGGACCAGAAGGTGGTCGTCGTCGGTCAATCGCGGACGGGAACCGGTGCGGGTGCGCAGGACACCGAGGCTCGGTGACCCGTCGCTGGAGACCAGGCCGTCGTGCACCCGGCAACGCTGGTAACCCAGCAGCAGGAAGTTCCCGTTGCCCAGCCAGCGCAGCAGGGCCGCGACGTCCTCGCGGTCCGGCGCCGTGTAGTGGTCGCCCTCGTTGGCTTCGACGTCGGCGGCCAGGCCACTCAGGGTGGCGATCAACGCCGTCGCGTCGCTGGCGACCTGTTGGACGTCGGCCAGGACCTTCGGCAACAGCCGGTCGACCTCGGCGAGGGCCTTGGTATCGACCGCGGGCGACAGCTGGATGTGAATCCACGCCTCGCCGACGTATTGCGGCGCGCCGGGCGCTTTCGGTTCGACGCTGAGCAACTCCCCCTCGGGGTTGCGCCGCACGGCGAACACCGGGTTCATGATCGCCGAGTAGTCGACTCCGAGCCGATGGAGCAGGACCGTGACGGAATCCATCAGCATCCCGCCGTGATCGGTGACGACTTGCAGTGCGGGCCCGAATCCGGCGGGATCGTCCGCCGGATGGACGCAGACACAGTTGCCGCCGGCCGGGCGGCACTGGCCGAGCCGATAGTGGGCGCTCAGCATCTCCGGGGTCACCATTGCGGCGGGGATGCTCAGGTCGATGGGACCGGTTTCGGCGCCGGGCTCTTCTCGGTGCGGGCCCCGGTAGCTCTCGATGTAGGCGGTCGCGATCCAGTCGGGAATGTCCTGAGGGTTGGTGAACGTGGTCCAGGGCTTGAGTTCGTGCTTAGCTCCGGGATCGATCGCCATGCCGATTGCTCCCAACTCGCGACGGACGCCACTGCGCTCGATCGCCCCACTCCTGAACGGCGTCGTAGGGCGTCGGCAGAGCCGACACTAGTCGCGTGTGAGCTTGCGGTGGGTCACTCTGTGCGGCCGGGCGGCTTCTTCGCCGAGCCTTTCCACCTTGTTCTCCTCATACGCGCCGAAGTTGCCCTCGAACCAGAACCACTTCGCCTCGTTGTCGTCGTCGCCCTCCCACGCCAGGATGTGCGTGCACGTCCGGTCGAGGAACCAGCGATCGTGCGAGATCACCACGGCGCAACCGGGGAATTTCTCCAGCGCGTTTTCCAGCGAACCCAACGTCTCGACATCCAGGTCGTTGGTCGGCTCGTCCAGCAGAATCAGGTTGCCGCCCTGCTTGAGCGTGAGCGCGAGGTTGAGCCGGTTGCGTTCGCCGCCGGACAGCACGCCGGCGGGCTTTTGCTGGTCGGGACCCTTGAACCCGAACGCCGACACGTAGGCCCGCGACGGTACCTCGGTCTGACCGACCTCGATGTAGTCCAGCCCATCGGAAACGACCTCCCACACCGTCTTCTTCGGATCGATGCCGGCGCGGGTCTGGTCCACATAGCTGAGCTTGACGGTCTCCCCGACCTTGACGGTGCCGCTGTCCGGCTGCTCGAGCCCGACGATGGTTTTGAACAGCGTGGTCTTGCCGACCCCGTTGGGACCGATGACGCCGACGATGCCGTTGCGCGGCAGCGTGAACGACAGATCCTTGATCAGGGTGCGGCCGTCGTAGCCCTTGTCGAGGTGCTCGACCTCGACGACTACGTTGCCCAGCCGCGGCCCGACGGGAATCTGGATCTCCTCGAAGTCGAGCTTGCGCGTCTTCTCCGCCTCGGCGGCCATCTCCTCGTAGCGCTGCAGGCGCGCCTTGCCTTTGGCCTGACGTGCTTTGGCCCCGGACCGGACCCAGGCCAGTTCCTCGGTCAATCGCTTGTGCAGCTTGGCGTCCTTGCGCCCCTGTACCGCCAGCCGCTCGGCCTTTTTCTCCAGGTAGGTCGAGTAGTTGCCCTCGTAGGGGTACGCGCGCCCGCGATCGAGTTCCAGAATCCACTCGGCGACGTTGTCCAGGAAGTAGCGGTCGTGGGTGACCGCCAGGATCGCCCCCGGATAGGCGGCCAGGTGCTGTTCGAGCCACTGCACGCTTTCGGCGTCCAGGTGGTTGGTGGGTTCGTCGAGCAGCAGCAGGTCGGGTTTGGACAGCAACAGCTTGCACAGCGCCACGCGGCGTCGCTCACCGCCGGACAGGTTCGTCACCGGTTCGTCCGGCGGCGGGCAGCGCAGCGCATCCATCGCCTGCTCCAGCTGCGAGTCGAGGTCCCACGCGTCGGCGTGGTCCAGTTCCTCTTGCAGACGGCCCATTTCCTCCATCAACTCGTCGGTGTAGTCGGTGGCCATCAACTCGGCGACCTCGTTGAACCGGTCGAGCTTGACCTTGATGTCGCCCAGGCCCTCCTCGACGTTGCCGCGGACCGTCTTGTCCTCGTTCAGCGGCGGCTCTTGCAGCAGGATGCCGACGCTGGCGTCGTTGGCCAGGAAGGCTTCGCCGTTGTTCGGCCTGTCCAGACCGGCCATGATCCGCAAGACGCTCGACTTACCGGCCCCATTGGGACCGACGACACCGATCTTGGCTCCTGGGAAGAAGCTCAAGGTGACGTCGTCCAGGATCACCTTGTCGCCGTGCGCCTTGCGGACCTTCTTCATCGTGTAGATGAACTCAGCCATGCCGCGGGTTTGCCTTTCTGGTCTTGCAGAATTACCTCGACCATCCTAGGCATCGCCTGGCGGACCCAGCCGGGCCCCCGAGCCCGCCGCTAAGCGGAGAGGGGCAGCGGGCCGGCGCCCTCGGCGTCGCCGGACGGGGTCCGCTCGGCGGCGGTGTCGTCGGCGGAGTCGGTGGCCGAGCCGTTGGCCGCCGATTCTCCGTCGGCCGCCGCGGCCTGATCCGCACTGGGGCCGGTGTAGCCCGGCTTCTCGATGCGCACGATCGCCCGCGACACGTCCGGGCCTACCGACGTCGCGCGCATCTCGAGCGACGAGCGGCGGTTGCCGTCGCGGTCCTCGTACTCGCTGGTGTACACGTAGCCCACCACGATCACTGGGGCTCCCTTGCCCAGTGCCGCCCCGACCCCGGTGACCAGCTTTCCCCAGCAGTTGACGGTGATGAACAGTGAGTTGCCCGGCTCCCAGTTGCCGTCGCCGGTGCGGCGGCGCGAATTGCTGGCCACGCGGAATTTGATGACCTCCTGATTGCCGACCTGGCGGCGCTGAGGGTCGTTGACGATGTGACCGACGACGGTGAGCGGCGTTTCGAACATTGGCTTGTCCCTTCTGGTTTTGCTATCTCTTCGCGCGGTGAGCGCGCCCTATCTGGCCGCCATTTAGCGCCGCGCCACCGACGGGTTCCGTGCCGAATTAGGCCCAATCGCCAAACCTGTTGAAAGAACCGAGACTGTGGATAGCCTGCTGGCGTGAACGCGCCAATCAGGCTGTCTCGCTTGGCGATTGGTGTTGGTCACGACCTGGCGCGGATTGGGCGGCCGGGATTTGTCGTACCCCTTTGCGAGGATGTGGTCATGTCTTCGACCGCGTCGCTTGCCTTGGCGGGGTTGAGTCCTGCTGAGCGTCTTGAGGTGTTGTTTGAGGAGTTGGCGGAGTTGGCCGGTCAGCGCAACGCGATTGATGGGCGCATCGTGGAGATTGTGTCCGAGATTGATCGCGACCGGCTGTGGGGCGCCACTGGGGCGCGCTCGGTGCCGGCGTTGGTGGCCTGGAAGACCGGCTGCTCGCCGGCCACTGCGCACACGATCGCCACTGTCGCGGCCCGGCGTGAGGAGTTCCCGCGCTGCGTTCAGGGCATGCGGGAGGGCTGGTTATCGCTGGATCAGGTGGGCGTTATCGCGGCGCGCGCGGGTGCGGGATCTGATGAGCATTACCTGCAGTTGGCGCGGGTGGCCACGGTCACGCAGCTGCGCACCGCGCTCAAGCTGGAACCGCGGCCCGAACCCGAACCGCGCCGCGAGCCCGAGCGCGCGTTCACCAGGACCAGCACCGAGCAGGGCAGTTGTTATCGGATCACCCTTGCTCACGATGAGGCGGCGAAGTTCGACGCGGCGCTGGCGTCGCATCGTGATGTGCTGATCGCCGAGTGGAAACACGATCACGACACCGACGCACGGGCATCGAATAACGCGCCGCCGTTGCCGAACACCGCCGCGGCGTTTATGCGACTGGTCGAGGCTGGGTGGGACGCCGAGGCGGCCCGCCGCCCGCATGGGCAGCACACCACCGTGGTGATGCATCTCGACATCGAGGCGCGCATCGCCGCACTGCACCTGGGCCCGGTGTTATCGGACGCCGAACGCCAATACCTGTCCTGTGATGCCACCTGTGAGGTGTGGTTGGAACGCGACGGTCAGCTCATCGGCGCCGGGCGCTC
>NZ_MBEU01000085.1 GCF_001954275.1 Mycobacterium sp. IS-836 | reverse complement strand
CCCGCGGCGCCCGGGGCGTGGCCCCCCTTGGGGCCCACCGGCCGCCTCCCCGAAGGGTGGGGGTCTACGGTGCGGCCCCCCGCACGCTCGTCGGGCCAAGGCAGCGCGAACACGGCCAACGATTTCAGCGGGCCGGTCCCCAGCCACCACCCGGATGACGATCCACCCGAGTCGCTCGAGTGTTTCCAATCGCCGGACGTCCCACGTGTATTGCGCGCGATCGGTGCGGTGTTGCTCACCGTCATACTCGACCGCCACTTTGACGTCCTCCCATCCCATGTCCAGATATGCGATCGCACTGCCGAATTCGTTGCGTACCGGAATCTGTGTCTCCGGTTTCCGTAAGCCCGCCTGGAGCAAGACGATTCGCAACCACGACTCTTTGGGCGACTGTGCACCGGGATCGAACAGGCTTACCGCTTGGCGTGCTCGCACGATGCCCCTGCGCCCCGCGTATCTGCGAGCCAACAGCTCGACATCAGCCGCTTTGATTTCCGTTGCTCTGGCGAGGGCGTCGATCCCCGCCACCGCCGTCATGGTCGGGTACCAACAGCCGATGTCGAGTGCCGTCCTCGTCGGCGAGGTGACCGCTACGCCGTCGATCATTTCGATTTCGTCCGCGTCGACAACGTCTCTATGCACCTGGATCCCTGCCGCGAAATGATGGTTGCTGTGGATCAGCTCCACGACTCTTCGGTCGTCGACCCATTTACTCCCGTGCATCGCGGCCGCCGAGAACCCCGCCACAATTCCCCGGCGGCCGGTCCACAACCACCCGGCTTTGGCGCGCACCGTGGCGGTGAGCTCGGCATCGCGATCGATGTAGACGCCTCGAAAAAGCCGGTAGTAGCGCGTTTCCAGTTGACTCTTGGTCAGCAGTCCACCCGCAACGGCTTCGCTCCCCACAAATGGCTCGCCCACCGCCGCAGGGTCGCACGCCTCACCACCGGCGTCACTTCAGCCGCCGAGCGCCCGGCAGGCCGCACGTGGGGCCTCGAGCGCCCGGCTAGCCGGGCGCTCGGCAAATGGAAAGCTAGCCCAGGATGAGGCCCGACGTCGGGACGCCCGTCCCGGCGGTGACCAACACGTGCTCGACGTCGGACACCGGGTTCACCGAGGTGCCACGCAACTGCCGCACGCCCTCGGCGATGCCGTTCATACCGTGGATGTACGCCTCGCCGAGCTGACCGCCGTGGGTGTTGATGGGAAGCCGGCCGCCGACCTCGACGGCACCGCCGGCGATGAAGTCCTTCGCTTCACCCTTGCCGCAGAATCCCAACTCCTCCAACTGAATCAGGGTGAACGGGGTGAAGTGGTCGTACAAGACAGCGGTCTGGATATCCGACGGCTTCAGCCCGGACTGCTGCCACAACTGCCGGCCCACCAGACCCATCTCGGGCAGCCCCAGCTCCGGGCGGTAATAGCTCACCATCGTGTACTGGTCCGGGCTGGAACCCTGCGACGCCGCCTCGATGACGGCCGGCCGCTGCTTGAGGTCCCGCGCGCGTTCCGCGGACGTCACCACGATCGCCACCGCGCCATCGGTTTCCTGGCAGCAGTCCAGCAGGCGCAACGGCTCAGCGATCCATCGCGAATTCTGGTGGTCCTCAATGGTTATGGGCTTCTCGTAGAAGTAGGCCTTGGGGTTGTTGGCCGCGTGCTTGCGGTCGGCCACCGAGATGACGCCGAAGTCCCTGCTGGTCGCGCCGGACAGATGCATGTACCGCTGGGCGATCATTGCCACCTGCGCGGCCGGAGTGGAAAGCCCGTGCGGATAGGAGAAGGAGTTGTCCGCCGTCGTCGAATCGGCTTGCGCGCCAGCATCACCCACCAACCGCGACTGAACCTGGCCGAACCGCATGCCGGAACGCTCGTTGAACGCCCGGTACGCCACCACGACGTCGGCCACGCCGGTCGCGACGGCCATCGCCGCGTGCTGAATGGTCGCGCACGCGGCTCCGCCGCCGTAGTGGACCTTGGAGAAGAACTTCAGCTCCCCGATGCCGACCGCGCGCGCGACGGCGATTTCGGTGTTGGTGTCCATCGTGAACGTGGTCAGCCCGTCGACGTCGGACGGGCTCAGGCCGGCATCGTCGAGGGCGTCCTGCACCGCCTCGGCGGCCAGGCGCAGCTCGCTTCGGCCGGAGTCCTTCGAGAAGTCGGTGGCCCCGATGCCGACGATCGCAGCTTTACCCGACAACACTAGGCATCCCCCATCGTGAGCGTGGCGGTGGCGACGACGTGGTCGCCAAGGCTGTTGCTGCCCACCACCTTCACGGTGATCAGGCCGTCGTCCACCGCGGTCACCTCGCCGGAGAATGTCACGGTGTCGTAGGCGTACCACGGCACGCCCAGTCGCAGTCCGATGGACTTGATCAGCGCCGACGGCCCCGCCCAGTCGGTGACGTAGCGCTGCACCAGCCCGGTGTCGGTGAGGATGTTGACGAAGATGTCCTTCGAGCCCTTGGCCTGCGCCTTGTCGCGGTCGTGGTGCACGTCCTGGAAGTCGCGGGTGGCCAGTGCCGTCGAGATGATGAACGTCGGATCGCCGTGCAGCTTCAGCTCGGGCAGCTTCGTGCCCACCTCTATCGCCGGTGCGCTCATGCTCGGTCTCCCACGGGCTCCCACGCGTACAGGGTCCACTCCGGTCCGGCCTCACCGGCCGGGAAGTCGATATAGGTTGCGCGAACGGGCATTCCGATCGCCACCGCGGACGGGTCGACGCCACGCAGTTCGCCGAGCATTCGCACGCCTTCCTCGAGCTCCACGAGCGCGATGACGAACGGCAGCGTGCGGCCGGGCACCTTCGGCGCGTGGTGTACGACGAAACTGAATACCGTGCCCTTGCCGCTGGCCACCACGTAGTCGATCGGCCCGGCCTTGTCCTGCCACACCGCGGGAACCGGCGGGTGCTGCAGGCCGCCGTCGGGCCGGCGCTGGATCCGCAGCTCGTGGGCCTTGACGCCCTCCCAGAAGAACGCTGTGTCCCGCGACATCGAGGGGCGCATCATGGTGTCCGGATCGAGGTCGTCAGGCACCGAGCCGGAGGACTCCGACGATTCCCGCGGCTTGAATTTGAGGATGCGCCAGTTCATCTCGGCGACGTCCTCGTCGCCGACCCGCCAGATGATGTGCTGGTTGACGAAGAAGCCTTCGCCCAGGGCGGTCTGCTTGGGCCCGACCACGTCGCCCATCTCGGAGGTGATGCTGACTTCCTCGCCGGGCTGCAGATAGCGGTGATAGGTCTGCTCGCAGTTGGTGGCCACCACGCCGATGTAGCCGTTGTCGTCGAACAGTTGCATGATCGGGCCGAGCGGATCGTCCTTCGGACGTTCGCCGCCCAGGCCGAACATCGTCCAGACTTGAATCATTGCCGGCGGTGCGACAATTCCCGGGTGACCGGCGGCCCGGGCCGCGGCCTCGTCGGTGTAGATCGGGTTGCGGTCGCCGAGTGCCTCCACCCAGTTGTTGATCGTCGGCTGATTCACCGGATCGCGGGCCGCGCGCGGTTTACTGCTGCCGGCGGCCTTGATCTGCGCGACGGCTTCCTGGATATCGGTCATCTGGGCACCCTCGGCACCTTGAGGCCAGCGGCCGCGATCATCTCACGCATGACTTCGTTGACGCCTCCGCCGAAGGTGATCACCAGGTTGCGCTTGGTTTGCGAGTCCAGCCAGTTGAGCAGGTCGGCCGTGTCGGAGTCCGCGGGGTCGCCGTACTTGCCGACGATCTCCTCGGCCAGCCGGCCGATGTACTGAATGCGCTCGGTACCAAAGACTTTCGTCGACGCGGCGTCGGCCACGTTGATGTCCTCGCCCGCGGCGGCCACCTGCCAGTTGAGCAACTCGTTGATCCGCCACATCGCATGGATCTCGCCGAGCGCCCGCTTGACATCCTGGTGATCGATCGGCGTGACACCGTCGCCGCCGGGCTTCGACGCCCAGGCGTGCACGCGGTCGTAGATCCCGGCGACCCGGCCCGCCGGGCCGAGCATCACCCGCTCGTTGTTGAGCTGGGTGGTGATCAGCCGCCATCCGCCGTTCTCCTCGCCGACCAGCATGTCGGCGGGCACCCGCACGTCGTTGAAGTACGTGGCA
Source organism: Mycobacterium sp. IS-836 (assembly GCF_001954275.1). GTDB lineage: Bacteria > Actinomycetota > Actinomycetes > Mycobacteriales > Mycobacteriaceae > Mycobacterium. The sequence continues at coordinate 82,499 of NZ_MBEU01000085.1, read as the reverse complement.
TTGGTGTGGTGGGCGCCGTCGGACAGGATGATCGGCGTCCAGGAGTAGCCGGGATCCTTCGTGTCGACAATGAGGATCGAAATGCCTTTGTGCTTAACGGCTTCCGGGTCGGTGCGGCAGGCCAGCCAGATGTAGTCGGCGTCGTGCGCGCCGGTTGTGAAGATCTTCTGGCCGTTGACGATGTACTCGTCGCCGTGGCGGACGGCAGTTGTCCGCAGGGAAGCCAGGTCGGTGCCCGCCTCGGGCTCGGTGTAGCCGATCGCGAAGTGGACCTCGCCGGCCAGGATCGCGGGCAGGAACTTCTTCTTCTGCATCTCGTTGCCGAAGACCTGCAGTGTCGGCCCTACCGTCTGCAGCGTCACCGCCGGCAACGGCACGTCGGCCCGGTGTGCCTCGTTGACGAAGATCTGCTGTTCGATCGGCCCGAAACCGTGGCCGCCGAACTCCTTTGGCCACCCCACACCGAGCATGCGGTCCTGGCCCATCCGCCGGATCACCGCGCGGTACGCGGCGCCATGGCGGTCCTTTTCCATCTCCTTCATCTCGTCGGAGGAGATGAGATTCGAAAAGTATTGCCGTATCTCGGCTTGCAACTGCCGCTGCTCGGGGGTCAGTTCGATGAACATTGCGCTCCCACCAGGTCGAGACGATGAGACGGCCCGCCCACCAGCCGGGTCAGGTCCTTGATCGTCGAGTAGTAGCGGTGCATCGGGTACGTAATGTCCATCCCCATCCCGCCGTGCAGGTGATGACACGTCTGCATCACCGGTGGCGCCTGCGATGCGATCCAATACCCGAGCACGTCGAGGTCGTCGTCGGCATCGCGGCCCTCGGACAGTCGCCAGACCACCGACTTGGCCGCCAAATCGATGGTGCGCGAGGCGATATAGACCTCGGACAGCTGCGCCGCCACGGTCTGGAAGGTGGACAGTGGCTTGCCGAACTGCTTCCGGTTGGCCACGTAGTCGGCGGTGAGCCGCAGCGCCCCGGCGACCAGCCCGTCGGCGTACGCCCCGATCGCTGCCAACGCCAGCTGATTCACCCGCCGCGCGGTCGCGCCCGCCAGAATGTCGCCGTCGGGAACGGCGACGTCTGCGAACGTGACCGTGTACTCGTCCGAACCGTTCGACGTCGGCGTCCGAACCAGCCGCACCCCGTCGGCCTTCGGCGACACCACGACGACCGCGCTGTCGGACGTCACGACGATCCAATCCGCCTGTTCGGCATGGGCCACACCGACTTTGGTGCCCGACAACCGCCCATGCACGAAGGTGGTGGCCGGCCGGTCCGGCAGCGCCGCGCCGGGTTCGTTGAGCGCCGCGGTCAACACGCCGCCCTTGGCGACGCCGGCCAGGAACCGGTCCTGTTGTTCGTCGGACGCCAGGTCGAGCAGCGGCACCACACCAAGGCCCAGCGTCGCGAGCGCCGGGGTGATGGCGCCATGGCGACCGACTTCGGTGAGCACCGTCGCGACCTCGGGCAGGCCCACGCCGTCGCCGCCCAGCCGTTCAGGCACCGGCAGCGCCGTCACGCCGCCGTCAACCAAAGCGCTCCACGAGATCTCGCGGTCGAGCACCGACGTGACGACATCGGCGACCGCGTTTTGCTCGGCGCTGAGGTCGAAGTCCATCAGTGATTCACCGGACACTTGCCGGTGTAGTCGACCTGCCAGTGCTTGATGCCGTTGAGCCAGCCCGACCGCAGTCGCTCGGGCGCCGAGATCGGCTTCAGGTCCGGCATGTGGTCGGCCACCGCGTTGAAGATCAGGTTGATGGTCATCTTGGCCAGGTTGGCGCCGATGCAGTAGTGCGCGCCGGTGCCGCCGAAACCGACGTGCGGGTTGGGATTCCGCAGGATGTTGAAGGTGAACGGGTCCTCGAAGACCTCTTCGTCGAAGTTGGCCGAACGGTAGAACATGAGCACCCGCTGGCCTTTTTTGATCTGCACGCCCGACAGCTCGTAGTCCTCGAGCGCGGTGCGCTGGAAGCAGGTGACCGGGGTGGCCCACCGCACAATCTCGTCGGCGGCGGTCTCCGGGCGCTCCTTCTTGTACAGTTCCCACTGGTCGGGGAATTCCGCGAACGCCATCATCCCCTGGGTGATGGAGTTGCGGGTGGTCTCGTTGCCGGCCACCGCGAGCATCACCACGAAGAAGCCGAATTCGTCGTCGGAGAGCTTCTCCCCGTCGATGTCGGCCTCGATCAGTTGAGTCACGATGTCGTCGCCGGGATTGCGTCCCTTTTCCTCGGCCATCTTCATCGCGTACGAAATCAACTCGAACGACGACATCTGCGGGTCGACGTCCGCGTACTCCGGATCATCGTTGCCGGTCATCTCGTTCGACCACCGGAAGATCTTGTCGCGGTCGTCCTGAGGCACGCCGAGCAAGCCGGCGATCGCCTGGAGCGGCAGCTCGCAGGACACCTGCTCGACGAAGTCACCCGACCCCGCGGCCGCCGCGGTCTTGGCGATTTTCTGGGCGCGTTCCTTGAGTTCGGCCTCGAGGCGTCCGACCGCGCGCGGCGTGAAGCCACGGGAGATGATCTTGCGCAGCCGGGTGTGGTGCGGCGCGTCCATGTTGAGCAGGACCGCCCGCTGCATGTCGATGTTCTCGCGCGGAATGTCGTTCTGGAACCGCGGGATCACGCAGTTTTCGAAGCTGGAGAAGACGTCACTGCGCCGCGACACTTCCTTGACGTCGTTGAGCTTGGAGATCGCCCAATAGCCGCCGTCGTGGAACCCGCCGCCGGTACCGGGCGCTTGTTCGTTCCACCAGATGGGCGCAGTTGCCCGCAACTCGGCAAATTCCTCGACCGGAATCCGCTCGGCGTAGACGTCGGGGTCGGTGAAATCCCACCCGGGCGGAAGATTGGGGCTGGGCACGCTAATTCTCCTTCACTGCAGTCCTCGATGACCTGCGATCCCAGGACACTAGCTGTCCTAGTGATGCTCTGGTGCCAGTAAAACATGCCTCCACCGCAGACAAAAGGCGCCCAAGCATCCTCGCTTGTCAGAGTAATGAAACGTGTTCTAGCCTGACCCCATGGGTAACCCGGTAATCGTTGAAGCCACCCGCAGCCCGATCGGCAAGCGCAACGGATGGCTGTCAGGACTACACGCCACCGAGCTGCTGGGCGCGGTGCAAAAGGCCCTGGTTGAAAAGGCCGGCATCGACGCCGGCGACGTCGAGCAGGTCGTCGGCGGCTGCGTCACGCAGTACGGCGAGCAGTCCAACAACATCACGCGGGTGAGCTGGCTCGTCGCCGGCCTGCCGGAGCACGTCGGCGCCACCACCGTGGACTGCCAGTGCGGCAGCAGCCAGCAGGCCAACGGCCTCGTCGCGGGCCTGATCGCGGCGGGCGCCATCGACGTCGGCATCGCGTGCGGAATCGAGGCCATGAGCCGCGTCGGCCTGGGCGCCAATGCGGGTCCGGACCGGACCATCCTGCGGCCCGCGTCGTGGGACATCGATCTGCCCGACCAGTTCACCGCAGCCGAGCGGATCGCCAAGCGCCGCGGCATCACCCGCGAGGACATCGACGCCTGGGGGTTCGAGTCGCAGCTGCGCGCCAAGCGGGCCTGGGAGGAGGGCCGCTTCGACCGGGAAATCTCCCCGATCGAGGCACCGGTCCTCGACGAGCAAAAGCAGCCCACCAGCGACCGCCACATGGTCTCCCGCGACCAGGGCCTGCGCGACACCACCCTCGAGGGCCTGAGCCAGCTCAAGCCGGTCCTCGAGGGCGGCATCCACACGGCGGGCACCTCGTCGCAGATTTCCGACGGTGCGGCCGCGGTGTTGTGGATGGACGAGGACAAGGCCAAGGCGCTCGGGCTGCGGCCACGTGCCCGGATCGTCAGCCAGGCGCTCGTCGGCGCCGAGCCCTACTACCACCTGGACGGACCGGTGCAGTCGACGGCGAAGGTGCTCGAGAAGGCCGGCATGAAGATCGGCGACATCGACCTCACCGAGATCAACGAGGCCTTCGCCTCGGTGGTGCTGTCCTGGGCGCGGGTCCACGAACCCGACATGGCCAGGGTGAACGTGAATGGCGGCGCGATCGCGCTCGGCCACCCGGTGGGCAGCACCGGCAGCCGGCTGATCACCACCGCGCTGCACGAGCTGGAGCGCACCGATCAGAGCACCGCCCTGATCACGATGTGCGCCGGGGGCGCCCTGTCCACCGGCACCATCATCGAGCGCATCTAGTTGGGCGTCTCGGAGGCCGACCGCATCGCGGCGGCGCAGGCGTACATCGACGCGCTCGTCAGCCATGACGGCGACAGCGTTCCGTTCGCCGCCCGGTGCACCCGCATCGAGCAGGGCGTGAAGAACGGGTTTTCCGGAAATCACCTGCGGCGCAGCCTAAATCGTGGACTTCAATATTGGGTCATCGCCGACACCACGCCACCCGATTACCAAATCAGCGGCGACGAGGTGCACGCGGCCTACGACGTGCTGACCAAGGCGGCGTTCGGCCGCAGGCGGCTCGCCGCGCGGGTTGACGAAACGTTCGTAATCCCAGCCGAAAGCGCGAGCGGCCACGCCGAAATACACCACATCAGGGTTCGCTTCCGCCCGTTCATCAAGCGCTAATGGGTCTCTAGGATGACGTCATGCCAAAATCACCGCCGCGGTTTCTGAATACGCCCTACACCGACTTCCTGATCAAGTGGATGTCACGCCTCAACACGTTCATGTACCGCCGCAACGGCGGCGAGGGCCTCGGCGGCACATTCCAGAAGATTCCCGTCGCCCTGCTGACCACCACCGGCCGCAAGACCGGCGAGCCGCGCGTGAGCCCGCTGTACTTCCTGCGCGACGGTGACCGCGTTGTTGTCGCGGCGTCCAAGGGCGGCTCCGCGAAAAACCCGATGTGGTACCTCAACCTGAAGGCCAACCCCAAGGTTCAGGTACAGATCAAAAAAGAGGTGCTGGACCTGACGGCGCGGGATGCCACCGACGAAGAGCGCGCCAAGTACTGGCCCAAATTGGTCGACATGTACCCGTCCTACGACGATTACCAGTCCTGGACCGACCGGACCATCCCGATCGTCATCTGCGATCCCTAGCGTTGTCGGGCCGACACCGTATCCGCAATTCCCGGCCGGTCGCGCTGCTGCTCAAATACTTTGCGCGTGCCCATATTTGGGTATACCGCCGGACCGAGGGCAGGATCGGCGCGAAGCTGCTGTGGCTTCCGGCGGCGCTGCTGACGACGACCGGGCGCGCGTCCAACGAGCCGCGAACCACCGCGACGCTGTACCTGCGCGACGGTGATCGGGTGATCCTGCCGGCGTCGTTCGGTGGGCGCGACGAGAACCCGTTGTGGTACCGCAACCTGAAAGAAGACCCCGAGGTGCAGGTGCAGATTCGCGGTGAGCGCCTGGACCTGATCGCGCGCGACGCGACGGACGCCGAACGCGACCGTTACTGGCCTCCCCTGATCCGGATGTATCCGCCCTACCGGAAGTACCGCGAGGCCGCCGACCGGGTCATTCCTTTGGTGGTGTGCGAACCGCGCTAGGCGCCGTAAACGGGGACCGGGGGGCGCGCCTTGGCGAGCAGGTCGGCGACGACGGGACCCAATTCCGCGGGATCCCACCGCGCACCCTTGTCGATCTGCGGTCCGTGCGCCCAGCCCTCGGCGACGCGGATCTTGCCGCCCTCGACCTCGAACACCTTCCCGGTGACGTCGCGTGATTCGGCGCTGCCCAGCCAGACGACCAGCGGCGAGACATTCTCCGGCGCCATGGCGTCGAAATCCTGGTCCTGCGTCGCCATCATCTCGGCGAAGACGGTCTCGGTCATGCGGGTGCGGGCCGACGGTGCGATGGCGTTGACGGTCACGCCGTAGCGCCCCATTTCGGCGGCGCCGACCAACGTCATCGCCGCGATACCCGCCTTGGCGGCGCTGTAGTTGCCCTGCCCGACGCTGCCCTGCAGGCCGGCGCCCGAGCTGGTGTTGATGATCCGCGCGTCGACGGGTTTGCCCTCCTTGGACAACCCGCGCCAATACGACGCGGCGTGGCGCATCGTGGCGAAGTGGCCCTTGAGGTGCACGGCGATGACGGCGTCGAACTCCTCTTCACTGGTGTTGGCCATCATCCGGTCGCGCACGATGCCGGCGTTGTTCACCAGAACGTCGAGTCCGCCGAAGGTTTCGACCGCGGTCCGGACGAGGCCGGCCGCTTGATCCCAGTCGGCGATGTTGGATCCGTCGGCGACGGCTTCGCCACCGGCCGCGGTGATCTCGTCGACCACGCCCTGCGCGGCGCTGCCTCCCCCGGCGGGTGAGCCGTCCAGTCCGACACCGATGTCGTTGACGACGACGCGCGCGCCCTCGGCCGCAAAGGCCAGCGCGTGCGCGCGCCCGATACCGCCGCCCGCTCCGGTGACGATGACGACACGGCCGTCGACCACTCCCATATGCCCTATCTCCTCTACTGGATCCCTACTTGATCGAACTCGCGTTTGTGGTGGCCAGATAGTGCGGCGGCTCGCCGCCGCCATGTACCTCCAACGAGGCGCCGCTGATGTAGGACGCCGCGTCGGACGCCAAAAAGGCTGCGGCCCAACCGACGTCCTCGGGCTTGGCCATCCGGCCCAGTGGCACATTTTTGGAGATAGCGGCGATCGATTCGGCGTCGCCGTAGAACAAGTCTGCTTGTTCGGTCTCCACCATGCCGACCACGCAGGCGTTCACCCGGACCTTCGGTCCCCACTCCACCGCCAGCGTCTGCGTCAGGCTTTCCAGCCCGGCCTTGGCCGCCCCGTACGCTCCCGTGCCGGGGCTTGGCCGCCGGCCGCTGAGACTACAGATGTTGACGATCGACCCACCGCCCGGCTGGTCCTGCATCTTGTCGTTGGCGCACTGCGAAACCAGCAGCGCACCAATCAAATTGAGCTCGATGATCTTGCGGTTGAACTTCGGGCTGGACTCCGCGGTCAGGACGTACGGCGAACCGCCGGCGTTGTTGACCACGACGTCGAGCCTGCGGTGCTTCTCCACGATCGAGTCGATCATCGCCTTGACGGCTTCGTCGTCGCGGACGTCGCAGGAGTGGAACTCGTAGGGCATGCCCTCGACGGCGCGGCGCGCGCACGTGATCACGGTCGCGCCCTGTGCGGCGAAAACCGAACTGATACCGGCGCCTACGCCGCGCACGCCGCCGGTGACCAACACCACCCGACCGGCCAATCCCAAATTGATGGCTTCACCAGAAGGTGGGCCTCCGTCGGCGTGAGTCACTGTGCTAGCGTACCAAGCAAGTGCTTGCTTAGGTAACCGCCCACCAGGAAGTGCCAATGACGATCACATCCACCACCACGGAACCGGGCATAGTCGCCGTCACCGTGGACTATCCGCCGGTCAACGCCATCCCGTCGCAGGGCTGGTTCGAACTCGCCGATGCCATCACAGCCGCCGGCGCCGATAGCGCAACGCACGCGGTGATCCTGCGGGCTGAGGGTCGCGGCTTCAACGCCGGCGTCGACATCAAGGAAATGCAGCGCACCGAGGGATTCACCGCGCTCATCGACGCCAACCGCGGCTGCTTCGCCGCGTTTCGCGCCGTCTACGAATGCGCGGTGCCGGTGATCGCGGCGGTAAACGGGTTCTGCGTCGGCGGCGGCATCGGGCTCGTCGGCAACTCCGACGTCATCGTGGCCTCCGACGACGCGACCTTCGGGCTCCCGGAGGTGGAGCGCGGCGCGCTCGGGGCGGCCACCCACCTCTCGAGGCTGGTGCCCCAGCACCTGATGCGGCGCCTGTTCTTCACGGCGGCCACTGTTGACGCCGCCACCCTGCACCACTTCGGCTCGGTGCACGAGGTGGTACCGCGGGAGGAATTGGACGAGGCCGCGCTGCGGGTGGCGCGCGATATCGCCGCGAAGGACACCCGGGTGATCCGGGCGGCCAAGGAGGCGCTCAACTTGATCGACGTGCAACGGGTCAACTCGAGTTATCGCATGGAGCAAGGCTTTACCTTCGAGCTCAACCTCGCCGGGGTGTCCGACGAGCATCGCGACGCGTTCGCCGGGACAGCGAAGGGCAAGAAGGAGTGAGCGACAAGAGGACGACGCTGGACGACGCGGTCGCGCAACTGCGCAGCGGCATGACGATCGGCATCGGGGGCTGGGGGTCGCGGCGCAAGCCCATGGCCTTCGTGCGCGCCATGCTGCGCACCGACGTCACGGACTTGACGGTGGTCACCTACGGCGGTCCCGACCTCGGGCTGCTGTGCTCGGCGGGCAAGGTGAAGCGCGTCTACTACGGGTTCGTGTCGCTGGATTCGCCGCCCTTCTACGATCCGTGGTTCGCCAAGGCACGCACCGGGGGCGCGATCGAAGCACGGGAAATGGACGAGGGCATGCTGCGTTGCGGGCTGCAGGCGGCGGCGCAGCGGCTGCCGTTCCTGCCGATCCGCGCGGGGCTGGGCAGCTCGGTGCCCGACTTCTGGGAAGACGAATTGCGGACCGTAACCAGCCCCTATCCCGCCCCGGGCGGCGGATACGAGACGCTGATCGCCATGCCCGCATTGCGATTGGATGCCGCGTTCGTGCACCTCAATCTCGGTGATAGTCAAGGCAATGCGGCCTACACCGGCATCGATCCCTACTTCGACGATCTCTTCCTGATGGCCGCCGAGAAGCGCTACCTGTCGGTGGAACGTGTCGTGCCGACCGAGGAGCTGATCAAGGCGGTGCCACCGCAGGCGCTACTGGTGAACCGGATGATGGTCGACGCGGTGGTAGAGGCGCCTGGCGGGGCCCACTTCACCACCGCCGCACCCGATTACGGCCGGGACGAGAAGTTCCAGCGGCACTACGCCGAGGCCGCCTCGACCGAAGACGGCTGGCAGCGATTTGTCCATACCTACCTCTCGGGTGGCGAAGACGAATACCAGGCGGCCGTGCGCGCGTTCGCGGAGGAGGCTTCCAAGTGAGCAGTACCCGAGCTGAAATCTGCGCCGTAGCCTGCGCCGAGTTGTTCAGGGACGCAGGCGAAATCATGGTCAGCCCGATGACGAACATGGCCTCCGTCGGCGCGCGGCTGGCCCGGCTGACGTTCTCACCCGACATCCTGCTCACCGATGGCGAAGCCCAGCTCCTGGCCGACACCCCGGCCTTGGGCAAGGCCGGAGCGGTCGAAGGCTGGATGCCATTCGGCCGGGTGTTCGAGACGCTGGCCTGGGGCCGGCGGCATGTGATCATGGGCGCCAATCAGGTCGATCGCTTTGGAAATCAGAACATCTCGGCGTTCGGGCCGCTGCAGCATCCGACCCGGCAGATGTTCGGCCTCCGGGGCGCACCCGGCAACGCGATCAACCATGCGACCAGCTACTGGGTCGGCAACCACTCGAAGCGGGTGTTCTGCGAAGCGGTCGACGTCGTCTGCGGCATCGGCTGGGACAAGATCGACGAGGCAAACCCGGCGTTCCGGTTCGCCAACCCGTACCGAGTCGTGTCCAACCTCGGGGTGTTCGACTTCGGCGGCCCGGACAAGACCATGCGCGCGGTGTCCCTGCACCCCGGCGTGTCGCCCGACGAGGTCCGCGAGAACACGTCGTTCGAGGTGCACGGCCTTGACGGCGCTGAGGAGACGAGGCTGCCGACCGACGACGAGCTGAGCCTGATCCGCTCGGTCATCGACCCGAAGTCGCTGCGCGACAGAGAGATACGTTCATGAGATTGCGCACGCCGCTGACCGAACTGGTCGGCGTCGAGCATCCGGTGGTGCAGACCGGAATGGGCTGGGTGGCCGGTGCCAGGCTGGTGTCCGCCACGGCCAACGCGGGCGGGCTCGGCATCCTGGCGTCGGCGACCATGACCCTGGACGAGCTGGCGACCGCGATCGGCAAGGTCAAGGCGGCCACCGACAAGCCGTTCGGCGTGAACATTCGCGCCGACGCGGCCGACGCCGGCGACCGGGTCGAGCTGATGATCCGCGAGGGCGTGAAGGTCGCGTCGTTTGCCCTGGCACCCAAACCAGAGTTGATAGCGCGGCTGAAAGATGCCGGGGCGGTGGTCATCCCCTCGATCGGTGCGGCCAAGCACGCGCGCAAGGTCGCGGGCTGGGGCGCCGACGCGATGATCGTCCAGGGCGGCGAAGGCGGCGGGCACACCGGGCCCGTAGCGACGACGCTGCTGTTGCCGTCCGTGCTGGACGCGGTCAAGGGCACCGACATCCCCGTGATCGCGGCGGGCGGATTCTTCGACGGGCGTGGCCTCGCCGCGGCGCTGTCCTACGGCGCCGCAGGGGTCGCGATGGGCACACGGTTCTTGCTCACCTCGGATTCCACCGTGCCCGACGCGGTCAAGCGGCGCTACCTGGAGGCGGCGCTGGACGGCACGGTGGTCACCACCCGCGTCGACGGCATGCCGCACCGGGTACTGCGCACCGGGCTGGTCGAGAAGCTGGAAAGCGGCTCGCGGGCAAGGGGTTTCACCGCGGCACTGCGCAATGCCGCCAAGTTCAAGAAGATGTCGCAGATGACTTGGCGGTCGATGATCAGCGACGGACTGGCGATGCGGCACGGCAAGGAGCTGACCTGGTCGCAGGTGGTGATGGCGGCCAATACGCCGATGCTGCTGAAGGCCGGCCTCGTCGAGGGCAACACCGACGCCGGCGTGCTGGCGTCGGGACAGGTGGCCGGCATCCTCGACGACCTGCCGTCGTGCGCCGAGCTGATCGAATCGATCGTGCGCGACGCGATCGAACACCTCCAGGCGGCGTCTGGCCTGATCGAAGGCTAACTCCCGCATCGAGCGTGAATCTCGCGACGCGACACGCCGACCGCGCGTCGGATGGTTCACACTCGCCGTCACGGATGCCATCCCGCCGCCCGCATTGCGGCAGCGACACGGGCAACGAACGTGCCCTGCCGGTAACGCAACAGGTCGCTGCTTACCCTGATGATCGTCCAGCCGAGGTCAAGCAATCCGGTGTACCGGTCGATGTCGCGGTCGCGTTGGTAAGGGTCTGTCCAGTGTTGGGGTCCGTCGTATTCGATGCCGACACGCAGGTCCTGGTAGCCCATATCGATGCGGGCGACGAAGTCGCCGTATTCGTCGAACACCCGTATCTGCGTTCGGGGTTTCGGTAGTCCCGCGTCGATCAGAGCCAACCTTGCTCGTGTCTCCTGCGGGGATTCCGCGCCTCCGTCCACGAGTGGCAAGGCCGCTCGGAGCCGAAGCAGACCGCGCGCACCGGCGTGCTCGCGGATAACTGCCTTCACATCGGAGCACTTGACGTCGGTCGCATTCGCCAAGGCATCAAGCCGCTGGAGCGCCTGGAGTCGTGAGGAGGTCCACCGCCCGATATCAAAGGCCGTACGCGCCGGGGTGGTTACCAGCATGTCGCCGACTTTGACTACCTCGCAGGGAAGGAACGTCTCGCTGTGCACGGTGATGCCGGCCGGTGCGTGGCGGTTGCCGTATATCAGCTCAGCATCCAGCGACGAGCTCACCCACTTGGCGCCGAGGAGCGCTGCCGCAGAGTTGCCGGCGATGACCGCTCTGCGCCGAGACCAAAGCCAGGCCGCCTCGGCACGTCGGCGCGCCGTCAGCCCGATGCCGCTGGGAACGTAGACGCCCGGGTACACCGGCTCGTACAGCGAGCGCATCACACGCTCCGGCATTGCCTTGGCCGCTAGGACCTCACTACCGAGAAACAGCTCCGTCATGCCGGCGATGGTGCCCACCCGCACCGACAACCCCCGAGCGTGAAATCCACGACGAGACACGCCGTAGAAGCGTCGTGTGATTCACGCTCGCCGGAAAGGCGGAGGAAGCCTCGCCGTTATAGCCGCTCGATGATGGTGACGTTGGCCGTGCCGCCGCCCTCGCACATCGTCTGCAACCCATAGCGGCCGCCGATGCGCTCCAGCTCGTTGAGCATGGTGGCGAACAGCTTGGCCCCGGTGGCGCCCAGCGGATGACCGAGCGCGATCGCGCCGCCGTTGGGGTTGACCTTCTCCGGGTCGGCCTTGATCTCCTTGAGCCAGGCCATCACAACGGGTGCGAACGCCTCGTTGATCTCGACGGTATCGATGTCGCTGATGGACAGCCCGGTCTTCTCCAGCGCGTGGCGGGTGGCCGGGATCGGGCCGGTCAGCATGAACACCGGGTCGGCGGCGCGCGCGCTGATGTGGTGGATGCGGGCCCGGGGTTTCAATCCGTGGTCCTTGACGGCCTGCTCGGAAGCCAGCAGCACCGCACTGGCGCCGTCGGAAATCTGACTGGCCATCGCCGCCGTCAGCCGTCCCCCCTCGACGAGCGGCTTCAGGCCGGCCATCTTCTCCATCGACGACTCGCGCGGGCCTTCGTCGACGCGGAACGGCCCGGATTCGGTTTCCACGGTGAGGATTTCGTTGTCGAAGTGGCCGCCGCGGATCGCCGCGAACGCGCGTTCGTGGCTGGTCAGCGCGTAGCGCTCCATCTCCTCACGCGACAGGTTCCACTTCTCGGCGATCAGCTCCGAGCCGCGGAACTGGGAGATCTCCTGATCGCCATACCGATGCAGCCACTGCTTGGATTCGTTGGTCGGTGAGGTGAACCCGAATTGCTCGGCGACGGTCATCGCCGACGAGATCGGGATCTGGCTCATGTTCTGCACGCCGCCGGCCACGATGAGGTCGGCCGTGCCGGACATGATCGCTTGCGCGCCAAAGGAAATCGCCTGCTGGCTGGAGCCGCACTGGCGATCCACCGTGACGCCGGGAACCTCTTCGGGGTAGCCGGCGGCCAGCCAGGAGAGCCGGGCGATGTTGCCCGCCTGTCCCCCGATGGCGTCGACGCAGCCGGCGATCACATCGTCGACGGCGGCGGGGTCGACGTCGATCCGGTCCAGAAGTCCGCGCCACCCCAGCGCGCCCAGGTCGACGGGATGTATCCCGGCCAGTGATCCGCCGCGCTTGCCGACCGCGGTACGCACAGCGTCGATGACGTACGCCTCAGCCATAGTGTCGCTCCTCCTCATCGCTTCGTCCCCCTCGCCGCTGCGCGGCTGGGGGTGCCCCCACTGCATCGTCGCCGACACGAGGCATCTTTCAGACTCCTTCTTTAGTGATCCCGCCGAGCACGATGGCGAGATATTGCTGACCCACCTGCTGCGCGGTGAGCGGCCCGCCGGGTTGATACCAGCGCACCGACACCCAGGTGGTGTCGCGGATGAATCGGTAGACGAGGTCGACGTCGAGGTCGGGCCGGAAGTAGCCCTCGTCGATGCCCTGGTTGAGCACCTCGACCCACATCTTGCGTTGCTGGCGGTTCATGTCCTCGATGTAGGAGAACCGTGGCTGCGATAGCAACCGTTTGGCTTCGTCCTGATAGATGACGACCTGCGCGTGACGATCCTCGATCGCCTCGAACGACGCCATGAACAGGCCCTTCAGCCGCTCGAGCGGGTTGGCCTCGCTGTCCACGATCTCGCGGTATCGGGCGAACAGCCAGTCCAGGAAGCTGCGCAGCAGCTCGTCGACGATCTCCTCTTTCGAGGAGAAATGGTGGTACAGACTGCCGGACAGGATGCCGGCACCATCGGCGATGTCGCGCACGGTGGTGGCGCGCAGGCCCCGCTCGGCGAACATGGTCGCAGCGAGGTCCAGCAGCTCGTCTCGCCGGCTGTTCGCCTGACCGGGCACTCGGTCCACCGGATCAGAGTATCAACCAAGCGCTTGCTTGGCCAGTCGCCGGGTACCACCTGATTTGACCAGACGCGGCGGGCGCGTGCGCGGCACGATCCTGCCGCTACGCCGTCGTAGCCGCGTGCTATAGGTGGGACGTGGCAGTTGGCCCGCACTGCGTCCTCTTCCGCTACTCGCTGTGCGATTACTGGGGCCCGGATGTCTGGCCGGTCAAATTCGCCGACTACTCCGCATCGTGGGATTTCCCTCGCGGTCCCGACGGCTTGCCGACACTCGGGTATACGAACTCGGCTGGCGTGAGCTTGCCACCGGGGGTCGGAACGTTCTGCCGGGTCCATGTCAAACGCGCGAGAAGGCTGCGGCACCTCACGATCACAGACGCACTTGAGCGCCTCGCCAGCGACAGCCACGCCCGCCCACGGCGCCTGGAGTGGCTTCGTGATATCTGCAGGTAGCTGCGCCGCTCTTTAGTGGCCTCCGTCGCTCACGTCACGGATGCTGGCTGGAGACGGAGATGACCTCGCCGGTGAGATAGCTGGAGTAGTCGCTGGCCAGAAACGCGATGGTGGCCGCCACCTCCCACGGCTCGGCGGCCCGCCCGAACGCCTCGCCCGCGGACAGCTGGTCGAGCAGGTCGGACGACGTGGTCTTGTCCAGAAATTTGTGCCGGGCGATGCTCGGCGACACCGCGTTGATCCGAACCCCGTACTCGACGGCTTCGATTGCGCTGCAACGGGTTAACGCCATCACCCCGGCCTTGGCGGCCGCATAGTGCGACTGCGAGTGCTGCGCGCGCCAGCCCAGGACGCTGGCGTTGTTGACGATCACCCCGCCGTGCGGGGCGTCGCGGAAGTATTGCAGCGCCGCCCGGGTGGCCCGAAACACCGACGTCAGGGTGACGTTCAGGACGCGATCCCACTCCTCGTCGGTCATGTCGACCACCGGTGTCTGCCCGCCGAGCCCGGCGTTGTTGACCAGCACGTCGATGCGGCCCATCCGGGCATGGGCCGATGCGAACAACGCGTCGACCTGAACGCTGGACGTCACGTCGCACACCACCTTCTCGACGCGGCCCTGCCCCAGCGCCGACAGCTCGTCGGCGGTCTCGCCCAGCCGTCGTTCGTGATGGTCGGAGATCACCACGTCGGCCCCCTCGGCCAGCGCCCGCCGTGCGGTCGCCGATCCAATGCCGGTACCCGCGGCGGCCGTCACGATGACCACCTTGCCGGCCAGAAGCCCGTGTCCGGCAACCTCTTTCGGCGCTTCGGCCAGACTCATCCCTTAACCTCTCGCGGTAGGCCGAGCACGCGCTCGGCGATGATGTTGCGCTGGATCTCGTTGGATCCGCCGTAGATGGTGTCGGCGCGGGTGAACAGATACAGCCGCTGCCACTCGTCGAACTCGCCATCGGAGAGCGTCAGACCGGGCTTGCCGATGACGTCCATCGCCAGCTCGCCCAGGTCGCGATGCCAGTTGGCCCACAACAGCTTCGACACATTGTCCTGGCCTGGCTGCTCGACGTCCATCGTGGCCAGCGCGTACGAACGCATCGCCCGCAGCCCCGTCCACGCTCGCGTCAGCCGCTCCCGGATGAACGGATCGTCCGCGGCGCCGTTGCGTTGTGCGAGTTCGGCGAGGTTGGAAAGCTCACGGGCATAACGGATTTGCTGCCCCAGCGTTGAGACTCCGCGCTCGAACGTCAGCGTTCCCATGGCGACCCGCCAGCCGTCGCCCGGCTGGCCGACCACCATCGACGCGTCGGTGCGGGCGTCGTCGAAGAACACCTCGTTGAACTCCGCGGTGCCGGTGATCTGGACGATAGGCCGGATCTGCACGCCCGGTTGGTCCAGCGGCACGAGCAGATACGACAGCCCGGCGTGCCGCTTGGAGCCCTTCTCGGTGCGCGCCACCACAAAGCACCACTGCGACAGGTGCGCCAGCGACGTCCATACCTTCTGGCCGTTGATCACCCACTGGTCGCCGTCGAGCTCGGCGGTGGTCGAGACGTTGGCCAGGTCGCTGCCGGCGCCGGGCTCCGAATATCCCTGGCACCACAGCTCGGTGACGTCGAGGATCCGCGGCAGGAAGCGCTCCTGCTGTTCGGGTGTTCCGAACGCGATCAGCGTCGGGCCGAGCAGCTCCTCGCCGAAGTGGTTGACCTTGTCCGGGGCGTCGGCGCGGGCGTACTCCTCGTAGAAGGCCACCCGGTGCGCGGTCGAAAGCCCGCGGCCGCCGTGCTCGACGGGCCACCCCAGACAGGTCAGCCCCGCGGCGGCCAGATGCTGATTCCAGGCCCGGCGCTCCTCGAACGCCTCGTGCTCGCGGCCCGGTCCACCGAGACCCTTGAGCGCTGCGAATTCGCCGACCAGATTGTCGGCGAGCCAACCGCGGACCTCCGCCCGGAACTCCTCGACGTCCTGCATGCCCTGTAGGCTAACCTACCAAGCACTTGCTTTGTTAGGAGCATCGATGACTGACGATCCGCGCACCGTGCCCGCGGCGCTGGACCGTTTCGCCGATCAGCTCCCCGACCACGCCGCGCTGATCACCGACGACCGCTCGTTCACCGCCGCCGAGCTGCGCGACGAGGTGCACCGCGCGACGGCCGCGCTGATCGCCCTCGGCGTCCAACCGCGCGACCGGGTGGCCATCTGGTCGCCGAACACCTGGCACTGGGTGGTCGCCTGCCTCGCGATTCACCACGCCGGAGCCGCGATGGTGCCGCTCAACACGCGCTACACCGCCTCGGAGGCCGCCGACATCCTGGCCCGCACCGAGACGCCGGTGCTGTTCGGGATGGGCCGATTTCTGGGCAACGATCGACTCGCCGACCTCGACCGCGCTGCCCTGTCCGCGCTGCGGCACATCGTGCGGATACCGATCGAGGCCGAGGACGGCACGTGGGACGACTTCATCGCCGGCGGCACCGACACCCGCGCGGTCGCCGACCGCGCCGCGGCCGTGTCCCCCGATGACGTCAGCGACATCCTGTTCACCTCCGGCACCACCGGCCGCAGCAAAGGCGTGCTGTGCGCGCACCGGCAATCGCTCTCGGCGTCGGCCTCGTGGGCCGCCAACGGCAAGATCACCAGCGACGACCGCTACCTGTGCATCAATCCGTTCTTTCACAACTTCGGATACAAGGCCGGCATTCTGGCCTGCCTGCAGACCGGCGCGACGCTGATCCCGCACCTGACCTTCGATCCGCTGCGCACGCTGCAGGCCATCGAGCAACACCGCATCACCGTGTTGCCCGGGCCGCCGACGATCTACCAGACCCTGCTGGACCACCCGGCGCGCAACGACTACGACCTGAGCTCGCTGCGGTTCGCGGTGACCGGCGCGGCCACCGTGCCCGTGGTGTTGGTCGAACGCATGCAGTCCGAGCTGGACATCGACATCGTGCTGACCGCCTACGGCCTGACCGAGGCCAACGGCATGGGCACCATGTGCCGAGCCGACGACGACGCGGTGACCGTCGCCACCACTTGCGGCCGCCCGTTCGCGGACTTCGAATTGCGCATCGACGCAACGGAACCCGGCGAATCGGGAGAGGTGCTGCTGCGCGGGCCCAACGTGATGCTGGGCTATCTCGACGACCCACAGGCCACCGCCGCGGCCATCGACGCCGACGGCTGGCTGCACACCGGTGACATCGGGACCGTCGACAAGGCCGGAAACCTGCGCATCACCGACCGGCTCAAGGACATGTACATCTGCGGCGGCTTCAACGTCTATCCCGCCGAGGTCGAGCAGGTGCTTGCCCGGCTCGACGGCGTGGCCGACGCCGCCGTGATCGGGGTTCCCGACGAGCGCCTGGGCGAGGTGGGCCGGGCGTTCCTGGTGACCCGGCCCGGCTCGAACCTCGATGAGAAATCGGTAATCGCTTATACCCGTGAGCATTTGGCGAACTTCAAGGCACCGCGGTCGGTGCGGTTCGTCGACGCATTGCCGCGCAATGCGGGCGGCAAGGTGGTCAAACCACAACTTCGAGAGCTGGCCTGAATTGGATCTTGAACTAGACGACGAGACATTGGCCTTCCAGGCCGAGGTGCGGAACTTCCTCACCGCCAACGCCGAGGCGATCCCGACGAAGTCCTACGACAACGCGGAAGGCTTTGCGCAACACCGGCATTGGGACAAGGTGCTCTTCGATGCGGGCCTGTCGGTGATCACCTGGCCGAAGAAATACGGCGGTCGCGACGCGCCGCTGCTGCACTGGGTGGTGTTCGAAGAGGAGTACTTCCACGCCGGGGCGCCGGGGCGCGCCAGCGCCAACGGCACCTCGATGCTGGCCCCGACGTTGTTCGCGCACGGCACCGAGGAGCAACTCGACCGGATACTGCCGAAAATGGCCAGCGGCGAACAGATCTGGGCCCAAGCCTGGTCGGAACCCGAATCCGGCAGCGACCTGGCGTCGCTGCGGTCCACCGCCACCAAGACCGAGGGTGGCTGGCTGCTCAACGGGCAGAAGATCTGGAGCTCGCGGGCACCGTTCGCCGAGATGGGTTTCGGGTTGTTCCGGTCCGACCCCTCGGCGGAGCGACACCACGGGCTGACGTACTTCATGTTCGACCTGAAAGCCAAGGGCATCACGGTGCGGCCCATCGTCCAGCTGGGCGGCGACACCGGCTTCGGTGAGATCTTCCTCGACGACGTCTTCGTGCCCGACGAGGACGTCATCGGCACCCCGAACGACGGCTGGCGGGCGGCGATGAGCACGTCGAGCAACGAGCGCGGCATGTCGCTGCGCAGCCCGGCCCGCTTCCTGGCGGCCGCCGAGCGGCTGGTGCGGCTGTGGAAGGACACCGGCTCCCCCGCCGAGCTCGCCGACCGGGTTGCCGACGCCTGGATCAAGGCGCAGGCCTACCGGCTGCAGACCTTCGGCACGGTGACCAGGCTGGCCGCCGGCGGCGAACTGGGCGCCGAATCGTCGGTGACCAAGGTGTTCTGGTCCGATCTCGACGTGGCTATCCATCAGACCGCAATCGACCTGCGGGGCGCCGACGGCGAGCTCGCCGGCCCGTGGACCGACGGCCTGCTGTTCGCGCTGGGCGGCCCGATCTATGCCGGTACCAACGAGATTCAGCGCAACATCATCTCCGAGCGGCTGCTGGGCCTGCCGCGGGAAAAGTCGGGAGGCAAGAAGTGAAATTTGCGCTCGATGAACAGCAGCGCGACTTCGCGGCCAGCATCGACGCGGCGCTGAGCGCGGCAGACCTGCCCGGGGCGGTGCGCGCCTGGGCTGTCGGCGACGTCGCGCCCGGCCGCAAGGTGTGGGAGCAACTGGCCAACCTCGGCGTCACCGCCCTGGCCGTGTCCGAGAAATACGACGGCCTGGACGCGGACCCGGTGGACCTGGTCGTCGCGTTGGAACGCCTCGGTCGCTGGTGCGTTCCGGGTCCGGTGGCCGAATCCATCGCCGTTGCACCGGTTTTGCTTGCCGGGGATGATCGCAGCGCCGGGCTGGCGTCCGGTGAGCTGATCGCCAGCGTCGCACTGCCGCCCGACGCGCCGCGCGCGGTCGACGCCGAGGCGGCCGGGCTGGTGCTGCTGGCCACCGACGCCGGCGTCAGTGAAGCCGCGACGGGCGAGTGCCACCAATCCGTCGATCCAAGCCGCCGCCTCTACGACGTGACGGCGACCGGTGACCCCTGGCAGGCGGACGTCGAGCGCGCCTGCCGGTTCGGGGCGCTGGCCACCGCGGCACAGCTGATGGGCGCCGCGGAGGCGCTGCTGACCGACGCGGTCGATTACGCGAAGCAGCGCACGCAGTTCGGCCGGGTGATCGGTTCTTATCAGGCCATCAAGCACAAGCTGGCCGATGTGCATATCGCGATCGAGTTGGCCCGTCCCTTGGTGTACGGCGCGGCGCTGACGCTGGAGCCACGCGACGTGAGCGCCGCCAAGGCGGCGGCATCCGAGGCCGGGCTGTTGGCGGCGCGGGCGTCGTTGCAGACACACGGCGCGATCGGCTTCACCCAGGAGCACGACCTGTCGCTGTGGCTGCTGCGGGTGCAGGCATTACGCTCGGCGTGGGGTGATCCCGAGGCGCATCGGCGCAGGGTGCTGGAGGCGTTATGAGCGAAGAACGGGAGATGCTGCGCGAGACCGTCGCGGCCCTGGTCACCAAGCACGCAGAGCCGGCGGCGGTGCGCGCGGCGATGGAGTCCGATCGCGGCTACGACGAATCGCTGTGGCGGCTGCTGTGCGAGCAGGTCGGCGCCGCCGCGCTGGTGGTGCCCGAGGAGCTGGGCGGTGCGGGCGGGGAATTGGCCGATGCCGCAACGGTTTTGCAGGAAACGGGCCGCGCGCTGGTGCCCTCCCCGCTGCTGGGCACCACGCTGGCCGAGCTGGCGTTGCTGGCGGCGCCAGAGCCGGACGCCGACGTATTGGCGGGACTGGCGGAGGGTAGCTCGATCGGCGCGCTGGTGCTCGACGCCGACTATGTGGTCAACGGCGACATCGCCGACGTGGTCGTCGCCGCGGTCGACGGCCAGCTCGCCAGGTGGACCCGCTTCAGCGCGCAACCGGTGACGACGATGGACCCCACGCGCCGGCTGGCCCAAGTGCGGCCCGAGGAGACCACCGCGCTGGGCCCCGACCCCGGCCTGGCCGACTCCGCGGCGATCCTGGTGGCCGCCGAGCAGATCGGAGCCGCCGAGCGCTGCCTGGAGCTGACCGTCGAATATGCCAAGAGCAGAGTGCAATTCGGCCGTCCCATCGGCAGCTTCCAGGCGCTCAAGCATCGGATGGCGGATCTGTACGTCGCGATCGCGGCGGCGCGGGCCGTCGTCGCCGACGCGTGCGTCGATCCCACACCCACCAACGCCGCCACCGCGCGCCTCACCGCAAGCGAGGCGCTAAGCAGGGCGGCCGCCGAAGGCATTCAGCTTCACGGTGGCATCGCGATCACCTGGGAACATGACATGCACCTGTATTTCAAGCGCGCACACGGCAGTGCCCAGCTGCTTTGCGCGCCGCGAGAACTGCTGAGCCGACTGGAATCCGAGGTGCTCAAAACGCCGTGAACGCCTCCGTCGCGCTGCGTGCCGGCATCCCGCCGTTCTATGTGATGGATGTCTGGCTGGCGGCCGCGGAGCGCCAGCGCAGCCACGGCGATCTGGTGAACCTGTCGGCAGGGCAACCGAGTGTCGGCGCCCCCGAGCCGGTAAGGGCCGCCGCGGCCAGTGCCCTGCATCTCAACGAGTTGGGTTACACCGTGGCGCTGGGCATCCCGGAACTGCGCGACGCGATCGCGGCGGATTACCAACGCCAGCACGGAATCTACGTCGAGTCCGACGCCGTGGTGATCACCACGGGTTCCTCGGGCGGATTCCTGCTCGCTTTTCTCGCGTGCTTCGACGTGGGCGATCGGGTGGCGCTGGCGAGTCCCGGCTACCCGTGCTATCGAAACATCTTGTCGGCGCTGGGATGCGAGGTGGTGGAGATCCCGTGCGGACCGGAGACCCGGTTCCAACCGACCGCGCGGATGCTGGCCGAACTGGACCCGCCGGTGGCCGGCGTCGTCGTCGCCAGCCCGGCCAACCCCACCGGGACGGTCATACCGCCGGCCGAGTTGGCGGCGATCGCGTCGTGGTGTGAGGCCTCGGGGGTGCGGCTGATCAGCGACGAGGTGTACCACGGCCTGGTCTACCAAGGCGCCCCGCAAACCAGCTGCGCCTGGCAAACGTCGCGAAACGCGGTGGTAGTCAACAGCTTTTCCAAGTATTACGCGATGACGGGCTGGCGGCTCGGCTGGCTGCTGGTGCCGCCGGAGCTGCGCCGCGCGGTGGACTGCCTGACCGGCAACTTCACCATCTGCCCGCCCGTGCTGTCACAGTTCGCCGCGGTGGCGGCGTTCACCCCGGAGGCGATCGCCGAGGCCGACGGACATCTGCGTCACTACGCGGTCAACCGCTCGCTGCTGCTGGACGGGCTGCGCCGGATCGGGATCGACCGGCTGGCGCCCACCGACGGCGCGTTCTACGTGTACGCCGACGTCTCCGACTTCACCGACGATTCGCTGGGGTTCTGCGCAAAGCTGCTGTCCGACACCGGCGTTGCCATCGCACCGGGCATCGACTTCGACCCCGCGCGGGGCAATGCGTTCGTCCGGCTGTCCTTCGCCGGGCCGACCACCGACATCGAAGAGGCGCTGCGGCGGATCGGGCCTTGGCTGGTCCGCCGCTAGGCGTCGAGGACCTTGTCGATCCGCGCCTCGAGGGCACCGCGCTCGGCGACGTCATCGACATTGATGCCGAACCGGTCGCGCAGCGCGTCGACAACCGCGGCGGCGTCGTCGAGGCGGGTCTTCTCGCTGCCGTCGGCGCGGTGAACGGTCAGGTTGCGCCCCGCCAGGTTCATTCGTGCGCCGTCGGTCAACCGTGCGACCGTCAGGCTCGTCACGAAGTGCGAGGACGGGTGGGTCGACACCCACCAGCTACCCACCCGCAGGTCGATGTCCGGCCGGCTTCGCGTGGTGAACTCGTAGAGTGACTGCCACTCGCCGCGGATCTGGGCCTCTAGCACCAGGCCGTCGCGGCGGTCCCGCAATCGGTACGGTTCCAGCGTCGTCTGCTGGACGCTGCCCGTTTCCAGCCGGATGGGCGAAGGCAGGGTCTGGCCGCCGAAACCGACATCGACGAGATATGGGCCCGCGGAACCGGGGAACGTCACCGCCAACACCGTATGAGTCTGCGCCCCGACCGGCGCGTCGGGCGGGACCATCCAGACCACCCGCCCGGCGAATCGCCGCACCCGAAAGCCGATTTCGGCGAGCGCATGGCCCATCAGGCCGTTCTGCTCGTAGCAGTAGCCGCCCCGGCGCCGGTGAACCAGCTTGTCGGCGAGGGATTCCGGGCCCAGGTCGTCGACCGGCACCCCCAGCAGCGGATCGAGGTTCTCGAACGGAATGGTTCGAGTGTGGGCGGTCACCAGATCCTGTAATACCTCGAGGTTCGGCTCGGCGGCGCCGCGGTAGTCGATGCGATCGAAGTATCCGTTCAGATCGAGCGTCATGACGCCATTCTGGCCCAGGCGGGCGTCAGAATATGTCCCGCGGAAACTATCCTCGCCGAATCTTCTCCGCGGGAGATCGCGAGCGATACTCTTGACCTCGCTAATTCATTCATTGCACAGATTGGCGCCCAAAAATGGCTGAAGGACCTGCCACCGACGGTCCGACGCCGGCCCCGAGCGGGCTCGCTGCGGAGTTGGCTTCCGCCGGATTCGAAGATGCCCGCCAAGTCGCCCGGGGTGGCGCCGGCGTGATCTATTGCTGCTACGAGACGGCGCTCGGGCGAAATGTCGCGGTCAAGGTGCTGCCATCGCATTTCGACGAAGACAGCAGGGAGCGCTTTCTGCGCGAGGGCTATGCGATGGGCGGCCTCTCGGGGCACCCGAATATCGTCAACATCTTGCGCGTCGGCGTGACCGAGAGCGGCAAGCCGTACATCGTGATGCCCTACCACGCAGCGGATTCGCTGGCCGTCAGGTTGCGCCGCGAGGGGCCAATCTCTTGGCCCGAGGCATTGCGGATCGGGGTGAAGTTGTGCGGGGCACTGGAAACCGCGCACAAGAGCGGCACTTTGCACCGCGATATCAAGCCCGCGAACGTGCTTATCAACGACTACGGCGAGCCCCAGCTCAGCGATTTCGGGATCGCCCACATCGAAGGCGGGTATGAAACCGCGACCGGGTTCTTCTCCGGCACAATCGACTACACCGCGCCCGAGGTCATGACCGGTAATCCGGCAACGGTGAGTTCCGACCTTTACTCCCTCGGCGCCACGATTTATGCGCTCATTGCCGGCAGCGCCGCACACGAACGCCGCAGCGGCGAGGACCTCATCGCGCAGTATCTGCGGATCAGCACGACACGGGTCCCGGACATGCGTCCGGACGGGATCCCGGACGCGGTGTGCGCTGCGATCGAGCATGCGATGGCCATCGATCCGGCCGAGCGGCCCACGTCCGCGGCGCAGTTCGGCCGCGAGTTGCAATCGGCGCAGCGCCAGAATGGCCTGAAACCCGATTCGATGGCGATCACCAGCGTCGGCGTCGAGCCGGGGCAAACGGTGAACGTGACTGCGGGCCTCACCGCAACGCCCTCCGCTTCCCCCCGCGGGCACACTGCAACGGGGCAGCCGCGGGATCGCACGACGTCGTCCGTTCCCAAACCGCCGCCGCCGAGCGAGTCCGCCCCCGCGACCGCACCGCTGGCGGCGTCCGGGTCCGACGAGTACTCCGCCGCGGCGACCAGATTGCGCGGCGGGCACATCGCCGAGCCGCCGGGACCGGTTCCGACTCCGCCGCCCCCGCCGTCGGGAAACGGCAACGCAATGACCCCGCCGAGGATCCCCGCTCAGCCGCAGCCGCCGGGTGCCGTCCCGCCGGGCGGGAAACCACCGCTGCAGGCGCGGGCCGCCGCTTGGTTCGGCGAGCCGGGAAAGAAGCGGAGTCGCATTGCGCTGGTCGCCGGCGCGGCCGCTGCCGTCGTGCTGCTGGTGATCGTCCTCGCGGTCTTCGCGATTCCGAGCGACAACGGCCACAAGACCGCCGCGAGCCAACCGAGCACGGAGGCACCGGTCGCGTGGAAACCGATCACGAATGCGCGCGTTGCCCGCGACGCCGGGGCCACCACGCAGGTCGACGGCACCATCTGGATCTTCGGCGGGATTCGAAGCGACGGCGCCCTCAGCGCCATGCAGGAAGGGTACGACCCCGTCATCGATAGCTGGAAGGGCGGCGACGATCTACCGGTTGCGGTCCAGCGCGCGACCGCGGTCAACTGGCAGGGCAACCCCGTCGTGCTCGGCGGCCTCAAGTCGGTCGGGGGCAAAAGCGTTGCGTCGGACCAGGTTTGGCGGGTGATCAACAGTCGCTGGGTAGAGATGCCGCACCTGTTGCAGCCACGAGCCGCGGCGGCAGCCGCCGTCGTCGGTGATCGCCTGGTTGTCACCGGCGGTGTCGACGCGGGCGGCGCGCTACTGAACACGACCGAGGTCTTCGACGGCAACTCCTGGAGCCTGGGCGCGCCCATACCGACTCCGCGGCAGATGCTGGCCGCGGCCTCGGATGGAAAGCTCGTCTACACCGTCGGCGGCACCAACGGCAGCTCGGACCTGCCGACGCTCGAGGCGTATGACCCGGCCGCGAAAGCCTGGACGTCGTTGCCCGCGCTTCCTCAGGCGCGCAGTGACCTCGGCGTGGCCATCACGGACGGACGCCTGGTGGCGGTCGGGGGCGTGTCGTCGGGGCAAGTCCTCAAAACCGTTTCGGTGTTCGATCTGATGACCAAAACGTGGACCGGGCTGCCGGACATGACGACCCCGCGCCACGGCGTGGCCGTCGCGGCGGTGGAGAAATCCGTCTACGCGATCGGCGGGTCGACCGGTGTCGGGGACGGCCAGGTGACCGCCGCGGCGGAGGTGCTGAAGCTGCCGGCCCGCAAGATCCAGCCGGCCTCGCAGTGGCGCTCCCTGCCGGACGCGCCGACGGCCCGATTGATGATGGCGTGGGCCGTCCTCAACAACAAGATCTGGATCATCGGCGGCCTGCAGAACGGAGTTGCGCTGCAGACCGTCGAGAGCTACGACCCGCACAGCGGCGCCTGGGAAACCGGCCCTCCGTTGCCCATCCCGCTGCACCACGCGGCGGCGGCAACATATCGCGGTGAGGTGGTAGTGCTCGGCGGTGCGAGCGACAACCTCGCGAACGCGTCCAACAAGGTGTTCGCGCTGCGGGGCGGCAACTGGGTGGAGCTGCCGAGCCTCACTCATGCCCGGGCGGCGCCGGCCGCGGCCGTGGTGGGTGACAAACTCGTGGCGGTCGGCGGGCAGAACGCCAAGCAGCTCGTCCCGCAGACCGAGGTGTTCGACGGCACTTCGTGGAACGACGCCGCCGACATGCCGACGCCGCGCGAACACCTGGCGGCGGTCTCCGACGGCACGTACGTGTACACGGTCGGCGGCCGGTTCCTCTCGGCCGACAAGAACTCCGCGGCGCTCGAACGATTCGACCCCGCGGCGGGGACCTGGACCAAGCTGGTGGGCATGCCGACGCCGCGGGGAAGTTACGGCGCCACGTACATCGATGGCCGCATCGTGGCCGTCGGCGGCGAAGAACCGACGATGGTGCTGAACACGGTCGAGATGTATGACATCGCCAACGCGAAGTGGAGCACGCTGGCGCCCATGCCGACGTCGCGGCACGCCGAGGTGGTAGCCACGGTCGGCAACACGGTGTACTGCATCGGCGGGGCAAACCGGCCGACCCACGAGGGTCCGATCGCGACGGTCGAGGCGCTGGACTTCATGTAGCGGCGCCCGCGCCGGCATTGGCTGTTTGGCATGCGTCAAGTACGGGGATCCGGGTAGACGGGCAGCACCAACACACCCGAGCAACGGAGCCCCATTATGAGCACCAGCAATATCGTCTGGATCGTGATCGCCGCCGTGGTGGCAATCCTCGTCATCGTCGCCCTTGTCGTCATGGCGACCAGAGCAAAGCGGCGACGCCGGCAACGGCAGGCCGAAGAGATTCGCGAACACGCCCGGTCTGAGGCGGCCGAGGTCGATCGGCGTCAAGCGCTAGCCGATGAAACAGCGGCGAAGGCGCGTGCTGCGCAGGCCGAGGCCGAGGTCAAGGCCGCCGAAGCCGCCAGACTGCAGGAACGAGCGGCCGCGCATCAGAGCCGGGTGGCGACCTCGCGGGAGGAACTGCAGGAGCAGCAGCAACGTGCCGACCGCATCGACCCGAAAGTCAAGGCGGAAGCTCAGGAAGCTGCGGCCGGGCCCGCAAACGGTCGTGATGAGTCGACTCGTGATGAGTCGACGAGCGAGGCGGCTACGTCGGCGACCGACACCGAGTCCGCCCACCGGCAATAAGCCCAGCGATCCTGGCTAGGCCTCAGTGCGCAAGACCGCGGCCCGAAAATGGCCAAACTGCGTCACTGGCCTCCGCTTGTTTGATATATGTCTAATACGGGCACTTCGTAGAGACGCGCCCCACCCGGTGGCCCGCCCCCTCAGCGGGCCACCGGGAATCACTCCCGATTGTCCGCTCCCGAATGGCCGATTGGCGGCGAATGGGTGAATGCATATCGAACGCACTTCCGAAGCGCGCCGCCAAACATCGCGGCGCGGCCGTAAAGCGCGTTAGAGCCAGGTGTCCTGGGTGGTGGTGGTCAGGAACGCTTCCAGGTCGTCGCGCCACTGGGCCGGCGTGGTCTTGTCCGGTTCGATCCCCGTGTAGTCGCCGCGGTAGAACAGCAGCGGCCGCGGCTTGATCTTGGGGGCTTCCGAAAGCGATTGGACTGCGCCGAACACCACGAAGTGATCGCCGCCGTCGTGCACCGACGCGACCGTGCAGTCGATGTAGGCCAGCGAGCCGTCGATGACCGGCGAACCGAGTTCGGAAGGGTGCCAGTCGATGCCGGCGAACTTGTCCGGTTCTTTCGACCCGAACCGGGCGGAGACGTCCTTCTGCTTTTCGGTCAGCACGTTGACGCAGAACCGCCCGGACGCCTCGATCGCCTTCCAGGACCGCGACACCTTCGTCGGGCAGAACAGCACCAGCGGCGGATCCAGCGACAACGCCGCGAATGACTGGCACGCAAAGCCGATCGGTGCCTCGTCGTGCACGGTGGTGATGATGGTGATCCCGGTGCAGAACTGACCCAGCACCTGCCGGAAGGCCCGCGGATCGATCGGCGCCGACATGGCTAGCCGCGCATGCCCACGGTGAAGTCGTGGCCCCACAGGCTGACCGCCGTGCTTTCCCGGGCGATCCAATCGTGGTCGTCGACTTTCCTGCCCTCACAACCGAATTCGACGTCGAAACCGCTGGGTGTCTTCATGTAGAACGACAGCATCAGGTCGTTGACGTGACGGCCGAGGGTGGCCGACATGGGCACCTTGCGGCGCAGCGCCCGGTCCAGGCAGAGGCCGACGTCGTCGGCCTCTTCGACCTCGACCATCAGGTGCACGATGCCGCTCGGGGTCGGCAGCGGCAGGAATGCCAGGCTGTGGTGGCGGGGATTGCAGCCGAAGAAGCGCAGCCACGCCGGCGCCCCATCGGCGGGCCGCCCAACCACCTGCGGCGGCATCCGCATCGAGTCACGCAGCTTGAACCCGAGCACGTCCCGGTAGAAGTGCAGCGCCTCCTCGTCGTCGCGGGTGGTCAGCACGACGTGGCCCAGGCCCTGCTCGCCGGTGACGAACTTGTGGCCGTACGGGCTGACCACGCGGCGGTGTTCCAGTGCGGCGCCGTGGAAGACGGCCAGCGGGTTGCCGGACGGGTCGGAGAACTGAATCATTTCGTCCACCCGCCGCTCGGCCAGATCGGCGGCGGTGGCCTCCTTGTACGGGGTGCCCTCGACGTCGAGCCGGTTGCGGATCTCTTGCAGCCCTTCGGCATTCGCACATTCCCAACCGGCTTCCGCGAGCCGGTCCTGCTCGCCGGGAACAATGACCAACCGGGCCGGGAAATCGTCCATCCGCAGATACAGCGCACCCTCGGTGGCGCCCTTGCCCTCGACCATGCCGAGGACTTTCAGGCCGTACTCACGCCAGGCCACCATGTCGGTGGCCTCGATGCGTAGATAGCCCAGCGAGCGGATGCTCATCACGCACCTCCCAGGAAATCGATGGTGAGTTTGTTGAACTCGTCGAACTTCTCCACCTGCGCCCAATGTCCACATTGCCCGAAGACATGCAGTTGCGCACGGGGGATGGTCTTCAGCGCGACCAGCGCGCCGTCCAGCGGGTTGACCCGGTCCTCGCGTCCCCAGATCAGCAGCACCGGCTGGCGCAGCTTGTACACCTCGCGCCACATCATGCCGAGCTCGAAGTCGGCCCCGGAGAACGACATTCCCATCGCGCGGGTCGCGGTCAGCGACTCCGGTGTGCTGGCCAGGGCGAAACGCTCGTCGATCAGCTCGGGGGTGATGAGCTTCTGGTCGTAGACCATCACGCGCAGGAACGCCTCGAGGTTCTCTTTCGTGGGTTCGACGGAGAACTTGCCCAGGCGCTTGACGCCCTCGGTGGGGTCCGGCGCAAATAGGTTGACGCTGAGCCCACCGGGACCCATCAGCACCAGGCGTCCGGCCAGATCCGGGTAGTCGAGCGCGAACCGCACCGCGGTCCCCCCACCCAGCGAATTACCCACCAGCGGAACGCGTCCCAAACCCAGCTGATCGAAGAGGCCTTTGAGCGCTCGCGCGGCGTAGCGGTTGAATTGCCCGTGCTCGGCGCGCTTGTCGGAGTGGCCGTAGCCGGGCTGGTCGACGGCCAGCACGTGGAAGTGCCGGGCCAGCACCGGGATGTTGCGCGAGAAGTTCGTCCAGCTCGCCGCCCCGGGGCCGCCGCCGTGCAGCAGCACCACGGTCTGGTCGTTCCCGACGCCCGCCTCGTGATAGTGCAGCTTCAGCGGCCCGTCGACGTCGACCTCCACGAAGCGCGACGTGGACTCGAACGTCAGCTCTTCGGTCGCCGTCATGAATCAGACCATCGTGTCGCCGGGCGGCAGCCCGAACTCGTGGTTCCCGAAGATCACGTACGCCCGCTCGGGGTCGTTGGCGGCGTGCACCCGACCTGCATGCGCGTCGCGCCAGAAGCGTTGCACCGGCTGGTCATTGGCCAACGCGGTGGCGCCCGACGCCTCGAAGAGGCGGTCGATCGCGGCGATCGAGCGGCCGGTGGCGCGCACCTGGTCGCGGCGGGCGCGGGCGCGCAGCTCGAAGGGGATCTCCTTGCCCGCGGACAGCAGCGCGTACTCGTCGGCGACGTTGCCGCTGAGCTGGCGCCAGGCAGCGTCGATGTCGCTGGCCGCCTCGGCGATGCGGACCTTGGCGAACGGGTCGTCCTTGGCCTTCTCGCCGGCGAACGCCGCGCGCACCCGCTTGCCCTGGTGCTCGACGTGCGCCTCGTACGCGCCGTATGCCATGCCGACGATCGGGGCCGAGATCGTGGTGGGATGCATTGTGCCCCAAGGCATTTTGTAGACCGGGGCGGTGTTGGTCTGGTATCCCCCGGCGGTGCCGTCGTTCATCGCCTTGTAGGACAGGAACCGGTGCCGGGGCACGAAGACATCCTTGACCACCAGCGTGTTGCTGCCGGTGCCGCGCAGCCCGACCACATGCCACACGTCGTCGATGCGGTATTCACTGCGCGGGATCAGGAAGCTGCCGAAATCCACCGGGCGGCCGTCCTTGATGACCGGGCCGCCGACGAACGTCCAGCTGGCGTGGTCACAGCCCGACGACCAGTTCCACGAGCCGTTGACGATGTAGCCCCCGTCGGTCACCACGCCCGCGCCCATCGGGGCATACGACGACGAGATCCGCGTCTTGGGGTCCTCGCCCCACACCTCTTCCTGAGCCTGCTGGTCGAACAGGGCCAGATGCCAGTTGTGCACCCCGACGATCGAGCTCACCCAGCCGGTGGAGCCGCACGCGCTCGCCAGTCGTCGCGTCGCCTCGTAGAACAGCGTGGGATCGCATTGCAGACCGCCCCACTGCTCGGGCTGCAGCAGGGTGAAGAAGCCGACGTCCTCGAGCGCCTGAACGGTCTCATCGGGCAGCCGGCGCAAGTCCTCCGTCGCCTGAGCGCGCTCCCGAATCTGCGGAAGCAGATCATCGATGCCAGCCAGAATCGACTGTGCATCACGCTGTTGAATGGAAGTCACCTACGTTTGCCTCCTGGGAGTGCGGATTTACACAGAAGACTAGAACACGTTCCGATTTGTGTCGAGCAGGGTGTTCCTGCGGCTGGTAGCGGTACCAATCGGGTTTTCTGTAACATGTTCTAGTTGTCATCTAAGGAAGGGCTGGTCTTGACGGAAGCAATTCCCGACGAGCCACTCGGCGACCACGTCCTTGAACTGCAGATCGCCGAGGTCGTCGCGGAAACCGACGACGCGCGTTCGTTGGTGTTCGCGGTGCCGGACGCGGCCGGCGACCCCGCCATCCCCCCGGAGCGGCTGCGCTACGCGCCTGGCCAGTTCCTGACATTGCGCGTGCCCAGCGATCGGACCGGATCGGTGGCCCGCTGCTACTCGCTGTGCAGTTCGCCGTTCACCGACGACGCGCTCACAGTCACGGTCAAGCGCACCGCGGACGGCTACGCGTCCAACTGGCTGTGCGACCACGCCCACAAAGGCATGCGCATCCACGTGCTGGCGCCGTCGGGCAACTTCGTGCCCAAGACGCTGGACGCCGACTTCCTGCTGATGGCCGCCGGCAGCGGGATCACCCCGATCATGTCGATCTGCAAGTCCGCACTCGCCGAGGGCAGCGGGCAGGTGACGCTGCTCTACGCCAACCGCGACGATCGCTCGGTGATCTTCGCCGACGCGCTGCGCGAGCTGTCCGCCAAGTATCCCGACCGGCTTACGGTCCTGCATTGGCTGGAATCGCTGCAGGGGTTGCCGAGCGCG
Organism: Mycobacterium sp. IS-836; assembly: GCF_001954275.1. Taxonomy (GTDB): domain Bacteria; phylum Actinomycetota; class Actinomycetes; order Mycobacteriales; family Mycobacteriaceae; genus Mycobacterium. The sequence continues at coordinate 51,413 of NZ_MBEU01000085.1, read as the reverse complement.
ACGGCGCTGGCGAAGCTGGCCGCCCCCTACACCGATCGGCCCGTCTACATCTGCGGGCCCGGCCCGTTCATGGATGCCTCGCGTGAAGCGCTGGAGGCGCTGAAAGTGCCTGCGCCGCAAGTACATATCGAGGTGTTCAAGTCGCTGGACTCCGACCCCTTCGCGGCGGTCAAGATCGAGGACACCGCGGAAGGCGACGAGCCGCCGGCCACCGCGGTTGTCGAGCTGGACGGCGAAACGCATACCGTGTCCTGGCCGCGTAACGCCAAGCTGCTCGACGTCTTGCTCGCGAAAGGTTTGGACGCGCCGTTTTCCTGCCGGGAGGGCCACTGCGGCGCATGCGCCTGCACGCTGCGCAGCGGCAAGGTGAACATGGAGGTCAACGACGTGCTCGAGCAGCAGGATCTCGACGAAGGTTTGATTTTGGCCTGTCAATCTCACCCCGAATCTGATTCGGTAGAAGTCACCTACGACGATTAGTCGCGTAGCGAATCGGGAAGGGGAGCGCCGATGATGCGGCTAGTGACGGGATTCGCGGTGGTCGGGGCGATGGTGACGTTCCTGCCGGCGCCCGCGTCATCGGCGGCCAGCAACACGGCCACCACGCTGTTTCCGCTCGACGGCCCCAACCAGCTCGAGACGCACATGTTCCTCAATTGCTTCAAGTCCGACGGCCACTGTGACTTCACCGCCGGGGCCGACGTGCGCACCCCCGACGGCGGCGTGATCGGTTTCCCGCCCGGCCTGTGGGCCCGCCAGACCACCGAGGTCCGGTCGACGGACCGGTTGGCCTACCTGGACACGCACGCCAGCGGCCAGTACGAACGGGTCCACAAGGCGATGGGCAACGACGAGATCACCACCGTCTACTTCGGTGAGGGACCGCCGGACAAATACCAGACGACGGGGCGCATCGACTCGACCGATTGGCGGACCGGTCAGCCCAAGACCGACGTCAACGTCATCACCTGCACGCACATCCAGGTGGTCTATCCCGGGGTCAACATCACCTCGCCCAGCACCTGCGCGGTGACGACGTTCTCCTAGCTTCTGGACGCGCCGAAGCTGTAAATCTGCAGACAAAGTGCGAGTAGGGACCGCCAAAATTACAGGGTCGGCGGCGTCAAGCGACTCGCGTCGTCCGCTCGGGTCGCCAACCTCGAGCGAGGAGCGCCGTCGTGGCGCGCTCGATGACATCCTCGGGCTTGTCCTCGGCGATCACGCGAATGACGATCCAGCCGAATTCCGCGAGCTTTCGTAGGCGCCACTGGTCCTTCACATACTGGCGCCGATCGCTACGGTGCTGGTCGCCGTCATACTCGACGGCCACGCCGAACTCTCGCCAGCCCATATCGAGCATGGCCAGGGCGCGGTAGCCGTCGACCACCGGTATCTGGGTGGTCGGGGTAGGCAAGCCCGCGTCGACGAGTAGGAGCCGCAGCCAGGTCTCCTTCGGCGAGGCGGCACCGCCGTCGACAAGGTGCAAAACCGAGCGCAGTCGTCGCACCCGGCGAGCACCGGGGTATCGCTTGGCAAGCAGCAGCACATCCTCCATCGAAAACGGAGTCGCCCGCATCAGCGCGTCGAGCCGCGCAACGGCTTGCCCGCGCGGCAGATACCGGCCCAAGTCGTACGCCGTTCGCGCGGGGGTGGTGACAGGCAGACCCGCGACGCGGGTGGCTTCGTCGCCGGCCAGGAGCTGCTCACGCGCGACGATTCCCGTCGGTGGCCGCGTGCTCGACCAGATCAACTCGATGGGGATGTCGGCGTCGACCCATCGGGCGCCATGCAACGCCGAAGCCGCGACGCCCGCAACGATGGCCCGGCGTCGCGACCACAACCATGCCCCTTCCGTCCTGTCCCGCAGCGAAAGTTGTTGACCCCGTGCGGCATACACTCCCGGATAGATCGGCTCGTACCAACGCCGCACTTCGTGCCTGGTCACTACCCCCCGCGCGACCGCTTCGCTGCCGATAAACACCGCCTGCACGCCCGCATAGTGGCATCGGCGACCGACACGTCGCCGAGGCTGTAAATCTGCAGACAAAGTGCGAGTAGGGACCGCCAAAATTACAGGGTCGGCGAAAAAGCGGTCAGCGGGGCAGACCGAGGAGGCGCTCGGCGGCCACCGTGAGCAGGATCTGCTCGGTACCGCCGGCGATCGTGAGGCACCGGGTGTTGAGGAAGTCGAAAACCGCTTGGTTGTGGACCAGGCCGCCGCCGTCGGAGACGTCCATCGTGAATTCGGCCAACGCCTGCCGGTAGCGGACGCCGATGAGCTTGCGCACGCTGGATTGCGCCCCCGGATCCCGCCCGCCCACCGCGAGCTGCGCGATGCGCTGATCCAGCAGCGCTCCGGTCTGGGCGGTGACGATCAACCGCCCCAGCCGATCTTGCTGGGAAGTGTCGAGGTCGATCCCCGCCAGCACCTTGAGCAGTTCTTCCATCGGGTTGCCCAGCGCGGTGCCGGTGGCCATCGCGATCCGCTCGTTGGCCAGCGTGGTGCGGGCCAGCCGCCAGCCGTCGTTCACCGTGCCGACCACCATTTCGTCGGGCACGAACACGTTGTCCAGGAACACCTCGTTGAACAGCGAGTCGCCGGTGATCTCGCGCAGCGGCCGGATTTCGATGCCCGGCGATTTCATGTCCAGCAGGAAGTAGGTGATGCCCTTGTGTTTCGGGGCATCCGGGTCGGTGCGCGCCAGGCACACGCCCCAGCGGGCCTTGTGCGCCGCGGACGTCCAGACCTTCTGCCCCGTCAACAGCCACCCGCCCTCACCGCGGACCGCCTTGGTGCGCAGGGACGCCAGGTCGGAGCCGGCTCCCGGCTCGGAAAACAGCTGACACCAAAGGAATTCGCCGCGCAGGGTCGCCGGAACGAAGCGCTCGATCTGCTCCGGCGTGCCGTGCTCGAGGATGGTCGGCGCCGCCCACCACCCGATCACCAGGTCTGGCCGCACGACACCGGCGGCCGCCATCTCCTGATCGATCAGCAGCTGCTCGGCCGGTGACGCCGCGCGTCCGTACGGCGGGGGCCAGTGCGGCGCCTGCAGCCGGGCGTCGGCCAGGGCCGCCTGCCGTTTCTCCTCCGGCAGCGCGGCGACCTCGGCGACGGCCGCGGCGATCTCCGGCCGCAGGCCCTCCACCTCGCTGAGGTCGATACCCAGGCGACGCCGCACGCCCGACTGCGTCAACGCGGTGATGCGGCGCAGCCAGCGCTCGGCGCCGCCGAGGAAGCGGCCGATGGCATGCGCCCGGCGCAGGTATAGGTGCGCATCGTGCTCCCAGGTGCACCCGATGCCGCCGAGCACCTGAATGCAGTCCTTGACGTTGGCCTTCGCGGCGGCGATGCCGATGCTCGCGGCCAGCGCCGCGGCGATCGAGAACTGTGCGGGGTCGGAGTCCGCCGCGGCGCGCGCGGCGTCGGCGGCGGCCACCTCGGCCTGTTCGGCTCGGCACAGCATCTCGGCGCACAGGTGCTTGACGGCCTGGAAGCTGCCGATCGGCTTGCCGAACTGCTCGCGGACTTTGGCGTATGCGACCGCGGTGTCCAGGGACCATCGGGTCACGCCGGCCGCCTCGGCGGCCAGCACGGTCGCGGCGAGTTCGTCGACCCGCTCGCGCGACGCTTCGATCGCGGTGGCCGGCGCCTCCGTCAGCACCACCCGCGCCAGCGGCCGGGAAAAGTCGGTGGCCCGCAACGGCTCCAGCTGAACGCCCTCGCACCGGGTGTCGACCAACACCCACGTCTCGCCGGCGGGCAGCAGCAACAGACCGCCGTCGGCGGCGCCCAGCACCAGATCGACGGAGCCGGACGCAAGACCACGGTCGAACTGCACGGCGCCCTCGAGTGCGACCCCGGCGAAGCGCTCACCGGAGGCCAGCGCGGCCAGCGTTTCGGGATCGTCGACGACAAGGGTCGCCAGCGCGGTGGTGGCGACGGGCCCGGGTACCAGCGCCTTGGCCGCTTCCTCGACCATCGCGCAGAGGTCCTCGACGCTGCCGCCCGCCCCGCCGGAGTCCTCCGCAACGGCCACGCCGAACAGTCCCAGTTCGGCCAGGCCGGCCAACACCGGCCGCCACGCATCGGCGTTGCCCTGCTCGACGTCGCGGATCGCTTGGGTCCCGTTGGGCCCCGAGGAGGAATCGCGTGCCCAATCGCGCACCAGCTCACGGGCCGCGAACTGCTCGTCGGTGACGGTCGCTACCACGTGCGTCCTCCGCGTCCTTGATTCGAGGTAGTAAATGGGGCCCCGGTGCCCACTAGAACGTGTTCTAATAGTGCCAGCGATCGAGCGTCAAGTCGAACGACATTGCAGCAGGACAGCTCGTTGTCCCGGTGGGGTGGAGGTGGGAAATTCACAATCGTCTTGCGTATCGTTTGCGAACGAACCGCCCGGAAGAGGGGGAATCGGCCAGATGTCGCCAGCGAACACCAACCTGGGCCGCGTTTCTGAATCGCAGCCGCGCGAGGTCATAAACGTGGCGGTATTGGCGGAATCCGAGCTGGGCTCGGAGGCACAGCGGGAGCGCCGCAAACGCATCCTGGACGCCACCATGGCCATCGCGTCGAAGGGTGGCTACGAGGCGGTCCAGATGCGCGCGGTGGCGGACCGGGCCGATGTGGCGGTTGGGACGCTGTACCGCTATTTCCCGTCGAAGGTGCATCTGCTGGTGTCTGCCCTGGGGCGGGAGTTCAGCCGCATCGATGCCAAAACCGACCGCTCCGCGGTTGCCGGCGGCACCCCGTTTCAGCGGCTGAACTTCATGGTGGGCAAGCTCAACCGCGCGATGCAGCGCAATCCGCTACTCACCGAGGCGATGACGCGCGCCTATGTTTTCGCCGACGCATCCGCGGCCAGCGAGGTCGACCAGGTCGAGAAGCTCATCGACTCCATGTTCGCGCGTGCGATGGCCGACAGGGAGCCGACCGAGGACCAGTACCACATCGCCCGGGTGATCTCCGACGTGTGGCTGTCGAACCTGCTCGCGTGGCTCACCCGGCGGGCCTCGGCGACCGACGTCAGCAAGCGGCTGGACCTGGCCGTGCGGTTGCTGATCGGCGACACCGAATCCGGCTAAGCGGGCGGACCGGCGGTACGCCCGCGAATCAGCTCGGTGTCCAACAGCTCGACCGCCGGCAGACCCGACCGCGGCGGGTTCAGCAGCAGTTCGCCCGCCCGGCGACCCTTTTGCAGGCTCGGCTGCGCGACCGTCGTCAGCCCGCGCCTGATCGCCTCGGGCACGCCGTCGAACCCGGTGACCGTCATCTGGCCTGGCACGTAAATGCCGTGTGCGCGAAGGTAATCCATCGCCGACAGGGCCAGTATGTCCGCGGTGCACATCAACGCGGTGATCCGCGGATTGGCCTCCAGCGCCGCCTTGGCCGCGTCGCCGCCCGACGCCGGGAGGTGTTCGTAGCTTTCCACCACGGTCAGCGAATCCGGGTCCAGGCCGGCGGCTTTCATCGCCTCCCACACGCCAACGATGCGCTCGCGCTGCACGTCGAACGCCGGTGACCGCAGCCGCCCGGCGTCGACGAGCCCCTGGCGGCGGTCCCGGCCCAGCCGCATGGTCAGCAGCCCGATTTCACGGTGTCCCAACCGCAGTACGTAGTCGGTGAGCTCTCGCATCGCCGCCCGGTCGTCGATGCCGACGCGGGATACCCCGGACAGGTCTTTGGGCTGATCCACCACCACGACGGGCAGCCGACGTTGCAGCACCACCTGGAGATAGGGATCGTCGTCGCAGACGGAGTAGACGACGAAGCCGTCCACCCCGGCACCCAGCACGGCGGCGGTCCCGTCCTCGAGTGTTCGGCTTCCCGCAACGGCTACCAGAAGCAGGCCTTGCCCCAGCTCCTCACACGACTGTGCCACTCCCGCAACGAAATCCCGCGCCGCGGGATCGCTGAAGAAGTAGGTCAGCGGTTCGGCCATCACCAATCCGACGGCCCCCGCTTTGCGGGTCCGCAACGATCGCGCTACCGGGTCGGGTCCGGCGTAACCGAGCCGCTTGGCCGTCGCGAGCACCCGTTCGCGAAGGTCGGCGGAGAGCTGATCCGGGCGGTTGAAGGCATTCGAGACGGTGGTGCGCGAGACGTTGAGTTCGGCCGCCAACGACGCCAGAGTCGCACGCCGGCGGGGGGTGGGACTCACGTTCGGTGACGCTACAGCGGATCCCCGTCGGCGCCTACGCAACCTCGACCCCTCGTTTCCTAATGGAAACGATTGTCATTAGTATTAAGCTGCCCGACGAACTCAGCGGGCTCACATCGGCGGACATGGGACACGAATGGCATTGGTAGATCCGACGCGGCGGCTGTCGGCCATCATCGCTTGCTTGGCGGCCGCGAGCGCGCTCGCCGGCTGCGGGATCGCCAATTCGGCACACCCGCAGGCCGCGACCGTCGTAGCCTCCACCGACGTCTGGGGCAGCGTGGCACGAGCCGTCGTCGGCCACCATGTCGCAGTCAAGTCCATCCTGAGCGGCTCGGATGAGGATCCGCATTCGTATCAGGCGAAGCCATCGGACGCCGCGGCGATCATCGACGCGGCCCTGGTCGTCTACAACGGCGGCGGCTACGACCCGTGGGTGGACCAGGTGCTGGCCGGGCATCGGTCCGTCAAACCCGTTGACGCCTACTCATTTGCCGGTCGCGCGAATCCCGGCGAACCGCCCAACGAGCACGTCTTCTACGACATGAGCGTCGCCAAAGCGGTTGCCTCCGCAATCGCCGACCGGATGGCGGCCATCGATCCGGCGAATGCCGCCGACTATCGAGCCAACGCGGCCGAATTCTGCCGCGGCGCCGACTCGATCACCCTCTCCGAACACGCCATCGCCAGCGCGTACCCCCACGCCGGAGTCATCGCGACCGAGCCCGTGGCTGACTACCTGCTTCAGGCCTCCAGCCTGACCGATCGCACTCCCGCCGCCTTTTCCGCCGCCAACGAGAACGAGACCGACCCCGCGCCGGCCGACATGGCATCGGTCCTCGATCTGATCGACCACCGGCAAGTTTCGGCGCTGCTGGTCAACCCTCAGACGTCCACCTCCGCCATCAACAGCGTGGCAGCCGCGGCCAGGCGCGCGGGCGTGCCGGTCACCGAAGTGACCGAGACGCTGCCCGACGGCACCGACTACCTGACCTGGCAGCGCAACACCGTCGACCAGCTGCTCGCCGCGCTGCGGTCGAGCCGGTGAGCGCCCAAGCGGTCCCGCCCGTCGACCGTCCCGCTGTAGCTCTGACCGGTGCCCGGCTGGCGTTCGGGGATCGCGTGCTGTGGGATCACCTCGACCTGTCGGTCTCGCCGGGCGAGTTCATTGTCGTGCTGGGTCCCAACGGCAGCGGCAAGACGTCGTTGCTCCGGGTCCTGCTCGGACAGCTCCCGCTGACCGCGGGCGCCGCGTTGGTGGACGGCAAGCCGATCACGGCGGGCAGCGGCGACATCGGCTATGTGCCGCAACACCGCCCGATCGATCGGGGCGTGATGCTGCGCGGGCGCGACCTGGTCCGGCTCGGCATCGACGGTCGCCGCTGGGGCGGCGCGCCGCTGCGATCCGCCGATCGGGCCCGACGGCGCGCGGTGATGTGGCAGGCGCTGCGGCAGGTCAACGGCGAACACCTGGCCGACGTCCCGGTCGGCGTGATGTCCGGCGGCGAGCTGCAGCGGGTGCGGATCGCGCAGGCGCTCGTCAGCGACCCGGCGCTGCTGCTGTGCGACGAACCATTGCTGACCCTCGACCCTGCCAACACGAAATTGGTGTCGGCACTGATCGATCGGCGCCGGCACGACGCCGGCACCACGGTCATCGTCGTCACCCACGAGATCAACCCGTTCCTGCCCTACCTGGACCGGGTGCTGTATCTGGTCGACGGCCGATTCAGGATCGGCACCGTCGAGCAGGTGATGACCACCGAGACGCTGTCGGCCCTCTACCGCGCCGACATCGAGGTGGTCAAGGCCAAGGACGGCTATGCGGTAGTGGGCGATCCGGCGCGCTTCGATGGGCACGCGTGATGAACCACCGCCTCGCCGACATGCTGGACCACCTGTTCGCCTTCGACGTCACCGCCAACCTGCTCGCCCATGACTTTGTCCAGCAGGCTCTGCTGGCGGCCGCGCTGCTGGGGTTGGTGGCCGGGCTGATCGGGCCGTTCATCGTGATGCGCCAGATGTCGTTCGCCGTGCACGGATCCAGCGAATTGTCTCTCACCGGAGCGGCATTCGCGCTGCTGGTCGGGTTCGAGGTGGGCTTGGGCGCGCTGATCGGCAGTGCCCTGGCAGCCGTGTTGTTCGGCCTGTTCGGCCAGCGGACGCGGGAGCGGGACTCGGCGATCGGAGTGGTGCTGGCGTTCGGGCTGGGCCTGGCCGTCCTGTTCATCCAGCTGTATCCGGGGCGCACGGCGACGAGCTTCGCGTTGCTAACCGGTCAGATCGTCGGGGTGGGTTACACCGGTTTGGCCATGCTCGCGCTGGTGTGTCTGCTCGTCATCGTCGCGCTGGCGACGTGCTACCGCCCGCTGCTGTTCGCCACCGTCGACCCCGACGTCGCGGCCGCGCGCGGCGTGCCGGTCCGCGCGCTGGGCATCGTGTTCGCCGCGTTGGTCGGCGTGGTGGCCGCCCAGGCCGTGCAGATCGTCGGGGCGCTGCTGGTGATGTCGCTGCTGATCACGCCCGCGGCCGCGGCGGCTCGGGTGGTCACCTCGCCGGCGGCGGCGATGGTCGCGTCGGTGATCTTCGCCGAGGTGTCGGCGGTCGGGGGCATCGTGCTCTCGCTCGCGCCCGGCGTCCCGGTGTCGGTTTTCGTCGCGAGCATCTCGTTCGTGATCTATCTGTTCTGCTGGTTCCTGGGGCGGCGACGGCAGACGCCCGTTTAACGCCCCAATAAGCTAGGCGGATGGCCGGTATCGACCTGAACGCCGATTTGGGCGAGGGCTTCGGCGTCTGGCGCCTCGGGGACGACGACGCCATGCTCGGCATCGTCACGAGCGCCAACGTGGCGTGCGGCTTCCATGCCGGCGACCCCGCCGGCCTGCTGCGGGTATGCCGCCTGGCCGCCGAGCGCGGCGTGCGCATCGGCGCGCAGGTCAGCTACCGGGACCTGGCCGGCTTCGGCAGGCGGTTCATCGACGTCGCGACCGAGGACCTCGTCGCCGACGTCGTCTACCAGATCGGCGCGTTGCAGGCTATCGCGCAGGCGTCCGGCTCGACGGTGTCCTACGTGAAACCTCATGGCGCGCTGTACAACACGATCGTGACCAACCGTGAGCAGGCCGCCGCCGTCGCGGAGGCGGTACGCCTGGTCGACACCGAGCTGCCGGTGCTGGGCATGGCGGGCTCGGCGTTTTTCGACGAAGCCACCCGCGTCGGGTTGCGCACGGTGGCCGAGGCGTTCGCCGATCGCGCCTACCGCCCGGACGGCCAGCTGGTTTCCCGTCGCGAACCGGGTGCGGTGCTACACGACCCGGCGGCGATCGCCGAGCGCGTGCTGACAATGGTGACCGCGGGCCAGGTCACCGCGATCGACGGCGCCCAGATTCCGGTCAGCGTGGAATCCGTTTGCGTGCATGGTGATTCGCCGGGCGCGGTGGCCATCGCGGCCGCGGTGCGCGAGCGGCTCACCGCTGCCGGCGTCGACGTCAGGTCTTTCCTCTGATGCGCCTGCGGCTCGGTCGCCCCGACATCGCGCGTTATTCGGATCGGTTCGACGTGCCCGCGGCCGAGGCCGGTTCGCTTTCGGTGACCTGGATGGGTGTGGCGACGCTGCTGCTCGACGACGGATCGTGCGCGCTGATGACCGACGGCTATTTCTCCCGCCCCGGCCTGGCGCGGGTCGCGGCCGGCAAGCTCTCGCCGTCACCGGTGCGGGTGGACGGCTGCCTGGCCCGGGCCAAGGTGTCGCGGCTGGTGGCCGTCATCCCGGTGCACACGCACATCGACCACGTGATGGATTCCGCGCTGGTCGCCGACCGCACCGGCGCGCAGCTGGTCGGGGGCGAGTCGGCGGCCAACGTCGGGCGCGGATACGGGCTGCCCGAAGACCGCCTCGTCGTCGCGGCCTCCGGCGAGCCAATTCGGTTGGGCGCCTATGAGGTAACGCTGGTGGAGTCGCACCACTGTCCACCCGACCGGTTTCCCGGCGTGATCGACGCGCCACTGACGCCGCCGGTGAAGGTATCGGCCTACCGCTGCGGTGAGGCATGGTCGACGCTGGTGCACCACCTGCCGTCGGGGCAGCGCCTGCTGATCCAGGGCAGTGCCGGTTACGTCGAGGGCGCGCTGGCGGGGCACCGCGCCGACGCGGTCTACCTCAGCGTCGGTCAGCTGGGCGTACAGCCGCGCTCGTACCTGGATGCCTACTGGAATGAGACCGTGCGCGCGGTCGGTGCGCGCAGGGCGATCCTGATCCACTGGGACGATTTCTTCCAGCCGTTGTCGAAACCGTTGCGGGCCTTGCCCTATGCGGGCGACGACCTAGACGCGTCCATCGCCGTCCTCGACGAGCTGGCCGGACGCGACGGCGTCGGGCTGCACATGCCCACGGTGTGGCGGCGCGAAAACCCCTGGGCGTGAAGCGGATCCGGCCAGTGTTTCCGGCATCGCGATCAGATAGAGGGCAAATCCCGCCGCGGCGACCGCGCCGAGTGACATGAACGCGGTGCCGTACCCGGCGGCTACCACTATCCCGCCGGCAACGAAATTCGACAGCGCGGCACCCACCCCCCACGCGGTCGTTATCGCCCCGAGGCTGACGTTGAACCGGCCCGTACCATGCGTGACATCCTGGACGACGATCGGAAACAACGCCCCGAATATGCCGGCGCCGACACCATCGAGCAACTGCACGCCGACAAGCCAGTAGGAGTTGTCCGACAGCGGGTACAGGAAAGCACGCACGGTCAACACGGCGAAACCGACCAAGAAGATCGGCTTTCGGCCCCAGACATCGGCTTTGGTGCCGACGAGGTATGCCACCGGCACCATGACCACCTGCGCGGCGACGATGCATGCCGACATCAGCGCCGTCCCGAGCTCTTTGTTGTGCAGTGCGAGCTCCTGCCCGACCAGCGGCAGCATCGCCGCATTAGCGAAGTGGAAGGCGAAGACTACCGCGGCGAAGATCATCAATCGGCGATTGCGCAGCAGCACAGCGAATCCCGACGGCTGCCGGTGCCGCTTTCCGGTTACCTTGTCCATGCCGCGCGCGACGTCGTTGTCGATGGCGTCACGCGGGACACGCAGCGTCGCGACGATACTGATCACCGCCATCGCCGCCAACAGCCAAAACACCACCACGGGACCGAAGAAGTACGCGAGCCCGCCCGCGGCCGCAGCGGCCGACGCGGTGCCGGCATGCCGGAACGATTCGTTGCGTCCGACCCGCCTGGAGAATAATTTCGGGCCGACGATGCCCAGGGTGATCGCGGCCAACGCCGGATTGAAGATGGAGCCGGCGATCCCGGTGACGGCTTGCAGGAACGAGATCGTATAGAAGCCGGGCAGCAGCGGCATCGCCAGCGCGGCGGCGGCGACCCCCACGGCGCCGCCGATGACGAGGGCTCGCTTCGCGGTCGTCTTGTCGACCAACGCGCCGACCGGTGTCTGCGCCACCACGCCGGCGATACCGCCGACCGCCATGACGAATCCGATGGAAGCCTGATCCCAATGATGGGTCAGCAGGAGATATACCGACAGATACGGGCCCAAACCATCACGAACGTCGGCCAGCGAGAAGGAGAGTAGGTCCAGCGCGTGCATCGTCCGGCGCGGAAGCGCCGCAACGGCATCTGGCTCCGACATCGATTCCGATCTCCCCGGGCAGTCAAAAGGATCGACGTAGAGTAACCGATCCCGCCGCCGTTCAGCGCGCGCGAGATTCGGCCGCTGGCAGGTACGATGCGGCGTCACCGCATTCAGCGTTAGGAGCCGTGCCGCATGGCCTTGACCCTCGGCCTGCTGCTCCTCGCCGTCGTTCTCGGGTTTGCGGTTGCCCGGCCCCGGGGCTGGCCCGAGGCGGTGGCGGCGGTTCCGGCCGCCGCGATCCTGATCGCGCTCGGTGCGATCTCGGTTCGTCAGGCGGCCGACGAGGTCGCCGGGCTGTCGGGAGTGGTCGCGTTTCTGGGTGCGGTGCTGGTGCTGGCCAAGCTGTGCGACGACGAGGGCCTGTTCGAGGCCGCGGGCGCGGCGATCGCCCAGGGGCGCGTCGGGTCGGCCGGCCTGCTGCTGCGGGTGTTCGGCATTGCGTCCCTGATCACCGCGGTGCTGAGCCTGGACGCCGCGGTGGTGTTGCTGACCCCGGTGGTGCTGGCCGCCGTCCGGCGGCTGCGGACGCCGGTGCGGCCCTACGCGTATGCGACCGCCCACCTGGCCAACGGCGCCTCGCTGCTGCTGCCGGTGTCGAACCTGACCAACCTGCTGGCCTTTCACACCGCCAACCTCTCGTTCACCAAGTTCACCCTGGCGATGGCGTTGCCGTGGGTGGGCGCCGTGGCCGTCCTCTACGGGGTGTTCCGCTTGTTCTTCGCCGGGGACCTGCGCGTCCAGCCCGACCCGGAGCACACCGGGCCGGCGCCGCGGCCGCCGGTGTTCGTGCTGGTGGTCGTCGGGCTGACGCTCGCCGGGTTCGCCGTCGGCCAATCCGTGGGGGTGGCGCCGGCGTGGGTCGCGCTGGTCGGCGCCTCGGTGCTGGCGGTGCGCAGCCTGAGCCGTGGGCACACCTCGGTCGTGGAGATCGCGCGCTCAGCGCAGCCGTCGTTCCTGGTGTTCGTGTTGGCGCTGGGCGTCGTCGTGCAGGCGGTGATGCGTAACGGGATGGGCCGGGCGATGTCCGCGGTGCTGCCGTCGGGTTCGGGACTGTCCGCGTTGCTCGCGATCGCCGCCGTGGCCGCCGTGCTCGCCAACGTCGTCAACAATCTGCCGGCGACGCTGGTGCTGCTGCCACTGGTCGCGCACAGCGGCCCGGTTGTCATCCTGGCGGTGCTGATCGGAGTCAACATCGGACCCAACCTGACCTATGTCGGCTCACTGTCGAACCTGCTGTGGCGGAGGGTTTTACGCCAGCACGACGTCGACGCCGGCGTCGGTGAATACACCCGCCTCGGGTTGTGCACGGTGCCCCCGGCGCTGGCGGTGGCGGTGGTGGCGCTGTGGGGATCGGCGCGGCTGCTGGGCATCTAGGGTCGGCGGTAGGTCCTGGCCAAAAGCTTCAGGCGCCAATCTCGTCTGCGAGCACGCCGCAGCGCGGGCAGACGATTGCCGGTAGGCACGAGTTCCCGCAGTGATTCCCACGCACGGCGATTTTCCCGCGTTTCGCGTGACACGCATTAGTGGAGTAGTCGACTACGCTATCGGCCCCGACCCGCGGGCCGTGAGCATGGCTTTCGTCAGATAAGCGCTGAGCAAAGGCAGAGACATGGCCAAGATCGGCAACAAAGCGGTGGTGTTGGGAGCGAGCATGGCCGGACTGCTGGCCGCGCGGTCGCTGAGCGAGTTCTACGAAGCAGTCACGGTGGTCGAGCGCGACCCGCTGCCCGGCGCCCTTCCCGCCAACCCGGAGGCTCGTCGAGGCGTGCCGCAGGGCCGGCACCTCCATGGCCTGCTGCCCCGCGGCGCCCAGGTGCTCGAGGAACTGTTCCCCGGCATCCTCGATCAGCTGGTCCTCGACGGTGCGCACTACATCGACGGCCGGGACCTGTCGCGGCTGCACTACGAATTGGGCGGGCACCTGATGGCGCGCACCGGCAGCGCCACCTCGGTTACCGCTTATCTCGCGACCCGCCCGTTCATCGAGGAACACGTCCGCGCACGGCTACGCAGCGTCCCCAACGTCACCCTGCTCGACGAGCACGACATCGTGCAGCTGACATCAACTCCCGACCACCACCGCGTCACGGGAGCGCAGATGGTCAATCGTCGCACCCGCGAAGTCGCCCCGCTGAGGGCCGATCTGGTGGTCGATGCCACCGGGCGCGCAGCCCGCACCCCGCTGTGGCTGAACCGGATGGGATACGACCGCCCGCGCGAGGATCATGTCTCGGTGCAGCTGACCTATGTGAGCCAGCTGCTGCGCATGGCGCCGGACGCGCTGCACGAACGCGGTTTCCTCGTCGGTGTCGTGCCGGGTCGCCCGCACGGGCTGGGAATTCTGCACTGCGAGAACGACACCTGGATGTTCACCGTGTTCGGAATGGCAGGACACGAGCCGCCCGCCGACATCGCGGCGATGTGCGAGTTCGTCGAGGACTACGCACCGGCCCACATGCTCGCCGCAGTGCGAGCCGCCGAACCTGTGGGAGAGCCCACGCGGCACCGTCAGCCATCCAGTCAGTGGCGCCGCTACGACAAGATGCGGCGATTTCCCGAGGGCTTGCTGGTTATCGGCGATGCGATCTGCAGCTTCAACCCGATCTACGGCCAGGGCATGACGGTGGCCGCATTGGAGGCGCTGGCGCTGCGCGAATGCTTGTCCAGCGGCACAAGGGATTTGGCGCGGAGGTTTTTCCGAGCCGCGAAGGTGCCGATCCGCCAAGCGTGGGAGCTCTCGGCCAATCCCGACCTGTCCCTGCCCGAAATCGACGGCACACCCCCGCTGGTCACCCGGCTGCTCAACGTATACGTCGATCGCGTGCTCGCCGCGGCCGAATACGACACCACCGCATTCAATCAGTTCTTCAGGGTGACAGCACTCGTCGATCCCGCGACCCGGCTGCTGCGTCCGGGCATGATTTGGCGCGCAGCCCGCGCCAACCAGCGCAGCCGCCGACAGGATCTCGACGACATCGGTGTTCTGGCCGACAGCGTGGCTGGCTAGTCGAGGTCGAGGCCGAGGCCTAGACCTTTGGCGGCAGCGGCATTCCGAGCTCGGCCAGCACACCTCGCAACAGCGCTGGGTAGTCGGTGATGATGCCGTCGACGCCGTCAGCGATCTCCGCACGCATAGTGTCGGCGTCGTTGACGGTCCAGGGAATCACCTTGAGCCCCAGCGCGTGCGCGCGATCGACGTAGGGTTTGCCGGTGACCTGTTGGTAGTCCGGCGAGAGGATGTTGGCGCCAACCAGTAACGCCCCGATCATCGGGTCCCCGATCGTGGCCACATTTTCGCCCGCGACCCACGGAGAGCCGGGCGCCCAGGTTTCCTCGTTGTACAAGGCCACCAAGGGAATCGACGGCTCGGCCCGGTGCACCATGGGCAGCGTGCGCCAGTCGAAGCTCTCGATCTCCACACGGTCGACCTTGCCCGCCGCTCTCACCGCGGCCAGGATCACGTCGACGAACTCCTGCGGGCCGGCCGATCTGCTCGGGTCATCGGCTTCCACCTTGGTTTCGATGTCGTAGCGGACGTCGGCGCGATACGAATCGGCGAGCGCAAACACTTCCGGCAGGGTCGCGACCTTGTTGCCCCGCACCACTTCCGCCCGCGGGAACTCCTCGAGCCGGCGGCCGCAGTCCAGGGTGCGAATCTGCGCCAGGGTCAGCTCGTGCACGAGCTTGCCGACGTAGGGGTACTGCGGGTCGCCGGCGACGACGGGCGCGGTGTCGGAGCACTTCTCGGGCTGAATCGTCGGGTCGTGCCATACCAGGGGCTGCCCGTCCCCGGTGATGCCGACGTCGAGTTCGAGTGTGCTGACCCCCAATCCGAGCGATTTGGCGAATGCGCGCAGCGATTCCTCGGTAGTCTCGCCGCGCCCGCCGCGATGGGCCTGCAGATCAAAGCCGGGCGATTGCGCAGACGCCGGCGACGCAAGCAGCACCGCCAGCGCCAGCAGGGCGGCGACAAGACGGCCGGTCAACTAACGCCTTCGCTGACGGGCGATTTCGGCGAGCACCACACCGGCGGCCACCGACGCGTTCAGCGATTCTGTCTGACCGGCCATCGGGATGGACACCACCTCGTCGCAGTTCTGCCGAACCAGCCGCGAGAGTCCCTTGCCCTCGGAGCCGACGACCACCACCGTCGGGTCGGTGCCGTCCAGGTCGTCGAGCGCGGTGTCACCGTCGGCGTCCAATCCGATCACCCGCAGGCCGGCATCGGCCCAATTCTGAAGCGCCCGGGTGAGATTGGTGGCCCGCGCCACCGGAACGCGCGCCGCCGCCCCTGCGCTGGTGCGCCACGCCACCGCCGTCACCGAGGCCGAACGTCGCTGCGGGATCAGCACGCCGTGACCACCGAACGCGGCGACCGAACGGACGATCGCACCGAGATTGCGGGGATCGGAGATGTTGTCCAGCGCGACCAGCAGCGCCGGCGGCGATTTGGCGGCGGCCGCGAGCAGGTCGTCGGGGTGGGCGTAGTTGTACGGCGGCACTTGCAACGCGATGCCCTGGTGCAGGTGGTTGCTGGTCATCCGGTCCAGGTCGGTGCGCGGTACCTCGAGGATCGCGATCCCTAAATCCGCTGCACGAGAGACGGATTCGGTTAGACGCTCGTCGGCTTCGGTGCCGAGCGCTACAAAGAGAGCGGTCGCCGGCACGCCGGCACGCAGGCATTCCAGCACTGGGTTGCGGCCCAACACGGTTTCGGTTTCGTCGGTGCGTTTGGCCGCCCGCCGCGGCTGCTGGGCGCGTTTGGCGGCGGGATGGTTGGGACGCAGATGCGCGGGCGGGGTGGGACCGCGCCCCTCCAGCCCACGGCGGCGCTGTCCGCCCGAGCCCACGGTGGGGCCCTTCTTGGTGCCGGGTTTGCGTATCGCTCCGCGGCGCCGCGAGTTACCGGCCATCTAGGCGGCCTACTTGTCTTGACCGGCCAGCAGCTCCCACTGCGGCCCGTCGGCGGTATCGGTGACCTCGATGCCGGCCTGCTTGAGTCGATCCCGGATCTGGTCGGCGAGAGCCCAGTTGCGCTCTTCGCGGGCCTTCTGCCGGCTCTCCAGCTCGGCCTCCACCAGCACGCCGACGGCGGCGAGTGCGGCGGACGTTTCGTCGCGAGACTCCCAGCGTTCGTCGAGAGGGTCGCAGCCCAGGATGCCCATCATGGCGCGGATAGACCCGGCGTACTTCAACGCGCCTTCGTGATCGCCGGCGTCGAGGGCCCGGTTGCCCTCCGCGCGGGCATGATGCACCTCGGCCAGCGCGACCGGGACGGCGAGATCGTCGTCGAGCGCTTCGGCGAAGCGCGGTGTCCACTCGCCGGGCACGACCGCGCCGGCCCGGCTGCGCACCCGGTGCAGGAAATCCTCAACGCCGACATAGGCTTTCACGGCGTCCTGCAGGGCGGTCTCGGAGAATTCCAGCATCGACCGGTAATGCGCGCTGCCCAGGTAGTAGCGCAGTTCGGCGGGCCGCACCCGCTGCAACATCGCCGGGATGGCCAGCACATTGCCCAGCGACTTGCTCATCTTTTCCCCGCCCATCGTCACCCAGCCGTTGTGCAGCCAGTAGCGGGCGAACCCATCACCGGCGGCGCGGCTCTGCGCGATTTCGTTCTCATGGTGGGGAAACACTAAATCCATTCCGCCGCAATGGATGTCGAATTCCGGGCCCAGGTACTCGCGCGCCATCGCCACGCATTCGGTGTGCCAGCCGGGCCGTCCGCGCCCCCACGGGGTGGGCCATGACGGCTCGCCGGGCTTGGCGCCCTTCCACAGCGTGAAGTCACGCTGGTCTCGCTTGCCGCTGGCCACGCCCTCGCCCTGGTGGACGTCGTCGATCTTGTGCCCGGACAGCTGGCCGTACTCCGGATAGCTGAGCACGTCGAAATAGACGTCGCCGTCGCCGGTGTACGCGTGGCCCTTTTCGATCAGCCGCTGGATTAACTCGACCATCTGCGTGATGTGCCCGGTCGCCCGCGGCTCCGCGGACGGCGGCAAGACATCCAGGGCGTCGTAGGCCGCGCTGAAAGCGCGCTCGTACGTGGCCGCCCACTCCCACCAAGGCCGGCATGCCGCGGCCGCCTTGTTCAGGATCTTGTCGTCGATATCGGTCACGTTGCGGATGAATGCGACGTCGTAGCCGCGGGCGATCAGCCAGCGGCGCAAGATGTCGAAGGCCACCCCGCTGCGGACGTGGCCGATATGCGGCAGGCCCTGCACCGTGGCGCCACACAGGTAGATGGAGACATGGCCCTCGCGCAGCGGAATGAAATCACGCACGGCACCGGCCGCGGTGTCGTGTAGCCGCATGCGGGCGCGATCGGTCACGACGTGCCAGCTTACCTGCTGGTTCCGATTTCCCCGGTCCTCAGGGCTGGGCCGCGGCGACGCCCGACCCTTCGAGATCGAGCGGCGGACTGCTTGTCGCTAGCAGGGGTCGCCATCGGGCGTGTAATACGGCACGCCCTCCACCGAGTAACACGGCACCTCGCCCGGCCAGTACGGCTCGGTGGCCGCCGCTATGGCCGCGCCGGCCGCGACATCACCGGCGACGTGGCTGCATCCACCCACGGCGACGTGGCGTCCGTCGGCGCCGGCGCACACATCGGCGTGCGCCACCGGAGCTAGGGCCAACGGCGCTGCCCCCAGCGCCATGGCTGTCAATAGCGCGGCTGTCGGCTTCTTCATTTGCACTCCTATATCGAGCCCCGCCCACGTTGATTATTGCCCCGGACCACGCGTTTCGTCACCGATCTCGGGTCGATGGGCTAGCGGGCATCCCCGATCGGGACCAACAGCGCCGTCGCGATGGCAGCCAGGCCCTCGCCCCGCCCGGTCAGGCCCAGGCCGTCGGTGGTCGTGGCCGACACGGATACCGGCGCCCGCAGCAGACCCGACAGCACCTCCTGCGCCTCGGCGCGGCGCGGGCCGATCTTGGGCCGGTTGCCGATCACCTGCACCGCGGCGTTTCCCACCCGGTAGCCGTGTTGCGCGATCAAATCGACGACGTGGCGCAACATGTCGGCGCCGCTGACGCCTTTCCAGCGCGGATCGTCGATGCCGAAGACGCCGCCGATATCGCCCAGCCCCGCGGCCGACAACACGGCGTCGCACAGCGCGTGAGCTCCGACGTCGCCGTCGGAATGGCCGGCGCAACCGTCGGCGCCGGGAAACAGCAGACCGACCAGCCAACAGGGCCGGCCCGGTTCGATCGGGTGCACGTCGGTACCCAGCCCGACCCTCGGCAGTTCGCTCACCGGTGCACGATCGCTTCGGCCAGCAACAGATCCAGCTGGGTGGTGATCTTGAATGCCAGCGGGTCGCCGTCGACCACGTGTACCTGGCCACCGAGTTGCTCGACGAGCGACGCGTCATCGGTGAATTCGGCGGTACCCGCGCGCCCGTAGGCGCGCAGCAGCAGGTCGGTGGCGAAGCCCTGCGGGGTCTGCACGGCGCGCAGTCCGGCCCGCTCCGGCGTGCCCAGCACCACCCCGTTGGCGTCCACGGCCTTGATGGTGTCGGACAGCGGCAGCGCGGGCACGACGGCCGCGTGGCCCGACCGCAACGCCTCGGCCACCCGCACGATCAAATCCGGCGGCGTCAGCGCCCGGGCGGCGTCGTGAACGAGCACGAATTCCGGTTGGCCGGGCAGGGCGGACAAAGCCAGGTTGACCGAATCGGTGCGACCGGCGCCGCCGGCCACGACGACGGCTTGGGCACCCAGGACTTGCTTGGCCTGGTCGATGCGATCGGAAGGCACCGCCGCCACAACATGGTTAACGACCCCCGACTTCAACAGCCCCGAGACGGCCCATTCGAGCAAGGTGCGGCCACCGAGCTCGCAGAATGCTTTCGGAATCCCGGCCGCCAGTCGCTCACCCGAGCCCGCGGCCGGGACGATTGCGACTATGCCGCCCGCTGCCCCGACCACCAGAGCCTCTGGGCTTTCAGGAAGCGGCGGCCAAAACCTCGTCGAGGATGGTCTCCGCTTTGGCGTCGTCGGTGCTCTCGGCCAGCGCCAACTCGCCAACCAAAATCTGGCGCGCCTTGGCCAGCATGCGCTTCTCGCCGGCGGACAGGCCGCGCTCCTGGTCGCGACGCCACAGGTCGCGCACTACCTCGGCCACCTTGTTGACGTCACCGGAGGCGAGCTTTTCCAGGTTCGCCTTGTAGCGGCGCGACCAGTTCGTGGGCTCTTCGGTGTGGGGAGCGCGCAGCACCTGGAAAACCTTGTCGAGGCCTTCTTGGCCGACGACGTCGCGGACACCGACGTACTCAGCGTTTTCTGCGGGTACTCGAACGGTCAGGTCCCCCTGCGCCACTTTCAAGACGAGATACTCTTTTTGTTCCCCTTTGATGGTTCGGGTTTCGATCGCCTCGACTAACGCAGCACCGTGGTGTGGATAGACAACGGTGTCGCCGACCTTGAAGATCATCTGATTGGAGCCCCTTTCGTTACTTCATGCTAGCACGGCGGGCCGACTCATGCGGAACAACGGTGCAGGTCAGGGGCACAACACGTGCGAATTAGGGGTTGACAGGCGGAGAAGAACGTGCACTGGAACACAGTACCAACGTCCTCAGCTGACCTGTCCGGGTACCCCGTCCGGACCCCTGCGGCCCTGGTCTGGTGCCCTGCGCTACCGCTCCGATGGCCTTCCTACTACTGTGCATAGTTGCACGATGGAACGGCCGTACGACGGCGCGAGGCCCAGCAGGAGGCAATGAGTGAACCGCTTCAAGATCGGCCTGGTCGCCTTGATCGCCGTCGCGCTCACGGGTTGCGGCGCCGGGCAGATCTCGCAGATGGCCACCCAGGAGCCCGCCGTCAACGGCAACAAGGTCACGATCAACAACGTGGCGCTGCGTGACATCCGGATGCAGGCCGTGCAGACCGGCGACTACATTCAGCCGGGCCGAACAGTGGACCTGGTGCTGGTCGCCGTCAATCAGTCGCCGGACGTCGCGGACCGGCTGCTGGGCGTGACAAGCGACATCGGAACGGTGACCGTCACTGGCGACGCGCGACTGCCCGCCGGCGGGATGCTTTTCGTCGGTACGCCCGAAGGCGCGAAGGTGGCGCCGGGACCCCTCGGTTCGAGCAATGCCGCCAAGGCGACCGTCGCCCTCGCCAAGCCCATCACCAACGGCCTTACCTACAACTTCACCTTCAACTTCGAGAAGGCCGGGCAGGCCAGCGTGCTGGTGCCGATCTCGGCCGGGCTGGGGCCACAGCCCGCCTGAGGCACGACTCGCCGTTCTGTGCGGCCGGGCTTGTCGGTCCAGCCCGATACCGTCATGGCGTGGCAAACGTGCGCTCGCAATACCGCTGTTCGGAATGCCGGCATGTCACCGCCAAGTGGGTGGGTCGCTGCCTGGAGTGCGGCACGTGGGGCACGGTCGACGAGGTAGCGGTGCTCAGCGCGGTCGGCGGTAACGGTCGCCGGGTGGGCCTGGCTTCGGGATCGAGCTCGCAAGCCGTCCCGATCAATTCCATTGCGCCCAACGTCAGCCGGCACCGGTCGACGGGCGTGGATGAACTCGACCGCGTTCTGGGCGGCGGTGTGGTGCCGGGGTCGGTGACGTTGCTGGCGGGCGATCCGGGCGTGGGCAAGTCGACGCTGTTGCTCAAGGTCGCCCATCGCTGGGCGCAGTCCGGCAGGCGCGCGCTGTACATCTCCGGTGAGGAGTCCGCCGGCCAGATCCGGTTGCGCGCCGACCGGATTGGCTGCGGCGGCGACGAGCTCTATCTGGCCACCGAATCCGATCTGCACACCGTGCTCGACCACATCGCGACGGTGCAGCCCGCGCTGGTCATCGTCGACTCGGTGCAAACGATGTCCACCACCGAGGCCGATGGTGTCGCGGGGGGCGTTACGCAAGTGCGCGCGGTCACGGCGAGGCTGACCGCCGCCGCGAAGGCCGGCGACGTCGCGCTGATCCTCGTCGGGCACGTCACCAAAGACGGGGCCATTGCCGGGCCGCGGTCACTCGAGCACCTCGTCGACGTGGTGCTGCATTTCGAGGGCGACCGCAACGGCACGCTGCGGATGGTCCGCGGGATCAAGAACCGGTTCGGTGCTGCCGACGAGGTCGGCTGTTTCATGTTGCACGACAACGGCATTGAAGGCGTGGCCGATCCGTCGAACCTGTTCTTGGATCAACGGCCCGCGCCGGTCGCAGGCACCGCGATCACGGTCACGCTGGACGGCAAGCGACCGCTCATCGGCGAAGTCCAGGCGCTGCTGGCGACGCCGTCCGGCGGTTCGCCGCGCCGCGCCGTCAGCGGAATCGACCACTCGCGGGCGGCGATGATCGCGGCCGTGCTGGAAAAGCACGCCAGGCTGGCGATCGCCGTCAACGACATCTACCTGTCCACCGTGGGCGGCATGCGGTTGACCGATCCGTCGTCCGACCTGGCGGTCGCCGTGGCGCTGGCGTCGGCGTATGCGAAGCTGCCGCTGCCCACGACGGCGGTGATGATCGGCGAGGTGGGCCTGGCGGGCGACCTGCGCCGCGTCAGCGGCATGGAACGGCGGCTGAGCGAAGCCGCGCGGCAGGGCTTCAACATCGCGCTGATCCCCGACGGCGACGACCCGCGACGCGAGATCGTGCCACCGGGTATGCGGGCGCTGCGCGCACCCACCATCGGCGCCGCGCTGGAGCACATGGTCGACATCGGCGACCACCGCGGCAACGCGATTCCGGGCCTCAGTGGCTAGACGTGGCTAGACGCAGTGCCCAATCGGGCCGCAGAATGCACGCTGTGACCCGTCCGACCCTGCGTGAGACCATCGCCCGGCTGGCGCCCGGCACCGGGCTCCGCGACGGCCTCGAGCGCATCCTGCGCGGCCGCACCGGTGCGCTGATCGTGCTCGGCAACGACGAGAACGTCGAGGCCATCTGCGACGGCGGCTTCGCCCTCGACGTCCGTTACGCGCCGACCAGGCTGCGCGAGCTGGCGAAGATGGACGGCGCCGTCGTGCTGTCCACCGACGGCAGCCGCATCGTGCGCGCCAATGTGCAGTTGGTCCCGGACCCGTCGATCCCCACCGACGAATCGGGAACGCGGCACCGCTCGGCCGAACGGGCCGCCATCCAGACCGGCCACCCGGTGATCTCGGTCAGCCACTCGATGAACATCGTCACCGTCTACGTCGCCGGGGAACGGCACGTCGTGGCGGACTCCGCGACCATCCTGTCGCGGGCCAATCAGGCCATCGCGACCCTGGAACGCTACAAGGCCCGGCTCGACGAGGTCAGCAGGCAGCTGTCGCGGGCCGAGATCGAGGACTTCGTCACGCTGCGCGACGCGATGACGGTGGTGCAGCGGCTGGAGCTGGTCCGGCGGATCGGGCTGGCGATCGATTACGACTGCGTCGAGCTCGGCACCGACGGGCGTCAGCTGCGGCTGCAGCTCGAGGAGCTGCTGGGCGGCAACGACACCGCCCGCGCGCTGATCGTGCGCGACTATCACGCCAGCCCCGAACCGCTGTCCGAAGCGCAAATCACTGCCACCCTTGGCGAACTGGACGCCCTGTCGGACACCGAGCTGCTCGACTTCACTTCGCTGGCAAAGGTTTTCGGGTATCCGACGACCGCCGAGGCGCAGGACTCGGCGCTGAGCCCCCGTGGCTATCGCGCGATGGCCGGTATCCCGCGGCTGCAGTTCGCCCACGTGGATTTGTTGGTCAGGGCGTTCGGGACGCTGCAGGGCCTGCTGGCGGCCAGCGCCAACGACCTGCAATCGGTGGACGGCATCGGCACGATGTGGGCCCGCCACGTGCGGGAGGGGTTGTCGCATTTGGCGGAGTCGACGATCGCCGACCCGCTGAGCTGAGCTCGGTTACCCCGTAGGGGGACCCGGGGGAACCCCGGGCGGCGCTTCGGGCTGCGGCACCGCCGGCTGACCCGGCACCGGACCCGGCGGCGCCGGCGGCTGGTTGAGGATGAACGGGACCGGCAGTGAGCGCAGGTTGCCCAGCTGCACTACGAGGTTGTAGGTGCCCGGCCCGATTCCCGGCCGCGGCAGCGGGCAATGCGGCGCCGACCCCATCCCGGTCCAGGTGACCGCGGTCGTCACCTGTTCACCCGGGGTGAAGGTCTTGACCAGCGTCTCGTTGGACGGCGCGCAGTCCAGGTTGGACCACAGCCGCTTGTTGTCCAGCGAGTACACGTATGCCGCCAGCACCGCGGCCCCGACGTCACGCTTGCAGGACACCAGCCCGATGTTGGTGACGACCATGGTGAATTTCGGCTGGTCACCGATGAAATATTGGGGAGCGTTGGTCAGTCCCTTGACGGCCAGCGTCGAATCGGGGCAGTCATCGCCCTCCTTCAGCACCGGCGGCGGCTGCACTGCGGCGGTGGGTGTCGGCGACTCCGGGTTTTGGCCCTGCGGCGCCGGCACCGGTGCGGGCCCTTCTGGCGCCACCGGCGGGGGCGCCTGGGGTGCGGGCGATCCCGGCTTGCTTTGCGCGGAGTTGGGTTTGTCGGCGTTGGCGGGTTTTGCGCCCGCGTTGTTGCTCATGAAGGCGATGACGGTGGCGACGACGATCCCGATCACTACTACCGCGATGCCCAGGGCCAGGCCCCGGCGCCGCCAATAGATCTCGGTCGGTAGCGGGCCACGCGGTTCCAGATCCAGCACATTCACACCGTAGGGCCAGGTCACGTGGTTTTGCCCGACCCGCCTCGGCGTGTCGCGATGTTAGCTGGCCAGCAGGCGTGTAAGAGGCCGTTATTCGCCGATATCGCCCACGTGGTCGACCAGCACCACGTGCCCTTCGGCGAGTTGATAGGTGACGCCCGCTACCGCCAGCGTGCCGGCCGCGACCCGCTCCGCGATCGCCGTCGAACGCGCCACCAGCTGCGCCAGCGTCTCGCGCACGTGGCGTTCCTCGAGCTCGTCGACCCGGCTCAACCCGTCGCGGCGGCCCATCAGGATCGACGGCGCGACCCGCTCCACCACGTCCCGGACGAAACCGGCCGGTATCGCGCCGTCATCGATCGCCTGTATCGCCGCCTTGACGGCACCGCAACTGGTGTGGCCGAGGATGACGATGAGCGGCACGTCGAGGGCCGTCACCGCGTACTCGATGGAGCCCAGGACCGCCGAATCGATCGCCTGACCGGCGGTGCGTACCACGAACACGTCGCCCAGGCCCTGATCGAAGAGCAACTCGGCGGCCACCCGGCTGTCCGCGCAGCCGAATATCACCGCGGTGGGCTTTTGACCCGCGGCCAGGCTGGCCCGGTGATCGACGCTCTGGCTGGGATGCTGCGGCTTGCCGGCCACGAATCGCTCGTTACCCTCTTTGAGTGCTTTCCACGCGGTTACCGGGCTGGTGTTGGGCATGGCACACATCATGCCGCACGGGCGAATGAACGTCCCTCCGAACGAGCTCATCGACTGGTATGACCGATCGCGCCGCGACCTGCCGTGGCGCGAACCCGGAATCAGCGCGTGGCAGATCCTGGTCAGCGAGTTCATGTTGCAGCAGACGCCGGTGGCCCGGGTGCTGGCGATCTGGCCGGATTGGGTACAACGCTGGCCCACCCCGTCGGCCACGGCCGCCGCCAGCGCGGCCGACGTCCTGCGCGCCTGGGGAAAGCTGGGCTATCCGAGGCGGGCCAAGCGGCTGCACGAATGCGCCACGGTCATCGCCCGCGACCACGGCGACGTGGTTCCCGACGACGTCGAAACCCTGCTGACGCTGCCCGGTATCGGCAGCTATACCGCGCGCGCCGTGGCCTGCTTCGCCTATGGCCACGCTGTACCTGTGGTGGACACCAATGTGCGACGGGTGATGGCCCGCGCCGTACACGGCCTGGCCGACGCCGCCGCGGCCGCCGCGGCGCGCGATCACGCCGACGTCGCGGCCCTGCTGCCGCGCGACGACACGGCGCCGAAGTTTTCGGTGGCACTGATGGAACTGGGCGCGACGGTGTGCACCGCGCGCAGCCCGCGATGCGGGCTATGTCCCCTGGACCGGTGCACGTGGCGGCTGGCCGGATACCCGCCGGCGCAGGGTCCGGCGCGACGCGTCCAGACCTACGCCGGAACGGACCGTCAGGTCCGCGGGCGATTGCTGGATGTGTTGCGGACCAACGATTCACCGGTGACGCGCGCCCAGCTGGACGTGGCGTGGCTAACCAATTGCGCTCAGCGCGACCGGGCACTGGATTCGCTACTCGCCGACGGGTTGGTGACCCAGACTCCAGACGGCCGCTTCGGGTTAGCCGGCGAGGAATGACTCGACCGCCTCGCGGTACACCCGCGGCGCTTCGTCGTGGATCAGGTGACCCGCCTGTTTGACCGCCAAATATGTTGTCGGGGAATCGGTTTGGGTCATCGCACGCATCTGGCCGTGCGGCGTGACCGAGTTGCCGGCCTCGATGAGCAGCGCCGGCGCCCGCACGGCCCGCCACTGCGACCAGTAGTCACGGGTGCCCCACTCGGCGGCGATCTCTATCCATCGCGACGTGTGGCCGTGCAACCGCCAACCCGTTGGGGTGCGATCGAAGGCATCCAGGAAATACTGCCCCGCGATCGGGCCGAATTCATCGAATACTTGTTGCGCGGAATCGAATTCGACCGGGAGGGCGTGCAGCCAGGGCTCCCATGGGCCGGTGGTGCGGCCACGGAAGTCCGGGGCCATGTCCTCGACCACCAGGGCCGACACCAAATCGGGACGCTGCGCGGCCAGACACCACGAGTGCAGGGCACCCATCGAGTGCCCGACCATCCTGGCCGGTGCCCCCAACCCGCTCACCGCATCGCCGAGATCGGCCACGAACCGCTCGGTGCTGATCGGAAACGGATCGTCGACGTCGCGGCCGCGGTGCCACGGTGCGTCGTAGGTGTACACGGTGCCCAAACGGGTCAGCCACGGCAGCTGCCGCGACCAGGTGGTGCCTCGGCCCATCAGGCCGTGCACCAGTACCAACGGCGCGCCTTGGCCGCCGTGGCAGGTCAGCAGATCGCCGGGCATATGACCATCTTGCGTGTAGCGCCCTCGAGTTCGACGGGCGAGGGGCCGCGGTAGCCTAGCGGAATGCCAGTGGTGAAGATCAACGCAATCGAAGTACCCGCCGACGCTGGCCCCGAGCTGGAGAAGCGGTTCGCCCATCGCGCGCACGCGGTGGAGAACCAACCCGGTTTCCTCGGCTTTCAGCTGCTGCGTCCGGTCAAGGGTGAGGACCGCTACTTCGTGGTGACACACTGGGAGTCCGATGAAGCATTCCAGGCGTGGGCGAAAGGGCCTGCCATCGAAGCCCATGCCGGCCACCGGGCCAACCCCGTGGCGACAGGCGCGACGCTGCTGGAATTCGAGGTTGTGCTGGACGTTGCCGCCAACAAGACCGGCTAGCAAGCGGCCATCCGCGCGGCGCCGGGCGGCGGCGATGAGCGCCGCCGCAGCACTCGTGGTCACCCTGGCGCCCGGTTGCGCGCCCTCACCCTCGCCGCAGGCGAACGCGGCGAACCCGGGACGGCAGATCGACACCCGGACTCCGCCCGGTATCCGTGCGCAGCAGACGTTGGACATGCTGAACTCCGACTGGCCCATCGGCCCGGTCGGTGTGCGCACGCTGGCCGCGTCCGACAAGGTCGAATCGGTGGAAACCACCATGGAGGGGCTGTGGTGGGATCGCCCCTTCACCCTTGGGGGCGTCGACATCGGCGCAAGCGTTGCCACGCTGCATCTCATCTCCTCTTACGGTGCGCGACAAGACATCCGGATCCACACCGACGACGACGGGCGTGTCGATCGATTCGATCTCGAGACGCAACCCCCGACGGTCGCGTCATGGCACGACGTCGATGCGGTGTTGAGCAAGACCGGTGCCCGCTACTCCTACCAGGTTTCCAAGGTCGACAACGGTCGCTGCGACCCGGTGCAGGGCACCAACGCCCGCGAATCCCTGCCGCTGGCATCGATTTTCAAGCTGTACGTGCTGCACGCGCTGGCGGGTGCGGTGCAAAACGGCACGGTGTCCTGGGATGACCAGCTGACGGTCACGGAGAAGAGTAGGGCCGTCGGTTCCTCGGGCCTGGAATTGCCTCCGGGAGCTCATGTTTCGGTTCGCACGGCCGCTGAGAAGATGATCGCCACCAGCGACAACATGGCGACCGACTTGCTGATCGGGCGGATGGGCACGCATGCGATCGAGGAAGCGCTCGCGACGGCCGGCCACCACGATCCAGCCAGCATGACGCCCTTCCCCACGATGTACGAGCTGTTCTCCGTCGGCTGGGGCCAACCTGATCTGCGCAACCAGTGGAAACAGGGTTCGCCGGACGACCGGGCTCGGCTGCTGGCGCAGGCGAATTCCGCTCCCTATCAACCCGATCCGACCCGAGCCCACACCCCGGCCTCGAGCTACGGCGCTGAGTGGTACGGCAACGCGGACGACATCTGCCGAGTCCACGCGGCGCTGCAGGCCGACGCGGTGGGCGCGGCCGCGCCGGTAAGGCAGATCCTGTCCGCCGTATCGGGTATCCAGCTCGACCGCAACGTCTGGCCGTACATCGGCGCGAAGGCCGGCGGCCTACCGGGCGACCTGACGTTCAGCTGGTACGCCGTCGACAAGACAGGGCAGCCGTGGGTGGTCAGCTTCCAGTTGAACTGGCCCCGCGATCATGGCCCGACCGCGACCGGCTGGTTCTTGCAGGTCGCCAAGCAGGTGTTCGCGCTGATCGCACCGCGGTAACCCTCACAACCGCAGCGTCCAGCGGCCGTCCCGGAAGTGCAGGACGGTTTGGCTGAGTGGGGCAATGTCGATGCGCCAGAACGATTTCGGCGGCGCATCGAGGGCCAGCAGGATCGCCGCCCGGATCACCGCGGGATGCGTCACGGCGACGGCGCGCGACATGTCGCCCGTCAGGGCGCCCAGCCAGCCCCTCACACGCGCGACCAGGTCGGCTATCGACTCCCCGCCGTGCGGGGCATGGGCCGGGTCGGCCAGCCACGCCTCGACGTCCGCGGGCCCGATATTCGCCAGCGCCTCGCCGCGCCACCGCCCGCAGTCGAGATCGCCCAACCGCGGCTCCGTCGTGGCTTGCAAGCCCAGCAACTGCGCGGTTTGGCGGGCCCGCCGCTCGGGCGCGGTGAGCTGACGTGTATCGCCGGAGATCGCAAGTGCGGCAACGCTTTCGAGAAGGCGCCGGCCGGTGTCGTTGAGCGGCTCGTCGGCGGGAAACCGCCCGGCCGCCATCGCGTCGGTCATCGCGTGCGAGACCAGGGTCAGCCGGACGACCTCGGTCACGCGGCGGTGCTTGACGCGCGTCCGCTCCGGGCTCGCTCCCCCAGCAGCCGCCCCGCCAGCGTCGCAAACACCACGCCGATGGTCGCCCACAGCACCGCCTGCGTGGCCAGCGAAACCAACCGGAACTCGTAGAGATCATCGGCGGGAAAGCCGGGATAGATGATCGCACCCGAGGCGTCGCGCAACGGCTCGGGCGTCTCGTCCACGGCGGGCAACAACGCCAGCACCGCCGTGATCGTCACCAGATAGGCGCCGGCGGTGAGCAGCCAACCGTTCGGCGTGCCTAGCCGGGCGGCGAGCCGGCGGGCCAACCACACCCCCGCGATCGCCAGCACCACCGACACCAGCACCGCCACCAGATACCAGCCGGTGCGCGCCCCGATCGTGTCCGCCTGCCCGACGGAGGGCGGATTCGGCGGGTACTTCAGGAACGGCACCAGGTAGACCGCGCCGAAGGCGGCCGCCGCCAGCAGCAACGAAAGCGACTGTGGCCCAAGGCCTCTGGCGCGCGGCGCGACAACGCAGAACAGCGCGGCGAACAATGCGCCCATCGCAACGCCGAAGATCAGGACGCCGAAACCCAATCCGGCGTTTGCCTGCACCGCGCGGGTGAACAGCTCGGCGCCGTGCTCGTGCACGCCGTGCGCGTGCTCGGCGTCGGTTCGGCCGTCTTCAAAGGCGATCGCACGGCCGATGACGGGCTCGGCGCACAGGCGGCCGAAGAGGAATGCGAGCACCGCGGCAAGCGCGCCGGCCAAGAGACCGCGCGCGATCAGACGCTTCTCCACGAGGAGCCGTCAGTGGCAGGGGAAGCCGAGCAGATGCCGCGCGTCGTGCACGAACTCGTGCACGTGGGAGTCGCTGCCGAACAGCGACACCGCGCCCTGATCGATGCCGACGAAGTAGAGCGCCAAGAGCGCCAGGAAGACGGTCGCCGCCAGCCACAGCGCGGCACTTGCCGCCGATAAATCGATCGACCGGGTGTCGGTGGAATCGGACACAGTTGACTCCTTCTGGGGATATCGCGTCCCGCTTAGGTCCGACGAGCTTCGGGTCTGACTTTGACAGTGGCGCGACCGTTTCGGACTTTCACCGGATTCCGTCACTCGTTTGGCAAGCGACAGTGTAAACCGCCGTCACTGCTGCGGGGGCGCGGCCCCGTAGCCGAGCTGATTCGCCGTGTACTTCGCCGCGTCGGTGATCGGCACCGCCTGGACCGCGGTGCCGTAGGCGCAAATCTCGGTCCACACATCGCCGATCTCGGTGGTGTCGAAGCGCATCGCGACGATCGCGTTGCCGCCGCGGTTGCGCGCCTCGGCGATCAGCCGGCCCATCGCCTCGTTGCGGCTCTCGGCGAGGTTCTTCGTCATTCCGGCCAGCTCGCCGCCGAACATGGCCTTGAACCCGGCGCCCATTTGGGAGAACGCGTTTCGGGAGCGAACGGTCAGGCCGAAGACTTCGCCGCATACGCGTTGGATTTCCCAGCCCGGGAGGTCGTTGGTGGTCACGATCAGCACGGCGGGCCCCTTACATGCGAAACGGGTGGCTAGTCCGGTTGAGACTAACCACCCGTTTGCGCTGTGGCTACGGCGTGTCGGGCGCGGCGTGCGCTCCGGCTTTCTGCAGCTCCGGCTCGGGCGGCGGCTTGCGGGTTCCGGTGAACGTGAACTTCGCGTCCTCGCCCGCGCTTTCGCCGTCCCAGTTGTCCACGTCGATGGTGACGATCTGTCCGGGCCCGACCTCCTCGAAGAGGATCTTCTCGGACAGCTGGTCCTCGATCTCGCGCTGGATGGTGCGCCGCAGCGGGCGAGCACCCAGCACCGGGTCGAAGCCGCGCTTGGCCAGCAACGCCTTGGCCTTGTCGGTCAGCTCCATCGCCATGTCCTTGCTCTTGAGCTGCGCGGCGACCCGGCCGATCATCAAGTCGACCATCCGGATGATCTCCTCGCGGGTCAGCTGGTGGAAGACGATGATGTCGTCGATGCGGTTGAGGAACTCCGGCCGGAAGTGCTTCTTCAGCTCGTCGTTGACCTTCTGCTTCATCCGCTCGTAGTCGTTCTCGCCACCGCCCTGGGTGAAGCCCAGGCCGACCGGCTTGGAGATGTCGGAGGTGCCGAGGTTGGACGTGAAGATCAGCACGGTGTTCTTGAAGTCCACCGTGCGGCCCTGGCCGTCGGTGAGCCGGCCGTCCTCGAGGACCTGCAGCAGGCTGTTGTAGATCTCCTGGTGCGCCTTCTCGATCTCGTCGAACAGCACCACGGAGAACGGCTTGCGCCGCACCTTCTCGGTGAGCTGGCCGCCCTCTTCGTAGCCGACGTACCCCGGCGGCGCGCCGAAGAGCCGCGACGCGGTGAAGCGGTCGTGGAACTCGCCCATGTCGATCTGGATGAGCGCGTCGTCGTCGCCGAACAGGAAGTTGGCCAGCGCCTTGGACAGCTCGGTCTTACCGACACCTGACGGGCCGGCGAAGATGAACGAACCCGACGGGCGCTTGGGGTCTTTCAGCCCGGCGCGAGTGCGGCGGATGGCCTTCGACACCGCCTTGACGGCGTCCTCCTGGCCGATGATCCGCTTGTGGATCTCGTCCTCCATGCGCAGCAGCCGAGTGGTCTCGGCCTCGGTGAGCTTGAACACCGGGATGCCGGTCCAGTTGCCCAGCACCTCGGCGATCTGCTCGTCGTCGACCTCGGCAACCACGTCGAGATCGCCTGAGCGCCATTGCTTTTCGCGTTCGGCACGCTGGGCCACCAACGTCTTCTCGCGGTCGCGCAGGCTGGCCGCCTTCTCGAAGTCCTGGGCGTCGATCGCCGATTCCTTCTCGCGGCGGGCCTCAGCGATCTTCTCGTCGAACTCGCGCAGGTCCGGCGGCGCGGTCATCCGGCGGATCCGCATCCGCGCGCCCGCCTCGTCGATCAGGTCGATCGCCTTGTCCGGCAGGAACCGGTCGTTGATGTAACGGTCGGCCAGGGTGGCGGCGGCCACCATCGCCGAATCGGTGATCGACACCCGGTGGTGTGCCTCGTAGCGGTCGCGCAGACCCTTGAGGATCTCGATGGTGTGCTCCACCGTCGGCTCGCCCACCTGCACCGGCTGGAAGCGGCGCTCCAGCGCGGCGTCCTTCTCGATGTACTTGCGGTACTCGTCGAGCGTGGTTGCGCCGATCGTCTGCAGCTCGCCGCGGGCCAGCTTGGGCTTGAGGATCGACGCGGCGTCGATCGCGCCCTCGGCGGCACCGGCGCCCACCAGGGTGTGCAGCTCGTCGATGAACAGGATGATGTCGCCGCGGGTATTGATCTCCTTGAGGACCTTCTTCAGGCGTTCCTCGAAGTCACCGCGGTAGCGCGAGCCGGCGACCAGCGATCCCAGGTCCAATGTGTAGAGCTGCTTGTCCTTCAGCGTCTCGGGAACCTCGCCGTGCACGATGGCCTGCGCCAGGCCCTCGACGACGGCGGTCTTGCCGACGCCGGGCTCGCCGATCAGCACCGGGTTGTTCTTGGTGCGCCGGGATAGCACCTGCATCACCCGCTCGATTTCCTTCTCGCGGCCGATGACGGGGTCGAGCTTGCCCTCCATCGCGGCGGCCGTCAGGTTGCGGCCGAACTGGTCGAGGACCAGCGAGGTGGACGGGCTGCCGGATTCGCCACCGCGGCCACCGGTTCCGGCTTCGGCCGCCTCCTTGCCCTGGTAGCCGGAGAGCAGCTGGATCACCTGCTGGCGCACCCGGGTCAGCTCGGCGCCGAGCTTGACCAGCACCTGGGCGGCAACACCCTCGCCCTCACGAATCAGGCCCAGCAAAATGTGCTCGGTGCCGATGTAGTTGTGGCCGAGCTGCAGCGCCTCGCGCAAGCTGAGCTCGAGAACCTTCTTGGCGCGCGGGGTGAACGGGATGTGTCCGGACGGCGCCTGCTGGCCCTGGCCGATGATCTCCTCGACCTGGCTGCGGACGCCCTCGAGCGAGATGCCCAGCGATTCCAGCGACTTCGCTGCGACGCCTTCGCCTTCGTGAATCAAACCCAGCAGGATGTGCTCGGTGCCGATGTAGTTGTGGTTGAGCATCCGGGCCTCTTCTTGCGCCAGGACGACGACCCTGCGGGCACGGTCGGTAAATCTTTCGAACATCGGGTTACCTGCTCTCCCTCAACGTCGGTACAGCCTCAGTTCCGGCCAGTGGGAGCCGGACTCGCGTACCTGCCATCCACTGTAATGGTCGGCCTGCCAGGGTTCCTAACCTTGCGGTTCCCCGCGGTTCGGGGCTCGCGCGGCCTTTACCTGCGATCTCCCCGCCGCCGACACAGCGGTAACTGAGGAAACGCGGCAAACCGCCAAATCGTTTCCGCAAACCCCGCGCGATCGTTTCGCCACCAGCGAAAGAACCGGCGCCCGGCGGTTGCGGCCGGGCGCCGGTTAAGACTGCGTTTCTAGGTTGCCGCGTGGAAGGCATCGATGACGTCGGCGGGGATACGCCCCCGCGTGGACACGTTGTGCCCGTTGCGACGGGCCCACTCGCGGATCGCCGCGCTCTGCTCACGGTCGATCGCGCCACGGCCGCGGCCGGAACCCGAACGGCCGCGACGGCGCCCGCCCACGCGGCGGCCCGCCGCTACCCACTGCTTCAGATCACTGCGAAGTTTTGCCGCATTCTTGGAAGAAAGGTCAATCTCATACGTCACCCCATCGAGCCCGAATTCGACTGTTTCGTCGGCCGCGCCCGCACCGTCGAAATCATCGACCAAGGTGACGGTCACTTTCTTCGCCATCAGATTACCCTCGCATTTCATCTTGAGCAGTTGCTGAGCAGATTGGATAGACTCCCCGCATCAATCTGCCATAGGAACGCAGCATACTCAATCTGGATGCATGACGCACAGTTGAACTTCAGTGCGGACGAACAATCGGGAACAAAACTGTCTCCCTAATTGACAGTCCGGTCAAACACATCAACAACCGATCGATACCCATTCCGGTTCCGGTGCACGGCGGCATCCCGTACTCCAGTGCGGCCAGAAAGTCTTCGTCGAGCGCCATGGCCTCGTCGTCGCCCGCGGCCGCGGAGCGGGCTTGCTCGGCGAACCTCTCGCGCTGCACGATCGGGTCGGTCAATTCGGAATAGCCGGTGGCAAGTTCGACCCCGTGCACATAGAGGTCCCACTTCTCGGTGACGCCCGGGATACTTCGGTGCTGACGCGTCAAAGGTGTTGTCTCGACTGGGAAATCCTTGACGAAGGTGGGGGCGGTGAGTGCGTTGCCCACCGTGTGCTCCCATAGTTCCTCGACGAGCTTGCCGTGGCCGTAGCCGCGGTTGTCGGGAATCTCGACGCCGAGCCGGCCGGCGATGGCGCGCAGTTGATCCACGGTCGTCTCGGGTGTGATCTCTTCACCTAGTGCCGCCGACAGCGACGGATACATTTGTATCGACGCCCATTCTCCGTCTATGTCGTAGACGCTGCCGTCCGGCAACGGTAGTTGTCTGGTGCCGATCGCCTCGTCGGCTACCTCTTGAATAAGCTCGCGGGTGACCACTGCCGAATCGTCATACGTTCCGTAGGTCTGATACGTCTCCAACATGGAGAATTCCGGAGAATGCGTGGAATCGGCCCCTTCGTTTCGGAACACGCGATTTAGCTCGAAAACCCGGTCGAATCCACCGACGATGCAGCGCTTGAGGAACAGTTCCGGCGCGATCCGCAGGTACAGATCGATGTCAAGAGCATTGGAATGTGTGATGAACGGCCGCGCCGCCGCGCCGCCCGCCAGTGTCTGCAACATAGGCGTTTCGACTTCGAGAAACCCACGCCGTTCCAATGCGCCGCGTATCGCGCGGACGACGGCGATCCGCTGGCGGGCGACCGAGCGTGCCTGCGGGCGGACGATCAGGTCGACGTAGCGCTGCCGCACCCGCGCCTCTTCGCTCATCTCCTTGTGCGCGACGGGCAGCGGCCGCAACGACTTGGCCGCCATCCGCCAGGAGTCGGCCAGCACCGACAATTCGCCGCGCCGTGAGCTGATCACGTTGCCATGCACGTAGACGAGGTCGCCGAGGTCGACGTCGGCCTTCCACGCGTCCAGCGCTTCGCGGCCGACCTTGTCCAGGCTGATCATCACCTGCAGGCTGGCGCCGTCGCCGTCCTGGAGTGTCGCAAAACACAATTTTCCGGAGTTGCGCGCGAAGATGACCCGGCCGGCGACGCCGACGATGTCGTCGGTCGCGGTGTCGGTCGGCAGATCGGGGTGATCGGCGCGCACCTGCGCCAGGGTGTGGGTGCGCTCTATCGCGACCGGGTAGGGCTCGCGACCCTCCGCCAATAGGCGAGCGCGCTTGTCCCGGCGGATCCGGAACTGCTCGGGAAGGTCTGCTGCGTCGGCAGAGTTCACGACGTGCCAGCTTAAATGACGGGGCTTCGAGTGTGCGCTGACGGCGTCTTGTGTGCGCCTCGGGCGCCGTGAGGCCACACTCAGCGCGAGAGAAAAGTCAGCGTGCGGTCTTCAGGCGGCCGCGCTGGGCGTCGCGGTTGCGCTCGAAGACCAGTCGCAGGCCGTGCAGGGTCAGGTGCGCGTCGTAGTGGTTGACGGTGTGCAGCTGGGGCAGCAGCAGCGGCGCGGTGTGCCCGGTCGCCACCACGACGACGTCGTCGCCGAGGTCCTCGGAAAAGCCGTCGACGTCCGCGCGGATCCGCGTGACCAGGCCGTCGACCAATCCGGCGAAGCCGAACACGGCACCGGCCTGCATGCATTCCACGGTGTTCTTGCCGACCACCGACCGGGGCTCGGTCAGCTCGACCCGGCGCAGTGCGGCCGAGCGGGCCGCGGCAGCATCCGACGAGACCTGAACCCCGGGGGCGATGGCCCCGCCGAGGAACTCGCCCTTGGCCGACACCACGTCCACGCAGATCGACGAGCCGAAGTCGACGACGATCGCGGCCCGGCCGAACTTGTGAAAGGCCGCCAGGCAGTTGACGATTCGGTCGGCGCCGACTTCTTTGGGATTGTCGACCAGCAGCGGGATCCCGGTGCGTACCCCCGGCTCGATCAGCACGTGCGGCACCGACGGCCAGTACTGGTCGAGCATGATCCGCACCTCGTGCAGCACCGACGGGACGGTGGACAGGGCGACGGCGCCGGTGAGCCGCTCCGAATCTTCACCGATCAGCCCGTCGATGGTCAGCGCCAATTCGTCCGCGGTGACCTCGGATTCGGTGCGAATACGCCATTGCTGCACGACTTTTGCGTGCTCCTTGGAGCCCGACAGCAGCCCGACAACGGTGTGGGTATTGCGGACGTCGATCGCCAGCAGCACGGCTACCGTGCGCCCATCCGCGGATCGAGTAGCTCGGCCGCGTCGTCGGGCACGAAGGCCGGATCGTGGCCGAGGTCGATCGGCTTGTTGTCGGCGTCGACGAAGACGATCCGCGGCCGGTAGGCGCGCGCCTCGGCGTCCGTCATGGTGCCGTAGGCGATCAGAATCACCAGATCGCCGGGGTGAACCAGATGGGCTGCGGCGCCGTTGATTCCGATCACCCCGGAGCCCCGCTCGCCGGTGATGGCGTAGGTGACCAACCGCGCGCCGTTGTCGATGTCGACGATGGTCACCTGTTCGCCCTCGAGCAGGTCCGCGGCATCCATCAAGTCGGCGTCGATGGTCACCGAGCCGACGTAGTGCAGGTCGGCCTGCGTGACCGTGGCGCGGTGGATCTTCGATTTCAGCATCGTCCGAAACATCAGTTCCTCCAATGTGATTGGGCGAGTTCGTCCGGCCCGTCGGTGCCGGCGAGATTTCCAACTTCGATCGCAATGTTGTCCAGCAGTCTGGTGCCGCCCAGCCGGGCGGCGATCAGCAGGCGCCCGGGCCTGCCGACCTGCGGCGGGCCCAGCTCGGCGTCACGCAGCTCCAGGTAGTCGACCTCGATGGCGGGCACGGCGTCGAGCACCGAGCGCGCGGCGTCCAGCGCGGCCCGGGCGCCGACGGGCGCGGCGTGCGCGGCGGCCACCAATGCCGCCGAAAGCGTGCCGGCCAGTTCGCGCTGCGCCGGATCGAGGTAGCGGTTGCGCGACGACATAGCCAGCCCGTCGCCTTCCCGCACCGTCGGTACCCCGACCACCGCGACGTCGAGGTTCAAGTCGGCCACCATCTGCCGGATCAGGACCAGCTGCTGGTAATCCTTCTCGCCGAAGAACACCCGGTCGGGACGCACGATCTGCAGCAGCTTGCACACGACGGTCAGCACGCCGGCGAAATGCGTTGGCCGCGAGCCGCCCTCGAGTTCGGCGGCCAGTGGACCCGGCTGCACGCTGGTGCGCAGGCCGTCGGGATACATCGCCGCGGCGGTCGGCGCGAACACGATCTCGACGCCTTCGCCGCGCAACATCGCCAGGTCCTCGTCCAGCGTCCGGGGATACGCGTCGAGATCTTCGCCGGCGCCGAACTGCAGCGGATTGACGAAGATCGAAACGACCACCACCGAGCCGGGCACCCGCCTGGCTGCGCGCACCAGGGCCAGGTGCCCGTCGTGCAGCGCGCCCATGGTGGGCACCAGCATCACCCGCCGGCCGGTGTGGCGCAGCGCGCGGCTGACCTCCGTGACGTCGCGCGGCGTCGAATACAGGTTGAGCTCGCCCGCCGTGAACGCGGTCGGCGCCATCGGGTTCATCGCGCCAGCACCTCGACGACATCGGCGGGGGCGTGGGCGCGCTGGGCGGTCCGCAGAGCATTCACCCGATAGGCGTTGGCCAGCGCGGGGTCCACCCGCTCCAGCGCGGCCAGATGCTGGGCGACGGCGGCCGCATCCCCGCGCGCTACCGGCCCGGTGAGCGCGGCCTGGCCGCGTTGCAGGGTGTTCTCCAGCGCGGCCCGCGCCAGCGGCCCGACGATGCGTTCGGCGATGCCGCCCGGCTGGTCGTCGACGGTTTGTTGCCCGAGCAGTTCGCTGCCGCGCAGCGCGGCCCGCAGGGCGTCGATCGCGTCGGCGAGCACCGCCACGATGTGGTTTCCGGCATGGGCCAGCGCGGCGTGGTACAGGACGCGGTCGTCTTCGCGGACACAGAACGGCTCGCCGCCCATCTCCAGGACCAGGGATTGGCCGATCGCGTACCCGACGTCGTCGGCCGCGGTGATCCCGAAGCAGGTGTCGGGCAGCCTGCTGATGTCCTCGTCGGATCCGGTGAAGGTCATCGCCGGGTGGATGGCCAGCGGTATGCAGTCGGGCGCCAGCGGCGCGAGGATGCCGACGCCGTTGGCGCCGGACGTGTGCGCCACGATCGTGCCGGGCCGCAGCGCCGACGTCGCGGCCAGGCCGGACACCAGGCCGGCGAGTTCGCTGTCGGGAACCGCCAACAACAGCAGCTCGGCACCGGCCGCCACGTCCGGCGGCGAGAGCACGGGGGTATCGGGCAGCCGGCGCTGCGCCCGCTGCCGCGATGCGTGGGAAATGGCGCTGCACGCGACGACGACGTGGTCAGCGCGCTCCAGCGCGACGCCCAGCGCGGTGCCCACCCGGCCGGCCGAGATGATGCCGACCTTGAGCCTGGCCGGGCGCAAACCGTCGAACTGCACCATCGCAGACGACCTCACTGATTTATTCGTTCGTTCCAGTCCCAACTGGGTACCGGACGGTCACTAAGACTGTAGTCGATTGGGTGGGCCGTCCCCAATGTGACGATGCCCTCAGCTCAGCCTTCCCGGCGGCGCCGACGGCCCCCGCCGGACGGCTCCACCTGCAGCCTCGCCAGCAGGTCGGCGACGGAGTGGCCACCCGACGGCGGGGCCTCGCCCGCGCCCTGCCGCGCTTCGGCCGATGGGTCGGCTCCCCCGTGCCGAGGCGCATTCGCGGCCGGTGGTGGCGGTGCCATTTGTGGTGGCGGCGGCCCAACCGGCGGCGGCATAGGCGGCGTAGCGGCGGCGGGAGGGGGTGGCGGCGGAGCGGCCGGCGGCTCGTTCGTCGCCGCAAAGATCCCGAAGTCGCGGTACTCCGCCGAATGCCGGGAGGCCCGGCGACCGGCCTCGCCGTACGGCCAGGAAGGTTCGTGTTCGACGCGCGCGCCGTCCACGGGCTCGTCCGGGTGGGAGTGCCGGGCGCGGCGGCGCCCCGCGTCGGCCGGGGCCGGGGAATCGTCACCGGCCCAGTGGCTGCCCCGCGCGCCCGGCGGCAGCCAGAGCCCGTCCGCGGCGACCGGCTGCCAATCCTGCGGCTGGGGCTGCGGTTCCGGTTGGGGCGGCGGTGGCGGCGGCGTGTACGGCGGCGGTGGGGCCGGTTGTGGCGGCGGCCGGTGAAACTGCTCGAATCGCTGCTCGGGCTCCGGAGGCGGGGCCATGTACGGGGGCTCCTGCGAGACCAGGTAGGGAGCCTCGGGCGGGACGTCGTAGTGGCTCCGGGAGGCCTCCCGCGCCGGCGGCGCCTGGCGGGGCGGCAGCAGCGGCTCCTCGGGCACGTCGATGATCGCCTCTTCGTCGGCGCGCCGGTCGGTGCGCCCGAGCGGGTTGTCCTGGCGGGCCGACGTCACGCGATCGCTGGACACCCAATCGGCGCTCTCACCGTTTCGCTCCCAGTCGCTGTAGGTGCGTGCGCGCGGCGCCTCCGTCTCGAGCGTCTCCAGCGCCGGGCGGTCCTGAAGGTCGGTGTCGAACAGGATCTCCAGGCTGGTCCGCAACGCGGCCAGCTCCGCACGCAGCGCGGCGACATCGTCGGCGGCCTGGGCGCGCAGCTCGGACGCCAGCTCGCGGCGCAGCTGGGACTCCACGGTCAGCTCGTATTCGCGGCGGGCCGAGATCTCCCGGTCCAGCTGCAGGTCATAGACGAGCTTGAGGTCACGCACGCGGGATTGATCAGCATCGCTTTGCCGGCGGTAGAGCACCGACACGAACGCGCCGGCGACTGCGGCCCACAGCGCCAGGATTACAGCGAGCTTGAGGAGTTCCACCCGATTGGTGAAAACCAGTGCGGAACTGGCCCCCATTGCGAGGACCAGCAACGCGGTCAAGAGCACCCACCCCGGCCTGCGACCGCCGCGCCGGACCCGGGCGCCGCGGGACAGAACGGTCATGGCCTGAGAGTACCTGTGCGAGGTCAATCCGCGTGTCGCACCGGTCCGGCGTGCCGCTGGCCCTACGCCGACCCCGGCGCGGCTTTAGCTTTCCGCGCCCTCGCCGTGCTCGGTCGGATCCTGCGGGGATTTACAGCAATGCTGCAGCCACAGCGCGGCAACCACGAGCGCCAGCGCGCTGACCGCCGCGACCACCGTGCCGGTGGTGTCCTCGGCGGCGACCCGCAGCCATGACCGCCGCGGCAGGAAGTACACCAGCACGCCGACCCACCAACCCAGGACGAGCGCGCCGACCCAGGCCGACGCCTTGGCGACCATCACGCTGCGCGCGACGGCAAGCGGATGCAGCCATCCCGGCCCGTCGCCGATTTCGCCCTCGTTGATTTTGGCCCGCACGTGGCGCGCCCACAGCGCCTCGCCGATGGCGACCGCGAGCAGCGACAGCCCGGTCCAGATCGTGATGGGCGGGAACCACCGGTAGAGCTGGATGACCAGGAGATAACCCACCACCGCAGCTCCCACCACCGCGGCCGTCAGGTCACGTTTCCTGGTCGGGCCCATCAGCGCCGCGACTCCCGGTTGGCGGAGGACGTCAGCGTCAGCCCGGACAACCGGACACCCTCGCGGTCGGCCGGCTCCAGCTCGGCCAGCAGGCGGGCGACCGGTCGAACGCCCCCGGCGACGGTCAGCTGGGCATCCGGGTCGATGGCCAGCCACGGCACCATCACGAAAGCGCGCAGGTGCGCCAGGGGATGCGGCAGCGTCAGGTTGGGCTCCCGGGCGATCACCTCGGTGTCGTCGTAGCAGGCGATCAGGTCGACGTCGAGGGTGCGCGGTCCCCAGCGTTCGCCGCGAACCCGGCCCGCCGCGCGCTCGAAGTCCTGAGCACGCCGCAGCCACCCCTGCCCGTCGCACCCGGGGTCGTCGGCTATCACCACCGCGTTGAGGAAGGGCGCCTGTTCCACGCCGCCCCAGGGGTCGGTCTCGTACACCGGGGAGACCGCGAGCACCGCATCGCCGAGCCCGTCGACGACCGACCGTAACCGCGCCAGCCGGTCACCGAGATTGGAGCCGATGGACAGCACGACCCGCGTCATAGCGCCCCGCCCGCAGGGACCACCGAGCCGCGGCCGCCGCGCCGCGACCGCCGGACCACCACCGCGACGTCGTCGAACCGCTGCGGGATCGGCGCCTGCGGCTTGTGCACCACCACCTCGACGGCGTGCACGCGTTCGTCCTCCATCACCTTCCCGGCGATCTCGCCCCCGACGGTTTCGATGAGGTTGCGCGGCGGCCCGGCGACGACGTCGGCCGCGAGCTTGGCCAGCGCGGCGTAGTCGTAGGTGTCGGCCAGCTCGTCGCTGGTCGCGGCGTCGGCCAGGTCGATCCACACCGTGATGTCGACGACGAACTCCTGGCCGTTGGCGCGCTCGTGTTCCAACACTCCGTGCCGCCCGCGAACCGCCAAGCCGCGCAACTCTATTCGATCAGCCATGCGTCCACGCCCCGACGACTTTGAGCGCGTCGACGGACGCACGCACGTCGTGCACCCGCACACCCCACGCCCCGTGCAGGGCGGCCAGTGCGGAAATCACGGCGGTCGCCGTCTCGCGCCCGTCGGGCGGTCGCGGCGACCCGTCGGGACCGGCCAGCAGCGTGCCGAGGAAGCGCTTGCGCGAGGCACCCAGGAGCACCGGCACGCCCGTGGCGACCAACTGCGGCAGGGCGTGCAGCAGCGCCCAATTGTGTTGTCCCGTCTTGGCAAATCCCAGCCCGGGGTCGATCACGAGCTTTGCCGGATCCACGCCCGCGGCGACGGCGGCGTCAACGCTGGCGAGCAATTCGGAGCGCACCTCGGCCACCACGTCGTCGTAGTGCGGGGCCTCGTGCGGCCGCTCGGAGGACACCGAGCGCCAGTGCATCAGCACCCAGGTCACGCCGGCCTCGGCCACGAGCGGCGCCATCGCAGGGTCGGCCCGCCCGCCGGACACGTCGTTGACGATCCGCGCGCCGCTCTGCAGCGCCGCCCGCGCGACGTCGGCGTGCATGGTGTCGATGCTCACGGTAATGCCCTGTGCCGCAAGCTCTTTGACGACGGGAACGACGCGCGAGGCCTCGATCCGAGAGTCGATGCGGGCGGCGCCGGGCCTGGTCGACTCCCCGCCGATGTCGATGATTCCCGCGCCTTCGGCGACCATTGCGAGTCCGTGCGCGACGGCGCTATCCGCATCGAGGTAGCGCCCGCCGTCCGAGAATGAATCGTCAGTGACGTTCAGAACTCCCATGACCTGCACAGGCGCCCGACTCACTTACGCAGGATGAGGTCGAGCGCTTCCGCTCGAGAAGCGGCGTTGGTTTTGAACAGGCCGCGCACCGCCGACGTCGTGGTGACGGCGCCGGGCTTGCGGACACCGCGCATCGCCATGCACAGGTGCTCGGCCTCGACGACGACGATGACCCCGGAGGGGTCGAGTTGCCGGACCAAAGCGTCGGCGATCTGGCTGGTGAGGCGCTCCTGCACCTGCGGCCGTTTGGCGTATAGGTCGACCATGCGCGCGATCTTCGACAGGCCGGTCACCCGGCCGTCCTTGCCGGGGATGTAGCCGACGTGTGCCACACCGTGGAACGACACCAGGTGGTGCTCGCAGGTGGAGTACATCGGGATTTCTTTGACGATCACCAGCTCGTCGTGCTCTTCGTCGAACATCGTGTTGAGCACGCTGTCGGGGTCGGTGTATAGGCCGGCGAACATCTCCCGGTAGGCCCGGGCGACGCGGGCCGGGGTCTCCCGCAAGCCATCCCGCCCGGGGTCCTCGCCGATCGCGAACAGCAACTCACGGATGGCGGCCTCGGCACGTGACTGGTCGAACTTCCGCACGCGGCCCGCCGCGTGACGGGAACCCGGCCCCAGATCCGGCAACGCCATCGACTCCTCCGTTCGTCAGCCGTGCGCCGGCGGGTTGGACCGGCTCACATCCTCATCCGGCTGGTCGGGGGATTTCTGTGTATCCGGGGTGGGTTGACCAGGCGGCGGATAGGGCGGGTAGGGCGGATAAGACTGGTGTCCCTGGCCCGGGTAGCTCGGTGCCGGCTGCGGCCAATAGGGCTGCTGGGGCGGCGCGGGCGGATACCAATGGCCCTGCGGTTGCTGCGGCGGCCAGCCCGGCGCGTGCCAGCCGGCCGGGGCGCCGTAGTCGGGCCGCGTGGGACCGTGGGCCGCGCCCTGGCGTTCGCCTTGACCGTGAGAACCGTTGGGGCCGTGGGTATTTCGGTCTGCCTCGGCGCGCGCGGCCTCGGCGGCCTGGCTGGCGGCCGCTATGGCCGCCTTGAAGGCCGGCTCGGCGACCGGCGGGGGCCAGGGCTCGCCGCGCTCGATGGCCAGTTCGCCCGGCGTCTTGATCGGCGGCTTGTCCGACGGGATCCGGCCGCCGAAATCGTCGAACATGGTGAGCCGGGGCCGCTTTTCGACGCCGGCGAAGATCCCCTCCAGCTCGGCGCGGTGCAGGGTTTCCTTTTCCAGCAGCTCGCCGGCCAAGGTGTCGAGGATGTCGCGGTATTCGGTGAGAATCTCCCACGCTTCGGTGTGTGCGGCCTCGATCAGCTTGCGCACCTCGTCGTCGATGTCGCGGGCGACCTCGTGTGAGTAGTCGGCCTGTGTGCCCATGGTGCGGCCCAGGAATGGGTCGCCGTGTTCGGTGCCGTACTTGACCGCACCGAGCTTCGAACTCATGCCGAATTCGGTGACCATCGCGCGGGCGACCTTGGTGGCCTGCTCGATGTCCGACACCGCGCCGGTCGTCGGCTCGCGGAACACCAACTCCTCGGCGGCGCGCCCGCCCATCGCGAACACCAACTGCGCGATCATCTCCGAGCGGGTCCGCAGGCCCTTGTCTTCCTCCGGCACCGCCACCGCGTGCCCGCCGGTGCGCCCGCGGGCCAGGATGGTCACCTTGTAGACGGGGTCGATGTCGGGCATCGCCCAGGCCGCCAGCGTGTGCCCACCCTCGTGGTAGGCGGTGATCTTCTTCTCCTGCTCGCTGATGATCCGGCCCTTGCGGCGTGGCCCGCCGATGACCCGGTCCACCGCCTCCTCCAGGGCGGGGCCGGTGATGACGGTGCCGTTCTCGCGGGCGGTCAGCAGCGCCGCCTCGTTGATCACGTTGGCCAGGTCGGCGCCGGTCATGCCGACGGTGCGCTTGGCGAGGCCGTCCAGGTCCGCGTCAGGGGCGATCGGCTTGCCCTTGGAATGCACCCGCAGGACGGCGCGGCGGCCGGCCAGGTCGGGGTTGGTCACCGGGATCTGCCGGTCGAAGCGGCCGGGCCGCAGTAAGGCCGGGTCGAGGATGTCGGGCCGGTTGGTGGCCGCGATCAGGATGACGCCGGCGCGGTCGCCGAAACCGTCCATCTCGACCAGCAACTGGTTCAGCGTCTGCTCGCGCTCGTCGTGGCCACCGCCGAGACCGGCGCCGCGCTGGCGGCCCACCGCGTCGATCTCGTCGACGAAGATGATGCACGGGCTGTTCTGCTTGGCCTGCTCGAAGAGGTCGCGCACCCGCGATGCGCCGACGCCGACGAACATCTCGACGAAGTCCGAGCCGGAGATCGTGAAGAACGGCACCCCGGCCTCACCGGCGACGGCGCGGGCCAGCAGCGTCTTTCCGGTCCCCGGCGGGCCATACAGCAACACACCCTTGGGGATCTTGGCACCCAGCGCCTGATACCTGCTGGGGTTCTGCAGGAAGTCCTTGATCTCGTAGAGCTCCTCGACCGCCTCGTCGACGCCCGCGACGTCGGCGAAGGTGGTCTTGGGCATGTCCTTGGAGAGCTGCTTGGCGCGCGATTT
The DNA here is from genome assembly GCF_001954275.1 of Mycobacterium sp. IS-836. Classification (GTDB taxonomy): domain Bacteria; phylum Actinomycetota; class Actinomycetes; order Mycobacteriales; family Mycobacteriaceae; genus Mycobacterium. The sequence goes on along the minus strand of NZ_MBEU01000085.1, from coordinate 6,453 downwards.
GCCGAAGCCGAAGCCCATCCGGGCGCCGCCCTGCATGCGCGAGAACATCACGAACAGGCCCACCAGCAACAGCAGCGGCAGCACGTAGACGAGCAGCTCGCCCAGGATGCTGCCTTCGTTGACGACGGTGCTGATCTTCGCGTTCTTGGCGTTGAGCGCGTTGAACAGGTCGACGGCGTACCCGCTGGGGTACTTGGTGATGACCTTGTCCGAATTCTCGGTGTCGTTGGTGCCCTTCTTCAGGGTCAACCGCAATTGCTGCTCACGGTCATCGATCTGCGCGCTCTTGACGTTGTCGCCGTTGATCTGTGCCATCGCCACCGAGGTGTCGACGGGCTTGTAGCCGCGGGTGTCGTCGCTGAAATAGAAGAACGACCAGCCGAGCAGCACCACGACGGCGATCGCCGTCACGGTGCGAATCACGTTTTTCCGGTTCATCAATCATCGGCCGTTGCGGCCAAGTCCTTCCCTATCCACACGCAGCTGGAAAAGTCCAGGCTACCGCTATACCAACGACTGGCTGTTCCCGATGGGCAGCCGATGGGCGGCCCGGCGTGCGGCTGGCCGCACGCTCGTTGCCCAGTGTGCGGCTGGCCGCACGTTCGGCGGAGCGCCTACTCGTAATAGCGGGCCTCGATGACATTGCCGTCGGGATCGCGGAAGTAGTAGCCCTGCGGCGCCCAACCTCGGGCCCCATAGGTGCGCTTCAGCCGCGCACTGGTGTCCACGCCCTCGGCCTGCAAACGACGGTCCAGCGCGTCGTATTCGGACTTCGACAGCGCCAGGCAGACGTGATTGACCGGATGGCCCGCGCTCCCCTCGACCTTCGTGAGGGATTCGGTCGCGCCGGCGCTGCCGATCGGCGAGAGGTCGATGATCGAGTCCTCGCTGACCCGCACACTGGGGAACGGGGCTTCACCGGCCTCGAACTCGGCGAACCGTACGGGCGCGAGCCCGACCACCCGCGTGTAGAAGTCCATCGATGCGCGCGCATCCTTCGTCCACAAGACGACATGGTCCAGCCGCTTCACGCCGAGTCACCTTTCGTTCAGATGTCCTGCCGCGATATCTACCACGATGTCAGGCCTTCTCAGCCCACCGGCGTTGTGATTTGGTGAAACGATGCCCTTATCAACCGAACGGTTAGTAGACACCAATGGTGTGCAGTTGCGGGTCGTCGAAGCCGGGGACCGCGGCGCGCCGACGGTGGTCCTGGCGCATGGCTTTCCCGAACTGGCGTACTCATGGCGGCACCAGATTCCGGCCCTCGCCGAGGCGGGCTACCACGTGCTGGCGCCCGATCAGCGCGGGTACGGCGGGTCGTCGGCCCCGGATGCGATCGAGGCCTACAACATTCACGAGTTGACCGCCGACATCGTCGGGCTGCTCGATGACGTCGGCGCCGAGCGCGCCGTCTGGGTCGGTCACGACTGGGGCGCCCCCGTGGCGTGGCATGCGCCGCTGCTGCACCCCGACCGGGTCTCGGCGGTAGTGGGGTTGAGCGTCCCGCCGCTGCCGCGCTCGCACGTGGCGCCGACCAAGGCGTGGCGCAAGCTATTCGGCGAAAACTTCTTCTACATCCTGTATTTCCAGGAACCGGGCGTCGCCGACGCCGAACTCAACGCAGACCCCGCCAGGGTGATTCGACGGATGATGGGCGGCCTGCGGACATCCGGTGGCCAGGACGCCCTGGTGCGGATGGCTACCCCCGGCCCGGCAGGCTTCATCGATCGCCTTCCCGAGCCCGACGGGCTGCCGGACTGGATAAGCCAGGACGAGCTCGACCGCTACATCGAAGAGTTCTCCCGCACGGGATTCACCGGCGGGCTGAACTGGTATCGCAATTTCGACCGCAACTGGGAGACCACCCCCGAACTCGACGGCGCGAAAATCTCGGTTCCGTGTTTGTTCATCGGCGGGTCGGCCGATCCCGTGCTGTCCTTCACCCGCGCCGACCGCGCTTCGCAGGTGGTTTCCGGGCCGTACCGTCAGGTGATGCTCGACGGTGCGGGACACTGGCTGCAACAAGAGCGACCCGACGAGGTCAATGCGGCACTGCTGGACTTCCTCAACGGATTGGAGCTGCGATGACCGCCCCCCTGCGCTTCGGCGTCTTTATCACACCATTTCATCCGATCGGCCAATCCCCAACGGTGGCATTGGAATACGACATGGAGCGTGTCGTCGCGCTCGACCGCCTGGGCTTCGACGAAGCGTGGTTCGGCGAGCACCACTCCGGCGGTTACGAGCTGATCGCGTGTCCGGAGGTGTTCATCGCGGCCGCCGCGGAGCGGACCAAGCACATCCGGCTGGGCACCGGTGTGGTCTCGCTGCCGTACCACCATCCGCTCATGGTGGCCGATCGCTGGGTGCTGCTGGACCACCTGACCCGCGGCCGGGTCATGTTCGGTACCGGTCCGGGCGCGCTGCCGTCGGACGCCTACATGATGGGGATCGACCCGATCGAGCAGCGCCGGATGATGCAGGAATCACTCGAGGCGATCCTCGCCCTGTTTCGCGCCGCGCCCGACGAGCGAATCGACCGCCACTCCGACTGGTTCACGCTGCGCGACGCCCAGCTGCATATCCGTCCCTACACCTGGCCGTATCCGGAAATCGCCACGGCCGCAATGATTTCGCCCTCCGGGCCGCGGCTGGCGGGCGCCCTGGGCACGTCGCTGCTGTCACTGTCGATGTCGGTGCCCGGCGGCTACGCCGCCCTGGAAAACACCTGGGACGTGGTGCGCGAACAGGCCGACAAAGTCGGCCGCGACGAGCCTGATCGAGCCGATTGGCGAGTGCTGAGCATCATGCACATCGCGGACAGCCGCGACCAGGCAATCGAGGACTGCACCTACGGGCTGCAGGACTTCGCCAACTACTTCGGCGCCGCCGGGTTCGTTCCGCTGGCCAACACCGTCGACGGCGCGCAGACACCACACGAATTTGTCGAAGACTATGCGGCCAAAGGCAATTGCTGCATCGGCACGCCCGACGACGCAATCGCGCACATCGAAGATCTGCTCGAACGCTCGGGCGGCTTCGGGACGCTGCTCATGCTCGGCCATGACTGGGCATCACCCGAAGCGACGTACCACTGTTATGACCTGATGGCCCGCAAGGTGATTCCCCATTTCAAGGGACAGCTGCAGGCCTCGCGGTCGTCTCACGACTGGGCGAAGGGACACCGCGACCAGTTGATTGGCCGCGCCGGTGAGGCCGTGGTGAAGGCCATCACCGAGCATGTCGACGAGCACAAGTTGGAAAGCGAGAAGAGCTGATGCGCGCCTCGGTATTGCGGGACGGCCGGATGGTCTACCGCGACGACGTCCCCGACCCGGTCCCCGAATCCGGCCAGGTACTGGTCGCGGTCCGATCGTGCGGAATCTGCGGTTCTGACCTACATTTCGCGGCGCACGGGTCCGAGGTGATGGCGCTTACCGACCGGATGGGCGGCGACGCCGCGGGCGGGATGAGCCTCGACCTGAGTCGCGATATCTTCATGGGTCACGAGTTCAGCGCCGAGGTACTCGAAGCCGGACCGGACACCGAAACGCATCCCCCGGGAACGCTGATCACCTCGCTTCCCGTGTTGCTGTCCAGCAAGGGCGTCGAGCCCATCGTGTACAGCAACACGACGGTCGGCGGCTACGCCGAACGGATGCTGCTATCGGCGCCGCTGCTGATGCCGATTCCCAACGGCCTCGATTTCAAGCACGCCGCGCTGACCGAACCCATGGCGGTGGGCCTGCACGCGGTCAACAAGTCGAACATCGCGCCAGGGGAGACCGCCCTGGTGCTCGGTTGCGGTCCGATCGGCATCGCGATCATCGCGTCACTTCGCGCCCGTGGCGTGGAAACCATTGCGGCATCGGACTTTTCACCGAAACGCCGGGAGCTGGCCACTGCGATGGGCGCGCATCGGACGCTGGACCCGGCCCAGGGCTCGCCCTTCGACAGCGTCAAACCCGCAGTGGTGTTCGAGGCGGTCGGGGTGCCCGGAATCATCGACGACGTGCTGTTGCGGGCGCGTCCGGGCACCCGGTTGGTCGTCGCCGGGGTGTGTATGCAGCCCGACACCGTGCATCCCTTCTTCGCGATCGCCAAAGAGATCAACGTGCAGTTCGTCCTCGCCTACAGCCCGGATGAATTCGCCGATTCGCTGCGCGCGCTCGCCGAGGGCGACATCGACGTCACCCCGCTGATCACCGGCGAGGTAGGCCTGGACGGGGTCGGCGCGGCCTTCGATGACCTCGCCGACCCCGAGCGGCACTGCAAGATTCTCGTGACTCCCTAGGCCCAGCTGGATCCCACCGCGCTGTCGGTGTTGGCCATGTTGCTGCCCGCGGACTGGACCTTTTGCCCGTGGGCGTTGGCCTGCTCGTAGATCACCTGGAAGTTGCGGCCCAAGTCGGTGATGAACTGCTGGCAGGCCATCGAGCCGGCGCCGCCCCAAAAGTCGCCGGCGGCAAGCACATCGCGAACGATGGCCTGGTGCTCGGCTTCCAGCGATGCGGCCTGCGCCCGGATGAGGGCACCATGGGCGTCGACGTCGCCGAATTGATAGTTGATCGTCATCGTAAAAGTCTCCTGTTGTTCGTTCGGTTGGTTAGCTGCCCAGGATCTGCTGGGAGGCCTGCTCTTGCTGCTCGTAGTTGCCGGCATCGCGAACCAGTCCGTCGCTGACTCCGTGCAGCATGTTCACGATGTTTCGGAACGCTTGATTCATCTGGCCCATCGTGTCCAGCGAGGTGGCCTCGGCGGTCCCGCTCCAGCCCGCGCCGGAGATGTTCTGCGACGACGCCCACATCTTGCGGGCCTCGTCCTCCACGGTTTGCGCGTGCACCTCGAAGCGGCCCGCCATGTCCCGCATCAGCTGCGGATCGGTCATGAATCGTGTGGTCATTGATGATCTCCTTGAAATGAGTTGTCGTGTGTGGTGAGTGGTCAGTGATAAGATGAAAGCTCTTGTCCCCCTTTCCGTTAACCGACGAGGCTCGTGCGCGGTAGGACGACTACGCGCGGCGCCTCGACGGCGCCGGATCCGCGAATCTCCATGCCCCCGACGGTGCTCGCGGGGATGCCCCGGGCCATCATCGGCGCACCCGCGGGTGCGCCGGCAGCCGGCGCGACATCCGGTGTGGCCGCGGCCGAGACCGCCTGTCCCGCTGGGTTCCATCCCGGCGGGACCGACAGGCCGCCGACCGAAGTGGCCTGGCCCAGCGCGGCCGACGGCATCAACCGTGCCGGCATCTCCGGAACGCGGGTGGGAGCCAGCGCAGGAGACAACCGTTCGGGCATCACCGGTCGAGGGCCGACCAATGGTTCCCGCGCCGCCATGCCCAGACCCAGGGCGGCGGGCTGTTCCATCCCGGTCAGCCCCGAGGTGCCGGTGCCCCCGCCCTGCCCGAGGACGCCGCTGAGCACGTCGCCGAAACTTCCGACGCCGGATTCGACGGGGCCGGCCAGTGTCGATGCGGATGTCAACGCGCCGTTGGCCGCTTGGGTGGTCATCCCCTGGACGGCGCCGGCGGCCGCTCCGGCCGGACTGGTGGTGGCCGGGGCCGGCGCCATCGGTGTGAGCATGGACGCCGCGGTCGAGGCGCCCGCATAGGCGTACATCGCGGCCGCGTCCTGGGCCCACATCTCGGCGTACTGCGCCTCGGTCGCCGCGATCGCGGCGGCGTTGATGCCCATGAAATTGGTCGCGATCAGGGTCATCAGCAGGGCCCGGTTGGCGGCGATCATCGGCGGGGGCACGGTGGCCGCAAAAGCCGCCTCGTGTGCGGCCGCGGCCGCGGCCGCTTGCATACCCGCCTGCTCGGCCTGCGCCGCGGTGCTCTGCATCCACGCCAGGTAGGGCGCGGCGGCGGCGGCCATCGATGCCGCAGACGGACCCTGCCACGCCGCGTCGGCCAGTTCGAGGACCACCGACCCATAGCCCGTCGCCGCCATGCGCAGCTCGGCGGCCAGACCCTCCCAGGCCGCGGCGGCCGCCAGCATCGGCGCCGATCCCGGGCCCGCATACATCAGCCCGGAGTTAATTTCCGGAGGTAACGCACCGAAATCCATTGATATATCCCTTTCTTCGATTCGTTTGTTCTCGTATGACAGCCGCGCTACTTGGCCGGCACCTTGTAAGACGGCGCCTTGTAGACGGGCGCCGCGGGCTCCTGGTACGCAGGCAACGGGTGCTTGTACACGGGCAGCGGATCCTTGTACTCGGGCACCGCGGGGTCCTTGTACACAGGAGCGGCGGGGTCCTTGTATGCGGGCAGCGCTTCCGTGTGCTCGGCGCCCGTAGCCGGTGCGGCCGGTTGAGCGTCGACGGGCGTCGCGGACGCGCCCGTGGCCGGTGCGGCCGGTTGAGCGTCGGCGGGCGTCGCGGACGCGCCCGTGGCCGGTGCGGCCGGTTGAGCGTCGGCGGGCGTCGCGGACGCGCCCGTGGCCGGT
>NZ_MBEU01000084.1 GCF_001954275.1 Mycobacterium sp. IS-836 | reverse complement strand
CGTAGTCCATCGCGGAACCCACCGTCGCCGCCACCGCCGCCGGTGGTCGTAACGACGCAGCCTCCGGTCGTCACCACGCATCGTCCGCCGCCGCCGACGTCGACCCAGCCGCCGACCACCACGGCCATCACGACCACGCCTCCGCCGACTACGACGACGACGACGCCGCCTCCGCCGACGACGACCACCACCACGACCACGACAGTGCCGATGACGACGGAGTGGATCCACGTTCCGCTGCTACCGGTGCCCATTCCGGTGCCGGTTCCGGCGAATCAGGCGCCGCAGACCCCGCAGGCCCCGCAATATCCCCAGTACCCGCAGCAATACCCGGACTATTCGGGTGGCGGCGGCGCCCAGAACCCGTACCTGAGCCCCGGCTATTAGCAAGGATCTTTGAGCCGAGTCACTCCAGCGGCGCGCCCGGCAGCACGCGCGTAGCGTTGAAGAAGCCCCGATTCGGGCCAGGGGCTGTCTTTTCAATGCCCTCTTGAAGATGCCGTCTTGCGGATGCGTCTTCGAGAGGCCAGCGGAGGACTGGGAGGCTCAATTTGGAGATCGTGCTCGGGGTGTCGATGGCTCCCACGACGGTCCGCATGATCCTCATCGAGGGGCAGGCCGGCGACGGCGTGACCGTCGAAGAGGACGCGTTCGACGTGGCTGGAGGCGGCGACTCGACTTTCGGTGTGGCCGATCAGGTGATCGGCGCCATCGTCGGCACGCGCGAAGGCGCCGTCGAGGGCGGCTATCGGCTGGCATCGACGGGCGTGACCTGGACGGACCCCACCGAGGTCGCGGGGCTGCGCGATGCGCTTGCGCGCTGCGACGTCGGCGGCGTCATGCTGGTCTCCCCGCTGCTCGCCGCGGCCGCGTTGGCGCAGACGGTGGGTTCCGCGATGGACTACGAGCGCATCGCGATGCTGTTCGTCGAATACGACAGCGCGACGCTGGCCGTCGTCGAGATCGCCGACGGCTCGATCGTCGAGCTGCATCGGCGGGCCGTGGTCGGAGCCGGGAAGCCCGCACGCCGGCACGCCGTCGCGGCCGAGCTGGCGGCGATGGTCGCCGACCTGGACGCAACGGGCCCGCGGGCCGACGGCGTTTTCATCGTCGGCTGCGGGGTCGACATCGTCGGAATAAAGACCGTGCTCGACGCGGCGACCGTGCTGGACGTGATCGCGCCCGAAGAGCCGGACATGGCGCTGGCCCGCGGCGCGGCGCTGGCATCGGCGAATGCCCCGTTGTTCGCGTCGTCGACGTCCGCCCTGGCTTACGCGCTGGATCCGGGCACCGGAGAGCTGAATCCCGGCGCCCTCGCCCCGACCTACCTCGACGTCAGCGGCAACGCGGCGTTGAGTGCCGATGCGCTCGCCTACAGCGCCCTGGACGACATCGCGGACCACGCGTCGCGGCAGCGACGCCGGCCCATGCTGCTGGCGGGCA
>NZ_MBEU01000083.1 GCF_001954275.1 Mycobacterium sp. IS-836 | reverse complement strand
AAGGACCTGGCCGTAGATGCCGGCGACGATGTCCTCGGTGGGGGTGGCCGGGGCGCGGTAACCGCCGGCGTCCTGGTACTCCGGCGCCGGCAGGGCGCGTTTGTCGAGCTTGCCGTTGACCGTCAGCGGCAGGGCATCGATCACCATGACCGCGGCGGGGACCATGTAGGCCGGGAGCCGCTCGGCCAGCTGGGCGCGCACCCGGGCCGCGTCGGTGTTCCCGGTGACATAGCCGACCAGGCGCTTGTCGCCGGGTTGGTCCTCGCGGGCGATCACCACCGCTTGGCGCACCCCGTCCACGCTGGCCAGCGCGGCCTGGATTTCACCGAGCTCGATGCGATAACCGCGGATCTTGACCTGGTCGTCGGCGCGCCCGAGGTACTGCAGCTGCCCGTCGGCGCCCCAGCACACCAGGTCGCCGGTGCGATACATCCGCGACCCGGGCACCCCGAAGGGGCACGCCACAAACCGCGACGCGGTCAAGCCGGCCCGCCGCACGTATCCGTACCCCGCGCCGGAACCGGCCACATACAGCTCACCGATCACGCCGGGCGGTGTCGGCCGCAACCACCCGTCCAGCACAAAAAAGGCGAGATGCGCCAACGGGCCCCCGACGGGGCTGACATTGGTGACGGCGTCGCCGTCGACGATCTGCCGCAGCGAGGCGTGCACCGTTGTCTCGGTGGTGCCGTACATGTTGATCAGGCGGGGCAATCCGGGATGGTCGTGCATCCACTGCTTGAGGCGTTGGGGTTCCAGCGCCTCGCCGGCGAAGATCACGGTCCGCAGGTTCAGCCGTTGGCCCAGCTCCGGTGATTGCGCGTCGGCGGCTTGCAGCGCATAAAACGCCGACGGGGTCTGACTCAGGACGCCGACTTGCTCCGCGACCAGGAGGGAGTGGAACTCTTCCGGTGAACGCGCCACCGACTCGGGCACCACCACCAGCCGCCCGCCGTGCAGGAGCGCGCCCCACATCTCGCACACCGACACGTCGAAGGCCAGCGAATGCCATTGCGACCACACATCGGTCAGCTCCAGGCTGTCGCCCATGGAGTCCAGCAGCTCGATCACGTTGTGGTGGGTGATCGCGACACCCTTGGGGACTCCAGTGGTCCCCGAGGTGTAGATCAGGTAAGCGATTTCGTCGGGGGCCGGGGCCGGCAATGCGGTGCTGGGCTGGGCTGCGATGCGCGGGTCGTGGATGTCGATGGCCAGCAGGTCCTGTCCGGCCAGCCGGTCGGCGTGCGCGGTGGCGGTGATCGCGGCGATCGGCGCGGCATCGCCGAGCACGAACTGCATCCGAGCGTCCGGCACCGCGGGGTCGATCGGCACATAGGCCGCACCGGTTTTCAGCACCGCCAGGATCGACACGATCGCCTCGGCCGAGCGCGACAGCAGTAGCGCCACGCGCTGCCCCGGCCCGGCACCGTGGCCAATCAGCAAGTGCGCCAACCGGTTCGACGCCTCGTCCAGCTCGCGGTAGGTCATGCTGCGGCCGTCGAACGTCAGCGCCACGGTGTGCGGTGAGCGATTCACCTGCGCGGCGAACACCGCCGGAATCGATACCGTGGGGGTCGCGGGTTGGGTCAGCGCCGCGCGGTTGGCCCAGCCATCCAGGCGGGCCTGCTCCCCGGCGTCGAGCACGTCCACGGTGGAAAGCCGCCGCGTCGGATCGGCGGTGATCGCCACCAAGACCCGCCGCAGCCGGTCGATGAGGGTTTCGATGCTGGCCGCGTCGAAGACGTCGGTGCGAAATTCCACGCTTCCGCCGATCCCGGCGGGCTGGCCGTCCTCGGTCCAGCGTTCCGCCAACGAAAACGTCAAATCCATGCGGGCGCTATGGGTATCGGCCGGCAGCGGGCTGACCTCGAGATCACCCAGCGCCATCCCGCCGGGGTCGCTGTCTTGCCAGTTCTGCCAGGCGAGCATCACCTGAACCAACGGGTGATGGGCCAATGAGCGGGCCGGGTTGAGCCGCTCGACCAACACCTCGAACGGCACGTCCTGATGCTCGTAGGCGGCCAGGCTGCGTTGGCGCACCTGCGCCAGTAATTCGGCGATCGTGGGATCGCCGGCCACATCGAGGCGCAGCACCAAGGTGTTGACGAAGAAACCGACCAAGTCATCCAGTGCGGTGTCGCGTCGCCCGGCGATCGGGAATCCCACGGCCACATCGCTTGTCGCGCTGATCTTCGCCAGCAGCACCGCCAACGCGGCCTGCATCACCATGAAGCTGGTCGCGTTGTGTTCCGCCGCCACGCGGCGCAGCTGCTGCTGCACCTCGACGGGCCACTCCACCGCCACGGTGGCCCCGCGGTAATCGGCCACCGGCGGGTAGGGCCGATCGGTGGGCAACGCAAGGCGCTCGGGCATTCCCGCCAAAGCGCCCTCCCAGTACGCCAATTGGGCGCCGATCCGGCTCTCGGGGTCGTCGAGTTCACCGAATTGCGCGCGCTGCCACAGCGTGTAATCGACGTACTGCACCGGCAACGGCATCCACCCCGGCGCCTGCCCGACCGCGCGGCTGGCGTAGGCCACACCCAGATCGCGCACCAGCGGGCCGATCGAGAGCCCGTCGGCCGCGATGTGATGCACGACGGCCGCTAGCATATGGTCGTCGTCGGCGGTCCGGAAAAGCCGCGCCCGCAACGGAATCGCGGAAGAAAGATCGAATTCGTAGCCCGCCATTTCCTCGATCGCCGCCGCCAGCTGGCTTTCCGACCAGCCCACGGCGTCGACGACATCCCAGCCGAAATCGGCCCGCTCAACCGGGATCACCACCTGCTGGGGTTGGCCGTGCGGGGCGACGAACACGGTGCGCAGGCTTTCGTGCCGGGCCACCACATCGCCCAGCGCGGCGCCCAATGCCTCGGCGTCCAACGGCCCGCGCAGCCGCAGGGCCACCGCCATGTTGTAAACCGGTGAGGGACCGTGCAATTGGTCCAAGAACCACAACCGGTTCTGGGTGAACGACAACGGCACCACCGCCGGCCGCTCCCCCGCCACCAGGGGCTGCAGCCCGTCCCCCTCGGCGCCGACACGCAGGGCCAACTGCGCCACCGTCGGGGCCTCGAACAAGACACGCACCGCAAGCCCAGCGTCCAGCGACTTGTTGGCGGCGGCGATCACCCGCATCGCCGAAAGCGAATCCCCACCCAGCTCGAAGAACGAGTCGTCAACCCCGACCCGCTCCAGGCCGAGAACCTGGGCGTAGATGCCCGCCAGGATCTCCTCCACCGCACCCGACGGGGCGCGATAAACGGCGCCGTCCTGGTACTCCGGTGCCGGTAGCGACCGGACGTCGAGTTTCCCGTTGGGTGTCAGGGGCAGCGCGTCGACGACGACGATCGCGGCGGGCACCATATACGGCGGCAGCTGGTCGGCCAGCTTCGCGCGCAGGCGAGCTGGCTCGACCGTCCCCGTGACATAGCCCACCAGCCGCTTGTCGCCGGGCCGATCCTCGCGGGCGATCACCGCCGCGTCGTCCACCCCGTCCAGGCCGGCCAGCGCCGAGCGCACGTCGCCGAGTTCGATGCGATAGCCGCGGACCTTGACCTGCTCGTCGGCGCGGCCCAGGTACTGCAGCTGCCCGTCGGCCCGCCAGCGCACCAGATCCCCGGTGCGATACATCCGCGTCCCGGCCCCGCCGAACGGGCACGCCACAAACCGCGACGCGGTCAAACCCGCCCGCCGGACATAGCCGCAGCTGACGCCGCGGCCGGCCGCATACAACTCCCCGACCACCCCGGCCGGCACCGGCCGCAACCACTTGTCCAGCACAAACAACGCCGACCCGGGCACCGGCGAGCCGATCGGCACGATCCCCGACCCCGGCGCCAGCGGCGCGCTCAACGTCACCACCATCGTCGTCTCGGTCGGGCCGCAGGCGTTGAGCATCAGTCGCCCCGGCGCCCACCGATCCACCACGTCGGTCGGGCAGGCCTCGCCGGCCACGATCAACGCCATCTGTCCCAACTCCTGCGGCGACAACGTCGCCACGGCGGACGGGGTCCAGGTGAGGAGGCTGACCCGTTCCCTGACGAGCAGGGCGTGGAAGTCTTCGGACGCGGCGGCAACCGATTCCGGCACCACCACCACGCGCCCGCCGTGCAACAGCGGGCCCCAGATCTCCCACACCGACGTGTCGAAGCCATAGGAATTGCACTGCGTCCAAACCCCCGGCGGCACATATGAATCCGCCACCGCCAGGAACTGGGTCACGTTGCGGTGGGTTACGGCGACCCCTTTGGGGACACCGGTCGTGCCCGAGGTGTAGATGATGTGGGCGATGTCGTCCGGTGCGGGTCCGGGTAGTGCGCTGCTGGGCTGGGCGCGAATCCGCGGGTCGTCGACATCGATGACCGCCACCCCGTGCCCCTGTAGCCGGTCGGCGTGCTCGGCGGTGGTGATCGCGGCGATGGGCGCGGCATCGGCCAGCATGAACTCGATCCGCGCGTCGGGGTGCGCGGGGTCGATCGGCAGGTAGGCGGCCCCGGTCTTGAGCACCGCCGCAATCGCCACGATCGCCTCGGCCGACCGGGCAAACAGCACCGCCACTGACTGCCCCGGGCCGGCGCCATGCCCAGAAAGCAAGTGCGCCAACCGATTCGACGCCTCGTCGACCTCGCGGTACGTCCACGACCGCTCCCCATACCTGATCGCCACGGCCTCCGGAGCCCGGGCGACCTGCGCGGCGAACAACGCCGGAATGGACGCCCCGGCGGCCGGGGGCTGGGCCAGCACCGCCCGGTTACCCCACCGGTCCAGCTGGGCTTGCTGATCGTCGTCGAGGAGATCGATCGACGACAGCCGCCGTGCCGGGTCGGTGGTGAGGGCCACCAACACCCGTCGCAACCGCTCGATCAGCCCCTCGATGCTGGCCGCGTCGAAAACGTCGGTGCGAAACTCCACCTCCCCGCCGATCCCGGCGGGCTCGCCGGCGTCGGTCCAGCGTTCGGCGAGGGAAAACGCGAGGTCCATGCGGGCGGTGTGGGTGTCCACCGGCAGCGGCGTGACCCGCAGGTCGCCCAGGCTCAGCGTGGCGGGCTCGTTGTTCTGCCAGGCCAACAACACCTGCACCAGCGGATGGTGGGCCTGGCTCCGGGTGGGGTTGAGGCGCTCGACCAGGACCTCGAAGGGCACGTCCTGGTGTTCGTAGGCGGCCAGGCTGCGCTGGCGCACCTGGTCCAACAGTTCGGTGGCGGTGGGATCGCCGGTCAGGTCGACACGCAGCACCAGGGTGTTGATGAAGGACCCCACCAGCTCGTCGAGCGCGGGGTCGCGCCGCCCGGCGATCGGGAACCCCACCGCCACGTCGTCGGTGGCGCCCAGCGTGGACAGCAACACCGCCAGGGCGGCCTGCATCACCATGAAGCTGGTCGCGTCGTGCTTGCGGGCCACGTCGCGCACCCGCTGCTGCAGGTCCGCCGGCCAGTCGACCGAAACCCGGGCACCGCGGTAATCGCCGACCGCCGGGTAGGGCCGGTCGGTGGGAAGTTCCAGCCGCTCGGGCATCCCGGCGAGGGCGTCCTGCCAGTAGGCCAGCTGCGCGGCCATGCGGCTGTCGCTGTCGTCGAGCTCACCGAACTGGGTCCGCTGCCACAGCGTGTAGTCGACGTACTGCACCGGCAGGGGCGTCCAGTCGGGGGCTTGCCCCATGGACCGCCTGGCGTACGCCACACCCAGGTCACGCACCAGCGGCTTCACCGACCAGCCGTCGGCGGCGATGTGGTGCACGGCGGCCACCAGCACGTGCTCGTGCTCGTCGACGCGGAAAAGCCTTGCCCGCAAAGGGATCTCGGCGGCCAGGTCAAACGTGTACTGCACCGAGGTGCCGACGGCTTCCTGCAGCCGGCTTTCCGGCCAGCCGGTGGCGTCGACGACGTCCCAACCGAAGTCGATCCGCTCGACCGGCAGCACTACCTGCTGGGGGATGCCGTCGTGCGCGGCGAACACTGTCCGCAGACTTTCGTGGCGGGCCACCACGTCGGCCAGGGCGGCACCCAATGCGTCGGCGTCGAGGCGCCCGCGCAGGCGCAACGCCACCGCCATGTTGTAGATCGGGGACGGTCCTTGCAGCTGGTCCAGGAACCACAACCGGTTCTGGGCAAACGAGAGCGGAATCACCGCCGGCCGCTCCCCGGCCACCAAGGGCTCCAGCCCGTCCCCGCCCGTACCGATGCGCGGCGCCAACTGCGCCACCGTGGGCGCCTCGAAGAGGGTTCGCACCGAAACGCCGGCGTTCAACGACTTGTTGATCGAGGCGATCACCCGCATCGCCAGCAGCGAATCCCCGCCCAGGTCGAAGAACGACTCGTCCACGCCGACCCGGTCCAGCCCCAACACCTGGGCGTAGATCCCCGACACGATCTCCTCGGTCAGGGTCGCCGGGGCGCGGTAGCCACCGGCGTCCGAGTATTCCGGCGCCGGCAGGGCGCGGGTGTCGAGCTTGCCGTTGACCGTCAACGGCAGCGCGTCCAACACCACCACCGCGGCCGGGACCATGTACTCGGGCAGCCGCTCGGCCAGCCCCGCGCGCGCCGTGGCCGGCTCGACGGTCCCGGTGACATACCCCACCAGGCGCTTGTCGCCGGGGCGGTCCTCGCGGGCGATCACCACCGCCTGCTCCACCCCGTCCACGCCGGCCAGCGCGGCCTGGATTTCGCCGAGCTCGATGCGATAGCCCCGGATCTTGACTTGCGCGTCGGCCCGCCCGAGGTAGTGCAGCTGCCCGTCGGCGCCCCAGGAGACAAGATCGCCGGTGCGATACATGCGTGCCCCGGGTCCGCCGAACGGGCAGGCCACAAATCGCGTGGCCGTCAACGCCGCCCGGCCGACATACCCATACCCCTGGCCGGGGCCGGCAACATACAACTCCCCGACGACGCCGGCGGGCACCGGTCGTAACCAGCCGTCGAGCACAAAGAAGCCAAGATGTCCCAGCGGCACCCCGATGGGGCTGACGTTGACGTCGACGTCGTCGCCGCCGATCTCGCGGAACGAGGCGTGCACCGTCGTCTCGGTGATGCCGTACATGTTGATCAGCCGCGGCGATCCGGGGTGGTTGTCCAGCCAGGCCCGAAGACGTTGTGGTTCAAGCGCTTCGCCGCCGAACACCACCGTCTCGAGCGTGAGCTGTTCTCGCGGCGACTGCGCGTCGACGGCCTGCAGCGCATAGAACGCCGACGGGGTCTGGCTCAGCACGCTGACCCGTTCGCGAATCAGCAAGGCGCGCAAGTCTTCCGGCGAGCGCACCACCGCCTCGGGCGCCACCACCAGGCGCCCGCCGTGCAACAGCGCGCCGAAGACCTCCCACACCGAGAAGTCGAAGGCCAGGGAATGGCATTGGGTCCACGCCTGCCCCGGCGACAGCTCCAGGTCGGCGTCGAGCACCTCGAGCAGCCGAATCACGTTGCGGTGGGCGACGGCCACCCCCTTGGGGACGCCGGTCGTGCCCGAGGTGTAGATCAGGTAGGCGATCTCATCCGCGCCCGGCGCCGGCAACCCCGTGCTGGGCTGGGCGCGAATCCGCGGGTCGTCGGTACGGAGGACGGGAAGGTCGGTCCCGGCCAGCCGCTCGGCCAGCTCGGGGGTGGTGATCGCGGCGGCGGGCGCGGCATCGCCGAGCACGAACTGCATCCGCGCGTCCGGCACCACCGGGTCGATCGGCACATACGCCGCACCGGTTTTGAGCACCGCCAAGATCGCCACGACCGCCTCGGCCGACCGGGGAAACAACAGCGCCACCCGCTCACCCGGACCGACGCCCTGGCCGATCAGCAAGTGCGCCAACCGATTCGACGCCTCATCCAGCTCGCGGTACGTCGTGCCGCGGCCTTCGAAAGTCAGCGCCACCGCGTCGGGTGCGCCCGCGACCTGTGTGGCGAACGACGCCGGAATCGACGCCGACGCGCTGGCCGGCCGAGTGAGCGCCGCCCGGTTGGCCCATCCGTCCAGGCGGGCGCGTTCCTCGGCGTCCAGCACATCCATCGCCGACAACCGCTGGGCGGGATCGGCGGCCATCGCCGCCAAGATGTGCTGCAGCCGCCCGATCAGTGTGTCGATGGTGGATGCGTCGAACACGTCGGTGTCGAATTCGACGCGCAGGCCCAATTCGCTGCCCGGCAGCACCTGCACGGCGAGCGGGTAGTGGTTGTATTCGCGGTTGGTGAACTCGGTGACGGTCAGCCCGTCGACGCCCGACAACACCTCGATGTCGATCGGGTAGTTCTCGAACGCCAAGAGGGTGTCGAACAACTGGTTGTGACCGGTGACGCGGTGGATGTCGCGCAGCGCCAAGTGCTGGTGGTCGAGGGTGTCGTTGTGGACCTGCTGCAGCCGATCGAGCAGGTCCGCGACGGTGGTGCCCGGCGTCATCTGAGCGCGCACCGGCACCGTGTTGATCAGCAGCCCCACCATCGAATCCGCGCCCAGCACCTCGGCGGGCCGACCCGAGACGGTGACGCCGAAGGCGACATCGTGCTGGCCGGTCAGCAGGGTCAGCAGCTGCGCCCAGGCGCCCTGCACGACGATGTTGACCGTGGTCCGGCAGGACCGCGCGAGCTCTCCGACGTTGCGGGTGACCTCCGCCGGGACCCGGAACGAGGCAACGGCGCGCCGCCCCAGCTTGAGCCGATCGGGCGGGCCGACCAGGGTCGGCGCCTCGAAACCGGCGAGCGCCGCCTGCCACGCCGCGCGGGCAGCGCCGACGTCTCGATCGGCCAGCCAGGTGACAAACCGGCGATACGGCGCGGCCGCGGGCAGCCGCTGGCCGTAATAGCTGGCGAAGATTTCCTGCAGCACGATCGGCAACGACCAGCCGTCGACCACGATGTGGTGAAAGGTCAGGACGAACCGGTGCTGATGCGGTGCCGTACGGATCAGCGCCGCCCGAAAAGCCGACTCCTCGGCGAGATCCCGGACCGCCGCGCGCTCGGCGGCACAGAGCCGTTGGACCTGCTCCTCGACGTCGGCGTCGGTGCCGCCGTCCAAATCGACGTACTGCCAACCGGTCTCGGGATCGGCCGGGATGATCTGCACCGGCTGGTCGAATTGTTCGGAGAACAACGCCGCCAGGTTGGGATGCCGGTTGACCATGGTTTGCACCGCATCGCGCAGGCGATGTGGGTCTAGCGGTCCGGTCGCGGTGATGTCGAGCTGCACGGCGTACAGATCGTCGCCACCTTGTACGGTGCTGGCGTGGAAGAGCAGCCCCTGTTGCAGTGGGGTCAGGGGCAGTACGTCAGCGATCCGCATAGTGGCGCTGGAGCTCGTCGATCTGCTGCTGGCTGAGACCGGCGAGCGCGATATCAGACGGCGTCAACCCGCCTCCACCGCCGCGCACATGCGCGCAGATACCGGCCAGGGCCTCGAACCACAATTGGCTCAGCCGGTTGACGTGCGCGTGAGTCAGCGCCGAGGGCGCCCAGGTCCAGTTGGCCTGCAGGCGCGGGCCCGAGCCGGTGTCGACGGTGCCGGCATTGAGCTCCAGGGTGTGCATCAGCGGCATGGGTATTGCCGCGCTGGCACCGCCGGCCGCCAAACCATCCTGGCAGAGTCGCCACAGGTCGTCGGACATCTCGGCCGCCGACGCGCCCATGCGCCCCAGGTAGTTGAATCCGATCGGCGGGTCGGCCTCGGCCAGGTCGACGTCGGGGTTCAGGTAGCGCAGCACCCCATAGGTCAGCGGGTCCGGGAGCGCCCGAAGCTGCTCTTTCGCGTCCTTGAGCACCGCACCAAGCGCGGCTTCACCGGCTCCCACCTGCGCCCAGCGCAGCCCACCAAGGGCAAGGGACACCGGGTATTTGGTGGTAAACCAACCCACCGTGCGCGACAGATCGACATCGGCGCCCAGCTCCTCGTGGCGTCCGTGGCCCTCGACGTCGATGCCGATCGGCGTGCCACCGGTGCCCAAGAACTCCGAAAGCGCCAACCCGAACGCGATCAACAAAATGTCTTGCACCCCAGCGCGAAACGCGGCCGGCACCTCACCGAGCAGCATGCGGGTGGTCTCGACGTCCAGCTCCGCCGACAACTGCCCGGCGCTGACGTAGCTGTCAACCTCCGGTTGGACCTCGGGCAGCACCGCCGGGATCGCCGCCACCTGGCGCCACGCCTCGATCTGATCGACCACCGCCGGATCGTGTGCGTGCTCGGCCAGCAGCTTCGCCCACCGGGCGAACGAGGTGCCGCCGGCCGGCAACGCCACCGGCTGCCCGCTGTGATGCTGGGCCCACGCAATGTTGAGGTCTTCCAACAGGATTCGCCAGGACACCCCGTCGACGGCCAGATGGTGGACGATCAACGCCAACTGTCCGGTGGAGGCCGCCCACACCGCGCTGAGCATCGCGCCGGCGGCCGGGTTCAACCGCGACCGCGCATCGACCAGGACCTCATCGGAGAGCACGTCGACCGATTGCAGGCACGCGCCCGCGTCCACCGATCCCACGTCGGGCACCTGCAGCGACCAACCCCCGGCGCCGTCGTCGTCGACGCGCAGCCGCATCATGGCGTGCCGATCCAGCAGCGCCTGCAGCACGACCTTGACGTCGGCCTCGCTGACGCCGGCCGGAGCCGCGACGACCACGGTCTGGTTGAACTGGTCAACCGGGCCGTCCATGTCGTTGAGCCACCGCATGATCGGGGTGGCCACCACCGCGCCGAGGCCCTCGTCGACCACGTCGCCCGAACCGTCGGCGACACCGGCCACCCGGGCCAGCCGGGCCACGGTCTGCTCGACGAAGATGTCGCGCGGACGGCACACCACACCGGCCGCCCGGGCCCGGGCCACCACCTGCATCGACAGGATGCTGTCGCCGCCCAGCTCGAAGAACGACTCGTCGACGCCCACCCGCTCGACACCGAGCACCTGGGCGTAGATGCCGGCCAGGATCTCCTCGACCGCGCTGACGGGGGCGCGATAACGATCGGCATCGGAGTATTCCGGTGCGGGCAGGGCGCGCTTGTCGAGCTTGCCGTTGACCGTCAGCGGCAGCGCCTCCAGCCTCACCACCGCGGCCGGCACCATGTAGGACGGCAGCCGCTCGGCCAGCGCGGCGCGCGCCGCGGCCGGCTCGGCGGTTCCGGTCGTGTACCCCACCAGTCGCTTGTCGCCCGGGCGGTCCTCACGGACGATCACCACCGCCTGCTGGACCCCGCCCACGCGGGCCAGGGCCGCCTGGACTTCACCCAGCTCGATCCGGTAGCCGCGGATCTTGACCTGCTCGTCGGCGCGGCCCAGGTATTCCAGCTGCCCATCGCCACGCCAAGACACCAGATCGCCCGTGCGATACATCCGTGTTCCCGGCGCTTCGGGCTCGCTGAACGGGCAGGCCACGAACCGCGTTGCAGTCAGCCCGCCCCGCCCGACGTAGCCGTGTCCCAGGCCGGAACCGGCCACATACAGCTCGCCGACCACCCCGGCCGGGACAGGCCGCATCCAGCCGTCCAGCACGAAAAAGCCCAGGTGCTCGAGCGGCACCCCGATGGGACTGGCGGTGCTGTCGATGTCGGCGCCGCCGATCTCCCGGAACGAGGCGTGCACGGTGGTCTCGGTGGTGCCGTACATGTTGATCAGTCGCGGCAGTCCGGGGTGGTTGTGCAGCCATTTCTTGAGGCGTTGGGGTTCCAGCGCCTCGCCGGCAAATATCACCGTTTGGAGCTTCAGCTGGCGGCCCAGCTCGGGCGACAGCGCGTCGGCGGTTTGCAGCGCGTAGAACGCCGACGGCGTCTGGCTCAACACGGTGACCTGTTCCCTGACCAGCAGGGCGTGGAAGTCTTCCGGTGAGCGTGCGACCGATTCGGGCACCACCACCAGCCGACCACCGTGCAGCAGCGCGCCCCAGATCTCGCAGACCGAGACGTCGAAGGCCAGGGAATGCCATTGCGACCAGACCTGGCCGGTCAATTCCAGGCTGTCGTCCAGCGTCTTCATCAGCTGGATCACGTTGTGGTGGGTGATCGCCACGCCCTTGGGCACACCGGTGGTGCCCGAGGTGTAGATCAGGTAGGCGGTCTCGTCGGCCGCCGGGGCCGGCAGCGCCGTGCTGGGGTGGGTGGCGATCCGCGGGTCGTCGACATCGATGACCAGCAGCTCGTGCCCGTCCAGCCGGCCGGCCAGCTCGGTGGTGGTCAGCGCCACAAGCGGGGCGGCGTCCTCGAGCATGAACTCGATGCGGGCCGCCGGCACCGCCGGGTCGATCGGCACATAGGCCGCCCCGGTCTTCAGCACCGCCAAGATCGACACGATGGCCTCGGCCGATCGGGAGAACAGCAACGCCACCCGCTGCCCCGGCCCCACTCCCTCGCCAACCAGCAAGTGCGCCAACCGGTTCGACGCCTCATCGAGCTCGCGGTAGGTGGTGCAGCGGCCCGCGAAGCTCACCGCCGCGGCCTCCGGCACGCGCGCGACCTGACCCGCAAACAACGCCGGGATCGAGGCGGCGGGCGCCGGCAGCTCGGCCAGCACGGGCCGGTTGCCGACCTCGTCGATGCGGGCCCGCTCGGCCTCGTCGAGCAGATCGATCGACGACAGCGGTCGTGTCGGGTCGGCGGTCATCGCCGTGAACACCCGCTCCAGGCGCTTGGCCAACTCGCCGATATCGCAGTTCGCAAACAATTGGCCGGTACCCGGCGTGCTGAGGAAGAGCTTTTCCTCGTCGCGGAAAAAGACCAGCCGGAACTGATCCCCCAAACCGTCGTGGGTCAGCGTCGCCGTCACGGCGGAACCGGCGAGGTCCGTCAGGTGTGTCGTCGGAATGAAATTAAGCCCGACCCGATTCGACGCCTGCCCGAAGGCGTGGAAGTGCGCCGCGTTCTCCATGGCGTGCACCGGGAAACGCTGGTGCTGCAACGTCTCGCGGATCCGCGTGTCGACGTGGGCACAGAATTCGGCGATCGACGCGCTCGGTGACGCCGTCAATACCAGCGGGACAACCCCGGAGATCATCCCGGGCACCAACTTGAGCTGCGGATCCACCCGGCGGCTCACCGGGAAGTCGAACACGACCTGCGAGCCCTCACCCTCGCAGCCGCCCACCAGCAGCGCGCAGGCCGCCGTCAGCACCGACGATCGGCGCATCCCCAACGCCCGCGCCAACTCGTCCATCCCGGCCACCGCGGCCGGGTCCAGCTCCACCGGGGCACCAAACTCGTGGGGGTCACGCCCGCCGGCCTCGACCACCGACCCGGCCTGGCGTTCGCTGTCCGGCGGCAGGTGATCCGCCCAGTAGGCCCGGTCCTCGTCGTAGTCGACGGAGGCTTCGTACGCCAGCTCGCAATCGACCAGATCGGTCAGCGACCCGAAAAACGCGGGTGGGGCCGACACGCCCTCGGTCATCGCGTTGTAGACGGTCGCCAGCCGGTGCAGAACAAAGGCGAGGCCGACGCCGTCGGTGACGATGTGGTGGCAGCAGACGAAGAAATAGAACTCATCGATGCGGGTCTGCATCAACGCGAATTTGAACAGCGGACCGCTCAGCGGCATCACCGTGCGCTGAATCGACGACGCCAGCCGGTAGGCGTCGCGTTCGGGATCCTGCGAGCCCATCAGGTCATAGCGCGCCAGCTCCACGTGCGGGTCGTCCACGATCTTCTGGAAAACCTGGCCGTCCTGCTGGAAAAACGACGCCCGCAGCGGTTCGGCCTCGCTGACGGCGTGACGGATCGCCGATTCGAACACATCGGTGTCGAGCGGTCCGGCGATGCGCACAAACACGCCCAATTGCCACCTGGCGCCGAAGAGCCCGGTCTCCTCGGCCAGCCAGATGTCCTGCTGCGCTCGTGTCAGCGGAAGTGCCCGGTCCTCAAGTTCCATACGATCCCCCAAGCCCGATGGTCTACTTCTCTGCCTGAACCGCTGCCAGCCTCTCGCGCAGACTCCTCGGCCGGATATCGGTCCAGTTCTGTTCGATGTAGTCCAGACATGCAGCGCGCTCGGCTTCGCCGTAAACCACCCGCCAGCCGGCAGGAACATCGGCGAAGACCGGCCACAGACTGTGCTGCTCCTCGTCGTTGACCAACACGAGAAAGCTGCCACCGTCGTCGTCGAACGGATTGACGCTCACCGATTCTCCGTACCCGCTAGTCGAAATGAAGGAAACCCCTCACAAACGGTAATGGAGCCCAGCAGGGCCTGTATGCGCTTTCGAAAAAGTCCCTGGTGCGATCCGAGTGACTCTCGACACAACTCCCCGATCAGTACCCGATACGGGCTTCCGCGGCTGGCGCTTCCGGCGCTCTGAGCTGCGACGATGGGTTCCGCTTCGGCGCGTTTCTCCGCCGGAGCCCTAGCCCCTCCAGACGGTGAATTTTCGGTGCTCGTCAGTGACGCGCGAACAACAACCCCGACGTTGCCGCTCATAAGAACTTCATAAGCGGCGCCGAAGGATTCGCTGCCGACGGTTATTCGTCAAAGCGCACGGGCTCGACGTTGGCCGGCCGGGAGGCCGCGAAATCCCTTGGCGTGGTTCGGGTTCCGGCGCTCCGTCACTTCGACGTGGTGACGGCCGTCGGCATGCCGCCCAAGTGTTGACTCAAGCTCCGAACGGAGGCCGCGTCGAACAGTGTGCGCACCGTAAGGCGGACGCTCAAAGCGGTGTTGATCGCCGCGATAAGCCGCATCGCCGCCAGCGAATCCCCGCCCATGTCGAAAAACGAGTCATCGACGCCGACCCGCTCTATGCCCAGCACCCGGGCATAGATATCGGCCACGATCTCCTCGACCGCATTGGCCGGCGCGCGGTAGCCCTCGGCATCCGGGTGTTGCGGGGCCGGCGGCGCCGTGGGGTCGCGATGATCGCCTGGCCGGGCGTCCTCACCGGCGTCCAGCGCATCCATCGACGACAATGGCCGCGTCGGCTCCGTGGTCATCGTCGCCAACAGCCCGCGCAACCGTCCGATCAAGGCTTCGATGGCGGCCGCGTCGAAAAGCTCGGTGCGGTATTGCACGCGAAGCTCCAGCTCGCGGCCCGGCGCGGCTTGGATCGTGAGCGGGTAGTGGTAGTGGTCGCGGGTGGTGACGTCGGTGATGGCCAGCCCGTCGATGCCCGACAACGCCGCGGTTTCGGTCGGATAGTTTTCGTATACGAAGACGGTGTCGAACAACCTTTCCCGACCGGCGATGCGATGGATGTCGCTGAGCGCCAGGTGCTGGTGTTCGAGCGTGTGATTGTGGGCGCTTTGCAACTGGTCCAGCAGGTCTGCGGTGGTGGTTTCGGCCGTGACGGTGGCCCGTACCGGCACCGTGTTGATCAACAGGCCCACCATCGATTCCGCGCCGGGCACGTCGGCCGGTCGCCCCGATACGACGGCCCCGAAGGCGACGTCACGCTGACCGGTCAGCGACATCAGCAGAAGCGCCCAAGCGCCCTGCAGCACGGTGCTGACGGTGGTGCGCTGCGAGCGGGCCAGCTCGCCGATGGCGCGGGTGGTCTCCTCGGGCACCCGGAACGGTTGATCGCCGCGCTGCCCGAGCCCTAACCGATCCGGCGGGCCCACCAGGGTGGGGGTGTCGAAACCGGCCAACACGTCGCGCCAGGCCAACTGGGCGGCTCCGCTATCCCGATTGGCCAGCCAGTCGGCGAATCGGCGATACGGCACGGCGGCGGGCAGGCGATGCCCGCAGTAGCCGGCGAAGATCTCCCGCAGCAGGATCTGCAGGGACCAGCCGTCCATCAATATGTGGTGATTGGTGAGGACGAACCGGTGCCGATCCGCCCGGGTGCGGATCAACGCCACCCGAATGGCCGGTGGGTTGTCGAAATCGCAGACCGCGGCGCGTTCGTCGGCGCAGAGTCGCCGGATCTGCTCGTCGACATCGACGCCGCTTGCGTCCAGCTCGACGTAGCGCCACGGCGGCGCCGGATCGGCCGGGATGACTTGCACCGGCTCGTCGAATTGCGCGCAGAAGTGGGCCGCCAGGTTGGGATACCGCTTGACCACGGCGGACGCCGCATCGCGCAACCGGTGCTGGTCGAGCGGGCCCGTGATGGTGACGTCGAGCTGCACCGCATACGCGTCGTCACCCGATCCGTGCGCCGCGTCGGCGTGGAACAACAATCCCTGCTGCAGGGGGGTCAGCGGCAAGATGTCGGCGACGCGGTGTCGGCGCTCCAGGTCGTCGATCTGCCGCTGGCTCAACCGGGCCGGCACGATGTCCGACGGCGTCAGCCCGCCCCCGCCGCGGCGCACGTGCGCGCAGATGCCGCCGAGAACGTCGAACCACAGCCGGCTCAGCCGGCCGACCTGCTCTTCGTCGAGCGCCGATTGCGCCCACGTCCAGTTGGCCTGCAGGTGCGGGCCCGCGTCGGTATCGACGGTGGCGGCGTTGAGGTCGACGGTGTGCGGCAGCGGCATCGCGATGGCCGCGCTGACGCCGGCGATCTCCTCGCCGTCCGAGCTGACGCGCCAGAAATCGTCGGACATCTCGGTCGCCGCCGCACCGAGCCGCCCCAGGTAGTTGAAACCGATCCGCGGATCCGCTCCGGCCAGCTCCACATCGTCGTTCAGATAGCGCAGCAAGCCGTACGTCAACGGATCCGGCAGAGCGCGAAGCTGCTCCTTGGCCTCCTTGATGGCGGCCGCCAACGGGGCGTCGCCCGCCACGATCTGCGCCCAGGGCACCCCACCGACCGCCAGCGCCACCGGGTAGATGGTCGTGAACCACCCGACGGTGCGCGACAGGTCAAGATCGGGGGCCAGCTCCTCGTGCCGCCCGTGGCCCTCCACATCGATGCCGATCGGCGCGCCGTCGGTACCCAAAAACTGCGCCCACGCCAGGCCGAACGCGATCAACAGGATCTCGTGCACTCCGGCGTGAAACGCCGCCGGCGCCTCACCGAGCAGCACTCGGGTGGTCTCGACATCGAGCGACGCCGACAACCGTCCGGCACTGGCAAATGTGTCCTCCGCGGGCCGCACCGCGGGCAGCGCGGCCGGAATCGTCGCCACCCGCCGCCAAGCGTCCGCCTGGTCCACGACTTCCGGGCGGTGCGCATGCTCGGCCAGGAGGGATGCCCACCGGGCAAACGACGTCCCTTCCGCCGACAGGGCCACCGGCTGTCCCCCGCGATGCTGAACCCAGGCGATGTTCAGGTCGGTCAGCAGCACCCGCCACGACACCCCGTCGACGGCCAGATGGTGGATCAGCAACGCCAGCTGACCGGTCGACGGCACCCACAACGCGCTGAGCATCGCCCCGACGGCCGGGTTCAACCTCGACCGGGCCTGCAGCACCGCTTCATCGGAGAGCGCCTCGACGGATTGCAGGTGCGCGCTCGCGTGGACCAATCCCGCCTCGAGCACCGTCAACGACCAGCCGCGGGCTCCGTCGTCGGCGACGCGCAGCCGCAGCATGGGATGCCGGTCCAGCAACGCCTGCAGCACGACGACCACGTCGGCCTCGGTCACGCCCGCTGGAGCCTGCAACACCGCCGTCTGGTTGAACTGCTCGACGGGGCCACCCAGGCCCTTCAGCCACCGCATGATCGGGGTTGCTACCACATGCTTGACGCCCTCGTCCGCGGTGCGATCGGGGCCGATGGTCACGGAGAACAACGGGGCCTTGCGTGCCACCCGGGCCAGCCGGGCCACGGTCTGCTCGACGAAGATGTCGCGCGGCCGACACACCAGGCCGGCCACGTGCGCCCGCGCCACCACTTGCATCGACAGGATGCTGTCGCCGCCCAGCTCGAAGAACGACTCGTCGGCGCCGACCCGGTCCAGCCCGAGCACCTGGGCGTAGATACCGGCGAGGGTCTCCTCAACCGGGCCGTCCGGGGCGCGGTAGTGATCGACCTCCTGGTATTCCGGCGCGGGCAGGGCGCGGGTGTCGAGTTTGCCGTTGACGGTCAGCGGCAGGGCATCGATCACCAGCACCGCGGTCGGCACCATGTAGGACGGCAGCCGGTCGGCCAGTGCGGCGCGCGCCGCGGCCGGATCGGCGGTGCCGGTGACGTACCCGACCAGGCGCTTGTCGCCGGGGCGGTCCTCGCGGGCGATCACCACCGCCTGCTGCACGCCGGGCTGCGCCGCCAGCGCCGCCTGCACCTCGCCGAGTTCGATGCGATACCCGCGGATCTTGACCTGCTCGTCGGCACGCCCCAGATACCGCAGTTGTCCGTCGGCACCCCACGACACCAGGTCGCCGGTGCGATACATGCGTGCTCCCGGCGCTCCCGCGCCGGCGAAGGGGCAGGCGACAAACCGTGTCGCCGTCAATCCGGCCCGGCCGACATACCCGTACGCCAGCCCCCCACCGGCCACATACAGCTCCCCGACCACCCCGGGGGGCACCGGCCGCAACCAGCCGTCGAGCACGAAGAACCCGAGGTGTGCCAGCGGTACGCCGATCGGGCTGGCGTTGCTGTCGACATCGGCGTCGATGACCTCCCGGAACGACGCGTGCACCGTCGTCTCGGTGATGCCATACATGTTGATCAGCCGCGGCGATCCCGAGTGGTGGTGCAGCCACGTCGCCAGACGCTGGGGTTCCAGCGCCTCGCCGCCGAAGACCACGGTGTCGAGCTTGAGCTGGTCCCCCACCTCGGGCTGCAATGCGTCGGCGGTTTGCAGCGCATAAAACGCCGAGGGGGTCTGGCTCAACACGTTGGCTTGTTCTTTGACGAGCAAGGCATGGAGGTCTTCGGGCGAGCGCACCACCGAATCGGGCACCACGACGAGGCGCCCGCCGTGCAACAGTGCACCGAAGATCTCCCACACCGAGAAGTCGAACGCCAGGGAGTGGCATTGGGTCCACACCTGACCGGGCGACAGGTCGCGGTCCAGAGACTCCAGCAGCTGGGTCACGTTGCGGTGGGCGACGGCCACCCCCTTGGGGACGCCGGTGGTGCCCGAGGTGTAGATCAGGTAGGCGACGTCGGCGGGGGTCGGCCCCGGCAACGCGGCGCCGGGTTCGGCGTCGGCGGGGAGGTCGTCGACATCGACGACGGGAAGGCCGCATCCGTCCAGCCGCGCGGACAGTTCGGTGGTGGTGATCGCGGCGATCGGCGCGGCGTCGTCGAGCATGAACTCCATCCGCGCCGCCGGCGCCGAGGGGTCGATGGCCAGATACGCCGCCCCGGTTTTCAGCACCGCCAGGATCGACACGACGGCCTCGGCGGAACGAGCAAATAGCAGCGCCACGCACTCGCCCGGGCCGGCGCCCTGTCCGATCAGCAAGCGCGCCAACCGATTCGACGCCTCATCGACCTCGCGGTAGGTCATGCTGCGATCCCCACAGGTGATCGCCACCGCCTCCGGGGCTCGCGCCGCCTGCGCGGCGAACAGCACCGGAATCGACGCCGCGGGCGGGGCCGCCTCGGTCAGCACGGCACGGTTGCCCCACGTGTCCAGGCGGGCGTACTCACCGGCATCGAGCACATCCACCGACGACAACCGGCGGGCGGGATCGGCGGTGATCGCCACCAGCACGCGCCGCAGCCGCTCGATCAACGCCTCGATGCTCGACGCGTCGAACACGTCGGTGCGAAACTCCACCTCACCACCGATCCCGGCGGGCTGGCTGTCCTCGGTCCAGCGTTCGGCCAACGAGAACGTCAGGTCGGTGCGGGCGCTCTGGGTGTCCACCGGCAACGGGGTGGCCTGCACGTCACCCAAACTCAGCTTCGCGGGCTCGTTGTTCTGCCACGCCAACAACACCTGAACCAGCGGGTGATGGGTCAGCGACCGGGTGGGGTTGAGCCGCTCCACCAGCACCTCGAACGGCACGTCCTGATGTTCGTAGGCGGCCAGGCTGCGCTGGCGCACCTGCGCCAACACCTCGGCGACGGTGGGATCGCCGGTCAGGTCGACCCGCAGCACCAACGTGTTGACGAAAAAGCCGACCAGCTCGTCGAGCGCGGTGTCTCGCCGGCCGGCGATGGGGAATCCCACCGCCACATCGGGGCTGGCGCTGAGTTTGGACAGCAACACGGCCAGGGCGGCCTGCATCACCATGAAGCTGGTCGCACTGTGCTCACGGGCCAGCCGGGTGACCTGCTGCTGCAGCTCGACCGGCCAGTCGACCTTCACACTGGCGCCGCGGTGGTCGGCCACCGGCGGGTAGGGCCGGTCGGTGGGCAGCGCCAGGCGTTCGGGCATCCCGGCCAGGGCGGCCAGCCAGAATTCCAGCTGCGCGGCGATGCGGCTGTCCGGGTCGCTCAGCTCACCGAGCTGGTCGCGCTGCCACAACGTGTAATCGGCGTACTGCACCGGCAGCGGCGCCCACTCGGGCGCCTGTCCGGCACTTCGACTGGCATAGGCGACACCGAGATCCCGCACCAGCGGGGTCACCGACAACCCGTCGGCGGCGATGTGGTGCATCGCGGCCACCAAGACGTGTTCGTCCTCGGCGACGCGGAAAAGCCTTGCCCGCAAAGGGATCTCGGAGGCTAGATCGAAGGGGTGACGTGCCGCCCCGCCGATGGCCTCATCCAGGCGGCTAGCCGACCAGTCGGCGGCGTCGACGACGTCCCAACCAAAATCGGCCCGCTCGACGGGAACGACCACCTGCTCGGGCATGCCGTCGGGCGCCGCGAACAGCGTGCGCAGACTTTCATGGCGGCCCACCACATCGCCGAGCGCCGCGCCCAACGCGTCGACGTCAAACTCGCCGCGCAGCCGCAACGCCACCCCGATGTTGTAGGTCGGTGACGGTCCCTCCAGCTGGTCCAGGAACCACAACCGGGACTGGGCGAACGACAGCGGCAGGACCGCGGGGCGCGGGCCGGCCACCAACGGCTCGGGCCCCTCGCCGTCGACACCGATCCGGGGCGCCAACTGGGCGACCGTCGGCGCCTCGAACACCGTGCGCACCGCGAGGCCGGCATCCAGGGCGGTGTTGATCGCGGCGATCAGGCGCATCGCCGAAATGCTGTCCCCGCCCAGATCGAAGAACGACTCGTCGGCCCCGACCCGCGCCAGACCGAGCACCTGGGCAAAGACACCGGCCAGGGTCTCCTCGACCGGGCCGCTCGGGGCGCGGAAGTGATCGCCGTCCTGGTATTCCGGCGCCGGAAGCGCCCGGGTGTCCAGCTTGCCGTTGGAAGTCAGCGGCAGCGCGTCGATCGCGATGACCGCCGTGGGGACCATGTAGACCGGGAGCCGCTCGGACAGCACCGCGCGGATCTCGACCGGGTTCGCCGTCCCGATGACATAACCGACCAGGCGCTTGTCGCCGGGGCGGTCCTCGCGGGCGATGACGACCGCCTGCTCCACCCCATCAACGGCGGCGAGGGCGGCTTGCACTTCGCCGAGCTCTATGCGATAGCCGCGAATCTTGACCTGTTCGTCGGCGCGCCCCACATACTGCAGCTGCCCGTCGGTGCCCCAGCGCACGCGATCGCCGGTGCGATACATCCGCATCCCCGGACCGCCGAAGGGGCAGGCCACAAACCGGGTCGCCGTCAATCCGGCGCGACCGACATAGCCGGCGGCCACGCCGGTGCCGGCCACGTAGAGTTCCCCGACCACCCCGGTGGGCACGGGCCGCAACTTCCCGTCGAGGACGAACAACGCCGCCCCATCGACCGGCGAACCGATTGGCGGCGTCCCCGATCCCGCCTTCAGCGGTGCGCTGATCGACACGCACATCGTGGTCTCGGTGGGGCCGTAGCCGTTGACCATCACCCGCCCCGGCGCCCATCGATCCACCACTTCGGCCGGGCAGGCCTCACCGCCCATGACCAACGCCGACTCCACGCCCTCCGGTGACAACGCCGCCACCGCGGTTGGGGTTTGGGTCAACACGCTGACCCGCTCGGCAACCAGCAACGCGTGGAAGTCGTCGGGCGAGGCGGTCACCTCTTCGGACGCCACCACCACTCGCCCGCCACGTAGCAGCGCACCGAAGATCTCCCACACCGACACGTCAAACGCCAAGGAGTGACACAGCGCCCACACGCCAGGCGCCGGCAGACCGCCATCCAGCGTGGACAACAGTTCCGTCACGTTGCTGTGGGTGGTCGCAACCCCTTTGGGCACGCCCGTGGTGCCGGAGGTGTAGATCAGGTACGCGAAATCCCCGGCCGTCGGTGCCGGCGTCGGCAGCGCCGTAGTGGGCTGGGCGGCGATGCGCGGGTCGTTGACGTCGATGACCGGGACGTCATGCCCGTCCAACCGGCCGATCAGCCCGGCGGTGGTGATCGCGGCCACGGGCGCGGCATCGCCGAGCACGAACTGCACCCGGGCGTCGGGCACCACCGGGTCGATCGGCACGTAGGCCGCCCCCGTCTTCAATACCCCCAGGAGCGCCACGATCGCCCGTTCCGACCGCGGCAGTAGCAGCACGACGCACTGCCCGAGCCGCGCACCGTGGCCAGAAAGCAAGTGCGCCAACCGATTCGACGCCTCGTCTAACTCGCGATACGTCATGGTGCGGCCGTCGAAAGTCACCGCCGCCGCGTCCGGCGTGCGCGCCACATGAACGGCGAACAACGCAGGAATCGACGACGCCGCCGTCGGCGGCCGGGTCAATGCGGCCCTGTTGCCCCACACATCCAGCTGGGCGAACTCGTCCTCATCGAGCAGATCGATCGCCGATAATCGCTGCCCCGAACGGGCGCTCATGACTGCCCTTCGAGATCGGCGGTCATGGCCACGATCACCCGCCGCAACCGCTCGATCAGCATCTCGATGCTGGCCGCGTCGAACACGTCGGTGCGAAACTCCACTTCCCCGCCGATCCCGGCGGGCTCACCGGACTCGGTCCAACGCTCGGCCAAGCCGAACACCAGATCCATGCGAGCGGTGTCGGCCTCGGCCGGAACCTGCGTAACCCGTAGATCACCCAGCGCCCACGCGGCCGCGGGATCGTTGTCCTGCCCGGCAAGGTTCTGCCAGGCCAACGCCACCTGGATCAGCGGGTGATGACTCAGGCTTCGGGTGGGGTTCAGCCGCTCGACAAGCACCTCGAAGGGCACGTCTTGGTGCTCGTAGGCGGCCAGGCTGCGCTCGCGCACCTGGTCGAGCAATTCCTCGACGGTGGGGTCCCCGGCCAGATCGACGCGCAGCACCAAGGTGTTGACGAAGAAACCGACCAAGTCGGTCAGCGCGGGATCGCGACGCCCGGCTATCGGGAAACCGATTGCGACATCGCTGCTTCCGCTGAGCTTGGACAGCAGCACCGCCAGCGCGGCTTGCACCACCATGAAGCTCGTCGCGCCGTGCTCGCGCGCCACCTCACGCACCCGCTGCTGCAAGTCGGCCGGCCAGTCCACCTCGACACGGGCGCCGCGCTGATCGGCAACCGCCGGATAGGGCCGGTCGGTGGGAAGCTGCAACTGCTCGGGGATCCCGGCCAGGGCGTCCTCCCAATAGGCCACCTGCGCGGCGATGCGGCTGTGCGGATCGGTCAGCTCACCGAGCTGCTCGCGCTGCCACAGCGTGTAGTCGACGTATTGCACCGGCAGCGGCGCCCAGTCGGGGGCTTCTCCCTCGCAGCGGCTGGCATACGCCACGCCCAGGTCACGCACCAGCGGGCCAACCGACAACCCGTCGGAGGCAATGTGGTGTACCACGGCCACCAGCACGTGTTCGTCATCCGCTACCCGGAAAAGCATTGCCCGCAAAGGGATTTCGGCGGCGAGGTCGAATGCATACCGTGCCGCGGCGCCGACGGCCTCCCGCAGCCGGCTTTCCGGCCAGTCCGTCGCCTCGACCACGTCCCAACCAAAATCGGCCCGCTCCACCGGAATAACCAACTGCTGGGGGGTTCCGTCAACCGCCGGGAACAGCGTGCGCAGGCTCTCGTGGCGGCCGATCACGTCGGCGAGGGCCGCACCCAACGCGTCGGCGTCGAGGCGCCCGCACAGCCGCAACGCCACCGCCATGTTGTAGAGCGGGGACGGCCCCTGCATCTGGTCGAGGAACCACAACCGGTTTTGGGCGAACGACAGCGGGATCATCGCCGGCCGGTCGACGGCCACCAACGGCTCCAGCCCGTCCCCGCCCGCACCGATGCGGGGCGTCAGCTGCGCGACCGTGGGCCCCTCGAACAGGGCACGCACCGAAAGTCCGGCGTCCAGAGCGGAATTGATCGCGCCGATCACCCGCATCGCCGACAGTGAATCCCCGCCGAGCTCGAAGAACGACTCGTCGACCCCGACCCGCTCCAGCCCGAGCACCCGGGCATAGATCCCCGCGACGATCTCCTCGGTGAGGGTGGCCGGAGCCCGGTAACCGCCGGCGTCCTGATACTCCGGCGCCGGCAGCGCACGCTTGTCGAGCTTGCCGTTGACCGTCATCGGCAGGGCATCGACCACCACCACCGCGGCCGGCACCATGTATTCGGGCAACCGCTCGCCCAGCTTCGCGCGCGCCGCCGCCGGATCCGCGGTCCCGGTCACGTACCCGACCAATCGCTTGTCACCGGGTCGGTCCTCGCGGGCGATCACCACCGCCTGCTGCACCCCGTCCACCGCGGCCAGCGCGGCCTGCACTTCACCGAGCTCGATGCGATAGCCGCGGATCTTGACCTGCTCGTCGGCGCGCCCCAGATACCGCAACTGCCCGTCGGAACCCCAACACACCACATCGCCGGTGCGATACATACGTGTTCCTGGCGCGCCGGCGCCGACGAATGGGCAAGCCACAAACCGCGATCCGGTCAACCCCGCGCGGCCCACATAGCCATACGCCAACCCGGCACCGGCCACATACAATTCCCCGACCACCCCGGCGGGCACCGGTCGCAACCAGCCGTCGAGCACGAAAAAGCCCAGATGCGCCAACGGCACCCCGATAGGACTTGCCGCGCTGTCGACATCGCTGTGAATGACCTCGCGGAACGACGCGTGCACCGTCGTCTCGGTAATGCCGTACATATTGATCAGGCGCGGCAGGCCCTGGTGATTGTCCAACCAGGTCCCAACGCGCTGCGGCTCCAGCGCTTCACCGCCGAACACAACCGTCTCGAGCTTGAGTTGGTCGCCCAGCTCCGGAGATTGCGCGTCGACCGTTTGCAGCGCGTAAAACGCCGACGGGGTCTGGCTCAACACGCTGACCTGTTCGCGAATGAGCAAGGCGTGCAAGTGCCCCGGCGAGCGAACCACCGATTCGGGCACCACCACCAGCCGCCCACCGTGCAAGAGCGCGCCGAAGATCTCCCACACCGAGAAGTCGAACGCCAGCGAGTGGCATTGCGTCCACACCTGCCCGGGCGAGAGCCCCAGGTCGGCGTCCAAAGCCTCGAGTAGCTGGGTCACGTTGCGATGGGCGACGGCCACCCCCTTGGGAACTCCGGTGGTGCCCGAGGTGTAGATCAGGTAGGCGATCTCGTCGGGGGCCGGGGCCGGCAGCGGTGTGTTCGGCTGGGCGGCGATCCGCGGGTCGTCGACGTCGATCACCGGCAGCGGCTGCCCGGCCAGCCGGTCGGCGTGTGCGGCGGTGGTGATCGCGGCGACGGGCGCGGCATCGCCGAGCACGAACTGCATCCGAGCGTCCGGCACCGCCGGGTCGATCGGCACATAGGCCGCACCGGTTTTCAGCACCGCCAGGATCGACACGATCGCCTCGGCCGAGCGGGAAAACAGCAGCGCCACCCGCTGCCCCGGGCCTACGCCCTGGCCAATCAGCAAGTGCGCCAACCGATTCGACGCCTCGTCAACCTCCCGGTACGTCATCGGAAGTCCCTCGAAGCTGATGGCGACCGCCTCGGGGGCGCGGGCCACCTGCGCGGCGAACACCGCCGGAATCGACACCGCGGAGGTCGCGGGTTGGGTCAGCGCCGCGCGGTTGGCCCAGCCATCCAGGCGGGCCTGCTCCCCGGCATCGAGCACATCGACCGAGGAGAGCCGCCGTGCCGGGTCGGCGGTGATCGCCACCAAGACCCGCCGCAGCCGCTCGATGAGGGTTTCGATGCTGGCCGCGTCGAAGACGTCGGTGCGAAACTCCACCTCACCACCGATCCCGGCGGGCTCGCCAGTGTCCGTCCAGCGTTCGGCCAACGAAAACGTCAAATCCACACGGGCGCTATGGGTATCCGCCCGCAGCGGGCTGACCTCGAGATCACCCAACGCCACTCCGGCGGTGGGATCGCCTTGCTGCCAGTTCTGCCAGGCCAGCATCACCTGAACCAACGGATGATGTGCCAGGGAGCGGGCCGGGTTGAGCCGCTCGACCAACACCTCGAACGGCACATCCTGATGCTCATAGGCGGCCAGGCTGCGCGCACGCACCTGCGCCAGAACCTCGGCTACGGTCGGGTCCCCGGCCACATCGAGGCGCAACACCAGGGTGTTGACGAAGAAACCGACCAAGTCATCCAGTGCGGTGTCGCGGCGTCCGGCGATCGGGAATCCCACGGCCACATCGCTTGTCGCGCTGATCTTCGCCAGCAGCACCGCCAGCGCGGCCTGCATCACCATGAAGCTGGTCGCGTTGTGTTCCGCCGCCACGCGGCGCAGCTGCTGCTGCACCTCGACGGGCCACTCCACCGCAACCGTGGCCCCGCGGTAATCGGCCACCGGCGGATAGGGCCGATCGGTCGGCAATGCAAGGCGCTCCGGCATTCCCGCCAAAGCGCCCTCCCAGTACGCCAATTGCGCGCCGATCCGGCTCTCGCTGTCGTCGAGCTCACCGAATTGCGCACGCTGCCACAGCGTGTAATCGACGTACTGCACCGGCAACGGCATCCACCCCGGAGCCTGCCCCACCGCGCGGCTCGCGTAGGCCACGCCCAGATCGCGCACCAGCGGGCCGACCGAGAGTCCGTCGGCAGCGATGTGATGCACCACCGCGGCCAGCACATGCTCGTCCTCGCCCATGCGGAAAAGCCGCGCCCGCAACGGAATCGCGTCCGCCAAATCGAACGCGTGGGCCGCCATCTCCTCGATGGCGTCCCGCAGCCGGCCTTCCGACCAGCCCACGGCGTCGACGACATCCCAGCCGAAGTCGGCCCGCTCAGCCGGCATCACGACCTGCTGCGGTGCGCCCTGCGGCGCGACGAACACGGTGCGCAGGCTCTCATGGCGGGCCACCACATCGGCCAACGCCGAACTCAGCGCGTCGGCATCGAGCCGACCGCGCAGCCGCAGGGCCACCGCCATGTTGTAAACCGGTGAGGGACCGTGCAATTGGTCCAAGAACCACAACCGGTTCTGGGTGAACGACAACGGCACCACCGCCGGCCGCTCCCCGGCCACCAACGGCTCCAGCCGATCCCCTTCGGCGCCGACACGCAGGGCCAACTGCGCCACCGTCGGCGCCTCGAACAAGACACGCACCGCAAGCCCGGCATCCAACGACTTATTCGCCGCCGCGATCACCCGCATCGCCGAAAGCGAATCCCCACCCAGCTCGAAGAACGAGTCGTCGACACCCACGCGCTCGAGCCCCAATACCTGGGCGTAGATGCCGGCCAGGATCTCCTCCACCGCACCCGACGGAGCGCGATAGTGATCGCCGTCGCGGTATTCCGGTGCGGGCAGGGCGCGCTTGTCGAGTTTGCCGTTGACGGTCAGGGGCAGCGCATCGACGACGACGATCGCGGCCGGCACCATATACGGCGGCAGCTGGTCGGCCAGCGTGGCGCGCAGCCGGGTCGGCTCGACGGCCCCGGTCACGTAACCCACCAGCCGCTTGTCGCCCTGGCGGTCCTCGCGGGCGATCACCGCCGCCTGCTCCACGCCGTCGGCGGCGGCCAGCGCCGCCTGGACTTCACCGAGTTCGATGCGATAGCCGCGGATCTTGACCTGATCGTCGACGCGGCCCAGGTACTGCAACTGCCCGTCGGCGCCCCAGCGCACCAGATCCCCGGTGCGATACATCCGCGTCCCGGCCCCGCCGAACGGGCACGCCACAAACCGCGACGCCGTCAACCCCGCGCGGCGCACATACCCACACGCCACGCCGCGACCGGCCACATACAACTCCCCGACCACCCCGGCCGGCACCGGCCGCAACCACTCGTCGAGGACAAACGACGCCGCGCCCGGCACCGGCGAGCCGATCGGCGCCACCCCCGACCCCGCGGCCAGCGGCGCACTCATCGCCGCATAGACCGTGGCCTCGGTGGGCCCGTAGGCGTTGATCATCACCCGTCCCGGCGCCCATCGATCGACCAACTCGGTCGGGCAGGCCTCGCCGGCGACGATCAACGCCGTCGAATCCAGACCCTCCGGCGACAACATGCCCACGGCGGACGGGGTTTGGCCTAGGACGCTGACGTTTTCAGCGACCAGCAAGGCGTGGAAGTCCTCCGGCGAGCGCGCCACCGCCTCGGGCACGACCGCCAGGCGCCCGCCGTGCAACAGCGCACCGAAGATCTCCCAGACCGAGACGTCGAAGCTGTAGGAGTGCCACTGCGACCACACCTGTCCCGGTCCCGGCGGTAGGTCCGCGTGCAGCTTTTCCACCAGCTGGGTGACGTTGCGGTGAGTGACCGCCACGCCTTTGGGGACACCCGTCGTGCCCGAGGTGTAGATCAGGTACGCGATATCGTCACCCGCCGGCGCCCGCAAAGCCGTGTCGGGCTGGGCGCGAATCCGCGGGTCGCCGATATCGATGACCGCCACCTCATGACCGCGCAGCCGATCGGCGAACTCCGCGGTGGTGATCGCGGCGGCGGGCGCGGCATCGGCCACCATGAACCCGATCCGGGCCACCGGCAGCGCCGGGTCGATCGGCACATAGGCCGCCCCGGTCTTGAGCACCGCCAAAATTGCCACGATCGCCTCGGCCGACCGGGAAAACAGCAGCGCCACCGACTCCCCCGGGCCCGCGCCGTGGCCGGAAAGCAAGTGCGCCAACCGATTCGACGCCACATCCAACTCGCGATACGTCCACGAGTGTTCGCCGCAACTGAGCGCCGCCGCGTCGGGAGCGCGCGCCACCTGCGCGGCAAACAACTCCGGGATCGACACCGACGACGATTCGCCCGCGCTCAAGACGGACCGGTTGCCGATCTCGTCGAGCCGGGCGCGCTCGCCGGCGTCGAGGAGATTCACCGACGACAACCGGCGCTTCGGGTCGGTGGTCATGGCCACCAACACCCGCCGCAACCGCTCGACTAACGCCTCGATGCTTGCCGCGTCGAACACGTCGGTGCGAAACTCGATGTCCCCGCCGATCCCGGCGGGCTCGCCACTGTCGGTCCAATGTTCGGCCAACGAAAACGTCAAGTCCATGCGGGCGGTGTGGGTGTCCACCGGCAGCGGGGTGATTCGCAGGTCGCCGAGGTTCAGCGTCGCGGGCTCGTCGTGCTGCCAGGCCAACACCACCTGAATCAGCGGGGAATGGGTCAGGCTTCGGCTGGGGTTGAGCCGCTCCACCAAGACCTCGAAGGGCACGTCTTGGTGCTCGTAGGCGGCCAGGCTGCGCTGGCGCACCTGGTCCACCAAGTCGGCGGCGGTGGGATCACCGGCCAGATCGACCCGCAGCACCAACGTGTTGACGAAGAAACCCACCAAGTCGTCCAGCGCGGGATCACGCCGCCCGGCGATCGGGAATCCCACCGCCACATCGCTGCTGGCGCTCAGCTTGGACAGCAGCGCCGCCAGTGCGGCCTGGACAACCATGAAACCGGTCGCGTCGTGCTCGCGCGCCACTCGCGCGATCTGCTGCTGCAGCTCCGCCGGCCAATTCACCGCGACTTTGGCGCCGCGGTAATCGGCGACGGGCGGATAGGGCCGATCGGTGGGCAGCTGCAACCGCTCGGGGAGCCCGGCCAGCGCGTCCTCCCAGTACGCCAGCTGCGCGGCGATGCGACTCTGACCGTCGTCGAAGTCGCCCAGCTGCTGGCGCTGCCACAGCGTGTAGTCGACATACTGCACCGGCAAGGGCGCCCAGTCGGGGGCTTGCCCCATGGATCGGCTGGCATACGCCTGGCCCAGATCACTCACCAGCGGTCGCACCGACAACCCGTCGGCGGCGATGTGATGCACGACGGCCACCAGCACGTGCTCGTCGTCGGCGACGTGGAAAAGCCTTGCCCGCAAAGGAATTTCGGCTCCCAGGTCGAAACCAGAGCGGACCGCCTCGTCGACGGCTCCATTGAGACGGCTTTCCGGCCAGTCGGTGGCGTCGATGATCTGCCAACCGAAATCGGCCCGTTCGGCGGGGGCGATCAGCTGCCGCGGTACTCCGTCGGGCGCCGCGAACAGCGTGCGCAGCGACTCGTGGCGGCCCACCACGTCGGCCAGCGCCGCACCCAGCGCATCGGCGTCGAGGCGCCCACCCAGCCGCAACGCCACGGCCATGTTGTAGACGGGTGACGGACCCTCCAACTGGTCCAGGAACCACAACCGGCTCTGGGCAAACGACAGCGGAATCACCGCCGGTCGCGGGGTGGCCACCAACGGCTCCAGCCTGTTCCCCTCCGCGCCAACGCGGGGCGCCAACTGCGCCACCGTGGGCGCCTCGAATAGATCCCGCACCGATAGGCCGGCGTCCAAAGACTTGTTGGCCGCGGCGATCACGCGCATCGCCAGCAGCGAATCCCCGCCCAAGTCGAAGAACGACTCGTCGACCCCGACCCGGTCCAGCCCCAACACCTGGGCGTAGATCCCGGCCAGCGTCTCCTCGGCGACTGTGGCCGGAGCGCGATAGCGATCGGCGTCCGAGTATTCCGGCGCCGGCAGGGCCCGTTTGTCGAGCTTGCCGTTGACCGTCAACGGCAGCGCGTCCAACACCACCACCGCGGCGGGGACCATGTACTCGGGCAGCCGCTCGGCCAGCCTCGCGCGCGCCGTGGCCGGCTCGACGCTCCCCGTCACGTAGCCCACCAGGCGCTTGTCGCCGGGGCGGTCCTCGCGGGCGATCACCACCGCCTGCTCCACCCCGTCCACACCGGCCAAGGCCGCGCGGACTTCGCCCAGCTCGATGCGGAACCCGCGGATCTTGACCTGCTCATCGGCGCGGCCCAGATACCGCAGCTGCCCATCGGCGCCCCAGCAGACCAGGTCCCCGGTGCGATACATGCGTGCCGCGGGTCCGCCGAACGGGCACGCCACGAACCGGGACGCGGTC
This sequence comes from Mycobacterium sp. IS-836, assembly GCF_001954275.1. GTDB lineage: Bacteria > Actinomycetota > Actinomycetes > Mycobacteriales > Mycobacteriaceae > Mycobacterium. The sequence continues at coordinate 69,435 of NZ_MBEU01000083.1, read as the reverse complement.
AAACCGGCCCGGCGCAGATACCCGTAGCCGACCCCCGAACCCGCGACGTACAGCTCCCCGACCACGCCCGCGGGCGCAGGCCGCAACCAGCCGTCGAGCACGAAAAAGCCCAGATTGGCCAGGGGCACACCGATCGGGCTGACGTTGCCGTCGACGTCGTCGCCGACGATCTCGCGGAACGAGGCATGCACGGTCGTCTCGGTGGTGCCATACATGTTGATCAGCCGCGGCAACCCTTGGTGGTTGCCCCGCCATGCCCGAAGACGTTGTGGTTCAAGGGCTTCCCCGGCGAACACCACCACCTCGAGGCTCAGCTGTCGGCCGAGCTCGGGCGCCAGCGCCTCGGCGGTTTGCAGCGCGTAAAACGCCGACGGGGTCTGGCTCAACACGCTGACCCGTTCGGCGGCCAGCAGGGCGAGGAAATCTTCGGGTGAGCGCGCCACCGACTCGGGCACCACCACCAGCCGACCGCCATGCAGCAGCGCACCCCACATCTCCCACACCGAGACGTCGAATGCCAACGAATGCCACTGCGACCAAACCCGTTCCGCCATCTCGAGGCGATCGCGCGTGGCGTCCAGCAATTCGGTCACGTTGCGGTGGGATATGGCAACCCCCTTGGGGACGCCGGTCGTTCCCGACGTGTAGATCAGGTAGGCGACGTCCTCGGCGTCCGGCGCCGGCAACGCCGTGGCGGGTTGGGAGCGAATCCGCGGGTCGTCGAGATCGACGACCGGTAGGCCGGACCCGGCCAGCCGCTCGGCCAGCTCGCCGGTGGTGATGGCGACGGCGGGCGCGGCATCACCGAGTACGAACTCCATCCGCGCCGCCGGCACCGCCGGGTCGATCGGCACGTACGCCGCACCGGTTTTCAGCACCGCCAGGATCGCCACGATCGCCTCCGCCGACCGCGACGACAGCAGCGCGACCCGCTCACCCGGACCGGCGCCCTGGCCGATCAGCAAGCGCGCCAACCGATTCGACGCCTCGTCCAGTTCGCGGTATGTCATGCCGCGGCCATCGAAGGTCAGCGCCACCGCCTCCGGGGCGCGGGCCGCCTGCGCGGCAAACAGCGCCGGGATCGACTCCGTGGACTTCGCCGGTCCGGTCAACACCCCGCGGTTGGCCCACGCATCGAGGCGGGCCCGCTCCGGCTCGTCGAGCAGATCCGTCGACGACAACCGCCGCGCCGGGTCGGTCGTCATCGTCGCAAGGATCCGCTGCAGCCGCTCGATCAGTGTGTCGATGGTGGACGCGTCGAACACGTCGGTGTCGAATTCGACGCGTAAGCGCAACTCGCTGCCGGGCGACACTTGCACCGCGAGCGGGTAGTGGTTGTATTCGTGGTTGGTGAACTCGGTTACCGCCAACCCGTCGACGCCCAGCAGTCCATCGGTATCGAGCGGGTAATTCTCGAACGCGAACAACGTGTCGAACAGCTGGTCGTGACCCGTGGCGCGGTGGATCTCGCGCAGCGCCAGATGCTGGTGGTCAAGCGTATTGCCGTGCGTGGTTCGCAGCTGCTCCAGTAGGTCCGCGGTGGTGGTCGCTGCCGTGATGCGAGCGCGCATCGGCACCGTGTTGATCAGCAGCCCCACCATCGAGTCCGCCCCGAGTACGTCGGGCGGCCGACCCGAGACGGTGATACCGAACGCGACGTCGTGCCGGCCCGTCAGCAGGGTCAGCAGCTGCGCCCACGCGCCCTGTAGCACGACGTTGGCCGTGGTGTGGCAGGAGCGCGCCAACTCACCGATGGCCTTGGTGGTCTCCTCGGCGACCCGAAACGACGCGACGCTTCGCCGCCCGAGCCGCAACGGGTTAGGGCCGCCCACGAGTGTCGGCGTATCGAAACCGGCGAACGCCTCCCGCCACGCCGCGTGGGCGGACGCGAAGTCTTGATCGGCCAGCCAGGTGACAAACCGGCGATAGGGCGCGGCCGCGGGCAGCCGCTGTCGGTGATAGCTGGCGAAGATTTCTTGCAGCACGATCGGCAGTGACCAGCCGTCGACCACGATGTGGTGAAAGGTCAGCACAAAGCGGTGCCGGTCGGCCGCGGTGCGGATTAAGGCGGCCCGAAAGGGCAGTTCGGTACCGAGTTCGCAGACCGAGGCGCGTTCGACGGCACACAGCCGCTCGATGTCATCGCCGTCATCGCCGTCGAGCTCCACATAGCGCCAGGGCACCTCGGGATCAGCCGGGATGATCTGCACCGGCTGGTCGAACTGTTCGCTGAATCGGGCGGCGAGGTTGGGATGCCGGTTGGCCATTGCCTGCACCGCATCGCGCAGGCGATGCGGGTCAAGCGGGCCGGTAACGGTGATATCCAGTTGCACCGCATACAGATCGTCGCTACCTAGCGCAGTGCTGGCGTGAAATAGCAGCCCCTGTTGCAGCGGGGTCAGCGGCAGGACGTCAGCAATCCGCATATTGTCGCTGGAGCTCGTCGATCTGCTGCTGGCTAAGACCGGCAAGTGCGATGTCAGACGGCGTCAGCCCACCCCCACCGCCGCGCACGTGCGCGCAGATGCCGGCCAGGGCCTCGAACCACAACCGGCTCAGCCGGCTGATCTGCGCGCGGTTCAGCGCCGACGGTGCCCAGGTCCAGTTGGCGTGCAGGCGCGGGCCGGCCGCGGTGTCCACGGTGCCGGCATTGAGGTCCAGCGTGTGCATCAGCGGCGTCGGCACCGCGGCCGCTGCGGAGGTCAGCGACCAGTCTTCCTGGCTGAGCTGCCACAGATCGCCCGATGCCTGGGACGCGGGGGCGCCCAACCGACCGAGGTAGTTGAACCCGACCGGCGGGTCCGACTCGGCCAGGTCGACATCGTTGTTGAGGTAGCGCAGCAGCCCGTAGGTCACACCGTCCGGGACGGCCCGGAGCTGCTCTTTCGCGTCCTTGAGCACCGCACCAAGCGCGGCTTCACCGGCTCCCACCTGCTCCCAGGACAGCCCGCCGACGGCCAGGGAGACCGGGTATTTGGTGGTAAACCATCCGACCGTGCGCGACAGGTCCACATCGGCGGCCAGCTCCTCGTGACGCCCGTGTCCCTCGACATCGACTCCGATCGGGGCGCTGCCGGTGCCCAAGAACTCCGCCAGCGCCAGCCCGAACGCAATCAACAAAATGTCCTGCACGCCGGCGTGGAAGGCCGCCGGTACCTCGCCGAGCAGCATCCGGGTCGTCTCGACATCCAGCTCCGCCGACAGCACTCCCGCAGTCGCATACGTATCCACCGCCGGTTGCACCGCCGGCAACGCGCTATGCATCGCGGCCAACTGGCGCCACGTCTCGGCCTGGTCCATCACGTCGGCGGCGTGCGCCTGTCCGGCCAGTAGCTTCGCCCACCGGGCAAACGACGTCCCGCCGGCCGGCAACGCCACTGGCTGCCCGCTGTGACGCTGGGCCCACGCAATGTTGATGTCCTCCAACAGGATTCGCCAGGACACCCCGTCGACGGCCAGATGGTGACAAATCAACGCCAACTGGCCGGTGGAGGCTGCCCACACAGCGCTCAGCATCACGCCGGCCGCGGGGTCCAGCCGCGACCGCGCCTGGGCCAGCGCCTCCTCGGACAACACATCGACGGTGCGCACGCACTCACGCGCATCCACCGATCCAACCTCGGGCACCGTCAAGGACCAGCCCCGGGCGCCGTCGTCGACGCGCAGGCGCAACATGGCATGCCGATCCAGCAAGGCCTGCACCACGACCACGACGTCGGCCTCGATCACGCCGGCGGGGGCATGCACCACCACCGTCTGGTTGAACTGGTCGACGGGACCGTCGACGCTTTCCAGCCAGCGGATGATCGGGGTGGATACCACCGGTCCGAGACCCTCATCGACCGGGCCGCCCGCATCGTTGGCCATATCGGCCACCCGGGCCAGCCGGGCCACGGTCTGCTCGACGAAGATGTCGCGCGGCCGGCACACCACACCGGCCGCTCGGGCCCGGGCCACCACCTGCATCGACAGGATGCTGTCGCCGCCGAGCTCGAAGAACGAGTCGTCGACGCCGACCCGCTCCAGTCCGAGGACCTGGGCGTAGATGCCCGCCAGGAGCTCCTCGACCGCGCTGTCGGGGGCGCGATAACCGTCGGCGTCGTGATACTCCGGTGCCGGCAAGGCACGTTTGTCGAGCTTGCCGTTGACCGTCAGCGGCAGCGCCTGCAACGCGACCACCGCCGCCGGCACCATGTAGTCGGGGAGCCGCTCGGCCAGCGTCGCACGCGCGGCGGCCGGGTCGGCGCTGCCGGTCACATACCCCACCAGGCGCTTGTGCCCGGAGTGATCCTCGTGGGCGATGACCACCGCCTGCTGCACCCCGTCCACGCCGGCCAGCGCCGCTTCGACCTCGGCGAGTTCGATGCGGAACCCGCGGATCTTGACCTGCTCGTCGGCCCGCCCGAGATACTGCAGCTGCCCGTCGGCGCCCCAGCAGACCAGGTCCCCGGTGCGATACATCCGCGCGCCCGGCCCGCCGAAGGGGCAGGCCACAAACCGCGACGCCGTCAAACCCGCCCGGCGCAGGTAACCGTGCCCCGTTCCACGGCCGGCGACATACAGCTCACCGACCACACCGGCGGGCACCGGCCGCAACCACCCGTCCAGCACGAAGAAGCCGAGGTGCTCCAGCGGCCCCCCGACGGGACTGGCCGTGCTGCCGATGTCGCTGCGAACGATCTCGCGGAACGAGGCATGCACCGTGGTCTCGGTGGTGCCGTACATGTTGATCAGCCGCGGCAAGCCCTGGTGGTTGTCCAGCCAGGTCCGAAGACGTTGTGGTTCAAGCGCTTCGCCGGCGAATATCACCGTTTGGAGCTTCAGCTGATCGCCCAGCTCGGGTGACAGCGCGTCGGCGGTTTGCAGCGCGTAAAACGCCGACGGGGTCTGACTCAACACGCTGACCTGTTCGGCAACCAGCAAGGCGTGGAAGTCTTCCGGGGAGCGCGCCACCGACTCGGGCACCACCACCAGCCGACCACCGTGCAGCAGCGCACCCCAGATCTCACAGACCGAGACGTCGAATGCCAACGAATGCCACTGCGACCAGACCTGGCCCACCAGCCCCAGGTTGTCGTCGAGCGAAGCCATCAGCTGCGTCACGTTGTGGTGAGTGATGGCAACGCCTTTGGGGACACCGGTGGTGCCCGAGGTGTAGATCAGGTAGGCGACGTCCTCGGCGTCCGGGGCGGGCAAGCCCGTGCTGGGCTGGGTCGCGATCCGGGGGTCGTCAACGTAGATGATCGGTACGTCGCAGTGCTGCAGCCGGTCGGCCAGTCCTGCGGTGGTGAGCGCGGCGATCGGCATGGCGTCGTCGACCATGAATTCGGTGCGGGCCGCCGGCACCGCCGGATCGATCGGCACATACGCCGCCCCGGTCTTCAACACCGCCAAGATCGACACGATCGCCTCGGCCGACCGCGACAGCAGCAACGCCACCCGCTCGCCCGGGCCCACCCCCTGGCCGGCCAGCAAGTGCGCCAACCGGTTCGACGCCTCATCGAGTTCGCGATACGTCATGCCGCGGCCCTCATAGGTCACGGCCACCGCGTCGGCGGCGCGCCCGACCTGCGCGGTGAACAAACCTGGAATCGACACCGACGCCGTCGGCTCGGTCAGCACCGACCGGTTGCCCCAATCATCGATGCGGGCCCGCTCAGACTCACCGAGCAGATCCATCGACGACAGCCACCGACCGGGATCGGCGGTCATCGCCGCAAACACCCGCTCCAGCCGCCGTGCCAAGTCGTGCACATCGCAGTTCGCAAACAACTGGCCAGCGCCCGGGGTGCTGAGATAAAGCTTTTCCTCGTCCCGGAAAAAGACCAGCCGGAACTGATCCCCCAAACCGTCGTGGGTCAGCGTCGCCGTCACGGCGGAACCGGCGAGATCCGTCAGGTGCGTCGTCGGAATGAAATTGACGGCGATCCGGCTCGATGCCTGCCCGGAGGCGCGATAACGCGCGGTGTTCTCGATCGCGTGCACCGGGAACCGTTGGTGCCGAACCGTTTCGCGGATCCGCGTGTCGACATGCTCACAAAACTCGGCGACCGTCGACCCCGGCGACGCCGTCAACACCAATGGGACGACGCCGGACGCCATCCCGGGCACCAACTTGACCTCGGAATCCACCCGCCTGCTGACCGGAAAGTCGAACACGACCTCCGAACCCTCGATGTCGCAGCCACGCACCAGCAGCGCGCAGGCCGCGGTCAGCACCGACGATCGGCGCATCCCCAACGCCCGCGCCAGCTCGTCCATCTTGGCCACCTCGGCCGGGTCCAGTTGAACGGGAACGGAAAACGCATCCCAATCGCGCCCGTTCGCGGCGGCGGCCAGCCGATAACGTGGTTCGTTTTCCGGCCGCAGGCTCGCGCTCCAATAGGCCTGATCGTTGACGTAGTCGCTGGACGCTTCGTACTCGAGCTCGTTGTCGATCAGATCGGTCAGCGACCCGAAAAACGCGGGCGGAACGGACGCGCCGGATGCAATAGCGCTGTAGACCGTGGCGACGCGATGCAGAACGAGTGCCAGGCCCACGCCGTCGGTCACGATGTGGTGGCAGCAGACGAAGAAATAAAACTCATCGATGCGAGTCTGCATCAACGCGAATTTGAACAGCGGACCGCTCAGCGGCATCACCGTGCGCTGAATCGACGACGCCAGCCGATAGGCGTCACGCTCGGGATCGTGCGAGCCCGTCAGGTCATAGCGCGCCAGCTCCACGTGTGGGTCGTCCACGATCTTCTGGAAAACCTGGCCGTCCTGCTGGAAAAACGACGCCCGCAGCGGTTCGGCCTCGCTGACCGCCTGTCGGATCGCCGACTCGAACAAATCAGGGTCGATCGGGCCCGCGATTCGCACGAATACGCCCAATTGCCACCTGGCGCCGAAAACACCGGCCTCCTCGGCCAGCCAGATATCCAACTGTCCCCGTGTCAGCGGAAGTGCCCGCTCCTCAAGTCTCATCAGATCCCCCAAGCCCCACGTTTACTTGTTGGCCTGAACCGCTGCCAGCCTCTCGCGCAGACTCCTCGGCCGGATGTCGGTCCAGTTCTGCTCGATGTAGTCCAGACATGCAGCGCGCTCGGCCTCGCCGTAAACCACCCGCCAGCCAGCAGGAACATCGGCGAACGCCGGCCACAGACTGTGCTGCTCCTCGTCGTTGACCAACACGAGAAAGCTGCCACCGTCGTCGTCGAACGGATTGACGCTCACCGCTACTCCAAACCCTCCAGTCGAAATGAGGAAACCCCTCACAAACGGTAGTGGAGGCCTACATGGCCTGTACGCGCTTTCGGAAAAGTCCCTGAGGTGATCTGGTGTCACTTGCGACACAGCTCAGGGGCCATCGCGCGGCCCGAGTTTTCGCCTCCGTCGATCAGCCGACACGCCGCGCGCGGGCGAAATCTTCGAGCAGATCGGCGGTGGCGATCACGCTCTCGGCGGGCTTGCTCATTTGCGTCGCGATCTCGCGGGCCCGCGCGGCGTAGGCGGGCTCGAGGATGGTTCGCAGGTCCGCGACCAGCGACTCCCGCGTCGTGCCCGAAAAGCGCCTGGCGGTGCCCACTTTCAACCGCTTGACCCGCACCCCCCAAAGCGTCTGATCGAGGTCCGTCGAGAGGATCAGCGTGGGGACCCCGGCGCGCAGCCCGATGGCCGTGGTACCCGCGCCGCCATGGTGCACGAGCGCGCGGCAAGCCGGGAAGATCGCGGCGACGTTGACGGCGCCCACCACCTTGACATGCTCAAATCGCGGGACGTCGGTGAAATCACTCCAGCCGGCAACTACCAGCGCCCGCTCGCCCAATTCCGCGCAGGCCGCGGCGATCATGGCGACCGTGTCGGCCGGAGAATCGACCGGCATGCTGCCGAACCCGAAGAAGATCGGCGGCGTCCCGGCGGCAATCCAGGAAGCGACCTCCTCGTCGGCATCGGTCGGCACCTCCATCGTCACCGCGCCGACGAAGGGCCGCAGCCCATCCCATTCCGCCCATTCGGCCGCCAGCCCCGGAAAGCACACTTCGTCGTACGCCTGGATTTCCAGCGAGCCGCGTTCGGCAATCCGCCGCGCCGACGGCGCCGTGGCCGCGGGCAGCCCCAGTTCACGCCGCTGCGCATCGTCGAGCTTCTTCTCCGCGCGCCAGCCGACCCAGTCGTAGACCCGCATCGCCAAGCGCCCCAATGGCGCCGGCAGGAAGGACAGCAGCTGACCGTTGGGCCGCACCGGGAAGTAGTGCAGCGTTGCCAACGGAATGCCGTGATGCTCCGCGACATTGGCGGCGAGCTCCTCGTAGACCAGGCCGGTGAAGAGCAGGTCGGCACCCTCGGCCAGCGACGTCAGCGTCGCGTTCATCTCCCCCAGGGCCTGGGTCCTTGGCTCCCACACGTCCCGCCACAACCGGCGCAGCTCCCCGATCCGCCAGAAGTTGCCGAAGAAATGCGTCCAGAACTTGCGGTGCGCCTCCAGCCAGGCCTGCCTGTCCAGGCCGTAGGCGACCGCCGGAAGCCCAATCGACTCGATGAAGCCAACCAGGTCGGGCGGAACCGCCAGGCGCACCTCGTGCCCCCGGCGCAGCAACTCACGGCCGATGGCGGCGCTGGGTTCGATGTCGCCGCGACTTCCCCAGCTCGCCAGCACAAACCTCATCGCGGCCGATCCCCTGCGGGTTCTTCGAGATACCACGGGTTGGCCCGCGCCCATTCGATGGTGCGACGGATCCCCTCCTCGACGTCGACCTGGAGCCGCCAGCCGAGCTCCCGCTGTGCCTTGGTCGAGTCCGGAATGCGGCGGGGGATGTCCTCATAGCGATCCCCGTAGCGCGCCGCGGTATCAACAGCTTCCGCCGCGGACACCGAGTCGACGTTCGCGATCTTGATCGCCAGACCGACAACGTCGCGCATGGTCGTCTCGGTCATGCTGCCGATGTTGAAGGCCTCACCGATTGCCGCGTCGCTGTCGGCCGCCAGCAAGGTGCCGGCGATGGCGTCGTCGACGTAGGTGAAGCAACGTGTCTGGTCGCCCGAGTCGTACAGCAAAGGGGGGCGGCCGTTGAGGATCCGGTGAATGCTCTGAGAAATCACGAAGATTGGGTTCTGCCGTGGGCCGTAGACGTTGAAGTAGCGAACTACGGTCGCGGGCAATCCGTGGGCCGTGTGCATCGCGAAAACGAGATGTTCGGCCATGGCCTTGCTGGTGCTGTAGCTCCACCGCGCCGTTTTTGTCGAACCGAGGACGCGATCGTCGTCCTCGGCGAAGGGCGGGTTCGGGTTCTTCCCGAACACCTCGGATGTGCTGGCGAACAGCACGTGCGTCCCGTGCCGATGGCTCAGCTCGAGGACGTTGCGGGTGCCGGTCACGTTGACGTCGAGAACCCGCAGCGGATCCTTGACGTAGTTCTTGACGCCGACGACCGCGGCCAGGTGAAAGACCGTGTCGACGCCGGGCGTCAGGGCGGTTTCCAGCGCATCGATATCGGTGACGTCGCCCTGGACGAAGCGGAAGTTGGGGTGCCGGTCGAAGTCGATGCTGCTGTCGCGGGTGTTCTTCGCGAAATCGAATACCGTGACCGAATCCCCGCGCTCCAGCAGGGCGGAGACCAGGTGCGATCCGATGAAGCCGTAGCCGCCCGTCACGACGACGTTGGGCATTATCGGCCGATCCCCTTGTAGATCAGCCCGGCAGCGCGCACCGCCGCGGGGTCGAAGCTGTTCCGGCCATCGAGGAACACACAGCTGGGCGCCGCCAGCTCCGCGAGCCGCGCCAGCGGGATCTGGTGGAACTGTCGGTGGCCCGCCAGGACGACCAAGGCGTCGGCATTCTCGACCGAAGATTCGATGTCGGCGGTCAGGGGGATCTTCGTGACCGTGCGGGCCTCCTCTTCCGGCACCCACGGATCATGGACCGAAAGCTGGCAGCCGGACTCCTCGAGCAGGGCGACGACGTATTTGGTGGGCGTGAGCCGGCAGTCGCCAGTGTTGTTCTTGAAGGCGATGCCCAGCACGGCAATCTTGCTGGTCTCGATCGCCTTGCCCTGGTCGGCGAGCAGTTGCGTGAGCAGCCCGTAGGTGTAGCCGGGCATCGTGTCGTTGACGGTCCTCGACGTCCGCGGTATCGCCAGCTCCAGCCCGAGGGATTGGCCCAGATGGCTGACGAACCAGGGGTCCTTCGTCAAGCAGTAGCCACCGACGCCCATGCTCGGCATCAGGATGTTGACGTTGTGGTTGACCTTCGGCATGGAGTTGGCCGCGTCGATGACCTGCAGTACGTCCATGCCGAGCCGGTCGCATACCTTGGCCAGCTCGTTCGCGAGCGCGACGTTGAGGTCGATCCAAACGTTGTCGGCGAGCTTGACCATCTCGGCGGTTCGCGGGTCGTCGACGACGATGGAGTCCATTCCCAGGGTGTGCCGCCACAGCGTTGAGCAGGCGCGCGCGCTGCGCTCATCGACGGCACCGACGACGATCGGGATCGACGTCAGCTCGCGGATGGCCTGGCCCTCGGCGAGCCGTTCGGGACAAAACGCCAACCCGAAGTCGACGCCGGCGCGCAGGCCCGAGGCTTCTTCGAGGATCGGCTGGAACAGCTTTTCGGTGGTGTCGGGCGGAACCGTGCTCTTGAGGATGACGACGTGGCCGGGACGCAGGTGCTCCGCCACGGCCCGCGCCGCTGCCTTGATGTCGTCCACGATGGGCTCGAAGTCCGGACCAAGCGGCGTCCCGACGGTCACGATGATGAAGTCGTTGTCCGCGAGCGCGCCGAAATCGGTCGTGGCGCGAAGCCGGCCGACTCGTACGTTGTTGGAGACGAGCTCGTTGAGCCCCGGCTCGGGCACCGTGGTCTTGCCGAGGTTGATCTCGTCGACGACGCTCTGCCGCACGTCGATCCCGGTCACGGGCCAGCCGCGGTCGGCCAGCACGGCGCCGATCACCGTGCCGATGTAGCCGAAGCCCACGATGGCGATCCCGGATCGCATGCCGCGCACCAGGAGGTCGACCTCGGCGTCGCTGCGTCCAAACACGCCTTCAGGCATCGCTGATTCGTCGCCTTCCTGTATGCACTCCCCAAAATGAAAGCCGGGGCTTCACGTCCCCGGCTCACCCGTCCGGCAGTCTAATCCACGACCCACGCTACAAACCTGGAATCGAAAAGCTTCGATCAGCCAACGCCCTTGCGGCGAGCGAAATTCTCCACAAGATCCGCGGTGGCCGCGGCGCTTTGTGCGGGGCTGGTCATCCTCGTGGCGATCTCTCGGGCCCGCGCGGCATATTGCGGGGCGAGGATGGTGCGCAGGTCGGCGACGAGCGACTCCCGGGATGTGCCCGAAAAGCGCCGCGCCGTACCCACTTTCAGTCGTTTGAGCTGGTCTCCATAGATCGCGTGAACGAGGTCCCAATACAGGATCAGCTGCGGGACTCCGGCGCGCAGGCCAATCGGCGTGGTGCTCGAGCCGCCGTGGTGGACGAGCGCACGACAGGCGGGAAAAATGGCCGCGAAATTCATCGCACCCACGAGCTTGACGTGGTCGAAATGGGGGACGTCGCTGAAGTCGCTCCAGCCGGCACCAACCAGCGCGCGCTCGCCCAGCTGCGCGCACGCGTCGGCGATCATGGCCAGCGTGTCGGCCGGGGACTCCACCGGCATGCTGCCGAACCCGAAGTAAATCGGCGGAGTTCCCGCGGCGATCCACGATGCGACCTCCTCGTCGGCATCGGTCGCCAGCTCCATCGTCAGCGTGCCGACGAAGGGCCGCAGGCCGTCCCATTTCGCCCATTCGGCGGCCAGCCCCGGAAAGCACACTTCGTCGTAGGCCTGGATTTCCAGCGATCCGCGTTCAGCGATCCGTCGCGTCGCGGGGCCTTTGGCCTTCGGTAGGCCGAGTTCACGACGCTGCGCGTCCTCGGCCTTCTTCCAAATGCGCCATCCGAACCACTCGTACACGGTCATCGCAAGGCGGACCAGCGGTGGCGGCAAGCGTGTGGGAAAGGCGATCTGACCATTGGTCCGCAGCGGGAAGTAATGCAGTGTGGCCAGCGGAATGCCATGGTACTCCGCGACATTGGCGGCGACTTCCTCGTAAACCAGTCCGGTGAAGAGCAGGTCGGCGCCGTCGGCCAGCGCCGTCAGCGTCTTGCTCATCTCCCCCATGCATTCGCTGCGGTGCCCCCAAACCTCGCGCCACAACCGACGCAGCTCGCCGATCCTCCAAAAATTGCGGTAGAACTGCGTCCATAAGTTGCGGTGCGCGTCCAGCATCGCCTGCGTCTCCGGCCCATAGGCGACCGCCGAAAGTCCGGCCGATTCCGCGAAGCCGACTAGTTCGGGCGGGACCGCCATGCGCACCTCGTGGCCCCTGCGGAGCAACTCGCGGCCGGCGGCGACGGAGGGCTCGACGTCCCCGCGAGTTCCGTAGCAGGCCAGCACAAATTTCATCGCGGTCCTGGGCTTTCAGTTGTCATGCGCATAGGTGACACCAAAGTATCGGCCCGTCATCACCTTTGGTTGCTTTGACCGGCCTTGCGTGTTTGGTGTCGGCTGATCGTCGCCGCTGGTTCTACTGCAGCGGCGTTCGTATACCGATGCCGCTGTGAAGTAATCCTGACTCAATGAGCAAATTCGCGTCGAGAAGGTTTCTCGTATCGATAACGTTTCGTCCAGCCATCAGGTCGGCCACCCGCGCCCAATCGAGCGCCCGGAATGTCGACCACTCGGTGAGCAGTACCACAACATCCGCGTCTTTCACGGCCTGGTAGGCATCCGGGACGACCGTGATGCCATCGGTGACGCCAGGAACGTCCCCCGGCACAGCTGGGTCGTATGCCGCCAATTCACATCCCTCAGAAGCAAGCTGATCAGCCACGTCGAGTGCTGGCGAGTCGCGGAGGTCGTTTGTGCCGGCCTTGAAAGTCAGGCCAAGCAGCCCGATTCGCTTGCCATTCAACGCCCCTCCCGCAGCCGCCCGGACACGATCGACGACTCGTGATTTTTGTTCTGCATTACTGCGAACGATGGCTTGCAGAAGCGGCAATTCCAGCCCTATCTGCTTAGACATGTATAGAGCCGCGGCGGTGTCTTTGGGCAGGCACGAACCACCCCAGCCGGGCCCCGGCCGGAGATACGAATCGCCGATCCGAGGGTCGTATCCCATGCCTTCGGTGACCGCGGCGATATCCGCGCCCAGCCGTTCGCATAATTCGGCGACCTCATTGACGAATGACAATTTTGCGGCAAGGAATCCGTTGGCCGCGTACTTGACCAATTCTGCACTTGCCGTATCCGTAAATAGTGTGGGGGCGGCGAGCGAGTCGTAGAGTGCGGCGACCCGCTGAGCTGTATCCGCTCGGTCCGAACCGATCACAATGCGGTCCGGTTTGAGGAAATCATCGACGGCAAAGCCTTCGCGCAGGAATTCCGGGTTGGAGACAACGCCGATATCGGACTGTCTGAGCAGCGCAGCCACTCGTGCCGCCGTGCCGACCGGGACTGTCGACTTAATAACGAGAACGCTGCCGTTCGGAAGCGTGTCGCGAACTTCGAGCGCAACGTTGTCAAAGCAAGTCATGTTGGCCTGGCCGTCTACCCCCATTGGGGTGGGCAAACACAAAAATATGACTTCAGCATCCGCGACAGCGCCGGCACGTACGAAGCGCAGGCGCCCTGATGTGAGGCCTTGCCGGACGATTTCCGGGAGACGTGGCTCAACGATGTCCACATGACCGCGGCTCAGCCGCTCAACCTTGGCTTCGTCCACATCAGCGCATATGACCCGATGTCCGAGCATCGCAAGGCAAGCCGCCGTCGTGAGTCCGACATAACCGGCCCCCACCACGGCAATGCGCCCAGCCATATCAGTCCCCTCGGCAATGCATTCTCGATGGATCAATATACGTTCGCGTGTCGTAGTTCGGTCGGTGACAATGTCCGTTTGATCGCCGCCATAATGCGAGCCGCGTTCATCGATCCGCCTCACCAGGCTGTGCGCCGCCCTTGATAAGGTCACGGAACCAGCTGATTGTTAGTTTCAGTCCGTGGTCGAGATCTGTGACCGGCTTCCAACCGAGGACCTCACGCGCCCGCGAAATGTCTGGACAACGCATCGTCGGGTCGTCGGGCGGCCGTGCTATGAACTCGATGTCTGACCTCGACCCGACCGCTGCTCGTATGCGTTTCGCCAGTTCCAGCACGGTAATTTCCTCAGGGTTTCCGAGGTTGACCGGGCCCGGAGTATCGGACTTGATAAGGCATACCAGGCCGTCCACCAGATCGTCGACGTAGCAGACAGATCTCGTTTGGCTCCCGTCGCCGGTGACGGTCAAACTTTCGCCGCGCAACGCCTGCCAAATAAAGGTGGGTATCGCACGGCCATCACTTGGCCGCATTCGCGGGCCGTAACAATTGAAGATTCGAGCAATCCCCGTATTCGCTCCAAGCCGAGCGCGGTAACTGGTCGTCAGGGCTTCGGCAAATCGCTTGCCCTCGTCGTACATACTGCGTGGCCCAATGGGGTTGACATTGCCCCAATAGCCTTCCGGCTGCGGGTGGACTTGCGGATCGCCGTATACCTCGGACGTGGATGCCAAGACGAAGCGAGCACGCTTTTCGTGCGCCACTTCTAGGCAATTGAGGGTGCCGGCCGAGCCGGCCTTGAGCGTTTCGATCGGTAGACGTGCATAATCGTGCGGAGATGCGGGACTGGCCAGGTGCAACACGACGTCTAGCGGGCCGGCCACCGTGAACGGATCAGTGACGTCGGCCTTTATGTAGCTGAAAGAACCTAGCCGCGACAGGTGATCGATATTGCGCGGGCTACCGGTGCTGTAGTTGTCCAGGCAGACAACGTCATGGCCGTCGAGCAGCAAGCGCTCGCACAGCGCAGAGCCAATGAAGCCAGCGCCGCCCGCCACAAGTGCGCGACCCATGACTAAGAGAACTCTCCTCGCGATGCCGCCGGGTCGACGCATTGTACGAATACGGCCAATTTCATCGCAGATCGTGACCTTTCACTTGCCGTTCCGTTCTGCGAAACGAGTACGGGAGCCTCCCCATCATCCGGCTCAGCCGCCCAGGAGCATAACTCACTACCCGCGCTGGCGACCTGAAAATCCAGTACTTTGACCAAGCGTCCCGACAGCCAGACCGCCGACGAGAGTCCCTAAGGCGATAGCCAAGCCACGGCCGTTGGGGGCTCCTTACGAGAGGCGCACCGATGTGGGTTTGACTGCCGGATAGCCAGCGGTCGGATTTGCCGGGCGCTGATCACCGCGACGGGCCGCCTTCACCGGTCAGCCGGTGTGGCCGGCGCGGGCGAAACTCTCTAGGGCATCGGCGGCTGCCGCAACGCTGTCCGCGGATTTGGTCATCCGGGAGGCGATCTCGCGGGCCCGAGAGACGTACTGCGGGGCCAGGATCGTGCGCAGGTCCGCGACCAGCGATTCCCGGGTTGTGCTCGAAAAGCGCCGAGCGGTACCCACTTTTAGCCGTTTGACCCGAGCTCCCCAGTACGGCTGATCGCCCAACATCCACAGGATCAACGTCGGAACCCCGGCCCGCAAGCCTGCGGCGGTGGTGCCCGCGCCGCCGTGGTGCACGACCGCGCGGCAGGCGGGAAACGCGGCCGCGTGGTTAACCGCGCCTACCACCTTGACATGCTCAAAATGGGACACATGACTGAAGCCACCCCCGCCGGCACAAACCAACGCCCGCTCACCTAACTCCGTGCACGCCGCCCCGATCATTGCGAGCGCGTCGGCAGCGGCTTCCACCGGCATACTGCCAAACCCGAAGTAAATCGGCGGTGTTCCCGCAGCAATCCACGACGCGATCTCGTCATCGGCATCGGTTGGCAACTCCATCGTCAACGCACCAACAACAGGCCGTCGGCCTTCGAATTTGGCGCGTTCCTCTACGCGCCCGGGACAGCACGCCTCATCGTAGGCCTGGATTTCCAGTGATTTCCGTTGGGTGATGCGGCGCGGCGGGGGGCATGTCGCCTTCGGCAGGCCAAGTTCACGCCGCTGCGCGTCCTCGACATTCCTGGCCACGCGCCAAGCCACCCACTCGAAGGCCGCCGCTGCGGAGCGCACCAGCGGCGACGGCAGGATGGGTACAAGTTGCTCGTAGGCCCGCGCCGGCGCGTAATGATATGTTGCAAACGGAATGCCGTGATACTCCGCAACATTGGCAGCCAGCTCCTCGAAAACCGGTCCGGTGAACAGCAGGTCAGCCCCATCCGCCAGCGACACCAGGCTCGTGCTCATCTCCCCGCAGCGCTCGGTGATCAGCTGCCAGTATTCCCGCCACAGCATGGTCAGATCCCGGATCTTCCAGAACTTGCGGAATAAGCACGCCGACAAGTTGTGCTGCGCTTGCAGAACGGGCTGCATATCCGGTCCGTAAGCGACCGCCGTAAGCCCAGCCGATTCGCAGAAGCCAACTAAGTCAGGTGTGACGGCGATGGACACGTCATGCCCCCGACGCAGCAGCTCACGGCCGACGGCGGCGCCGGGCTCGACATCGCCGCGGGTTCCATAGCATGCCAGCACAAATTTCATCGCGAGAATCCAAGCCTTTCAGTTGTTGTCTGCTTAGGCGCTCTCAGGAGCATCGGTCATTATCGCTCGTTTTTCTGCAGGCGGCCGGGCGTTCGCCAATTGGCTTCAGTTGGTTGGTCGTTCGCGGTTGGTTCGGACAGCAGCCGCTGCGCAATACCTGCGAAATCAGCGATCCGCGTGACCGCGACTACGCGTTCCTCATGCTGAACGCACCGTTGGACCCGGTGCCACGACAACTCTTTTACGACCTCGATGGGTCGGCCGGACGGGTCGGCCTGCTTGGCAAAGGCGTCCCGAGATGAATACAAGACCGCTGCCTGCCGATGTCGGAGCGTTGAGCTTCGCCTACGCCACGTCCTGCGACCGGCGCCCCTTCTTGTAGGCGCGGTTGCACCGGTCCCGCCAGCAACACTAGCAACGGATCCAAGGCGGTATCGGACACCGAAGTTCCGCCGGGGTCGACGCAGGGAACGACGACCTTCGTGTGGCAGCCGATGGTACGTTCATGTTCGCCCAACAGGGGTACAGCTTTGGGCCATCATCTGCTGAGGGGTTCGTTTTGGCTGACGGCGAGGTGGACGCGCGCGAGGCGGAACGCGTTACGTGGGACGTGATTGTCGTGGGCACCGGCATGGGCGGCGGGATGCTGGGCTACTCGCTGGCCCGGTCAGGCCGCAGGGTGCTGTTCGTCGAGAAGGGGCGCTCGACATTGCCCGGGGCCCCGGGGACGATTCGCTCTGCGATACCGGAAATCGCCGAGCCAGTCGCCGCCCGCGCGGCAGCGACCTACCACGACGCCTTGTCCCGGGCCGGGCGCTCCACCGACGAGATCGAAGACATCAGCGGGCGGCACGCGCGACGTTACTTGGCCGGGGTCGGCAGCGGGACCGGCGGCTCGTCGGCCATCTACAGCATGGTATGCGAACGGTTCTTTGCTCGCGATTTCATTCCCCGGCAGGACTTTCGCAACCCCGGCGACTCCACGGTGCCGGAGGCGTGGCCGATCACCTACGACGAGCTGCGGCCCTGGTACGCCACGGCCGAGCAGCTGTTGGGGGTGCGCGGCCAGCATGATCCCCTGCGGCCCGAGGCGGCGGACGCCGATCTCCCTGCGCCACCGCCGTTTTCGGCAAACAACCAGCCGCTGGTCGACTACTTGCTGGGACGCGGATTGCATCCATATCACCTTCCGATGGCCTGTGATTACACCCAGGGTTGCGCGACCTGTCAGGGCTATCTTTGCGACCACTCGTGCAAAAACGACGCCGCCCGCAATTGCTTGCTGCCCGCGGTTGCCGAATACGGCGCCGAACTGCTTGCCGAATGTCGTGTCGTGCGCGTGGATGCGGACAGCTCGCATGTCCGCCAGGTGATCTGCGAACATCACTCCGGCAGGTTGACCCTGAAGGCAAAGGTGGTGGTGCTGGCCGCCGGTGCGCTGGTCACCCCGGTGCTCTTGTTCAATTCCCGGTCGGGTGATTGGCCGCGCGGATTGGCCAACGGCTCAGACTTTGTGGGGCGCAACCTGATGCGGCATCTCGTCGACCACATCGAGGTCTGGCCACAACCCGACTGCAAGGCCTCAGACCAAGACAAGCAGATCGGGCTGAACGATTTCTATTTCTGGGAGGGCCAGAAATACGGGACCGTGCAGTCAGGTGGCGCGATGCCGCCCATGGAGGCGCTGACCAACCACCCCGGCTGGCAGCACAAGGCAATGCGCTTCATCAGCCCGGCGGCGCGCCCAATCTACGAGCGGTTCTTGAGCGGCGGACTGCTGCTGGACGCCGTGATGGAAGATCTGCCGTATCTGGACAATCGCATCCTGCCGTCCGATCAGCCGGGCTCGGACGGCCGCCAGCGGCTGCGACTTCAATATCGCTTGCACCCCAACGAGATCGAGCGCCGCGCCATGTTCATGCGGCAGTTGAAACAGGTGTTTGAGCCGTTTCGCAAAATTACCCTGCGGACCGCCAAGGACAATGTGGTGCTGGCCCACGTCTGCGGCACGTGCCGCTTCGGTGCCGATCCCAAAACCAGTGTGCTGGACCCGCAAAACCGGGCGCACGAACTGGACAACCTCTACGTGGTGGACGCCTCGTTCTTCCCGTCCAGCGCCGGCATCAATCCCAGCTTGACCGTCGCGGCCAACGCCCTGCGGGTGGCCGCGCACGTGACCGACGTACATTTCGCCGCCTGACGGGATCAGAGAAGCGTGCCCGTGAGCGAGAACTCGTCTAGGGCATCCGAAAGCTCTTGTCGCAAACTGTCATTCGAGTTGGGGCGGCCCGGCTGGTAAGCAGTGACCGAGACGAAGACATGTCTCGGTGTAGCTCCTGAGACCAACCACAGCAGCCCGCCAAACGTGTGCACCATCGCCTTGGTCATGCCCGGGTAGAGAACTTTCATGGCGAAGTAGTCGGCATCCGTACCAGCCGGCCGGCCGGCGTCGGGATTGACCACCCCGAGGTTGGATGAGAGAACGCCGTTGGGCACGCCGCCCAATCGCTTGATTAGTCGCGGGGGAATCAGGGGAACAAGAGTCAACAATGACCGGTGCTCAGCGGTTCCCTCCTCCTGGCGAGTCAGCGCATCCTTGATCGCGGCTCGGATTCCGCCGAGGTCCTTGGTCGCGGGTGCGGGGTTGACCGGGACCGGGACAGCGAAATTCGCGTTGGCGCGAGTGTCGTTGGTGGTGCGTTCGTTGACTGGCATCCCCAAGACGAGGGAGCCACCCTCGGTGACGCGTCCCAATCGCTGGGCGAGTCGTGCGGCCAACCCCACAAGCAATGTGTTGCTGGTCCCCCCGAGTGACTGCGCGCGGGCCTTCCACGCGTCGCCATCGACGAAAACCGTTGCCGTTGAAAAGGTGATGGGTTCATCGGCGCCCGCGGGCAGCGCAGGCGCCGGGGTGGCGCTTGCGGCGCTATCTCTGCGGTTTCGGCGGGCCATCCGTACCGCGGTCGCGATGCCGCGGCCGATAGCGGGAATGTCGCGCAGGGTTTGGCGGGCGTCCTCGCATACGGCCTGCCACCGCCGGCGCGATGCGGCGGCGGGCCAGCTGATCGTGTCGTCGCGGCCACGTGCGGCGTCCGCCGCCGCCTCGCACATGCCCACGCCGTCGGCGAGGCAATGGGAAACGACCAGGCTGATCCCGGCGCCGCCGTCGGTGAACGGGACGACGGCAAGGTGCCATCCCGGTCCATGCTCGCAATCCAACGGGGTGTTGGCCTGCTCGCTGAGCCACGCGTCGAATTCTTCACGCGGCCGGGCCGACGCGACGATCTCGATGTCGGAGGAGCAGACTGCCGATATCCAACGGTGGCGGCCGAATGGCAAGGGCGACCGTTCTATGCAACGAGATAACCGCCCCCGCTGCAGATGTTCATGAAACTGCCTCAGATCGTCGATTTTGACCGGCCCGTCGTACAGCCACATGCATTGCAGCCGGGTGCCAACCCCCGTCGCGCGCCCAAGGTCAAAGGCGGCTTGGTCGATCAGATCGAGAACTCTGTCCATTTGCGTACCGTACTTCTTGTCGTCGCCGGTCGGTCGGCCTTCGTCGATCAGCCAACGCACCGCAGGCGGGCGACATTTTCCAGGAGATCCGCCGCGGCCGCCGCGCTCTCGGAAGGTTTGTTCGTTCGGATGGCGATCTCGCGGGCCCGAGCCATGTATTCCGGGTCGAGGATGGTGCGCAGGTCCGCGACCAGCGAGTCCTGGGTAGCCTTCGAAAGATACCGGCCAATGCCCACTTTCATTCGTTTGACCGCATTTCCCCATATGGGCTGATGCATCCGTAACGTAGCCAGGATCAATTGGGGGACGCCGGCGCGCAGGGCCGCGGCCAGGGTACCGGCGCCGCCGTGGTGCACGACCGCGCGGCAAGCCGGGAAGATGGCCGAATGGTTCACCGCGTCCACCACCTTGACGTGCTCGAAATCGCGGACGCCGCTGAAGTCGCTCCAGCCGGCGCAAACCAACGCCCGCTCGTCCAGCTCCGCGCAGGCCGCGCTGATCATGCCCAGTATGTCGGCGGCAGACTTAACCGCCGTGCTGCCAAACCCGAAGTAGATCGGCGGTCTTCCCGCGGCAATCCATGATGCGACCTCTTCATCGGCGTCGGTCGGCAACTCCATCGTCAGGGCGCCGACGAAGGGCCGCTGGCCATGCCATTTCGCCCATTCGGCGGTCAGCCCGGGAAAGCACAATTCGTGGTAGGCCTGGATTTCCAGCGAGCGACGTTCGGCGATCTGTCGCGACGCCGGGCCTGTGGCCTTAGGCAGGCCCAGCTCACGGCGATGGTCGTCCCCCAGCTTCTTTGTGAGGAGGCGCCAACTCACCCATTCATCCACGCGCATTGCGGAACGCCCCAACCGCGCCAGCGGGATCGGAACGAGGTGGCCGTGGGCGCGGAGGGGGAATGTATGCAGCGTGGCCAACGGAATGCCGTAGTAATCGGCGACATTGACGGCCGCCTGCTCGCCAAACCAGAAAGTGACGAGCAGGTCTGCCCCGTCCGCCAGCGACGTCAGCGCGCTACCGATCTCCTTCCAGCACCGGGTAAATAGTCGGTGATCTTCGCTCCCCAGCCTGATCAAATCCCGGATTTTCCAGAAGTCGCGCCAGAAACGCGTCATAAATTCCTCATGCAGCTCCTGCCACGCCAGCGAATCCGGCCCGCAGGCGACCGCCGAAAGTCCAGCCGCCTCGACGAAGCCAACCAGGTTGGGCGGGACGGCCATGCGCACGTCGTGCCCTCGATGCAGCAGCTCGCGGCCGACCACGACGTAAGGCTCGACATCGCCACGCGTTCCATAGCATGCCAGCACGAACTTCATTCGGAAAATCATAGAGTTGTCGTCAAGCGCGCCGACGCCCCGACACGTCAAACGCACGGGCCGAAGTTTCCGCTTCGGTGGGCGAATGCCAAGGCTTCGATGTCTGCCGCTCGAGATCCGTTGTCGCGGTGACCAAACCGGCTGGTCCGAAGCACTGCGCCGCGAAGCGATGAACTATGAAGAGTCGGTGCGCCTTTGACGCCAAGTCATCTTCGATGAGTCAGACGGCGACAGGCGGAGGTCGGTCTGGCCGCCACCATCCCGGTCGCGGTCTAGCGAACGCGGGCACAAATGGAGGCGGCGCCGGCGACGTCGACGCGCTGCTGGACGACCCGTGTTCTGCGCCCCGTTTGTGCGGTTCATTGCCGTCCCGGGCGGGGAGCCGCGATGCCCCGCAGGCGCAGTCACAACGGTGGCTGCGGGATTGGGCGCTACCGAACTGATCGGTTCGACCGTGCGGCGGCGATCGCCACGATAGCCTGGGACCCGTGGTTAAAACGGGGGCCAACGTCGACACCCAGCAGCTGTCCGCTAGCGACGGCGTGCTGCGGTCAACCGCGGCGAGCATCGTCGATCCCGAGATCGGTCCCCGCATACTTCTTGTGGGCGCAGGAAGATTCGGTAAGAAGCACTTGGCCACGCTTGAAGTACTGCACCAGCGGAACGTGCTTCGGCTTGCAGGGGTCGTGGTTCGTACGAAGGAAAGCGCCGAATTGTTGCATGCGTCGACCGAATTTCCGGTATTCGAGGGACTGAACGATGAATTGCTCGCCTCGGTTGATGGCGTTGTTGTCGCTACTCCGATGGCCACCCATGCCGACCTGGTTCGGCGGATATTGCCCCACGCGCATGTGTTAATCGAAAAACCACTCGGGGTAAGTCGTGATGAAGCAGAAGAAACGGCGCGATTCGCGCGAACCCAGCCGAGGGCACTCATGGTGGGGCACACCATGCGTTTCGACGCCACCGTAATGCGGCTGAAAGAAATGATCCGTCGTGTCGATCCGCTCGGCGTGGAGATATCGTTCATACAACCGCAAATCACCGATTTGGGTCGCGACATCGAACTAGAATTATTGCACCCGTTCGACATCGTCGACTTTTTGTTCGACGACAGACGCCTAATTCGAAAGCGCACCACCAAGCTCACCGAGCGCTGCCAGCTCGTCGGCGCGCAATATGCGGATAATTTGCATGCCGTGTATCGGTTTGGGTGGGCAGGCGAGAAGAAGCTACGGACGATAAAGCTCCTCGCCGATGATCTTGTCGTCGCCGCGGACCTGCTCACCGGGCAGATCGTGACATACAAAAAGGGCCAAATCGCGAACGCGATCGATTGTTCGGACCCCGTTACGCCGCTCGAGCGTGAATTGACGCAATTTGTCCGTGTTATCGCGGGGGAAACGATCGACTACCCGGACGCGAAGCTCGGCGAGCGCGTAGTCAAGATCGCGCTCGAGGGCCGCGGAAGCAAGGCGGCAAAGGGAAGACCGACGGTCGCCGTGATCGGCGCCGGAATCTTCGGGACGAACTGCGCGATCGAGTTGTCGCCCGGGTTTGATGTGGTGCTGTTCGAAAAAAATGACGACATATGCACCGAGGCCTCGAAGTACAACCAGTACCGGCATCATTGGGGTTATCACTACCCCCGCAGCCAGGAAACCATTGACGACATTGCGGCGACGATCGGCCCATTCGAAGAGCGATACGAAGCCGCGGTCATCAGAAATTTTCCGACGTACTACAGCGTGGCAAAACGCGGTTCGAAGGTCAGTAGCGCGGCATATCTCGAGTTCTGCCGCGACAACGACCTCGCGTACCACGAGGGCTATCCCGACGAAAGATTTCTCGACCGGATGAAAGTCGGCGCAAGCCTCAAAACCTTTGAACCGATCTACGATTTCAAGCAGTTGAAGAGGACTACCGCGGATCTGCTTGAAGCGTCGGAAGCCGAATTGCGGTTCAACAGCGAGGTCATCGGCGCGCGCATCGTCCAAGACGGAAAAATTTTGCTCGTCGTTAGAGACGCGGAGGGCAATACCACAGAGGAAGTGTTCGATCATGTCGTGAACGCGACCTATGCTCGCCACAACCACTTCCTCAAATGGCTCGGATTTCCGATCAAGCCGATCCGTATCGATCTGGTCGAAGTCGCCTGGGTGCGGCTCGGCATTCCAAAAATCTCTTTTGCGGTGATGGATGGCCCCTTCACCAACATGGTGCCGACCAAGGACGACGGATTATTCACGCTGGTCCACATTAAACACTCCGTCCGGAAGCGCTTCGTGCCGAAGGATGGCCTGGTGCCGTCCGATATATTCCGAGAGATTGGATCACCGGTGACCGAAAAAGTCATCCGTGAAAGTGCAAAGTGGCTTCCCATCGTGCGCGAGGCCGAGGTAGATAGTATCCATTATGTGTTGCGCGGAGTGAATGCGTATAGAGAGCATGATGACATGCGCACTTCCGATATCACCGAACATGGATTCGGCTGCTATTCGATCCTCGGTGGGAAAATCATCCACGCCGTCTCGGTCGCCCGGGAGGTCGCGCGAAGGATTGGTGCGCAGTATTCGTGATCGGGCTACGTGTCCCAGGAATAGGGGACCCGTTTGTTCACAAAGATTTCGTCAAAAAGAGTAGGCCGTGGTCGCGAACTCCATCGAATGCCTCCGACGTCAACGAAAAAATCCGCGTCCTCGGTCCTTGAAGAACCATCGAGTCAAGAACTTGTCTTGGCCGATTTGACTTTGGTAACCCAGCCCGAGCCGCTCCGCGGAAAAGACACCTCGATAGATGTCTTTTGGCGATGCTCAGGGATCGTGGCTCCGGAATAGCTAAACTATGGCTGCGCCGGCGGATCCCGGTGTCATGATTTGTCCAGAGTTATCCGTAAAAGGTAAGGCTCGTGAGTGAAGCAATCCTCGACCACGGGAACCCGGGTCAAGTAGATGATCGCTCCGAGCGCAGTTCCTTGCACGGCCGAGCTTTAGTGAGGTACTCCAACCTTTTGGGTCACGCCGCTGTTCGGTCGTCAAATCCAGCTCAGAGGGGTCGCGCACCGGCATCTCGCACGTGGCCTTCACCGTTACGCTGTGGCGGTGCTGCGATGGGCGCACCTACGCCACCTGTCCGCGGAGATCCAAGTGGCGCACGCAGCACGTCCCCCGCCCCGGCGAGCTGCCCCGACGAAATATTTCCCTCACCACGCACCGGTCGCCGTTGTTCGTCTTCTGCCACATCGTGCCTTCATCCCAAAGCTGTTGTGCGCAAAACAGAATTTTCCGCCGCTTCGCCCGGTGGGAGTGCTGCGCCGCGTGGGCGCCTGCGACGTTGACGCGCTGCTACGGTGTCCACGGAGATCGGGACCGTCATCGGGCGGTTTGACCCGTATCGAGCCAATGGAGCGTCGCTTCATTCAGCTTCAAGGACAACGCGCCCACGTTCTCGGCGAACTTCTCGAACGTCGAGCAGCCCACCACGGCGAATGGCTGAAGCGGGTGGCGCAGCACGTACGCGAGCGCCACCTGCGCGACGGTGGCATCGTGCTCACGCGCGAACGTCCTTGCGCGCTCGAGCCTTTCGATGTTTCTGTCGGTCCCGAAGTAGGTTGCACACCACCGGCTCCGTCGGTTGGCACCCGGATCCTTCGGATCGTAGTGGTCGGAAAAAAATCCGCGGGCAAGGCTCGAGTACGCGAACACCGCCAGCCCGTGCGCCGCATACCACTCGCGTGCGCCACGCGCGCCGTCGCCGCCGAGAGTGATGCCGCCAGGCCACGGAGGTCGCGTCCACTCGGCGAGGCTGAATTGAGCGCTCGACGCGCTGAACGGTTTGAGCCCCGCGCTGTCGGCGAACGCGTTGGCGGTGGCGATCCGCTCGTGCGACCAGTTCGACGCCCCGATCGCGCGGATCTTGCCTTCGTCGATGTGGCGGTTGAGCCGTTCGATGAGCGGTTCGATCCGCGCACTTGAGTGGTCGAAGTGCAGCAGATACAGGTCAACGAAATCCGTCCCGAGCGCCTTGAGCGATGCGTGCAGGTCGTGCGACACGTCGGAGGCCGAGAGCCGCGGTCGACGTGATAAGAGGTGGTGATGGCATCCCTTGCTGATCACGACGACCTCGTCACGGTTGCGACGTTCCCGGATCCAGGCGCCCAGCGTCCGTTCGCTGTCCCAGTAGATGCGCGCCGTGTCAAATGTGTTGCATCCGAGCTCGAATGACCGATCCATAAGCGAGAAGGCTTGCTGCTCAAGGGTTCGACTGCGCACCAGGGGCAGAGGCCGGCCATGTAGTCGATCGGTGCCGAACACAATGCGCGAGACCGGCTTGTCAATCCCAGCGACCCTCGCGTAGTCCATCTAGTTCACGCGCTTTCGATAGTCACCAACGATGAACCGACACGCTCGAACCGTCAGAGCCATCATCGTGAGCGTGGGATTCTGGAACCCGGGTGAAACAAAGCACGCGCCGTCAGTCACGAACACGTTGTCAGCATCCCAGCACTGACAGTACGAGTTCAGCACCGAGTCGTCCGGTTTGTCGCCCATGCGCGCGCCGCCCGTCTCGTGAATGGCGCCCCCGGGCCATAGCGCGCCGCAGTCGGCAAGGACGAGGGATCGAAGCCGTCGCACGGGGATGTTCCAGCGACCGACCTCGATGTTTTTGCCGACCCGCAGGCCCCCGGCGGCGGCAATTTCTGGAAGCTTGCGCTTCATGTGCGCAACCATCTCGAGGTCATCCTGGGAATGAGCGCATTCGATCCTGGCCACCGGGATCCCCCATGCGTCCTTGACCGTTGGGTCGAGCGAAACGTGATTCTCGTAGCGGGGCTGCATCTCGCCGAACGCGCTCATGATCCACACCGGCGCACCGCGGCCAATCGCCAGCTGAATCCCGTAGCCGCCGGAAAAGTTCTTCGATTCCTTGTCGAGGAAGCTCGGAATGTAGAGGCCCGTGCCGGCGAAGTCGAATCCATCCTCGTTGAGCCCGAGCTCCACGTCTTCGTCAGAGACCGTGCCGACTTGCGTGTAGGAAACGTGGTCGCACACATAACGTCCGAGATGGCCCGACGATCCGCCCACGCCGGCGGGGTGCCTGGCGGATTCCGAGTTCAGCAGGATCCGCACGCTCTCGATCGCCGAGGCACACAGCACGACGACGTGTCCCCGAACCGCCCGCGCAGTGCCCGTCGACCGCTCCACGTATTCAACGCCGGTCGCCCTCCCCGACTGTGCGTCGATCAGCAATCGGCTGACGACGGCATCGGTACGAACTTCGAGCCGGCCTGTCGCCAGTGCGAGCCGCATGGGAAGCGGAATCCTGTTGTTGTCGTACTTGGTCTTCCGCGCATGCGTCACGCGGATGTTCGGGAGGCGCATCTCGACATTCGTCAGGAACGCGTCTTCGAGCTTCGTCGTTGTCGCGGGACCGATGAACTGTCCGTCCGGGCAGTTTGGAATGCCCGCCGGTGCCCCGTAGACGCCGAGCGTCCGCTCGACGATGTCGTAATACGGCGCCAAGTCGTCATACGACAGCGGCCAATCGAGGCCGTCGCCACGGACGCTGGCGGCTTTGAGCTCGAAATCGGACATCCGGGGGACATGTCTCCACCAGGTGTGCAGACGCCCCCCGAGTTGCCGGCCCCTAAACCATAGGAACGTCTCGCCCCGCGGATTCGTGTACGGATTCTCTCGATCGCTGACGTAAAACTGCTTCGTGGTATCGGAAAACGACGAGCATCGCGCCTGAACGTGCTGTCCCCGAATCGCCGCCTTGACGCGACCGGCAACGCCCATCACGCCCACATCGGTGCGGGCCGGAAAGTCTCGGGCGATGTCCAGGTCCCGGCCCGCCTCGAGCAGGACCACATTCAGACCGCCTTCCGTCAACTCTTTGACCGCCCACGAGCCGGCGGCTCCCGAGCCGACGACGATGGCGTCATACGTTGAGTCGCTACTGCGCATGCGTGCGGTACTCATGCCGAGGCGATCGGGCAGCGCCGCCGGCGCCGATCAGCTGACGCGCTTCTGGCGGGCAAAATTCTCCAGGAGATCAGCGGCGGCCGCAACGCTGTCGGCGGGTTTGGTCATCCGGGCGGCGATTTCGCGGGCCCGGACGGCGTAATCCGGGGCAAGGATGGTGCGCAGGTCCGCGAGGAGCGACTCGCGCGTCGTCCTCGCAAAGCGCCGGGAGGTCCCGACCTTCAACCGTTTGACCGCGGCTCCCCAGAGTGGCTGTTCGCCCAACAACCACAAGATCAACGTGGGGACTCCGGCGCGCAGGCCCGCGGCCATGGTGCCCGGGCCCCCGTGGTGCACGACGGCGCGGCAAGTGGGAAACACGGCCGCATGGTTCACCGCACCCACCACCTTGACGTGTTCGAATTCGGGAAGGTCGCGGAAGTTACTCCACCCGGAGCCAACCAGCGCCCGCTCCCCCAGCTCCGCGCATACCGCTGCGATCGTGGCGAGCGTGTCGGCGGGAGAGTCGACCGGGATGCTGCCAAACCCGAAGTAGATCGGCGGTGTCCCGGCGGCGATCCATGAGGCGATCTCCTCGTCGCCATCCGTTGGCAACTCCATCGTCAGCGCGCCGATAAAAGGCCGTTGGCCGTTCCACTTCGCCCACTCCGCGGCCAGCCCGGGAACACAAACCTCGTCGTAGGCCTGGATTTCCAGGCATCCGCGTTCGGTGATTCGTCGGGACGCCGGACCCTTCGCCTTCGGCAGGCCCAGCTCACGGCGCCGCGCATCCTCCGCCTTCTTCCACACCTGCCAGACCATCCACTCGGTGACCGTCATCGTGGCGCGGCCCAACGGCGCAGGCAGGTAAGGCACGTACTGACCGTTGGGCCGCAGCGGGGCGTGATCGAGCGTGGCCAACGGAATGTTGTGATATTCTGCGACGTCGGCGGCGACGCCCTCGAAAATCATGCCGGTGAAAATCAGATCGGCCCCCTCCGCGAGCGACGTCAGGGTCTTGCTCATTTCCCCCCAGCTCGCGAAATTGGGCTCCCACGATGCACGCCACACCTCGATCAGATCCCGGGTCCGCCAGAAGTTGCCGAAGAGATCCCTCCAGAAGTTGCGGTGCGCGTCGATCGTGACCTGGGTATCCAGCCCGTAGGCGACCGCGGCGAGCCCCGCCGATTCGGCGAAGCCAACCATGTCGGGTGGGACCGCTATGCGCACGTCATGCCCGCGGTGCAGCAGCTCACGACCGACGGAGGCGCAGGGCTCGACGTCGCCACGTGTCCCGTGGCACGCCAGCACAAACTTCATTGCGGACCCTCGCCTTTCACGTCCAGTGCGGCGTTCTACAGAAGAAAGCGGCGGCCGTGCGTGCCCGGCTCAGCCGCCCAGCAGTATAGCCAGGCGCCAGCGTATCAATCTGAAAACCAGAAGATTTGGGCAAGCGGCGGGCAGCATCAGAACCGCTGCAGGAGAGCGCTGCAATATCTCTGACCGAATTGCCTTTGGGGCCAAGCGATCACACACATGCATCGGGCCGTGCCGCAAAACATGACGGCTACGGTTGCGGCCTAAGAGTTTGGCTGCGGGCGGTTGAGCCTCGTTCCCCAAAGGCGGGACGTAGGGAAGTCAATCCATTGGCTGCTGCCAAGATGTAAGAATGCCCTTTATTCGAAGCACGCGTCCTCTTGCGAGGTGGTGACCTTGCGCCAAGCCGACAGCTTTGGCACTGCAGAAGGGGTGCAACGTCGCCGGTCGGCGCAGACGGGATTTCGCCCCGACATCGAGGGCTTGCGCGCCATCGCGGTGTTCGCCGTTGTCCTCTTTCACGCCGACGTGCCCGGCGTCGGTGGTGGATACGTCGGCGTGGACGTGTTTTTCGTGATCTCAGGCTTCCTCATCACCGGGCTGCTGTGGCGCGAGGTGAGCACCACCGGCAGCGTCCGGCTGCGGCGGTTCTACGGCGCGCGGGCCCGCCGACTGCTGCCGGCTTCGGCCACGGTCGGCGTCGTTACCGCGCTCAGCTCGGCTGTCCTGCTACCCCCACTGCAGGCCCGGACCGTCTTTGGTGATGGCATTGCCTGCGCGTTGTATGTCGGCAACTACCGGTTCGTCCTCCAAGCCGTCGACTACTTCAGCACCACGCTGCCGTCGCCGTTCCTGCACTACTGGTCTTTGGGCGTAGAGGAGCAGTTCTACCTGGTGTGGCCGGCCATGATGATCGGTACGGCGTGGCTTATCCGGCGTGTGCGTCGGCGCAGCAGAGCCGATGCCCCCTCGGCGAAAAGCCCGTATCTGGTGGTCCTTGCGCTGGTCGCCGCCTTGTCGTTTGCGTTGTCGCTCGCGGCCACTTACCTGGTTCCCGCCGTGGCGTTCTTTTCGCTGCCGACCCGGGCTTGGCAGTTGGCTGCCGGCGGCCTGGTCGCCCTCACGGCCGGCCGATGGCGCCGACTACCAGCACTACCTGCCGCGATTGCGGGATGGGTAGGGCTGGCCATGATCCTGCTGGCCTGCACCCTATTCGATACCACCACGCCCTTCCCGGGTACCGCCGCGCTATTGCCGGTGCTGGGCGCGGCGCTGGTGATCGGCGCCGGCTGTGCTGCACCTTCTCAGGGATGCGGCCGCGTCCTGGCTTTGTCGCCGATGCGTGCGATCGGCCGGGTGTCGTATTCGTGGTATCTGTGGCACTGGCCGGTGCTGCTGCTCGCACCGCCATTGCTGGGCCACCAACTCGGGCTGGCCGACAGGTTGGCAGCGGTCCTGGTCTCCGGCGGCCTGGCCGTGCTCACCCTGCATCTCATCGAAAACCCGTTGCGCTTCGCCGCTGCCGTACGCCGGTCTCCCCTCGGCAGCCTTGCGCTTGGCAGCGCCGCCACCGCGGTTGCAGTCTGTGTGGGCGTAGCGCTGCTGGTGTTGATGCCTCCCCCAATCGGACGCGGCACCCCGGCCGCGAGGCTCATCGTAACTGCGGCGCCTGTCCCCGCGGGCCGCAGTATTGACGCGTACGACGCGGCGGTCCAGCACGCGTTCGCGCAGGTGCAGACGGCGGTCGCCGCAGCCGCCGACCTGAAGGCCGTACCGTCGAACCTGGACCCACCACTTGCCGACGCGGACGCCGCAATTCACGCCATCGACCTCACCACCTGCATGCGCAATTTTTTCCAGGCGGAACAGCCCGAGTGCGCGACAGGAGATACCGGCTCCACGACGACGGTTGCCCTGGTCGGCGACTCCCATGCTGCGATGTGGAGTTCGGCGCTCCAGCAGGTCGCCGCCCAACGGCGCTGGCGGCTGGAGGCCCTGATGAAGGCGGGCTGCCCATTGATGGATTTGCCCATGGGAAACATGCGCAGTTTCCACTGCGAGCAATGGCGCGGTCGGATAATGGCCCGATTACGCGCCGAGCACCCGCGGCTGGTCGTGGTGAGCATGTGGCGGGCCTACCATCCCAGCTACGGTTGGATACCAAGTTTCGCGACATACGACCCGGCGTGGATCGACAGCTTGACCCGCCTAGTGCAGCAGCTGCGCGGCACCGGTGCGAAGGTGCTGGTGCTCGGGCCGATACCGGACCCACAGTCAATGGTGCCGATCTGCCTGTCCGGACACCTCGATGACGCGACGGCCTGCTCGCCGGCGAGATCGACGGCGGTGAACGAATCCGGCATCGCGGCTGAGTCCGCCGCGACCAAAGCCGGCGGCGGACAATACGCCGACGTCACCGAGCTGTTCTGCACCACTGACCGCTGCCCGGTCATCGTAGCCAACTCCCTGGTCTACGCTGACTCGAATCACACGACGCTCGAATACTCCCTTGCATTGGCACCGGTAATCGGGGCGCTAGCCGACCGTGCGCTCGCGAGCAGTTGACATGCGGCAGCCCGAATTGCCTTTGAAGCCAAGCGATCACACGAATGCGCGCGGCAGCGTCGCAAGAATGACGGCAACCGTTAGCAACCTACGTCTTGCCTGAAGTTTGACTGCGACCGGCTAGGCCGCGTGTGCAGTTGCGGGATGTGGCCAAAGAAGCCCATTTGCTGATGCTGCGGTGTAAGAATGCCTCTACTCGAAGTACGCGTCCTCTGAAAAGGTGGTGGCCTTGCGCCAAGCCGACAGCGTTCGCCCTGGCGAAGGAGTGCAATGTCGGCGCCCCGCACAAACGGGATTTCGCCGCGACATTGAGGGCTTGCGTGCCGTCGCGGTGTTAGCCGTTGTCCTCTTTCATGCTGACGTGCCCGGTGTCGGCGGCGGCTACGTCGGCGTAGACGTGTTCTTCGTGATCTCGGGCTTCCTCATCACCGGGCTCCTTTGGCGCGAGGCGAGCACCGCGGGCACGGTCCGCCTGCGCCGCTTTTACGGAGCGCGAGCGCGCCGACTGCTGCCGGCCTCGGCTGCGGTGGGCGTCGTCACCGCGATCGCCTCGGCTCTGCTGTTACCCCCGTTGCAGGTCCGAAGTGTCCTGGGTGACGGCATCGCTAGCGCGTTGTATGTCGGCAACTATCGGTTCATCCTGCAAGGCGTCGACTACCTCGCCCCAACGATGCCGCTGTCGCCGTTCCAGCATTACTGGTCGTTGGGCGTCGAGGAGCAGTTTTACCTGGTGTGGCCGCCATTAATCCTCGGTACGGCGTGCGTGATCCGAAGGCTGCGTCGACGCATCCCGTCCCACGCCACCTCGTCGCACCGCCCGTATCTGGTGATCCTCGCGTTGGTTGGGGCCGTGTCGTTCACGCTCTCGCTGGGGGTCACATACTGGCTGTCTGCTGTGGCGTTCTTTTCACTGCCAACCCGGGCGTGGCAGCTCGCCGCCGGCGGCCTGGTGGCTCTCACAGCCGGCCAGTGGCGCCGGCTTCCGGCACTACCTGCCGCGATCATAGGATGGGCCGGGCTGGCCCTGATCCTGCTGTCCTGCAACCTATTTAGCACAAGAACGCCATATCCGGGCATTGCCGCGGTAGTCCCCATACTGGGCACCGCGCTGGTGATCGGCGCCGGCTGTGCCGCACCCTCTCAGGGATCCGCCCGCGTGCTGGCCCAGCGGCCGATGCGGGCGATCGGGCGCATGTCGTACTCGTGGTATCTGTGGCACTGGCCAGTGCTGCTGCTGGCCCCGCCCTTGTTGGGTCACGCGCTTGGGCTGGCCGGCAGGCTGGCAACGGTCCTCGTTTCCGGCGGGCTTGCCGTGCTCACCCTGCATCTCGTCGAAAATCCGTTGCGATTCGCCAGTCCCGTGCGCCGCTCTCCTCTGGCCAGTCTGGCGCTCGGCGGTGCAGCCACTGCGGTAGCCGTTGGTGTCGGCGTGGCGTTGTTGATTGTGGTGCCCCTGCCGGTCGGTCGCGGCGCGCCAGCCGTGGCGCTGACCATCAACGCGAGCCCTCCCCCCAGCGGCTCCAACATCGACGGCTACGACGCAGCCTTGCTGCACGCCGTTGCCCAAGTGCGGGCCAAGGTCGCCGCATCCTCCGACCTCAAAGCCGTACCGTCGAACCTCGACCCGTCGCTTGCCAACGCGTCGGGCGAACTCAAGGTCATGTTTGTCAATGGATGCCTGCGCAATTTTCTTCAAGTCGGACAGCCTAAGTGCGCAACGGGCGATACCGCCGCCACGACGACGGTGGCCCTGGTCGGTGACTCGCACGCCGCGATGTGGGCTCCGGCGTTCCAGCAGGTCGCCACGCAGCGCCACTGGCGTCTAGAAACCATGGGCAAAGGCGGCTGCCCAGTGATGAACTTGCCCACCAACCCTAACCCCCTCCGTCGCCTGCTATCCACCGATTGCGAGCGGTGGCGCAGTCAGATCATCTCTCGGTTACGCGCCGAACACCCGCAGCTGGTCGTGGTGAGCATGTGGCGGGGTTACGGCGCCGGCACCGGTGCGGACTTCGGTTGGGTGCCGGGTTTCACCTCATACGACCGGGCATGGATCGACAGCCTGACCCGACTCGTGCAGCAACTGCGCAACGCCGGCGCGCGGGTGCTGGTGCTCGGGCCGATCCCGGATCCCCAATCAGTGGTGCCCATCTGCCTATCCGGGCACCTCGACGACGCAACCGCCTGCTCACCGCCAACATCGATGGCGGTGAACCAATCCGGCATTGTCGCGGAGTCCACCGCAACTAAGGCCGGCGGCGGTTACTACGCCGACCTCACCAACCTGTTCTGCACAGCCAACCGCTGCCCGGACATCATCGGCAACGCCCTGGTGTACTTCGACCGGAATCACCTTACAGTCGAATACGCCCGGGCGTTAGCACCGGTGATCGGTGCGCTGGCCGACCGCACGCTCGCGGGTAACTGACATGTCCCTTGCAGGACAGGCACTTTCACGACCGGTTCGGACGCCCTGCCTTCGTCGATCAGCAAACCCGCCGCGTGCGGGCGAAATCCTCCAGAAGATCAGCAGCGGTGGCAATACTGTCGGCGGGTTTGCTCATCCCGGTGGCGATCTCACGGGCCCGCGCGACATATTGCGGGGCAAGAATGGTGCGCAGGTCCGCCACCAGCGATTCGCGCGTAGTACGCGCAAAGGGCCGGGCCGTGCCCACTTTCAATCGTTTGACCACCGCTCCCCAGAGCGTCTGGTCCGGCCACGTCGAAAGGATCAACGTGGGGACTCCGGCACGCAGGCCTATGGCTGTGGTGCCAGCGCCCCCGTGGTGCACGACCGCACGGCAGGCGGGAAAGGACGCCGCATAGTTCATCGGGCCCACCACGTTGACGTTCTCGAAATTGTGGACGTCGCCGAAGTCAGTCGACCCGGCGCCAACCAGCGCCCGCTCGCCCAACTCTGCACAGGCGGCGTCGATCATCGCCAGCGTGTCCGCCGGAGATTGGACGAGCGTGCTACCGAACCCGAAGAAAATCGGCGGTGTTCCCGCGGCGATCCACGACACGATGTCCTCGTCGGCGGCCGTCGGCAACTCCATCGTCAGCGCACCGACGAAGGGCCGCAGGCCATCCCATTTCCCCCATTCGGCCCCCAGCCCGGGAAAGCACGCCTCGTCGTAAGCCTGGATCTCCAGCGATCCGCGTTCCGCGATCCGTCGCGGCGCGGGCCCGGTGACCTTAGGTAAACCGAGTTCACGGCGCTGCGCATCCTCGAGCCTCTTGGTCATGGGCCGCTCCAGCCACTCGTTCACCGCCATGACGGCGCGGCCCAACGGCGCCGGCAGAATCGGAACGAGCTGGCCGTTGACTCGCGTCGGAAGGGTGTGCAGTGTGGCCAACGGAATGCCGTAGTACTCCGCAACATTCGCCGCGGGTTGCTGGCCAAGCAAGCTGGTGAACAGCAGGTCGGCCCCGTCTGCCAGGGATACCAGCGTCGCGCTCATCTCCCGCCAGGCCTGGGCAAACCGCTGCCAATCTTCGCGTGCCAGCCTGATCGCATCCCGGATTCGCCAGAAGTTGTGGAACAAGTGTGTCGTGAAGTCGCGGTGGAGGTCCTGCCACTTGCGCGCATCCGGCCCGTAGGCGACCGGCGCAAGCCCGGCCGACTCGGCGAAGCCGACGAGATCGGGCGGGACGGCCGTGCGCACCTCGTGCCCTCTGCGCAGCAGCTCGCGACCGACGGCGACGGAGGGCTCGACATCACCGCGTACTCCGTAGGCTGCCACCACAAACTTCATCGCGGACCTTAGCCTTTCCATCGTCGCGCGAGGGGCCAACCACACGCGCAACGGCCATTATCCCTAGTTCTTCGATTCTCGGCTGGGCGTTCGCCGATTGGCTTCGGCCGTAACGGCGTTCGCTGAATGCCGGGTCTAGGCCCAAGTCCCGCGGCGTCGGTGAGCCAGCGCGTTGACCTCCATGATCAGTTTGAACACGGATGGCCGGATGCGCCGGTTGAGCTTCTGCAGCCGCTGGAAATCCTTGAACACCGTACGGAAACCGCTTTCGCTCGCGCGATACGCCTCGAAAACGCGGTCCAGCGCAGCATGATCCCAGGGTTCGTCCCGCGCGGCGGCGCCGAGCGTTTCGTAGACCGCGGAAACCCAGTCTGTGCCAAAGGGCTCTGCCACCGGGTCGCAGTGTCGTTGGCGGTGCAAATCCGGCTTGAGAAACTCATCGATCGCGTCCTCGTCCCGGGTGTCGAGATCGACCTCGAGCGCCGCGGAAATCCTTTTTATTTCCCGGCGCCAGTCATCGAGAACATTGGCGTACTCGACGAACACGCGCGGTAAGCCGCGCGTGTTCCTCTCCGCCAGTAGGTTGAATTTCAGCCACAAGGCGCTCGACAGATCCGGTGAGGCCGAAATCTGCGCAGCCACCGACGCGATGACCTCCTGCGGACGGCGCACCGTGATCACGGTCATGACGTCGAATCCGGCCAGACGCGCCGCGTCGAACCACACGTCGGCCAGGAGCGTAATCCTCGGGTCCTTGATGACCACGAGCGGCGCGGCCGGCAACGTGTTGAGATACGCCCGGATATCGGCGACGCAGGCGGCCCTCGCCTTGTCGCCCAACACACCTTCCTCATGCAGGCGTAGTGTCGGGTCGAAGATAGTGCTGTGGTGCCGGTACAGGATCGCTTCGTTGAGATAGTTGGCTTTGCGCGGCTCGAAATAGCCGAGCGGATTGTCCGCCATGGCCCCCACCAGCCCGGCCGGGAGCGTAGCACCGCAGAACGAGAGAAGTCCCGTAAGCGCCGCCGTCCCAGAGCGGTTCATGCCCAACACGAACAGAACGACCGGGCGGCCCGGAGCCCCGGCCTCTGCGGCGGGACTCACGCGCGTGACTCCGCCGTCACCGCACCAACGGAACAAGATCCGGCGGTACGCTTCGCGGCAGCGCGTCGGCTCTTGATCATGGCGCCAGGTTAGACGAAAGCGGCGGGCGCGGCCATTTTTCGCGAATCACGGAATGTCGCGTCAGTCCATGGCGGCCCGGACTCAGCGCCGCTCCCCCGCGCTTCGCCGTTCCCAGGGCCAGATTCGTTGTCCCCGTTGCGATATCGGCGGGCAAGCATGATCGGGTGCGAGTCGGAACGAGATCAGACGGCTAAGCCGGCCGGATCGCATCAGAGAGGCGGTCATGACCGGGGTGGCGGCCGCGGGACATCTGGAACCACGGGCGGCACCGCCTCCCCTTATTTTATCCCGAAGCTGCCCGTGATACGTTGCGCGACAGAGCATTTCGCCGAACGGCGCGACCAATCGGTGAGATTGCCGGCCCGTTCGGGCCCCGAAACGGCGTGCCGTGGGTCGGCGGCGCCATTTCGGCGTGACCGGGCCAGCCTCCGGAGGGGCGGACAGGCTAGCTCAGAAGCGGGTGCGAGCCCACCGGGCTGACCACGGTCGAGCCGCCTGTGAGCGGAGGGCGCCCGCCGATGCGAACGCTTAAGCAGGCGTTTAAGACTGGGCTCGTCCGATGAGAAGGATGTTTATCTCGTCGTTCTGCCGTTAACAATTCTTTAGATGCGGTAGCGTCCCGCTATGACGGCTCTAACGATGCAGGGCCGCATACCCCACTAGACGACAGAACGGGCGGAATGAGCGACCCCATGCCCATCGAATCGACTGCGCTGGGCCACACCAGCAGCGAAGAGCCGACCAGCATGCCGTCGCGCCGGTTTATTGCCGCAATCGTGACCCTGGGCGGCATGCAGCTGATGTCGATGATGAACGGCACCATCACGATCGCCGCCCTTCCGAAGATCCAGAACGAGCTGAACCTGTCGGATGCTGGGCGGAGCTGGGTGCTCACCGCCTACTTGCTGGCCTATGGCGGCCTGATGCTGGTGGGCGGTCGCGTCGGTGACACCATCGGACGCAAGCGTGCCTTCGTCGCGGGGGTCGCGCTGTTCACCATCACCTCTGCGGTCTGCGGCATCGCCCAGAACGGGGGCACCCTCATTGCGGCCCGGCTGCTGGAGGGCGTGGCTGGCGCGGTCATCGCGCCTACGACGATTGCGCTGGTGGCGACCACCTTCCCGAAGGGTCCGACACGCAATACCGCGATGGCGGTGCTGGGCGCGATGGGCAGTATCAGCTCGGTGCTGAGCCTGGTTGTGGGCGGGGCGCTCGCCGATTTGGCGTGGCGGCTCGTTTTTCTGGTGAACGTACCGATCGGGCTGTTCGTGATCTACCTCGCTCGCACGGCACTACGGGAAACTCAGCTCGAGCGCATGAAGCTGGACGTCGCGGGGGCGGGCTTGGCCACGCTGACCGGCATCACCGCGGTTGTCGCCTTGTCGCTGGGACCCGAGAAGGGCTGGCTGTCGGCCCCCACAATCGGCGCGGGTGTGCTGGCGATCGGGGCCTTCGTAGCGTTCGTCGTAGTGGAGCGCACCGCTGAAAACCCCATCGTGCCGTTTGACCTGTTCTTCGACCGCAACCGGTTGGCCACATTCGCTACCATCTTCCTCGCCGGTGGGTTGCTGTTCAGCCTGACCGTGCTGGTCACCCTGTATGCGCTGAACATCATGGGCTACACCGCGCTGCGCGCTGGCCTTGGCTTCATTCCGTTCGCCCTTGCGGTGGGCGTCGGCGTCGTCGCGTCGTCAAAGCTGGTGACGCGGTTTCCGCCGCGGGTACTGGTGGTCGCCGGCGGCATGCTGCTGGTGAGCACCATGCTGTACAGCTCGACATTTCACCGCGGCATCCCGTACTTCCCGAATCTGGTGGTCCCGCTTGTCATAGGCGGTATCGGCATCGGCCTGGCCAACGTCCCGCTCGGGCTGTCGGTGATCGCCAGCGTCGGCCAAGACCGGATCGGGCCTACGTCCGCGATCTCGCTGATGCTGCTCAGCCTCGGCGGGCCGGTCGTGATGGCCGTCATCCAAGCCATCGTCACGTCCCACACGCTGTCCCTGGGCGGCGTCAACGGGCCGGCGAAGTCGATGAACGCCGCCCAGCTGCATGCGCTCGACCAGGGTTATACCTACGGTTTGCTGTGGCTGGCCGGGGTAAGCGTCCTCGTCGGTGCGGTGGCGCTGATGATTGGCTACACCGCCGAGGACGTCGCACGCGCACAGGAAGTGAGGAAGGCCATGGACTCCGGGGAGCTGTAGCCCTTCGTTCCCAACCGCCGGGCGGCTTCCCTTGTCCCACAGTCACTTTGGCCTATAAACCAACACGCCGCGAGCGGGTGAAATTTTCCATCAGATCGGCGGCGGCCGCGACGCTTTCGGCGGGTTTGCTCATCCGCGTCGCGATTTCGCGGGCCCGCGCGACATATTCCGGGGCGAGGATGGTCCGCAGGTCCGCGATCAGCGATTGCTGGGTGGTGTTCGAGAAGCGCCGGGCGGTGCCCGCCTTCATTCGTTTGACCCGCCCCGACCAGATCGCCTGATCGGGCCCCGTCCAAAGCGCCAGCAGGGGGACCCCGGCGCGCATGGTGGCGGCCGTTGTGCCCGCGCCGCCGTGATGCACGACCGCGCGGCAGGCCGGGAAGGCGGCCGCGTAATTCATCGGACCGACCACCTTGACGTGTCCGAAATGGGGAAGCTCGCCGAAGTCGGTCCAGCCGGAGCCAACCAACGCCCGTTCGCCCAGCTCCGTGCAAGCCGCGCTGATCATGGTGAGCGTGTCGGCGGGCGATCCGACGTGTGTGCTGCCGAACCCGAAGAAGATCGGCGGTGTTCCCGCGGCAATCCACGACGCGACCTCCTCATCGGTGTCCGCCGCCACTTCCCTCGTCAGCGCACCGACGAATGGCCGCTGAGCCCTCCATCTCGCCCATTCGGGCGCCAGTCCGGGGAACCAAAAGTCGTCGTAGGCCTGAATTTCCAGCGATCCGCGCTCGGCGATCCGTCGCGGCGTGGGCCCGGTTGCCTTGGGCAGGTTCAGCTCGCGGCGCTGCGTGTTGACGAGCTTCTTGCCCCAGCGCCAACCCAGCCACTCCAGCGTCGTCATCGCGGAGCGGATCACTGCCGGCGGCAGGAAGGGAAGGATCTGGCCATTGACCCGGATCGGCGTGATATGCAGCGTCGCCAGCGGAATGTCGTGATACTCCGCGACGTTGGCCGCGACGTCTTCGAAACCGGGGCAGGTTAGCAGCAGGTCAGCCCCAGCGGCCAGCGCCGTCAGGGTCCGGCTCATTTCCATCCAGCGCTCCGCACCGAGTGCCAGCACGTCGCGCCACACCCTGATATGGTCCTGGATCTTCCAGAACTTCCCAGGCAGAAACGTCGCCGCGTTGCGCTGCGCTTCCAAAACGGTGACCTGCGTGTCCGGTCCGTAGGCGACTGCCGAAAGCCCGGCCTCCTCGACGAAGCCGACGAGGTCGGGCGAGACGGCCAGGTGCACTTCGTGCCCGCGGCGCGCCAGCTCGACCCCGACAGCGAGACCGGGCTCGACATCGCCGCGAGTTCCATAGCTCGCCAGCACAAACTTCATCGCGTGGTCCGGCCTTTCACGTGTCGTGCGCATTCCGGCGAAATGAAAGCGGGTTCCCATCCACTGCTCAATCGCCCGGCAGTATAGCGGTAATACCCGCACTGTCGCGGGCGAATCAGAGACATATCGCAACCCACGCACCGGCCGCCGGTGGCATGGCCCACGATGGGCCCGGGCTAACGGTTCGAGATATGTTGTACAACAACGTATCTCGTGGACATCGAGCGCCAGAATAGCTGTGCAGCAACGTATTTCGGACTGTCCTGATCGACGTGGCCAAAACAGCTGGTCAGACTGCTTCGCTGGCCGCATGGTATTCGCACCGACGTATCGCAGCGGCGTTCTTCGATGCGATCAGCGGCGAATCGGCTACTCTCATCTGATGGCGACCCGGACACGCTGGCGTGCACGCGCATCCCGGGGGGATCGCGCACCCAAACGTGATGCGCGGCCGGACAATCGGCTCGCGATCATGGACCACGCACTGTTTTCCCAGCATCGCGCCATCGGCCGGCAGGTAGTCGTCCAGGTCGTTTGGGTTTACGAGGACCCGATCGACCTCGATGGGGTGAGGCGCTTCAACCGCGCCCTGGGCGACGGGCTGCTGGGCCGGCACATCGAGCGTTCGCCGATCTTCGCCCGTCATCGGTGGGTCGCGGATTCGGGACCCGCCGACATCGACGTCGCGCCTCGCGCCCGCCCACGCGCGGAACTCGGCGACTGGGCCGACGAGCGCTCGCAGCTGCCGATCGATTTGGAACGGGGCCCGGGCTGGCATATCGGGGTCCTTCCGCTCACGGACGGCTCGACGGCCGTCAGCCTGGTGACCTCCCACTACCTCATTGACGGCTTTGGGCTCGCGTTCGCGATCGCCGAGGCGATCCTGGAGCGATCGCGCGATCTTGGCTACCCGCCCCCGGCCTCACGCAGCCCACTGCGCGCGGTGGCGCAGGACATCCGCCAGGCCGCGCGGGACATGCCCGAGGCCGCGCGAGCGGTTGCCGCGGCGAGAAGACTGGCCCGTCGCCAGCGGCGTGAAGCTTCAGGATCACCGGCGCCGCAACCCGTCGCCGCCGGTGGAGTCGGCGGCAATGACGAGACCGTCGTCGTGCCCGTCATCACGGCCCACATCGACGTGGATGAGTGGGAAGCCCGCGCGAAAGCTCTTGGCGGAACGAGTGAAACGCTGCTCGCCGGGTTCGCCGCGAAACTCGGCGAGTGCGTCGGACGCCGACGTGCCAGCGACGGCGCCGTTCCCTTGCTGCTGCCGATGAGCGAACGCACCGAGAGCGATACGCGCGCGCTGGCAGTGTCGTATGCGACCGCCCACGTCGATCCGACGCGGGTAACGACAGATCTGGGTGACGCCCGCGCCGCGATCAAGCAGGCGCTTAGCACTTTGCGGGAGGCGCCGGACGAAGACGAGCGGCAACTCCTCTGGCTGACCCCGTTAGCGCCGAAGCGTGCATTGAAACGGGTGGCCGACGCGGCGCTCAACGACCCGGATCTCCCGGTGTTCTGTTCCAATCTCCGCGACCTCGGCTTGGTGGTGATCCTGCTTGCCCGCAACGAGGCCGAGTTCGCCGCCCTCTCCGCTCACCTGTATCCACTGCACCTCATCCGAGTGATCGCGCAACGCGTGACGCGACAGTGGCTCGAGCGCGCGGGCGGCCAATTGACCGTGCAGTCATGGCGCATCGGCGACAAGATCGGCATCACCATCGAGTCCTACCAACCCGGCGCGGATAACACCAAGCCCGCTTTGCGCGAGCTTGTTACGCGCACCCTGGCCGAATTCGAGCTGACCGGCGAGATCGACTAAGCCCCGAGCTTGCCGCGAACCGTCCTGCGGCCCTTACTCGTCGGAAGTGCCGCCCGCGGCCAGCCTGTCGCGCAGGCTCTTCGGCCGGATATCGGGCCAGTTCTGCTCGATGTAGTCCAGACAGGCGGCGCGCTCGGCTTCGCCGTAGACCACCCGCCAGCCGGCTGGAACATCGGCGAAGGCCGGCCACAGGCTGTGCTGCTCCTCGTCGTTGACCAACACGAAAAAGCTGCCACTCTCGTCATCGAACGGATTGACGCTCACCGCGTGATCCTCCCGCCCCTCTAGTCGACATCGGTAAAGCCGTTCCAAACCATACCTCGCAGCCGAGGCGGCCCGTCCGGGGTTTCGGACAAGTTCCCGGCATGACTTCTCCTCGCCGACCTTGGTTGCTGTGACCTGCGGGCGAGCCAGTCAACGTCACCGATACACGTGGCGTGATTTGCCAGAGATATCGAGGGTCGGTCGAGTGCTGTCGCGAATATGGCGTGCATTACGATCCAATATCGCGTTGAGAACGAGCCGAGATGGGGGCTTGCCCGCATGGTTTACTCGTCAGGATCGGGTTGCGCTTCCCGAGTTGCTGCACGTTTGAGGTGACCGCCGCACGGTTAGCCTGCGACGACAACCACATTCGATGTACGGTCAACGAGGTGTCGCGGCCGGTCTTGGGTGGCATGCTCGGCGGCTGAGAGGGCGCCGAGCATGGAGACTGGTGGGAGGTTAATGCGGTGGTGGAACGCGGTGGCGTTGCGCAAGCGCGGTCCGATCTCGCTAACCCTGGTCCCCCAGATGTTAGTTATCCAACCGGCCGCTCAGCCGCTAACTGGGACAGTGCTCACCGGCCTCCAGAGCTAAGTGG
This sequence comes from Mycobacterium sp. IS-836, assembly GCF_001954275.1. Taxonomy (GTDB): domain Bacteria; phylum Actinomycetota; class Actinomycetes; order Mycobacteriales; family Mycobacteriaceae; genus Mycobacterium. Next base: position 27,046 of record NZ_MBEU01000083.1, on the reverse strand, counting down.
TTCTCAAGGGAGTCGTCGCGATCGGGGGTTTTCGATTTTCAGTGTGATGAGGCGTCTGTGGGTTCCGCTGGTCATCCTCGTGGTCGTGCTTGCCGGAGGGTTCACTGTGTCGCGGCTGCATGGCGTCTTCGGCAATGAAAAACGACTCTCCTATTCCGATACCCGAGTCGACAACGCCAAGCCGTTCAACCCCAAGCACCTCAGATACGAGGTCTTTGGAGATCCTGGGACGGTGGCCGACATCAGCTACTTCGACGTCAACGGTGAACCCCAGCACCTCAACGGAGCGCAGCTGCCGTGGACGCTGGAATTCGCGATCAGCTCGGCTACGGCCATCGGAAATGTCATGGCGCAGGGCGACAGTGACATGATCGGCTGCCGCATCTTGGTCGACGATGTGGTCAAAGCCGAGAAGACTACGCACGAAACGAGCGCGTTCACCTTCTGCCTGCTGAAGGCCGCATGATCGACCAGGACACGCGCAACGAGCCGGCCGCGCAGTCCCGCGCAGCGCGGCTGATCCACCGATTTTCGCTGCCCGTCATTCTCATTTGGGTGGGAATCGCCATAGTCCTCAGCGTCGCCGTCCCCTCCTTGGAGAAGGTCGAGAAAGAGCACTCGCTGTCGCTGAATCCCTCCGATGCGCCGGCGTTCCAGGCGATGAAGCGGATGGGCCAGGACTTCAAGGAAACCAATTCCGACAGCGTGGCGATGATCGTCTTGGAGGGCCAGCAGCCCCTCGGCGACGAAGCCCACAGCTACTACGATCGCCTGATTCGCCAGCTGCAGGCCGACACGAAACACGTACAGCACATCCAGAATTTCTGGGGCGATCCACTCACGGCCGGCGCCGCCCAAAGCTCCGACGGCAAGGCCGCCTATGTGCAACTGGACCTCACCGGTAGCCCGGGCTCCACGCTGGCGAATGATTCGCTCCAAGTCGTCAAGGACGTCGTGGCACGGACGCCGGCGCCGCCGGGAGTCAAGGCCTATGTCACGGGACCCGCGGCCATCGTCTCGGACATGGGCAGCAGCGGTAACCGAACCGTCATCCTCATCACGGTGGTGAGCCTGGCCGTCATCTGCACCACGCTGCTCCTCGTCTACCGCTCGATCATCACCGTCGTTCTGCTGTTAGTGATGGTCGGGATAGAACTGCAGGTGGCGCGAGGAATTGTGGCGTTCCTCGGTGACCAGGGGCTGATAGGTCTCACCACCTTCGCCGTCAACCTATTGGTATCCATTGGAATCGCGGCGGGCACCGACTACGGCATCTTCTTCTTCGGCCGATATCAAGAGGCGCGCCAGGCCGGCCAGGACAAGGTATCCGCCTACTACACCACTTACCACGGGGTCGCCAAGATCGTCTTGGCCTCGGGCCTGACTATCGCCGGCGCGCTTTTCTGCCTCAAGTTCACCCGGCTGCCGCATTTCCAGGCGCTGGCCATTCCGTGTGCGCTCGGCGTGATCGTCGCGGTCGCCGTTGCCCTCACGCTCGTTCCCGCGGTAATTCACGTCGGGAGCCGATTCGGTTTGCTCGACCCCAAGCGGAGGATCTCGGAACACCGCTGGCGGCGAATAGGCACAGCGATCGTCCGGTGGCCCGCGCCCATTCTGATCGCGACATTAGCGGTCGCACTGATCGGGCTTTTGACGTTGCCGGGATACAAGCCCAGCTATAACGACATGCACTACATGCCGCAAAATATCCCGGCGGCCCTGGGGCTCCAGGCGGCACAGCGACATTTTCCTCAGTCACGAATGCTGTCGCCCGAGATCCTGATGGTCGAGGCCGATCACGACCTGCGAAATTCGGCAGATGCGTTGGTATTGAACAAACTAGCCAAGGGCGTCCTGGCCGTTCCAGGAATTTCCCGAGTGCAGGCCCTGACCCGGCCCGAGGGCACCCCGATCGCGCACACGTCGATCCCGTTTTTACTCAGCATGCAAAGCGCCGCGCAGCAACAACTCTTGCCGTACCAGAAACAGCGCATGAATGACTTGCTCACGCAGGCCGACGAGCTGACGAAAATGATCGACATCATGCAGCACATGTATGGCCTGATGCAACAACTCGTCGCCACCACTCACCACATGGTCGGTGAAACGCACGACATACAAGCGATCACCGACGAGCTGCGGGATCACGTTTCGGATTTCGAGGACTTCTGGCGACCGATCCGCAGCTATTTCTACTGGGAAAAGCACTGCTACGACATTCCGATCTGCTTTTCGCTGCGATCCGTTTTTGACACCCTCGACGGCATCGACTTGCTCAGCGACAAGCTCAAGGATCTGGTCGCGGATCTTGACCAAATAGACGTGATCATGCCCCAAATCCTCATGCAGTTCCCGCCGATGATCGAAACCATGCAAAGCATGCGGACCATGATGCTGACCATGCACAGCACCATGTCCGGGATGTTCACCGCGATGGACCAGGCAACCGACAACTCGACGGCCATGGGGAAGGCTTTCGACACCTCCAAGAACGACGATTCCTTCTACATCGCGCCCGAAACTTTCAAAAACGAAGACTTCAAACGAGTCATGAAGATATTCCTGTCGCCAGACGGGAAGGCCGCCCGCATGCTCATTACGCAACGGGCCGATCCGGCGTCGCCCGAGGGCGTCGAACGGGTCGAGGCAATAAGGACGGCGGCCGAGGAGGCGCTCAAGGGAACTCCCCTGGAAGACGCGAAGATATATCTGACTGGCACCGCCGCGATGACGAAAGACATTGTGCTCGGCTCCAAGTACGACCTCATGATTGCCGGCGTCGCAGCGGTATGCCTCATTTTCATCATCATGCTGATCATGACGCGAAGCTTTATCGCCGCGCTGATCATCGTGGGCACGGTGTTGCTGTCGCTGGGCGCATCCTTCGGGCTGTCGGTGCTGGTCTGGCAATACTTGATCGGCATACAGATCCATTGGCTCGTGCTGATCATGGCGGTGCTGGTCCTTTTGGCGGTGGGGTCTGACTACAACCTGCTGCTGGTGGCCCGCATGAAAGAGGAATTGGGCGCCGGCATAAAGACGGGCATCATTCGCGCCATGGGGGGTACCGGCAAGGTCGTGACCAACGCCGGCCTGGTGTTCGCGTTCACCATGGCGTCGATGATCGTCAGCGACCTGGTCATCATCGGTCAGATCGGTACGACGATCGCCCTGGGTCTGCTGTTCGACACCCTGATCGTGCGCGCGTTCATGACGCCAGCCACCGCCGCGCTGCTGGGACGCTGGTTCTGGTGGCCTCAACGAGTACGCCCCCGCCCCGCCAGCGCACTGCTCCGTCCGGAAGGGTCGCGCCCATTGGTGCGCGCCCTGCTGAGACAGCCGCGGTAAGTGGCGGACTACCCGGTTGAGCCCATGAGCACCGAACGCCAGCAGGTTCCGTTCCTCGCGCGGTCGATCCGCAGGCTCTCGATTCCCATCATCCTGTCCTGGGTCGGGCTGGTTCTCCTTGTCACCCTGGCGATTCCATCGCTGGAGCACGTCGGAGAGGAGCACTCGGTACCACTGAGCCCTCAAGACGCGCCGTCGGTGCTGGCGATGAAGCGCATGGGCAAGGACTTCAAGGAATCCGATTCGGACAGCTTCGCGATGGTCGTGCTGGAGGGGCAGAAGCCCCTCGGTGAGGACGCACACGCCTACTACGCCAAACTGATTCGCGACTTACGCAGCGACACAAAGCATGTCGAGCACGTGCAGGACTTGTGGGGAGATCGGCTCACGGCGGCGGGCGCGCAGAGCGCGGACGCCAAGGCCGCCTACGCGCAGTTGAATCTGGCCGGCAACCAGGGCACGACCCTGGGACAGGAATCGGTGGCCGCGGTCCGCAACATCGTCGGCCGAACAGCGCCGCCGCCCGGTGTGGGGGTCTATGTGACGGGCCCATCGGCGCTCGTCACGGACATGCAGCACAGCGGCAATAAATCCATTCTGAAGATCACCGCGATCACCATCGCGATGATTTTTGCGATGCTGTTCCTCGTCTACCGCTCGATCATCACCGTGGTCCTGTTGCTGGTAATGGTCGGCGTCGAACTGGGGGCGGCACGCGGGATCGTCGCATTTCTCGGCCATTACGATTTTCTTTCGCTCTCGACGTTTGCGATCAACCTGCTGGTGTCCCTCGGGATCGCCGTGGGAACCGACTACGGCATCTTCTTCTTCGGCCGATATCACGAGGCACGCCAGGCCGGCGAGGATCCGGAAACGGCCTACTACACGACCTACCGCGGGGTGGCTCCCGTCGTGCTGGCCTCCGGTTTGACGATCGCCGGGGCGGTCCTGTGCCTGAGCTTCACCCGAATGCCCATCTTCCAGACCATCGGCGTGCCGTGCGCGGTGGGCATGGTGGTGGCGGTCGCCGTCGCGCTCACCCTGGTCCCGGCGGTTCTGACGGTGGGCAGCGGGTTCGGGCTGTTCGATCCCAAGCGCAGGATCGGGTTCGGACGATGGCGCCGGGTCGGCACGGCGATCGTCCGCTGGCCGGGCCCGATTCTCGTCGCGACGCTCGCGGTGGCGCTGGTCGGTCTGGTGACCCTGCCGGGCTACAAGACGAGTTACAACGACCGGCTCTACATACCCAAGGACATTCCGGCGAATATTGGGTATGCGGCCGCGGATCGTCATTTTTCGCAGTCCCGGATGATGCCCGAAATCCTGATGGTCGAGTCGAATCACGACATGCGCAACCCGGCGGATTTCCTCGTGTTACACAAGCTCGCCAAGGCGATTTTCCGGGTGCCGGGCATTTCTCGGGTGCAGGCCATAACACGGCCCGAGGGAACACCGATCGAGCACACCTCGATCCCGTTCCTGCTCAGCATGCAAAACGCGAGTCAGCTGCAAAACATGCATTATATGCAGTTGCGCGCCGATGACATGCTGAAGCAAGCCGACCTGATGACGCAACAAATCGCGACGATGAAGCGCTTGTACGAGTATCAGGCGCAGCTCACCGAGATCACGCACCACTCGATCGTCGAGACCAAGGAAATGTCCGAGGTCGTGCACGAGCTGCGGAATCATGCCGCGGATTTCGAGGATTTCTGGCGACCGATCCGAAGCTACTTCTACTGGGAAAAGCACTGCTACGACATCCCCATCTGCTGGTCGCTGCGGTCGATATTCGACACGCTCGACGGCATCGACGAGATCAGCGACAAAACCGACGACCTTGTGAAGGACCTCGACCAGCTGGACGCGTTGTTGCCGCAGCTGCTGGAGCAGTTCCCGCCGATGATCGCGATGGCGGAGGACGCGCGGAAGATGATCCTGACGATGCACAGCACCATGGCCGGCACCCTCAACGGGATAGATGAATCAGGCGACAACGCCACCGCAATGGGCCAGGCGTTCGACGCGTCGAAGAACGACGACACCTTCTATCTGCCCCCGGAGGTTTTCCAGAACGCGGACTTCCAGCGCGCGATGACGTCCTTCCTGTCTCCGGATGGGAAAGCGGCTCGCTTCATCATTTCGCACAAGGGCGATCCGGCGACGCCGGAGGGCATAGCGCGCATCGATCAGATCAGGACGGCCGCCCAGGAGGCGCTCAAGACCACTCCCCTGGAGGACTCCAAGATCTACATCGCCGGCACCGCATCGACCTTCAAGGACTTCCATGACGGTGCCAAGTACGACCTCTATATCGCTGGGATCGGCGCGCTCTGCCTGATTTTCATCATCATGCTCATCATCACCCGAAGTTTTATCGCCGCACTGGTCATCGTGGGCACGGTGGCGGTTTCGCTGGGGGCATCGTTCGGGCTTTCGGTGCTGATCTGGCAGTACGTTCTGGGCTTCAAATTGCACTGGATGGTGCTGCCGATGTCGGTGATCGTCCTGCTGGCGGTCGGGTCCGACTACAACCTGCTGTTGGTATCCCGCATGAAAGAGGAAATACTCGGCGGCATCAACACGGGCATCGTCCGCGCGATGGGCGGTACCGGCAAGGTCGTGACGAACGCCGGCCTGGTGTTCGCCTTCACCATGGCCTCGATGGCGGTCAGCGATCTGCGGATCATCGGGCAGGTCGGCACGACCATCGGCCTGGGCTTGATGTTCGACACCCTGGTGGTGCGGTCGTTCATGACGCCGTCGATCGCCGCGCTGCTCGGGCGGTGGTTCTGGTGGCCGCAGCGGGTCCGCCCGCGCCCGGCCAGCCAGATGCTTCGGTCTCTCCCGCCGCGCCCGGTGGTGCGGACACTGCTTGGGCCTGGGCCGAAGTTCCACGGCGACGACGCCGACACGACGCCGTTCCGCAGGCCGTCCTTCTAATCAGCCCCGCCGGGTCAGCCGGCGACGGGCTCCGGCTCACCGAACGGGGAACCGAACTCGGTCACCGGCCGGAAGCCGTTTCTGCGCGCCCGCGCGACGCCGCGCCGGATCAGATTGCCGAGCGTGGCCAGTCCGGTGTGGTCCAGCACCAGGAAAGGCGACAGCAGCCGGTTGTGCACGAAGGAGAACGCCACCCCGCTCTGCGGGTCGGCCCACCCCAGCGAGCCGCCCATCCCGACGTGGCCGAAGCCGGGCATCACATTCCCGAACGGCACGCTGTGGTAGCCGAGGTGAAATGACAACGGCACCATAATGTTTCGGTCACGCCGCAGACTTCGGCGGCCGGTCAGCCCGGCGACCAACTCGCGGGACAGGAATCGGGTGCCGTCGATCTCGCCACCGTTGGCGATCGCACCGTACATCCGCGCCAGGCCGCGGGCCGTGGCCACGCCGTTGGCGGCCGGCATCTCGGCGTCCAGCAGCGGAATCTCGCCTTTCACGGCGGCCGTGAGGCCGTCGAAGTACATCGAGCGGAATCCCCCGGACAGTCGGGTGCCGAGCTTGACCACCGCATAGTTGACGGCCGGAATGCCGGGCATGTTCTGCGGCGTGATGATCTCGGCGACCCGGGTCGGCGCCTCGGCGGGCGGCCGGCCCAGGTGCAGGCCGTCGGTGTCCAACGGCTGGGCGAGCTCCTCGCGGATCAGCTCGCGCATGCCCTTTCCGGTCACCGCTCGCGCCAGCCCCGACATCAGCCAGCCGTAGGTCAGCGCGTGGTATGCCGGTTTGCCAAGAAAGCGTCCTGGGGCCGCGGCCGCCAGCCGTTCCTCCATCACGAGGTGATCCAGCAAGTCATCTCGGGTGGCGCCGCGCAACCCGGACAACCCGGCCCGGTGCCTCATCACGTCGCGCACCGTCAGGAACGACTTGCCGTTGGCGCCGAACTCCGGCCAGTACTCGGCGACAGGAGCGTCGTAGTCGATCAGTCCGCGATCGGCGAGTCGGTGGATGACGGTGGACGTCATGCCCTTGGTCGCGGAGAAGACCATCGGCGCGGTATCGGCCTGCCACGGCTGCCGACCGCGCCGGTCCGACCAGCCAGTCCACACGTCGACGACGGGCTGGCCGTCGAGATAGACCGCCAGCGCCCCGCCGCCGAATCGGCGTCCGGGGAAGGTGCTCGCGAAGCCGCGTACGACGCACGAAAAATTTGGGTCCGCCGTGCCGGACACACGATGCCCTGCGCCGCGGGAATCGTGAGAAGGGACCGCACGGAGATCGACCCGGGACTGCACTGTCACACTGTCAAATTTACTTGGATTTCATACTTTACGTACGGCAAACAGCGACTTAGTTGCCTTTCCGTTAGCCGGACGCAACGTCGAGTATGCGTTGCGCGGCCATGGCCGGCGTCAACTCCCCCGCCTTGACCTGACGCTCCAGGTCGGCGCGGATCTTGCGCACCGCGGGGTTGGACAGCACCCGGTCGAGCACCGTGTCGCGGACCATCTGCCAGGTCCAGTCGACTTGCTGGTCTCGGCGACGAGCTTCGAATTCGCCGGCGTCGGCGAGCACCTGGCGATGACGCTCGACGGTGTCCCACAGTTCCGTCAGGCCTGTCCCCTGCATTGCGCTCATAGTGAGAACCGGTGGGCGCCAAAGCGTTTCACGCGGGTAGATCAGCCTGATGGCCGCGGCAAGCTCCCGGGCGGCAATCCGCGCGTCGGCCAGGTGCTCGCCGTCGGCCTTGTTCACCACCACGACGTCGGCCAGCTCGAGTACCCCCTTCTTGATGCCCTGCAGTTGATCGCCGGCGCGCGCCAGGGTCAACAAGACAAACGTGTCGACCATGTTCGCCACGGCCACCTCGGACTGCCCAACGCCGACGGTTTCAATCAGGATCACGTCGAATCCGGCGGCTTCCAGTAGCACGACGGTCTCCCGGGTGGCCTTTGCCACCCCGCCCAGCGTCCCCGAGGTCGGCGAGGGCCGGATGTAGGCGTCGGCGTGCTGGGCCAGCCGCGCCATCCGGGTCTTATCGCCCAGGATCGAACCGCCGGTGCGGGTCGACGAGGGGTCCACCGCCAGCACCGCCACCCGGTGCCCCTGATCGATCAGATGCATGCCCAGCGACTCGATGGTGGTGGACTTGCCCACGCCCGGAACCCCGGTGATGCCGACCCGATGCGCGTTTCCGGAGTGCGGCAGCAATGTCAGCAACAGCTGCTGCGCCTGGTCACGGTGATCGGGACGGGTCGACTCCAGCAGGGTGATGGCCCGAGGCAGCGCGGCGCGATCGCCGCTGCGGACGGCGGCCGCCAACCCGTCGACGGTGTCGTCGGCATTGTTGTCCGGGTCGGGTGCCATCTAGGTGAGCGTGTACCCCAACCGCTCGGCGAGCTTGTTCAGCAAGCCGATCGCCGCCTCGGAGATCACCGTTCCCGGCGGGAAGATGGCGGCGGCTCCGGCGGCGTACAGCTCGTCGAAGTCACCCGGCGGAATGACGCCCCCGACCACGATCATGATGTCGGGCCGGCCCACCTCGGCCAGCGCGTCGCGCAGCGCCGGCACCAACGTCGAATGCCCGGCGGCCAGCGATGACACCCCGATGACATGCACGTCGTTGTCGGCGGCCTGGCGGGCTACCTCTTCGGGGGTGGAGAACAGCGATCCGACGTCCACGTCGAACCCGATGTCGGCGAACGCCGTCGCGATCACCTTCTGGCCGCGGTCGTGGCCGTCCTGGCCCATCTTGGCCACCAGGATTCGCGGCCGGCGACCGTCGGCCTCCGCGAACTTCTCGACGAGTTCGGTCGCCTTGGAAAGCGGGGTGATGCTGTCACCTCCTCCGGCTTCGTCGCGGTAGACCCCGGCGATCGTACGGATCTCAGCCTGGTGGCGCCCGTAGACGCGCTCCAGCGCGTCGGAGATCTCGCCCACGGTGGCCTTGGCCCGGGCCGCGTCGATGGCCAGTGCCAGCAGATTATTGCCCAGACCATCATCACCGGCGCGACCGTGGGCCGCGGCGGCGCGGGACAGCTCGGCCAGGGCCGCGTCGACCGCCGACTGATCCCGGCTCGCGCGCAGCTCCTGCAGTTTGGCCAGCTGCTCGGCCCGAACCCGGCTGTTTTCGACCTTGAGGACCTCGATGTCCTGGTCCTCGTCGACCTGGTACTTGTTGACCCCGATCACGGGCTGAATGCCCGAGTCGATGCGGGCCTGGGTGCGCGCGGCGGCCTCCTCGATGCGCAACTTGGGGATGCCGTCGCTGATCGCCTGGGCCATGCCGCCGTGCTCGGCCACCTCGGCGATGTGCGCGCGGGCCCGCTGCGCGAGCTGATGGGTCAGCCACTCCACGTAATACGAGCCGCCCCACGGGTCGATCGGCCGCGTGGTGCCCGACTCCTGCTGCAACACCAGCTGGGTGTTGCGGGCGATGCGGGCCGAGAAGTCGGTGGGCAGCGCCAGGGCCTCGTCCAGGGCGTTGGTGTGCAGCGACTGCGTGTGGCCCTGGGTCGCGGCCATCGCCTCGATACAGGTGCGCGCGACGTTGTTGAATGCGTCCTGCGCGGTCAGCGACCAGCCCGAGGTCTGCGAATGGGTGCGCAGCGACAGCGATTTCGGGTCTTTCGCGCCGAATCCGGCGACCAGCTCGCTCCACAGCAGCCGGCCGGCCCGCAGCTTGGCGACCTCCATGAAGAAGTTCATCCCGATGCCCCAGAAGAAGGACAGCCGCGGGGCGAACTTGTCGATGTCGAGCCCGGCGTCCAGGCCCGCCTTGATGTAGTCGACGCCGTCGGCCAGGGTGTATGCCAGCTCCAAATCGGCTGTGGCTCCGGCTTCTTGGATATGGTAGCCGGAGATCGAGATCGAGTTGAACTTCGGCATCTTGGCGCTGGTGTAGGCGAAGATGTCGGAGATGATGCGCATCGACGGCTTCGGCGGATAGATGTAGGTGTTGCGCACCATGAATTCTTTGAGGATGTCGTTCTGGATGGTGCCGGCCAGTTTCTCCGGCGGCACCCCCTGCTCCTCGGCGGCCACCACGTACAGCGCCAGGATCGGCAGCACCGCGCCGTTCATCGTCATCGACACCGACACCGTCGACAGGTCGATGCCGTCGAACAGCTGCCGCATGTCGAGGATGGAATCGATTGCCACCCCGGCCATTCCGACGTCGCCCTGGACGCGGGGGTGGTCGGAGTCGTAACCGCGGTGCGTGGCCAGGTCGAAGGCCACCGACAGGCCCTTCTGGCCGGCGGCGAGGTTGCGACGATAGAACGCGTTGGAATCCGCGGCGGTGGAGAATCCGGCGTACTGGCGGATCGTCCAGGGCTGGTTGACATACATCGTCGGATACGGGCCCCGCACAAACGGCGGCTCGCCCGGGAAACTGTTCAGCGGGTAGCCCTCGGCCGCCGCCGCGGCCCGGTCGGCGGCGATGTAGACCGGCTTGACCTCAATGCCTTCCGGTGTATGCCAGGCCAGCTGGTCGGGTGTGCATCCCTGCGCCGACGCGGTCGCGGCGACGTGGGATTCCACCGCGGCTTCGGTGGGTGGCCGCACATCGCGGTCGCCGTGCAGCGGGATGTCGGAGAAGCTGCCGATCGCAGCGGTGCTCGTGGTCATTGCGGCTAGGCTCCCAATCGGGTGAGCAGATTCGAAAGGGCTTCGACCGCATCGATTTTCGCGGTCAGGAACTCGTCGGGCCGGTCCCCGGTGTCGTCGAGGTCCCCCACTGCCTTTTCGGGTCCCGCGAGGTAAATCCGTGACACGCCGGCGCTTCGGGCCGCCTCGACAACCCCGCCCGCCTCTTCGCGGTACCGCTTGTCGGTGCCGCACAGCACCGCCACGCTGGGCGACCCGGCATCGGCGACGGCGGCGGCGACACCGGCGGCGTCAACGGTTCCCGGGTTGACCGCCTCGATACCACCCGAGGCCAACAGGTTTGACGCAAACGTGGCCCGGACGTTGTGCTCGGCCAGGGGGCCCAGCGGCAGCAGCAACGCGCGCGGTCGCGCACCCGTGCGGGCGAGGTAGCTGTCCGAGCGGTCGCGCAGCGCCTCGAATGCGGCGGCGTAGCGCTGAACGTTGCCGGCGGCGCGCAGCGCGACCGACGAATCACCTTGCGGCTCACCTTGTTTCAGAGGCGGTTCCGCGAGGTTGGGGAATTCGTTGACGCCGGTGATCGCGGTGCGGCGATGCGCGATGTCGTCGGCGCGTCGTGCGGCGATGTCGGCGATCTGATCGGCGACGTAGCCGCGGGCGTCGGCGAATCCGCCGCGCGCCTCGATGGCCTGGAAGTGCTCCCAGGCCTGCCGGGCCAGCTGCTCGGTGAGGTCCTCGACGAACCACGAACCGCCGGCCGGGTCGAGCACCCGCCCGACGTGTGACTCCTCCAGGAGCAGCAGCTGGGTGTTGCGGGCGATCCGGCGCGAAAAGCTCGCCGCCGTACCGGGAAAGCCACCCGGGACCGCCACGTCGAACGGAAAGACCAGCACCGTGTCGGCGCCGCCGACGCCCGCTCCGAAGGCGGCCAGCGTGCAGCGCAGCATGTTCACCCACGGGTCGCGCTGCGTCATCATCGGCAGCGACGTCTCCGCGTGCACGACCGTCGCCCCGCCGTCGGGACTGCCGACGACCTCGGCGACCCGCGCCCACAGCTGACGGAACGCCCGCATCTTGGCGAGGGTCATGAACTGGTCGTCGTCGGCGGCCAGCCGGAAGCTGATCTGCCCCAGCGACTCGTCGACCGGTATGCCGGATTCGGTGAGCACCCGAAGGTAGGCCACGCCGGCCGCGACGCTGCCGGCAAGCTCCCAGCTCGCATTGGCGCCGAGATTGTGGAACGCGGGCCCGTCGACGGTGATCGCGCGCACCCCCGGCTCGCGGGCCGCTCGCGAGGCGACGGCGACGACCTCGGCGGTCGCGGGCGCGGGACGGTCACTCAGCTCCGCCGTCAGCGGGTCGGCCCCCAGGTCGACCGACAGAGTGGCGCGGTTCTCGGGTTCCAGGCCGGCGATCATGGCCAGGACGACGTCGCTGGCCGCCGAGAAGTCTGCCCCCGCATCGAGGATCACCGGGGCCAGGTTCAGGTACACGCCCGCCAGCAGGCCCTCGAGCTGGTTCGCCGCCACGCCCGACTCGCCCACCCGGATCAGCAGCGCGCTGACGCCGTCGGTGAGCGCGGCCAGCACCGCCGCGTTCGCATCACCGGCGGCGGTCCCGGCGGCGGGAAAGACCTCGGCGACCTTCCAGCCGGACGTGACGTCACGCAATGCGTCCGCGCCGCGCACGTAGGGCCACTCGCCGGGCAGCGGCGGCTCGGGCAACTCGTCGAACGCGGTATAGAGGGGCCGAACGGCAAACCCGTCGTAGGTCGCGGCATCCAGCAGGTGCTCGGGCTGGTCCCCCAACTCGGTGGGGTCGCGCCGGGTGCTCTTGGACAGCACGCCGGCAACCGCGCCGCGCCAGCGCTCGCGAACCTGTTCCAGCTCCGCGAGCTCGGGTACATCAATGGACACCGACTGCTCCTGTTTTCGCAGCAATTGGCAACATTGCTTCGGTTTGCCTGAAGAAAACGTCACTTACTAATGAGGCTAATTGATTGCCCCCGTCGCGAAAAAACGGTGAGGCGCGGCGATCCGGGCCTGCCGGGGGCGAAACGCCAGCTACGGGAAACGAGTTATTTACCTCGGCCCCGTAACCTTAGGACGCGTGACGGCCCCCGCCACCGGCAAAATCACCGATACGCTGCGAGATCTCGGCAGCGCGATCGGCGCCACCGCCCGCCAGCTGTCCCGGCCGCGGGTGGTGGCGACAGTGGTCGGTATCACAGTGCTGGCCGCGGCGGCCACCTGGCTTCCGCTGCCTTCGCCGGTGCAGATGCGTGATTGGGCGGAGTCGGTGGGCCCCTGGTTCCCATTGGCGTTCCTGCTCGCGCACATCGTGGCCACCGTCGTGCCGGTCCCCCGCACGGCCTTCACCCTGGCCGCGGGGCTGCTGTTCGGCCCGGTGCTGGGGGTGCTGATCGCGGTGGTCGCCAGCACCTGCAGCGCGGTGATCGCGCTCTATCTGGTGCGCGCGGCCGGCTGGCGGCTGAACCGCCTGGTGCGCCACCGTTCGATCGACACTGTGGACGCGCGGCTGCGGCAGCGGGGCTGGCTGGCCGTCCTGTCGTTGCGGCTGATTCCGGCCGTACCGTTTTCGGCGATCAACTACGCCGCAGGCGCGTCCGCCGTACGGGTACTGCCCTACACGCTGGCCACGCTGGGCGGCCTGCTGCCCGGCACCACCGCCGTGGTGATCCTCGGCGACGCGCTCGCCGGTCACCCCAGCTCGCTGCTGTACCTGGTTTCGGTGTGCACGGGTGCTTTGGGGCTGACCGGGCTGGTCGTCGAGATACGCCACTTTCGCCAGCACCACCGCCGCGCTGCGCGGCGCGCGCCGCACAACGAGCCCGCCGCCGAGCCGGCCATCGTCAGCTGACCCCCCGGCGCTATTGAACGTGCCGCCCGTTGCCTGAAAGATCTACAGGATGGTGAGGGTTCGCGAGCTCGCGAGCCGGGGGGCCGTGGTGTCGTGACGGGCGCAGCCCTGCCCGTCGTCAATCGGATCAAGCCGCGGCGTCCGAGAATGCACACCTCGCTGCTGACGCTGGCCATCCTGTTCAGCTCCGCCGCACTGGTGGCGGCCGTGTGCTTGCTGCCCAGGCCCGCCGACACGACCCAAGCGCCCCCGTCGCCCGCCCTATCGCCCATCGCCTTGCCCGCGGCAAGTGCGATCGGCCCCGGTGTGGGCATCTACGTCGAGTACGCCGACGGTTCGGGCGGAATGGGTTGCACCGCAGGGTTTTTGGTGCGCACCGCGGTGGGTCAGACCGGCGTTCTCACCGCCGGTCACTGCAACAGGCCCGGCCAACCCAGCAAGGTGGTGGTGAACCTCGCGGGCATCCTCCCGTACACGACATTTGGCGTGTTCGCGCGGACGGTCAGCGAGGGAGTTCGCAGCGAAGAACACGACATCGGGCTGATCATGCTCGACGGTGACGTCGTGCCGCAGGCCTCGGCCATCGCCGGCTCGCTGCCCGTTTCCGGCGTCGCGCGCGAACTGCAATTCGGCCAGCACCTGTGCAAGTTCGGCATGAGCACCGGGGAAGCCATCTGCGGGCAGGTCCTGGATCTCACCGACAGCAAGGTCACGTTTGCGGCGCCCGGCCGATGCGGCGATTCGGGCGGCCCCGTCTATCTCGTGCAAAGCGACGGCACCGCCGCCGCGGTCGGCATCGACATCCGCGGTTTCAATCCCGCCAAGCCCGACGCCGGGTGCTCGGCCCCGGCCAAATTCTCCGTCGCCGAGCTGGTGCAGCCGTGGCTCGACACGTGGAACCTCACCGCGGTGACCTCCCCACCGGCCGCGGCACACTGACGATCGGCTAACCAACGATACGAGGAGCCAGATGACCTCCGAGAACACGAATTACGCCCCGGCACGGCGGTTTTCCTCCGCGGCGGTGATCGGCGCCGGGCTGGTCGGATTGGTGATCGGTGCGATCGCCGTCTTCGCGATAACCGGGTTGGTCTGGACGGTCCGGGTGCAGCTGCCGCCCCCGCCGTATCCGCCGCCGCTGTCGTCGAACGGGCCCGGTTGCGTGTATCCCGCTCCGTCGGTGTCGAGCACCGCGCCCGCGGTCGTCCCCGCGCCGCCCGTGCCGCCGCTGCCGCACGCATAGCGCCGCTATTCCGGACGCGGCGATCCGACGAGGTCGCGAAACTCGTCGGGGTCCACCGATGGCCCGGAGCCCAGCAGCGGTTTGCCGGCCACTTCCGGTGTGAAGATCAGGGTGACGGCGCCCACGAGACCGGCGAACATCAGCATGTACGCCGGCATCATCGGGTTGCCGGTCCCAGCGACGAGAGTCTCGGCGAGCAGCGGGGTGGTGCCGCCGAAGGCGGACACCGCGATGTTGAATCCGATCGACACCGCGCCGTAGCGCACGTGGGTGGGAAACAGCGCGGGCAGGATCGCCGGCTCGAGGCTGCTCAGGAACAGCATGGGCAGGCCGACGAGCGCGACGCCGGCGAACTTCGCCGGATAGTCCCCGCCGAACCGCATCAGCGTGAAGGCCGGCAACGAGACCGCCATGAGCAGGCCACATCCCGTCCACATCAGCGGTTTGACGCCGATGCGGTCCGACAGCATCGCGACGAGCAGCACCCCGATCGTCAGGACGGCCAGCACCACCAGGACCATCACCAGGGCGGCGGTGTCCCCCACGCCGGCGGTCTTCTTCAGGTAGGTCGGCACGTACCCGCTGACCATGTAGCTGGTGTCGGTGACCGCGAGCTCCACCCCAAGGCAGATCAGCAGCCCCTTCCACTGCCGCACGACGGTCAGCACGAATTGGGTGCGCACGGAGATGGGCAACGCAACCTTGTGCACCTTCTCGTATCCGGGCGACTCGTCGATCCGCGAGCGCAGGTACACCGCGATCAGGCCGAGCGGCGCCGCCAGGAGAAACGGTATGCGCCAGCCCCAGGTCAGCATGTCGGCGCTCGGCAGCACGGTCTGCAGCCCGGTGACCAGCGTGGCGCCCACGACGAAGCCGGCGAGCGTGCCGACCGGCAGGAATCCGGCCAGCATGCCCCGTTTGTGATCCGGGGCGTGTTCGGCGATGAAGGTCATGGCGCCCGCGTACTCCCCGCCCGACGACAGGCCCTGACCGATACGAATGACCGTGAGCAGGATGGGCGCCCAGATTCCGATCGTGTGGAAGCCGGGCAGTACGCCGGTGGCGGCCCCGCACACGGCCATCAGCGAGATCGTCATCACCAAGACCGGCTTGCGCCCGATGCGGTCGCCGAGCGGGCCGAAGATGAACCCGCCGAGGGGCCGAACGACGAATCCCGCCGTCATCGTGCCGAAGGTGGCGATCAAGTTGCCCGCGCCGGAGTTTTCCCCGGGATAGAACGTCTCGGCAAGCAGGGTGGCGACCAGGCTGAAGAGGGTGAAGTCGTACGCCTCCATGAAATTGCCGATCGCCGTGCCCTGGATCGACCGATGCGTCGCGCGTCTATCGGCGACCCGGACGTCGTCGCGCGTCCAGGTCGGGCGGTGGCCCGCTTTCCGGTTCATCGAGGGTGTCCATACCCGAAACTCGCGGCGCCTACGCCGTCGGCGCGGGCTGGAAGGATGGAAACATGCCCGAACCGTCTTCCCGATCCCGGTTGGCCCGCACCGGCGCCCGGCTGCTGCGCTCGCGGCGGCTCATGCGCGCACCGGTCTGGATGTATCGGGCCCGGGCGGGCGCGCTGTTCGGCTCGCGCATCCTGATGCTCGAACACATCGGCCGCAAGTCCGGTGTGCCGCGCTACGCCGTGTTGGAGGTGGTCGATCACCCGTCCGCCGACGTCTACGTCGTCGCTTCCGGATTCGGCCGAAAAGCGCAGTGGTTCAGCAACATTGCGGCCAACCCGCGGGTCCGGGTATACGTCGGGAGCCGTGCGCCGAGGCGCGCCACCGCACGAGTCCTCGACCAAGCCGAGGCCGACCGAATGCTTGCGGCCTACCGCGGCCGGCATCCGCGTTCGTGGGAGCGATTCCGGCCCGTGCTCGAAGACACGCTCGGCGAGCGGATCACCGACACCGACACGCCGCTGCCGATGGTCGAGTTGCGTCTGGATTAGGTGTTCGGCGAAGCCAAAGCGCCCGTCCGCCAATCCTATTGAGTCAACTCCGGCGGTGCCGCGCCCGGTTGGCCGTCCACGGGCTGGCGGGCTATCGCCTCGGCCTTGGCGACCGCCTGGGCGATGGCCGGGTCGGTGTCGGTCGAGAACCAGTCGGCGACGTCGGCGTCGTCGTCGGACGCGTGCTTGGGTGTGTCGTCGACCGGCGACGGCTCGAACCGGAACACCCCGTCCTGACCCGGCGTGCCCAGCAGCCTGGTGAATCCCTGCAGCGCCGCGCTGAAATCGCTGGGCACCACCCACACCTTGTTGGCGCTGCCCTGCGCCATTTTCGGCAGCGTCTGCAGGTACTGGTAGGCCAGCATCTCCGGGGTGGGCCGGCCGGCCTTGATCGCGGCGAACGTCTTCTCGATGGCCTTGGCCTGCCCCTGCGCCTGCAGGTAGGCCGCGGCGCGCTCGCCCTGGGCGCGCAACATCCGGGACTGCCGTTCGGCCTCGGCGGCCAGGATCGCGGCCTGCTTGGCGCCCTCGGCCGCCAGGATCTGGGCCTGCTTGGCGCCCTCCGCTTCCTTGATCGACGACTCGCGCATGCCCTCGGCGGTCAGGATCATCGCCCGCTTCTCCCGGTCGGCCTTCATCTGCTTTTCCATCGAGGCCTGAATCGACGGCGGCGGGTCGATACTGCGCAGCTCGACCCGGGCCACCCGCAGGCCCCAGCGGCCGGTCGCCTCGTCGAGTACGCCGCGCAGCTGGGCGTTGATCTGATCGCGCGAGGTCAGCGTTTGCTCCAGCGTCATGCCGCCGACGACGTTGCGCAGCGTGGTCGTGGTGAGCTGTTCGACCCCGACGATGTAGTTGCTGATCTCGTAGACCGCCGCCTGCGGCACGGTGACCTGGAAGTAGACCACGGTGTCGATGTTCAACGTCAGGTTGTCCTCGGTGATCACCGGCTGCGGCGGGAACGACACCACCCGCTCGCGCAGGTCCACGCGCGCCCGGACGCGGTCGATGAACGGCACCAACAACGTCAGCTGTCCGCTGACCGTGCGGCTGTACCGACCCAGCCGTTCGATCACCGCGGCTTCGGCCTGCGGTATCAACGCAACCGACTTGGCCACCACGATGATCGCAAAAATCACCAGGACGGCCAGCAACACCAAACCAGCTACCGCACCACCTTGCACCGGAGTTCCTTTCTCTCGCAGCGTTTCTCGCAGCGTCTATGCCGAGGGACTACACGCGTCTGAAAACCACCGCCGTAGCGCCTTCGATGTGCGTGACGGTGACCGACTCACCCGGTTCGTACACATCGTCGTCGTTGAGAGGACGAGCCGTCCAAACCTGGCCGTCGAGTTTCACCCGGCCCTCGTCGCGGGCAATCCGATCGAGCACCAGCGCGCTTTTGCCCTCCAGCGCCTTGATGCCCGTCGGCAGTGTCTCCGGGGGTGTCAGCCGCCGCCGCAGCGCCGGTCGCACCAGCGCGAGCAGTAGCACGGACACGATCAAAAACACCGCCCCGTCGACCCAGAGCGGCGCATCCGTAAGCCAGCTGGTTGCCGACGCGGCCAGCGCACCGCCGCCGAGCATCAGCAAGAACATATGGCCGCTGAGCGCCTCCGCACCGGCCAGCACCAGCGCGAATATTAGCCAGATCACAGCGACCGCCATGCGGCCAGAATACGCGTGATCGGCCTTCGCCGGGCCAAACAACTACACTGCGAGATCATGTGGTGTCCGAGTGTTTCCCTGTCCCTGTGGGCCAACGCCTGGCTCGCGGGCAGGGCCGCGCCCGACGACGTTTTGGACGCGTTATCCCTATGGGCACCAAAGCAATCGGTTAGCGCGTATGATGCCGTGGCCGCGGGCCACACCGGGCTGCCCTGGCCCGAGGTCCACGATGCCGGGACGGTTTCGCTGTTGCAGACGCTGCGCGCCGCGGTCGGCCGGCCGACGACGTCGGCGGCTGCCCCACGCGGGTTGCGCGGAACGATCAACATGGTTTTGCCGGTGCCCGGCGACGTGCGCGGGCTGGCCGCGGGCACGCAGTTCGAGCACGACGCCCTGGCCGCGGGCGAGGCGGTGATCATCAGCAACCCGGACGATCGCGCCACAGCCGTCGGCCTGGTGCCCGAGTTCCGTTACCGCGATGCCGAGGACGATCCCGTCGACAATGGGCCGGACTTTCCGGAACTCTCCGCACTGTCGTGGACGGTGTACTCGCTGCCCGGCGCACCCGTGTTCGACCATCACGAGCTGGGCGACGCCGAATACGGGTTGCGGTCGGCCGTGCGCTCGGCCGCCGACGCACTGGGCACCATCGGCCTGGGATCCGCCGCGGCCGACGTCGACGATCCGCGCGGGCTTGTCGAGCAGCTGCTGGAATCCACCCGGCAACACCGGATTCCGGACCATGCGCCGTCGCGCGCGTTGCGGGTGCTGGAGAACGCGGCGCACGTCGACGCGATCATCGCCGTCAGCGCCGGGCTCAGCCGGTCGCCCGGAGCCGCCGGCCCGCAGTCGTCGTCGGAGGCTCGGATCGCCAGCGATGCGCTGCGGCCGCTGACCGCGGTGGTGCGTTCGGCGCGGATTGCCGCGGTCAACGCGATCCTGCACTCGGCCTGGGACGACTAACCGCATTCCGCCGCAACGCAATGCGGTGGTCGGCACGGTTCGCCGTTCACGCTGGCGAGGCAGCCGGGCACCGGTTCGGGCCCACTCACCCGGGCCGGCGCAAGGTCGAACCGGAGTTCGTCGATCAAGCTCGCGGCCAGCCGGGCGAATCGTCGATCGGCGTTGGGGGTCGTGGCGCGGGCGAACGCCATCCCCGTCGCCTCGGCCTGTGCTCGCAATTCCTGGTCGAGGTCCCACACCACCTCGATGTGATCGGAGACGAACCCGATCGGGCAGACGACGACGGACCCGGTGCCCGCGGTGGCGAGCGTCGTCAGATGGTCGGCGACATCGGGTTCCAGCCACGGCACCTGTGGCGGGCCCGATCGGGACTGCCACGCCAGGTCGTAGGCGCCGTATCCGGCGGCCGCCGCGACCAGCCTTGCGGCGTAGGCGACTTGGCGGCTGTAGAGCCGCGGGCCGCAGCGCTGGTCGGCGGCCACCGGGACCGAATGCGCGGTGAACACCAGCCGAGCGTCGCCGCGTAACCCATCGGGCAGCGTGTCGGCGGCCGCCGCGATGGCGTCGGCGAACATCTCGACGAAAAGCGGATGGTCGAAGTACGGCCGCAGTTTCACCAACTCGGGCGCCTCCGGGCCGGTGACCCGCCGGGCCCGGGCAATGTCCTCCACATACTGCGTGCAACTGGAATAACCGCTCCACGCCGACGTGGTGAACACCGCCGCACGACGAATACCGTTGTCTCGCATCGTCGCAACGGACTCTTCGACGTAGGGTTCCCAGTTGCGGTTGCCGAAATAGACCGGCAGGTCCTGTTCGGCCTGAAGTTGCGCGATCAGCGCCCGGTTGATGCCATTGATCGGCGATACCCCGCCGAAATGCAGGTAGTGCTCGGCGACGTCGTCCAGCCGCTCGGGCGGCACGCCCCGGCCGCGGGTGACATTCTCCAGGAACGGCTGGACCTGCTCCGGCCCCTCCGGTCCGCCGAACGACAGCAGCAGGACCGCGTCGAATTCCATTGCCGTCTAGAGCAATTGGGTGCTAGCGCCGCCATCGGCGTAGATGATGGTTCCGGTGGTCGCCGGCAGCCACTCGGAGAGCACCGCGCAGACCGTCTTGGCGACCGGCGTCGGATCCTTCATGTTCCAGCCGATCGGTGCGCGCTGGTCCCAGCCCTCTTCCAGCAGCTGCATCTGGGCGCCGGCCTCCTCGCCGAGCGCTCCACCCACGATCGCGCTCATCGCGAGCGTTCGGATCGGGCCCGCGGCAACGAGATTGGACCGCACACCGAACTTGCCGGCCTCGCGCGCCACGAACCGGTTGACCGATTCCAGCGCGCTCTTGGCCACGGTCATCCAGTTATAGGCCGGCATCGCCCGGGTCGGGTCGAAGTCCATACCGACGATGGAGCCGCCGGGGTTCATGATCGGCAGCAGCGCCTTGGCCAGCGAAGCATACGAATACGCGGAGATGTGGATGCCCTTGGAGACATCCTCGTAGGGCGCGTCGAAGAACGGGTTGATGCCCATCCC
Organism: Mycobacterium sp. IS-836; assembly: GCF_001954275.1. Classification (GTDB taxonomy): domain Bacteria; phylum Actinomycetota; class Actinomycetes; order Mycobacteriales; family Mycobacteriaceae; genus Mycobacterium. The sequence goes on along the minus strand of NZ_MBEU01000083.1, from coordinate 5,907 downwards.
GGTCTGCGGCATGAACCCGATCGAATGCACGACACCGTCGAGCTTGTTGCCCTCGCCGATTTCGGCGGTCACCCGCTCGGCCAGGGTGTCCAAGTGCTCCTGGTTCTGCACGTCGAGTTCGATCAGCGGGGCCTTCTCCGGAAGCCGGTCGGCGATGCGCTGGATCAGCCGCAACCGGTCGAATCCGGTCAGCACCAACTGCGCCCCGGCCTCCTGCGCCGCCTTTGCGATGTGGAACGCGATCGACGAGTCGGTGATGATCCCGGAGACGAGAACCCGTTTGCCTTCAAGCAGTCCTGTCATGTCCGTCCTTATATCTGGGGCCTCAGTGGCCCATGCCCATGCCGCCGTCGACCGGGATGACCGCGCCGGCGATGTAGCTCGCGTCCTCGGACGCGAGGAAGCTGACTACCCCGGCGACCTCGGCGGCGGTGCCGACGCGCTTCGCGGGGATGAACTCGAGCGCACCCGCCTGGATCCGCTCGTCCAGCGCGCGGGTCATCTCGGTGTCGATGTAGCCCGGGGCAACCACATTCGCGGTCACGCCGGCCTTGGACAATTCCCGGGAGATCGAGCGGGCCATGCCGATCAGCCCGGCCTTGGCGGCCGCATAGTTGGACTGGTTGCCAATCCCCCAGCTGCCGGAGACCGAGCCCACGTAGATGATCCGGCCGAACCGCTTTTTCTGCATGCTGCGCGCCGCGCGCTGGGTCACCCGGAACGCCCCGGTGAGGTTGGTGTTGATGACCTCTTCGAACCGCTCCTCGGTCATCCGGATGAGGAACGCGTCCTTGGAGATGCCGGCGTTGGACACCAGCACCTCGACCGCGCCCTGGTGCTCCTCGACCTCTTTGAAGGCGCGATCGACGGCGTCGTTGTCGGTGACGTCGCACTCCACGCCGAACAGCCCCTCGGGCGCCCCGGATCCGCGATGCGTGATGGCCACCTTGTGGCCGTCGGCGGCCAGCCGCTGCGCGATGGCCAGACCGATCCCCCGGTTTCCGCCCGTCACCAGCACGGAACGGGATACGAATGCGGGTTTGCCGCCCTGGGCGGCGATCTCGGTGGCCTTCTCAGTGGCTGTGTCAGTCACCCGGCCAACTTAGCGTCTCGCTGCGGCGGGGCCGAAATCGGCTGGCCGGGCTGCCGAACGTGAAGCTACGGCGAAATCCGGCCCGAATTTTCGCCGTGGCTTCACGCTCGGCGAAATCGAGGCGACACACGGCGCGGGAAAGTTAGGTGGGCAGCCGGCGGTTGATCAGCAGCGCCGCCAGCGCCGCCAGCGCCAGCACCAGCGCACCCAGCCGCACCCAGCCCACGCTCGCGTCGCCCTTGATCGTCTCGTAGCCGATCTGCTGCTGCAGCGTCGCGTACACCGACTTCAGTTCCTCCAAGCTGCCGGCGTTGTGCCAACTTCCACCGGATAGCTCGGCGACCTTCTTCATCGTGGAGTCGTCGACGGGCACCGGCTGGCGCTGGTCGTTGATCTCGACGAAGCCGTACGGGGTGCCGAACGAGATCGTCGAGATCGGCACGCCCTGGTCCTTGGCAGTGCGTGCGGCGGTGAATGCGCCCTTCGGATTGTCCGGGTTGGTCGGCATCGTCTCCTTGCCGTCGGAGAACAACACGATGCGTGCCGGCGGCGGCTTGTCCCCACCGCCGATCACCGCGCCCACCGTCGCGATGGCCTGCAGCGCGGTGAAGATGCCCTCTCCTGTGGCGGTGCGGTCGGCGAACTGCAGCTTGTCCAGCCCGACCTTGGTCGCCTCCCGGTTGGTCGTCGGTTGTACCAACACCGTGGCGGTCCCGGCATATTCGATCAGCCCGAGGTTGATCCCGGGCGTCAGCTCGTCGGCGAACTGTTTGGCCGCCTCCTGCGCGGCCGCCATCCGGTTGGGCTGCACGTCGGTGGCCCGCATGGACTGCGACACGTCGATCACCAGCATCACCACGGCGCGGTTGCGCGGGATCCGCACATCGTTCGTCGGCCCCGCCATCGCGATGGTGAACAGCACCAGCGACGCCACCAGCAGGATCGCCGGCAGATGCCGCCACTTGGCGGGCCGCTTCGGGGCGACGCTTTCCAGCAGCTCCATGTTGGCGAACCGCAACATCCGACGCTGCCGCGCCAATTGCATCAGGACATACAGCGCGGCCAAGCCGAAGACCACGAAAAAGAACAGGAAAAACCACGGGTGGTCGAAGCCAGACAACGACATCGGCCCCAGCACGGGCAGCGTCACTGGCGTCCCGCCATCGCCCCGCGGCGGCGGGACTCGACGAAGCGAACGATGTCGGCAATCCAGTCTCGGTCGGTGCGCAGCGTCAAAACCGGTGCGCCGCAACCACGAATCGTGCGCGACACCTCGGTGCGATGCGCCGCGGCCGCCTTGGCGAAGTCGTCGCGCAGCTGGGCGTCGATGGTGAATTCTCGGGTGACCCCGGTTTCGGCGTCCTGCAGCACGACATCACCGACGTCGGGCAGTTCGACATCGCGGGGATCGAGCACCTCGATGGCCAGCACCTCGTGGCGGGCCGCGATCGCCCGCAGCGGGCGCATCCAGTTGATCGGCCCGAGGAAATCGCTGATGATCACGGCCATTCCACGACGGCGTTCAGGCCGGCGCAGCGCATCGATCGCGGTCGCCAGATCCCCCCGGACCCCGACGGGCGCCTTGGGCGTCGTCGCGATGGTCCGCAACAGCGTCTGCTCGTGCTGGCGTCCGGAGCGGGCCGGCACCCGGGTGATGGTCGCGCCGGTGGCGACGATCGCGCCGATCCGGTTGCCGCCGCCGCTGTTGAGGAACGTGATGGCCGCGGCGGCCGCCACCGCCAGGTCGCGCTTTTCGCAGACCGTGGTGCCGAAGTCGAGGCTCGCCGACATGTCGATCACCAGCCAGGTCTCCAGCTCGCGGTCGGCGATCATCTGCCGGACGTGCGGGTGCGTGGTGCGCGCCGTGACGGCCCAGTCCATCCGCCGGACGTCGTCGCCGGGCTGGTACTCCCGCGACTCACCCGGCTCCGACCCCGGCCCCGGAATCAGGCCGAGGTGGTCGCCGTGTAGGACACCGTCGAGCTTGCGCTTGACGGTCAGCTCGAGGTTGCGCAGCGCCGCCGCCAGCTTCGGGTCGTCGATCTGCCCGCGCTCGAACGACGGCGGATGGACGACCGCGCGCGTCGGTTTGGGATCGGTCACCGACCGCTAGCCGCCACGGTCTGCATCACCGGGGGTACCGAATGACCTTGCTGGGGAACGGCATTCACCTGCGGCAGGGCGACGGTCTGCAGGACGCGATTGATCACGATCTCCGGCGAGATCTCGTCGGCGAGCGCATCGTAGGTCAGCACCAGCCGGTGCCGCAGGACGTCGGGAATGACCTCGACGACGTCCTGCGGGATCACGTAGTCGCGGCCGCGCACCAGCGCCAGCGAGCGCGCCCCGGCGATGATGCCCAGCGACGCGCGCGGCGACGCACCGAACGCGACCCAGGTTTTGACGTCGTTCATCCCCAGCTGCTCCGGGTACCGGGTGGCCATCACGACGCGCACCACATAGTCGACCAGCGCGTGATGGACGAAGACGTTGGCCGCGATGTCCTGCAGCCGCACCAGATCGCCGGTATTGAGGATCTGTTTGGGCTGCGGCGGGCTCACCCCCATGCGGTAGATGATCTCCCGCTCCTCTTCGGCTGACGGGTAGCCGACGTTGATCTTGAACAGGAAGCGGTCCCGCTGCGCCTCGGGCAACGGGTAGACGCCCTCGTGCTCGATCGGGTTCTGCGTGGCCATCACCAGGAACGGGTTGGGCAGCGGGAAGGTCTTGCCGCCGATCGACACGTGGCGTTCCTGCATGACCTCCAGCAGCGCCGACTGCACCTTCGCCGGCGCGCGGTTGATCTCGTCGGCGAGCAGGAAGTTGACCACCACCGGCCCGAGTTCGGTGTCGAACTCCTCCTTGCCCTGGCGGTAGATGCGGGTACCGATGATGTCGGTGGGCACCAGGTCGGGCGTGAACTGGATGCGGGCGAACGTCCCGCCGACCACGCGCGCGAACGTCTCCACCGCCAGCGTCTTGGCCACGCCGGGAACACCCTCGAGCAGCACATGCCCCTTGGACAGCAGGCCGACCAGCATGCGCTCCACCAGCTGGTCCTGGCCGACGATGATCCGCTTGACCTCGAAGATGGCGCGTTCGAGCGTGTGTACCTCGGCGGCCAATCCGTCGGCGCCGCCGCTCGAGGGCGCCTGATGGGCCGGTGAGCCGGATTGCCCGCCCTGGCCCGAGTAACCGCTGGCGCCCGGGGGCGGCCCACCTGCTGATGTCATCAAGAACCCTCCACGTTCAATCGGACACGACTGCCGGGCAGCGACGTGCCCTCGTCCAACTATTCCAGGCCTGCCGGTTCCCGTCGACGCTCGCCCAGCTGATGGCTCGCTGGCCTGCGATCAGTACTCGATGATCCTAGTCAGGAACGGCGTCATGCCGGGGGTGCGAACCGGACTGACCGTAACCTTGCCGGCGAGGCTGGAAGCCTCGAGCATCTGGCCGTTCCCGAGGTACATGGTGACGTGCTGGCCGCCGCCGGGCCCGTAGAAGATCAGGTCGCCGCGCCTGGCCTCGCTGGGAGGAATGTGGCGCCCGGCGTTGTACTGGTCACCGGAGAACCGTGGGATCAGCACGCCGACCCCGGCGAAGCCGTAACGCATCAGGCCCGAGCAGTCGAAGCCGTTGATGTTGGCGCCGTCGCCCACGCCCTTGCTGGGGCCGTCGAGCGAGCCGCCGCCCCACGAGTAGGGCACGCCCATCTGCGAGCCCATGCGCTTGATCACGTACTCGATGGCCTGGCGGCCGTAGACCCGCGGGATCTTGCTGCCGGGATTGGTGGGGGGCGCGGCGGACGGAGCGGGATCGCCGCCGAGGTTGATCCCCAGGGTTCCGAGAAACTGCTTGCCCAGATCCAGGGTGGTCTGGGTGGCCTGGGCGGTGGCCGCCAGCGACTGGTTCGCGACGGCGAGCGGATCTCCCGGCGCGCCGGCGCTGATGGTGGCGGGCAGTGTTGGGTCCCACGCGCCGGGATCGGCGCTAGCCAAGGGAGCGGGCGCGGCGACAGACAACATCAGCCCGATCACCACCGCGGGGAGCGCCCCCAGCTTGGAAGCCAAGTTGAGTGCGCGAAAACGCTTATGCCGCATAGCTCCTCGTCACCAATCGATGTAGCGGACCACGTAGGGCGTCATGCCGCTGGTGCGCACGGGCGCGACGCGTACCTTCAGGCCGATGTCGGGCGCCTCGAGCATCTGGCCGTCGCCGAGATAGATCGTCACGTGCTGGCTGCCGCCGGGGCCGTAGAAGATGACGTCGCCGCGGCGCATCTGTGACGACGGGATTTTGCGGCCCAGGTTGTACTGCGAACCCGAGTAGTGCGGCAGCTTGATGCCGACCCCGGCGAACGAATACAAGACCAGGCCCGAACAGTCGAAGCCGGTGATCCCGGCGCCGGAGTCGATTCCCTTGCTGGGCCCGGCGGCGTTGCCACCACCCCAGGAGTAGGGCACGCCGATCTGCGACATGCCGCGGCGGATCACGTACTCGGTGGCCTGCCGCCCGTACACGCGCGGGATGCGGCTGGTGCCGTTCGGGGTGGCGTTGGTGATGCCGGTGTCGTCGGGCTTGAGGATGCCCAGCTGCTGCAGAAAGCTGCGGCCCATGCCGGCGGTGACCTGCGTCGAGGTCGCCGAGATGCCGAGCACCTGGTTGATGACCGCGATCGGGTCGCCGGGGACGTTGGCGCTGGGGATCATCGGCAACGTCGGATCCCAGCCGTCCCACTGGCGCCCGCCGACGGGCGGCGCACCGCCCGGCGCACCGGGGTCCCATCGGTCGCCGGACGCCGGGAACCCCGGCCC
>NZ_MBEU01000082.1 GCF_001954275.1 Mycobacterium sp. IS-836 | reverse complement strand
CAGCCCGCCCAGCCGGCACGTCCCCCGTCGCCGTCGGCCGGTCAGACGCAGGCAATGCGCGTCCCGTCGAACAACGAACCCGCCGGCGGGCCCCCGGTCAGGCGGCCGGAGGCCGACGATTCCGATGCGGCCACCGAGAAGCTGAACGCCCGCGGACAGGGCGATCCCGGCGAGCCGGGCGACAATGGCGACAACTCGCGCCCGCGCCGCCGCGGCGGCGGCGGTCTGTCCGCGCAGGATCTGCTGCGCCGCGAAGGCCGGCTGTAGAACCTCGGCCCTCAGGCCGACTGTTCGTCGGCGCTGTCCGGCTCCGCCTGGACGATGCCCCCGTCCTCGTCCTCCTCGGTCTGCTTCTCGGCCTCGGCGGATGGATCGGGCGCGAGCAGCACCTGCATCGCGTTGTTGAGGAACGCGACCGTCGGCACCGCCAGCAGAGCGCCGACAATTCCCGCGAGCACGCCGCCGGTCGAGATGGCCAGCACCACCGCCAGCGGATGAATGGACACCGCGCGACCCATCACCAGCGGCTGCAGCAAATGGGCTTCGAGTTGGTTGACCGCAATCAGCAAACCCAGGGTGATTAGCGCGTAGACGATCCCCTTGGCCAGCAGGGCGACCACCACGGCCAGCAGGCCCGAGACCAACGCACCGATCAGCGGGATGAACGCGCCCAGGAAGACGATCGACGCCAGCGGCAGCGCGAGCGGGATGCCCATGATCGCCAACCCCGTGCCCACGCCGGCCGCGTCGGTCAGCGCCACCAGGAACGTGGCCCGCACGTAGCCGATCAACGACCCGTATCCGGCGCGGCCGGCCGCCATTACCCGCTGACGGGCGTCGGCCGGGAAGATCTTGATCACGTACTGCCAGATGTTGCGGCCGCCGTAGAGGAAGAAAATCAGCGTGAACAGCACCAACACCGCCGCGGTGACCAGCTCGGTGACCGTGGCGGCCGTGGACAGGGCGCCGCTGGTCAGCTTGGACTGATTGTTGTGCAGCGCCTGGATCGCGGCGTTTCCCGCGTTGTCGATCTGCTCGCCGCGCAGATGCGCGGGCCCTTCGATCAGCCACCTGCGGGTGGAGTCGATGCTGCGCTCCACCTGCTTGGTCAGGTCGGGCAGCCCGTAGATGAACTGGATGATGACGAACGACAGGATGCCGCCCAGGATCGCGAAGCCGCCCAGCAAGACCAGCGCCACCGCGCCACCCCGCGGCAGCCCACGCCGGTCCAGCCAGTCGACCGCCGGCACCAGCAACGCGCTGATCATCAAAGCCAGCAACACCGGGACGACGATGATTTCGAGCTTTTTCACGACCCACAGCAGGGCGACCACCGCGGCCAGGATGACGAGCAAGCGCCAAGACCAGGCCGCGGCCTTGCGGACAAGCGGTTCGACCGCGGCGTCGTCAGGGTTTGCCGGCATTTGGCCAGCCTATCCACCGGGGGCCTTCGCCAAACGCCGCCGCACGCGTCCGCGGGTCGGGCCCGGACCACCCGGGCGGCACGATCCGGTTACGGCCCCAGAACGACCCTGACACGTTCGGAGCTTCGCCTCGATTGTGGCGCCACCTGCACGGTTACCCTGATGCACGTGTCGCCGGACGCACCCGCCCGCAAGGTCGACTTCCCACGCCAAGACACCGCGCGCGGGAAGTACTGGTGGCTGCGCTGGGTGGTGCTTTCCATCGTCGCGGTCGTGCTGGCCGTCGAGATCGCACTCGGATGGGACCAGCTGGCCAAAGCCTGGACGAGCGTCTACGAGGCCAACTGGTGGTGGCTGCTCGCCGCGGTGGCAGCGGCCGCCGCGTCGATGCACAGCTTCGCCCAGATCCAGCGGACGCTGCTGAAATCCGCCGGAGTTCACGTCAAACAACTGCGGTCGGAGGCCGCGTTCTACGCCGCCAACTCGCTGAGCACCACGCTGCCCGGCGGGCCGGTGCTGTCGGCCACCTTCCTGTTCCGTCAGCAGCGGCTCTGGGGCGCCTCGACGGTGGTGGCGTCGTGGCAGCTGGTGATGTCGGGTGTGCTGCAGGCCGTGGGGCTGGCGCTACTCGGCCTCGGCGGCGCGTTCCTGCTCGGCGCGAAGAACAACCCGTTCTCGCTGCTGTTCACGCTCGGCGGCTTCGTCGCGTTGCTGCTGCTCGCCCAGGCGGTGGCGTCGCGGCCGGAGCTGATCGACGGCATCGGCAGCCGGGTCTTGTCGTGGGTCAACTCCATTCGGGGGCGGCCGGCCGACTCCGGTCTGGAGAAGTGGCGCGCGACGCTCATGCAGCTCGAATCGGTGAGCCTGGGCCGCCGCGACTTGGGCGTGGCCTTCGGCTGGTCACTGTTCAACTGGATCGCCGACGTCGCCTGCCTCGGCTTCGCCGCGTATGCGGCGGGCGACCACGCATCGGTGGCCGGCCTGACTGTCGCCTACGCGGCCGCCCGCGCGGTCGGCACGATCCCGCTGATGCCGGGCGGGCTGCTGGTCGTCGAGGCGGTGCTGGTGCCGGGCCTGGTGTCCAGCGGCATGTCGCTGCCCAGTGCCATCTCGGCGATGCTGATCTACCGGTTGATCAGCTGGTTGCTCATCGCCGCGGTCGGCTGGGTGGTGTTCTTCTTCATGTTCCGCACCGAAAACATCGCAGACTCGGACGACGACGAACCGATCACCGGTCCGCTACCCGTCGTGCGGCACCCCGGCGACCCCGCCGCCGACCCGACGGAGACGGCCCTGCAGGGACCGCTGCCGCCGCCCGATCGAGATCCGGAAAGCGGCGCCTAGCCGACCCCTCAGCCGACGTTGTTCGCCCGCGGCGGAACACCCACCGGTCCGCTCGGGGTGCCTATCGTGACGCCCGGCAGCAGGGCGCCGCCCGGCGCGGGCGGGACCGGCCCCGTCGCTGCGGGTGGCCCACCCGTCGCACCCTGGGCCTGCTGCATGAGGCCCATCGCCTGCGGGAGCGTGATCGGCAGCTTGCACTGGGTCGAGACGTTGGTCAGCGGCTGCGCGATGGACGTCATGTCAAGGGCGACCTTGGGGTTGGCCTGGAGGTAGGACTTCATCGAGTCCAGCGATTGCGGGCCGGCCTGCTGCTGCAGCATCGTGGTCATCGCCTGGTTCGTCTCGGGATGCGCGTCCAGGTAGTCGCCCATCGACCTGGAGACCGAACCGATCGTCCGCGCGACTTCACTGGCCGCGCACGGGTCGCTGGCACCGGTCGCCGGCGGCCCCGCCACAACCGCGGCCGCGGCGCACGGCGCGGCGGCCGCGAGCACCACTGCCACGATCCTGCGGCGTCCGGTCGCGGTTGCTGTCCTCATGGATAACTCCTTTGAGTTTGCGAGGTCTCGCGATTTCTGACGCGTCGCAAACCGCTGCGATAGAGGGGCCGATTTCGCCGCGGAGTTCCCCGACCTCCGCGCGGCATGCGACATCCTGCCATCCCCGGTACGGGGGCTGCCAGTCGATGTGACCGACATCCCCGTTGATCACCGATTCACAACGGCTTCGCAGCGTCTTGGCAACTTCGGTGTCTGCGCAGCTCAGGAACCAGATAAGCGGCCGTGCTCCACAGCCTCCTGCGGTATTCTCGCCCTCACGCATTACGCGAGCAGACCGGGGAGACCGAAATCCAGCAGTTCATGATGCGCCTAAGCCGCAGCCTGCGCAGGCACCGCTGGTTGGTCTTCACAGGCTGGTTGCTGGCGTTGGTGCCGGCGGTCTATCTGGCCCTGACGCAGTCGGGAAATCTCACCGGCGGCGGTTTCGAGGTGGCCGGCTCCCAGTCGCTGGCGGTCCACGATCAGCTCGAGGAGCAGTATCACGAGCAGGGGGCGTCATCCCTGGCCCTGGTCGCCGCCCCGCGCCCGGACGCCAGCTACCAAGACATCAACGACGCGGTCGCGCAGCTGCGACAGATCGCCGGTGAGTTCCCCGGCGTCACGGAGGTGCCCAACCCCACCCAGCGGCCGCCGCAACCCGACCGGCCGTATGTGGTGTCGCTGCGGCTGGATTCGCGCAACTCCGGCACCAGCGACATCGCCAAGCAGTTGCGCCAAAAGGTGGGCATCAATGGCGACCAGTCCGGCCAGACCGCGAACGGCCGGGTGCGGCTCTACGTCATCGGGCAGGGCGCGCTCAGCGCCGCGGCGGCGGCAAACACCAAACACGACATCGCCAAGGCCGAACAGTGGAACCTGCCGATCATTCTTATCGTCTTGCTCGCGGTGTTCGGTTCGCTTGCGGCAGCGGCGATTCCGTTGGCCCTGGGCGTCTGCACGGTCGTCGTCACGATGGGCCTGGTCTACCTGTTGTCCGCGTACACGACCATGTCGGTGTTCGTGACGTCGACGGTGTCCATGTTCGGCATCGCGCTTGCCGTGGACTACTCGCTGTTCATTTTGATGCGCTTCCGCGAGGAGCTGCGTACCGGCCGCCAGCCGCGCGAAGCCGTCGATGCCGCGATGGCCACCTCCGGGCTGGCGGTGGTGTTGTCGGGGATGACGGTGATCGCGTCGCTCACCGGCATCTACCTGATCAACACCCCGGCGCTGAAGTCGATGGCCAGCGGGGCGATCCTCGCCGTTGCGGTGGCAATGCTGACGTCGGCGACCCTGACGCCGGCGGTGCTGGCGACCTTCGGCCGTTCGGCCGCCAAGCGCTCGGCCCTGCTGCACTGGTCGCGGCGGCCGGAGAGCACGCAATCGCGGTTCTGGAACCGCTGGGTCGGCTGGGTCATGCGCCGGCCGTGGATGTCGGCGCTGGCGGCCTCGGCCGTCCTGCTGGTCATGGCGGCACCGGCGACATCGATGGTGCTGGGCAATAGCCTGCTGCGCCAATTCGACTATTCCCACGAGATCCGCGCCGGGGTGGGCGCGGCATCCGAAGCGCTCGGACCCGGCGCGCTCGGCCCGGTTCAGGTGCTCGTCACATTTCCCGACGGCAGCGCCTCCGCACCCGAACACGGCCAGGCGCTCGCCGCGATCCGGCAACGAATGGCGCAGGCGCCCAAGGTCATATCGGTGGCGCCGCCGCAGTTCGCCGACGACAACAACAGCGCGTTGCTGTCCGCGGTGTTGTCGGTCGATCCCGAGGACATGAGCGCGCGGCACACCGTCGACTGGATGCGCGCGCAGCTGCCCAAGGAGCAGGGGGCGGCGCGAGTCGACGTCGGTGGTCCGACCGCGTTGATCAAGGATTTCGATGACCGCGTGTCGGCGACCGAGCCCGTGGTGCTGCTCTTCGTCGCGCTCATTGCGTTCGTGATGCTGCTCGTCTCGATCCACTCGGTGTTCTTGGCGCTCAAAGGCGTGCTGATGACGCTGCTGTCCGTCGCCGCCGCCTACGGCAGCCTGGTGATGGTGTTCCAGTGGGGCTGGCTGTCCGACCTCGGGTTCAGCCACATCAGCTCGATCGACAGCACGGTTCCCCCGCTGGTGCTGGCGATGACCTTCGGGTTGTCGATGGACTACGAGATCTTCCTGCTCACCCGCATCCGGGAACGCTTCCTGCGCACCGGAAACACCCGCGACGCGGTGGCGTACGGCGTGAGCACCAGCGCGCGCACGATCACCAGCGCCGCGCTGATCATGATCGCGGTGTTCATCGGCTTCGCGTTCGCGGGCATGCCGCTGGTGGCTGAGATCGGTGTGGCGTGCGCCGTCGCGATCGCGGTGGACGCCACCATCGTCCGGCTGGTCCTGGTGCCCGCGCTGATGGCGATGTTCGCCCAGTGGAACTGGTGGCTGCCCCGGTGGCTGTCCCGCGTCCTGCCGTCGGTGGACTTCGACAGGCCGCTGCCCGAGGTCGACCTGAGTGACATCGTGGTCATCCCCGACGACATCTCGGCGTTGACCGCGCCCAGCGCGGACCTGCGGATGGTCCTCAAGTCGTCGGCGAAACTGAAGCACTTGGCGCCCGACGCCATCTGCGTGGCCGACCCGCTGGCCTTCACCGGGTGCGGGCGCAACGGCAAGGCGACGGAACCCGGTCCCGAACAGGACAGCCGCGGCCGGGGCCCCGGCCAGATCCCCCACCAGGTCGACATCTGCGACGATGCCGCGGGGATGGTCTCGGCCGATTCGACGGCCGGCACGAACGGCAATTCCAACGGCCCCTTGGGGGCCAAGAAGCTGGTCGGTGGACTGGCGTCACGCAACGGCATCGCCCGGGCGATCGCCGGGGGTGACCGGCCGGTTCATCCGGTAACGCTGTGGCGGGGACGGCTTTCGGTCGCCATCGACGCGCTGGAGACCGACCTCGACGCCGACGCGGGCGAGGCACCTCGCTACGCACGGCGCAGCCCGGTGGAGACCACCAACGTGCAATTGCCCACCGGGGACCGGTTGCTGGTCCCCACCGGTGCGGAGGCGCTGCGCCTCAAGGGCTACCTGATCATGTGCCGTAACAGCAGCCGCGACTACGCCGAATTTGCTGACATGGTGGACACGCTGGAACCCGAAACCGCCGCGCTGGTCCTGGCCGGAATCGACAGGTATTACTGTTGTCAACCACCGAGGCAGCAATGGATTGCCACCCAGTTGGTCCGTCGGCTCGCAGATCCGCATCCGTCCGATTTCGATGAGCAGTGGACCGAACCAGACGCCAAGGCGGACTGGGAAGAGGTCCGGCAGCGCTGTCTGTCGGTGGCCGTCGCGATGCTGGAGGAGGCGAGGTGACGTTGGCAGCCGACCGACGCCCCACGCCGCCATCTCAGCGGCCGGCCCCTGAACAGCCCAAGCCCGGCGGTGATTCCGAGCAGGCGGTGGAGTTCTGGCCGACCTCGGCCATTCGCTCGGCGCTGCAGGGCGGGGACATCGACACGTGGAAGCGCATCGCCGGCGCGCTCAAGCGCGATCCGTACGGGCGCACGGCCCGTCAGGTCGAGGAAGTCCTCGAGGGCACCCGCCCGTATGGCATCTCCAAGGCGTTGTGGGAGGTCCTCGAGCGCGCCCGCGCCCACCTCGAGGCCAACGAACGCACCGAGGTGGCCCGACACGTGCGTCTGCTGATCGACCGGTCGGGGCTGGCAGAACAGGAATTCGCCTCCCGCATCGGGGTGGAGCCCGAGGATCTGGCCGCCTATCTCGAGGGCAGCGAGTCCCCGTCGGCCTCGCTGATGATCCGCATTCGTCGCCTGTCGGACCGGTTCGTCAAGGTGAAATCGACCCGATCCGCCGAATCCAACTGATCAGCGGCCGTTGACCGGCACCACGTCGGACACCAGCCAATTGCCGTCGCGCTTGATCAGCGCCACCCGCAATGCGGGCGCGGCCCGGCTGGGCGGCTGCCCGGGCGTGTTCTGGGTGACCCGAAGGATCACCGCCACGCTGGCTGCCGTCGGGCCGATGGCCTCGACTCCGGCCGCCAGCGTCGAGGCCTGTGCGGTCACGTTGCGCTGAGCCAGATCGGCGCTGGTCTTTTTGTATTGCTCCTTGAACGCGCCGGCCTGCTCGGGCACCATCATCGCCGCGGCCCGATCGATGGAACTCGTCGGCGCGCTCGGGGTGAACGACGCCATCGCCTCCGCCATCCCCGCGGCGACCTGCACCACCTGCCGCGAGTCCTTCTTGAACTCGCGATCCGACGTCGTCCAGTGCGTGTATCCGGTCAGCACGGCCGCCGTCAGCGCGGCCGCGCACAACAACACGACCGCCAGCCGCAGCCCGGGGGCGTCGTCGTCGGTGCCGACGCTCACCGAATCGCGTCGCAGCAGCCAGAAGTTGACGCCGATGCCCTCGGCGATCAACACCAGCAGCACCGAGCATGCCGACACCCACCACAGCGGCCAGCCCAGGATGACGCCGATCATCAGCAACGCGCCGATTGCGACCAGCGGGGCCACGATGTCGAAAACCAAGAGCCGCCAGAGATTCCTCATCGGATCGACTCCAGCCCGGAAATCATCAGCTTGCCGTCCACATCGGACACCTCGAGCCGCAAATTCCAGTGCACCGTCTGGGGTTTGGCGCCGACGTTCTCGCTGACCGACGTGGCGGCCAGCATCACCGAGTCGGCGCGGCTGGCGAACGGCGGCAACTTGGTGGGCACCACCGGCTTGGGGGCACCGGGCTGGGGATCCAGGTCGTGGCGCACCGTTTCGATCGCAACGGCTTCGATCCGGCCGCTGCTTTGCGACTGCAGCTTTTCCACCACCTGCCGGTAGGGCTGCATGGCCGCGTCGAAGTCGGTATTGAGTTCACCGACCGTGCCGTCGTGCAGCTTCTGCAGGCTGGTGTCGATGTTCTTCGTGTTCATGTTGATCAGCACGCCGGTCCAGTCGGCGGCCGTCTGCATGACGCGGCTCAGGTAGCTGCGTTCGCCCACCTCGTCACGGTGTGCGTTCCAGATGAGCGCGCCGAGTACCACCGCGGCCACCGACAGCAGGCCGATCACGGTCGACGCGATGCCGTACGGAGAAAACATCCCGTCCGCCGCGGCTTCCTCGACGGAATCGTCGTCGGGTGCTTCGGTCTCCTCGGCGTCGGACATGGGCCGATCGTTGCACCCGAAAAGAGATGGAAGGATGGCGGGGTGACAGTAGAGGCCATCCGCTCGGGCATCGACCTGAGCTATGTCGACGAGAATGCCCGCCCCCAGGACGATCTGTTCGGCCACGTCAACGGCCGCTGGCTGGCCGAATACGACATACCTGCCGACCGCGCGACCGACGGCGCTTTCCGCCTGCTCTTCGACCAAGCCGAGGAGCAGGTGCGCGACCTGATCGTCGAAGCGAGCCGAGGCGGCGCGCCGCTCGGCACCGATGCACAACGCATCGGCGACCTCTACGCCAGCTTCCTCGACGAGGAGGCAGTCGAACGGCGGGGAACCCGGCCACTACTCGACGAGCTGGCCATCATCGACGACGCCGCCGACGCCGCGGCGTTGGCCGCCGCCCTCGGCGCCCTGCAGCGCACCGGGGTCGGTGGCGGGGTTGGGCTGTATGTGGATACCGATGCAAAAGACTCGACTCGATACCTGGTGCACGTCAACCAATCCGGCCTCGGATTGCCCGACGAGTCCTACTACCGCGACGAGCAGCACGCCGCGGTACTGGCCGCCTACCCGGGACACATCGCGCGGATGTTCGGGCTGGTGTACGGCGGTGATGCGGCCGACCACGCCGAGACCGCGGCCCGGATCGTGGCGCTGGAGACCAAACTTGCCGCCGCACACTGGGATGTGGTCAAGCGTCGCGACGCCGACCTCACCTACAACCTGCGCACCTTCACCGAGCTACAGACCGAGGGGCCGGGCTTCGATTGGGTCGGCTGGGTGACGGCGCTGGGCGGCACGCCAGAGGCCTTCGCGGAACTTGTTGTGCGCCAACCTGATTACCTCACCGCATTCGCCGCTCTCTGGCATGGCGAAGAACTCGACGACTGGAAGCGCTGGGCGCGGTGGCGGTTGATCCGCGCCCGGGCGGCCTGGCTGACCGACGCCATCGTCGCCGCGGACTTCGACTTCTACGGCCGCCTGCTGACCGGCGCCGAACAGATCCGAGACCGCTGGAAGCGGGCGGTGTCGCTGGTCGAGGGCCTGATGGGCGATGCGGTCGGAAAGCTTTACGTGCAGCGGCATTTCCCGCCGGACGCGAAGGCACGCATCGACGTGCTGGTGAAAAACCTGCAAGAGGCGTACCGGATCAGCATCAGCGAGCTGGACTGGATGACGCCGCAGACCCGCGAGCGCGCGCTGGCCAAGCTGGACAAGTTCACCGCCAAGGTCGGCTACCCGGCGAAGTGGCGCGACTACTCCAAGCTGGTGATCGACCGCGACGACCTCTACGGCAACTACCAGCGCGGCTACGCCGTCAACCATGACCGCGAGCTGGCGAAGCTGGGCCGTCCGGTGGACCGGGACGAATGGTTCATGACGCCGCAGACCGTCAATGCCTACTACAACCCCGGCATGAACGAAATCGTCTTTCCCGCAGCGATTTTGCAGCCCCCATTCTTCGACGCCAGGGCCGACGATGCCGCCAACTACGGCGGGATCGGCGCGGTGATCGGGCACGAGATCGGCCACGGTTTCGACGATCAGGGCGCCAAGTACGACGGCGACGGCAATCTCATCGATTGGTGGACCGACGACGACCGCGCCGAGTTCGGTGCCCGCACCAAGACGCTCATCGAGCAATACGAGGCGTACACGCCGAGGGGACTCGACGGCGGCCACCACGTGAACGGCGCCTTCACCGTCGGCGAGAACATCGGCGACCTTGGTGGGCTGTCGATCGCGCTGCTCGCTTACCAGCTGTCGCTGAACGGACGGCCCGCTCCGGTCATCGACGGCCTGACCGGCGTGCAGCGGGTGTTCTACGGCTGGGCGCAGGTGTGGCGGACCAAATCCCGTGAGGCGGAAGCGATTCGGCGCCTAGCGGTGGATCCGCACTCCCCGCCGGAGTTCCGGTGCAACGGCGTCATCCGCAACGTGGACGCGTTCTACGACGCCTTCGACGTGACCGAGGACGACGCGTTGTTCCTGGAACCGCAACGTCGGGTCAGGATCTGGAACTGACCCCCGCCATCGCCTCGATCCTGGCGGGCACATGTTTGTGCCACGGCGTGCCGGCGTAGCTGTCACGCCATCGCGTGGACGTGAGCATGTTGGGCGCGATGCCGGGAACGACCGTGTGCCCGTCGTCGTCGATGTAGTCGAGGCCGAAACCGTTGGGCAGGGCCGCATGTCCGGGCAGCATGGTCTCGGCGATTTCGATGGTGGCCTCCGCGTTGCCGGCGGCCGTGCTGACCCGGGCGCGGCCGCCGTCGACGAGCCCTAGGGCCTGGGCGTCCTCCACGCTGACCCGTAACGCCCCGTCGGCGTCGCGTTTGCGCCAGGACGGGTCGCGGAAGATGTCGTTGGCGGTGTAGGCGCGCCGCTCGCCCACCGAGAGCACGATGGGAAACTCCGGCGTGGTCAGCCGCGGCGGTGCCGCGGTCAATGCCACCAAATCGGCCAGCATTTCGGGGATTTCCAGGGCGATCTTGTGATCGGCGTGGCCGATCAGCTCGAAGTCGTCCTCGTAGTTGTGGACGGTGAACGTGATTCCCGACGGGCTGTCGAGGATGGCGTCGAACAGCGCGTTGCCGTCGGCATGGCCGGCGCGGCGCACCGCGTCGGGATAGGTCATCGCGGTCTTCTGGGCCAGCCCCCACAGCGCGGCCGCGCCGGCCAGTCCCTCCGGCAGCGTCGGCCCGAGGGTCTCGTAAAGCACATACGGAAGCAACTTCGCCACGGTCGGGTTGGTGGCCATCGCGCCGAGGAACGTCTCGGTGTAGGCCTGGCGCCCGCGCTGCGCGGCCTCGCGCAGGGGGCGCAGGTCCGCCTCGTCGACGACGCCGAGCGCCCGCACCAGGCGCGCCCAGATCTCCGGTTCGGGCAGAGTGCCCGGCAAGGGCTCGAGCAGCGGCCGGCGCAACTGAAAGCCGTTGTGCGGGAACTCGAAATTGAAGAACGTGGCCTCGGGCTTTTCGAACTGGGAGGCCGCGGGCAGCACGTAGTGGGCCAGCCTGGCGGTCTCGGTCATCGCGACGTCGACGACCACCATCAGCTCCAGGCTCTGGAATGCCTCCCGGCACGCGGCCGAGTCGGCCAGCGAGTGGGCGGGGTTTCCGCTTTCGACGATCATCGCCCGGAATCGGTCCGGGTGATCGGTCAAAATCTCTTCGGGCACCGCATTGGCCGGGATCAGTCCGGCAATGATGGGTGCGCCGGTGACGGGAGTGCGGCCCGAGACCGTGCTGAACAGGGGTGCGAACGACGAATGCAGGTGCTGGCCACCCTTTTTCGCGAAATTGCCGGTGAGGATCCACAGCATCTTGTTCAGATAGGAGCACAGCGTGCTGTTGGGCCCCTGCTGGATGCCGAGGTCCTCGAACACGGCGACGCTGTCCGCGGCCGCGATGCGGCGCGCGGCCGCCCGAAGCAGCTCCTCGTCCACCCCGCAGCGCTGCGCGTAGTCGGCGACCGGGACCTCGCGCAGCGCGCTCCGCACGGCCTCGACACCGTGCACGTGTTCCGCGAGAAACGCCTCGTCGCAAAGGTTTTCCTGGACCAGGACGCCGGCCAGGGCGGCCAGGCACCACGCATCGGTGCCGGGCCGCACCCGTAGGTGGAAGTCGGACATCTTCGCGGTGTCGGTGAGCACGGGATCGATCACGATCATCGACCGGTTCGGGTCTTTGGCGATCTCGTTGAGCACCACCCGGGCCCGGGGAAAGCTCTGTGACATCCAGGGGTTCTTGCCGACGAACACCGACACCTCGGCGTGCTCGAACTCGCCTCGCGTGTGACCGCCGTACAGCTGCGCGTCGACCCATGCTTCACCGGTCTTCTCCTGCGCCAACGCATTTGACCGATACCGCGACCCCAGCGCCTTCAGGAACGCGCCGCTATAGGCGCCGCCCAGGTGGTTGCCCTGCCCGCCGCCGCCGTAATAGAAGATCTTGTCACCGCCGTAGGTATCGCGGATGTGCTTGAACCCCTCGGCGATCTCGACAATCGCCGTGTCCCAGTCGATCTCCTCGAAGCTTCCGTCGGGCCGTCGACGCATCGGAGACGTCAGGCGAGCGCGGTTGTTCTGGTAATGATCCAGTCGCAGCGCCTTGTTGCAGGTGTAGCCCTGCGACCCGGGATGCTCCTTGTCGCCGCGGATGCGCGCCAATGTGCGGTCCTCGACCTGCACGACGATGCCGCAGTTGCATTCGCAGAGAATGCATGCGGTGGGCTTCCAATCGGTGGTCGTCATTGCGAATTCCTTTCGGAGAGCTCGACTTCGAGGAGCCGGTGTAACTGGCGGTGCACGGCATCAAGCGGAGTCAGGTCGCGGCGCACCCGGGCCAGCACGATCGCACCCTCGAGCACGGCCGTCGCCGTCATCGCCAGGTCGCGGGCGCGGTCCGGCGCAATGCCGTCGCTGATGAAGCGCTGCGCTATCAGGTCGTTCCAGCGGTCGAACACCGCGGCGGCGCGCTCGACCACCGGCGCCATGCGGTCGCGGTCCTGCTCGTCACCGGCTTCGACCGAGACGGCGACGATCGGGCATCCGGCGCGGAAATCGCTGTCGAGCAGCTGGCGTCGATACGTGTCGATCAGCGTGTCCAATAATTCGCTGCTGCTGTCCGGCTGGCTGATGAGGGCTTCGACATGCTCGCCGGCGAAATCGACCGCCTCGCAGAGCAGTTGGGTCCGCCCGCCCGGGAAGTAGTGATAGGCCGAGCCGCGGGGCGCCCCGCTGTGCTCGAGGACGTCGGAGATCGCGGTGGCGTGCGCGCCGCGTTCCCTGATCAACAGCGCGGCGGAGACAACCATCCGCTCGCGGGGGCTTCGCATATGTATGATGCTATACATAACCGCCGGGCAAACGGAAGCCCCGCGAGCTGGGGCACTTCGTTTCAGCGAGCCGGAAGCTAGTTCATCCAGTCGGCGGAGCCGTCGTTCTTTTTGTAGTCGCCGCCGCTCGAGTTCTTCACGATGATCGGGTCACCGGCGCCGAAGTTGTCGAAGAACCACCTCGCGTTGGCGGGGCTGATGTTGATGCAGCCGTGGCTGACGTCGCGCTTGCCCTGGTCGTCCACCGACCAGGGGGCGCTATGCACGAAGTCGCCAACGTTGTCGAACCGGACGGCGAGTTCGACGGTCACCTTGTAGCCGTACGTCGAGTTGACCGGGACCCCGTAGGTCGACGAATCCATCACCACCGACGGCATCTTCTCCTGCACGTAGTACGTGCCGTTGGGAGTTTGGTGGTTGCCGGACGTCATGCCCATCGACATCGGGATGGTCTTCTCCACTGTGCCGTTGCGAGTCACGGTCAACTGGTGCGTGGCGTCGTCGGCGGTGGCGATCAGCGTGTCACCGGTGTGGAAGGTCGACACCGTGCCGCCCGCGTCGACGGTCACGGCGGTGTGTGCGGGCCAGAAGCTCAGCGGGCGCCACCGCAGCTGAGTGGGCGTCATCCAGTAGAACTTGCCGGGGACCGGTGGGACGGACGACACGTGCACGGCGTTGATCGCCGCGCCGGCGTCGTCGACCCGTCCGGGGAAGTTGATGATGATCGGCTGACCGACCCCCACCGTCGAGCCGCCGGCGGGCAGGATCTTCGGAGGCCCGAACGGCGCGGTGCCGGTGAACGGCGTCGGGTCCTGCCCGGCGGCTGCGGCCGCGGGTTGCGCGAACGGCGGCGGCGGAGCCAGCGGGTTGGGCGGCGGCGGGGGCGCGAGCGGATCGCCGGGCGGAGGAGGCGGCGGAGGCGCCACTAAGGGCGGCGGGCCTGGCGGGTCCGCGGGCGCGGCGACCAC
>NZ_MBEU01000081.1 GCF_001954275.1 Mycobacterium sp. IS-836 | reverse complement strand
ACCAGGACGCCGGCGGTTACCGCGCCCCGGCCACCCCCACCGAGGACATCGTCGCCGGCATCTACGGCCAGGTCCTTGGCCTGGAGCGGGTCGGGGTCGACGAGTCGTTCTTCGAGCTCGGCGGGGACTCGTTATCCGCGATGCGCGTGGTCGCGGCGATCAATGCCGCGCTGGACGCCGGACTTTCGGTGCGCGCCTTGTTCGAGGCACCCACGGTGGCCGAATTGGCGCCCCGCGTCGGTGCGGCGGGCGCGGCCGGGCTGGAACCGTTGGTCGCCGGCGACCGGCCGGCGGTGATCCCGCTGTCGTTCGCCCAGAACCGGTTGTGGTTCCTCGACCAGCTACAGGGGCCGTCGCCGGCCTACAACATGGCGGTGGCCCTGCGGCTGTGCGGGCCCCTCGACGCCTACGCCTTGGGTGCGGCCGTCGCCGACGTGATCGACCGCCACGAGAGCCTGCGGACATTGTTTGCCGCATCCGGGGGGATACCGCGGCAGCGGGTGATGCCCGCCGAGCGGGCGGACTTCGGCTGGCAGGTCGTGGACGCGACCGGTTGGCCGGCGGCCCGGCTGGAAGAGGCCATCGGTGCCGCGGTCCGTCACACGTTTGATCTCGCGACGGAAATCCCTTTGCGGGCAAGGCTTTTCCGGGTATCAGACGACGAACACGTGCTGGTGGCCGTGGTGCACCACATCGCCTCCGACGGGTGGTCGGTGAACCTGCTGGTCCGTGATCTGGGTGTGGCATACGCCAGCCGCTGCGCCGGACAAGCTCCCGACTGGGCGCCGTTGCCCGTGCAATACGTCGACTACACGCTATGGCAGCGCAGCCAGCTCGGCGAACTCGACGACCGGCACAGCCGCATCGCCGACCAGCTCGCCTACTGGGAAGACGCCCTCGCCGGCATGCCCGAGCAGTTGCAGCTCCCCACCGACCGCCCCTACCCGCCGGCCGCCGATCAGCGCGGCGCCACGGTCCCCGTGGACTGGCCCGCCGAGCTACAGCAGCAAGTCGCCCGGGTGGCCCGCGAGCACAATGCGACAAGCTTCATGGTCGTCCAGGCGGCCCTCGCGGTGCTGCTGTCCAAGCTCAGCGCCAGCAACGACGTCGCCATCGGGTTTCCGATCGCCGGGCGCCCCGATCCCGCGCTGACCGAGCTGGTCGGTTTCTTCGTCAACACCCTGGTGCTGCGCGTCGACCTGGCCGGGGACCCCACCGTCCCCGAGCTGCTCGACCGGGTGCGGGGACGCAGCCTGGCCGCCTACGAACACCAAGACGTGCCCTTCGAGGTGCTGATCGAGCGGCTCAACCCCGCGCGGAACATGGCCCGCCATCCGCTCGTCCAGGTGGCGCTGGCCTGGCAGAACAACGAGCCCGCCGAGCTGAATCTGGGCGACCTGCGCGTCACCCGGATGCCGGTGGATGCCCACACCGCCCGCATGGATCTGGTGTTCGGCTTGACCGAACGCTGGACCGAGGCCGGCGAACCCGCCGGGATCGGCGGGGAAGTGGAGTTTCGCACCGACGTGTTCGACGCGGCCAGCATCGAGGCGTTGATCGAGCGGCTGCGCGCGGTGGTGGCGGCGCTGACCGCCGACCCCACGCGGCGGGTGTCGTCGGTGGATGTGCTCGGCGCCGGCGAGCTGGCCCGGCTCGACGAGTGGGGCAATCGCGCGACGCTGACCCGCCCCCTGCCCGCGGCGGTCTCGATTCCGGCGTTGTTCGCCAACCATGTGGCGCGCACACCCGACGCGGTCGCGATCAGCGGTGGGCAGCGGCCGTGGACCTATCGCGAGTTGGACGAGGCATCAAACCGGTTGGCGCACTTGCTTTCCGGCCACGGCGCGGGCCCCGGACAATGCGTGGCTTTGCTGATGCCGCGGTCCGAGCAGGCGGTCGTGGGGATTGTGGCCGTGCTGAAGACGGGGGCGGCCTACGTGCCGATCGACCCGGTGGTGCCGGACGCCCGGGTGCAGTTCGTGCTCGGCGATGCCGCGCCCGTCGCCGCGATCACCACCGCCGAGCTGGCCGGCCGGATGGACGGGCTTGGCGTTCCGGTGGTCGACGCTGACGACCCGCGCATCCAGACGTATCCAGCCACGTCGTTGCCGACACCGTCGCCGGCGGACTTCGCCTACCTGATCTACACCTCGGGCACCACCGGCGTGCCCAAGGGCGTGGCGGTCACCCACGGCAACGTCACGAGGCTGCTGGAGCCGTTGGATTCCGGCCTACCCGCGTCGGGGGTATGGCCGCTGTGTCACTCCCTGGCCTTCGACGTATCGGTGTGGGAGATCTTCGGTGCGCTGCTGCGCGGCGGCCGAGTGGTGGTGGTGCCCGAAGAAGTGACCGCCTCACCAAAAGACTTCCACGACACGCTGATCGGTGAGCGGGTCAGCGTTTTGACCCAAACCCCGTCGGCCGTTGCGGCGCTGTCACCCGAGGGGCTCGACGCGGTGGCGCTGGTGATGGCCGGCGAGGCGTGCCCACCCGAGGTGGTGGATCGCTGGGCGCCGGGGCGAGTGATGATCAACGCCTACGGACCCACCGAGACGACGATGTGCGTGGCGATCAGCGCCCCGCTCACCGCGGGTTCGGGTGGGCCGCCCATCGGGTCGCCGGTCGACGGGGCGGCGTTGTTCGTCCTCGACGGCTGGTTGCGGCCGGTGCCCGCGGGGGTGGTCGGGGAGCTTTACGTGGCCGGTACCGGTGTGGCCACCGGGTATGTCGGCCGGCCCGGGTTGACGGCGACGCGGTTTGTGGCCTGCGCCTTCGGGGGGCCGGGAACACGCATGTATCGCACCGGGGACCTGGCGTATTGGCGAGCCGATGGCCAACTGCAATACCTCGGCCGCGCCGACGAGCAGGTGAAGATCCGCGGCTATCGCATCGAACTCGGCGAAGTCCAAACCGCGCTGGCCAACCTGGACGGGGTAGAGCAGGCGGCGGTGATCGCCCGCGAGGACCGCCCCGGCGACAAGCGCCTGGTGGGTTATGTCACCGGCAGCGCCGATCCGGCCGCGGCGCGCGCCACGCTGGCCGAGCGGCTTCCGGCCTACCTGGTGCCCGCCGCCGTCGTCGTACTGGACGCCCTGCCGCTGACGTCCAACGGCAAGCTGGACACCCGTGCCCTGCCGGCACCTGACTACCAGGATGGCGAGCACTTCCACGCCCCGACCGGGCCCATCGAGGAGATCCTCGCCGGCATCTACGCCCAAGTGCTCGGGCTCGACCGGGTCGGGGTCGACGACTCGTTCTTCGACCTGGGTGGGGATTCGCTGTCGGCGATGCGCTTGATCGCCGCGATCAACACCGCCTTGGACGCCGGCCTCGCGGTGCGCAGCGTGTTCGACGCGCCCACGGTCGCCGAGCTGGCGCCGCGGATCGGCGCCGAGGAGGGTGGGCTGGATCCGTTGGTGGCCGGCCCGCGGCCCGCGGTGGTGCCGTTGTCGTTCGCCCAGTCCCGGTTGTGGTTCCTGGACCAGTTGCTGGGTCCGTCGCCGATCTACAACATCGCGGTGGCGCTGCAGCTGCGCGGCCAACTCGACGCCGACGCGTTGGGCGCGGCGCTGGGCGATGTGGTCGGCCGCCACGAAAGCCTGCGCACATTGTTCCCGGCGCCCGAGGGGATCCCGCAGCAGCTGGTGATCCCGGCCGATCGGGCCGACTACGGGTGGCAGGTCGTCGACGCGAGCACGTGGTCGCAAGACCGGCTGGCCAAGGCCATCGAGGAGTCCGCCCGTTACACGTTCGACCTGACGGGCGAAATACCTTTGCGGGCAAGGCTTTTCGTCGTCAGCCCGGACGAACACGTGCTGGTGGCCACGATGCACCACATCGCCGCCGACGGCGTGTCGCTCATGCCCCTGGTGAGCGATCTGGGGGTGGCCTACTCCGCCCGCTGCGCGGCGCAAGCCCCCGGCTGGCCCGATTTGGCGGTGCAGTATGTCGACTACACGCTGTGGCAGCGCACCCAGCTCGGTGAGCTGACAGACCCGCACAGCCGCATCGCCGCGCAGCTGGAATTCTGGCAGGAAGCCCTCGCCGGCATGCCCGAACGCCTGGCGCTGCCCACCGACCGGCCCTACCCACCGGTGGCCGACTACCGCGGTGCGAACGTCGCCGTGGACTGGCCCGCCGAGCTGCAACAGCGGGTCGCCCGGCTGGCCCGCGAGCACAGCGCGACCAGCTTCATGGTGATGCAGGCCGCCCTGGCGGTGTTGCTGTCCAAGCTCAGCGCCAGCCCCGATGTGGCGGTGGGGTTCCCGATCGCCGGGCGGCGCGACCCCGCGCTCGACGAGCTGGTCGGCTTTTTCGTCAACACCCTGGCGTTGCGGGTGGACCTGACCGGCGACCCCACCGTCGCCGAGGTGTTGGCCCAGGTGCGCCAGCGCAGCCTGGCCGCCTACGAACACCAGGACGTGCCCTTCGAGGTGCTGGTGGAGCGGCTCAACCCCACCCGATCGCTCACCCATCACCCCCTGGTTCAGGTGATGTTGGCCTGGCAGAACCTTGCCGGGCAGGACAACGGCCCCGCCGCCGCGCTGGCCCTGGGCGATCTGCAGGTCGCCCCGCTGCCGGTGGACACCCACACCGCCCGCATGGATCTGACATTTTCCCTAGGTGAACGCTGGACCGATGCGGGTGAGCCCGCCGGGATCGGCGGGCAGGTGGAATTCCGCACCGACGTCTTCGATGCCGCCAGCGTGGAGGTGTTCGTCGAGCGGTTGCAGCGGGTGCTGGACGCAATGGCCGCCGATCCCGCCCAGCGGTTGTCGTCGATGGAGCTGCTCGATGAGGCCGAGTACGCCCGCCTGGACGCGTGGGGCAACCAGGCGGTGCTGACCCGCCCGGCAACGCCCGAGCTGTCGATTCCGGCGTTGTTCGCCACCCACGTGGCAAGCAACCCCGCGGCGGCGGCGTTGGTCTGCGGGCGGCGGTCGTGGACGTATCGCGAGTTGGACGAGGCGTCGAACCGGTTGGCGCACTTGCTTTCTGGCCACGGCGCGGGCCCCGGCGAATGTGTGGCGTTGCTGTTCAGCCGCTGCGCCGAGGCGATCATCGCGATGTTGGCGGTGCTGAAGACGGGGGCGGCGTACCTGCCGATCGATCCGGCGCACCCGCGGTCGCGGGTGGAGTTCATGCTCACCGACGCCACGCCGATCGCCGCGGTCACCACCGCGGGGCTGGCCGATCGGCTGGCCGGATGCGACCTGGCGGTCATCGACGTCGACGACCCGGCGATAGCCGCCCAGCCCAGCAGCGCGTTACCCGGCCCGGCGGCCGACGACCTCGCCTACATCATCTTCACCTCCGGGACGACCGGTGTGCCCAAGGGCGTGGCCATTACGCATCGCAACGTCACCCTGCTGGCCGACTCGCTCGACGACACCGGCCTGCCACCGGGACCCGAGCGGGTGTGGTCGCAGTGGCATTCCTACAGCTTCGACATTTCGGGCTGGGAGATCTTCGGCGCCCTGCTGCGTGGCGGGCGGCTGGTCGTCGTGCCCGAATCGGTGGCCAGCTCGCCCGAAGACTTCCACGCCTTGCTCGTCGACGAACGGGTCAATGTGTTGAGCCAAACCCCGTCGGCCGTTGGGGCATTGTCGCCGGAGGGTTTGGATTCGGTGGCCTTGCTGGTCGGTGGCGAGGCCTGCCCGGCCGAAGTGGTGGACCGCTGGGCGCCCGGGCGGGTGATGATCAACGAATACGGCCCGACCGAGACGACGATGTGGGTCGCGATCAGCGCTGCGCTGACGCCCGGGTCGGGCGTGGTCCCGATCGGGTCGCCCCTGCCGACGGCGGCTTTGTTTGTCCTCGACGCATGGTTGCGGCCGGTGCCGGCCGGAGTGGTCGGCGAGTTGTATGTGGCCGGCGGCCAGGTCGGCTGCGGGTATTGGCGCCGGGGCGGGTTGACCGCGTCGCGGTTCGTGGCGTGCCCGTTCGGCGGGCCCGGGACACGGATGTACCGCACCGGCGACCTGGTGTGCTGGGGACCCGACGGACAACTGCAATATCTCGGGCGCACCGACGAGCAGGTGAAGATCCGCGGGTATCGCATCGAACTCGGTGAGGTGCAGGCGGCGCTGGCGGCGCAACCCGGGGTGCGGCAGGCGGCGGTGATCGCCCGCGAGGACCGCCCCGGGGATAAGCGCCTGGTCGGCTATGTCACCGGGACCGCCGATCCGGCCGCGGCCCGCGCCCAGCTGGCCGAGCGGCTCCCCGCGTACATGGTGCCGGCGGCCGTGGTGGCGGTGCAGGCCCTGCCGCTGACCGTCAACGGCAAACTCGACACCCGCGCCCTGCCGGCACCCGAATACCAGGAGGGTGATCGGTACCGAGCGCCGTCCACTCCCACCGAGGAGATCCTCGCCGGCATCTACGCCGAGGTGCTCGGCGTCGACCGCGTCGGGGTCGACGAGTCGTTTTTCCACCTCGGTGGGGATTCGCTTTCCGCGATGCGGGTGATCGCCAAGATCAAAACCGCCCTGGATACCCACCTGTCGGTGCGCGTCTTGTTCGACGCGCCGTCGGTCAGCGGCCTGAGCCAGCAGGTCGGCCGGCATGCCGGCGCGGACGGCTTCACCTCCGTGCACGGCCGCGACGCCATCGAGGTGCACGCCGCCGACCTCACGCTGGACAAGTTCCTCGACGCCACGACGCTTTCCGCCGCCCCGTCCCTGCCCGGCCCCAGCGCCGAGGTGCGGACGGTATTGCTCACCGGCGCAACCGGTTTCGTGGGGCGCTACCTGCTGCTGGAATGGCTGGAGCGGATGGAGCTGGTCGACGGCACGCTGATCTGTTTGGTGCGGGCCGAATCCGACGAGGACGCGCGACGCCGGCTCGTCAAGGTCTTCGACCGCGGCGATCCGGATCTGCTGTGGCGATTCCAGGACCTGGCCCGTGATCATCTGCGGGTGATCGCGGCCGACAAGGCCGAAGCCAACCTCGGCCTGGACGAGCAGGCCTGGCAGGGGCTGGCCGACACGGTCGACCTGATCGTCGATTCCGCGGCCATGGTCAGCGCCGTCTTGCCCTACAGCGAGCTGTTCGGGCCCAACGTCGCGGGCACCGCCGAGTTGATCCGGTTGGCGCTGGCCACCAAACTCAAGTCCTACATCTACGTGTCGACCGTCAACGTGGGCGACCAGATCGAGCCGTCGGCGTTCACCGAGGATGCCGATATCCGGGTCATCAGCCCCACCCGAACCATGGACGGCAGCTACGCCAACGGCTACGGCATCAGCAAATGGGCCGGCGAGGTGCTACTGCGCGAGGCCAACGATCTGTGTGGGCTGCCGGTGGCGGTGTTTCGCTGCGACATGGTCATGGCCGACACCACCTACGTGGGTCAGCTCAACGAGTCGGACCTGTTCTCCCGCATGGTGTTGAGCGTGGTGGCCACCGGTATCGCGCCGCGTTCGGTGTACCGGCTCGATGCCGACGGCAACCGGCAACGCGCGCACTTCGACGGGCTGCCCGTCGGATTCGTCGCCGAGTCGATCGCCACACTGGGAGCCCAGGTGGTCGACGGGTTCGAGACCTACCACGTGATGAACCCGCACGACGACGGCATCGGATTCGATGAGTTCGTCGACTGGCTGATCGAGGCCGGCCACCCGATCCAGCGCATCGACGACTTCGGGGAGTGGCTGCGGCGCTTCGAGGCCGCCCTGCGTGCCCTGCCCGAACGGCAGCGCCAGCACTCGGTGCTGGAGGTACTGCAATTGCTTCTGCGCAATACCCCGGACGTGCACGCGATAGAGCCGGTCCGGGGTTCTCTCGCGCCGACCGACCGATTCCGGGCTGCGGTGCAGGAAGCCAAGATTGGGCCGGACAACGACATCCCGCACGTCTCGCCGCCGATCATCGTCAAATACGTCACCGAGTTGCAGCGGCTCGGACTGCTCTAGCCGGCAATCACCACATGCACGGCACCAGGCGGTAGCGGACCTTGCGCGTGTACTCGCGATACCCGTCCAGCTCTTCGGACAGCAGCTTCTCCTCATCCCGGATGCGCCAGGCGAGCACGCCGAGGCCCGGCAGAACGAACAGCAGCCCCCAATAGGAGCCGAGCGCGAGGGAGAAGCCGATCATCATGATCACGTTGCCGGTGTACATGGGGTGGCGCACCAGCCCGTAGAGCCCGGTGGAGATGACCTTCTGGCCGGCCTCCACCCGGATCGTCGCGGCCGCATGGCTATTCTGGACGACCACCAGCATCATCACGCCCAGCCCGACGGCTACCAGGACATCACCGGCCAGGCAGACCGCGGCCGGGGCCCGCGACCAGCCGAAGCGATGGTCGAGGGCGCTCAGGGCGAGCATCGCCGCCAGCGACGACCACGAGGCCGCCATCACGACCTTCTGCGTCGTTCGCGTCTCCGCCGCCGGTCCTCCACGCATCCGGCGTTGTAGCGCAACGGGATTCGTGCGCAGTAAGTAAAGGCTGGGGAGCCACCCGGACAGGGCGAACACCACCAGGAAAACCCATGCCTGCCAGTAGTCGAACGTGAAAGCCGCCGTGAATAGGATCACCCCGAACACGACGGGCTCAACAAGCCCCAATGCCAACATTTTTGGAACGGTGGTCACGCATCCTCCTGCCGTGGGCTGCCGCGGGCGCCAGTTTTCGCACGGTGTTCGTACTGTAGGCGATCGGTGTGTGTCCGGCGGTCGGCTACACCTGAACAGGTACAGCGACTTGCCGGGTTTTGTCCCCGACGGTGGCGGCGACGACGGTAATCTGATGACCGTGGAGGGGACTTCCGTTCCGGCTGTGCTGCGCGAACGCGCCAGCCTGCAGCCCGATGACACGGCGTTCACGTTTGTCGATTACGACCAGGACTGGAACGGCGTGGAGGAAAGCCTGACCTGGTCGCAGCTGTATCGGCGAACACTGAACGTCGCACGGGCGCTCGAAGATTGCGCGTCGACGGGTGACCGCGCCGTCATATTGGCACCCCAGGGGCTCGACTACATCGTTGCGTTTCTCGGCGCGTTGCAAGCGAGGCAGCTCGCGGTTCCGCTTTCGGTTCCGCTAGGTGGCGTCAGCGATGAGCGCGTCAGCTCGGTACTGCGCGACACGTCGCCGACTGTCGTCCTCACCACGTCCCCTGTCGCGGGCAAGGTTGCCTATTATGCGACGCGGTCCGCGGAATCAGTTCCCACGATCGTTGAGGTTGACCGGCTGGATCTTGACGCTCCGGCAGGATCGGGCGCCCGGCGCGAGACCTATCCGGATGTGGCGTATCTCCAATACACGTCGGGGTCGACCCGTCAGCCGGCCGGAGTCATGATCTCGCACCACAACTTGCTGGCCAATTTCGAACAGCTGATGTCCGACTTCTTTGTGGATTACGGACGGGTCCCGCCGGCCGACGGCTGTATTGTGTCGTGGCTGCCGTTGTATCACGACATGGGTTTGGTCCTGGGGGTATGCGCGCCGATTCTGGCGGGGGTCGGCACCGTGCTGACGAGCCCGGTGGCGTTCCTGCAACGACCGGCCCGCTGGATGCAATTGCTGGCGAACAACCACCATCCATTTTCGGCGGCGCCGAACTTCGCCTTCGAATTGGCGACACGAAAAACCTCGGACGAGGACATGGCCGGATTGGACCTGGGGGAGGTGCTGGTCATCCTCAGCGGTAGCGAACGGGTGCACCCCGCGACGCTGCGGCGTTTCACCAATCGGTTCGCGCGTTTTAACTTGCCCGACAACGCGATACGGCCGTCGTATGGGCTCGCCGAGGCAACGGTGTATGCGGCGACCCGCACTCCTGCCCAGCCACCCGAGATCGTCCACTTCGAATCCGAGAAGCTGTCCGCCGGCCATGCGGAGCGTTGCGCTAGCGGGACCGGTACACCGCTAGTCAGCTATGGGGTGCCGCGGTCACCGACGATTCGCATCGTCGATCCCGACACGTGCGTCGAGTGCCCGGAAGGTACGGCCGGTGAGATTTGGATGCACGGCGCCAACATCGCTATGGGCTACTGGCACAAGCCCGACGAGACCGAGCGCACCTTCGGCGGGCGGCTCGTCGCTCCGTCGGCGGGGACGCCCGAAGGGCCGTGGCTCAGAACGGGAGACCGGGGATTCTTCTCCGATGGGGAGCTGTTCATCGTTGGCCGCATCAAGGATCTATTGATTGTTTACGGGCGTAACCACTCACCCGACGACATCGAGGCGACCATCCAGGAGATCACCCGGGGCAGGTGCGCGGCGATAGCGGTTGCGCGCGATCACACGGAGGAGCTCGTGGCCATCATCGAGGTCAAGCGCCGCGGCGATTCCGATGAAGAGGCAGCGGACCAGCTCGTCGCCGTCAAGCGTGAGGTCACCTCGGCCATATCCAATTCGCATGGGCTGGCCCTCGCGGATCTGGTTGCGGTGCCACCGGGTTCGATTCCCATCACCACGAGCGGCAAGGTCAGGCGAGCGGCCTGTGTCGAGCACTATCGACACGGCCGGTTCACCCGTTTGGACGCTTAGGCAATCACCGGGCCCGCGGCTCCGGGCTTCAGGGGGGTGCGCAGACCGCGGTCGCAAACCGGAGGTCACGAGGTGGGTAAGAGATCGTCCAAATGTGTTGTTTTACATGTGTTTTACTGCACGATCGGTTCACCCGTTCGGACGTTCGAGCAACACCGCGGACCGGGGTCCAGCGCGAATTTGTTAGGCAGGCTTGGAGTTCCGGGCTTCAGCTCATTGATCTGCGACTTCGTCCGGCGCTAGCCGACTAAGCCTGGGCTCGCATGGTCCGGCCGCAAACCGGAGGCCGCGTCTTGGGTAGGAGATCGTCGAAAAGTGTTGTTTTACATGTGTTTTACAGCAAGAAACTTTCTCGAAATCCCAACGGACGCGGTAGGCCTCCGTTATGGTTTGGGCCGGGCTTCACTCATTTCGACTAGACGGCCTAGGGGAATTTTGCCGGTGTTCCAGGCGGCTGGCGGATGGTCTCGGGTGAAGAGGATCGCGTCGCGTATCCGGACTACTTCGAAGAGAAAAGGACCGATAGACGGCCGAAAAGTCTGCGCGAGAGGCTGGCAGTGGGCAGGGCTTTTGATAACTAAACCATGCGGGGTGGGGGATTCGGATGGCACTCGATGACCGCGCACTGACGCTGACGCGCGAACCTGATGACCGGGCACTACCGGTAACGCGCGGACAGCTAGACATTTGGCTTGCGCAGGAAACGGGACACTCCGGCACGGAGTGGCAACTCGGTCTGTTCGTGAAAATCGAGGGCACGGTAGAACCCGATGCCCTGCAATGGGCGATCCGTCGAGTAGTGAGCGAGGCCGAACCTGTCAGGGCTGCCATCTTTGAGGTGAATGGCCAGGTTTTCCAAAAGCCGATCGAGTACCCGGATGTGGAGCTCGTCTTCTATGACCTGACTGGTTCGCACAATCCCGTACAAGAAGCGCATCGGATAACCTCATCGATCCAGCGCACCCCGATGCCACTCAGTGGCCCGCTGTTCAAATTCGCATTGCTTCGGACGGCGCCCGAGGAATTCTATTTTTTCGGGTGCGGCCACCACATAGTCGTGGACGGAACCGGGATCGCGCTGGTTGGTCAGCGGATTGCGGCCGTCTACTCGGCGATCGTTTCGGGCGCACCGATTCCTGATGCGTTCTTCGGCTCGCTGCAGGACTTGGTCGAATGCGAGTTGGAATACGAAGCGTCCGACGACTATCTCGAAGATCAGGCCTATTGGACCAGAAACCTTCCCAGCGAAAGCGGGCCGCGCGATCGGTTGCCCGCTGCCGCGGGCGAGCGGGAACCGTATTGGCTTTCCGCGCCGGTTCAATTGGACCCTTTGGTCCTTCGCCGCGTAGAAGAGTTATCCGAGGTGTGGAATGTGCCTCGATCGTCGGTCATCACCGCGGCGTGCGCCCTCTTGGTCCGTGGCTGGTGCGCCGAGGGCCCAGAGGTGGTGTTCGATTTCCCGGTCGCCAGGCGAGTACGTCCGGAATCACGGACGCTTCCCGCAATGGTTGCCGGAATTGTGCCGCTGGTGTTGACGGTTTCGCCGGGATGTACGGTCGCCGGTTTTTGTGAATATGTTGACAAGCGGATACGGGAAGCGCTGCAGCATCAGAGGTTTCCGGTGCAAGCCCTTGAGCGCAAAGCTCGCCCAGGTCAGCCGATCGGCAGGGTGAGCGTTAATTTCATCCCGTCCATATTCACCTTGGCCTTCGGTGGTGCCGCGGCATCGGCCTCATTGACCACTGCGGGCCCCGTGGACGGCTTTGGGCTGTTCTTCTCTGGCGCCGGCGATCGGCTGTTTCTCAGCACGGCGGGCGCTGGGCAGCCATTTTCGAATTTCGATGTCACCGATGTGGCGCAGCGGTTGGAGCGGGTGCTGGCGGCGATGACCGCCGACCCCACGCGTCCCTTGTCGTCGGTGGACTTGCTGGATCCGCCCGAGCAGGCCCGGCTGGAGGGGTGGGGCAACCGGGCGGTGTTGAGCGAGCCGGCGAGCACGCCGACGTCGATCCCGGCGTTGTTCGCCGCGCAGGTGGCGCGCACACCCGAGGCGGTGGCACTGGTATGCGAGGGGTGCTCTTGGACGTACCGCGAGCTTGACGAGGCGGCCAACCGGTTGGCGCACCTGCTGGCCGGCCAGGGCGCGGGCCCGGGTGAGTCTGTGGCGCTGCTGTTTTCGCGTTCGGCCGAGGCGATCGTGTCGATTTTGGCGGTGCTGAAAACCGGGGCGGCCTACCTACCGATCGACCCGGTACTACCGGCGTCCCGCGTCGGGTTCATGCTCGCCGACGCCACGCCGATCGCCGCGATCACCACCGCCGGGCTGGCCGACCGGCTGGACGGCCATCAGTTGCTGGTTATCGACATCGACGACCCCCGCATTGATATACAGCCCAGCACGGCACCGCCGGCGCCGGCTCCCGATGACATCGCGTACGTCCTGTACACCTCCGGCACCACGGGGGTGCCCAAGGGGGTGGCGATTACCCACCGCAACGTGACCCAGTTGCTGGAGTCGTTGGATGCGGGCCTTCCGGCGCCGGGCCAGGTGTGGACGCAGTGGCATTCGTTGGCCTTCGACGTCTCGGTGTGGGAGATCTTTGGCGCGCTGTTCTACGGCGGGCGGCTGGTGGTGGTGCCCGAAGAGGTGGCCCGCTCGCCGGAAGACTTCCACGCCTTACTGGCCGCCGAACACGTCAGCGTGCTAAGCCAAACCCCCTCTGCGGCGGGGGTTTTGTCTCCTGAGGGCTTGGAAGCGGCGCTGGTGGTGGCCGGTGAGGCCTGCCCGGCCGAGCTGGTGGATCGCTGGGCGCCCGGGCGGGTGATGATCAACGCCTACGGCCCGACCGAGACCACGGTGTACGCGGCGATCAGTGCGCCGTTGACGGCGGGTTCGGGGGCACCGATCGGTTCGCCGGTTCCGAGGGCGGCGTTGTTTGTGCTCGATGCGTGGTTGCGGCCGGTGCCGGCGGGTGTGGTCGGTGAGTTGTATGTGGCCGGGGCCGGTGTGGGAGTCGGGTATTGGCGGCGGCCGGGGTTGACCGGTTCGCGGTTCGTGGCGTGCCCGTTCACAGCGGGAACTCGGATGTATCGCACCGGGGATGAGGTGTGTTGGGGCACCGATGGGCAGCTGCGGTATCTGGGGCGTGCCGATGAGCAGGTCAAGATCCGCGGGTATCGCATCGAACTCGGCGAGGTGCGCGCGGCGCTGGCCGGACTGGACGGGGTCGAGCAGGCGGTGGTGATTGCCCGCGAGGACCGTCCCGGCGACAAGCGTCTGGTGGGTTATGTCACTGGCGCGGTTGACCCGGACGACCTACGCAGCCGGTTGGCTGAGCGGTTGCCGTCCTACATGATCCCGGCGGCCGTCGTGGCGCTGGGCAGTTTGCCGTTGACGGTCAACGGCAAACTGGACAAGCGGGCCTTGCCGGCACCCGAGTACACCGATGTCGATCGTTATCGGGCCCCGTCGGGCCCCACCGAGGAGATCCTGGCCGGTATTTATGCGCGGGTGTTAGGGCTTGAGCGGGTCGGGGTCGACGAGTCGTTTTTCGATTTGGGTGGGGATTCGCTATCGGCGATGCGGGTGATCGCGGCGATCAACACCGCCCTGGATGCCGGTCTTGCGGTGCGCACTTTGTTCGACGCGCCCACCGTGGCCCAGTTGGCACCCCGGATCGGTGAGGACGGCGACCGGCGCAAGCCATTGGTTGCCGGCCGGCGGCCCGTGCGGGTCCCGTTGTCGTTCGCCCAGAACCGGTTGTGGTTTTTGGATCGGTTCGAGGGCGGGGTGGCAACCTACAACATGCCGATCGCCTTTCGGGTCAACGGTCCGCTGAATGTCGAGGCGCTCGGGGCGGCGCTGGACGATGTGATCGCGCGCCATGAAGCGCTGCGCACCATCTTTGTTGATCTCGACGGCGTGCCGTGCCAGCAGGTGTTGGCGGCGCGCCCGGGGATGTGGCAACACAAGGGTGCGGTGGTGGTGCCGCTGCCAGAGCGGGACGTCGCCGGCGAGTTGGCGGCGTTGGCCGGGTATCGGTTTGATCTGTCGACCGAGATCCCGATCCGTGCTCAGATCTATGCGACGGGTTCGGAGCGGCATGTGGTGGGAATTGTGGTGCACCACATCGCTTTTGATGGCTGGTCGATGGCACCGATGGTCCGGGATGTGGGCATGGCGTATGCCAGCCGGTGCGCGGGGCAAGCCCCCAGCTGGGCGCCGTTGGCGGTGCAGTACGCCGATTACACGCTGTGGCAACAGGATTGGTTGGGCCTCGAGTCTGATCCCGGCAGCGTGATCGCTGCGCAATTGGCATATTGGCGCCAGGAGCTGGCCGAGCTGCCCGAAGTGGTGTCGCTGCCCACGGACAGGGCGCGTCCGCCGGTGCCCAGCTACCGCGGTGATCAGGTGCAGCTGCGCATCGACCCACGGTTGTGGGCGGGGGTCAAGGACGTGGCGGCGGTGCACAACGCGACGGCCTCGATGGTGTTGCAGGCGGCGTTGGCTGTGGTGTTGCACCGCGCGGGTGTCGGTGAGGACGTGGTGATGGGCTCGCCGATCGCCGGCCGGTTGGACGAGGCGCTCGACGATCTGGTCGGTTTTTTCGTCAACACCTGGGTATTGCGCGTGGCTGTCACTCCCGCGCAGCGGTTTTGCGATGTGCTGGCGCGGGTGCGGCACAAGGCCCTCAATGCCTACGGCAATCAGGATGTCCCGTTCGAGTTGTTGGTCGAGCAGCTCAACCCGGTGCGCTCCACCGCGCATCACCCGCTTTTCCAAGTGGGCATGGTCTTCCAGAACAATGTGCGCCCCGAGGTGGCGCTGGAGGGCGTCGACGTGGAGCCCCTGGCGATGTCTACCGGCACCTCCAAATTCGACCTGGATTTCGATCTCAGGGAGGTGCCCGGCGACGGGGCGGCGCCGATGGCCACCGGAGCGGTGACCTTTGCCACGGATTTGTTCGAGCGGGCCAGCATCGAGCGGTTGGTCGGCTGGTTTGGCCGGGTGATCGAGGCGGTGGTGACCGACGCCTCGGTGACGGTGGGAGAGGTGTCGCTGCTGGATCGCGGTGAGCGTGATCTGGTGCTGCAGCGGTGGTCTGGCGTCGAGGTGGATGCGCCTGTGGGCGTGGCGCCGCAGATATTGGCCGCGGCGGTGGCGGCCGCCGCGGGCGCGCCGGCGGTCATCGACGGCAGCCGCACGATGTCGTATCGCGAGCTTGATGAGTGGTCGTCGCGCTTGGCGCGGGTATTGATCGAGGCGGGGGTCGGTCCCGAGCGCGCGGTGGGCGTCGCGATGGATCGGTGTGCGGAGTTGGTGGTGGCCTGG
>NZ_MBEU01000080.1 GCF_001954275.1 Mycobacterium sp. IS-836 | reverse complement strand
GCCATCGATACGCCGAGCACGATATCCAAAACAACCCCTCCAAAGGTATTGCTAGCCAAGCCATGGTCGGGCGGAGGAAAAAACCACGACTGACTAAGTATCGCCCACAAATGCGGCAGGGGACCCCCGACGAACCTATGTAGTCCTTATGAAGTTCTGATAGGACCGAGACGGTGTCGGTCCCCGCTGGCCCTGGTACTTCGAGCCGACGCGTGAACTGCCGTAAGGATGTTCGGCCGGGCTGGTCAACCGCAAGATGCACAGCTGCCCGATCTTCATGCCCGGCCACAACGTGATGGGCAAATTGGCGACGTTGGACAGCTCGAGCGTGATGTGACCGCTGAAGCCAGGATCGATGAAGCCGGCCGTCGAGTGCGTCAGCAAACCCAGCCGGCCCAGTGACGACTTGCCCTCCAGCCGGCCCGCGAGGCCGTCGGGCAGCGTGAAGAGCTCCAGCGTCGAGCCGAGGACGAACTCGCCCGGGTGCAAGACGAAGGGCTCTCCCTCGATGGGTTGCACCAGGCTCGTCAGCTCGTCCTGCTGCTTGGCGGGGTCGATGTGGGTGTAGCGGGTGTTGTTGAACACCCGGAACATGCAGTCGAGGCGGACATCGATGCTGGACGGCTGCACCAGGGCGTCGTCGAACGGGTCGATGCCCAACCGGCCGGCGGTGATTTCGTCCCTGAGGTCGCGATCGGAGAGCAGCACTCGACGAGCCTAGCCGTTGGGAAAGTGGCGGCCGTCCTGCCTTTAGTCAGCGAGGTAGCTTTCCTGGCCCGTCGGGTATCCGCCCCCGGTGGTCGTGACGTGGACGTGGTCGTAGTGGCCGAGCCTGGATGTTTGCGCACCATTGGGCGTGTAGTAGACGCCGCGCCAAATCGCGTCCTGTATCCCGAATCGATTCGCGTTCTGCATGACGTAGGCGACGATGGCGTTTCCCAGCGCGATGCCCTGGGCGGATTGGGGGTCGGGGATCATGACGTCGAGTGCCAGACCGAGGGGATGCCACGGCAGCGGATCTGGTCGCACGCCGCCGATTTCGTGAATCTGGGGAAACTCCGCGCTGATGGCCCGGGCGGTCAGGATGGTCCTGACCTGTAAGCCGCGTTCTGACGCAACGCCGACGGGCAAGAAGCGCGACCGGGTGTGATATCTCGATGCCGCCGGAACATCGCGGACGCCGGCGCCAACAGATACATGCGATGCCGCCGCAACGATTTGCAAGCAACACGGCGGGGCGTCACTGATAACGGGTTTGGCTTCGGCGCGCGGCCCGAATGAATCGGTATCCGCGGCCACGGCGAAGAAGGCTGCCGCGGGGGCCAGTACCGCTGCCAGGACAACCGATGGCTTGCGCCGTTTCTTGGCTAATCGATGCCGACCCACGGCAAGCACATTACGGAACGATCACGAAACAATAAACACCGGCTTTTTCACATGCGGGGATAGCTGTGCGTTTCCCCACATCAGGCCATTCTGTCGGGTCAGTTTTCAGTATTCGAATGACACCAAATGCGCCGACCCATGCGCGCAACACCTCGGCGCAGGCGAGCGCGGCCGCGGCCGGCCGGGTGCTAGCCTGCTGGGGCAACAGCGCCGATGTAGTTCAATGGCAGAACATCAGCTTCCCAAGCTGAATACGCGGGTTCGATTCCCGTCATCGGCTCCACGTCTGACCTGCGGCAGCAGTGTTCGACCAGCTAACTCCACTCCCGGATCTTTTCCAGGTAAAGCCTGATCTGTTCCAGGCTGACTCCGATCTTCCGCTGGCCGGATTGGCCACCCAGCACCAGCTGGTTGGTGTCGTTGTCGTACAGGAGGTACTCGTCATCGCGTAGCCGGGTTAGGACCATGTTGACTTGGGCGGCCAACCGCTGAATCCGGCCCGGGTCATCGGTGGTCACACCTGGCCTCCTTCCGCTCTGCCGGCCACATAGCAATGAGGGTGCCACGACGTTGTCAGTGCGGCGGACTGCCCTGGACACTCTGACTCGGCTCCCCGAGCTGAATGCGCGGTTCGAGTCCCGTGATCGGCTCCGCACTTCATAGCGCTTACATAGCTCCGGCAGGCTCCCGATACAGCTTCCCCGGCGACGATCGGTTAGCGGTCTCGTTGGAAGGCGTGCCTAGTGGATATCGTGCTTGGGGTCTCGATGGCGCCCGCTTCGGTTCAGATGGTGCTGGTTCAAGGGGAGAACGCCGACGGCGTCACGTTGGACGAGAACGAATTCGCGACAAGCGCCGGCGACGACTCACCGACCGTCAGCGCGTCCGACCGCGTGGTGGCCGCCATCCTGGCTACCCGCGAAGACTCCGACGCTGCGGGCCTCGAGCTGTC
>NZ_MBEU01000079.1 GCF_001954275.1 Mycobacterium sp. IS-836 | reverse complement strand
GGGCCGCACCCTGACCTATCGACAACTCGATGTGGCGGCGAATCGGTTGGCGCAGTTGCTGATCGGGTGTGGTGTGGGCCGTGGTGGGTGTGTGGCGTTGGTGTTGCCGCGCTCGGTCGAGGCGGTTGTGGCGATGTTGGCGGTGCTTAAGTCGGGGGCGGCGTATGTGCCGATCGACCCCGCGCTGCCGGAGGCGCGGATCGGGTTCATGCTCACCGATGCCGCGCCGATCGCCGCGATCACCACATCTGGGTTGGCCGGGCGGCTGAATGGGCATGACGTGATGGTTGTCGATATTGATGACGAGCGCATCGCGGCTCAGCCCAGCACCGCACCACCGCCGCCGGATCCCGGGGACATCGCGTATGTGATTTACACCTCGGGTACCACGGGGGTGCCCAAAGGTGTTGCGGTGACGCATCAGAACCTGGCTCATTTGGCGGCGTCGTCGCCGGCTGGTCTGCCGGTGGGTCAGGTGTGGACGCAGTGTCATTCGTATGCGTTCGATTTTTCGGTGTGGGAGATCTGGGCGGCGCTACTGGGCGGGGGACGACTGGTGGTGGTGCCCGAGGACATCGTCGGCTCGCCGGAGGATTTGCACGCCTTGCTGGTTCGGGAAGGGGTCACTGTGTTGACCCAGACCCCCTCGGCGGTGGCCGCGCTCTCACCGCAGGGCCTGGAGTCGGTGGCGTTGCTGCTCGGCGGTGAGGCCTGCCCGCTTGAGGTGGTGGAGCGTTGGGCTCCGGGGCGGGTGGTGATCAACGCCTACGGGCCCACCGAGGCCACGGTGTATGTGTCGATGAGCGCGCCGCTATCGGTCGGGGCCGATGCGGTGCCCATCGGTGCGCCGGTGTGCACGGCGGCGCTGTTTGTGCTCGACGAGTGGCTCCACCCGGTGCCGGCCGGGGTCATCGGTGAGTTGTATGTGGCCGGCACCGGGGTGGGCGTCGGCTATCTGGGCCGCTCGGGGTTGACCGGGTCGCGGTTTGTGGCGTGTCCGTTTGGTGGGCCCGGGGAGCGGATGTATCGCACCGGGGATCTGGTGCGCTGGCGCGCTGATGGGCAGCTGGACTATGTCGGTCGTGCCGATGAGCAGGTCAAGATCCGCGGGTATCGCATCGAGCTGGGCGAAATCCACACCGCCCTCACCGAACTCGACGGGGTGCAGCAGGCCGCGGTGATCGCCCGCGACGATCCCTCGACCACCACACGCTTGGTCGGCTACATCACCGGCACCGCCGATCCCGCCCGCATCCGCACCGCCCTGGCCCAACGCCTACCGGCCTACATGGTCCCCGCCGCCATCGTCGTCCTTGACGCGCTACCCCGCACCGTCAATGGCAAGCTCGACACCCGCGCCCTACCCACCCCCGAATACACCACCACCGGCTACCGCGCACCCACCACACCCGCCGAGGAGATCCTGGCCGCCATTTATGCCCA
>NZ_MBEU01000078.1 GCF_001954275.1 Mycobacterium sp. IS-836 | reverse complement strand
GGCTAACCACGGTGTCGAAGCTTGCCTTGTCGGACAGGCCTAGAGCTCGGACCATCACGAGCTGATTGCGGATCGGCCCACCGTATTCGTTGAGGCCCTGGCAAAGAAGCATGCGCTCATCTTCGGTCAGGTCGATATCGATCCTCTCCGCAGCAGTCATGGATTCAGCCTAATAAGGTTTGAGGGATCTTCACGGGTAGACAGTCGGTCGCAATTCGGGATCAATGGTGGTCCTCTTCCCACGGTTCTTCGGCGGTATCGCCAAGCACATGCGGCCCGTGCCAATGCGGGGGTGGTGCCAGCGTGGGCCCCAAGGGCTCGCCGGGTCCGCCGGCGATCATTGGCCCTTCCTTAACCGACGGTGCTTGTGGCTTGGGTGCCGGGTGTACCTCAACGGGAGAATGCGGAGCGGATGGGGCAGGCTCGGCTGGCGCAGTCCGCGGCTGCTGACTGGGTGCCGAAATGGGACCATCGGAAAGTTGCCCGGGCGGGATAGACGGCTCCCGCGTGGCAATCTTGCCAGGTGTGTTGCCGTCGCCCAGCACATACTGGGCACCTTTGTCCGGCTTAAATACGGTTCCGCAGTCGGCGCCCTTCGGGTCCCGGATTACCACCACATTGTTTTTTGGGTCGTACAGCACGGGCGCACCGTCGGCAGTTCGACCCACTATTAAGCCCTTGGGATCGTGGGTGAACATGTTGTGTATGAGGTCGGCGAGCTGATCCTTGGTCATCCCAGGGAACTCACCGAGGTGCCCGTCCGGTCCACCGGCGTGTCCGTAGGCGATTTTTTGTGCGGCACGCATTAGGGGGTCGTCGCTCCATCCGCCCGGCGGAGGTTCGGGCTCTGGATTCGGAGCGTCTTTGAATGTGTGCTGATCGACGGCTTGAATTCTGGGCTTGTCGTCGCTGGGCGTGGGTGGCGGCTCATGGAACGTGACGGCGTTGAGCGGCGCGGTGGCGGCGCTTATGTTGGCGGCGATCTCTTTGTCATGGGCGGCTAGTTGGGCCGCGCGTTCTTGGATGTCGGCCGCGTAGACCTGCGCTTGGGCCTCACCGGATAGGCCGCTCTTCGGCGGTGGTACTACTGAGAGGTCTTCGCCCACTCGATATCCGGCGGCGTTGGCCTCCTCGACCGCGTTCAGCACACTCCGCTTGGCGGAATAGAGCGTCTCTGCGCCTCGGCGCGCTATCGCAGCGGATTCGTGGAGGACATCAGCCAACCCCCGCACTCTTACGAGATCAGAAAAGGCTCTCTCCTGGGCCGCCTCTGCGGCGGCACCTTCCCAGACCATCCCGCCTGGTGATACAGACACCCGGTGAATCGAAGTGAATGAGGCCTCCCAACGTTGGGCGGTATCCGTCCAGTCCCTAGCCGCGTTTTCTAGGTGAGCGACGTCCCAGGCCTGGACCTGTGACAAGCTCGGCGCCCCGGCACCAACCACCGCGGCCATTGGTCAGACGCGGCCGATCGAGGTACCTATCGCCGCGAGGCTCTGGGCACCGGAATCGTCGGCGGCGGTAAACCCAGCACCCGCCACAGCGGCTTTGACTGCACTTGCCTGGGCTCGTCCCGCCAAAACGGTGATGGCCGCGGCAAGGGCCGAATACGCGGTCCCGACGGCACCGGATGTCGCCTGGGTTGTTAACCCAATGCTTGGCACCGGAGTCGCTGCTAGCAACCTCTCCGACACCGCGCCACAATGCGCTGCCAATACCTGCAGCCCCTCATTGCTGACTCGGATTGTATCCGCCACCCTGCCTAGTCTAAAGCCGACTTTGGGAAACGCGAGTCAGTTGACCGCGGTCGTGCGCTGGCATCGGCTAACCCGCTGTCGACATGATCGTCGTAGTCAAACGCCAAGGCCGAGTTGGTGATGGGATGCTTGAGCTAGTCGAGATCATCGCGAGCAGATAAAGTCCGAAATTGCCGGTACCGCAATGTCCTTCGGTCAATACAAACAGTTGGGACCTCACGTCTCGGCGTCGTTGTCATCCGCTGACAGGCCCGGATTGCGCATGCACGCCGCGCTTAGCCGAGGCAGTCGGCCGCGGTGGTGAGTTCGGCGGACATGTTCTGCTCCATCATCTTCAGCGCCGCCGCGCCCAGGTCGGCGTCGATGTGGGCGACGGCGTCGGTGGGAATCACCACCTGAAAGTGCCGCACGTAGGCATCGAGCGCGCTGTAGAGGATGCATTGCTCGGTGACCTGGCCGGTCAGGATCAACCGGTCGGTCTCGAGGCGGCCGAGCAGATAGGCCAGCGCCGTGGCGTAGAACGCGCTGTGCCGGACCTTGGTCATGACGCGGCAATCCCCGGACGGCACGATCGGTTTCACCAGATCGGGCTGCGCGCCGTCGAGCGCGGCGCGAACGATGTCGGAGAACTGGGCGGTGAAATCGCCGTAGTTGTCGTTCACGTACACCAGGTCGACGTCGTCGGATTCGCGTGCGCGCCGGACCAAATCGGCCAGCGGGTCGATGATCTTGCCCACATTGGGTACTAGATCTTCAGCATCGGGATGCTGATAGGTGTTCATCATGTCGATGACGACGACGGCGGTGTCGCTCATCTGTTGGGGATACCCGGCGCGTGCTTATTGACACCGGCCAGGCGACAATGGAAGGGCGATGGACTTTTACAACTGCTATAGCCAGGGGTTTGTCCGGGTCGCCGCGTGCACACACCACACCACGATCGGCGATCCGGCGGCCAACGCCGAGTCGGTCTTGCGGTTGGCGCGCGAGTGCCATGACGACGGCGTGGCCCTGGCCGTCTTCCCGGAGCTGACGCTGTCCGGTTACTCCATCGAAGACATCGTGCTGCAGGACCTCTTGCTCGACGACGTCGAAGCCGCCGTGTCCGACCTCGTTGCCGCCTCGGCCGATCTATTGCCGGTGCTGGTGGTCGGCGCCCCGCTGCGTTACGGGCAGCGCATCTACAACACCGCCGTCGTCATCCACCGGGGCGCGGTGCTTGGGGTGGCGCCCAAGTCGTACCTGCCGACCTACCGGGAGTTCTACGAGCGTCGCCAGATCTCGCCTGGAGACGACGAGCGCGGCGTCATCCGGTTCGGCGACATTGAGGCTCCGTTCGGTCCCGATCTGCTGTTCGCCGCTTCCGACCTGCCCGACCTCGTGTTGCACGTCGAAATCTGCGAGGACATGTTCGTGCCGATCCCGCCCAGTGCGGAGGCGGCGCTGGCCGGTGCGACGGTGCTGGCGAACCTGTCCGGTAGTCCGATCACGATCGGGCGCGCCGAGGACCGCTGCCTGCTGGCCCGCTCGGCGTCGTCGCGTTGCCTGGCCGCCTACGTCTACGCCGCCGCGGGGGAGGGCGAATCCACCACCGACCTGGCCTGGGACGGCCAGACCATGATCTGGGAGAACGGCGTGCAGCTCGCCTCGTCCGAGCGGTTCCCCAAGGGGGAGCGACGGTCGGTGGCCGACGTCGACACCGGACTGCTTCGCGCCGAGCGGATGCGGATGGGGACGTTCGACGACAACCGCCGTCACCATCGCGCGTCGGCGGAATCGTTCCGCCGCATCGGGTTCAAGCTGGACCCGCCGGCCGGCGACATCGGGCTGCGGCGCGAGGTCGAGCGCTTTCCGTTCGTGCCGGCCGATCCGGAACGGCTGCAACAGGATTGCTACGAGGCGTACAACATCCAGGTCGCGGGGCTGGAACAGCGGCTGCGTGCCCTGAACTACCCGAAGGTCGTGATCGGGATTTCCGGTGGGCTGGATTCCACTCATGCGCTGATCGTCGCCGCGCGGGCGATGGACCGCGAAGAGCGGCCACGCAGCGACATTCTGGCGTTCACGCTGCCCGGCTTCGCCACTGGAGATCGCACCAAGCGCAATGCGATCGAGCTGTGCCGCGCGCTTGGTGTCACCTTCTCCGAGATCGACATCCGCGACACCGCGGCGCTGATGCTCAAGGAGATGGATCACCCGTTCTCGCGCGGCGAGAAGGTCTACGACGTCACCTTCGAGAACGTGCAGGCCGGACTGCGCACCGACTACCTGTTCCGGCTGGCCAACCAGCGCGGCGGCATCGTGCTGGGCACAGGCGATCTCTCCGAGCTCGGCCTGGGCTGGTCGACATACGGTGTCGGCGACCAGATGTCGCATTACAACGTCAACGGCGGCGTGCCCAAGACCCTGATCCAGCACCTGATCCGCTGGGTCATCTCGTCGGGGCAATTCGAATCTGACGTGTGCGAGGTGCTGCAGTCGGTGCTCGACACTGAGATCACCCCGGAACTCGTGCCCAGCGGTGAAGAGGAGGAGCTGCAGAGCAGCGAGGCGAAGGTCGGTCCGTTTGCCCTGCAAGACTTTTCACTGTTCCACGTGTTGCGCTTCGGATTCCGTCCGTCGAAGATCGCGTTTCTGGCTTGGCATGCGTGGAGCGACCCCGAGCGTGGGACCTGGCCGGCGGGATTCCCCGAGGACAAGAGGCCGTCCTATTCGCTCAAGGAGATCAGGCACTGGCTGGGCGTCTTCGTGCAGCGGTTCTACTCTTTCAGTCAGTTCAAGCGCTCGGCATTGCCTAACGGCCCCAAGGTGTCTCACGGCGGAGCGCTGTCGCCGCGCGGGGATTGGCGTGCTCCGTCGGACATGTCCGCGCGCATCTGGCTCGACGAGATCGAGCGCGAAGTCCCCGAGGACTAGCGCAGCGCGGCCTCGATCGCCGCGGCATCCGGTGCGCAGTCGCCGGCGCCGGGTACCTGTGTCGACAGCGCCGCCGCGGCACAGGCGCGCTGCAGCGCGCGCAGCCGCTCGGCTCGCACGCCCGAGTTGCGTGGCCAGCACGCGGCCAGTACTCCCGCGAAGACGTCGCCGGCACCGGTGGTGTCCACCGCTTTGACGGCCGGGGCGGGTACCCAGAACTCGTCGTCGGCGCTGACGCAGTTCGCTCCGCGCGCACCCAAGGTGGTCACCAAGTGGGTTGGGCGCCAAGGCCATTCGTCGGCTTCGGCTTCGTTGGCGATCACCACGTCCGCGACGGAGGCCAGCTCGGCCAGCGAGCTCTGGTCCTGGCCGGCCGGTGAGGCATTGACCATGACGACGGCTCCTGCCGATCGCCCCGCACGAGCGGCGGCCACCGCCGTCGG
This sequence comes from Mycobacterium sp. IS-836, assembly GCF_001954275.1. Taxonomy (GTDB): domain Bacteria; phylum Actinomycetota; class Actinomycetes; order Mycobacteriales; family Mycobacteriaceae; genus Mycobacterium. The sequence goes on along the minus strand of NZ_MBEU01000078.1, from coordinate 34,699 downwards.
AACCGGAATTTCCAACTGGGTCAACAACACCTCGCAACCGGTGATCACCGAGACTGCGGTGGCGGCCAACGTCAGCCGTCCGTTAGCACCCGGTGCCACCACGATGGTGTTCTCGGCGCCGGCGTCGACGACGATGATCGCAGTCCCGCTCGGTCCGGGTATCGCGATGGTGCCGTCGAGCCCAACCCCATTGACCGAGAGGTGCGCCCGCAACTGTTCGGCGGCCGGATCGTCACCGAGGGCGCCGACGAATTGCACGCTTGCGCCGGCACGAGCGGCGGCCACCGCTTGGTTGCCGCCCTTGCCGCCGGGCGCGTAGGTCAACGACGACGCCAACACGGTCTCGCCGGGCCGGGGCAGGGCATTGACGTCGAACGTCAGGTCCATGTTCACGCTGCCGACGACACAAACGCGTGCCATTCCACCGACGTTAGTCGCGTCCGTCCCGCGTTTCGACGTTGAACGCTTAGTGCAAACGCCAATTTCTTGAGTTTCGCGCGCTAGTCTGCTGCGTTAGCGATGCCGAATCCAGAAAGGCGGAAGGCATTGACGTCTAGCGAGCTGAAAGACACCGAGCCGGCCCTCGACACGGCGACGGAAACCGCGCCGGAATCCGCCCCGGCCCAAAAGACCCCCTGGGGCGCGCGGCGGCCGTTTGTGTGGCGCCGTTTCCGGTTCGGCATCCAGTCCAAGATCTTGGTGGCGATGCTGCTCGCGGGCATCCTCGGCGTCGCGGTGATCGGTCTCATCGGGGCCTTGACCGGCCGCGGCGCGTTGCGGCAGGTGGAGGCCGAGCGGCTGATCGAATTGCGCGAGTCGCAGCGGCGCCAGATGGAGGCGCTGTTTCGGGAAGTGACGAATTCGCTGGTCGTCTACAGCGGCGGATTCAGCATCAACGAGGAAACGGCGGCGCTTACCGCGGGCTTTAACCAATTGGCCAACGCCACGATCACTCCCGCGCAGCAGCAGGAACTCGTCAATTACTACGACACTCAAATGATTCAGCCGATCAAACGCACGACCGGCGGCACGATCGACGTCAACGCGGTGCTGCCGAGTTCGCCCTCGCAGAAATACCTTCAGGCGCACTACACCGCACCGCCCCGGCCGACCGCCGATTCGCTGCCAGTGCCCGATGCCGGCGACGGCAGCGCATGGACGGCGGCCAATGCCCGCTTCGACTTCTACCTCCGAGACATCGTCACCCGCTTCGAATATAAGGACGCGCTGCTGATCGACCTCCAGGGCAACGTCGTGTACAGCGTCATGAAAGGCCCCGACCTCGGGACCAACATCCTGACCGGCCCGTATCGCGAATCAAACCTGCGCGAAGCATACGAAAAAGCGTTGCGCTCCAACGACCTAGAGTTCGTCTGGATCACTGACTTCCAGCCCTATCAGCCGCAGCTCGACGCGCCGACCGCGTGGGTGGTGTCGCCCGTGGGCATGAACGGCAAGATCGACGGCGTGATGGCGCTGCCGCTGCCGATCTCGAAGATCAACCAGATCATGACCGCCAACAAACAGTGGCAAGCCGCCGGCATGGGCCCGTCGACCGAGACGTATCTGGCCGGCCCCGACAACTTGATGCGTTCCGATTCGCGGCTTTTCCTGGAGGACCCGCGAGAGTATCGGCGCGAGGCCATTGCCGCCGGCACCCCGCCCGACGTCGTGGACCGGGCGATCCGGTTGGGCGGCACGACGCTGGTGCAGCCGGTCGGAAGCGCCGGTCTGCGCGCCGCCGAACGCGGGGAAACTGGAGTCGTCACCGGCACCGATTACACCGGCAACCGGGAATTGGAAGCCTACGCTCCGCTGGACATTCCCAACTCCGATCTGCACTGGTCGATCCTGGCGACGCGCGACGACTCCGACGCCTTCGCGCGGCTGGGCCACTTCAGTAAGACCCTCGTCATTGCGGTCACCACGCTGGTTTTCGTCATCTGCGTGGCGTCGATGTTCATCGCCCAGGCGGCGGTGCGACCGGTCCGGCGCCTCGAGGAGGGCACGCGAAAGATCAGCTCCGGCGACTACGACATCAACATTCCGGCACGGGGACACGACGAAATCGGTGAGCTCACTGCGGCTTTCAATGAAATGAGTCGCAATCTTGCGATCAAGGAAGAGCTGCTCAACGAGCAACGCAACGAAAACAATCGCCTGCTGCTGACGCTGATGCCCGAGTCGGTTGTCCAGCGCTATCGCGATGGTGAGGCGACCATCGCGCAGAAGCATCAGGACGTCGCCATCATCTTTGCCGACATTGTCGGGGTTGATGAGCTGTCCAACGATCTTGCGGGCCATGAATTGGTCGGCATCGTCGAAGATCTGTTCCGCCAGTTTGATTCGGCGGCCGAAACCCTTGGCGTGGAACGGATCCGCACGTTCCACAACAGCTACCTGGCCACTTGCGGTGTGATCACCCCGCGCCTGGACAGCATTCACCGAAGCGTGGACTTCGCCGTCGAAATGCGTCGCATCATCGATCGGTTCAACAGCCAGACCGGTCACGAGCTTGGCCTTCGGGTCGGCATCAACACTGGCAACGTGATCAGCGGACTGGTCGGCGGCTCGAGCCTGGTCTACGACATGTGGGGGGCCGCGGTAAGCCTGGCCTACCAAATGCACAGGGGCGCACCCCAACCCGGCATCTACGTCAGCTCCCAGGTGTACGAAGCGATGCGAGACGTGCGCCAGTTCACGCCCGCCGGCACGATTTCGGTCGGTGGAACCGACCAACCGATGTACCGCCTCTCGGAGCGATGATGAACACGTTTCACTCCTCGTGGTTCTACTGGTCGATCGGTATCGCGGTCGGATTTCCGCTCGGGCTGATCATTCTGACCGAGCTGCAGCAAACGCTCGCTCGCCGGCACAGCCACCTGGCCAGGCAAGTAAGCCTGCTGCGTAACTACCTGCTGCCGCTGGGCGCGCTGCTGCTGTTGCTCGTCAAGGCTTCGCAGATCCCGGCCGGAGAAGTCCCCGTGCGGATGCTCACCACGCTGTTCGGCTTCCTGGTGCTGGTGCTGCTGCTGTCCGGGCTCAACGCCACCGTTTTCGCGGCCGCGCCCGAAGAGAGCTGGCGCAAACGCCTGCCCGCGATCTTCCTCGATGTCGCACGCTTCGCCCTGATCGGTGTGGGCCTGGTGCTGATCCTGTCGTATATCTGGGGTGTCCGGATCGGCGGGTTGTTCACGGCGCTGGGGGTGACGTCGGTCGTCATCGGCCTGATGTTGCAAAACTCCGTCGGCCAGATCGTCTCGGGCTTGTTCATGCTGTTCGAGCAGCCCTTCCGGATCAACGACTGGCTGGACACCGGGACGGTGCGCGGCCGGGTCATCGAAGTGAACTGGCGCGCCGTGCACATCGACACCGGCAGCGGGATGCGGATCACGCCCAATTCGGTGCTGGCCACAACGGCGTTCACGAACCTCAGCCGCCCGCCCGGCTCCCACAAATTGGCGATCACGACCACATTTTCGGTCGCGGACCCGCCCGACCGCGTGTGCGCGATGCTGTCGCGGGTCGCACTCGGGCTACCGCAGCTGATGAGCGACAGCGTGCCGCGTTCGGTGCCGATCGGCGGCGGCGAATACCGAACGACCATCCGGTTGGGCTCACCGGCCGACGACGGCGCCGCGCGAACGACGTTTCTGCGCTGGATCTGGTACGCCGCACGGCGGGAAGAGCTGCATCTCGACAACTGCGACGACGACTACTCGACCATCGAGCGTGTGGAGAAAGCGGTGCGCACCGTGGTGGCACCGGCGTTGCGGCTCAACACCGACGAGCAGCGCTCGCTGTATTCCTCCGCCAGGCTCGTCCGGTACGGCGCCGACGAAACCGTCGAGTACGTCGGCCAGGTGCCCGACGGGATGACGTTCTTGGTCGCGGGGCGCGTTCAGCTCATCGCGACCGCCGACGACGGGTCGGTGGTGCCGATCAGCACGCTCGTTGAGGGCTCGTTCCTCGGGTTGACGGCGCTGACCCGGCAACCGAACACCGCGAGCGCGTACGCGCTCGAGGAAGTGACCGCGTTGGAGATCGATCGCGAACACCTCGCGCACCTCGTCATGCGTGAACCGTTGCTACTACAGAACTTTGGCCACATCCTCGAAGAACGCCAAAGCAAAGTGCGCCAAGCCCGGCGCGGTGAGCGTGTCGCGTGAGCGGCGCCACCGGGCGCTGACCTGGGGCAGCCAAACTCACCCAGGTAACGACCGATACCCTGGTTAAATGAGTCTGCAAGCACCGTCGCTTCCCGACTTGCGCCGAGAAGTCCACGATGCCGCCCGCCGCGCCCGGGTCGCTTCGCGCGTCCTGGCGTTGTTGCCGACGGTGGCCAAGGACCAGGCGCTCGAGTCCGCCGCCGCGGCGATAACCTCCCACGTCGATCTGATCCTGGCCGCAAACGCGGAGGATATCGAGGCCGCCCGGGCCGCGGGCACACCGGCCGCCATGCTCGACCGGCTGGCCTTGGACTCCAAGCGTGTCGACGGGATCGCCGCTGGCCTGCGCCAGGTCGCGGGGCTGCCGGACCCGGTGGGCGAGGTGCTGCGCGGCTACACACTGCCCAACGGGCTGCAGCTGCGCCAGCAGCGGGTTCCGCTGGGCGTGGTCGGCATGATCTACGAGGGCCGGCCCAACGTCACCGTCGACGCATTCGGTCTGGCGCTCAAATCCGGCAACGCCGTGTTGCTGCGCGGAAGCTCCTCGGCGGCGAGGTCGAACCAGGTCCTTGTCGAGGTGCTGCGGGCTTCGCTGGTGAGCGAGGACCTGCCCGCCGACTCCGTTCAGCTGCTTTCGGCTACGGACCGGTCCACCGTGACGCACCTGATTCAGGCCCGCGGCCTGGTCGACGTGGTGATTCCGCGCGGGGGAGCCGGCCTGATCGACGCCGTGGTCCGCGACGCGCAGGTGCCCACGATCGAGACCGGTGTCGGCAACTGCCATGTCTACGTGCACGAAGGCGCCGACCTGGAGCTGGCGGAACGGATCTTGCTGAACTCCAAGACCCGGCGGCCCAGTGTCTGCAATGCCGCCGAGACGCTGCTGGTGGACGCCGCGATCGCCGCGGAGGCCGTGCCGAGGCTGGTGGCCGCGCTGCAAGACGCCGGGGTGACGGTGCATCTCGACCCCGACGAGGAGAACCTGCGGCGCGAATACCTCTCGATGGACATCGCGGTGGCGGTGGTCGACGGCGTCGACGCCGCGATCGCTCACATCAACGAATACGGCACCGGCCACACCGAGGCCATCGTGACCACCAATATGGCTGCCGCACAACGGTTTACCGACGGCGTCGATTCCGCGGCGGTGATGGTCAACGCGTCGACGGCGTTCACCGACGGCGAGCAGTTCGGTTTTGGCGCCGAGATCGGCATCTCCACTCAGAAGCTGCATGCCCGCGGGCCGATGGGATTGCCGGAATTGACCTCGACCAAATGGATCGCGTGGGGAGACGGCCACGTCCGTCCGGCCTGACGGCCAGTGCTTTAGGAGAACTGAGATTGTGAGTGTGCCCGCCCGGCCCGTGCCGCTGTTCGCGGACATCAACGACGTTTCGCGACGGCTGGCCGAAACCGGTTATCTGCCGGACACCGCCACGGCCACGGCCGTGTTCCTGGCCGACCGGCTCGGCAAGCCGCTTCTGGTGGAAGGCCCGGCCGGAGTGGGCAAGACCGAGCTGGCCCGCGCCGTCGCCCAGGCCACCGGGTCAGGGTTGGTCCGGCTGCAGTGCTACGAGGGCGTCGACGAGGCGCGGGCGCTCTACGAGTGGAACCACGCCAAGCAGATCCTGCGGATCCAGGCCGGCTCCGGAGACTGGGACGCGACCAAGAGCGACGTGTTCAGCGAGGAGTTCCTGCTGTCCCGGCCGCTGCTGACCGCCATCCGGCGCACCGAGCCGACCGTGCTGCTGATCGACGAGACCGACAAGGCCGACATCGAGATCGAGGGCCTGCTGTTGGAGGTGCTGTCCGACTTCGCGGTGACCGTGCCGGAACTGGGCACACTGACGGCCGAGCGGGCGCCGTTCGTGTTGCTCACCTCCAACGCCACGCGCGAACTGTCGGAAGCGCTCAAGCGCCGCTGCCTGTTCCTGCACATCGACTTTCCCAGCCCCGACCTGGAACGGCGCATCTTGCTGTCCCGAGTCCCCGAGCTGCCGGCGCACCTCGCCGAGGAATTGGTGCGCATCATCGGTGTGCTGCGCGGAATGCAGCTCAAGAAGGTGCCGTCCATCGCCGAAACCATCGACTGGGGCCGCACGCTGCTCGCGCTGGGCCTGGACACCATCGACGACGCGGTAGTCGCCCAGACGCTCGGCGTGGTCCTCAAGCACCAATCCGACCAACAACGCGCCAGTGGCGAGTTGCGGCTGAACTAGGAAGCACCGATGGCCGTCCGCCGCATCCGCCCCACCAGGCCGCTCGCCCCGCACGGGCTTCCCGGCCATCTGGTGGGCTTCGTGGAAGCGCTTCGCGGACAGGGAATTTCGGTGGGCCCCTCGGAGACGGTGGACGCGGGCCGGGTGATGGCCACCCTCGGGCTGGGCGACCGCGAGGTGCTGCGCGAAGGTATCGCCTGCGCGGTGTTGCGCCGGCCCGATCACCGCGAAACCTATGACGCCATGTTCGACCTCTGGTTTCCCCCGGCGTTGGGGGCGCGCGCGGTGGTCACCGAGGACGAGGCCGGCGACGCACCGGCCGACGACTCCCTGCCGCCCGACGACGTCGAGGCGATGCGCCAGATGCTGCTGGACCTGCTCACGGAGAATCCCGAGCTGGGCGATATGGACGAACGCCTGGTCGCGATGATCGCGCGGATCGTGGAGGCCTATGGCAAATACAGTTCCAGCCGCGGCCCGTCGTTCTCGTCGTACCAGGCGCTCAAGGCGATGGCGCTGGACGAGCTGGAAGGCAAGCTACTGGCCGGACTTCTCGCCCCCTACGGTGACGAGCCGACGCCCACCCAGGAGCAGATCGCCAAAGCGCTTGCCGCGCAGCGGATCACGCAGCTGCGCAAGCTGGTCGACGCCGAGACCAAGCGGCGCACCGCCGAGCAACTCGGCCGCGACCACGTCCAGATGTACGGCATCCCACAGCTTTCCGAGAACGTCGAGTTCCTGCGCGCCTCCGGCGATCAGCTGCGCCAGATGCAGCGGGTGGTGGCTCCACTGGCCCGCACCCTCGCGACCCGGCTCGCCGCGCGTCGGCGCCGCGCCCGCGCCGGGTCGATCGATCTGCGTAAAACGCTGCGCAAGTCGATGTCTACCGGCGGCGTGCCGATCGACGTGGTGTTAGCCAAACCGCGACCGGCGCGCCCGGAATTGGTCGTGCTCTGCGACGTGTCGGGTTCGGTCGCCGGGTTCAGCCACTTCACCCTGTTGCTGGTACACGCGTTGCGCCAACAGTTTTCGCGCGTCCGGGTCTTTGCCTTCATCGACACCACCGACGAGGTGACCCACATGTTCGGGCCGGAAGCCGACCTCGCCGTGGCGATCCAGCGGATCACCCGGGAGGCGGGCGTCTACAGCCGCGACGGCCATTCCGACTACGGCAACGCTTTCGTTTCGTTCCTGCAGGCGCACCCGAATGTGCTGTCGCCACGCAGTTCCCTGCTGGTGCTCGGCGACGGCCGCACCAACTACCGCGACCCGGCCATCGACGTGCTGACCGACATGGTGACCGCCAGCCGGCACGCGCACTGGCTCAACCCCGAGCCCAAACACCTGTGGGGTAGCGGCGACTCGGCGGTGCCGCGCTACCAAGAGGTGATCACGATGCACGAGTGCCGGTCCGCCAAGCAGCTGGCCGCGGTGATCGACCAGCTGCTACCCGTCTGAATTCCGGCGAGCGTGGCCGCGAGCTGCGGAATCGGCCCTGATCGCGCGCTCAAGTAAGCTGGCAAACCGTGCAAAAGCAGCTGCGCAGGCTCGGCGTGATGGGCGGGACGTTCGATCCCATCCATTACGGTCACCTGGTCGCTGCCAGCGAGGTCGCCGACCTGTTCGATCTCGACGAAGTGGTGTTCGTGCCCAGTGGCCAGCCGTGGCAGAAGGACCGGCACGTGTCGGCCGCCGAGGACCGCTACCTGATGACGGTGATCGCCACGGCATCCAATCCCCGCTTCTCCGTGAGCCGGGTCGACATCGACCGCGCCGGGCCCACCTACACCCGCGACACGCTGCGCGATCTGCACGCCCTGAACCCGGATTCCGAGCTGTACTTCATCACCGGCGCCGACGCGCTGGCCTCCATTCTGTCGTGGCAGGGCTGGGACGAGCTCTTCGAGCTGGCGCGCTTCGTCGGGGTCAGCCGGCCCGGGTACGAGCTGCGCCGTGACCACATCACCGGTGTCGTGGGCGAACTGGCCGAGGACGCGCTGACCCTGGTCGAGATTCCGGCGCTGGCGATTTCGTCGACGGACTGTCGTCAGCGTGCCGAACAGCGCCGCCCGCTGTGGTACCTGATGCCCGACGGTGTCGTGCAATATGTCTCGAAGCGCGGGCTTTATAGCAAGCCGGGCGCCGAGGGGTCGGCATGACCGCGACCCCGGAAGCCATCGACATGGCGACGGTGGCGGCCGGCGCGGCCGCGGCCAAGCTCGCCGAGGATGTCGTCGTCATCGACGTCTCCGGCCAGTTGGTGATCACGGATTGCTTCGTCATCGCTTCGGCGTCCAACGAGCGGCAGGTCAACGCGATCGTCGACGAGGTCGAGGAGAAGATGCGCAAGGCGGGCTACCGTCCCGCGCGGCGCGAAGGTGCCCGGGAAGGCCGCTGGACGCTGCTGGATTACCGCGACATCGTCGTGCACATCCAGCATCAGGATGACCGCAACTTCTATGCGCTGGACCGCCTCTGGAGCGACTGCCCCGTGGTGCCGGTGGATTTGGGCGAGAACGACGACTCGGCGAGTGCGCGATGAGGGTGCGTCGCCTGGTGATGTTGCGGCATGGGCAAACCGACTTCAACGCAGGTAGCCGCATGCAGGGGCAACTGGACTCCGCGCTGACCGACCTGGGCCGCGCGCAGGCGGTCGCCGCCGCCGAGGTGCTGGGCAAGCTGCAGCCACTGCTGATCGTCTCGTCGGACCTGCATCGCGCTTACGACACGGCGATCAAGCTGGGGGAGCGGACCGGGCTGCAGGTTCGGGTGGATCGGCGGTTACGAGAGACCCACCTGGGCGACTGGCAGGGCCTGACTCACGCCCAGATCGACGCCGAGGCGCCGGGCGCCCGGCTGGCTTGGCGCGAGGACGCGACGTGGGCACCGCACGGCGGGGAAAGCAGGGCCGACGTCGCCGCGCGCAGTGTGCCATTGATCGCCGAATTAGTATCCGGCGAACCGGATTGGGGCGGGGCGGGCGAGCCTGGCCGGCCGGTGGTGCTGGTGGCCCACGGCGGGCTGATCGCCGCGTTGTCGGCCGCGCTGCTGAAGCTTCCCGTCTCGAGCTGGCCGGTATTGGGCGGCATGGGCAACGCGAGTTGGGTGCAGCTGTCCGGCCATTCCGACGACTCCGACGTTCGCGACCTCGAGAGCATCCGCTGGCGCCTCGACGTGTGGAACGCCTCGGCTCAGGTGCCCAACGATGTCCTCTAAAACACGTCCGGTGCTGCTCGTCTTCGCGGACTCGCTGGCCTACTACGGCCCGACCGGCGGGTTGCCCTCCGACGATTCGCGTATCTGGCCCAATATCGTTGCCTCGCAACTGGATTGGGATGTGGAGCTGATTGGCCGCATCGGCTGGACATGCCGCGACATCTGGTGGGCGGCGACCCAGGATCCACGCGCCTGGGCGGCGCTGCCCCGGGCCGGGGCGGTGATATTCGCCACCGGCGGGATGGATTCACTGCCCTCGGTGCTGCCGACCGCGCTGCGCGAGCTGATCCGCTACGTGCGGCCGCCGTGGCTGCGGCGCTGGGTCCGCGACGGCTATGGTTGGCTGCAGCCCCGGCTTTCACCGATGGCCAGGTCCGCGCTGCCGCCGCACTTGAGCGCCGAATACCTCGAACAGACCCGCGGCGCAATCGATTTCAACCGCCCCGGGATCCCGATCGTGGCCTCGCTGCCGTCGGTGCACATCGCGCAGACATACGGCAAGGCCCACCACGGTCGCGCGGGCACCGCCGCGGCGATCACCGAATGGGCGCAAAGCCACGATGTTCCCTTGGTCGATCTCAAAGCCGCTGTGGCCGAGCACATTATGAGTGGACGCGGCAACCCCGACGGGATTCACTGGAATTTCGAGGCCCACCAGGCGGTCGCGGAGCTCATGCTCAAGGCGCTGGCCGAAGCCGGTGTATCTACCGAGAAACCGCGCGGGTAGCACGCATGTCCGTGGTGGTGGTAACCGATGCGTCGTCGCGGCTGCCGGCCGAGTTGCTCGAAAAGTGGTCGATACGAGTCGTTCCGCTGCACGTCTTGCTCGACGGCGACGACCTGCGCGACGGCCTCGACGACATCCCAGACGATATCTACAAGCTGCACGCCACCACCGCGGCCGCCACGCCGGCCGAGTTGGCCAACGTCTACCAGGAGGCGCTTGCCGCCAGCGACGGGGACGGCGTAGTGGCGGTGCATATCTCGTCGGCGCTGTCGGGTACCTACGGCAACGCCGAACGAACCGCGGCCGACCTCGATCCGGCGATACGGGTCATCGACTCGAGGTCAGCCGCGATGGGCACCGGCTTTGCGGTGCTCGCCGCCGCACGGGCCGCGGCGGCCGGCGGCGACCTGGAGACCGTCGCGGCCGCCGCGAGTTCGGCCGTGGGCCGCAGTCACGCGTTCATCGTCGTGCACCGCCTGGACAACCTGCGGCGCAGCGGCCGGATCGGTGGCGCCACGGCGTGGCTTGGCACCGCGCTGTCGCTCAAGCCGCTGCTGCGCGTCGACGACGGCAAACTCGTTCTGGCCCAACGGGTGCGCACGGTCAGCAGCGCGACCGCGACGATGATCGATCGGGTCTGCGGGATCGTCGGCGATGGTCGTGCCGCGTTGGCGGTGCACCATGTCGCCAACCCCGACGGAGCGAGCGAGGTGGCGGCGACACTGGCGCGTCGGTTGCCGGAGTGCGAACCGGCGATCGTCACGCCGTTGGGGCCGGTGCTCGCGCTGCACGTCGGTGCGGGAGCCGTCGCGGTGTGCCTCGAATTGCCGGAGGGCTAGGCACGGGCCGAAATCGCAGAGCCGCCAAACGGCACTTCCACGCCTTTTTGAAATGACAACGCAGCGCTTTGAACCAGCAACGCGGCAACGAGCACGCCCAGCCAGAACCAGGCTTCGGCAGCACTGATATGCGCGGCCGGATCTTTATAACGCAACGCCATGATGGAACGCACGATTACGGCCGCAACGACAGCGACGGTAATGTAGGGGACGGCAATTCGGATCCGCCGCGCAATGCCGCCGGGAGGTGATTCCGTACGCCGCCTACCAATTCCGATGTACCACAACGCGGCACACGCGATGATGATCGCCAGCGGTATCGGAATCGACAGCCTGTTGGCCCAGTCCCACATCGGCTGAAGCGGCCGGTGCGTCTGCGGATCGCCCAGCGAGAGCGCGAGGTGCATGATCGTATCTTCAACCAGGAACACGGTAATCGGGGGCACGAGGACTGCGAGGACAAATACGCAGTGTTTGGCGAGGACGCCCGCGGTGCCCGAAATAAACTGCACAATCGCGTAGAGCAGCATGTAAATGGACGCCCCGAACGATACGGCGGCCAGCACTTCCACGGACCCGGCTCGGCCGTTGGTGAGGGCGCAACCGCTCTCGCCGGCGAGCAACCCATATCGCAGGGTCGTCAGAAATAGGCCCAGGAACGCGCATACCAGTGCGATTCCCACTTGGGTGTCATGTTCGACCTCGCGCGGGTCTGGCGAATGACCCTCGCCGCGCCGGCGATAGGCGCGGTCGAGCACGAGATTTATGACGACAAAGGCGAAACCGGCGAGGATGCCGGTGAATTGCGCGTACGTCCTGGCCACGATCGATATGTCGAAGCCAGTCCAGAGGACGCAGGAGTCAGCAAGGTCCACCGTTCCCATTGTCGGGATAATAGCCGCACCGAACGGCCCAGTGCGTCAGGTTCGTCGCGCGTTGTCGCCTCGCGGATGGACAACCTGCGGCCACCAGAACCAACGCCCCAGCAGGGTAGCGATCGACGGCATCAACAGCGTGCGCACGATCAGCGTGTCGAGCAACAGACCAATGCAGACGGTGGATCCGAACTGGCCCAACACCCGCAGGTCGCTGCCCAGCATGGACGCCATGGTGAAGGCGAACACCAGACCCGCCGCGGTCACCACCCCGCCGGTCCCGGCCATCGACCGGATGATTCCGGTCTTGAGCCCGCCATGGATCTCCTCCCTGAACCGGGACACCAGTAGCAGGTTGTAGTCGGACCCGACGGCCAACAGGATGATGACCGATAGCGCCGCGACGATCCAGTGGATCTTGATGCCGAACAGATCCTGCCAAATCAGCACGGACAGGCCGAATGACGCCGCGATGGAGCTGGCCGCGGTGCCCACGATCACCAGCGCCGCGACCACGCTCCTGGTGAGCAGCAGCATGATCATGAAGATCAGCGTGAGGGCCGACACCACCGCGATCATCAGGTCGAATTTCGCGCCGTCGTGCATGTCCTTGAAGGTCGCGGCCGTGCCGCCGAGGTAAACCTTGGCGTCCGACAGCGAGGACTGTTTCAGACCCTCCTGCGCGGCGGTCCGCTCCGCGGCGACGCGCGAGATCCCTTCCGGGGTCATCGGATCGCCCTGATGGGTGATGAAGAAGCGCGCCGACTTACCGTCCGGCGACAAGAACATTCGCAGGCCCGTCTGGAAGTCCGGATTCTGGAAGGCCTCCGGCGGCAGGTAGAAGAAATCGTCGTTCTTGGAGGCGTCGAAACTCTGCCCCATCACGATCGCGGTATCGCTCATGGCCTCCATCTGATCGATCATCGCCTTGAACGTCTGGTACAACGTCAGCGTGATTCCCCGGGTCGTCTTCAGCGTCGCAATCAGCATGGGGAACAGCGCCATCAGATCGTGCGTGGCCGTGGCGGTGTGCTGGATGTCGGCCGTGAGGTCGTGAAACTTCTCGGCGAGCTGGTCGAAGCCGTCCAACGAGTCGAACAGAGACCGGGTCGACCAGCAGATGGGAATGTCGTAGCAGTGCTTTTCCCAGTAGAAGTAACTGCGCATCGGCCGCCAGAAGTCGTCGAAATCCGCGATGTGGTTGCGCAACGTATCGGTGATTTCCGACGTTTCTGCCGTGGTTTTTGCGCTGTCGTCGGCGGCCTTCGAAAGATCTTGCGACACTTCGTATTGGCGCTGCGTGACGTTGATTTGGTCCTGCAGCAAGTCTGCCATCTTGAGAATGTCAGCCATGCGGTCCTTGAGGAACGCCATGTTTTGCATCGTCGTCTGACTCTGCATGCTGTTCTGGAACGGTATCGAGCTGTGCTGGATCGGAATGCCCAGCGGCCTGGTGATGTCCTGGACCATGGCGATGCCCACCGTGCGCATGACGTTCTTGGCCACCCTGTCCAACACCAGCATGTCGGCCGGATTTCGCATGTCATGGTCGGCTTCGACCATCAACATGTCGGGGTTCATCCGCGCCTGCGAGAAATGCCGATCCGCCGCCGCTTGCCCAAGATTGGAGGGTGCCGAGGTCGGCAGGTAGTACCGGTCGTTGTAACTCGTGACATAGCTGGGCAGGGCGACCATGCCGACCAGCACGACCGCGGCGCTGATCGCCAGAACCGGTGCGGGCCAACGCACTACCGCGGTGCCCACCCGCCGCCACAGCCGACCCCTCTTAACCGCCCGCTTGGACTCGAAGAAATGGAAGCGACTGCCCACGAACACGACCGCCGGCCCCAGCGTGAGGCCGGCCAACACCACGACCAGCATGCCGATCGCGACGGGTGCGCCCATCGTGTTGAACCAGGGCAGGCGCGCAAAACTCAGGCAATAGGTCGCCCCGGCGATCGTCAGGCCTGACCCTAGGACGACCGGCGCCACCCCGCGAAATGTGGTGTAGTACGCGGTTTCTCGATCCTCACCGGCGCGCAGCGCCTCTTGGTAGCGGCCGACGAGGAAGATCCCATAGTCCGTCCCCGCCGCGATCGCCAACATGGTCAGGATGTTGGCGGCGAACGTGGTCAGCCCGAATGCGTTGTGATAGGCCAGGACCGCGACGACTCCCCGCGAACACGCCAACGCGACGAACGTCATGAACAGCTGGACCAGCGTCGTGACGATGGACCGATAGACCAGCAGCAGCATGATCGCGATCGCGCCCAGGGTGAACAGGGTGATCTTGGCCAGGCTCGCGTTACCGATGAGGTGCATGTCATCGGACAGCGCGGCGGGACCGGTGACGTAGGCCTTCACCCCCGGCGGCGCCTGATTGCGATCGATCACCTTCCGCACGGCGTCCACTGATTCGTTCGCCTGCGTCGTGCCTTGGTTGCCGGCGAGGTTCAACATGACGTAGGCGCCCTTGGCGTCGGCGCTCTGCGCCCCCGCCGCGGTTAGCCGGTCTCCCCAGAAGTCCTGGATGTGCTGGATGTGTTGGGGATCCTGGCGCAGTTGGCGGATCAGGTTGTCGTAGTAGCGATGCGCGTCGTCGCCGAGGGGTTTCTGACCTTCCAGCACGATCATCACGGTGCTGTTGGAATCGAATTCGTGGAAGTTGTGGCCCAGCAGCATCATCGCCTTCATGGACGGGGCGTCCAGTGGCGTCATTGGCGCCGAGTGCGCTTCGCCGACGACTTCCAAACGGGGGACGATGACGTTCACCAGAACCGTCACGAAGACCCAGCCCAAGATGATGGGCACCGCGAAGATGCGGATTGTGTGGGGGAGGGCCGGGCGGTGGCCGCGTGCGGGCTTGCCGGGGCTCTGGGCGTGGATCGGGCCCGTGTCCGCGTCCGCGGCGGTCATCGGGCTCTTGTTGTTCACGTCGCTCATGCGGACTTCACCAGGCAGAAGGTCTGGGCGTTGTGGCCGTCGGAGTTTTGCTGTTCGCGGACCACGCCGTCCACGGTGATCTTGCAGCTGATGCTGCTGCCGTCGCTTTGCGCCATGATGTTGGCGCTGACCGCGGGCAGTGTCGTCGAAATCGTGGTGGACCACGGCAGCGGCGCGGCGTTGACCTGGTGCGTGTTGGCGTTCTCGTCCCAGTAGTTGATGTTGGCCGTGGCGCCCGGTGGGCCGGACACCTCGTAGACGACGACCTTGGGGTTGAACTGCACGATCTCGATCCCGGCCCTGGCGTTCGCGTTGAGGTCCTGCGAGCCGAAGATCTTGTGCAGGCGCATCACGACCAGGCCCGAGACAGCGAGAACGGCGACGAGGAGCAGCGGAATCCAGGCTCGTTTCAATATGCGGGTTAGCGCTCCGGTCGTTGAACCTGGACTAGTCATCACCAGACCGCCTTCCGCTCACCGCTGGCGGGCCTGCCGTCCCGCCCGAAAGCTCACCACCGTCATCGGCGACGTCCATTGTCGCCAGGAACCTTTGCTCGGCTAAGTATGCTAACCCTTAGAGGACGGAAGCGTTCCTCCGGGTGTGCCCGGTGTGGCACCGGTCTAGCGCGCAACCCGTCCCGTCACCGGCGGCAAGTCCGCCAATGTCGCGATGCCGGGCTTCGCTGCCACCACGGCCGGGACTGCATTGGTAACCGGCATCGCGGTGTAGATCATTCCCAGACCCATGAACCCGGGCTCGGTCCAATCCTTCGGTGGCAGGCAGTGCAGGACGGTGCGCATGTTGGGCAGCCCGAAAACCTGGATGACGTGGCCGTGCTCGAGGGGCTTGGGCGGCACCACATGGCTGCCCATGATCCAGTTGAATCCGACGCTGACGACGTTGCGGTCACCTTCCCAGCCGCGGTGGTAGCCATAGACGCTGCCGACCGTCCCCGCGGGAATCTTCATGAAGCCCAGATCGGAATCTGCGGTGGCCGCGGTGAAGGTGACGTCGAACGTCATCTTGTCCAGCTTCGCGCCGATCGCATCGGCCATCATCGCCGCCGACTCCGCGAAGACCTCGCTTTCCCGGCGAACGCTGTCCGCCAGCCCAGGGGTGTCGGGATCCTGCGAGAACCCCATAGCCGTCTGGGTTTCCGCCGACTCGTAGGTCGAGCAATCCACCGACTCGGTGATCCGGATCTCGTCGACGCGCTCGCAGGAGGCCGACAGCACCATGCCGACCATGTTCGTCATTCCGGGGTGCGCGCCGCTGCCGAAAATCGTCGAATTACCTTTGCGACAGGCGTCCTCGATGCGTTTGCGGTCCTGCGGCGTCTGCTTGCCCCCGGTGATCCACGCCGCGCTGGTGCACACGTTGACGCCCGATTCCAGCAGGCGGACCAGTTCGTCGACGTTGGGCCACAACGGGTTATAGCAACACGCGTCGGGCCTCAGCGCGAGCAGCGCGTCGACGTCGTTGGTCGCCTGCACCCCGGTCGGCTCCGGCCAGCCGGCTAGTTTGGCGGCGTCGACGCCGACCTTGTCCTGCCCATGCGCGTAGACGCCGACCAGCTCCATGTCGGGCCTGCCGATGATGGCGTGCAGCGATCGCCGCCCGATGTTGCCGGTCGTCCACTGGATCACGCGCAATGGACGGTTTTCTCCGGTGGTGCTCATCGGGGGCTCCTTTGCCGTAGGCGCTTCGCGCTCAGTCGCGGTCGGTCGCGTTCAGTCGCTGATATCGAATCCGGCGACCACCTTGGTCGGGCGCACACGCACCACGAGTTCGCCGGGAACGGCGTTGCGGCGGCCGAATTCGTCGGCGCGGTCGGCGCCCATGTACCGCGCGCCGGTCCTGGTGGTGAACTCCAGCACGTCACCGGGATCGTCCGTCGTCGTCGCCACGCCCTGCACCTGTACGAACGAATAGGGCGGGTGGGGGTCGTCGACGCAGATGGTGACTCGCGAATCACGCGCCAGGGCACGGCCTTTCGACGTGTCGCGGCCGGTGGTGAACACCAGCACGCCACCGTCTTGCTCCATATCCACGACAAACCACACCGGCGCGACCAGCGGCCTGCCGTCGGCCGCGACGTAACCCAGCATCCCGGTGCGGGTCCCGGCCGACAGGAACTCGACGACCCTGTCTGACAGCTCCGGCTTCTCGGCCATGGCGCTAGAGCCGGGCCAAGTCGTAGTCGGCGATGTGGTCGATGAGCACTTGCAGGTGGTCCTGCGAGGAGCCCAGCGTGTGCTCGATCGCGGTAAGCCGGGCCGCGTAGTGGGCGACCGGATACTCGGCGGTCATGCCGATGCCGCCGTGCAGCTGGATGGACTCCTGCGCGATGTGCCGTGCGGACCGGCCGATCTGCAGCTTGGCACGCGACGCGATCACCGGGTCGAGGTTGCCGTCGGCGATCGACATCGCGGCGTAGAAGCTCATGCTGCGAGCCAACTCCAGCGACACGTACATGTCGGCGGCGCGCTGGGTGAGCGCCTGGAATTTGTTGAGCGTGACGCCGAACTGCTTGCGGCTCTTGAGGTAATCGGTGGTTAGACGCAGCGCTTCCTCCATCGCGCCAACGGCTTCGCAACACAACGCCGACTGGATTCGGACGAGTGCCTCGAGGATGGCCGTCGACGCGTCCGCCGCGTCGCCGAGGGGCTCGGCGGGCGTGGAGTCCAGCTCGATCTGGGCGCCGCGCTGGCCGTCGAAGGTCGGATAGGGGTGCCGGGTGACCGCATCACCGTCGACGACGAACAATCCCGTTCCGCCGTCGGGCAATGCGGCGCTGACCACCAGGGCGTCGGCGCAGTCCCCGGCCGGGACCGGGTTCTTCGTTCCGGTCAGGGTCCACGAATCGCCTTGCCGCGCAGCCTGCGTGGAGACGGCTGCGGTCGGTTTCCGGTGACCGGTTTCCAAATGGGCGAACGCGAGCAACTTTTGGCCCGCCGCAACCTCGTCCAGCAGCTGCTTTTGCGGGTCGCTGCCGCGTTCGGCGATCAGTGCGCCGGGTGCCAGGGCGGCGTGCACGACGGGCTCGGGTGCCAGCCGTCGCCCGATCTCGGTGAGCACCACCATGATTTCGATCTGGCCCGCCTCGTCCGGCTCGAACCCGAGGCCGAGAATCCCGGTGTCGGCGAGCTGGCTCCACACGTCGCGGCTCCAGCCGAGCTCGCTCTCGATGATCTTGTTGCGGCTCTCGGGATCGTAGGTGCGCGACAGGAGGTCGCGCGTGGTGTCGCGGAGCAGGGCCTGCTCGTCGCTCAGCTGAAAGTCCATGGCTGCCTCACAATCCCAGAATGGTGGACGCGATGATGTTGCGCTGCACTTCGTTGCTGCCCCCGTAGATCGACGTCTTGCGGTAGTTGAGGTAGCGCGGCGCGGCCGATTGCGCCCAGGCCGGTGACGCGATGTCACCGCCGTCGACCGGCAGCGCGTCGGGTCCGGCGACTTCGACGAGCAGCTCGGTGGCGATCTGCTGCAGTTGGCTGCCGCGCATCTTGAGCACCGACGATGCGGGGTTGGGTTTACCGTCTGCGGAGTCCGTGGTCACCCGGGACTGCGTGAGTTCCAGTGCCAGCACCTCGTTTTCGGCTTCGGCCAGGCGTGCCGCGAACAGTGGGTCGTCGAGCAGACCGGTCTCGATGGCGTGTTTTTTCACCTCGGCGAGGCGGACCTTGGTGCGGCCGACGCCGGCGATGCCGGTGCGTTCGTTGCCCAGCAGGAACTTCGCGTATGTCCAGCCCTGATTCTCTTCTCCCACAAGTTGATTGGCCGGCACCCGAACGTCTTCGAAGAAGACCTCGTTCACTTCGCGGCCACCGTCGATCGTCTTGATCGGGCGCAGCGTGATACCCGGCGTCCCCATGTCGAAGAGCAGGAACGAAATGCCGGCCTGGCGCTTGGGCGCCTGCGGGTCGGTGCGTACCAGGCAGAAGATCCAGTCCGCATACTGGCCGAGCGTGGTCCACGTCTTCTGGCCGTTGACGACATAGGTGTCGCCATCGCGGACGGCGGTGGTGCGCAGCGAGGCCAGGTCCGAGCCGGCCTCGGGCTCGGAGAACCCCTGGCACCACCAGATGTCGATGCTGGCCGTCGGGGGCAGGAAACGCTCCTTGATTTCCTGGGACCCGAATTCGGCGATCACCGGGCCGACCATCTTGGTGTTGAAGTTCAGTGGCTCGGGGACGCACGCCAGTTGCATCTCGTCGGCCCAGATCTGGTACTGGGTCGGCGTCCAATCCTTGCCGCCCCATTCGACCGGCCAGTTGGGCACCGCGAGCCCGTGCTCGTGGAGGATCTTGTGGCTGGTGACGATGTGGTCCTTGGTCACCGGCGCCCCCTGGCGCACCGCCTCGCGGAGCTCCTCGGGGATCTGGGTGGTGTAGAAGGTGCGAAGCTCGTCGCGGAATGCGGCTTCCTCGGGTGTGAGCGCCAACTGCATGGCAGCCTCCTGTCGTCTGGGGGTGAAGCCGCGGATGGGTTTCCGGCCCGGCCGATCGCTTCGGCTTTCTATCTTGACCCATCGCCTGCTGTGCTTTTGCACAGCCTCGGGTTAGTCCACAAACGGGCGCCGCGACGCCCTGGACGGGGCCATTGCGGCGGTCGCCGCGCTTACCGTCGCCGGCATGCGCATAGAACTGCCCGCGGAGCGCCTGCAGCGGCGGCTCGGCGCCGAGCCCGATGCCGATTCGCACGCCGATCCCGAGGATCCCGAGCATGACCCGGACGCGCCGGACGACGATCAGAATTCGTTGTTGCCCCGATGGCTTCCCGACGCGTCCCAGCGCGGGGGGTGGGTCGCAAGGCTGCGCGCCGACCCCGGCCGCGCGGGCGCTATCGCGATGGCGGTGGTCGCCGCGCTGGCCGTGCTGGTCACGATATTCACCTTGGTGCGCGACAGGCCCGCGCCGGTGATGTCGGCCAAGCTTCCTCCCGTCGAGAAGGCGTCCACTGCGAACCCCAGATCGTCGGCGGCTCCGGTTGCGGGCCAGCCGGCGGGCGACCGGCCCTGCGTTGTCAGCGTGGTCGGCCTGGTCCGCACCCCCGGGCTGGTCACCCTGGCGCCCGGCGCGCGGATCGCCGATGCGCTGCAGGCCGCGGGCGGTGCGGTGGACGGCGCGGACACCATCGGATTGAACATGGCCCGTCCGGTCGGCGACGGCGAACAGATCGTGGTCGGGCTGGCCCCGATCTCGGGGCGGCCCACGGCGCTCGGCAGCTCGGTGGCCTCCGGCTCGGCGCCGACGCCTGGGACGCCGGCGCCCGTATCGGGATCGGCCAAGCCGAAACCGGGGCAGCCGCTCGACCTGAACACCGCGAGCGTGGAGCAGCTGGACGCCCTGCCCGGGGTCGGGCCGGTCACCGCCGCTGCGATCGTGGCGTGGCGGCAGGCCAACGGCAAGTTCACCAGCGTCGACCAGCTCGCCGACGTCGATGGCATCGGCCCGGCGCGGCTGGAAAAGCTGCGTGCCCTGGTCCGCGTCTGACGCTGCAGGCTTCGACGGATCGCCGCTGGCCCACCTGGATGTCCGGCTGGTCCCGGCCGCCGTCACGGGATGGACGGTCACCGCCGCGGGGATCGTGTGGCCGGTTGGCCGGGCGCTGGCATGCTGCTGCGTCGCGCTGGTTGCCGCCTCGTGTGGGCTGCTGTGCGCGGCGCGGAGCCACGCGCGCCTGCGGGCGATCGGCGCCGGCGTGCTGGCGATCGGTGTCGTGGGTGCGGGCTTCGGGCTGGCGATCGCGCTGCGCACCGACGCGGTGGCGCGCCATCCCGTCGCCGCGGCGTTCGGCACCGCCGCCCCGGTGACGGTCACCCCAGCCGAGAGCCCGCAGCCCGTCGGCCGGGGCAGCCTGATGTTTCGCGCCACCTTGCAGCGGGTGCGCGCCGACGAAATGTCCGGCCGGGTAGTCGTTTTCGCGCGCACGTCGGACTTCGGTGGCGTGATGGCCGGCCAGCCGGTGCGCTTCACCGCGCGCATCAACCGTCCCGCGCGCCATGACCTGACGGTCGCCGTGCTCAACGCGACGGGCCGCCCGACGCTGGGCGAGGCCGGCGCGGTGCAGCGGGCCGCTCACGCTGTGCGCACGCGGTTCTCCGCCACCGCCCGCGATGCGCTGCCCGCCGAGCAGGCCGCGATGCTGCCCGCCCTGGTCCTCGGGGACACCGCGGCGGTCAGCGCCGAGACCGGTCGCGACTTTCGCGCCGCTGGCATGACGCACTTGACGGCGGTGTCGGGGGCCAACGTCACGATCGTGTGCGCGGCGGTGCTGTTCTCGGCGCGGCTGATCGGCCGCCGCGCGGCCGTGGCGCTGGCCGCGGTGGCACTGGTCGCCTTCGTCATCGTCGTCCAACCGACGCCGAGCGTGTTGCGCGCGGCCATGATGGGTGCCATCGCGTTGGCGGGGATCCTGTCTTCGAGGCGGCGGCAAGCGATTCCGGCCCTGTCGGCGGCGGTGCTGATACTGCTGACCGTCGCTCCCCACCTGGCCGTCGACGTTGGCTTCGCACTGTCGGTGCTGGCGACGGCCGCGCTGGTCGTCATCGCACCGGTCTGGTCGCGGCGCCTGAGCAAAAGAGGCTGTCCCAAGCCGCTAGCGGATGCCCTCGCGGTGGCATGTGCCGCGCACGCGGTGACCGCGCCGCTGGTCGCCGGCATTTCGGGCCGGCTCAGCCTGCTGGCCGTGGTCGCGAACCTCGCGGTCGCGCCGGCGATAGCGCCGATCACGGTGCTGGGCAGCGCGGCGGCCGTGTTGTGCATGTTGTGGCCGGCCGGTGCGGAGCTGCTGATCCGATTCGCCGGCCCCGAGCTGTGGTGGGTGCTGAGGGTGGCGCGCTGGGTGGCCGGGGTTCCCGCGGCGACCGTGCCCGTTCCCTCCGGTGCGGCCGGCGTGCTGACGGTCGGCGGCGCCACCGTCGTGGTCGTTCTGCTCGCGCGGCTGTTGTGGCGGTGGCGCGGGTTTCGTGTGGCGGTCGGGTTGGCGGGCGCCGCGGTGGGCGTGTGGGTGGCGGCCTGGTCCCTGTCGGGACTAATGGCGATCGCAAGTGCGGCGTAGCCGGGCATGGCGGGTCGCCATCATCGGACTGGGCGGGCCCTAGTCGGACCCACGTGACACCATCGTGGGGTGAGCGAGCCTGCGCCGTTGCACCTGGTCCTGGGAGACGAGGAACTGCTGGTCGAGCGGGCGGTGGCCGACGTGCTGCGGTCGGCGCGGCAGCGTGCCGGCACCGACCCCGGGGCCAACGACGTGCCGGTCAGCCGGATGCGGGCCGGCGACGTCAGCACGTACGAACTCGCCGAGCTGCTGAGCCCATCGCTGTTCGCCGACGAACGCATCGTCGTGCTGGAGGCCGCCGGCGACGCGGGCAAGGACGCGGCCGCGATGATCGCCGCGGCCGCCGCCGACATCCCGGCGGGCACGGTGCTGGTCGTGGTGCACTCGGGTGGCGGGCGGGCCAAAGCGCTGGCCAACGAGCTGCAAAAGCTCGGTGCGCAGGTACATCCCTGCGCGCGGATCACCAAGCTCAGCGAACGCATCGACTTCATCCGCAAGGAGTTCCGCGCGCTGCGCATCAAGGTCGACGAGGAGACGGTGACCGCCCTGCTCGATGCGGTCGGATCCGACGTGCGCGAACTGGCCTCGGCCTGTTCGCAGCTCGTCGCCGACACCGCCGGTGCCGTCGATGCGGCCGCGGTGCGCCGCTATCACAGCGGCAAAGCGGAGGTGAAAGGGTTCGACATCGCCGACAAGGCGGTCGCCGGCGACATCGAAGGAGCCACGGAGGCGCTGCGGTGGGCGATGATGCGCGGCGAGCCGCTGGTGGTGCTGGCCGACGCCCTGGCCGAGGCCGTGCACACCATCGGCCGGGTTGGGCCGCTGTCCGGCGACCCCTACCGCCTCGCGGCGCAGCTGGGGATGCCGCCCTGGCGGGTGCAGAAGGCGCAGAAACAGGCGCGCCGCTGGTCGCGCGACACGGTGGCGGTCGCGATGAAAGTGGTGGCGGAACTCAACGCGAACGTCAAGGGCGCCGTCGCCGACGCCGACTACGCGGTGGAATCCGCGGTCAGGCAGGTTGCCGAGCTCGTGGCCGACCGCGGCCGCTGACTGTCCGAGCTCAGAGCTTGTTCAGGGCCTTGGCAAGCGCCGACTTCTTGTTGGCCGCCTGGTTCTTGTGGATCACGCCCTTGCTGGCGGCCTTGTCCAGCTTGCGGTTGGTCGACACCAGCAACTCCGCGGCCTTGTCCTTGTCGCCGGCGTCGGTGGCCTCCCGGAACGCGCGCACGGCGGTGCGCAGCGAAGACTTCACCGACTTGTTGCGCAGGCGGGCGCGCTCGTTCGTCCGGTTGCGCTTCTGCTGCGACTTTATGTTGGCCACGCGTTGTTTCCTTCTTAGATTCGGTGTTGGCTTGAGGCGCCCGATGTACCCGGCGGCGATTGCCCAGGTTATCAGTCGGTTACGTTTTCTCCCAAAAGGGGAAACCGTGACCTGCCGCAACGTCAATTTGAGGCAGCATCTGAAAAGTGAGTCTTACGAGCCAGCTTGAGGAGACCGGGCAAGGATCGCGCGGCCCGGCGCGACCGCAGCCACGCTCCGAGCGCATCTTCGGCGGATACAACACCACCGACGCCTATGCGATGGCCTTCGACGAGATGTTCGACGCACAGGGCAACGTCCGCGGCCCGTATAAGGGCATTTACGCCGAGCTCGCGCCGTCGGACGTCTCGGATCTCATGGCTAGGTCCGAGGCGCTGGCCCGCGCGTTCATCGACCAGGGCATCACGTTTTCGCTGTCGGGTCAGGAGCGGCCCTTCCCGCTGGACCTGGTGCCGCGGGTGATCTCGGCCGCCGAGTGGAGCCGCCTCGAGCGCGGCATCACGCAGCGGGTCAAAGCGCTCGAGATGTATCTCGACGACATCTACGGCGACCAGGAGATCCTCAACGACGGCGTGATCCCGCGCCGCCTGGTGACGTCCTGCGAGCACTTTCACCGCCAGGCCGTCGGCATCGTCCCGCCCAACGGCGTGCGAATCCACGTCGCCGGCATCGACTTGATCCGCGACGAGAAGGGCAACTTCCGCGTCCTCGAGGACAACCTGCGCTCCCCGTCGGGGGTGTCGTACGTCATGGAGAACCGGCGCACCATGGCGCGGGTTTTTCCGAACCTGTTCGCCACCCACCGCGTGCGTGCCGTCGACGACTACTCGTCGCACCTGCTGCGCGCGCTGCGCAACTCGGCGGCCACCAACGAGGCGGACCCGACGGTCGTCGTGCTGACCCCCGGGGTGTACAACTCGGCGTACTTCGAGCATTCGCTGCTGGCGCGGCAGATGGGCGTCGAGCTGGTCGAGGGCCGCGACCTCTTCTGCCGCGACAACCAGGTGTATATGCGCACCACCGATGGCGAACGCCAAGTCGACGTCATCTATCGGCGCATCGACGACGCCTTCCTGGACCCGCTGCAGTTCCGCGCGGACTCGGTGCTCGGGGTGGCGGGTTTGGTCAACGCGGCCCGCGCCGGCAACGTCGTCATCTCCAGCGCGATCGGCAACGGTGTCGGCGACGACAAGCTGGTCTACACCTACGTGCCCACCATGATCGAGTACTACCTGGGCGAGAAGCCGCTGCTGGCCAATGTGGAGACCTACCGGTGCTGGCTCGACGACGAGCGCGAAGAGGTGCTCGACCGGATCGACGAGTTGGTCCTCAAGCCGGTCGAGGGGTCCGGCGGCTACGGCATCGTGTTCGGACCCGAGGCCACCGAGAAGGAGCTGGCGGCCGTCAGCAAGAAGATTCGCGACGATCCACGAAGCTGGATCGCGCAGCCGATGATGGAGCTGTCGACGGTCCCGACTCAGATCGACGACGAATTGGCGCCCCGCTACGTCGACCTGCGGCCGTTCGCGGTCAACGACGGCGACGACGTGTGGGTGCTGCCGGGTGGGCTGACCCGGGTGGCGCTGGTCGAGGGGTCGCGGGTGGTGAACTCCAGCCAGGGCGGCGGCTCCAAGGACACGTGGGTGCTCGCGCCGCGCGCCGCGGCCGTCGCGCGCGAGCTGGGCGCCGCGGAGGTCGTGCGTTCGCTGCCGACATCCATCTCCGACCCGGCTCCGGACGGCTCACGGGCACAACAGCCCCTGCAGGCCGAGCAGCCGCAGGACGAGCAGCCGCAGCAACAGCAACAACAACAGCAGCAGCAACGGCAGAAGGCGATCCGCTGATGCTGGCCCGCAACGCCGAGGCGCTCTACTGGATCGGTCGCTACGTCGAGCGCGCCGATGACACGGCGCGCATTCTCGACGTCGCGCTGCACCAACTGCTCGAGGATTCCAGCGTCGATCCCGATCAGGCGTCACGCTTGCTGCTGCGCGTCCTCGGTATCGAACCCCCGGACCACGACCTGGATGTGTGGTCGCTGACCGACCTCGTCGCCTACAGCACCAACAATCAGGGTGGCTGCTCGATCGTCGACGCGATCACGGCGGCGCGTGAGAACGCGAAGTCGGCGCGCGAGGTGACTTCCAGTGAAATCTGGGAGTGCCTCAACACCACCTACCATGCCCTGCCCGAACGCGAACGGGCCGCCAAACGCCTTGGGCCGCACGAGTTCTTGTCGTTCATCGAGAGTCGCGCCGCGATGTTCGCCGGCCTGGCCGACTCGACGCTGTCCCGTGACGACGGATACCGCTTCATGTTGCTTGGCCGCGCAATCGAGCGCGTCGACATGACGGTGCGGTTGTTGTTGTCGCGGGTCGGGGACAGCGCGTCGTCGCCGGCCTGGGTGACGCTGTTGCGTTCGGCCGGTGCGCACGACACGTACCTGCGCACCTACCGGGGTGTGCTGGACGCGACTCGGGTGGTCGAGTTCATGTTGCTCGATCGGCTGTTTCCGCGTTCGGTGTTCTATTCGCTCCGGCTGGCCGAGCACAACCTCGACGAGTTGCTGCACAATCCGCAGAGCCGAATCGGCGCCACCGCGGAGGCGCAGCGGCTGCTCGGTCAGGCTCGCAGCGAGCTGGAATTCCTGCAGCCGGGTGTGTTGCTGGAGTCGCTCGAAAGCCGCTTGGCCGGCTTACAGGCAACCTGCCGCGATGTCGGAGAAGCGTTGTCGCTGCAGTACTTCCACGTCACCCCGTGGGTGGCGTGGTCGGATGCGGGCGAGCGGACCAGGCTAACCAGCAGGCAGGGGGACGCCTGATGTGGCGGATGCGGGTGGTGCACACCACGGGGTACGCATACCAGTCGCCGGTGACCGCCTCGTACAACGAAGCCCGGCTGACGCCGCGGTCGGATACCCGGCAGAACGTCATCCTCAACCGTGTCGAAACCATTCCGGCCACGCGGTCCTATCGCTACATCGACTATTGGGGCACCGCCGTGACGGCGTTCGATCTGCATGCGCCGCACGCCGACCTCACCGTGACGTCGTCGTCGGTCATCGAGACCGAAGAGCCGGAGCCGCCCGCGATGGAGGCGGGGTGGGGCGACCTGCGATCCGAGGCGGTGATTGACCGGTTCGACGAATTGCTCCGCCCCACCGCACACGCCCCGGCAAGCAAACGTGTTGCGTCCGTGGGCAAGAAGATCGCGAAAAGCCATAAGCCCCAAGAAGCCGTCGTCGCCGCGGCCAAGTGGGCACACGACGAGCTGGTCTACCTTCCGGGTACCACCGGCGTGCATTCGTCCGGACTCGACGCGCTGAACGAGGGCAAGGGCGTCTGCCAGGACTTCGTGCACCTGTCGCTAATGGCCTTGCGCAGCATGGGAATTCCCGCGCGCTATGTGTCGGGGTATCTGCACCCCAAACGCAACGCCACAGTGGGCGATACGGTCGACGGGCGAAGTCATGCCTGGATTCAAGCCTGGACCGGAAGTTGGTGGAACTACGACCCCACCAACGACACCGAAATCACCGAGCAGTACGTCAGTGTGGGCGTCGGCCGCGACTACACCGATGTCGCCCCGCTCAAAGGGATCTACTCGGGCGAGGGCGCAACCGACCTCGACGTGATCGTGGAGGTCACTCGGCTGGCGTAGGGGTGAGCGGATGCAAGACTCGTCAGCGCCGGGCCGTCTGGCCTCGTCGGGCCTCGCGCTGCTTTGCGTCGGGCTGCTGTTCGGCGGAGTGGCAGTCGGCGTGGCGCTGGGCGGCGTGCCGCCGTTGCCCTATGGGCCGATGGGTGCGGTCGTCGCGTACGTCCGGGCAAAGCCGGTCGCGCTGCAAGTGATTAGCACCGCGGTGTTCGCCTCGTCGGTACCGCTTGCGATGTACGCGGCGATGGCCGCCGCCCGGTTGCGGCAGCTCGGTGTGGCTCGGCCCGCGGCGGCGATCGCGCTGACGGGCGGGACGTTGGCGGCCGGGGCGTTGGGGCTGACGGCGTTGTTGGGCTGGACATTGTCGCGGCCCGAGATAAGTGCGGACGCGGCGCTGGTTCGGGCGATCTACTTCCTGGCGTTTCTGATCGGCGGCCCGGGGCACTTGGTGGCGTTGGGCCTGTTGGTCGCCGGGATGGCGGTGCCGGGTCGCACGCGGAGATTGCTGACCGGGCCGCTGGGCTGGACGGGGCTGGTGGTTGCCGCGCTCGCGGAAGTGACGGCGCTGGTGCTGGCGTGTCCGGAACTGGGCGTGATTCTGCCGATCGCGCGCGTCGCGGCTCTGGTCTGGTTGGTGGCGGCCGGCCTGCAGCTCGGGCGAGCGTTGCCGCGACCGCCTAGCTGACTTCGACCCGGTGCAGGTCGTCGCCGAGCTCGATCTGCCCGGCGAACTCGGCGGCCGCTAGCGTCCGCCACTGCTCTTCCTGCCCCGGCACCAGGGCGGGTACGTAGTGCGTCATGACCAGGGTTCCCACCCCCGCGCGGGCCGCGGTCGCCGCCGCTTCCTCGACCGACGAGTGGTAATCGCAGATGTCCTGCAGCCGCTGTTGCGGGATGTTGGAGACGATGTCCTTACGGATTACAGTGTGCACCAAAGCGCCTGCGCCGCTTGCCAATTCGTCCAGGCTTGCGCAGGGGACAGTGTCCCCGGCCAGCACGACCGACGCTGACCCGAACTCGACCCGGAATCCGATGGTCGGAGCCACCGGCCGGTGATCGGTAGGCGCCACTCGGATCGACACGCCGTCACGGTCCCACACCGGACCCTCGGTGTATTCGTGGACGTCGACCGGCGGCGGCGCGTTCAGGTCGGCGTGGTGAGCGATGCGGTAACCGATGTCGTGGTGCAACGCGTTCAGCGTCGCCTCAACGGTTTCCGCGGTGCCGGGAGGTCCGATGATCGGTAGCGGGACGGGCTCCGGGCTGAAGGTGCTGACCCAGCGCGTGATCAGGACGTCGCCGAGGTCGCCGATGTGATCGCTGTGCAGGTGCGTGAGCAGCAGCGCCGATAATCCGCTGGCGCCCACGCCGATCGCCGCCGCGCGTTGCAAGACGCCGCGACCGCAATCCACCAGGAAGACCTGCCCGCCGGCCCGCACCAGGGTCGACGGTCCAGCGCGGTTCGGGTCGGGGATGGGGCTTCCGGTTCCGAGCAGGGTGACCTCGATCATGGCCCTATCCTCGCGGACGCCGTCGGCGAACGTGGGTGTTTCGGTGCGCGGACGTGAGGGTAATGGAGAGCATCGGCTCTCGGTCCTCGCGTCGGCTTTCCCGCCGCGCAAGTTGGCCGTAGCCTGGTGTGAAGCAGCTCACAACCGCCTGGGAGGCCTTAATGCGGATAGCGGACGTTTTGCGCAACAAGGGTGCGGCGGTGGTGACGATCAATCCCGAGGCAACCGTCAAGGAGCTGCTCGCCGGCCTCTGCGAGCAGAACATCGGCGCCATGGTCGTGGTTGGCGCCGAAGGTGTCGTCGGGATCGTGTCGGAACGCGATGTCGTGCGCCAACTGCACAAACACGGCGCGAGCGTGCTGTCCCGCCCGGTCTCGAAGATCATGACCTCCACGATCGCCACGTGCACCAAGTCCGACACGGTCGACTCGTTGACCATGCTGATGACCAAGAACCGGGTGCGCCATGTGCCGGTGCTGGAAGGCAAGAAGCTGATCGGCATCGTCAGCATCGGCGACGTCGTGAAGACCCGAATGGAAGAACTGGAGGCCGAGCAGCAGCAGCTGCAGTCCTACATCACGCAGGGCTGACTCGGCGTCGCGCCGAGCGTGTACTCAGCGCGAAAATCTCGTCGTTTTTTCGCAGTGGTTACACGCTCGGTGAGAATTCAGCGCCAGGCGTACTCGGCCCGCAGCCGGGCGGCCACCACGTCGAAGATCTCGCGTTGCAGGATCGCGCCCTCGCGTCGTATCCCTTCCTCGGGCACGTCGAGCACCCGGTCCAGCCGGACCCAGCTCTGTCTGCCCTCGTAATCCCAAGCGCCGGAACCGATCCCAACCCAGTCGGGGTCGGTGGCGTGCCGCTCCTGGCTGGACACCATCAGCCCGAGCAGCACGCTGCGGTCACGGCCCACGACCAGCACCGGCCGGTCCTTGCCGCGGGTGGGATCGTCCTCGTAGACGACCCACGTCCACACGATCTCCCCGGGGTCGGCGCGGCCGTCGAGGTTCGGCGCGTAGACCAGTTTGCGGGCTCGCTGCGCGGTGGGAAAGCTGGTGCTGGTCACCGGACGGCCCGCGGTGATCGCGGCCGGCGGCTGCGGAGCGACGGCGGCGATGACGTTCGCGGTGATCTTCACCGCCTGCTGAAGTTCCCGCAGCACGGCTTGCGAGTTCTGCACTTGCCGGACCAGCCGCGGAGCACGATCGAAGACCAGGTTCTCCGCGAAGCGCTGAAACGTCTTCCACTGCGATTTCCGGGCAGACGCCATATTCGCAGCATAGACGCGCCAATTGTGTCCGGGCCGCAACGCGTGGATACCCTTGACGCACCACCGAACCGCCAGTCGACCAGGAGATTCCCATCAGCAGTTTCGCCGACAAGACCTTTACGGCGCCGGCGCAGATTCGGAATTTCTGCATCATCGCCCACATCGATCACGGCAAGTCCACGCTCGCCGACCGGATGCTTCAGCTCACCGGTGTCGTCGACGAGCGGTCGATGCGTGCCCAGTACCTCGACCGGATGGACATCGAGCGCGAGCGCGGCATCACCATCAAGGCGCAAAACGTGCGGCTGCCGTGGAAAGTGGGAGACGACGACTACGTCCTGCACCTAATAGACACCCCAGGCCACGTCGACTTCACCTACGAGGTGTCCCGTGCGCTGGAGGCCTGCGAGGGCGCGGTGCTGCTGGTCGACGCCGCGCAGGGCATCGAGGCTCAGACCCTGGCCAACCTCTATCTGGCGCTGGATCGCGATCTGCACATCATCCCGGTGCTCAACAAGATCGATCTGCCCGCGGCCGACCCCGATCGCTACGCCTCCGAGATCGCCCACATCATCGGCTGCGAACCCGCCGACGTGTTGCGGGTGTCCGGCAAAACCGGGGAGGGCGTAGCGGACCTGCTCGATCACGTGGTGCGTGAGGTGCCGCCACCCCAGGGCGACGCCGACGCCCCGACCCGCGCGATGATCTTCGACTCCGTCTATGACATCTACCGCGGCGTGGTCACCTACGTGCGCGTGGTGGACGGCAAGATCACCCCGCGCGAACGCATCGCGATGATGTCCACCGGCGCCACCCACGAGCTGCTGGAGGTCGGCATCGTCTCTCCCGAACCGAAGGCCAGCGAGGGCCTGGGCGTGGGCGAGGTCGGCTACCTGATCACCGGGGTAAAGGACGTGCGGCAGTCCAAGGTCGGTGACACCGTCACCACCGCCCGTCACGGCGCCACCGAAGCGTTGACCGGCTACCGCGAACCCAAGCCGATGGTCTACTCGGGCCTGTATCCGGTCGACGGCTCCGACTACCCGGATCTGCGCGACGCCCTGGACCGGCTGCAACTCAACGACGCCGCCCTGACCTACGAACCGGAGACGTCGGTGGCGCTGGGCTTCGGGTTCCGCTGCGGGTTCCTGGGCCTGCTGCACATGGAGATCACCCGCGAGCGCCTGGAGCGCGAGTTCGACCTGGACCTGATCTCGACGTCGCCGAACGTCGTCTACCGGGTGATCAAAGAGGACGACACCGAGATCGTGGTGACCAACCCGTCGGACTGGCCCGAGGGCAAGGTCCGCACCGTCTACGAGCCCGTGGTCAAGACGACGATCATCGCCCCGAGCGAGTTCATCGGGACGATCATGGAGCTCTGCCAGTCGCGCCGCGGCGAGATGGGCGGCATGGACTACCTGTCACCCGAACGGGTGGAACTGCGCTACACCATGCCGCTCGGGGAGATCATCTTCGACTTCTTCGATTCGCTGAAGTCGCGCACCCGTGGTTACGCCAGCCTCGACTACGAGGAGGCCGGCGAACAGGAGGCGCAACTGGTCAAGGTCGACATCCTGCTGCAGGGCGAGGCCGTCGACGCGTTCAGCGCGATCGTGCACAAGGATTCGGCGTACGGGTACGGCAACAAGATGACCACCAAGCTCAAGGAACTGATCCCGCGCCAGCAGTTCGAGGTGCCGGTGCAGGCGGCGATCGGATCGAAAATCATTGCGCGCGAAAACATTCGAGCGATCCGCAAGGACGTGCTGTCCAAGTGCTACGGCGGTGACATCACCCGCAAGCGCAAACTTCTGGAAAAGCAGAAGGAAGGCAAGAAGCGGATGAAAACCATCGGGCGGGTCGAGGTGCCGCAGGAAGCGTTTGTGGCCGCATTGTCCACCGATGCCGCGGGGGACAAGGCAAAGAAGTGACAAATCGGTGGTGCTCGTTGACCGCCGCGTTATCGGTGGCAATGATCGCCGCCACTGCGTGTACCCAAACCGCCGGCGGCACAGCACAACCGGCGCCGAACCTGAAGCCGCGCCCACTGACGGGTTCAGCAATCACGCAGGTCCTGCTCGACGACGCCGCGCTGACGGGGATTCTCAACCAATCCTTCGAACGCGACACTGGCGTGTCGGCGTGGTCCGGGGGCCCCGAAAAGTTGCGCCATCCTTTCGACTCGGCCACGCCCGCCGACTGCCTCGGTGTCGCGGTATTGCTCGACCAAAGGGCCTACCAATCCTCTAGCGTCAAAGACGTTGCTGGCGCGTCGTGGCGGCACACAGGCGAGGCAGCCAAGGTGCAGGGCGTAATCGAGGGAGTAACGACACTGCCCACGGCCGCCGACGCCGCCGCGCTCTTCACGAAGTTCTCGGCGCAATGGAGCCGCTGCGATGGCACGACGCTGAGCCTGCCGGCCGGCGAAATCGGCTTCACCGACAAGATCGCTGACGTTCGTGTCGCCAATTCCGTTCTTGCCGCGACTGTTTCGATCTATTCGAGTTACTCCGAGTTACTCGGCGGACCGATGCCCGACGCGCGGGCCATCGGTGTCCGGGGGAATTGCCTCGTCGAGGTCGATGCCATGTTCTCCAGCGGCCATCACCCATCCGACCAGGGGTCCGGCGACATCAACACCAGCGCCGTCAACATCGCACACGCGATGATGGACAAGGTCAGCGGGCTGAGCTGACCGCTTAGGTTGGCGCGTTGGCGGGCTGGCACGTTCGTCACCGGGTAGTTCTTTCCAGCTCGTGCTCGAGTATTTGGCCGATCGCGGCAATCGGCTCCGGCATGTCCATGTCGGAATGCTGGCTTTCGATCTTGTGGGCGGACACATGCCCTTTCAGGTACGGTGCCCATGCCGCGAGATATTCCTCCGGTGGTCTTGGCTCGTTGACAGTCGGTATGAACAGTACTGAGCGGCCGTCGTAGCTCGGCGACACGAAGTCGTTGAGCATTTCGACACTATTTTTGGTCAAGGCGATGACGACGTTCGCCAGCGATTCGTATTCAGGGTCGTCGATCGAAACACCGTAGCGATCGTTCGCCCATGCGTTGATCAGGCTGCGCGTATCGCATTCGGAGAAGTCTGACAGCAATAGCGGGTCGTCCTCATACCTGGGAACGCTGGCGATCAGCCCCAACAGTGCGACCTCGTGTTCGCGGCGTTGGAGCTCTGCCGCCATCGCCTGAGCCACGACGCCGCCGAAGGACCAACCCAGCAGAATGAAGGGCCCTTCCGGCTGCACGGCCAGTATTTGCTCGATGTAGTCGTTTGCCATGGCGGGTATCGACGCGGCGAACGGCGTCGTGCCGTCGAGTCCCCGCGCCTGCAACCCGTAGATGGGTCGGTCACGAAGATGCTCCGCGAGCCCGCGGTAACCCCACGCCATTCCGCCCGCCGGGTGGATGCACCACACAGGCGGCTTGGTTCCGCCCACTCGCAGAGGTAAGACGATCGCGAACGCATCCACGAACTCAGAAACGGGTTCTCGGGCAATCCATTCGGCGAGTTGGGCGATGGTGGGGGCGTCGAAGATTGCCCGGATTGGGACTTCGATTCCGAGTTCGGTACGGATGCGCGCGACTAGCCGGATCGCCGAGAGGGAGTGTCCGCCCAGGGCGAAAAACCCGTCGTCGATTCCCACCCTGCTCGCCCCGAGCACTTCGGCGAACAGCGCGGACAGCACTCTTTCGAGTGGATCGCGCGGCGCTCGGTAGGCCACGTCGCTGACGAACTGCGGGGCCGGCAGCGCCCGCCGGTCAAGCTTGCCGTGCGCCGTCAACGGCAGGGCCTCGAGGGCTATGACCGCCGCCGGCACCATGAATTCCGGCAGCCGTGTCGCCGCATATCGTCGGATGTCGGCCGCCAGTGCGGCGGAGGTGGTCGCGTCGCTCGCGGCGGTTGGTGGTTTGGGCACGACATAGCCCACCAATTGCTTGTCGTCGATGTCGCCGGCGGCATTGGCGGCGCTGCGGGCGACGACCACCGAGTGGGCTACCCGGGGGTGGGCGGTCAGGACGGCCTCGACCTCGCCGGGTTCCACCCGAAATCCGCGGATTTTGACCTGCTGATCGGCCCTGCCCACAAACTCCAGTGAGCCCTGCGCGGTCCATCGCCCCACATCTCCGGTGCGATACATACGTATGCCCGGCGCTCCCGCGCCGATGAACGGACACGCCACAAACCGCGTGGCGGTCAACGCCGCGCGACCCCGATATCCCCGAGCGACTCCCGCGCCGGCGACATACAACTCACCTGGCACTCCCACGGGCGCCGGACACAATCCCGCATCAAGCACGAACACCCGCATGTTGCCCAATGGCGCACCGATCGGAACCGATGCGCCGTCGAATCCGTTCGCCCGGGGAATGGCGTATGTCGCTGCGCAGACTGTGATTTCGGTGGGTCCATAGGCGTTGATCATCGCCAACTCCGGATGCCCATTCCGCAACTTGTTGACCGCCGCCGGGGAAAGCGCAGCGCCGCCAGTTTCGAGCAGCTTTAGCTGGTCCAGACAGTCCGGATCTTCCTCTGCCAGTTGGTGAAAAAGTGCCGTGGGCACGAACATCGACGTCACGCCACGATCGGCGATGAGCTGCCGGAGCGCGGCCACATCCGGTTGGCGCGTCAACACCACCAGGACTCCACCGTGGAGCAGGGCTGGCCAGATTTCACACGCCGAACTGTCGAACCCTGGCGACATGATCATCGACATCCGTGCCCTTGCACGTTCTGCCGGCCAGTGGTGCCACGCCATATTGATCAGACCCTGGTGGGTGATGGCGACGGCTTTGGGGCGTCCGGTTGATCCTGAGGTGTACATGATGTAGGCGAGGTTGTCCGGTGTGGGCAGGTGTGGGGGGGGGGGGGTTTTGGGG
>NZ_MBEU01000077.1 GCF_001954275.1 Mycobacterium sp. IS-836 | reverse complement strand
AAGGTCAACGACGTCGACCCCGCACCGGCATACAACCGCGCAGAATTAACCTCCGGCGGCAACGCACCAAAATCAATCATTTCGACCCCTTAACCCGCCGCGGCAGCATTGGCCGCCTCTGTCAGAGCATATGACCCCGAGCTCATGCTCAAGGTGTTGACGAACATCTCGTGGACCGCGGCTGCCTGGGCGCTGACCGCCTGATACATCTGCGCGTGTGCCGCGAACTGCGCGGCAGTCAGCGCCGAAACCTCATCGGCTGCCGCGGGCACCACCCCCGTCGTCGGGGCCGCTGCCGCAGCATTCTGTGCGCTCAATGTCGAGCCGATCCCCTGCAAGGTGCCGGCCGCCGCCGCCAGCGCCTCTGGCTGCGTAGTCACGAACGACATGTGGTTTCCTCCTCGATAACCTTCCGGCTCAAGACCTTCGGGATGTGGTTGCTAATAACGTTAAATTCGATCGCGGTCACGGCGCTCCTTTGCCGCCGAATACTCGAGACCTGACGACTACTGTTCATTTGTTGGTCACCGGCATTTCTTTATCCTGCCGATGGTGGTCGGGTGAGTACGTTGTAGCGGAAGCCGTAGCGCACGCCGAGGTTGCCG
>NZ_MBEU01000076.1 GCF_001954275.1 Mycobacterium sp. IS-836 | reverse complement strand
CCGGCCAGCACCGACAACCCGTACAGCGCGGTCAAAAACACCACCGGCACGCTCGCTGCCTCCGCCAGCGACCAACCCGCGGGCACCGCCGTCACCAACCGCGCATCCACCACCGCCTCGGAGCCCACCACGCCCAACAAACCCATCACGGCATCGCCGACCGCAAGCCCGGTTACGCCCGGCCCGACTTCGACGACGACTCCCGCGCCCTCGACTCCGATCTCGCCGCCGCCGGGATACATTCCCAGGGCCACCAACACATCCCGGAAGTTCACCCCCACCGCGGCCACCGCCACCCGCACCTGCCCGGCCGCCAGCTCCACGCGTGGGCATGACTGCACCACTAGGTCCTCCAGCGTGCCCGCGCGCCCTGCGGTCATCCGCCATGCGCCCTCCGGCAGCTCCAGCGCGGCACGGGCGGGGGTCAGCCGGGGGGCATAGGCCGTACCGGAGCGCACCACGAGTTGTGGTTCACCACAACCGATGACATCGCGCGCGTCGATCGATCCGTCCGAATCCACGAGGATCAACCGGCCCGGGTGCTCGGCCTGCGCGGAGCGCCCCAGCCCCCACACCGCCGCGCCGGCCAGGTCGGGGGCCTCCTCGCCGGGCAGCCCCACCGCACCATGAGTGACGACCGCGAGAATCCCGGAACCGTCACCGGCCAGAGACGACTGCAATACCCGCAGCGCCTCATGGGTGGCCGCATACACCGAACCCACCACACCGTCGGCCGCCGGGCCCGGCTGCCACACCGTCACGCCGTCGTCGCCAATCCCGTTGGGCCCCAATGACACCGGTGACCAGGTCACCTCGAACACTCCTCTGCCCGCCCGACGGCCTGGCGCAGGCACCGACAATTGCGCCACCGAGACCGGACGAACTACCAACTCGCGCACCGACAACACGGGCAGACCCGCACCGTCGGCCAGGTCCACCGACACCGCCGCCACGCCGACAGGTGCGATCCGCACCCGGACCCTCGATGCCCCGGCTGCGTGCAGACACACGCCCTGCCAGGAAAACGGCAGCATCGTCTC
>NZ_MBEU01000075.1 GCF_001954275.1 Mycobacterium sp. IS-836 | reverse complement strand
ATCCCGCGGGCAACATGATCCGCATACAGGAATTGCGCTGAAACGGCAACCGCCCAAAACGGAAGAGTTCCGAACCTCAAGCAGGTTCGGAACTTTCCGTTGCGTCGAGCAGGTTCATGAACCCCTGGAGTAGCGGGTCAGGAAGCCGGTGGCCGCGACCCCCGCGGCGGCTCCGATGACACCCCACAGCACCAACGGGAAAACCATCGATCCCAAGAACCAACCAAACGTCATCCCGATGTACAGCGTCCAGAGCACTCGGTAGACACTCCACAGCGCGATCAGGGCGGCGCTGATCCCGATGTACAGGCTCCGCTGGCGATCGACACGGTTGATCTGTTCTTCGATGCTGGCCGGCACGATCTTCATTGCTGACTTCCTTTCGTCACGCGCCGCCTCGGTGGCGGCGTCGTTGCGATCAGTACAGCCCGGCCGAACAGCTACCGATCCCAACAACCGGACGACCGGCAAGCGACGGCCTAACCCGACGTCTTGACGACGAGCTTGCCGACGTTCTTGCCGTCGAACAGCATGTTGATCGCCGTCGGCAGCTGTTCGAAGCCCTCGACGACGGTCTCCAGCGGCGTGAGTTTGCCCTCGGTGATCAGGCCGGCGATCTCGCGAATCGCCTCGGGCGCACGGCCGAAGTGGTCCAGGACGATGAACCCCTGCACCGTCGCCCGTTGGATCAGCAGGTTTCCGAACGCGCGCGGTCCGGGCGGCGGATCGGCCGAGTTATAGCCGGAGATCAGACCACACAGCGCGACGCGGGCGCCGATGTTGAGGCGCGCGAAGATCGCGTCCATGATGTCGCCGCCCACGTTCTCGAAGTCGACATCGATGCCGTTGGGCGTCGCCGCGGCGAGCTGGGCGGCCCAATCGTCGGCGCGGTGATCCACCGCCGCGTCGAAGCCGAGCTGGTCGGTCAGCAGGGCGCACTTCTCCGGCCCGCCGGCGATCCCGACGACGCGGGCCCCGTCCGCCTTGGCAAGCTGGCCGGCAACCGAACCGACCGCGCCGGCCGCGGCCGAGACCACCACCGTCTCGCCCGGTTTTGGCTTGCCGATGTCGCGGATTCCCACCCACGCGGTCAGCCCCGTCATCCCGAGCGCGCCCATGTAAGCGGTCGGCGAAACACCCTCGGCGACGTCGACCGGGAACAACGGATTCGCATCGGAGGCGACCGCGTACTCCTGCCAGCCGACGAGCCCCTGCACCGTCTGGCCGACCGCATAGTTCGAATTCTTCGACGCGATGACCTCGCCCAGCCCGCCGCCGCGCATCACCTCGCCGATGCCGACCGGGGGTAGATAGGTGGGCGTGTCGTTGATCCACGCGCGGTTCGTCGGGTCGAGGGAGATCCAGTCGACGCGCACCAGCGCCTCGCCGTCCCCGATTTCGGGGACCGCCTCCTCGGTGAGCTCGAATGTGTCCGGGCCGATGCGCCCGGTGGGACGCTCGCGGAGCAGGAAGCGACGGTTTCGATCAGACATGAGCGCACGGTACCGGACGCGACGCAGGTTGCGACACGTTCGAGCGGAGGGGCGCGCTATTGCTGATCAGCTAGGAACGCTGTCCCACTGCTCGTCGGTTACGTCGGGAATGCAATGGTAGGCGATCACGCGAGTCCCAGGGTTCGCCACTCCGCCGTTGATGTTGAGGCAGGGACCAAGGGCGCTGGTGACCTGACCGTTCGGCTGGGAATTCCAGCGCTGGTTGTCCGAATTGCCTTGGCAGGCAGACAGAGTCACCGGCGTGGTATCGGCGGCATTGCCGATGCCCACGCAGCTCCCGGGGAAGGCAGCACTTTCAATTTGACCGGCCGGGCTGAAATTCCAGAGCTGCGACTTCGACCCATTGCAGGCGTTGATCACCGTCGCGGCACTGCTCCCATTCGCGCCGTCGAGACACCAATTGCCCATTCGGCTCCTCAACTGGACCGGGCCGGCGGCACTGGCCAGCCCAGCGCTTAGCAGCGCGACACCGAACACCGCGCCGACTACGACGACGGACCGGCGCGCACCGGCCACCAACTGTGATTCATTCATTTCGGCTCCATCCTCGTAATACGATGCTTACCCAGCCTTCGGGGGGCAACACCTCCATCCGGGAGACGGTCGGTGAACGCATTACGAGTTGCCACGGCGGCGATCATCTCGATGGCTATTGCTGTTTTCTGGGCGGCCGGACCGGCAATCGCCGATCCGCCGCCGACCCAGGTGATCACCACGGTGGCGATCGGACCTGGTGGCCAACCCATCAACGGCTACCGCGAGACGCCAGCGCAGGGCAACGTCGTCGCGGTCAACGACTGCTCGACGCCGTCACCGTCGGCGGTCGCGGACAACATCTACTATTGCTCGCCCAGCGCGGCCGGTGCCGGCACGTGCTGGCCGTCGACGCCGGGATCGCTACTGTGCGTGGACAATCCATGGGACAAGAGCCTGCACCGGGTGACCTACGGCGGTTCGCTCCCGCCGGTGCAGCCCACCGCCACGCCGGATCCGTTCGCGCTCGCCCTCGACGACGGCACACATTGCCTACTTCGCAACGGCGGCGCGTGGGGCTTGCGCGACGACGGGTACGAGGGCGCCTACTGGTGCGAGGCCCCGAGGGCGAACCTGCGGGTGCTATGGCTTCCGAGCCAGGGCGCCGGGAGCTGCATCGACCGCTCGGCGGCGGCCTGGACGGTCAAGGTCGGTGAACTTGGCGCCCCGGGCGCCCACTTCCCGCCGCCTGAGACGCGGACGGTGGCCAGCGCATGGTTCGCCGGAAACGCGACGTGAGCGTCTACCAGACGCGGATCCAGTCGATCAGCATGTCAGCGGGGTAGGTCCCGGGACCGGGATCCCCGCCGCCGGAACCGGCAACCGCAAGATTGAACACCGGGAAAACCGTGTAGCCGGGGTTGTTGAACGGCCAGTCGGGCAGCGAGCTCGCGGGCACGTCGAAGTACGGTTGCGCGCCGTCGCTGTAGTCCCTCCAGAACCTGATGCCCGCCGCATCCCACTGAGTGCGCCACGTGTGCCACGCGCTGTCCACCGCGATGTTGTGCGTCTTCCACTCGCCGCCGTTTGCTTTCGCGTGAACGGTGGT
Source organism: Mycobacterium sp. IS-836 (assembly GCF_001954275.1). Classification (GTDB taxonomy): domain Bacteria; phylum Actinomycetota; class Actinomycetes; order Mycobacteriales; family Mycobacteriaceae; genus Mycobacterium. Next base: position 175,298 of record NZ_MBEU01000075.1, on the reverse strand, counting down.
GGCCGAGGGCCAGTTGCCATTGCCGTACCACTCCATGACGTCGATTTCGCCCTGGTCGTCATTACCCAGCCAATAGGCGGGCCAGGCGCCGGCGGTTAGGCAGTTGAGCTTGATCCGGGCTTCCCAGGTGTGGCCGACACCGCCGCGCCAGAGGCTTTGAACCTTGCCGCTGAAGTAGGTCGGGCCGTCCTTCGCCGCGCGCAGGACGAGGTTGGAGTTGCCGTCGACGAACACGTTCTTGCGGTCGTCGCGGTACTGCCCGATGTGTTCGGGCAGCTCCCAGTACGTCGGGTCCTTGATCGTCTCGCGGGCGCGCGCGATCGCCCACTTCGACGCATCGGGGGCCGACCCGGCCGGTCCGTCGAACTCATCGGCGAAGATGTAGCTCCCGGTCTGGCCGCTCGGCGCGGCGGGCGGCGGCATCCTGCCCCCTGACGCATCCGTTCGGGAGGGGAAAGCACGGGCCTCAGGGATGGGGAGCGCGGCCGCCAGCACGCCGATCCCTGCCGTCAACATCATGCGGCGGCGATCCATCTCAGGCATAAGCAAGCGACGATAGCAGCCGAGGCGGCACGGGGTCGAAACAGGAATTTTGTCGGTGGGTGTCGTTACCGTGTGGATCGCGGTCGCCCAAAAGGGTCGGCGGCGCGGTAATGGCTCGGGATTTACCAGGAATTCATGGCCAATTCTCAAGATGACCGATGGTTTGGTCTCAGGATTGGCTGGGCATTCTGGAATCACGAACCGATAACCACCTGTGGTGGCTTTTGCAGCGAGTTGAGTAGCTCTGGGAGGAGTTGACAATCGTGGCGAATGCATCAGGCGCGACGGTTATTTTCCTTCGCTCACATCCCGCCTGGGCTGCGGCTCAGCGGCGCGCACGCGAGCGCAGCGAAGCGATGCATCGGCATCCGTCATCTCTTGCCCGACGGCGTGCTGCCTCGGAAAACGATGCCGTCCCCGTGATTCGAAACTTCAAGGTCTACACCGGCACCGACACACCGGCCTAAAACGCTTAGGCGCGCCGTGGCCCGCGAATTGGGCTGTGCCACATCGCAATAGCCCTGACAATTTTCACCAATTGTATTGGTAAAACTCCGCATTCCCGATCGCGCTATTCGCTGGACTACCGGCTGTCGAACCCATTTACATCGACCCGATAATCTACTACTGTATGTAGTAGTCGATGGTTGGGAGGACAACGATGTCCAACGACTCGAATCCACTGACCGCCCGGCGTTCGCTAGCCGTGGCGGTCATCGTTTTCGCCGCGGCATTCGCGCTCCACGGGATGGATCACCTTCGGCGCGGTATGGCGGCGTCTCCGCCGGCAATCATGGTTGGCGGGATGATCCAGGGCGTATTCGTGGTTGTCGCCCTCGTGCTGATCTTGCGCCACCACCAACGGGCCGCCGAGGCGGCGATCGCCGTCGGCTTCGGCAGCGCGCTGGTGTTCGTCTACGCGCATGTGCTGCCCACTTTTCTCCCCGGCTTCCAGGACAGCTTCGTTTCCGGACCGCGGGTCAACGTCACGTGGTTCTCATGGCTTACGGCGGCCGGCGAGATCGGGACCGGACTCGCACTCGGTTATGTGGGTTTGCAGGCGCGGAGACTGTCAGCCGTGGCCGCTTGACCGGCACCAAATCTGACGAATCGTCTTGCACGATAGGGCAATAGCGAATGCTACACATCAATGAATACGTCGGCATCATGCTATCGGTGCCGCGAACATACAGAACCAAGGCGCTTGCCAACCCGGCGCAGTCGCATGGTGCGCTGCTGCACGAGTTGGAGCGCTACATCGAGGCCAACGATCCCGCGGTGACCGAGGTCAGCGTGATCAGCGCGGTGGATACCGGTCAGGTCGACAAGAGCGACAAGCCGGTTCGGCACTGGTACCACGTCGAGTACGAAGCGTGAGATTGCGACGTAGAGTCGCTGCCGTCAACGGGGGCCGGTGATCATCGGAAGCAGGTATTGGCGCACGAATGCGCGGGTGTCGTCGACGGTGGCGAGATTGATCCCGCTGTGTTGGGTGACGATGAAGGACAGGGTCAGGCGGGTGTGCAGCTCGGCGACGGTGCGTAGGTGGCGCTCCTGGTCGGGCGTGGTGGCCTTCGTCCCGTAGATTTCGGCCCTCAGCTCAGCCGCGGATTGGTCGATGGCGAATTCGAGAATGGGGCCGGCATCGATGGTCAGGCTGGGCAGGATGGTCTCGGGCTCGGTGCGCAGCAAGTTCTTCAGCAACGCGTGCTCCCGCAGGAACGTCACGGTGAACACGGTGCCGTAGACCAAGCGATCTTCGAGCGTGGTGGCGTGAGCGCAGGCTTGTTCGTTGCCGTCGAAGTAGCGGCGGGCTTCGCCCAGGACGACGGCGTCGATCAGCGCGGCTTTGGTAGGGAAGCGGCGGTACAACGTGGCGCGGCCGACCCCGCTGCGCCGGGCGACGTCTTCCATAGTGATGCGCCGCATTCCGACCAGTTCGGCCTGCTCGAGGGTGGCGGCCAGGATGCGGGTGGTGATGTCGTCGGGGCGGTGCAGTTGTGCGAGCACCGCAGGCTCGGGCGCGGCGAGGCGCCGCACGAACTCCGCCGTTCGGCTCGTGGTCACTTGATTGCTCCTTGCTCACCCGTGCAGGTCGTCGTATCGTGGCCATTGATACATACGAGACATTATTCGTCTATTTGTCTCGCTGCTACAGCCTAGCGATTTTTCTGCTGGTTGGGGGTTGTTATGGCGGTTCGGATGTGGGTCCGGTGGGCGGCCATGCACGGCGTGGCCCGCACGTTCATGAAGGTTCAGGCGCTGCGCGGCGAACCGTTGGGCCGCTTGATCGCCAGTCACGGTCGCGCCACCGATCCCTATCCGTTGATGGAGGAGATCCGGGCCCGCGGACCGCTGGTGCGGACACCGTTCACTTGGGTCAGCGTCGACCACGGCGTATGCCGAGAAGTTCTGCGCGACAAACGTTTCGGCGTGACGGCGCCGTCCAGCATGGATCTGCCCCGCCCACTGCGGGCGCTGATCTCCCGGACCGCCGACGACGGGGCGGCCAATCCCGTCGAACCGCCCGCCATGGTTGTCGTCGACCCACCCGAGCACACCCGCTATCGACAACTGGTGGCGCAAAGCTTCACTCCGCGGGCCATCGATCAGCTCAGCGCCCGCGTCGTCGAGGTGACCGATCAGCTCCTCGATCGCCTTGCGGACGCGCACGATCCGGATCTGATCGCGGACTTCGCGTCCCAGCTGCCGGTCGCCATCATTGCCGAGATCCTCGACCTGGACCCCGACACCCACCCGTGGATGCTGGGGTGGGGACACAGCGGAGCGCCCCTGCTGGACATCGGGATCGGCTGGCGCACCTATCGGCAAGCCGTCACCAGCCTGCGCGGCGCTGATCGCGAACTGCGTGAGCGCTTCCACGAATTGCGTTCCGGTGAGGCCGGCGATAATCCGTTCAGCCGGCTGGCCTCCCACGGCGCGATGACCGATCACGAGTTCACGGCGAACGCCGCCCTGCTCATCGGCGCGGGATTTGAGACGACGGTCAACCTGATCGGCAACGGCATCGTTCTGCTCCTGCAGCATCCCGACCAACTCGCGCGGCTGCGCGACGACCCCGAGCATTGGCCGAACGCCGTCGAGGAGATCCTTCGGCTCGACAGCCCGGTACAGATGACCGCACGCACCGCGCTATGCGACCTCGAGCTGGCGGGTCAACGCATCGCGGCCGGCGACATGGTGGCCCTGCTTCTCGGCGGTGCCAATCGCGACCCGCAAGTGTTCGCCGATCCCGACAATCTCGATATCGACAGGCCAAACGCGCGGGACCATCTGGCATTCGCGTCGGGGATCCACGCCTGCCTGGGCGCCGCCCTGGCACGCGTCGAAGGGACGACCGCGCTACGCGCATTGTTCGAGACATACCCCGACCTACAGCTGAGCGGCCCCACGCAACGTCGTGGGCTGGTCAATCTCCGCGGATTCGCCCGGCTGCCGGTCAATCTCGGCAGCAGGGACGTGGTGACCGTCTAGAGCTTGCTGACGACGTAGTCGGCGGCCTGGTTTGCCATTCCGGCGCTGATGTAGGCGCTCGCGAGGTGTGCCGGCCAGTTTTCTTTCCAGGTGTTCGGGTCCGCGGGGTTGCAGACGGGATCGGCGCCGTGGCACAGCTCGATGGTCCGGTCGTTGTAGGTCGGGTTGAAGTTGGTGATCGGGCCGACCCATTGGCTTCCGTTGCCGAACAGTGCGACGGCGGCGATGTGCTGGTCGGTCCCCGGCGGCAGGGGACTGTCGAAACCGAACGCGGAGATCGGCGCCGCGAGCACGACGTCGGTGACCGCCGCCCCGAGCGAGTAGCCACCGAGCACCAGCCGGGTGTTCGGGCAGTTGTTGACCATGTCCTGGATGTGGTGACTCATGTCGTTGGCGCCGACGTCGACCTCGGTGTCGGCGGGATACTTCACGGCGTAGGTGCCGATGGTTCGGTTGCCGGCTTTGGATTCGACGGCGTTGATGAACGCATTGCCGAGGGCGCCGGGCCCCGGTGACTCATTACGGCCGCGGGCGAAGACGATTTGCACCTGGGGACAGTTCGCCGCGGCGGCCAGTCCCGCGGCACCGGGCGCTCCGGGCGGTAGCACGGCGGCGGCGATCGTCAGCGCCGCCGTGGCCGCCGCCGCGGCCAGGCCGACGTGAAGCAATTTGCGGAGAGGAAAGGCATGCACAGCATGATGGTAAAGCCCATGCGGCCCGGCCGCTGGGCAGCCCAAGGCCCTTCTACGATCAGCTGATGAGTCACGTAGACGCCGGAGCGCCCGAGCGGCTATTCGCGCTGGCCGAACGGGTGCCGGGTTTTATGCCGGCGGAAGAGGGCCGCGCGCTTTACGACGCCGCACTGCGGTACCTCGGCGGCGGCGTCGGTGTCGAGATCGGTACCTACTGCGGCAAATCCACGCTGTTGCTCGGCGCGGCCGCAATGCAATCGGGTGGCGTGCTGTACACCGTCGACCATCACCATGGCTCCGAAGAGCACCAGCCCGGCTGGGAATTCCACGATGCCTCGTTGGTCGACGAGGTCACCGGACTGTTCGACACGTTGCCGACATTCCGCCGCACGCTCGACGCCGCGGGTCTGGACGACCACGTCGTCGCGGTGGTGGGCAAGTCACCGATCGTGGCGCGCGCCTGGCGCACACCACTGCAGTTCTTGTTCATCGACGGCGGCCACTCGGAGGCCGCTGCCACACAGGACTTCGACGGGTGGGCGAAGTGGGTGACCGCCGGCGGTGCGTTAGTGATCCACGATGTGTTCCCGGACCCCAAGGACGGCGGGCGCCCGCCGTACTACATCTATTGCCGCGCCATCGATTCCGGTCAGTTCCGCGAGGTTTCGGCTACCGGGTCACTACGGCTGCTCGAACGCACCAGCGGGCAAGCGGGCCAGCACGTGTGACCCATTCGATCAGCGGCCGGGCCCGGCAACCACGCATTCGCAATCGAAGTCCGTCTGCAGGCCCATCGGCAGCTCGTCGCCGCGGAAGATGCCCGCGCCCCGCGTGGTGTCCGAGAGCGCGTCGGCCGCCAGGATCATCGCCGCCCCGGTCCAGGTGGTGCGCTCCTCGGGCCAGCGCTTCCCATCCGCGAACACCAAACCCGTCCAGTACGATCCGTCGTCTTCGCGCAGATGGTGCATCGCGGCGAATTGCTGATGTGCGGCGGACCGATGGCCGATGGCTTCGAGAGCCATCACCAGTTCGCATGTCTCGGCACCGGTGACCCAGGGCCGATCGTCAACGCAGCGGATGCCCAGGCCGCGGACCACAAAGTCGTCCCACCGCTGCCTGATTCGCGCGGCCGCCGCCGGGCCCCGCAGCGCGCCGCCGAGGATGGGGTAGTACCAGTCCATCGAATAGCGGTCCTTCTCGGTGAACGCCTCCGGATGCGCGACGATCGCGTGGCCCAGCCGGCCGAGCGCCAGCTCCCACTCCGGCTGCGGGTCCCCGACCCGGGCGGCGAGCGCCAACGCGCAGCGAATGCTGTGAAACACACTGGCACACCCGGTCATCAACGCTTCCGGGAGCGGTCCGGCTTCGCTTTGTGCCCAACAGATCTCGCCATATCCGACCTGTAAGTCGATGACAAAGTCGATCGCCTTGTGCACCACTGGCCACATTGCGGCACCGAACGACTCGTCTCCGGTCACCAACACGTGATGCCAGACACCGGTGGCGATATACGCGCAGAAGTTGCTGTCGCTGTTGGCGTCTTCGACTGTCCCCGAACGGAATTGGATCGGCCACGAGCCGTCCGGGCGCTGGGTGCGACGGCTCCATTCAAAGGCGGCCCGCGCCGGCTCTAACAGTCCCGCGGCCGTGAGCGCCATCGCGCACTCCACGTGGTCCCATGGATCCGTATGGCCACCGTCGAACCACGGAATCGCACCCGAGGGTTCCTGCGCCGCGGCGATGGAACGCGCGGTCTGCCGACACTGCTCGGGTGTAAGGACGCCCGGAACCGCCGGCGGGCTAAACCGATGCAACTGAATATCCCGGGGTTTCCTGGCTTTCGGCGGCCTGCCGCTTGACGAAATACATCGCGACGCTCTTACCCACTATCGGATTGAGCAGTGACTCGGCCAGCTGCGTTATCTTGGGCCGGCGCATCAAATCCCACACCAGCAGCTTGTGGTAGGCGGCCACCGCCGGATGCTCGGCGTTCGACACGCCCACAGCACACTTCAGCCACCAGAACGGGGAGTGCAGCGCGTGTGCATGATGGGCGTGCGTCAATTCCATTCCGCCGCCGGTGATCTTGTCGCGCAATCGGCTGGCCCGGTAGATACGCACGTGGCCGCCCTCGTTGCTGTGATATTCGTCCGACAGCAGCCAGCAGACTCGCTCGGGAAGCCAGCGCGGAACGCTGACAGCTAACGTGCCGCCCACCTTGAGCACCCGGACCAACTCGGCGATAGCAGCGTCGTCTTCCGGTACGTGCTCGAGGATTTCGGATGCGATCACGCAGTCGAATGCCTCGTCGGGATACGGCAGGCTCAGCGCGTCACCGACAACCACTTTCGCCGACGCCGCCGCCGGCACCTCACCGGACTCGGCCATCGCACGCAGGATGGTGTCCACCGAACGCAGTTCGGACTCGTCGCGGTCGAAGGCGACGACGTCGGCACCGCGCCGATACGCTTCGAACGCATGCCGGCCCGCCCCGCAACCCACATCGATGACCTTGGTGGAGGGCCCGATGCCCAGCCGGTCGAAATCGACGGTCAGCATCGCGTGATCGCCCGCTCGTAGACCCGCACGGTCTGCGCGGCCACCGCCTCCCAACTGAAGACGTCGACGGCGCGCGCCCGTCCCGCCTTCCCCAGATTGCGGCGCTTTTCGGGCGAGTCAAGCAGCTCGCCGAGGGTGCGGGTGAGCGCATCCGCGTCGGCCGGCGGCACCAGCTCGGCGCAGGCACCATCGGTGCCCAGGACCTCGGGCAGTGCGCCCACCCGGCTGGCGACGATCGGGGTGCCACTCGACATGGCTTCGACCGCGGGCAGCGAAAACCCTTCGTAGAGAGAGGGAATGCACGCAACCTCGGCCGATGCGAACAACGCGGCGAGCTCGCCGTCGGAGAGGCCACTGGTGATGTGGACGATGTCGGAGATGCCGAGTTCGGCAATGAGTTTGTGGGTGGGGCCGTTGGGTTCCACCTTGGCGACGAGCCGCAACTCCAGGTCTCGGCTGGTGCGTAGCCTGGCCACCGCGTGCAGGAGGGTGCGGACACCCTTGAGCGGGGTGTCGGCGCTGGCGATCGCGATGACTCGGCCCCGAATCCGCGGCGTCGGCCCCGGCTTGAACAGGTCGGTGTTCACGCCCAACGGCACGACGTGTAGTTGGTCCGGCGTGACACCGAAGTCGGCGACGATGTCCGCCGCCGAGGACGACGACACCGTCAACAGGTCCGGGATCTGGCGCGCCACTTGCTCTTGCATCGTCGAGAACCCATACCACCTGTGCACCAAGGGTTTTCGCCACCACCGCGCTGCGGCGAGATCCAGCACCCGATCGCGGGTGATGGGGTGGTGCACGGTCGCCACCACCGGCAACCCCGCGCGGGCGATGCTCAGCAGTCCGGTGCCCAGGCTCTGGTTGTCGTGGACGACGTCGAAATCGGCCGCCCGCTCGGCCAGCAGCCGTGCGACACGCAGCGTGAAGGTCCGTGGTTCGGGAAACCCCGCGGTCCACACGGTGAGGAGTTCCAACAGGTCGATCGAGTCGCGAATCTCGCTCGGGCGCGGCACCCGGAACGGGTCGGGCTCTCGGTACAGGTCAAGGCTGGGCACCTTCGTCAGCCGCACGCGCGGGTCGAGCAGCTCGGGATATGGCTGGCCGGAAAACACCTCGACCTCGTGACCGAGCTCCACCAAACCGTGGCTGAGATGGCGCACGTAGACGCCCTGTCCACCGCAATGGGTCTTGCTCCGGTAGGACAGCAGGGCAATTCGCATACTCAACTCTTATCCGCTGGCCGACGCACGCCGACGGGCACCCCCCGAATCCACCGCCATCAACGCGCTCCCGAACGCGGTGACAGCAAACTGGACATGTGTCCAGACTATAGTTCGATCAGCTAACCGATGCAACGAGCGTGGTCGACCCGTTTGCTACGATCGCGCGGTGCGCGGTTCGGTTTCGCGACGCGATGTCCTTAAGTACGCTGCACCGGTTCTGCTGGGCCTGGGGTCGGTCGCCGCGACGGTCAACGAACCGAACGCACGAGCCGCGGGCGTCACGCTGATCGACTTTGCGGAGCGCAGGATCGCGCCGGACGAGATCAAGTCGGCGGGCTACGACGGGGTGGTGAACTACGTGTCCGAGGAGCGGCCGGGCGCGCACTTCGAGGCAAAACCCATCACCCGCGAGTACGCGGACGCGCTGCGGGCCGCGGGTCTTCACATCGTCAGCAACTTCCAGTACGGCAAGCCCGGGTGGCCCACGCCGTCGGACTACACCCGCGGCTACGACGGCGGCGTGGCGGACGCCCAGACGGCCTTGCGCCTCCACGGCGCGGCCGGGGGTACGAATTCGGCGCCGATCTTCTTCAGCGTCGATGACAACATCGACGAGAACACCTGGAATGGCCCTGCGGTGCAATGGTTTCGGGGCATCAACTCGGCCCTGGGCGTGGGGCGCACCGGCATCTATGGGCATGCCCGGGCCTGCGGCTGGGCGATCCGCGACGGCGTCATCGGAAACTCGACCACCCCGGGCCACCGCTGGGCGTGGCAGACGAGGTCGTGGTCGAACGGCGCGCGCGAACCGATGGCCGTGCTGTATCAGGCCGTGGTCAACAGCCCGTCGAACCCGGGTCCGCTGCTGGGCGGCATCAATGTGGACGTCGACGAGGTCCTCGCGGCCGACTACGGACAGTGGGATTTGGACCGCTGACCCAAAAGTCACCATTGCGACCGACCACGGCGTGTCGTGTGCCTGGTTTATGTGTCGCGGAAGGGCCAAAACGACGACGCCCCCCGAGCCGATTGCTCGAGGGGCGTCGCGTGGTCTCGCTGACCAGACCCTGCGTTACTTGAGATCGAACCGGTCGGCGTTCATGACCTTGACCCACGCCGCGACGAAGTCCTCCACGAACTTCCCGTGGGCGTCGTCCTGCGCGTAGACCTCGGACAGCGCGCGCAGCACCGAATTGGAGCCGAACACCAGGTCGTTGGCGGTGGCGGTCCACTTCAGCTGACCCGTAGAGCGGTCGAGCACCTCGTAGACGTTCTCCGCCGACTCCGATGCCTTCCACTCGTTGCCCATGTCGACCAGGTTGACGAAGAAGTCATTGGTCAACGTGCCGGGCCTGTCGGTGAAGACGCCGTGCTTGCTGCCGCCGTGATTGGCACCGAGGGCCCGCAGACCACCGACCAGCACCGTCAATTCCGGAGCCGTCACGCCCAGCAGGTACGCCCGCTCGACCAGCAGTTGCTCCAGCGGCGCCTTCTCGCCCGGACGGATGTAGTTGCGGAATCCGTCGGCGCGCGGCTCGAGCACCGCGAACGAGTCGACGTCGGTGTTCTCCTGCGATGCGTCGGTGCGGCCCGGCGCGAAGTGCACCGCGATCTCGTACCCGGCGTCCTTGGCCGCCTTCTCGACCGCCGCGGAACCGGCCAGCACGATCAGGTCGGCCAGCGAGATCTTCTTGCCGCCGGCCGCCGATGCGTTGAAGTCCTGCTGGATGCGCTCCAGCACCGGCAACACCTTGTCCAGTTCCGAGGGCTCGTTGCACTCCCAGCTGCGCTGCGGCCCGAGGCGCAACCGCCCGCCGTTCGCGCCGCCGCGCTTGTCGGTGCGGCGGAAGCTGGACGCGGCCGACCAAGCGGTCTTGACCAGCTGCTGAACCGTCAGGCCGGATTCCAGCACTTTCTTCTTCAGCGCCGCGATGTCCTTTTCGTCGACCAGCTCGTGGTCGACGGCCGGAACCGGGTCCTGCCAGAGCTGAGGCTCGGCGACCCACGGCCCGAGGTAGCGGGTGATGGGTCCCATGTCGCGATGCAGCAGCTTGTACCAGGCCTTGGCGAACGCCTCGGTCAGCTCCTCGGGATGGTCGAGCCAGCGACGCGTGATGTCGCGGTAGATCGGGGACTCCCGCAGCGAGATGTCGGTGACCAACATCGTCGGGGCGCGGCCCGGCCCGCCGAACGGGTCGGGGATGGTGCCCGCGCCCGCGCCATCCTTGGCGACGAACTGCCAGGCATCGCCGGGGCTCTTGGTCAGCTCCCACTCGTAGCCGTACAGGGTCTCCAGGAAGGTGTTGTCCCACTTCGTCGGGGTGGGTGTCCAGACCACCTCCAGGCCGCTGGTGATGGCGTCCCCGCCGGCGCCACTGCCGAACGAGCTCTTCCAGCCCAGGCCCTGTTGTTCGATCGGCGCGGCCTCCGGTTCGGGGCCGACCAGGTCGCCACTGCCGGCGCCGTGGGTCTTGCCGAAGCTGTGGCCCCCGACGATCAGCGCGGCGGTCTCCTCGTCGTTCATCGCCATCCGGCCGAACGTCTCGCGGATGTCGATCGCCGCCGCGATCGGGTCCGGCTTGCCCTCGGGGCCTTCCGGATTCACATAGATCAGGCCCATGGTGGTCGCGCCGTAGGGCTGCGCGAGGTTCCGCTCGCCCGAGTAGCGCTTGTTGGTGCCCAGCCATTCGTCCTCTTCGCCCCAGAGGATTTCTTCTGGCTCCCAGACGTCTTCGCGGCCGAACGCAAAGCCGAAGGTCTTGAAGCCCATCGACTCTAAGGCGCAGTTGCCGGCGAAGATGATCAGATCCGCCCAGGAGATCTTGTTGCCGTACTTCTTCTTCACCGGCCACAGCAGCCGGCGGGCCTTGTCCAGGCTCACGTTGTCCGGCCAGCTGTTGAGCGGGGCAAAGCGCTGCATGCCCTGTCCGCCGCCGCCGCGGCCATCATGGATGCGGTAGGTACCGGCGGCGTGCCAGCTCATCCGGATGAACAGGCCGCCGTAATGGCCGTAGTCGGCGGGCCACCAATCCTGCGAGGTGGTCATCACCGAGATCACGTCGGCCTTGAGCGCGTCGACGTCGAGCTTGGCGAACTCCTCGGCGTAGTCGAAGTCATCGCCGAGCGGATTGGACTGGGGGGAGTGCGGGTGCAGCGTCGACACATCGATCTGGTCGGGCCACCAGTCCCGATTAGTCAGTGGCGCATGCGATTTCGGCTTCGGCGCCTCGATAGTCGGGTTTTCGCTCTCTGACACAACATTCCTTTCGGGTGGTGGGTAAATCGGGCCACGATCACCGGAGTGATCAAGAATCTGCCGTCGAGCAGTCGGGGCACAGGCCCCAATAGATGACCTCGGCCTCGTCGAGAACGAAACCATCCAGGACGTTGTCGCCATCCGACGGGGTTAGGCACGGCGCCGAACCGACGGCGCAGTCGATGTCCGCGATGACACCGCAGGATCGGCATACGACGTGGTGATGGTTGTCGCCGACCCGGGACTCGTAGCGGGCGACCAAGCCCAACGGCTGGATCCGCCGAACCAGGCCCGCGGAGGTCAGCGCGTTGAGGACGTCGTACACCGCTTGTCGGGAAACATCGGGCAGCCCCAGCCGCACCGCCGAGAAGATCGTCTCGGTGTCGGCATGCGGATGGGCGTGTACCGCCTCCAGCACGGCGACTCTGGGCCGTGTCACACGCAGATCGGCCATCCGCAGCTGTTCCGCGTAGTCCGCCGATGAGGACACCCTGCCAATATGGCCCCTTATCTGGAATCAGTCAAGAGTTTCCTGGCGGGGATCCGGACGAGTCAAACCGATCGGCGCCGAGCCGGCGGTGCGCACCTCACGACGGCGGCGCCAGGGCGCTGCCCTTGCGCCATTGGTCCCAGCTGAGCGTCCAGTCGCCGTTCTGCGACAGCTTCAGCGGCGGTCCGCCGGTGTTGCGGACCTCGACGATGTCGCCGGGCACCGAGAAGTCGTAGAACCATTTTGCGTTGTCGCCGTTGAGGTTCAAGCATCCGTGCGAGGTGTCGGTGTGGCCCTGGGCCCACACCGTCGCGTCGAGCTGGTGCAGGTAGATGCCGTCACTGCTGATTTTGGTCGCGTAGTTGATGGTCTCGCGATATCCGAGGCGGGAATTCTTGGGCAGTCCGAAGGTGGAGGAGTCCATCACGACCGGGTTGCCCTTGTCGAGCACGGTGTAGACGCCCGGGGGAGTCCACAGCGAAATCGTCTGCGAGCCGATGGTTTCGGTGCCGCCCATTCCCATCGACGTGGGCATGGTCCGGACTAGCGCGCCGTTGTTGAAGACGCTGACCATTTTCGTGGCATCGTCGGCGATGGATACGTGCGCGTCGCCGATGCGGAATGACACTCGGGTGTCTTCCTGCCCGAATAGGCCGTCGCCCAACGCAATTCCATAGATCTTGGCTTCGGCGGTGATTGTGCTGCCCGGCGCGTAGTAGTGCTCGGGTCGCCAGTGAGCGTTTTGGCTGTCGACCCAGAACCACGAACCCTGCACGGGAGGGTTGGTGGTCACTTTGAGCTGTCGTTCGGCTGCCGCCCGGTCGGCGACTTGCTCGTCGAAGTGGGCGACGACCACCGTTCCCACGCCGTAGGTCCCGCCTTCTTGCAGGGCCGCTTCGGATGTCGTGGTCAGTGAGACCTTGGTCTGATTGGGCGGCAGCAGGGTGGAGAACGTCGACACTTGGGTGCCCGCAACGCCGTTCGGCCCGACGCTGGTGAGCGTCAGCGTGTACGTGCGTCCGTAGCCCAGGGGGGCGGTGGGCTTCCAGACGGTGTTGTCCGGGGTCATGATTCCCTCAACCGGTCTGCCGGCGTCGTTGACCATGCGGACACCGGTCAGCTTCCCCGTGTCGGCTTTGACCATGACCGGCGTGAGCGGATCGACGTCACGCGTGTCGGGGCCGGGCATGATCGTCACCCGCGCCGGCCCGGACGGCTCGGACGTCGGACGGGCGGTGCAGCTGCCGGCGCCGACCACTCCGACGACAACGAAGGCGGCCAGCAGGTACCGACGAACGAGCTGTGCACGGTTAATGGACGTCATAAGAGTTGGCCGAATCCTCGCGTTGTTGTTGATCAGGTACCCGCGGCGCCTGGGGCCTGAAACCGCGTGCCGAGGGATCACGGCGTCATGGCCGACGACGATCTTGACCGTCTGTACTCGGTGGAGCCCGGCGCATTCACCGCACAGCGCACCGAACTGGCCGCGGCCGCCAGGCGCCGCGGTGACGAAGCCGCCGCCAAACGGATCTCCGCGGCGCGCAAACCTACGACGGCGGCGTGGATCGCCAACCGGCTGGTGCTCCAACACGACGACGTCAAACAGCGCCTGGCCGACCTGGGTGATCGCCTGCGCGCCGCGCACTCCGCAATGGATGGCGACCGTATCCGCGATTTGTCCGCCGAACAGCACCGGCTCATCGACGAACTCGCGCGGGCCGCTTTCGAAGCCGCCGAGGTGAACAAGCCGTCGGCGACGCTGCGTGACGACCTGACCGGCACACTGCAAGCCGCGATCGCCGATCCCGACGTCAGGACGCGACTCGGCCGGCTGGCCAGGGCCGAAACATGGTCGGGTTTCGGCGAATTCGGGGGCGCGGCGCCGGTCGCGAAGGGGCCGGAGCGCCACCAGGACGCCCGCAGGGACAAGTTGAAGGCCGCCCTCGCCGCCGCGGAGCGGGCCAAAGCCGAAGCCGAGCGCGTGCTGTCGCGCCGTCGCGCCGAGCGCGACGCGGCTCGGCAGCGTCGGGACGACGCGGCGGATAGCCTGCGCGAGGCCGAGCGCGAGATGAAGAGAGCCGACGACCGCTACGACAAAGCGCAGCAAGAAAACCGCGCCGCCGAGGATTCGCTGAAGCAGGCAATAGCGCAGCTGAAGCGCGCGTAAGCGCGCGTGCGCGGCCGACAGGCCCGTTTCCCGACGCCGCTGCCGGGTACCAGCCCAGGCATGACTTCTTTATGGTTCGCCGAGCGAGCCGAACAATCTTGGACAGCCAGCCGGCTTGCGGACGGTCCGGCGTCCGCCGATGTCATCGTCGTCGGGGCCGGCATCACCGGGCTGATGACAGCGGTTCTGCTGAGCCGTGCCGGCAAGGACGTGCTGGTCTTGGAGGCGCATACCGTCGGTTCCTGCGCGACCGGCAACACCACCGCCAAAATCAGCTTGTTGCAGGGGACCCAGTTGTCGAAGGTCCTACCGAGGCACGGCAAGAAGGTGGCACGGGCCTACATCGACGGCAACCGGGAAGGCCAGGACTGGGTGCTCGAGTACTGCGAGTCCCACGGCATCGCGGTTCAACGCGAGGACGCCTACACCTATGCGCAGTCCGCCAAGGGCGTGCCGTCCGCGCGGCGGGAATTGGAGGCTTGCCAGGCTGTCGACCTGCCCGCGGTATGGGAGGACGACGCCGGCGTGCCATTCCCGTATCACGGCGGTGTGCGGCTGCCCCACCAGGCGCAGTTCGACCCGATGCCGTTCCTGGACATGTTGGCCACGGAGTTACTCAACCGCGGTGGACGATTGGTCGAGCACGCCCGTGTCCGGCGGGTCTCCACACGCGGCGCAGGGGTGCACGTGCACGTCAACGACGCCGACCAGCAGGACGTGGAACTCGCCGCCGGGCAGCTGGTGCTTGCCACCGGGATCCCGATCTTGGATCGGGGTGGTTACTTCGCGCGGGTGAAACCGAGCCGTTCCTACTGCTTGGCCTTCAAGGTTCCTGGAAACGTCACGCGGCCGATGATGATCTCCGCCGACTCGCCGACGCGGTCGGTGCGCTACGCGCCGGTCGCGGACGGGGAGCTGCTGATCGTTGGCGGGGCGGGCCATACCGTCGGCCGGGAAAAGAGCCCGTCCGAGGCGCTGGCGGAGCTGTCGTCGTGGGCACGCAGGCATTACCCCGGTGCGGTGCAGACTCACTTTTGGTCGGCGCAGGATTACACACCCATTGACCATTTGCCGTATGTGGGCCCCATCCTTCCGAACAGCGAAAGCATCTTTGTCGCAACGGGTTTCAACAAATGGGGTATGACGAACGGGCCCGCCGCGGCATTGGCGTTGTCGAGCCGCATCCTGGGCGGGCGGATGGACTGGGCCGGCGCGTTCGCCAGTTGGAGCCCCCACGAGCTGTCGGGCCTGCTGACCGCGGTGCAGGCCAACCTCGAGGTCGGTTTCAACCTGACCAAGGGCTGGATCACCCCGGTGATTCGTACCGGCCATCGCAGCCCCGTCAACGGCGAGGGCGGGGTCGTGAGCGGACCCCCTTGGCATTTGGAGGCCAGGTGCCGGGTCGACGGCACCGAGCACACCGTCTCGCCGGTGTGCCCACACCTTGGCGGAATCGTGAACTGGAACGACGCGGATCAGGCGTGGGAGTGCCCGCTGCACGGATCACGATTCGCCCCGGACGGCACGCTGCTGGAAGGGCCCGCAACTCGCGGTTTGACGGCCTAGCCCACAGGACGCGAAGGACTCAGGCTTCCTTCTGGTAGACGAGCCAGCGCAACTCGATGGGCGACTCGTCTCGCTCCACGTCGAACACGTCCAAGCCATGGGCCCATCCCTCGAACCACGCGGTGGGCGGCCAAGCGCCCTCGGGCAAGTGGGTTCTCTCGTACTCGTAGGCGAGGTCGTCGGCAATGAGCGCAAGGGGGAGCTCGCCCGCGGCCTCCGCGAGCTCGTCGCGGGTGAAGATCGTGCTGTTGCATTGCTGTCCGAATTCCCGCGCGGCGTCGTCGGGGGTGTAGCCCTGGCGCGCCGCGAAGGTGTTGAACACCAGGCGTCCTCCGAGAGCCAGGCAGTCCGCGGCGAGTTCGAACATGCCGCGCAGCTCCCGCGTCGTCCGGAAGTCGGGCACCAATTCCGACGCCACGATGAGCTGATACGCGTCGTGAACGCCCTCCACGGCCGTAAAGACATCGCTCTCGATCACACGCACGGGCAGTGAATCCCGTTCTGCCTCAGATCGAATGATCTCGGCGAACTTCGGCGCCATCTCGACCGCGTCCACTGGGTGCCCCCGCCGGGCCAGCGCAAGGGCGTTGCGCCCGGTCCCGGCGCCGATGTCAAGGACGCGGGTGGACCGGGCATCGGCGGCCTCGTCGGCCAGCGCCACCACACGCGCGTCCGCTTCGGTGCCGAACAGCGGCCCCTTACGAGTGGCGACCCAGTGGTCGTATTCGACCGCGATGGTCGACACCTCGGCTTTGACGCGATAGTTCAGCCCCGTCCCGAAGGGGGTGTCAAACGAAATGACGATGTTCGACCGCGACGAGCCCTTGAATGCCTTCTCCAGCTCGTGCTGGAGCACGGACTTGAGCTGAGCGGCTTGGTCGGCCGTGTGTTGTATGCCCAAGCTGGCAAAGAGGTTCTGGCACATCGAGACGTACTCGTCGAGCAGTCCCGGGACGGCCGGCAGCCTGATTTGACCCTCGGCCTCCGCGCGGCGATACAGCCGCCGGGCCATCGCTTCGCGCAGCGCCGACGGATCGAAAGATCTCGCGCCCCGATCCTCCACCAGACTGAGCCTAGTGGCCCAGGCGGGCGGCGTCTTCGAGGAGATCGGCCGCCCTGGCGACGCTTTCGGCCGGTGTCGTCATTTGGGTGGCGACCTCACGCGCGCGGGCCACGCACTCTGGAACGAGTATCGAGCGGAGGTCGGTGACCAGAGATTCCCGGGTAGTAGCCGAAAATTGGCGCCCGACACCGATTTTCAGTTGTTCGAGGGCCGCCGCCCACATCGGCTGGTCCCACACAGCCCAAAGGATTAGCGTCGGCACTCCGGCGCGCAGGCCCGCGGCCGTGGTGCCCGAGCCGCCGTGGTGGACTACCGCGCGGCAGGCCGGAAAGATTTCCGCGTAATTGAGCGCACCAACCACCTTGACGTGGTCGAAGTGCGGAACGTGGCTGAAGTCGCTCGCACCGCTGCATATCAACGCCCGCTCGCCCAGCTGCGCGCAGGCCGCGCCGATCATGGCGGCCATGTCGGCGGGAGAGTCGATCGGCGTGCTGCCGAAGCCGAAATAGATCGGCGGAGTTCCGGTGGCAATCCACGCCAAGACGTCGTCGTCGGCGTCCGTCGGAAGCTCCAGGGTCAGCGCGCCGACGAAGGGGCGCCGGCCGGGCTCCACCCAGTGGGACGGTTGCCCGGGCAAGCAGAGCTCGTCGTAGGTCTGGATTTCCAGCAATCCGCCGTCGGCCAGCTGTGGTGCTAAAGGTCCGGGTACCTCCGGCAAGCCGAGCGCACGGCGTTGGGCGACTTCAGCATCCTTCGTTATGCCCGAATACAGCGGCCCAGAGGCCAGGATCCGCGCCGGGAAGACGTGCAGTGCCGCGAGCGGAATGGCATGATACTCAGCGACATTGGCGGCAAGCATCTGATCGTTCATGTGCGCCACCAGCAGGTCGGCGCCCGTTGCCAGCGATGTCAGTGCCGCGCTTTTGTCCAACCAGACCCGGCTGACTCGCTCTACGAGTTGGGGCAACGCACTGATCAGACTCCCCACGCCGCCAATGAAATTCATGGCGCCGTCCATCTGCTCGCGCGTGTCCGGCCCGTAGGCGACCGCAATGAGTCCCGCAGACTTGGCGAAATGGACGATGTTGGGCGGGACGGCCAAGCACACCTCGTGACCGCGGCGCAGCAGCTCCCGGCCGACGGCGACGCAGGGCTCGACGTCGCCTCGTCCTCCGTACGCTGCCAGCACAAATTTCATCGCCGCAACCGTACCGCTCGGCGCACGCCGTAGGTCCCCGCCGCATACTGGTCTGCGTGGTGGAAAAGCAGATGCGGGTCGAGAGTTTGCTCCGTTACCCGGTGAAATCGATGCTGGGCGAGGTTGTGAACCGCCTCTTCGTGGACGAACGAGGCGCCGAAGGAGACCGGCGGCTGGCACTTGTCGACACGCAGACCGGGCATGTGGCCAGCGCCAAGCAGGCCCGGCTGTGGCGTGGGCTGCTCAAGTGCACCGCGAACGGAAGCGCCGGACGCGTGAACATCGGCCTGCCCGACGGGACAAGCGTCGCGGCCGACGACCCGGGTGTCGATGAACTGCTGTCGCGGCTGTTGGGGCGCCCCGTCCGGCTGATCAGCCAACGGCCGGACGGCGCAACGCTCGAACGCCCGGATCCGGAGAAGCTGCTCGAGCTGGGGGTGGACGCCGAAGTCGCGGGCCGCATCTTGACGATCGGCCAGGCAACCCCAGGCGACTCGTTTACCGATGATGCCCCGCTGCACGCGATCACCACGGCGACGCTGGAGCGCATCGGCGTCGAGGCGCTGCGCTACCGTCCCAACCTGGTGATCGCGACCCCGGCGGGCTACCCGCCGTATGACGAAGACATCTGGCTCGGGCGGGAATTGACGGCCGGTGAGGTACGGCTGCGTGTCATTGCGTCCACCTCGCGGTGTGTGGTGCCGACGCTCGAGCACGGGACGCTCGCGCGAGCCCCGGAAGCGCTTCGCACGCCCGCGGCCGAAAATCGTTTGCCCGCAGGCGGTTCCGGGGCACAGCCCTGCGCGGGCGTGTATCTCGAGGTGCTCGAAGAGGGCGTCCTCGCCGTCGGCGACCCCGTCGCACTGGGCTAGTCGCGACGCGCGGCCCGCATTTACACAAATTACGCCAAAAGAATTGCCTATTCAGGTCTCCGCAAGCTGTTTCACAGATTTCACGGTTCTTCATATTTACGCCTCTTTTGGCGCTCATACTGGGACTCCGTTAACGCCCCGATGAAAGGAAGCGCGCAAATGCCCTCACGCCGCTGGCTGGCCAGACTGTCTGTCCCCATGATGGTCGGTGCTGCCCTTCTTACGAGCACTGCGATTGCGGTCGCGGATGCCACCGATGACACATTCCTCAGCAAAATGCACACTCTCGGCTTTACCTGGCCGTCCGGAGACGACTCCGACATCGTCGCGATGGGCCATCAAATATGCGCCGATCGCTCGGCAGGCAAAACTCCGGACGCGATTGCCGCGGACATCCACTCCACGCTCGGCGCGAAAGGCATCTCGTTCGCGGATGTCACCTCGATGGTGAGCGCCGCGGAATCGACTTATTGCCCGGGTTAGCCCGCAAGTTCCGGCGATCAACCCCGTGGTCGGCTTGTGTGCCGGCCACGGGGTTGCGTTTTGCTAGTTAGAATTTCGCCGCTGCAATGCCTCGGGGTTGGCGATCCTGACGGGCGTCCCGGTCAGCCATGCCGCGACCGCTTCGACGGTGTCTGCGTAGAAGGCGCCCAGCATTTCGCGGGTGGCGTAGCCCAGGTGGGGAGTCAGCGTCACGTTCGGTAGACGACGCAATGGATGTTCCGCCGGAAGCGGTTCGATGTCATAGACGTCGAGGCCGGCCCCGGCAATGCGCTCGGCCACGAGCGCGTCGATCAGAGCCTCGTCGTCCACGATCGGCCCCCGGGAGGTGTTGATCAAGTAGGCGTGCGGCTTCATCGTGGCCAGCTCGGGCGCGCCGACCAGTCCGCGCGTGCGTTCCGAGAGAACTAGGTGGATGGAGATCACGTCGGATCGTTCGAAGAGCGTTGCCTTCTCGACGCGGCGAGCGCCGGCCGCCGCGGCCGCCTCGTCGGTGAGGTTTTGGCTCCACGCAATGACTTCCATGCCAAACACTTTCGCGTATTCGGCCATACGCTTACCGATCCTGCCCAGACCAAGAAGCCCGAGCGTCTTGCCGGATAGCGTCAGACCGGTGGTCGTCTGCCACGCGCCCTCACGCATGCGACGGTGCTCTTCGGCCAGATTGCGCACCGTCGCGATCATCAACCCCCAGGCCAATTCCGGAGTGGCATCGCGAACGGACCTGAATCGCGGATGGGCGAAATCCGAGTGCGCGACAAGGACGCGGTGTTCGGTGGCCGCGGCCATGTCCAGGTTCGGCAGGTTCCTGCCGACGATGGTGATCAGCTTCACGTTGGGCAGCCGCTCGATGAGACTGCGCGGAAACGCCATCCGCTCG
This sequence comes from Mycobacterium sp. IS-836, assembly GCF_001954275.1. Lineage (GTDB taxonomy): Bacteria > Actinomycetota > Actinomycetes > Mycobacteriales > Mycobacteriaceae > Mycobacterium. The sequence continues at coordinate 154,790 of NZ_MBEU01000075.1, read as the reverse complement.
CGCATGGTGCACAACACGTCGAACGGCGACAGTGCGTCCGCGGCTTCCTCCTCGGAAAGGTGGCGGTCGAAGACGGTCACTTCGGATCGGCTCTGCACCGGCGACCAGTCGGCGAGCTCGAGGGCCACGCCCGCGTAGTCGTCGAGTATCGCCACCCGGGGTAGCCGTTCTCCCATCACACCGCCGCTTCTTCCAGAAGATCGGCGGTGGCGGCGGCGCTCTGCGCGGGCTTGGTCATCCGGGCGGCGACCTCGCGAGCGCGAGTGACGCATTGAGGAGTGAGAACGGAACGCAGGTCCCCGACCAGTGATGCGACGGTGCTGGCCGAAAAAGCCCGGCCGGCGCCCACTTCGAGCCTTTCGACCGCGGCCGCCCACATCGGCTGATCTTCGAGCGAGAACCAGAGGATCAAGGTAGGGATTCCGGCCCGCATGCCGGCCGCCGTGGTGCCCGCACCGCCATGGTGGACGACCGCGCGGCACGCCGGAAAGATGGCGCCGTGGTTCACCGCGCCCACGGCCTTCACGTTGTCGAACGGCCGGATGCCCGAGAAGTCGCTCGCCCCAGCACAAATCAGGGCGCGCTCGCCCAATTCCGCGCAGGCCCTGCTGATTGCGGCGATCGTCTCGGCGGGGGACGGGAGCTGGACGTTATTGCCGAAGCCGAAGTAGATCGGTGGCGTTCCCGCGGCGGTCCACGACAACACCTCGTCGTCGGCATCGGTGGGCAACTCCAGTGTCAGCGCACCAACAAACGATCGCCCACCCCTGGATTGCGTTGCCATTTCGGGAAAGCAGAGCTCGTCGTATGCGTGGATCTCCAGCGATTCGAAGGATCCGGTTGCCTCCGGCAGGCCCAGCGCGCGGCGTTGGCCTTCTTCGGCATCCTTGATGATGCCCCCGAGGATGCCAGCCGCGCGCGACCGTCCACCCGGGAAGAAATGCAACACGGCAAGCGGAATGCCGTGATACTCCGCGACGTTGGCGGCCAGCCCCTGGGCGGCCTTGCCCGTAAGTATCAGGTCGGCCCCGTCCGCCAGCGTCGTCAGCGCCTCACCCCAGTCGGCCCAGGCCCTGGCTACATGTTCCATCACTTCGACCATCGCGCCCAACGGGTTCCGGTTGTTCATGTCGCGGTCGAGATCCCCGACGCCGGGGCCCGGCGGGCACCCACCGAAGAACCACTTCAACGAATCCGATTGGAACGCAGCGGGTTGCGGCCCGTACGCGATGCCCGCCAGCCCCGCCGACTCGACAAAGCCAACCATGTTCGGCGGGACCGCCATGCACACGTCGTGACCTCGCCGCAGCATCTCCCGCCCGACGGCGGCGAACGGCTCGACATCCCCGCGGCTTCCATAGGCGGCGAGCACGATTTTCATCGGCGCAGCGCGGCTCGCGGCTCGGCGCGCGCGTGGCTCAGCGCCACTTGATGCCGCACCCGATCGACGGTCGCTGGTCCGGATCGACCGGCCGACCGGCGAGCACGGCGTCGACGGCGGCCCGCACGTCGGCGGCCGTCACCGGCAGGTCGTTCTTCGGTCTGGAGTCGTCGAGCTGACCGCGATAGACCAGCCGACGCTCACCGTCGAAGACGAAGGTGTCCGGCGTGCACGCAGCGGAGAACGCGCGGGCGACTTCTTGGGTCTCGTCGTAGAGGTACGGGAACGTCCAACCGTGGCGGCGGGCCTCCTCGGCCATCTGGTCGGGGCCGTCCTGCGGGTAGGTGGCGACGTCGTTGCTGGAGATGCCGACCATCGCGACCCCCAGATCGGCCAGGTCGCGGCCGAGCGCGGCGAGGCCGGCGGCGACGTGCTGGACGTACGGGCAGTGGTTGCAGATGAAGGTCACGACGAGCGCGGGACCGGTGAGTTCGTCGAGGCTGACCGTGGCGCCGGTGGCCGGCTCGGGCAGCGCGAACTGTGGCGCGGGGGTTCCGAGGGCGAGCATGGTGGACTCGATTGCCATGCCGCCAGGTTAACCGCCGCAAGGTGAGCGGGCCGATCAGAGCTTGGCGCCCAGCCCCGCGATCAAGTTGACGGTGACGGCCAGAACTACGGCGCCGAGCAGGTAGGACAGCATCGCATGGCGCAACACGGTCGCCCTGATGGATGTCAGCCCAATCTCCGTGTCCGACACCTGGAAGGTCATGCCGACGGTAAAAGCCACATACGCGAAGTCGCGAAAACGCGGCGGCTCGGGGTCGTGGAAGTTGATGCCCCCGGGCTCGTCGGAGTAGTAGAGCCGCGCGTAATGCACCGTGAAGAGCGTGTGCACGGCAAACCAGGACGCGGCGACGGCCAGGATGCCGAGAATGGCGGCTGCGACGGCTGGGGCACCCGCGTGCGTCCCGGCGGCCACCACGTAGCCGACCCCGGCCAGGCTCGCAACGCTTGCGGACACGACGACCACGTCTGCAATCCACCGGGTCGGATCTTCGCGTGTCACATATCTGCGGGTTTCCTCGGCATCCATGCCGCCCAGGATGAGCCGCGTCCACACGACATACACCCCGGCGGTCACGACCCAGCCGACAAGCGCGAATCGCCAGCCGACCGTGTTACCCACCGCGACGGCGACGGCGACTCCCAGCACCATGGCGATCAATATCCGAATCGCGACGGTGTCGCGCGAGGAGGTAGCTAGGGATTTCACGGTCAGCACTCGCTACGTGCGCGGCGGCGTCCCTTGATTGAGGTGGTTGGCCGCGAAGGTCGCGGCCTGGTTAGTCATCCCGGCGTCGATGTAGGAAACGTGCGCCATGATGTTGCCGCCCCCAGAGCAGATCGGGTCGTCGGGGGCGCACAAGCTGATGGTCTTGCCGGTATACACCGGGTTGATCGTGGGCAGCGGCTGGCCGCCCCACAGCATGCTGGAAAAGCCACTCGAGGGCTCGCCGAAAAGCGCGACGGCGGCGACGTGGTCAGCGACCGACGCGGGCATCGCGTTGGTGGCCAGGTCGATCACCGTGGAGCCCTGAGAGTACCCACCGAGCACAATTTTCGAGTTCGGGCAGCTGGCCACGGTGTCCTGGATGTGAGCGCCAGCGTCGGCGGCGCCCGCGTTCGCGCTGTTGTGGTAGTCGTCGTTGGCGGGGTAGTTGACCGCATAAACCCCGACGGATCGCCCGCCGACCTGCGAGGTGAGCGAGTCGACGAAGGCCTGTCCGATGTTGCCGAGACCGGGCTCCTGGTGGGTGCCGCGCGCGAAAACGACGGCGACGTCGGAGCAGGGATCGGCGGCCGCGGCCGGACTGCTGAGGGGCACGCTGAGCAGCGCCCACGCCGTTGCCACCAGAACACCACCGATGCGAGCCAAGCTGCGTGCAGTCATGTCCGAATCCTGACATACGGCCCGCGACCGCGACGCGGGCGGTTCGCCCGCAATCAGTCGTGCGCAGGCGGCGCCGCGGTGGAAGTATCGCAGAAGTGGCCACCAAGAAACCGCAGACGATCTCCTACCCGGCACCCGACGCCCGGCCGCGCCGCCACGGCGAGCAGCCGCTCGACCCCCACGTCATCGTCCTGTTCGGCGCGACGGGCGACCTAGCCAAACGCAAGCTGCTGCCCGGCCTGGCCTACTTGGATCAGTCGGAGCTCGCCCCCGATATCCAAATCGTCGCGACATCGCTGGAAGACTTCAGCGACGACGAGTTCCGCGAACTGGCGAAGACCGCGATCGACTCGTTCGGCATGCACAAGCTGACGCCGGAAGAGTGGGCCAGCTTCGCGAAAATTGTCAGGTACGTCCCGCAAAGCGCCGGGCCCGAAGCCCTCGCGGACGCGGTCGCCGACGCCGAGGCCAATCTGGGCGCAAACGTGCGCCGCCTGCATTACCTGTCGGTCCCTCCGAAAGCGGCGCGCGACGTCATCACCATGCTGCGCGACGCCAAACTCGTTGAGCGCTCCCGCGTGGTGATGGAGAAGCCGTTCGGCACCGACCTGCCGAGCGCGGTGTCGCTCAACGACTTTCTGCACGAAACATTCGAGGAAGCCCAGATTTTCCGCATCGACCACTTCTTGGGCAAGGAGGCGGCCCAGAACATCTTGGCGTTCCGCTTCGCCAACGGTCTTTTCGAGCCGATCTGGAACCGCAACTTCATCGATCACATCCAGATCGACATTCCCGAAGCCCTGGGTCTGGATCAGCGCGCCAACTTCTACGAAAGCACCGGCGCTTACAAGGACATGGTGGTGACGCACCTTTTTCAGGTGATGGCATTCGTCGTGATGGAACCACCGACGGCCCTCGAGCCGTATGCCATCAGCGAAGAGAAGAACAAGGTGTTCCGATCGATGCTCCCCGTGAAGCCGTCAAATGTGGTGCGCGGCCAGTACAACGGCTACCGCCAAGAAAAAGGAGTGGCAAAGGATTCCGACACCGAGACCTTCATCGCGCTCAAGGTCGGCATCGACAATTGGCGCTGGGCCGGGGTACCGATCTATCTGCGCACCGGCAAAAAGATGGCCGAGGGCATCCGCATCATCTCGATCGCCTTCAAAGAGGCTCCCCGGAGCATGTTTCCGCCGGGATCGGGCGTGGGGACCCAAGGTCCGGACCACCTCACGTTCGATCTCGCTGACAACTCGAAGGTTTCACTGTCCTTCTACGGCAAGCGACCCGGTCCCGGGATGAAGCTCGACAAGTTGTCCATGCAGTTCTCCTCCCAGGAGATCGACACCGTCGTCGACGTGCTGGAGGCCTACGAACGCCTCATCCTCGACGCGATGCGCGGCGACCACACCCTGTTCAACACCGCCGAGGGCATCGAATCGTTGTGGGAGCGTTCGCAGGAACTGCTCGACGACCCGCCGCCGGCAAAGATGTACCAGCCCGGCACCTGGGGCCCCAACGCCATCCACCAACTGATCGCCCCCAACGCCTGGCGGCTGCCATTCGAGCGGGGATGGCGTGAGTCCAGGGGCCAGGACAACTCCGCCTAGCCGGTGAACTCGGTCGGCCCCGCCGATTCACCCAGCCACTCATGCAGTTTCGCGTAGATGGCTGTGTGATTGAGCAAATCGAAGTGGTGCAGGCCCGTCAGCGTCAGCCCATGCGCCGCGTCGAACGGAACCTGGCGGGACTTACCAACACCAGAGGCGCTGTCGGGGCGTACCAGGCGGTCGCCGAGGACAGCCCCGACGGCCCGCGGACCCGCGCTGCTCGCCACGAAGTGGTATACGGCGCCGGGCAGGAACGGCACCTCATGGCAGCGGTCCCGCAGGAACTCATCGGGGTCGCATTCGCTCCAGTCCTCGTCGAGCAATGCACCGTAACGCAGGTCCTTCGTGCCCGAGCTACGCGCGTTGAGAAATGAAGAGACGGCCCGTGTTTCGGGCAGCCGGGCCAGCACCCAGGACGCCGCGTTGACTCCTTTTTCCAGGTCGGCTCCCAAGTGCGGAGAACCCAGGCAGATGACGTGACTAACGGCGTCGGGCCAGCGCTGCGATTGCTCGACCCCGTAGTGGCAGGCGCTGCGGATTACCAGGCCGCCCATCGAATGGCCGATCAACGCGATCTCCTCGACCGGCACCGGCCACAGCGCCCGCAGCTCGTCGATCAGTGCGGCCAAGGCCTTGCCGTTGTCGGAGATGTGCAGTCCCGTGTTGTACCGCAGATAGACCGGCGTGAACCCCAGGTCACTGCGCAGCCGGGTGCCGTAGGGGAGCGCGGCCTCGCCGTCGCGCGGCTGCCGCCGCCACGACATTTCGGTCATGCACCAGCCGTGGACGAACACCGCGATCCGGCCGGTGGCTTCGGGAAACGCGGCCGCGACGGCGGCGGCATCGAGGGCAACGGGCTTCCCGCGCTGGCGGATCCGCATCGTCAGCGCGAATTCGTTGCGGCGGTTGGTCAGCTCGTCGCCGTAAATCCCATTGAGTGCGGCGACGACGCCGGCGACCGTGGGATGCGATTGGACCGTGTCGTCCTCGTCGCTGCCGCGGACTTCGGCGGCCAGTTCACCGGCCCCGTGTAACGAGGCCCGCACCCCGCGGTCGACGGCGTAGTACGTGGCCGCGGCAATCGTGTTGTGGACGATCTCCACGGGTTTCGACGCCGGCCCTATGGCGCCGAAAACGCGCTCCGCGATGCCGCTGTGCGTGTCCCGCACGAACGTGGTGAGAATGCGGGTGCCTTCGCCCGCAAGGTCTGCCAGTGATCGGATTTCCTGTCGCTGCACGAGCTGCTCCTCCCTACGTTGGCCATGGGTTCCCATTTTGGGCAAGTGTTAGTGCCCGCGGGGCCAATCGGGGCCGACCACGCGGTAGGTTGAACGCGATTCCGCACAACCGCGAAGGGAGGCACCGTGCGCCACACCGCGGCCTTGACTGAGGGCGACCGCGCGTGGATGGTCGACACACTGCTCGCGCTGCTGCAGACCCCGAGCCCGGCAGGGCGGACGGACGCCGTGATGCAGCTGATCGGCGACACTTTCGATCACTTCGGCGTCCCGTTTTCGCTGACCCGCCGCGGGGCGTTGACCGCCGAACTCGCGGGTGAGTCGTCCACGATCGACCGGGCGATGGTGGTTCATGCGGACACGATCGGGTGCATGGTGCGAAGGCTCAAGGACAACGGCCGACTCGAGGTAATTCCGGTTGGCACCTTCTCGGCCCGCTTCGCCGCGGGCGCCCGCGTCCGGATCTTCCCCGACGACCCCGACGAGTTCATCACCGGCACCGTTTTGCCCCTCAAGGCCAGCGGGCACGCCTTCGGCCATGAGATCGACTCCCAACCCACCGACTGGCAGAACGTCGAGGTTCGAGTCGACCGCAAGGTGTCGTCGCGAGAGGACTTAGTCCGGCTCGGCCTGCAGGTCGGTGACTTCGTCGCGTTGATCACCAGCCCCGAGCTCACCGCCGACGGCTTCATCGTGTCCCGCCACCTCGACGGGAAGGCCGGCATCGCCATCGCGCTGACGCTGGCCAAGAACTTCTCCGAGAAACGGATCATGCTGCCGCACCGCACCATGATCATGGTGACCATCACCGAGGAGGTCGGGCACGGGGCCAGCCACGGCCTGCCCGCGGACGTCGCCGAACTCATCTCGGTCGACAACGCGGTGTGCGCGCCCGGCCAGCAGTCGATCGAGGACGGCGTGACGATCCCGATGGCCGACATGCACGGCCCGTTCGACTATCACCTGACCCGAAAGCTGTGCCGGCTCGCCGAGGAGCAGGGCATACCGTACGCACGGGATGTGTTCCGCTACTACCGATCCGACGCCGCCGCGGCGATCGAGGCGGGCGCAGGCACCCGGGCCGCGCTTGTCGGCTTCGGCCTCGACGGCAGCCACGGGTGGGAACGCACCCACATGGACTCGCTGGAGGCGACGTACAGCCTGCTGCATTGCTGGTTGCAGACACCGCTGACGTTCGCCAAGTGGGACGCGAAGCCCTCCGGCAAGCTACGCGACTTCCCCTCCTCGAAGCAGCCCGCGCCGAGCGAGCAGTGGGTGCCGCTGTCCCGAGGCGAGCACGGTGAACCCGGCGAACCCTCCCCGGGTTCACCCTGGCCGCCCGCGGGGCCGCAGAGCTGACGTTGCGGGTCGCGCGCCACGTCGACGCACCGCTACCGTTGACCTATCCCGACGTTTCGACGGGAGTGAACAACGTGAGCCGTAACCATGCAGTCGCTGTCGTAGGCGTGGGTGCGATCGTGGTCGCACTAGCGGGTTCTGCGCAGCCCACGCCGGTGGGCATCCAGCTCGCCTCGATTACCATGCTGGCCGACGCGCCAAGCACGCCCGACGGCGCGCAGCCGCATCTGGCGTCCGACCCCGCGCAACTGGCCGACGACCTCGTCGCCGACGAAAACGCGCTGCGTGACCCATCGACGGGGGAGGCGGCGCTGGCGGCGGCGGCGCATCGCCAGCAGGCGGCCTATCGCGCCATCGGACGCCACCCCGAATGGGATGCGACGACGCGGCCGCGCATCCCGTCGTCATTGCTCGACGTCTACGATCGCAACGTCGACGTCCGGCGGCAGCTCACCGCGATGACACCGGTGCGAGACACGCTTCCCGCGTGGCGCGTCGAGCCGCCGACTCCGGCCGACCAGCTGCTGGGCTTCTACCACCAGGCGGAGTCGGAAACCGGCGTCGGCTGGAACTATTTGGCCGCCATCAACTTCGTCGAGACCCGCTTCGGCAGCATAGTCGGCGCGAGTACCGCCGGCGCGCAAGGGCCGATGCAATTCCTGCCGGCGACGTTCGCGACCTACGGGGCGGGCGGCGACATCGAGTCGCCCCACGACAGCATCATGGCCGCGGGCCGCTACCTCGCCGCGAATGGCTTTGCCAACGACCGCGATCACGCCATCTATCGGTACAACCACGCGAACGAATACGTGCGCGCGGTCGATCAATACGCGACGCTGATCGCCGCTGATCCCGCGGCGTTTGCCGGCTATTACCGGTGGGATGTGTATTGCTACACGAACGCGGGCGACGTGTTGCTGCCCATCGGGTATGCCGCGACATCACCGATCCCGGTGGGGGACTACCTGGCATCCCACCCGCAGTAATCCGGCACCTATGTGCCTTGTCGTTCGATCCATTCGGAGAGCGCCGCCTGCAGCGCGCCCGCGACGTCCACACCGGCATCGTCTGCGGCCCGCTCGAACCGCTCGACCAATTCCGTTGGGAGCGAAACGTTTAGCTTGGAGCGCGCCGGTTTCGGTTTGGGTGGCGGCGTGACCGGGACGTGTTGCGCGGCGGTCGTGTCCATGGTTTCGCGCAGCGCGGGTATCTGGTCGAGCAAGCGTGCGAGATCGTCGCGGTCGATGCGCAGCACCTCGGCCGGCCCCATCGTCGTCACGGTCGCCGAACGCAATTTCCCACGGCGCAGCGCGGATTCGCCGATCACCTCGCCCGGCCCCAGGACGGCGATGCGGTCGTCGCCGACATACACGCCCGCGTCTCCGCTGAGCAGGATGTAGCAGGCGTCCGACGGAGTCTGCTCACGAATCAGCGGCCATGGCACCGACCGCGACGTGTGGTGCGCCGCTTGCACGAGACGCTCCAAATCTTTATCCGAGAACTTTTCGAAGGTGCTGAATTCGCGTAGCCGGCGTGGGTCTATCTCCGGTTCCTGCGCGTCTGACTTCATAGCGGGCTCCCGATGCGCGATGTGACCGTGCCACCGAGGAGCCTAACGCTGGTTTTGCAGAAAAAGCAGAAGTTAGCCCGCGACGGATCGCTCGAGGGACGCCAGCGAATCGGCAAGGTAGTCCTCACCGAAGATGGGCATCTCGCCGACCCGCTCGCGGAACTCCTGGGGCGTGCCGCTCCAGTCGTAGGTCAGCGTGACGTCGGTGCCGTCCCCGTTCGGCGCGAGGTCGTAGCGCCAGAACCAGCCGCCGGGATTGTGGTTGCCGGCGTCGTCGAGCACGCCCGGCATCCACCCGATGGCGCGATCCTGGTCGAAGACATTGACCAGGTTGTAGGTGACGTAGTCACCGCCGGCTCGGATCAAGTACATGTTCATCGCGAACATCTGGCCCGCACCGGTGATCGGGGTGGTGTCCAAGGCGTCGCGGACCCAATCGGTGGGCTCGGTGGCGGCGTGCCGGGACGGATCGGCGAGGACGGCGAAAATCGCTGCCGGGCTCGCGCCGATCGTGCGGGTGACGACGTAGCGTTCGGTGGTCATGGTCATGCGTTGTCCCTACTTGTCACTGGGTCCGTAGGCGCGGGCGATATCGGGGGAGTCGAGCCAACCCGAGTATGTGGGACGCGACGGCCACCCTTCGGGCGAATCGAGCCATTCCTCCTGACGGCCCCACGGAAGTATGTCGATCAGCGCGAAGCTATGGCTGAGTTGCTCAGTGCCCCGCCCGTTGGTATGCCACGTGCGATACACGGTGTCACCGTCGCGCAGGAACACGTTGACCGCAAAGCCGCCGCCGGGCGGTGCGTCCATGTCGGCACCGAACGAGCTCTCCGACGACGAGTACCACTCCATCCGGTTGCCGACTTTCCGCTTGTAGGCGAGCGCCTCGTCGATCGGCCCGTTGGTGACGATGACGAAACGGGCGTCGTAGCTGTCGAGGAACTCCAGCCGGGTGAACTGCGACGTGAAGCCCGTGCACCCGCCGCACTGCCACTCCGCGCCGTCCGTCCACATGTGGTGGTAGGTGATGAGCTGCGAGCGGCCAGCGAATACATCGACCAGCCGGATCGGGCCGTCGGCGCCGATCAGCGTGTAGTCGGGCAACTCGACCATCGGCAGACGGCGCCGCTGGGCGGCGATCGCGTCCAGCTCGCGGGTGGCGGCCTTCTCGCGCTTGCGCAGTTCGTCGAGGGCGGCGCGCCACGTCTGGTGATCAACGATTGGCGGTAGGGCGTCAGGCATGGCTTCAACCTTTGCTGTCGATCTGTCGGTCTCAAAGGTATGACCGGCGGCGGCCCAGGAATTCATCGGTGGATCGTCGGTCGTGATGTCACATGTGGGTGCGCTACTACGTCTAGCGAATGAAAGAGAACAAGCAACGTGGACGAGGGGGCGTGATGAATCGGTTGAGCAGCCTGGCGCGCATATACCTGGTCGCGGTGACGGCTCTGGTCGGGGCGATCACCGTCGGGATCGGGATCTGGTGCCTCGTCGGTCCGACGTCATTCGCGAATGCCGTCGGCTTCGATGTGCACCGGCACTTCCTGCACGACCTCGGCGCGTTCCAGATAGGCCTGGGGGTAGGGCTCCTGCTTGCGCTGATCTGGGCGGACGCCCTGGCCACCACGCTGGCGGGATTTCTTGTGGCCAACACCCTGCACACCGTGAACCACGTGATGGACCTCGAGCTGGGCGGTTCAGCGGCGCAGGCGTGGGGGCTCGGCGTGGTATCGGTGTTGCTGGTGGCGGCATTCGCGCTGCGGTTGGGTCAGCTCGGCTACGTTTTGGGTGCCGTTGGCACCGCCACCACTCCGGCGTTGGCGCGATTCGTGCGGCAGAAGACGATCCGGCTCATCACGTTTCGCAAGGACGGTACGCCCGGCTCGAGCCCGGTCAGCATCGTGGTCGACGGCGACCGCGCCTACTTCCGCAGCTTCGAGAGGGCGATCAAAGTTCGCCGGATTCGGCGCAACCCGAGCGTCGAGTTCGGCCCGGCGACAGCATCGGGCAAGCCGACGGGATCCGTGCAACCCGGCACTGTCCGCATCCTGGAAGGTGCTGAGTACCGCAACGTGGGACACCTGCTGCGGCAGAAATACCCCGTCCTGCATGGCGTGGTGGTGCCGCTGACGCACCGTCTCATGCGGTCCAAGTTCGGTCGCACGGTTCACGTCGAGCTCACCCCGTCGGCGCAGTAATTTGGCAGTCGTTGGCAGCGCCGTGTGTCGAAGTGGCAGGGCACTGACACGCATGTTGACGGAGTGAACAAAAACTCGGATCCGGAAGAGTTCGTCGCCAGATTTGCCGACTTCTGGAGCAACCCCTCACCACAACGCCTGCCGGAACTCCTTCACGCGGATGTTGTGTTGCTGCAGCCTCTCGCGGCTCCCATGGTCGGGATCCACGCTGCGCAAGCGGACTTCCGACGCATCTGGTGCTGCCTTCCTGACCTGCGCGCGCACGTTGACCGCTGGTGCGGAGAGGGTGACCTCTTGTTCATCGAGTTCCGGCTGCACGCCCGCATCGCGAGCTCCGTTGTCGAGTGGTCCAACGTGAACCGACTGCTGCTGCGCGATGGCAGGGCGATCGAGCGCGTCACCTACTTCGACCCTCTCGCGATCCTGCCCGCGCTTCTTCGGCATCCCTCCATATGGTGGCGATGGTGGCGCTGTAGAGCCGCGGGACGACCGATAGGCGTGTCGTAGCTGCGCTACTCGTTCATACCTGACGCCCAGCCCGGGCGGCGATATCCGATATCGCGTCGATCACCGCGTCCGGCTGGTCAAGTGAGACAAAGGTTTTCGCGTCTGCGACCTCGATCAGCTTCGCGTCGCTGAACTGCTTGGCCAGGCGCCGGCCCAAGCCCGGGGTGAAGCAGCGATCCCGCTGTCCCCACACAAGCGTGACGGGCTTGGTGAACCGGGGGAGTCGGGTGGCCACGTCGGTGAGATCGGTGACCGCGACCTGACGCAGGAGCGCCGCCAGGTCGCGGCAGATGCGTGCGTCCTTGAGGCAGGGCTGCAGCCACGCGGCGGTGACGTCCGGATCGGGATGGTTGATCAGCAGGCCGAAGCCGAGTGGCGAGTTGCGCAGCGCCCGCAACCGCATCTGTCCGAACAGCGCCTTGATCGAGATGGGGCCGCGAAGCAACCCGAACACGAGATCGAACGGGAAGGGCGGGCACTTGTCGAACGCGTCGCAGTTGGTGAGCAACAGACGTCCGATCCGTTCCGGATGAGCGTCGACAAGCAGTTGGCATATCCCGCCACCGGTGTCGCTGCCGACCAGCGTCACATCGGAGAGGTCGAGGGCGACGATCGCGTCGTTGATCATCTCCGCGACACCGTGCAGCGAGAGCGCCGTGGCATCACTGACCGGGATGGTGTGCGAGCCGAGCGGCAACGTCGGCACGATGCAACGGAAACCACGGCGCGCCAGCCCTTCAGCGACCTCGCGCCACAGTCGACCGTCGACCAGGATGCCGTGCACGAACAGCACCGGCGCGTGCGCAGAATCCTGCGGTCCGAACTCCTGATATTCGATCGTGCCCTGCCGGAGTGCCAGCTCTGCCATGTCGGTTGTTCCTCCTCGCGCCTCGGTGCCGACCCACCACAATCGAAGCCCGAGAGCGGCTGCCGGGGCCACCCCGCGAACTGCCAAATACTGCCAATCTCCCGGACGCAGGGAGCGAAGCGCCCGATCAGGGCTCCAAATTCAGCAACGCCGCACCGGTTGCCGGATCCAGGGGTGCCGACGCGTGGTCATGCGCGACGAGCCAGCGGCCGTTGACCTTCTTGAGACACACCGTCGCTCGAACCCAGAAACCGGCGGTCGTGTTTCCACCCTTCAGGGTGCCGCTGAGCCGATTGAGGCTGTGCGCGAATGCGACGTCGCCGCACACCGTGACAGTCAGGTCGCGAATCTCGTAATCCGGATGCTGGTAGACCGCGAATACGCGCTCCCAGTTCTTCCGTTTCGCTTCCGTCCCCACGTGTTGTAGGGGTGGCTCGATGTCGAACGACACAACATCTGTCGTGTAAGCCGACATCACGGCCTCGAGATCCCGGGCGCGGATCGCGCCGGCGAGCGCGTTGATCCGCTGTCGAATGTCAGCTTCGTCAGCCGGATGTTCGGTAGGCGTGGTCACAGAATTCACGGTAGCCGGGGCAAACCGGTGCTTGACCTGTCCGGCTGGGCCGGGTTCGATAATGCATACGGCTAGGGGGAGGCCCGCAATGAGGACATTCATTCGCCATCTGGTTTCCGTCGCCATGGTTGCGTGGGCAACGATGGCCACCGTAACGATCGCAACTCCGGCGGTGAGCTGGGCCGACTGCGGTAACGGCGATGTGTGGGACCCGAAGGCCGAGGTGTGCCGGCCCGCAGGAGGGCCGATACCTCAGCAATGTGACCCAGGCCAGTGGTGGGACCCGACGGGCGACGTATGCCGGCCACTGGGTGTCGGGCCACAGCCCTTGGCATGCGACCCGGGCCAATGGTGGGACCCCACGGCGAACGTGTGCCGGCCGCTCGGGGTGGGACCGCAACCGTTGGCGTGTGACAACGGCTGGTGGTGGGATCCGACCGCCAACATCTGCCGTCCACCAGTGGTACCTCCCGCCGGCTAGGGCCGCGTGCCTTCCATCAATCCTTTAGTAGCCGCTAGCGTTCCTTCGGCGGCGCGAGTATGCTCCTTTCGCATAGTGAACGGATACGTCTACAATTGAGCAGGCACGGCCGCATGTACAGCGCACCATCGCCTTTTGACGAGCCAACTGCACCTATCGATACGCAAACCCTGCGCTTGTGGTGGGCGCGGCAGCATCGTGAAACGTACGTCATCGAGCGGCGCAAGCCCTGGCGCGCGCCCATCCGCGCAACCTCGAACCGCTGACGACCTCACCGCCCTCAAGAGTTGCCGGTGAGCAGGTTTTAGCAAGCAGATCACCACGGGCAGCGTTGCCGCAACAACACCTGCCTACTCTGGCGGGATCCGATCGGGGAGGCCGCGTCTATGCCTTGGTACTGCTGGGCAACCGTCGTCATCATGCTCATTGCCCTTACCGCGCGACATCTGGCACCTCATGAAGGGGAATACCGCCGGCCGGCAGGAGAGGGCGAATCACCCACCGTCTCGGCAAACCCTTTCGCGCGCAACGGAATCAACGACGAGACGTACCGCCAGCGCTTTATGTGACCGTTCCAGACCGAACAACTTCTTGCTTTCACCGCAATCGATCTCGGCTGACTAGCACGCCGTCCGCCACAGTTTTGGCCTATGCACAAAATAGACAAAAAGGCTAAAATAGCTCGTATGCCGACAACCACCAAGGCGGGCGCCGCGTCCACAGTCTCGTTCCGCAATCGCGACGGCAAGCTGGTCGACGTGCCCAGGGTGACCGCCAGCCGCCTCAAGAACGAGTTTGGCACGGTCTTTGAGGAGGCCGCACTCAACGGGGCAGTGGTGATCACCAAGCACGACACTCCTCGGGCGGTGCTGCTGTCGTATCCCGAATTCGAGGCACTCACCGCGCCGGTCACACCTGCCCTCGACGACCTCAGCGAGCGCTTCGACACGATGCTGGCCACCATGCAGACCCCGAAAGCCAAAGCCGGGGTCGCCGCGGCCTTCGACGCCACGCCGGAGGAATTGGGCGCCGCCGCGGTGAAGGCGGCGCGCGCGGCCCAGCGACGGTGATCCAAAGCGGGCCATGGTTCGCAAACCAACGACGCCGCCGCAGATACACGTGTTGGCCGGCGTCAACGGCGCCGGCAAGAGCAGCATCATCGGCGCGACGATCCGCGACAAGGGCGGTGAGTACTACAACCCCGACGAGGCCGCACGCGAGATCATGGCGGCCAACCCCGGATTAGGCCAGACCGAGGCGAACGCGGCGGCCTGGGACCAAGGCCGAAAGCTGCTGGAGCGGGCGATTGACAAGGGCCTCGATTTCACGTTCGAGACGACACTCGGCGGCAACACCATGCCGCGGCTGCTGGCCGATGCCGCCAAGCGTGGCATTGAAATCCACGTGTTCTACGTCGGGCTCGACACCGACGACGCCCACATCGCGCGAGTCCGGCAACGGGTCCGCGGCGGTGGGCATGACATTCCCGAAGCCGACATCCGACGCCGCTGCCGGCACAGCCTGATCAATCTCGTGACATTGCTGCCTGTGCTGACCGAGCTACGGGTGTACGACAACTCCGCGACCGCCGACCCGGCGAAGGGGCAGACACCCCGGCCGGTCTTGGTGCTGCACCTGCTGCGCGGCCGGATCGTCGGGCCGCCCGACTTGACCTCGACGCCGGAGTGGGCCAAGCCCGTCGTCGCGGCGGCGCTGGAGCTCGTTAACGGGACGGACGCCCGCCGGGATAGCTGAGCCGCAGCGTCCGAACCGCGTTTGCGAGGGTTTCCCCAAACTGCGTCAGCGGTGGATTATGGTGTTGCTGGCTTGCTGCTGTCGGGAGGTTTCGGTGGAAGGGACCCCGTTCGGCCAGTACCGGCTAATCAACTTGCTTGGCCGAGGCGGCATGGGCGAGGTCTGGCGGGCCTATGACACCGTCACCGATCGGATCGTCGCGCTCAAAGTTCTCCCGGCGCATTTTGCAGCGGACAGGACGTTTCAACAGCGATTCCGTCGCGAGGCCCACGCGGCGGCGCAGTTAAACGACCCTCACGTGGTGCCGATTCACACCTACGGCGAGATCGACGGGCGGCTATTCGTCGACATGCGGCTGATCGAAGGCCGCGACCTGGCAACCGTGCTGGCCTCCGGCTCGATGCCACCCGCACGCGCGGTGCACATCGTCGAGCAGCTGGCGCACGCCGTGTATGCCGCGCACAAGATCGGATTGGTCCATCGGGACATCAAGCCCTCCAACATCTTGCTCGACGACAACGATTTTGCGTATCTGATCGATTTCGGGATCGCGCGCGCTGTGGGTGAGACCGGCCTGACGGGCACGGACGTGGTAATGGGCACGCTGCGCTACATGGCACCGGAGCGTTTCGGTGTCGGTCAGGCCGATGCGCGCTCCGACATCTACGCGCTGGCCTGCGTGCTCTATGAGTGCTTGACGGGAGGCGCCCCATTTCCGGGTGACAGCATCGAGCAACAAGTGGCAGGGCATCTGTCGGCCCCGCCGCCGCGGCCATCGGACTCCGGCGCGCCGCCGGGGTTCGATGCGGTCATCGCTACGGGTATGGCCAAGGACCCTGCCCAGCGCTACTCCACCCCGGTGGAAATGGCACGCGCCGCTCGTGACGCGATCACTATGCCGATGCGCCTACCGGACCCGACTGTTCAGGCACCCACGGTCGGTGAGCCAACGGAGCACGTGCAGAAAGCATTGCCCCGCAACACATTCCAGTTCGTCGAGGGAAATCTCAAACGCGCTAAGCGGCCGTGGGTGGTCGCCGCGGTGATTGCGGCGATCGTGGCCCTGGTGGGCGCGAGCGTATACCTTCTGCGCACGCACACATCCACGACCGCAGCTACGCGCACGACGGAATCCCCGGCGGCCGTGGTACCACCTCCGGCACCGAGCGGGACGGTCACGGCACCGCCGAGTGGTCCGCCCACGATCGCCGGCTCAATCCGGGTGGGTAACGGCGCCTTCGGCATCGCGGTCGACTCCGCCGAACACAGCGTCTACGTCGCGAACACCGGTTCCAACTCCGTCTCGGCAGTCGATACCGCCAGCCGCACGGTCACAGCCACGACCGCTGTGGGGCGGCACCCCGTGGGCCTGGCGGTGGATCCGTCGACCAAGACCATTTACGTCACCAACTACGACGACTCCTCCGTGTCGGTCATCGACATCGCCAGCAATAAGGTCATCGCCTCGGTAGGTGTCGGTACCCATCCCGGCGGAGTAGTGGTCGACCCGGATGCGCGTATCGCCTATGCCACCACTGGTGATAGCGCATCGGTGTCGGTCATCGACACGACCACGCATACCGTGACGGCGACGGTGCCCACAGGAAAAGGTCCAAGCCGGGTAGCCATCGACCGGACCGCCCACCGCCTGTTTGTCACGACTGCCGATCCGACAGTGACGGTTATCGATACGGCGAACCGAACAGTTATCGGTTCCGTCGCGCTTCGTGGCCGCCCGGCCGGCATCGCAATCGATACCGATTCGCACACGGCCTACATCGCCAGCGGCGACGACGCGTCGGTGTCCTTCGTCGACACCAATAGCCTCACCGTCACGGCGAGTGTGCCCGTCGGACAACGCCCCGCCGGTGTGGCGGTGGACCCGGCGACGAAGACCGCGTACGTCGCCAACTACAGCGGTGCGTCCGTGTCGGTGATCGACACCGCGAAACGCACCGTCACCGGAATCCTTCCCGTCGGGAACAATCCGCTCGCCATCGCTGTCGACCCAAACACGCATTTCGCTTACGTCACCAGCGATCTGAACCACGGCTCGGTGTCAGTGATCGAACGCGGGTGAGACGCGAGGACACTTCGTCAAGCCGAGTGGCGTGCGCGCAGGCCGCGCAGCGTCCTTTTTATCAGTTCACGTCGCTCGTCGATTGTCATCGAGTCGCCGAGGGGGGCGTGCACCCGCAAATAACCTTTTGTCACCAGGTCGCCGACCAGAAACCGCGTCGCGCCGAGCGGCAAGGCCAGACGAGCCGCGATCTCCGCGACCGAGGGGCTGTCCACGCACCACGCGAGGATCTGGCCCCGCACATCATTTCTCGGCCAGCGCGCCGGCTTCGCTGTGGTGTTGAGCGCTTCGATCCGCGCCTCGAGTGGCAATTCGACACCAGAGTCGGTATGGCCAGCCGTCAGCGCGTATGGCCGCACCGGGCTCGGCTCGTCGGCGGTTTGAGGTTCGGTGAACCAGTCGCCGACCGGTTCGCTCTCGCCCTCCGACAGCTGATGCGCGTCGGTGTGCTTCTCGCGGACCGGTGGCGACGTGTTGTGGTGTTCCAGGAACCACAAGGCCTGGTCGGCGTGCACCGATGCGCGCAGCTCGTTGGAGACGACCTTGAGCACGGTGCGGTCGGTGTCGATGACGAACGTGGTCCGCCTGACCGGCAGCAGCCGGGCCAGCAGGCCGCGGCGCCGACTGTGCCGGCCACCCCGGGCCGCCTCACGCGCCACGACGGATCGGCGCAGCTTGGCGAACCTGCCCCGGCGCACCCCGAATAGCTCGGACACGACACCGTCAGCGTCGGAGAGCAGTGGATAGTCGAATGAGCGCTGTTGGGCGAAGTGGGCCTGCTTGTCGACGGTGTCGGTGCTAATGCCGACCCGCTGGGCGCCCACCCGGGCGAATTCGTTGCTCAGGTCCCGAAAATGACAGGCCTGGGCTGTACAGATCGGTGAAGACGCTAATGGAAAGAAGAACAGCACCACCGGGCCGTCGGAAAGGAGCGCCGCCAGTGTCCGAGGCTGACCGGTGTGATCGTGCAGAGTGAAGTCAGGCGCCTTCTCGCCCGCGATCATCGGCAAAGACTAACGCGGGGAGGCGCCGAAGCGGAACGGCTCCGATAATTCGGTCATCGCCGAACAGCTAGCTGGTCGTGGCCGACACACCCGGTTGGGCGGGGACGCGTGCCGAGTTGCTAGCCCTTCCAGACGACCTTGTCCGTGCCTCCGGCGTCCCGGTAGACGACACTGTCGGGGTTCGTGCCGTTGCGAACGTCGAAGTAAATGCGGCCCTTAACAGGGGTGCCTAAGGGGAGTGGCCCCTCCGGAAGGCCGTCGGTCTGGTTGCCCTTCATCACCGCGAACGTGGAACTGTTGACGGCCCGAGCGTTGAAGTCGGCAATGTTCGGAGTTGCGTTGCCGCTGACACCGGTGGCGGTGACGTCGGAGTACCAGATGCCGTCGTTGTGGCCGCTGGGCTGCAGGTTGCTCACGGTGTAGTCGATGGTGCCGCCATTACTGGAAAGCTCTGCCATCTGGCCGAATTGCAGCACTTGCGGATCGGCCCATGCCGGCGTCGCCGCGAGGATTCCCGCCGCCGCCAGTGCAGCCGTGGCTGCCGTTGTTTTCGATGCAATGTGTGAGAACGCCACGTCTGACTCCCTTCGTGATGTGCCGCTATCCAGGAGCGGCAGTTGGATGGAGGTCTATCCACAGCTCGGAATTTCAAACCATCGATGCGATGCTCTGCCTGGCCGGCTATGACCGCGTCGTAAGGTCGTTCGGAGCTACGACGACCGCGACGCCTGCGCAACTCAAGTGGTTCGGTTGTGGTCCGGGGCCGGGCGGGAATGCCAGCCGCAAGTTGACCAACACCACGGGAAGACGGGGAGGAAGCCCATGAGAACGATCGCATACCGCCACCCGGCAGTCGTCGGCCTGGCCGCCGTCGCGCTGATCACTGCCGGCTGCAGCACTGGCCAGAGGGTCGACGCGTCGCCACCGTCTCAGGTCGGGGCGAACGCCAGTTCCACGTCTAAATCGCCAGCGCCGCCCACCGAGGTGAAGCTGATCGGGGAGAGCGACATCGAGGTGACGCTAACCGGCCCGATCGCTGCCAAGTACTCGTCGGCAACCGAGGATCAGAAGAAGGCTCTCGGCAAGCCGCTGACGGGTGACCGCAACGCCGGAACACGGGACAGCGGCGTGGTGTTCCAGCAGTTCCAGGGCGGCGCGATCACCGCCAAGAACGGCGCGGCCGGCACGCCCGCATACATCACCGTGGGCAAGATCCGGGAGGCCTGGAATGTCCCGCGCGACCCGGACGGCACGCCCGCAGTCACCGGCACCAACGGTTCGGCAGGTCCGCTGGGCTTGCCCACCAGCGACGCGAACGCCGTCGGCGATCTGCTCGTGTCGAACTTCGAGCACGGCAAGATCGAGTACAACCCGAAGACCGGCCAGGTCGAGGTGACGGTGAACGGCAAGGCCGTACCGTCGGGGCTGTAGCCCGAATCAGGCGTTCAGCGATCTCGCCACTACCGCACATCGCCACCGGGATGGCTCGCATGGAGGTTCCACTGGCCGCAATCGGAAGCCAGGACGTCGTTGACGTCGACTTCGAGTCCGCCGACCTTCGGCCCGGGATTGGACGAGGTGCTCACGACTCGCTGGTAGAGAACAGCGGCGGGGTGGACCTGATTGCCGGACCAGGCTCGAGTTTGCCAAACCCAGCGGCGACCAGGTGTGCTCGAAGACCCGACAACGCCATCGGCCGCGGCCCACTCACACACCCTCACGCCTCCGTAGACTCCCGTGCGTTGAACGCCAAGAACCGAGTTGATTCCGCGAAACCACTGAAGCGCGCTGCGATTCCAGGTGTCGCGATTGATGTCCTCGTCGATCGTGAAGAAAATCGGTGCACCTTGGCTGCCACCCGCGGCGGTGTGCAGCTGCCAGGCGGTGCGCGCGTCCGCGATGCCGCCGGCGTAGCCGCGCGTGAAGTCCGACGGTGCCGACCCACCAGGTTTGCCGTATTGGTAGTTACTGACGATCACCAGGCCTGCGGCTTTCAATGAGTCGGCGTAGGGCCGAGTGATCGGCTTGGCGCCAAACGATGAGCCAGGACGCGACTCCGAAACGTAGGTGACCACACCGCTATAGCCGGCAGCTCGAATCTGCTGCGCAGGAATTTGGCGCGCGGCGAAGTCGATCAGTTGGGGAGGAGCGGCGGCGGCCGCCGCCGGCATCCCGCAGCCTAATGATCCGACACCCAAACCGGCCAACGCTATTGCATAGCGCAGCGCGTCGCGCCGAGAAGCCGCTCGCGGTCGCACGTCGCTGGCCAGCGGGGGCAAACTGTGCATCGCGCGATGTTAACGATGTGACTGTTGTTACCGATAGGGCTGCGCCAGCCGAAACGCGGTTGCGCTCCCAAACGGATACCAAACGGTGACCGTTCGGCTATGACCTCGGACGCGGCGCGCGAACGGCTCGGCGTAGCAATTGGACTGAATCGCGCCCTGGTCTACCGCATGCTGGCCCACCTCGAGGCCGACGCGACGACGTCGAAACAATTCGATGGTCTTGTCGAGGTGATCATGCGGGGACTGCACCGCGTTGTGTGCTGTGACCGTTAAGGAGCATTACCGCAATCGTGATCTCGTACACGTATCTTCGGATATACGAGAAGGCCGAACCTTTCGACCTCCCTACCTAATAACGCCGATCGGCGTTCGTACGCCCGGGGGCTGATATGACCACCGCAATCGCCGAGCACAACCCAGTCGACAAAGACGCAACCGACGGGCATGACGATGTCTTTTTGGCGGTCGCAAAAGTGAACGCAATTGCCCGTCGAGGGGACACCGTTCTTGTCGAATCGAAGCCGCGCTGGCGACTCACGGAAGAAGAGATCGTGCGCGCTGCGATCGCGGTGATTTTGGTGGCTCTTGCAACGGTGATTGGCGTCGCCGCGGCCGCGATCTTGACAATGGGTTAGCAGCGGATACGGCACGGAAGGCTCGCCCCGTGGGGCCTGGAAGACCGCAACACACGAAGACCGCCTGCTCGACCCGGAGTACGCGGGACCCCTTGGACGGCAAGCGAAATCGGTGGGTGGTCGGCGTGTGGCAGGGGAGCGCAAGTACTGATCGGTTGCGGCTGTGTTCATGCATCACGCCGGTGGGCCACGTTCGCGGCTGGGCACTGACCGACATCGCGCCCGCAGGCTGCCGCATCACATAGCCGGCACAGCCAGCCGCCGCCCGGCGACTGCCCAGTTCGGCGATGTTCGAGGCGGTCGTGCGCCAACGTCCCAACGACCGCACGACTTATCCCGCGAAGCTGATTCCGTTGCTCGCCACTCAGCCGCCTGAGCGCGGCGACGACCGCATCGTGGCGAGCGCGTCGCAACCGGTGCGCAAGTCGTCGTCCTTCGGCTGTCAGCGCTAGGGAGCGGGTGCGGCCGTCCGCACCGGGCCTCCGGTCAACGAGCCCGTCGCGAGCCAGTCGATCCACGATCCGGACGCAACCCGAGTGAGTGACACCCATCATCGAGCTCAACGACTGAACGGACCCCGCGTGCGCCAAATCCGCCAACGCGACCAGCGCTACGGCGGCGCTGCGATCCTGCCGGGTCGACGCTTCGAGCGAGTCGTAAATGGCGTCGCTGATGGCGAGCGCGGCTACCGCCACCCAGTTAATCAGCTGCTCGCCGTCGTGGTTGTCCATCGCACCCGCCGCTTGGTTTCTTTGGTCGCATTACAGGGTAGTCGAAATATGACTCAGTCATATATCTAGTGGAGGAGGGTCATCGATGACGTTCACAGCGACCGCTGAAGTCGATGTCAACGCACCCATTCAGCGGGTGTGGCAGGCACTCACCGATCCGGAGATCGTGAAAAAGTACTTCTTCGGAACACGCGTCGATACCGACTGGAAACCAGGCAGCCCTATCACATGGTCGGGCGAATATGACGGAACTGCATACGAGGACAAGGGGTCGGTTATCGACGTGCAGGAGCCGCATTTGTTGCGGGTCACGCATTTCAGCCCCATGACCGGCCTGCCGGACAAACCGGAGAACTACCACACATTGACCTACGAACTGACGTCCACGAATTCAGGCACTCGGGTGAAGCTGTCCCAGGACAACAACGCAAGCCCGGACGAATCCAACCGAGCCGAGGCGAACTGGACTTCGATGCTGTCGGGCCTAAAGAAGACCGTCGAGGGATAGCGGGTTCGAACGACGTAGTTGGGGGATCTGGGCGGCGGCAACAGTCTCGGCTGACTTGACATAATGTCGCTTATCGGTAGAAGCATGCGCAGGTCGCATTTGGTTAAAGAACTCGCGTCCCCGGTGATCGGATACCGCCGGCGTCAGTGCAGCGCTGCTCCGCGGACCCGCCGCGGCGCGCACGGTTGCCGAAGAAGGTCCCAGTGCGTGGATGGTTCGGACGTTTAGGTGACGCCTAGTAGGTGCCGGCAATCCGGGAAGCCGGCGGGTCGACACCGGCCCCCGCTTCCTGCTGCACAGCACCGGTAATACGTCACAGTGACGAAATGTCTTGGCCGGCAGGGCTATTGGCGATACCGTAAACCTCAGCCCGCCCTCGGGACAGGCGCCTCGGTGACGAATATCTTGGCGGACCGGCGGGCCTGCACCGCCTGCAGCTGGTCGACGCCCTCGAATTCGTTGCAGAGCAGGAACAGGTGCCGGCCGTCGGGACCGCCGAGGGTGCACGCGAAGCAGGGCAGCTCGGTCTCGACGCGGTGGGTGATCTCGCCGCCGTCGAGCACCCGCACGCACGCGCCGGCGGGAGCGTCCGGATCGCCCGTATGGGAAAAAACGTCGGCGGTCTGGGACCAGATCGCCGACTCGGCGTCGATGCAGATGCCGTCGGGGCCCAGCCCCTCGGCCCACACCCGACGGCCGGACAATGAACCGTCCTCGTGAATATCGAACGCGCTCAACCGCCCAGCGAACGATTCGGCGATTACCAGGGTGGAGCCGTCGGGCGTAACGACCATGCCGTTGGGAAACTCGATGTCACCCGCGACCTGACGGTAGGTCCCGTCGGGCGCGACCAGGTTGATCCAGCCCGGCTCGGGCGTGCCGCCGCCGACGAAGTCGAAATCGAAGCCATTGACATACATGTGGCCGCGCGGGTCCATCACGATCTCGTTGCCGCCCCGCTCGCAATGCGTCGCCAGCGCCCCATTCGGTTCGTGCCGAGTCACCGACGGACCGGTGGTGATCAGACGCCCGTCGGGCAGCCAGTCGATCGACCAGCCCATCTGGCGCGGACCCGGGGCCATCACCTCGGCAGTACCGTCCATGTCGACGGCGACAACCTCGCCCACACCCCAGTGGGCGAACCACAATCGACCCTCGTGCCACCGGGCTGACTCGACCATCACCAGGCCGGCCAGCAGAGTGCGGACGGGGGGCAGGTGCTCGACCATGAGGCCACATCCTAGTAGTCGCGCTACGACTCCCCCGACGCGGCCGTTTGTGCCTGAGACATCGACCTCAATTCGTCAGTGTGACGAATTGTCTTGTGGTTCAGTCCTTTTCCCCGGGATGGTCGTGGTCCCACGTATTCGGCAGCATGGGCGCGGTCGGTCCCCCGCCGAACTCGTCGCTCGACAGCGTGGTCAAGCCCGTCGGCTCGCCACAGCCCTTCGACAGAGTCCCCGCAAACCCCAGGGGCCCCGCATCACGATCCGAGGCCAGAGTCGACACGACAGGCTGCTCGTCCGGCGGCGCAGCCCAGTCCGGATCAACCTCGACATCCATATCCATGAACTCGTCGTTGTGCCCGCGCTGCTTCGCGGCCTGCCGCCGCCGGGCCCGCGCCTGCTCGCGCGCGGCCGCCGCTGAGAGCGCCGCAACGCTATCGGGCTGCGATGCTTGCGTTTTCGCGCTGGAGCCAGCCCTGGCGCCCTGCCCGGAACCGAACCCGATGCCGGGAGGCCCGACGGCGTAAGGGGGGATGAAACCCACCCCGCCGGCGCCTACCGGCGCTGGAGCCGCCGGCGTAGCGACCGCACTCGCCGCGGGTGCCGGGGCCGGAGCCGTGCCAGGGGTGACGGCCGGTGCGGTCCCGGTGGGAGCCATCCCGGCGAGCGGCAGCGCCGCGGGCGCGGCCACCGCGGGTGGGAGCGCCGGCGCGATGGCGGGCGGGGCGCCTGTCGGCCCGGGCGCCTGAGCCAGCTCCGCGAATCCCGCGATGCCGCCCACCGCCCCGACGGGGGCAACCGCCGCGGGGATGAACGGAGAAAAAACGCTGTAGCCGATCGATGCGAAATCGTCCGGACTCAGGACCAGCAAAAACGGATTACTCAGCGCGGTCACCGGATCCGCCAGGAACTTGTTGATGATGTTCTCCACGAACCCCACCGGATTGGCCGCGAATTCGAAGAGGTGGTCGCCGCCGAATCCGAAATAAAGGTCCGAAAGCAGAGGGAACTGCCCTACGAAGGACTCGACGACCTGCTGGCTGTACCCGATCGGATCCTCCATGAAGGCCGCGACGCTGAAGTTTTGGATCAAGTTCAGGACCGCCGACCCCAATTCGGACAGGTTCAGGGTGGATGCGTCTTGGGCGAGTTGCTCTGCGGTTTGGACGGCACTGGTCACAGAACTGACCCACGTCGACACAGGGTTTACCACCACGGGCGCCTGGGTTGTCGGTGGGGTCGACGCAACCGCGGAGCTGGACGTCGCCTCATAGGTGCTCATCGTGGTCGCGGCCTGGATCCACATCCGCACATAGTCGGCCTCGTTGAGCGCAATCGGGATGGTGTTGATCCCGAAGAAATTGGTCGCCACCAACCCGCCGTGGACGATGTGGTTGGTGGCCAGCTCGGCCAGCGTCGGCATGGCCGCCAACGCGGCGGTGTAGGCCGTCGCCGCGGTCTCAAGCTGCGCGGCCGCTGCGGCGCTGTTGGCGCTGGCCTGAATCAGCCACGCCAGATATGGCACATGCGCGGCCGCATACGACTCCGCGGTCGGCCCCTCCCATGCCCCCGCCAGCACACTGGCCAACACCGCGGCGACCTCCTCGGCCACCGAGGCATATTCGGTGCTCAACGCGTTCCACGCGTCCGATGCCGCAAGCAACGATGCCGGACCGGGCCCGGCGCTCAGCAGTGCCGAGTGCATCTCCGGCGGTGCGGCCATCCATATAGGCGCGGTCATACGCCCAGCCCCCTACCCCCAAACGCGTAGGCGGTCAAGTTAGCATAAGCTAACTTGACGTCCGGGCCCCACTACCCCACTGAATCGTCACAGTGATGAATTCCCTTGGTGCACACGGCAATACGATTCACATCAGTCGCGCGGGTGCTGGGCCTCTTCGGGAGTCCAGGCCAGCGGATTGCCGGGCTGACTGGGAAAGAGATAGTCGAGAAAGGCCGCGGCGGTGGGTTGTGGTTCGTGGTTGGCCAGCCCCGGCCGCTCGTTGGCCTCGATGAAGGCGTATTCCGTGCCGGCGATGTCCGGCACGATGAGGTCGATACCCGTCACCGGGATACCGATCGCCGCCGCGGCCGCCACCCCGACATGGCACAGTTCCGGGTTCACCTGGGCGGTGACATCGTGGATCGTGCCGCCCTGATGGAGGTTGGCGGTGTGGCGAACGCGAAGTCGAGTCCCTTTCGGCAGCACATCGTCGAGCGTCCAACCCGCTTCGGCGACCGTCGCCTCGGTGACCTCGTCGAGCGGGATCCGGGACTCACCGCCGGTGGCCGCGGATCGCCGCCGACTCTCGGCCGCGATCAAGTCCCGCACCGTGTGGTCACCCGTGCCGATGATTTCGGGCGGCATCCGCAGCGCGGCGGCGATCACCCGGCCGTCGATCACTACCAACCGGAGATCGTCGCCGCGCACCCGCTCCTCGATCAGCACCTCGTGGTATTCCGCTTGCGCCCTTCTCAATGCGGCGGTGAGCTCGTCGGGACCATCGTCGGCGGTGATGCCCACGGTGATGCCGTTGCCCTGCTCGCCGCGCGTCGGCTTGACGACGACCTCCCCAACCTCGGTCACAAAGTCGAAGTCGCTCTTGTCGAACGTGGCCAGCCGGGCACGAGGCACCGTGATGCCCACTTCGGAGACAAGGCGGCGCGTCAAACGCTTGTCATCGCAACGCGACATCGCAATCGCCGACGTGAACTCCGACAGTGATTCACGCGTGATCACGGTGCGGCCACCGTGCGCGAGTCGCATCTCACCGGTTTCGGCATCGAGGACCTCCACCCAGATGCCGCGGCGCAACGCCTCGTCGGCGATGATCCGGGCGTAGGGATTGAGGTCCTCGACCGTCTCGGGCGGCGGCGTGAACAGCGGTTCGTTGATCGCGTTCTTCCGCTTGATGGCCAGCACCGGAACTCGTCGAAAGCCCAGCTTCTCGTAAAGCGCTATGGCGCCGGCATTGTCGTGCGCCACCGACAGATCCAGATAGGCGCGCCCCTTCCTGCGGAAGTGCTCGGCCAAAGCCCGGGTCAGGGCTTCGCCTATGCCGGGAAGTGCCGCGGCGGGGTCGACGGCCAGCGTCCACAGGCTGGATCCTCGCTCCGGATCTTTGAAGAGCAACTCATGGTCGACACCGGTGACGGTGCCCACCACCGCGCCGTCGTTGTCGCGCACCGCGAGTAGATATGTCACCGCCTCCACGTGTTGGTGGTTGTCCCAAATCGTTTCGACCGGCGCAGGAACCATTCCGCAGCGCACGAATACGCGGTTCATCGCGTCGGCATCGTCCGGGTCGTTCAGCGTGCGCACGGTCACGCCGAGCGGTGAGGGTGTCAAGTCTTCCTGATCGGACTCGCCGAAGCGCAGCCGATAGGTGTGGCTGGGATCGATGAACAGCTCGCTCGGGGATCCGGCCACCACGACGTGGGATTCGTGGGCGTAGATACAGATGTCCCGCCGCCCGGGCGCTTCCCGTCGCAACGTCTCGGTCAGCTTGCCCGCGTCGACGAAAGTCTGACCGAAAATCAGTCGCCCCCAGCCCAATTCGAGCTCGACGTCCTCGGCCATGGCCTTCGCCAGGTGGTCCGGCGACGCATCGTGCAGGCTGAGTGTGATCGCCTCGGGATTCTCCTCGGACGGTTCGATGGCGGTCACGCCGCAGATCCCGTCACGCCGTGGCGCTGCAACCAGAGTTCGAGCAGCGCGATCTGCCAGAGTTCGTTGCCGCGCAGTGGGGTCAGCTTGCCGTTGGGGTCCGCCAGGAGCGCATCGACCGCGTCTGTGTCGAACAGCCCCCGCTCCTTGGCCTCCGGCGAATACAGCGCATTGCGAACCAAATCGAGGTACGGGCCTTCCAGGTGAGTCAGGGCGGGCACCGGGAAATACCCCTTGGGCCGATCGATGACTTCCGACGGGATTACCCGCCGCGCGGCCTCTTTGAGAACTCCCTTGCCGCCTTGAGCGATCTTCAACTCCGGCGGGCAGGTCGCCGCGAGCTCGACCAACTCATGGTCGAGGAAGGGAACCCGGCCCTCCAACCCCCAGGCCATCGTCATGTTGTCCACCCGTTTGACCGGGTCGTCCACCAGCATCACCGTCGTGTCGAGCCGGAGCGCACGGTCGACACCGGTGTCGGCGTTGGCCTGCGCGAAATGCTCGGTGACAAAGCGCACGCTGGGATCACCGGAAGCCGCGTTGCCTGGCCCGAGAAGCGCCGCAACGCCTTCCGCATCGCGATCGAAGAAGGCGCCGCGATATTGCGCGACCGCACCCTCTAGAGTGGCCGCCGCGGGTAATTGCATCGGCGGATACCAGTGATAGCCGGCGAACACCTCGTCGGCGCCCTGACCCGACTGCACGACCTTGACATGACGCGACACTTCCTGGCTGAGCAGGTAGAAGGCGACGCAGTCGTGGCTGACCATCGGCTCGCTCATCGCGGCGATCGCCCCGTCGAGCGCGGGCAGCATGCGGTCCGTCCCGATGCGGATCTGATGATGGTCGGTGCCGAAACGTTCGGCGATGATGTCCGACCAGCGGAACTCGTCTCCCGCGACGCCGCCGGCTGATTCGAAGCCGATGGAAAAGGTGGACAGGCCGTGCTGCCCGGCTTCGGCGAGCAGCCCGACGATCAGGCTGGAGTCGACACCACCGGACAGCAGGCAGCCGACCGGCACATCAGCGACGAGGCGGCGCTTGACCGCGACGCGCAGTGAGGACAGCACGGCGTCCTCCCAGTCGCGTTCGGACCAGTCCGCGCGATCGTCTCGCCTCGTGAAGTTCGGTGTCCAGTACGTGGTGGTGGTGCGTTTGCCGTCGGGCTCGATGGCAACGAGCGACGCGGGCGGGACCTTGCGAACTCCACGCAGGATGGTCAGCGGTGCCGGCACGACGGAGTGAAACGTCATGTAGTGGTGCAGCGCGACGGGGTCGATCCTGGTGTCCACGCCACCCCCGGCAAGCAACGCCGGCAAAGTCGACGCGAAGCGGATCCGGTGATCGTTTTCGGTCAAGTACAGGGGCTTGATCCCGAGCCGGTCGCGACCCAACAACACCCGGCCGCTGTCGCGTTCGACAATGGCGAACGCGAACATCCCCATCAGGTGGCTGACGAAATCGTCGCCCCACCGGTGGTAGGCCTTGATCAGCACCTCTGTGTCGCTGTGGGAAAAGAAACGGTAGCCGTAACCCTCGAGCTCGCGGCGGAGCTCCTTGTAGTTGTAGATGCAGCCGTTCCAGGCCAGCGCCAGGCCCAAGTCGGAATCGACCATTGGTTGGGCGCCGTGCTCGGTCAGATCGATGATTCTGAGGCGACGATGACCCAGGGCAACACGCCCTTGTGACCAGGCGCCCGCCCCGTCCGGCCCTCGCGGCGCCATGACCTCAGCCATCGCTGCTACCGCCGCTACATCTGGGACGCGGCCGTCGAGTCGCACCTCACCGGTGGCTCCACACATCCGTTCCAGCGTACCGAGAGCCATTCCGGCGCGCGCACGCCGCCTTGTTCAGCCAGCGAAGGGCGGACCGTCGAAGCGCTCACGGGTAGCGAACTCGGCGACGGGCCGTCGCCGCAGCTTCGTCACCTCGCGAACCGGTTTGCCCAACGGCAGGATCGCGGCGACGGCGAACGTGTCGGGCACCCCGAGCAGCTCTTTGACGCGCGGCTCCTCGGCCACGGCCATTGTTGTGAGCACGCCGCCGTAGCCCTCGTTGCGCGCGGCCAGCAACACGTTCCACACGAACGGGTACACCGACGCCCCGGGTACCACGGCGATCCGATCGAGAGCTTGATCGGTTGCGGCGACGACGGCGAGATCGAGGCAGACCACCAGCGTCACGGGCGCTTCGCGCAGCGGGGCCGACATCTGCGGCGGTGGCTCGGTCGCCTCGATCGTTGACCGGTCTACGGCACTGGGCTGCAACGGATTCCACGGTGACTCGCCGTTGGCGAGCTGGGCGGTGTAGCGGCGGGCGGCGGTAAGCCCCAGGTCCGCCAACGCTGACCGGCTGTGCCGATCGCGAAGCACGACGACGCGCACGCCCTGCCGGTTACCGCCTGTCGGCGCGAAGCGGGCGCTATCGAGGATCCGTTCGAGAATCTCGTCGGGAAGTGGATCGTCGGTGAATTCGCGCACAGCGGGCGTGGTGCGCATGACGTCGTAAAGCTCCATGAGCAACATGGTGCCCGAAGCGAAGCGGCTTTCAGGCGGCGTCGTGAAAGATCAATCCGAGGGTGTAGCGCTCGCCGGAGCGGACCGCCGACACTCCGTGGCGGACCGGGGCGGCCGACCATCCCCGGGTCGAGCGGACCGGTCGTTCTCTGGTGGTGAAGATGTAGCCGTGGCCGTGCGGCAGCGTCGTGGCGGTGCCGCGTGACTGTGCCCGGGGCCGCTGCTCGACGAGCAGGAATTCGCCACCCGTGTGCGTTGCGCCCGGCTCGTTGAGGTTGATGACGACCTGAAGCGGAAAGACCAGGTCTCCGTAGAGGTCTCGGTGCAGGGCGTTCCAGTCCCCCGGCCCGTACTTGAGCATCAGAGCGGTGGGCTTGGTTTGACCGGCGCGATGGCACATTTCCAGCCATTCGTCGAGGGTGTCGGGCCACGGGGCCTCGCGGCGCAGTTTGGTCCACCAGTCGCGGGCGATCGGTAGCAGCCGGGGGTAGAGAGCTTGCTTCAGCGCTTCGATCGGGTGCGGGTAGGGCTGTTTGAAGTAGCGGTATTCGCCTTGCCCGTAGCGGTGCCGACCCATGTCGATCGTCGCGCGAAAAAGCCCGTCGTCGCGATAGAGATCACGGACCTTGCCACACTCGCGTGCGGTGAGCAGCCGTGGGAGCAGTGCGCCGCCGACATCGTCCATTTCCGCGGCGACCGCGTCCCAGTCGGCGGCGTCGACGCGCCGGCGCCACGTCGACGGCATCAAAACAACCTACCGGCCGCCGCGGGCGCCGGCTCCTCGAGGTCCAGCAGGAATCGCTTGCGCTTCAGGCCGCCAGCGTAACCGGTTAGGGCACCGTTCTTTCCGACGACGCGATGGCAAGGCACCACGATGCTGAGCGGGTTGCGCCCGACGGCTTGGCCGACGTCATATGCGGTGGTGCCGTCGGCCAATTTGGCAGCCAACTCGCCGTAGGTAGCGGTCTGGCCGTAGGCGATATCGGGGAGCAGATCCCAGATTCGCCGATCGTTCGGGTCGCCGGTCGCTACGACGGGAAGCTCGAATTCGGTCCGCTTCCCGGCGAGGTATTCGTCGAGCTGGTTCTTGGTGCGATCGAACAACTCGTCGGCGGTTGCCTCGACGTAGTTGCCCAGCGTGTCCGTCGTGGGCGGGTGCCAGTGATGCCGGAAGTACACGCCGGTCAGGGCGTCGCCGTTGGCGACGAGTGTCAGCTCGCCCAGTGGGCTATCGATCACCGTGTGTCGTGTTGTCATCGTTTTCCCTCCTTCTGGGTAAACGACGACCGAGCCGGAAGCGTGAGATCGATCAACGACCGAGTATCGCTGCGATCCGAGCGGCGACCTCGGCTGCCACCTGCTGGGCCGCTCCGCCCTCCGCCGGCTCGTAGCGATCGGCGAGCGGGTCGTACACCGCGCCGGCGATCGACCCATGATCGGCTTCCAACTCCACCAAATCCACCGGCCAGCCGATGCGTTGAAGGCCGTTGGCGAAGGCCCTGCTCGCTGCCACCGGCACCGCGTCGTCCGCGAGACCGTGCAACAAAGTGAATGGCGCCCCGACACGCGCAGAAGGAACTTCCTCGGTGAGGGTCCGACCCGAAATGGGATCGGGGACCATGAAAGCGCCTGCGAGGCAAACCGTATGGGCGACAACGATTTCGAACCGTCCGGCCTCGACTGCCAGGCCCGCCGCGGCCGCGCCTCCCAGAGACCACCCGACAAGCAGGATGCCGCCCGTGTCGCTGGCTCGCTGCCGGACGAAGTCCACCGATCGCAACAAGTCCGCGCGGCCGCCGTCGTGAGCATGGGAGTTCCAATCCGGGACGACCACCGCAACGCCGTGGCCGGCGAGCAAACCGGCAAGGGGCCGTACGACGGTGCGCGCATCGGACTGCATGCCGTGCCACAGCAAGACCGCGGGTTGCGTCGCGTCGCCGTAAACATCGGCCAATCGTTCCGGGGCGTACTCGACCGTCTGCACGGACACCAGGGTGCCCAGGCGCGGCGGATCCAATCGTTTCTCACATTCCATGGCGCGCCGACGTCTTCATAGTTGAGTTGTTTAATCCGTACGGAGGAGCGCGAATGCATACCCGAGCCTGCCGGTGATGCCGGGGTGACGGCCCACCAGCATCCGAAGCCGCCGTTCGAGGCCGTCGTGGCACGGCACGGCGCCACGGTGCTGCGCGTGGTCCGCGCGGTGGTCGGCCACAGCGATGCCGATGACGCATGGTCGGACACCTTCCTGGCCGCCTTGAAGGCCTACCCGCGGCTGCCGTCCGACGCCAACATCGAGGCATGGCTGGTGACGATCGCGCATCGCAAGGCCATCGACATCACCCGCACAGCATCACGCCGGGCCATCCCGGTCGCCGACCCGCCCGATGTCCCCGCCCCCGACCGGACAGATCGCCACGACCTCGACTTGGACACCGCGGTGGGCGCATTACCACCCAAACAGCGCCACGCCGTGGCTTATCACTACCTGGCCGGCCTTCCTTATGCGGAGATCGCGCTGATCCTCGACAGCAGCGAGGCCGCCGCCCGGCGCGCCGCCGCCGACGGGATCGCCACACTCCGACGCACCTATCCGCTTCTCGACAACACAAGGGAAAATCGATGACCACACCAAGCCTGTCCCGGCACTTCCCGGTTGACCCGGCCCATCTCAAGCGGCTGCACGCGCGCCTGGAACAGGACGCCCAGAACAGCGATCTACTCGACATCGCCTATCGCACAGTGGATTCCGCTGTCGGCCCACTGCTGTTGGCGGCGACCCCCCTCGGCTTGCTGCGGGTCGCGTTCGCCAACGAAAGCCGCGACGCGGTGCTGCAGAACCTCGCTGCCCGCGTCAGCCCGCGAGTGCTGGAGGCGCCCGCGCGGCTGGATCCGGTCGCGCGGCAACTCGAGGAGTTCTTCGCCGGCCGGCGGCGGAGCTTCGAGGTTGCGCTGGACTGGTCGCTGTCGCAAGGGTTTCGGCGCACGGTGCTGGAACGCCTCAATGCCGATATCGGCTACGGCAGCACCACCAGCTATGCCACGCTGGCCCGGCTGTCCGGCTCCCCCAAGGCGGTGCGCGCCGTCGGCACCGCGTGCGCGACCAACCCGATCCCTATCGTCGTGCCGTGCCACCGGGTGATCCGGTCCGACGGAGCCGTCGGTGCATACCGCGGGGGGCCCGACGCCAAGCGCGTTCTGCTCGACCTCGAGCGGCCCTGACGGGTTCGCCGGCCGCGGCGAATTCCTATATCGACACTGTTTCCGCTGTGTATGGTCAACGTGGCCTGGCACCGGAGCAGAGGGCATCCATGGCAAGCAGATCGTCCGACAAGCCTTTCACGTCACGACGGGCGCTGGATCCCGGCTTGCGCAAGGTGGCCCCCTTCTTGCCCCGGGGATATGCCCTGCACCGCGGCTACAAAGTCCAGCGGGCGCTGATGCTGCTGATGGGCAACGCGGGCCGGCTCCGCAGCGTACCGGTGGTCGCGGTCAACGAACACGTCAAGGTCCGCCTCCATCGCCCGACGGGCCTTCCCGATCGGGCGCCGGCGCTGCTGTGGATCCACGGCGGCGGCACGATCATGGGGACCGCGGTGCAGGACGACAAGTACTGCCGCAAGCTGTCCCGCCTCACCGGTGTCGCGGTGGCGGCGGTCGAATATCGACTCGCTCCCGAACACCCGTATCCCACACCGGTGGAAGACTGCTATGCGGCGCTGCGGTGGTTGGCGCGCCAGCCATGGGTGGACGCCGATCGCGTCGCCGTCGGCGGAGCAAGTGCCGGTGGACATTTCGCGGCCGCGGTGGCACAGCGTGCGCACGATCGCGGCGACGTCAAACTCGCCTACCAGATGCTGGTCTACCCGATGCTCGACGATCGCACGGGCGCCACTCGCGATGGCCTGAAGCGCCTCATGTGGACGGAATCCGACAACCAGTTGGCCTGGCGCTGGTACCTCGACGGCGCGGACCCGAAGGAGGCGGTGCCGGCGCGCCGGGAAGATTTGACGGGCCTGCCGCCGGCCTGGATCGGTGTCGGGACGCTGGACCTGTTCTATCAAGAGTGTCTGGAGTACGCGCGACGCCTGCGCGAGGCGGGGGTGAGCGTCCACGAGGAGATCGTCCCGGGCGCATTTCATGCGTTCGACCAGATCGCGGAAAAGGCTCCGATATCGGTGGCCTTCTTCGCCAGCCAACGCGATCACCTATGGTCCGCCCTAGCCACGCCGACCGGAAACCTGTCCCCCTGACGATCAAATCGCCTTGCCGTTGAACGGTTTTCGGTGATGCCCGGGGGCGGGAGCCCATGCGGCGCCGGCAGGGCCATCAGCGGGCCATCCGAATCCACTTTGCGCCAGTTGACTGCAAAGTGTGCAGAACGTGCAACTATAGGGTTATGACCAATCAGGTGGGTCTGCGCGAGCGCCGTCGCCGCCAGACCAGCGCGGATATCCGCGACGCCGCGGTGCGCCTGGCACAAGAACGCGGCTTCGACAAGGTGACGATCGAGGAAATCTGCGTCGAAGCCGGACTGTCGACGCGCACGTTCTTCAACTACTTCCCGAACAAGGAGTCCGCGATCGCCTACGGGCCCTCGGACCTCCCGCCCGAGCTGGCCGCGGACTTCGTCGCCGCCGGGCCCGCCCCCTACTCGGTGGTGCTGGCAGAGCTGATCGCCCTGGCCGCACACCATCTCCGTGACACGCCGCCGCGGCGCGAGCAGGCCACCGGCATGCTCGAACTCGCCAAGACCTCCCCCGCGGTGCTGGCGGCATTCCTGGCCGAGCTGGAGCGGTTCCAGAACCAATTGACCGACATCATCGTCCGCCGCCAGGCGATGCGTCCCGACGACGAGATGGCCGCCTTGATCTCCGCGCTGGCGCTGACGGCCGTGCGTTCGGGCATCGAACGGTGGGCAAGCGGAAAGCCGAGAGACCCCGACGACACGCCGATGCCCTACGTGGAGCGCGCCGCCGCGCTGGTCAACAGCATCTTCACGAAGTGATCTGAAACACCGCCCCTGATTGTTGCATGATGTGCAAGATATGCACATCATGTACTATGCTCTGGTTGCGGTACTCGAGAAGGCCTCCGCAATGCGAGGTGGGGGTCGAGGCGCAGGAATCACACCAATCGCCGAATTTCCTTGCTGAGCGGTGTAAATCGCGCGCCCACCTGGCGACGATTCCGCCCGCGGGGAACGTTCTCGCCGACCACATCACCGTTGCGCGGTAAGGAAGGGAATCACCTAAGTGCAGACGTCAAAGGCTCTGCGAAATGCGTGGTTGCCGCTGTTGATCGTCGCGGTCGTGGTTGTCGGCGGCTTCGCGGTGGTCCGCGTCAAGTCGTTCTTCGGCGCCCACGACACCGGCGTGATGACAAGCCCGCGGCTCGATGATTCAAAGCCGTTTAAGCCCAAGGTCGTCAAGTACGAGGTCTTCGGTTCGGCGAGCCACGCAAACGTGAACTACCTGGATCTCAACGCCGACCCGACGCGAGTCGACGCCGCGCCGCTCCCCTGGACGCTGGTCCTGAGCACTACCGCCCCTTCGGTCTTCCCGAACCTCTCAGCCCAAAGCGATGGCGACTACCTCGGGTGCCGCATCACCATCGACGACGAAGTCAAGGACGAGAAAACAGTTAACGGCGTTCACGCCCTGACCTTCTGCTTGGTGAAATCCGCATGAGCACAGCCACTGAAGACACGGCCGACGCCCGCACCGATGTCATCCCCGTCGCTAAACACAAAGCGCGGCCGTCGATCCCGCGGATCATCCGAAAGTTCGGCATACCCATCATCCTGGGCTGGGTCGCTCTCATCGGTGTGCTCAACGTGGCCGTGCCCCAACTCGACGAGGTCGGCAAAATGCGCTCGGTGTCGATGGCTCCCGACGACGCCCAGTCCGTCGTCGCGACCAAGCGTATGGGTGCGGTGTTCAACGAGTACAAGTCCAACAGCTCGGTGATGATCGTCCTGGAGGGCCAACAGCCACTGGGCGCCGACGCCCACACTTATTACGACCAGATCGTCAAAAAGCTCGACGCCGACACGAAACACGTTGAGCACGTTCAAGATATGTGGAGCGATGCGCTGACCGGCGCCGGTGCCCAGAGCAACGACGGCAAGGCCGCCTACGTTCAGGTCTACCTCGCCGGTAACCAGGGCGAAGCCTTGGCCAACGAATCGGTCGAGGCCGTGCAAGACATCGTCAAGAGCGTCCCCCCGCCCCACGGGGTCAAGGCCTACGTCACCGGGCCTGCGGCGCTGTCGGCGGATCAGCACGTGGCCGGCGACCGCAGCCTGCAAGTCATCACCGCTGCCACGTTCACGGTGATCATCGCGATGCTGCTGTTGGTCTATCGGTCGATCGTCACGGTGCTGCTCACGCTGGTGATGGTGGTGCTCGAGCTCTCAGCCGCGCGCGGAATGGTCGCTTTCCTCGGTTACTTCAAGATCATCGGACTCTCGACGTTCGCCACCAACCTCTTGGTCACCTTGGCGATCGCTGCGGCCACCGACTACGCGATCTTTCTGATAGGCCGATATCAGGAGGCTCGCTCACTCGGCGAATCGCGAGAAGACGCCTACTACAACATGTTCGGCGGTACGGCACATGTCGTGCTGGGCTCGGGGTTGACCATCGCCGGAGCGACGTTCTGCCTGCACTTCACGAACCTGCCCTATTTCCAGACGCTGGGCGTCCCGTTGGCCATCGGCATGGTCGTCGTGGTGGCGGCGGCGTTGACGCTGGGCCCGGCGGTCATCTCGGTGGCAACCCGGTTCGGCAAGACGTTGGAACCCCGCAGAACGCAACGGATTCGCGGCTGGCGCAAGGTCGGCGCGCTCGTCGTCCGCTGGCCCGGACCAATCCTGGTGACGACGATCGGAGTGGCGCTCGTCGGCCTGTTGACCCTGCCCGGGTACCGGACCAACTACAACGACCGCACCTATCTGCCCACCGATCTACCCGCCAACGAGGGATATGCGGCGGCGGATCGGCACTTCTCGCAGGCGCGGATGAATCCCGAGGTGCTGATGATCGAAAGCGATCACGATCTGCGCAACTCGGCGGACTTTCTGGTCATCGACAAGATTGCCAAGTCGGTCTTCCGGGTGCCGGGAATCGGCCGCGTGCAAGCCATTACACGGCCGCAGGGCACGCCGATCGAGCACACGTCGATCCCGTTCCAGATCAGCATGCAGGGCGTCACCCAGCAGATGAACCAGAAGTATCAGGCAGACCAGATGGCCGACATGCTCCGCCAGGCCGACATGATGCAGTCGACCATCGACAGCATGGTCAAGATGCAGAGCATCACCGTGCAGATGTCCAACGATATGCATGTAATGGTGCAAAAGATGCACGACATGACCATCGACATCGAAGACTTACGGAACAAGATGGCCGATTTCGAGGACTTCTTCCGGCCCATCCGTAGCTACTTCTACTGGGAAAAGCATTGCTACGACATCCCGGTATGCTGGTCGCTGCGTTCGGTTTTCGACGCCCTCGACGGTATCGACACGATGACCGACGACATCCAGAGCCTGCTGCCCGTGATGGATCACCTCGACACGCTGATGCCGCAGATGGTGGCGCTGATGCCCTCGATGATCGACAACATGAAGGCCATGAAAACCACAATGCTGACCATGTATTCGACCCAGAAGGGTCTGCAAGATCAGCAGAACGAGGCGCAGAAGAACTCCAACGCCATGGGCAAGGCTTTCGATGCGTCAAAGAACGACGATTCGTTCTATCTGCCGCCGGAGACGTTCAACAATGCCGAGTTCAAGAAGGGCATGAAGAACTTCCTCTCCCCCGACGGCCATGCCGTTCGGTTCATCATCAGCCATGACGGCGATCCGATGTCGCAGGAAGGCATTTCGCACATCGGTGCCATCAAGAAGGCCGCATACGAGGCGCTCAAGGGCACCCCGTTGGAGGGCTCGAAGATCTACCTCGCCGGCACCGCGTCGATGTACAAGGACCTCAGTGACGGCAACACCTACGACCTGTTGATCGCCGGAATCGCCTCGCTGTGCCTGATTTTCATCATCATGCTGATCATCACGCGAGGCGTGGTGGCGTCGGCGGTCATCGTGGGCACCGTCCTGCTCTCGCTGGGCGCGTCGTTCGGGCTGTCGGTGCTGATCTGGCAACACCTCATTGGCATTGAGCTGCACTGGATGGTGCTCGCGATGTCGGTCATCATCCTGCTCGCCGTGGGCGCCGACTACAACCTGCTATTGGTGGCGCGGTTCAAGGAGGAGATCCACGCCGGGCTGAACACCGGCATCATCCGATCAATGGGCGGCACCGGCTCGGTGGTCACCTCCGCGGGGTTGGTGTTCGCCTTCACGATGATGACCATGGCGGTCAGCGAGCTCACGGTTATCGGACAGGTCGGCACCACCATCGGCCTCGGCCTACTCTTCGACACACTGATCGTCAGGTCGCTGATGACGCCGTCCATTGCCGCACTGCTGGGCAAGTGGTTCTGGTGGCCGCAACGAGTTCGCCAGCGGCCGGTCCCGTCGCCCTGGCCCGCCCCGGCCAAGAAAGCCGAAGAAGCCCTGACCCACGCGTGACGCGGCTAGGTGACCCACTCGGGTTGTTCGGCCACATCGATTGCGGAGAAGTCCTTGTGGCCCAGGCCGGCCATGGTGCCTCCGTCGACGACGAGCTCCGATCCGGTCGAATAGCTGGATTCGTCACTGGCCAGATAGACGACGAGGTTGGAGACCTCCGCGGGGTCCGCCGCGCGGCCCAACGCGGTTTGGAAAATGTCGTCGGGAACCCATTGCGTCATCGGTGTCTTGATCAGCCCGGGGTGAATCGAGTTGACCCGGATGCCGTTGAGCCCCAATTCCATTGCCGCGGACTTCGTGAGTCCACGGACACCGAACTTG
Source organism: Mycobacterium sp. IS-836 (assembly GCF_001954275.1). GTDB lineage: Bacteria > Actinomycetota > Actinomycetes > Mycobacteriales > Mycobacteriaceae > Mycobacterium. The sequence goes on along the minus strand of NZ_MBEU01000075.1, from coordinate 115,723 downwards.
CTCGCCGTGTAACCGTGGCAGGCCATGGTGCCGGCCATTCCTTCGATCGAAGAGATGTTGATGATCGATCCTCGGCCCGCTTCCTTCATCGGTTTCACCACCGCGCGGATGCCGAGAAACACCCCGGTCAGGTTCACGTCGAGGATCTTTTGCCACTCGGACAGCTCGTAGTCCTCGAAGGTGCCGACGTTGAGGATGCCCGCATTGTTCACCAGCACGTCGATACTGCCGAATTCGCTGATGGCGGTGTCCACCGCCGCCTCCCATTGCTCGGGCTTGGTGACGTCGAGGTGCACATAGCGGACAACGTCACCGAGTTCCGCCGCGACGGCCTTGCCCTCGTCGTCCAGGATGTCGCCGAAAACCACCCTGGCGCCCTCGGCCGTCATCGCCCGCACGTGCGAGGCGCCCATCCCCCGCGCACCGCCACTGACGAGTGCGACCTTGCCCGCCAACCGTTCTGCCACTTCGATTCTCCTGTCGTGTCGGTACTCGCACCATACATATGCGTATTGGTGTATGACCAGGGTCCCGTCGTGGGTGCCGGGCGGCCGCGATGCGCTACCGTTTGAGCTGTGCTGGACCGGCGCGGCTTCCTGAAGCGCGGCGCGGCCGCGGCGGTGCTTGCGGCTAGCGGTTCGGCGTCCGCGGCGGCAGGGTGCGGCCGGCAGGGCCCGCCCGCAAAGGCCGATTACACGCTTCGCATCGGACAGGGTCTGGTGGAGCTGGCGCCCGATCGGGTGGTGTCAACCACCCTCTACAACGGCCAGTTTCCCGGACCGCTGGTCCGGCTGACCGAAGGTAGGGCCGTGGTGGTCGACGTCCACAACGACAGCGACACCCCCGAACAACTGCACTGGCATGGCCAGACACTGCCCGTCGACGTCGACGGCTCCGCCGAGGAAGGCACCCCCTACATCCCGGCGCACGGGATGCGCCGGCTGTCCTTCACTCCGGGACCGTCGGGGTTCCGCTTCTACCACACCCACCTCGTCCCCGGAGCGAACCTAAGCCTGGGCCAGTACAACGGTCTGGCCGGGCCGGTCTACATCGAACCGAAATACAATCCCGGCGCCTACGACCAAGAAGTATTTCTCACCCTCAAGGAGTTCGAGCCCGCCTTCAGCAGGGGCGGCGACATGGCCACCAATTTCCTGGCCGGCCAGCCGATCCCGGAGCTGCGCGACAAGGGCGAGGCCGAGATGGCCGCTTCGCTGGCGTCCGGAAAACCGCATGGATTCGAAGTTGGCTATCGCGCGTTCGCGATCAATGGCCGCATGCTCGGCCACAGCGAACCGATCAGAGTCACGCAGGGCCAACGAGTGCTGCTGCATGTGCTCAACGCCAGCGCCACCGAAAACCGCAGCCTCGCGCTGCCCGGGCATACGTTCAACGTCGTGGCCCTCGACGGCAACCCCGTCCCCAAATCGGTTGCGGTTCCGGTACTGTGGCTCGGCGCAGCGGAACGCGTCTCGGCAATCGTGACCATGAGCAACCCTGGAAAATGGGTGCTTGGTGACCTGTCCGACGACGACCGCGGCAACGGCATGGGCACCGTCGTCGAATACGCGGGCAGCACCGGCGACCCCCAATGGGTGCCGCCGGCTCCGTTCACATGGGACTATCGGCTTTTCACCCAGCCCGATGCGACGGCGGCCCCACCCGACCACACGATCGAGCTGCTGATCGGCAAGCGCAACGCGGACCGCGACGGATTCAACGTGTGGACGCTCAATGGCGCACCGTTCGATATGCGCACGGGCACACCGCAATTCGAGCTTAAGCTCGGTGCACGATACCGGCTGCGGCTACGCAACGGCACCGACGACGTGCACCCCATCCACCTGCACCGGCACACCTTCGAAATCACCAACACCGCCGGGACGGCCACCGCAGGGCTGCACAAAGACGTCGCCATGGTTGGCGGCTATCAAGGCATCGATATCGACTTCACCGCCAACCAGCCCGGCCTGTCCTTGCTGCACTGCCACCAACAGCTGCACATGGACTTTGGGTTTATGGCGCTCCTGCACGCGGTTTAGCGCATCTTCGGCATGGCGGCGATCAACGGCGTGTCAACGCCCGTCGGCCCCCACCTTGGTTGCGCCGTCCGGGGAACCCAATGGGCCGTCCCGGCCGGCGAGCGGTTCGGTGAAAAACGCGGCATTGTCCTCCAGGTGCTGCCGCTCATCATCGGGCAGATCGCCCTCCCAGTAGATCGCTCCCACGCGACATACCGGTTTGCAGGCGCCGCAGTCGACGCACTCGTCGGGGTTGATGTACATCGTTCGCGCGCCCTCGTAGATGCAGTCGACGGGGCATTCCTGAACACAGGATTTGTCCATCTCATCGACGCACGCTTTGCCGATCACGTAGGTCATGAACGGAACGCTAGGCCAACAGCGGCGGGGCTTGCGCCTGCCGAACAGCATCAATGTAAGGGACTAAAGGCCCTCGCATTGTCGCGGACGACAATCACCGGAACTCTTGCCGATTGGGCGACCGCGGAACTTACCGAGCCCAGCAGCATGCCCCGGAACCCGCCGCGGCCGTGGCTACCCACCACCACCAGCTGAGCGTTCTCGGACTCCTGAAGCAACCACCGGGAAGGCTTGTCGCAGAAGAGCAATCGCTTCACGCTCACGTCCGGATATCGTTCTTGCCAGCCCGCGAGACGTTCGGCGAGCACCTCCTGCCCCTTCGCTTCGCTGTCGCGCCAGTCCATCCCGAGCATCGGAAACACCCCGACGTCGCTCCACGCATGCAGCGCGACCAGCTCGACACCCCGTCGGGAGGCCTCGTCAAAGGCCAACGCAGTCGCCGCTTCCGAAGCGGGCGACCCGTCGACACCCAGTAGCACGGGTGCATTCGAATCGGGAACCGCACCGTCATCGGTGTGGATGACCGCGACCGGGCAACGGGCATGATGAATCAGACCGGCAGTGACCGAGCCCAGCAGCAGGCGGCCCAGCGCGCCCATGCCCTGGCTGCCGACGACGATCATCGAGGCATCCGTCGAAGCATCGATCAGCGCGGGTAGGACACTGGAATACACGATCTGCGTGTGGATCTGGGGCGCCGCAGCCCCTCGGGCGTTCGCGCTCAACGTTTTGCGGGCCTCATCGATGACATGCTGGCCGTTTTCCTGCTGCCACTCGGTCATGTCCGCATACATTTGTCCGACGGGCCATCCGACGACCACGGGAGGGACAACGTGCATGACCGTGATCGGCAACTGGCGGAGGATGGCCTCGCGGGTGCCCCAAGCCGTGGCGGCGTGCGAGGCCGCAGATCCGTCGACGCAGACCAAGATTCCGTGCTTTGCTGTGCCCTCCGACATTTCGCACTCCTCGAGGCCGATTCCGATCGGCCTATTCAGGACATGACGTTATGCCTGCTCTGCGCTTTTCGGAAGGGTCTTTAGGCCCCGCTGCTCGCTCTGGCGGCGTGCCGCCAACGCACCCGCGATCGAGGTGGAGGCGATCGTCAGCAGCGCACCGAACATCAATGCCGACGCTTCCCCGGCGACGAGGAGGTGTTCCTCCGTACCGATGGTTGCCGCGGCCACCGGTACGCCGAGCTGCGCCGCCGACATCACCGCGAGTGTCACCGGCTGGCCGAGCAGCCTTCCGGCGCAGTGCGCGATCACGGCCCCCAACCCGAGACCTACGCCCAGCAAGATCAGTTTCGGGTGCGCGCCCAGCTCGCGCACCTGCAACGAGGCGCCCAGCCAAACGAAGAACAGCGGGCTGAAGAAACCCTCGGTGATGCCGAAAAGCTGACGCGCCAGTCGATGCGGCTCGCCGACCGAGGCGATCACCAACCCCAACGCGAAACCTGCGAGCATGATCGACACATGGGTGCCGGCGGCCAGCGCCGCCAACGCGAACAGCAGGATCAGGTTGGTCCGCAATTCCAGCGCGAACCGAGATTTCTCGGAATAGTCGTGCATGCGCGTGCGCCAGCCCCGGCGGTCGACCGCGCGCAGCAGCACAAAGAGCAGCACCGCACACCCCGCGATGGCGAGTCCACCCAGCGCCGCCGTTGGCGCTCGACGGACGTCGATCACCAAGGGCAGCAACACGATACACGCGGCATCCGCGATCGCGATCTGCACAGTCACGGACAGCACGTGGGGCCCCCGCAACCGCAGCGAGTCGATCACCGGCAAGGCGAGCGCCGCTGACGACGAAGCCATCAGAACCGCATAGAGCGCCGCGTGACCGGTGCCGAACACGGCCGCTATCCCCACGCCGAGCGCTGCGGCAACCGCACCGACGAGAGCCGCCCGCGCCAGCGCCCGCGGCACCGCCGGGCGCATGTCGGGGTCGCGGATCGGAACATGGGTGCCCACGACGAACATCACCAGAGCGAAGCCGATATTCGCGAACAACTGAAACGTCGGGTTGGCGGCATTAAGGACGCCGAAACCGGTCTTGCCCAAGACGAGGCCCGCGATCAGCTCACCGATGACGACCGGAATTCGCAAGTGCGACAGTGACGCCAGCAGTGGACCGGCAAAGCCCACGGCGGTCAACAACGCCAGCGTGGCGAAGCCGAACCCGTGCATGCTGGGACACTACCGCGCCTCGCTGGGTCAGTTCACGATGTCGAAGACTGCCGCGGCGGAGGTAATGGCCTTGTCGGCGTTTCCTTCGTCGTGCAGAAGCATGCGCACGCCGATGCGTCCCGGTCCCCCGACATGCGCGGTGCCCTGCACCCGGAACGGGCCGACCTTGCCGCGTGACATGAACATGACGTGCCAGCTGATTACCTGAACCTTGCGTGTTCCGGCGATGTCCGCGGCGAGGTCGGTCGCCGCGGTCTCGAGGACGACGTGCTGGGGCCCGATGTGCAGGGCGGCGTCCGGTGAGGCGAGCTCGGCACTGAGCGCGGGCAGCACCCAGCGACCGTCGTCGCGCTTGCTGGCGCCGAAGGCTTGCCACAGCGGCGGTAGGTCGGGCGAGTCCTCGACGACCAGCTCGGTGCCCGAGACATCCATCTTGTCCAGGCCTTCGGGCGGTACGCCGATAATCGCTCCCTGTCCCTCGTTGAACGCGATCACCCGGTCTGGGTTGTCGGCGTCGACGATCTTGCAGCGCCCGTAGCCCATGGTCCGGCCCTGATGCACGATGCCGGAGCCGACGATCTCGATTCTCGTCACGTCGTAACCGGGATCGATGATCTGTACCGACGCGATGACCGGGTTGGGCACCGCGACCATGTCGGTCTGGCACCCCTCCGGTGACGAAATGGCAAGCGGCGCAACCATGATTCCGCCGGCGTCGTTGCGCATGTCGCGGCGGATGGTCACGGTGTCATCGGTCTCGCCCACGTTCATCGACGAGTGGTTGCGCCCGATGTAGCGGTAGCTGAGCAGGCCGGTCCAGCGGCGGTACAGCTCGTCGCGGTATGCATCGGTGTCGTTGGTCAACTCTCGGATGTCGCGAAGTTGGTCGCTCACAGTCGCTTGCCTTCCTAAGCTTTGCTCCGCCGCACCTGTTTGAACGGGACACCGCGATCGGCTGCGTACTCGCGCGGAAAGTTCAAGACCCGCTCGCCGATCACGTTGCGCGCCATCTCGGTGGTGCCGCCGCCGATGCTGGCGATCTGACGGCCCAGGTAGCGCGTGCCGACGTCGAGCAGCTGAGCCTCGTCCTCGACCGCGCCCGACGAACCCGCGACCGAGTGGGCGGTGTCGGTCTCGACATTGTGAACCTCGGCCATGTAGAGCCTGATGATCGACCCGGCGGCCGCGGGCAGGGATCCATCGGCCACGGCGTGGAAAACGTGCTCACTGAGCTGACCGTGCACAGCCCGGTGGACAAGGGCCCGGCCGACCATCTCCTTGACGCGTTCGCTGTCGCCCTGATTGGTCCTGTCGACCAACGACATCAGGTCGATCGAAACATCTTCGGCCTCAGCGATTCCCGGCCCGGTGGTGTACTCCGAACCGTCGCCCATGGTTCTGCGCTCGTGGTAAAGCTGGCGCGACGCCACCTCCCAGCCTTTGCCCGGCTCCCCGACGACGGCGTCGTCGCCGACGTCGACGTCGTCGAGAAACTCCTCGCAGAATTCCACCGATCCGTTGACCTGGCGGATGCGGTTGATGGTTATCCCGGGATGTTTAAGCGGCACCAGGAACATGGTCAGCCCGTCGTGCTTGGGTACGTCCCAATCGGTACGGGCCAGGCACAGGCCGTAGTCGGCGGCGAATGCCCAGGTGCTCCAGGTCTTGGCGCCGTTGATGATCCATCTGCCGTCGCGCCGCTCGGCGCGGGTGATCACGCCCGCCAGGTCCGAGCCGCCGCTAGGTTCCGATAGCAACTGCACGAGAACCTCGTCGCCTCGCAGCGCCGCTGGGATGTGGGCGAGCTTCTGTTCCTCGCTTCCCATGTCGAGGATCGTCGCGCAGCAAATGGCGAACGACGGCACGTTAAGCAGGATCGGGATCTCGTACGCCAGTGACTCGGCGTCGAATGCCTTCTTGTACTGGTAGCTCAGTCCGAGCCCGCCATACTCCCGGGGGAAACAGATTCCGGCGAATCCCCCGTCGTACAAGGTCTTTTGCAGCTCACGGGCTCGCCGCCAGGATTTCTCTGCGTCACGCTCGAGAAGCGCCGCCTCGCCCGGGTCGAGGCGCGGCATGTTCTCGGCCAGCCAGGTCCTGGCCCGGCTCCGAAATTCTTCGACGGACTCGGAAGTCAGCGGCGTGGCCTCTCAATCGAGCATTGGTGCTGAGCGACTGTACAGCACGGGTGCAGGGCTGTACAGGCCGGCTACGCCGTGTTCAGGTCTACCGCGGCACGGATCAGTGCCGTCAACGCCTTGTCGTCGACCTTGTCGCCCTCATGGAAGTCGATCGCGCGCCGGGTGTTGCCGTCGAGGCTGGAGTTGAAGAGGCCCGCGGGATCCGGCAGCGAGGCGCCCTTGGCGAAGGTCATCTTCACGACGTTCTTGTACGTCTCACCGGTGCAGATCATCCCGTCGTGATACCAAACCGGGACGCCGCGCCACTTCCACTCCTCGACGACGTCGGGATCGGCCTGCTTGATCAATTTTCTGATGTGGGCGAGGGTTTCACCCCGCCAGTCACCGAGTTCCTCGATTCTGGCGTCGATCAGTTTGGAGGGAGAGTCCGCCATATTGCCATGCCTTTCTGATGCCGGTCACCAAACCTCTACCACGCCTACCACACTGGTTTCCCCGGGGCGCCACCATTTGTCGTGCCCACCTCACAGCGACAACCTGCATCACCGATGGAGTTGTCGCTGTGAAGGCGGGCACATTGTCGGTCCCCCGCGCATCGATACCCGTGGGGACATGTTAGTCGCGAAGCGAAAAATGCGGCGGCCGCATCCGGCGATGCCTTTGGTAGAGCTGGTGCGGCGCAACATGACTCGCGCGTCCGCGCCGGCGGTGACAAGCTGCCGAGTGACATGCGACCCCAGAAACCGCTGGCGCCGATCACCAGCTTCTTGTCGCCACCCACTAGCGGTCGATCCAGCCCATCTGCGCCTCGGCGTGGTGACCGCCGACGGCCGGTGTTAGTCGATCGAGCCTGGCCAGCTGGTCGGGGGCGAGCTCGACCGTGTCCGCGGCGGCGTTCTCCTCGAGACGTGCCACCCGTTTGGTCCCCGGAATCGGCACGATGTCGGGGCCTTTCGCGAGCAGCCAGGCCAATGCGACCTGAGCCGGAGTGGCGCCGACGTCGGCGCTGATATCGCGCAACTCGTCGGCGCTGTTGAGGTTGTGCTGGAAATTCTCGTCGAAGAATCGGGGGTTGGTCTTGCGGTAGTCGCTGTCGGGCAGCTCCTCGGTGGAGCGGATCGCGCCGGTGAGGAAGCCGCGGCCCAGCGGCGAGTACGCGACGAATCCGATGCCCAGTTCGCGCAGGACGTCGAGCACTCCCTCTTCGGGGTCGCGGGTCCACAGCGAATATTCGGATTGCACGGCGGTCAGGGGATGCACGGCGTGCGCGCGGCGGATGGTGTTCACGCCGACTTCGGAAAGCCCGATGTACCGGATCTTTCCGGCGGTCACCAGCTCGGCCAACGCACCGATCGTGTCTTCGATCGGGGTGCCGCGATCGAGGCGGTGTTGGTAGTACAGGTCGATGTGGTCGGTCCCCAGCCGTTGCAGGGAACCATCCACGGCGATGCGGATATTGGCGGGGCTGCTGTCCAGGCCGTCGCGGCCGGTGTGCGAGATCAGGCCGAACTTGGTGGCCAGCACAACTTGATCTCGCCTGCCCGACAGCCCGCGTGCGACGAGTTCCTCGTTGACGTAAGGGCCGTAGACCTCGGCGGTGTCGATCAGTGTGACGCCGAGATCGATGGCGCGGTGAATCGTCCGGATGGACTCGGCGTCGTCAAAGCCCCCGATCGAATAGGCGGCGGACATGCCCATCGCACCCAACCCGATACGGCCGACCCGCAAGTCGCCGAGCTGAGCCTGTTCCACACATTCTCCTGTCATTCGGCCGGGTACCGTGGCGCTGTGCACCGCGTCGAGCTTCCCGCGATCTGATGGACCACGCAAACACCGCGCGACCCACCCGCAACCTGGCGGTGGATTTCTACCGGGTCTCCGGCGTCGTCCTGATTGTGCTCGGGCACTGGCTGGCCGGATCGGTGACCTACCACGACGGGCAGTTCGGCCGGCAGAACCCACTCGTCGACATGCCCTGGACGCAGTGGCTGACCTGGCCGTTCCAGGCGGTCCCGACGTTCTTCCTGGCGGCCGGCTACGCCGGCGCGGTGTCCTGGGCGCATCGCCACGACTCCGACGGTATGCCCCGTCCGATCTGGCTTAGGCACCGGCTGGCCCGGGTTCTGGGGCCGACGGCGATCTATGCCGCGCTGGTGTCGGCGATCGTCGTGGTCGCGGACGCCAACCACGTCGCGGGCTCCGTGCTGGAATACGCGGGCTGGGCGGTGGCCATGCATTTGTGGTTCCTCGCTGTGTACGTGATAGTGGTCTCGCTGACGCCGATTGCCATTGCGGCACAACGCCGTTGGGGTCTTCGGGTACCGGCGGCACTCGCGGTGGGAATCGCGGCGGTGGACGCCATATCGATCGGCGGTCACATACCGTACGTCGGCTGGCTCAACTACCTGTTGGCTTGGGGAGCGCTGTACCAACTTGGAATCAGTTGGCACGCCCGGCAATTGAGCACTCGCGGAGCCGCGGCGCTCGGAGCCGGGTCGGCGGTCGCGCTCGCCCTGCTGATTTTGCTGAAACTTTATCCGGTGAGCATGATCGGCGTTCCCGGGCAGACCATCGACAATACGACGCCGCCCACCGTGGCGCTGCTCGCGTTCGGCTGCGCGCAGACGGGCGTGGCAATGGCCCTTGCGCCCGTGCTCAATCGGGCGTTGCGCGCCGGCCCTGTCCGCCGCGTGCTGTCGATAGCCAACAACAATGTGATGGCGCTGTACCTGTGGCACATGATCCCCGTCGTGATCGTCGCGGTCGTCGGCTATCCGACCGGACTGTTGCCGCAGCCGCCCGAAGGAACGGCCGACTGGTGGCTCGCCCGGTTGGAATGGGTGGTCATCCTCGGCCTGGTGACCGCCGTCGAGCTGGTGCTGCTGTGGTGGGGACGGCGGCTTTTCGCCGCCCCGCTCCCGACATTCGGGATACCGCTTCCGGATCGAGGCGGCGAACCGATCATGCTGGCCGGTGCCGCCATGGCCGCATATGGCCTGGCGTTCGTCGCGGCGCAGGGTTTCGCCCCCGATGGGCACCTGCCGTGGGTGACCGCGCTGATCTTCGCCGTCGGGGTCACCCTGGTCGCGCTTCGACCCGCGAAAGTCGGACTGCAGTCGGTGGATTCCGCTCGCTAGGCCTCGGCGAACGTGTCCTCGGGCAGCGGGCGTTGGCACACGGCGCGCGCCTCCTTGGCGCTCAACCCGAAGAGGCGCAGCACATTTTCGGTAACCGTGTCGGCGGCACGTGCGTCGTCACGTTCCGGGTCGTCACGCAACAGTTTTCCAAGTCCGAGCAGTGCGCCGCCGGCCATGGCGAGGGCCAGTTCGGGATCGTCGATGTGGAACCTGCCCGCGTCGACGCCGGCTTTGATGTCGCGTAATGCCCGCGGCGCCAGGCCGCGATCAGACGACAACAGTGCCGGCACGCTGGCCAACAAGATCTCGCTCTCCTGAGGGCGCTGACGGAAGAGCCGCCCGGTCAGCCGGAAGCTGGCGGCGAATGTTTCGGCGGGGTCGTCGATCGACGCGGTGAGCCGGTCCAGCATCGCCCCATGTGCGTCGAGTACGTCGGCGACTGCGGCGTCGAACAGCTGCTCCTTGCTGTCGAAGTGGTTGTAGAAGGAACCCATGCCGACGTCGGCGGCCTGGGTGATCTCCAAGACCGGCACGTTGACCCGCCCTTCGGCGATGAACCGCTGCGCGGCCTTGACCAGCGCCGCCCTGGTGCGTTGCTTACGCCGCTCCAGGCGATTGGGCGACTCGGAATCGTCGGGCATCGCGCTCATGGGTAGAAGTATGCATCACTTTTGAGGATTTCGTCAGAAGTCTTGACTGAACATTGACTCGTATGTGACGATTTCGTCAGTTAAAGGATGGTCAATGATGCAGACGCAAGGCGCCCACCGGGACCTGCACAGTGAGCAGGGCGCACTACCCGGCGAACACCCCGGCCGCTCGCGCAACCCGGTGATCAAAATCGCCGACATTGCGTGGCTGGAATTCGAGAAGCCCGACCTGACGCGCGCCGAGGCGTTCGCGCGGGCCTTCGGCTTTCACTCCGTACACGCCGGTCCTGACGAGGTTCAGCTGCGCGGCACCGATGCGGGCGCACCGTGTGTGGTCGTGCGCCGTGGGCAGCGGACGCGATTCACCGGCGCGGCGTTTCGGGCCCTCGACGAGGCCGACGTGCTGCGGCTGGCCGACAAATCCGGCGCCCCCGCGCGGCCGCTGCCGGAAAGCATCGGCGGGGTGTCCGTCGACCTCATCGATCCCAGCGGCATGCCCGTGCGGGTCGTCGCAGGCATGCACGAACTACCGGAGCTCGTCGGCCAGCCGCCGCACGTGTTCAACTTCGGGCACGACGTGCAGCGCACCAACGCCGGTCAACGCCCCCCGCGGGTTCCCGCTCGGGTGCAGCGCCTGGGTCATCTGGTGGTGCAGTCGACCAAGTACCTCCAGACGTTGAACTGGTATCTGGACAACCTCGGCATGATCGTTAGCGACTTCCTGTTCTTCCCCGGCCAACGCGGACGCGGGCCGGCCATGAGCTTCATCCGCTGCGACCGGGGTTCCATACCGGCCGATCACCACACGCTGGCGCTTGCGCTGGGTCCGGCCAACCGCTACGTGCACTCGGCCTACCAAGTCAGCGACCTCGACGCCCTGGCGGCCGGCGGCGAATACCTCAGGGAGCGCGGCTATTTCCGGTCCTGGGGCATCGGCAGGCACATCCAGGGGAGCCAGATCTTCGACTACTGGCGCGATCCCGACGGCTTCCTGGTCGAGCACTTCGCCGACGGCGACATGTTCGACAACACCCTCGAACCGGGGTGGGCGCCCTTCACCGCGTCCGGATTGGCCCAGTGGGGCCCGCCAGTGAGCCGAGATTTCCTCGGGACCGGGATCAAATCGGCTCGCCACGAACTGGTTTCGATGTTCTCCGCGCTTCGCGACAGCAACGAGTTCGACGTCAATCGCCTCTTTGGCCTCCTGAAAGTACCCACCTCATGACCGTCGCCGTCCTGCACACCGCCGACGCGTGGTGGCGCAAAACGCCGAACGGCGCGGTGAAAATCGACACCGCCGCGACCACGACCGCGCAGCTGCTGGCCGACCGCGCCGCGATCGATGCGGCCGCCGCCAGCGCGGACACAGTCGCCGTCGACAGCCTCAAGCTGATCTCGCCGGTGACCAGGCCCTGCCGAGTTGTGGCCCAGATGACCAACTTTGCGTCGCATGTCAAGGATGCGGGCATGGACCCGGCGACGGTTCCGCTGACCTTCTTTCGCAAGGCATCGGCGTCGATCAACGGGCCGTTCGACGACATCGTGAAACCAGCACACGTGAAGCTGCTCGACTACGAGGTGGAGATCGGGCTGGTGATCGGGCGCGCAATCCCGGTCGGCACAACTATTTCCGAGGCCAACCTCGCCGAATTCATCGCCGGACTGGTTGTGACCAACGACGTTTCCGCCCGCGACATTCAGCTTCCGCAGACGCAGTTCTACGAAGCCAAGTCCTATCCGACGTTCACCCCGGTCGGGCCGGAGTTGGTGCTACTGACCGCCGACGAGCTCAACCGGTTCGGCGAGCTGCGGCTGCGCCTGAGCGTCAGCGGCGAGGAGCGGCAGAACGCCCTCGTCGACGGGGACATGCTGTATCGACCACTGCAGGCGCTGCAGTCGCTCACCCAATTTCAGGAGCTCGCCGCCGGCGACCTCATCCTCACCGGCACGCCAGTCGGCACCGCGCTGAGCGCCCCGCCCAAGCCGGTGGAGATCATCGGAAACTTGTTGCCGCCCGCGATCAAGTGGAAGGCATTTTTCAAACGTCAGGCCGGCAACCCGAAATATCTGGGGCACGGCGACATCGTGGAGGCGTCCGTGTCCACCGATGACGGGGCGATCGACCTCGGGACGCAGCGCAGCGCTGTTCGATTCGCGTGACCGACAAGGCCGTTCGGCACGTTCCGGTTGTCATCGTCGGCGCCGGGCCGACCGGCGTCACCGCCGCCACGCTGCTGGCGCAATACGGCGTGGAATGCCTCGTCCTGGACCGCTGGCCTGGCGTATACCCGCAACCCCGCGCCGTGCACCTGGACGACGAAATCTACCGAGTCATAGCCCGTTTGGGGATTGCTGACGAGTTCGCGGCGATTTCACGGCCCACGCTGGGGCTGCGATTGCTGGACAATCGATTCAGGGTGCTCGCCGAGTTCAACCGCGACACGTCGCGTAGCCGCAACGGCTTCCCGCAGGCCAACATGTTCGACCAGCCCGAGTTGGAGGCCCTGCTGCGGGCAAACCTCGAGCGGTTTCCGAACGCGCAATTGCGCGGCGACACCGAAGTGACCGAAGTGACGGACAACGGAAAGTACGTGCGGGTCACGTTCGCCGACCGCTCCGATGGCCAGGTTCACCACGTCGACGCCGCGTATCTGCTGGGCTGCGACGGCGCCAACAGCATGGTGCGGGCCCAGATCGGCTCGGTCGTGCGCGATTTGAAGTTCGAACAGCGCTGGCTCGTCGCCGACGTCGCCGCCGCGGCCGACCTGCACCAGTGGGAGGGCGTGCATCAAGTCTGCGACCCGGTTCGCGCGGGAACATACATGCGCATCGGGACGGCGCGGTACCGCTGGGAGTTCCAGTTGCTATCCGGCGAAAGCGCTGAGGACTTCGACACCGTGAAGACGTTGCGGCCACTGATCGCGCCCTGGACCGCCGACGTCGACGACGGCGACCTGACCCTGCTGCGCATCACCGAGTACACCTTCCGCGCCCAAATTGCCGATCGGTGGCGCCGCGGCAACATCTTCATCCTGGGCGACGCGGCACACCTCACTCCCCCATTCATCGGCCAGGGCATGGGCGCGGGGTTGCGAGATGCCATGAACCTCGCTTGGAAGATCGCCGGGGTCGTAAACGGCACGCTCGCGGCGGACGTCCTGGACAGCTACGAACAGGAGCGTAAACCGCACGCCCGGGCCATGATTCGGCTGGCGCTCACCGTCGGTCGATCGATGACCGGCGGCGGGCGGCTGGGCAACCTGGTGCGTCGCATGGTGTTACCCCGGCTGCGGCTAGTCCCGGGTCTGCGCGAGAAGGTCGTCGACTCCACCACGCCGGCATTGCACTCATCCGCCCTGGTGCGCAAGGCTCGCCGGCCGGGCGAGCTGGCCGGCACGCTGTGCCCGAATCCCGTTCTGCCCGATGGTCATCGGCTCGACGACGCCGTTGGTGCCGGTTTTGGCATGATCGCGTCCGCTCCGCCGGGCGATCAGGTAGCAGCGTCGCTGCGGCAACGCGGGGTCGCGGTGGTGATCGCTCAACCCGGCGGCGTGCTCGCGACGTGGCTGCGGCGTGGGCATGCCACCGCGGCCATCGTCCGTCCCGACCGAACGGTCATGCGCGCCGGGCGTGACGTTGCCGCGCTGTGCGCATGGACGCTCACGACGGTCGGGCGACGATCAAGGGCCTCCGAACCGAATGCAGGACTGCGTTGCTGACCGAGCCCAGCATGCCGGCCAATCCGCCGCGGCCGTGGCTACCCACGACCACAAGCTGAGCGGATTCCGACTTCTCAACGAGTTGTCGCGCCGGCCGGTCACGCACCACCAGCCGGTGCACCGCCACGTCGGGATAGCGTTCCTGCCAACCGGCCAGGTTTTCGGCGAGGCTGCGTTCCGCCTCGGCTTCCACGCTCGCCCAATCCATTCCGGCGACGTCCAACACGGCAACGTCGCTCCATGCCTGCAGGGCCATCAGGTCGACGCCCCGGCGAGACGCCTCGTCGAACGCGATCGCCGTCGCGAGTTCCGAGGCCGGCGAGCCGTCGATGCCCACCAGCACGGGGGCGTGCTGGGGGTCAGGCATCAACTGATCTTCGTCGCGGATAACCGCGACGGGACAATTCGCGTGGCGAACCACGGCCGAACTGACCGATCCGAGCACGCCGCGGGCCAGCAATCCGCGCCCGGAATTGCCCACGACGACCATCTCCGCCTCATCCGACATCTTGATCAGCGCGGGCACCGGGGCCGAATACACCAACTCCCGGTTGATCGTGACCTTGCGGTCCGCGGGCATCGAATCTTCGGCGATTTTGGCCGCGTGCATGACGGCCCTTTTGCCCTCGTCCTCCAGCCCCACGGCCAACGACTCGGGGTATGGAACCGGCGGCCAGCTCACGGTGGGCGTCACCACCGCATGCACCAACGTCAGGGAAACATTCCTTAGCGCGGCGTCACGGGCCGCCCAGCACGCGGCGGCGTTCGATGCGGGTGAACCGTCGACCGCGACGACGATGCCGCGCGGTTTCACGGGTGCGGACATTTCGTGCTCCTCTCGTCACGAGCGACGCTATAGACCGAAGTAGGTGCCGGGCGTGAGGCTTTAGTCCTCAACGACGGGGACAAAGGGCTTCCGTGGCCGATACCGTTGCCAGTGACACGAGGGGAACCGGATGGAACACCGCGAGCAGTCCACCGACGGCCTGTTGCAGGAGCTGTTGTGGACCTACGGGCCGTGCGGGCAGGAAGACGCGGTGCGCGAGGTGTGCGCCCGCGAACTCCGCCCCGTCGTCGACGACATGTGGACCGATGACGCCGGCAACCTGGTCGGCTACCTCGCCGCCACCGAGGGCCTCCCCGAAGGCGCGGCACACCGGACCGCCACGACGGCGGGGCCGGGCACCGCGACGCGGGTCATGGCGCACATGGACGAGTTGTCCATGATCGTCAAGCGCATCGAGTCCGACGGCACGCTGCACGTGACGCAATTGGGGACGATGTATCCCGGCAACTTCGGGCTTGGCCCGGTCGCCGTGCTCGGCGACCACGAGACGTTCACCGCGGTGCTGACGCTCGGGTCCGAGCACACCACGAAGGAGAGCCCGCGGATCTGGGAGACCAAACCCGATCAAGGCGACAAGGCACTCGACTGGCAGCACGTGTACATCTTCACCGGGCGCAGTCCCGATGAGCTGGATGCCGCGGGGGTGCACGCCGGCACCCGCGTGTGCGTGGAGCGAAGCAAGAGGACGCTGGTCGAGATCGGGGACTACGTCGGTTGCTACTTCCTCGACGACCGCGCCGCGGTCACCGCCCTGCTGCACGCCGCCCGCCTGCTGCGCGATCGCAGCCAACGACCCGCCCACGACGCCTATCTCGTGTTCACCACCAACGAGGAGATCGGTGGCGTGGGCGGCTCCTACGCCAGCGCGTCACTGCCCGGCACCCTCACACTCGCCCTCGAGGTCGGGCCTACCGAGCAGGAGTACGGGACGAGCGTCGCCGGCGGTCCGATCGTCGGATACAGCGATGCCTTGTGTGTTTACGACAAGGACGTTGCCGACCGGCTGATGAGGATCGCCGCCGACCGGGAACTGGAGCCCCAGGCGGCCGCGCTGGGCGCATTCGAATCGGACGCCTCCCACGCGAAGGCCAACGGGCTGACACCGCGAGCGGGGCTGCTGTGCCTGCCCACGCTGAGCACTCACGGTTTCGAAGTCGTGCGGCGCGATGCCATCGGCGACATGGCTGCGATCGTCGTCGACTTCCTGCTGCAGCCGTGAATGTTGTTCAGCTGAACAGGCTTTGGGCGATGTAGTGCCCTTCGGCGGGCGCCGGTGGCACCGCGAAGATCGCCGAGCCGATGTGGCGGATGTACTCGTTGAGAAGGTCGTTGGCCCCGAGACGGTTCTGTAGCCGGATGAAATGCTGTGGATCGTTCTGATAGGAGACGAACAACAAACCGGCGTTGAGTTGGCCGTTGGCGTCGAGGCCGTCGGTGTAGTTGTAGGACCGCCGGCGGATCATGATGCCGTCGTTGTTTTCCCGGGCGGCCAGACCGATGTGCGACCGCGGGTCGATGAGCGGATCGCCGTCGGCGCCCTTGGCGCTGAAATTCGGCGTGTCGAACTCGGTCTTGCCGCTGAGCGGCGCGCCCTCCTCCTTGGTACGGCCGAAGATCTTCTGCTGATTACCGACGCGGTCGACGTCCCAGGTCTCCATCAGCATCCGGATTTTGCGGACGACCTGATACGTTCCCCCGTTCATCCAGGCCTGGTCGCTGTTGTCCACCCAGACGAACCGGTCGTACTCCGCCTGGGTGGTGATGTTGCGAGTACCGTCCTTGAATCCCAACAGGTTTCGCGGCGTGTGCTGGCCGGGGCCGGCCGAGGCTCGTCCGAACCCCAGCACCGCCCAGAACGGCGACACGATGCTGCGCCCGAGGCGGGCGAGGTTGCGCACGGCGTGGTAGCAGACCTGCGGGTCGTCGGCGCAGGCTTGCACTGACAGGTCGCCCCCATGCAGGCGGGGATCCAGGTTGTCGCCGTTGAGCGGGGGCAGGTCGGTGAACACGGCGGGACGCCGCGTGGCCAGCCCGAAGCGTTCCCCGAACAGGGACGGCCCCAAGCCGACGGTGACGGTGAGGCTGGCCGGGCTGAGCCCGAACGCCTCCCCGGTGTCGGTGGGCGGCTGCACCTCGACCTGGGGCTGCACGGTGCCGACGGGATTGCCCTGCTGCAGGACCGCCGCGGCGGCCGACCAGCGCGCCAGCAGGCTTTGCAGATCTCGACGGCTGGCGCTGTCGGCCAATGAGAAGGACATGAACACCGCGTAACGCTGTGGGAGCGTGGCGATTCCGCCTTGGTGAGCCTGGCCGTAGAAGGGGTAGCTGCGGCGCAGGTCGACGGTGTCGTTGTCGTCGTCGCGCTGCGTGGCCGCGGTCGCGTAGCCGGCGAACCCGCCGCCGACGGCGCCGACCGCGGTGCCGGTGAGCCCGGCCAACATGGCGCCGCCCAGCATCCGCCGGCGCGATACGCCGCTGTTGTCCACCGGCGACTCCACGTCATTGCCCGCCGCGGAGGCGGATTCGGCTTGCTCGTCGTCCGCCATGGTCAGCCCGCCGAGACGACTTTTTGGGCGACGGTGGACAAGCTCTGGTGCAGCGGCTGGGTCACCGCGGTGAGTTTGGTTGCGTCGCTAGCCCGCAGCGCCGGTGTGTACGTCCTATAGCCGCCCAACGCGGACGGGTCGCGATAGCCGTCCAAGACGTTGCGCACCGCCTGGAACTGCTGATCGATCTGGTTGACCAGATTGGCGTCGATCTTCTCCAGACCCGGCCGCAGCGACGCGTAGGCCTGTTGAGCGCCTTCGACGTTGCCCGAGAAATCGACCAGGTCGATGTGGCTGAAGGCCTCCTCCTCGCCGGTGATCTTGGTGTTCTGCACCTCTTCGATGAGATCGCTGGCGCCGTTGGCCAAATCCTCGGGCTTGTATTGGAGCGTGGCGACCGTCGTGTTCAATTTGCTTACGTTGCCGACCAATTCGGTGCTGAACGCCTTTGTGCCCGGGGTGATCGCGCCGCCCTGCCACAGGTCGCGTTCGATGGCGTGGAAGCCCTTCCATCCGACTTTGGCGTCGACGGGGGTGGACTCACGCATGTCGATCAGATAGTCGAGGTTGCCGGCGTTGTCGCCGACGGCGAAGCCCGGCAGGACGAAACCCTCCACGCTGGATTCCGATCGCTCCCAGAACAGGCGCGCCTTGGCGTAGGCCGCTTTCGCGGCCTCGACGTTGCCCGATTGCACGGCGGCGTCGAGCGCCTTCACGCCGTCGCCGAGCTGAGCGATCTGGCTGACGATGTAGGCGGCGTAGTCCTTGGTGCCCTGGCTGAGGATGCTCGCCACTGTGCCCGTCGGTGTGGCCGACGCTTGGCCCGTCACCGTCAGGGTTTGATATTCGGCGCTGGCGCCGGGGCAATACAGCTGATAGGAGCCGCCGTCCAGGGTGATGGTGAACGACACCGGATCCAGGCCGGGCGCGAGGTTTTCCTTTTCGCCCACGATGCGCTGGTCCCTGAGCAACTCCATTTCGGTGATCCCCGGCGCACCGGTGTTGACCACCGTGAAGGTGACCGGCCCGGCGGGCACGCTGGTGGTGTCCAGCGCGCACCCGTCCTTGCCGCCGTTGTTGGCCATCGTCACCTTCACCGCGTTCTTGCCGCCCGGCTGTCCCGGTTTCGCCGGGCTCGAGCTGCCGCTCGAGTGGCCGCACGCGGTCGCGAAGAACAGCGAGGCCGCGATCGCGAGCAAAGCCGGTGCGGTCAGCCAGAATTCACGGGACCGGAACCGTGCCCGGACGGTGTGATTCACCATCGATGGATCTCCTCTCCTGCTCGGTTCCGGCGCGGTCGCCGCGTCCCGAAGCTACCGCAGCCGCACCGCATGCCACCGCGAATGCACACAGCACCAACGGGAGCCAGACTTTCCAGAGTTGCCGCTCGTCGCGCTCACGGGCGTTGGCCGAGATGCGCGCCGCCGTCGCCTGGTCTTCGGCGCCGGCGGTGGACCAATCGGTGGGCAGCGCGCCGACGCTGACGGTCTTCGGGCCGGCGAGCCCGCCGCCGGTGAGCACGGCGGTGCGATTGCTGGCCGCTTGGGCGCTAACGACCGAATCACCTTGGGCCAGAACCGTATACACGGTGCTGGCGGCCCACTGCGCACGGAAGGGGCCTGGGGTGCGGGCCAGTGTCACGCCCACGGGCAGCCGCCCGCCGGTCAGGCTCGACAACTCCTCCAGTGTGACCGTCGGGGGGCTGGGGCCGGGGTCGGCGGGAACCGTCGCCTGCCACGCCTGCACCGTGACCCCGCCCACGGTTTGGACGCCTGCCCCGGCGAGTTCGACCCTGCGGGGATGTTCCTGGCCCGTGATTGCCAGCGAACGGCCGTCGGGTTTGGACAGCAGCGACACGCTCGCGGTGTGACCGAGACGGTCGGTGACGGCGCGGGTCCGCGATCCGGCGGCGGAGCCCCCCGCGGGCACCGCGATCGCCAGCAGCGCCGCGGCGATGAGCAGGGCCGCGGCGGCGGCGGCCAGCAGGCGACGCCGGATTCGGGGCGCGGCGGCGAGCCGGGCCGGCCACAGGAACACGACGAGCACCGGGACCGCATAGAGCAGCCAGCCGAGCACCTCGATCAGCCGGGGATCGGGCGGCAGCCCGAACACCCCGGTGATCAGCGCACCCAGCATGGATTGGCTGGGCATCCAGGCCGAGAAGTCGAACACCTGTTGCTGGCCGATGGTCACCCAGCCGGCCTCGTGCGCGGTGCGCAGGCCCCCCATCACCAATCCGGCCGCGATCAGCACCAAAAACACCCCGGTGACACGGAAGAACCGGCCGAGATTGAGTTTCAAACCACCGAAGTACAGGCCGCCGCCGAGCGCGATCGATACCGCGATCCCGGCTGCGCCGCCCAGCACGGAGAACCACCGGTTGCCGTGCGACGTCTCGGCGGCCGCCAGCAGGAACACCGACGTCTCGAAGCCCTCCTTGAGCACGGCGAGAAAGGCCATGACCACCAGCGCCAGTGCGCCGCCCCGGTTGAGCGCCTGACGGGCCTCCCGCTCGAGTTCGCCCTTGAGCCGCGGGGCATTGCGGTTCATCCAGATGATCATCGAGGTCACGAACACCACCGCGATGGCGTTGATGACCGTCTCCATCATTTCTTGTTGCGCCTGCGGCAGGGTCGCCGAAACCAGATCCAACCCGACGCCAACCGCGACGCTGATCGCCACGGCCAGGCCGACACCGATGAACATCGGGCGCGTCGACTGACCGTTGCGCTTGAGGAAGGCGCCAACGATGCTCACAATGAGCGTCGCCTCCAGACCTTCGCGCAGGCCGATGAGGAACGTGCCTATGAAAACCCCGTATATCCCCTGCATTCACCCGGTTCCTGTCCCGCCATCGGGAGCTCCAAGTTAGCGTAGCCTAACTAACGGCCGGTCGTTAAGCGGGGGGTTTACCTGGCTTTTACGGGCCGACAGGCTGCGTCACGAAGTCGATGAGTTCTTCGACGCGGCTGATCAACGCCGGCTCCAGGTCGTTCCAGTCCCGCACCCGCGAACGGATGCGTCGCCAGGCGTTGGCGATGTCCGCCTGGCTGGCATGGGGCAAGCCGAGCGCCGCACAGGCGCCGTGTTTCCACTCGACGTGCCGCGGCACCGTCGGCCACGCCTGCAGGGCGAGCCGCTGCGGCTTTACCGCCTGCCATATGTCGACGTAGGGGTGCCCGACGACCAGCGTGTGCGGGCCGCCCGGCCCGCGCCGCACCGCGTCGGCAATGCGGGCCTCCTTCGAGCCCGCCACGAGGTGGTCGACGAGCACGCCCAGCCGCCGGCCCGGGCCGGGATCGAACTCGGCCACGATGCCGACCAGGTCGTCCACCCCGCCGAGGTGCTCCACGACGACACCTTCGATGCGCAAGTCCTCGCCCCAGACCTGTGCGATGAGTTCGGCGTCGTGGCGGCCCTCCACATAGATGCGGCTGGCGCGGGCTACCCGGGCGCGCACGCCGGGCACCGCGACGGACCCCGACGCCGTCCTGCCCGCGGCGGCGCGTGCCGGGCGCCGTGGCGCCGTGAGGATCACCGGGCGGCCTTCGAGCAGATACCCGGGGCCCAGCGGGAAACCGCGGACGTGGCCGTGTCGGTCCTCCAGTTCCAAGCGGCCGTGTTCGACGCGGACAACCGCCCCGACATAGCCAGTCTCCGCATCCTCGACGACCAGGCCGAGCTCGGCTTGATGCTCAGTCGAACGGGGCTTACGCCGGCCGGCGGCGAGAACATCGGGTCCGTAGCGATCCACGCGGCAATACTAGGAAGCCTTGCGGCCAAACGTCGTTACGGCGCGCCACAAGATCAGACGATTCACACTGAAATTCGTTGGCCGTCGACGCCGAAGAAGTGCAGGTGCCCCGGTTCCGGATGCAGGCGCACGCGGCTGCCCTTCTCGGGCGGGTGCCGTCCGTCGGCCCGGGCAACGATGGGCCGGTCGATCACCTTGCCGGAACCCGTGATTCGGCCATACAGGTAGGCGTCGGCCCCGAGCTCTTCGACGACGTCGACCTCCATCTCGACGCCGAGGTTGCCCAGCTCGAAGTGTTCGGGACGGACCCCGACGACGACCTCGTCCGCTGCGTCGCCGATCTCGCGGGGTAGCCGAATCGGCCAATCCCCCAGCGACACCGAGGAGTCCACGATCGGAAGCGTGAACAGGTTCATCGCCGGTGACCCGATGAAACCCGCGACAAAGACGTTGCCGGGATTGCGGTAAAGCTCGCGGGGCGTGGCGAACTGCTGCAGCACGCCGTCGCACAGCACCGCGACGCGATCGCCCATCGTCATGGCCTCGACCTGGTCGTGGGTGACGTAGACGGTGGTGGTTTCGAGCCGGCGCTGCAACGCCGCGATCTGGTTGCGGGTCTGCACCCGCAGCTTCGCGTCGAGATTGGACAGGGGCTCGTCCATCAGGAACACCTGGGGGCGACGCACGATCGCGCGCCCCATTGCCACCCGCTGGCGCTGCCCACCGGAAAGGTCCTTGGGTTTGCGATCCAGATAGGGTTGCAGGTCAAGCAGTTTCGCCGCCGCCAACACCCGCTCGCGGATCTCGGCCTTGGGGGTTTTGGAGATCTTCAGCGCAAAGCCCATGTTCTGCGCGACCGTCATGTGCGGATAGAGGGCGTAATTCTGGAAAACCATCGCGACATCGCGATCCTTGGGATCGACGTGGGTGACATCGCGCTCGCCGATCCGAATCCGTCCGGAGTCCAGGGTCTCCAGGCCGGCCACCATCCGCAGCGAGGTCGTCTTGCCGCATCCGGATGGTCCGACTAGCACCACGAACTCGCCGTCGCCGACGGCCAGCTCGAGGCCATCCAGGGCCGGCCGGTCCGCGCCCGGGAAACGTCGCGTCGCCCCCTCGAAAGTCACCGAAGCCATGCGCTACCCACCGAGCCCGGTGACCGCGATACCGCGCACAAAGGAGCGCTGCGCGATCGCATAGATGAGGACAAGCGGCACCATGATCAGCATCGAGGTTGCCATGATTATCGGCCAGCGGGCTACGTATTCGCCGCGCAGCCGGACGAGGCCGAGCGTCAGGGTCGCCAGGCTGTTGCGCTGCAGCATCAGCAGCGGCCACAAGAAGTCATTCCACACGTTGACCCAGGTGAGCACCGCGAGCACCATCACCGCCGGACGCGCATGCGGCAGCAGAATCCGCCAGTAGATCTGCCACGGCGAGCAACCGTCCAGGATCGCGGCCTCCTCGAGATCGGTTGGCAGCGTTCGGAAGAACTGCCGCATCAAATAGGTGCCGAACGCGCTGCCGAACAGGCCCGGCACGATCATCGCCCACGGCGTGTCCACCCACCCGAAGGTTCGCATCAGAATGAATTGCGGGATCACCGTCACGGTCAACGGCACCATCAGCGTGCCCAGGTACAAGACGAACAACGTGTCGCGGCCGCGGAACCGCAATCGCGCGAACGCGTAGCCGGCCAACGAGCAGAAGAACACCTGCCCGGCCGTGACGCACCCGGCGTACAACACGGTGTTGAAGAACATCCGCCCGAACGGCATCAGCGAGAACACCTCGGTGTAGTTGGACCACCGCGGGTGGGCGGGCAACAGCGTTGGCTCGGTGACCTCGCCCTCCCGCTTCAGCGAACCCGACACCGCCCAGGCGATCGGAAACAGCCAACACCATGCGATGCCGATCAGGGCGGTGTAGACCAGCAGCGCGCGAAGGACATTGCGCTTGAACACCCGATCAGCCGAGACCACTGGAAGCCTCCCGAGAGCGCTGCTGGGTGAGCCGCAACTGAAACACGGTCAACACCAACAGGATCGCGAACATCACCCACGCCAGTGCCGACGCATAGCCGAATTCGAGGAACGAGAATGCATGCTGAAACAGCATGATGCCCAGCACATAGGTGGCGGTCTCCGGACCGCCGTTCGCGCCGTTGAGGACGTAGCCCAGGTCAAAGGCCTGGAACGCGTGGATGATCGAGATGACCAACACGAACGACATCGCCCCGCGGATCAGCGGCACGGTGATGGACACGAACTGCCGGATCTCCCCCGCCCCGTCGATCTTGGCCGCCTCGTAGACGGTTTCCGGAACCCCCTGCATCGCGGCCAGCAAGATGACCGTCGCGAAGGGCACGCTGCGCCAGACGCTGACCATACACAGCGAGAACATCGCCCACCGGGGGTCGACAAGCCACGGGATGGGGCCGATCCCGATCCAGCCGAGCATGATGTTGAGCA
Source organism: Mycobacterium sp. IS-836 (assembly GCF_001954275.1). Classification (GTDB taxonomy): domain Bacteria; phylum Actinomycetota; class Actinomycetes; order Mycobacteriales; family Mycobacteriaceae; genus Mycobacterium. The sequence goes on along the minus strand of NZ_MBEU01000075.1, from coordinate 91,888 downwards.
GTCCGTTGTCGGTGTTGAAGACAAACTGCCACACGACGGCCATCACCACCGACGAGATGGCCAGCGGCATGAAGACGATCGTCCGAAAGATGCCGATGCCCTTGACCTTTCGGTTCAGCACGCCGGCGACGACGAGGCTGATAAGCAGGGTGGGCACGACGGTCCCCAGGGTAAAGATCACGGTGTTGCGGATCGCGATCAAAAACAGTGGATCCGAGGTGAAGAGATCTTCGAAGTTCTTCGTTCCCACGAACTTTGGTGGCCGGAAGACGTCCCAGCTCTGGAAGCTCATGTAGAGCGAGAACCCGAGCGGGAAAAGCATGAACACCGCGACCGCGGCCAGGTTGGGTGCGACGAACATGCGACCGGCCCACGCGCGGCGCCGCATCGGGCGGGGTCCGTTGGGGCGTTTCGCGTCAACCGGCGCGGAGTCGACCGATGTCATGGGGTGCGCAGCACCTCATCGAGGGCGCCCGACATCCCCGCCAGCGATGTTGCCGGACGGGACCCGCGCAGGACGGGCCCGAAGTTGCGGTCCATCAGCGCGGCGACCTTTTCCCAGGCCGGGGTAACCGGCAGCGCCTCCGAATGCGCGGGCCCCTCGGTGAGCACGGCGAGGTTGCCGACCCGCTGGTGGGCGTCGGCGAATCCCCTCGAGTCGAGTGCGGAGCGCAGCACCGGAACGAAAAGGGAGGACTCCGCGATCAACGCCTGCCCAACGGGACCGGTCGCGAACTTGACGAACTCCCAGGCCTGCTCCTTTCGTTGACTGCTCGCCGAGATGGCCAGCCCGGTGGTGCCGATGTCGGAGGCGGCGGGCCGACCCTGGCGGCGCGGTCCGACCGGTAGCGGCGCGACGTCGAAATCCAGGCCGTCGGCTCGCATGAACGTCTGGTACCTCCAATGGCCGCCGAGGGCGATCGCCGCCTTGCCCGCCGCGAACAGATCGGGCGTCGACATCGACTGCACCTCAGACGCGTTGGGCGCCACCCGGTGCCGGTTTGCCAGGTCGGCGTAGAACTGGATCGCCTCGATGAACGCCTCATCGTCGAAATTGAAGTGGGTCGGATTCATGCGCGGGGTGGCCCACGGCACGCCGTTGTTGATCGCGAACAACCCGGCAGAGTAGAACGAAACCCACGTGTTGACGAAGCCCCACTGGCTGGTGCGGCCCGAACCGTTGCGCTTGGTCAGAGCGCGTGCGGCGGCAAGGAATTCGGCGAAATTCCACGGCTGCTCCCAGGTTCGCGGCGGCGCGGGCACACCCGCCTCGGCGAAGAGCCGTCTGTTGTAGAACAGGTAGTTTCCCGACCATTGCTCGGGGAATGCATATTGTCCGCCGTTGAACGTGAACGTCTCGTACAGGGCCTCGATGCTGTCGGACTTCAGTTGCGCCGCGAAAGCCGGGTCCCGCGCCAGCAGGGTGCCGAGATCCAGCAACACCCCCCGGTTAGCGAGCTCCGCGTAAGTCAGTTCCCACGCCATCAGTACGTCGGGGCACTTGCCGCCGGCGCAAAACGTCGACAGCTGCTGCATGACGCCCGGCGCCGACAACACCGCGCGAACCTTGATGTCGGGATGGCGGCGCTGGAATTCGTCGACGATGCGCATCCGGGCGTCGCGCTCGTCCGGATTGGCCGAGAAGAAGAAGGTCAACGCGTCGTTGTCGTCGGCGGCGCAGCCGGCGGGCCACGGTGCCAGCGCCGCCGCGGTGAGCGCGCCGGCGCCGCGCAGCAGACTCCGCCGTGCGATCGGCTTATCGAGCATGATGCTCCCGATCTTGCCCCGCGACCGGCCAGCGCGGCAGTGCGAGAACGGCCCGGCGCAGGCCCTCGGCGTCGCCGGTGATGTCGATCGTGTGAATGCGGTCGTCGGTTCCGATCCCGATCCGCAGCATGACCTGGGGACGCCCGCGCGGCGCGATCACGACGCCCGGGGCGCCGTCGATGAGCAGGACGACTCCCGCCCGCGCCCGCAGGGCGAACCGACGGGTCTCCTCGGCCACCTCCCGTGCGCCGCGCACCTCGGTCGGCACGTCGCCGGGAACCAGCGTCGGATCGACCCGGCGGAGCACGCCGGGCGCGAGCAACTCGAGCAATCTCGCGATATCGCCGCCGCGGGAGGCGGCCAGGAATGCCTCCACGATCTCGACGTGCTTCTCCACGCGCCGAGGTTCGGCGGGCGCGTAGCCCAGCAGTCGGGCGCGGGCCCGACTTGCCAGCTTCTTTGCGGCGGCCGGCGACCGCTCCAGGACATCCGCGATCGTCTCGAACGGCATGGCGAACACGTCGTGCAGCACAAAGGCAACGCGCTGGGCCGGTGAGAGTCGGTCGAGCACGATCAGCAGCGCGCGACTCACCGAGTCGGCAAGCAGCGCGTCCGTGTCGGCTGGCGCCGAACCGGTCCCCGCCAGCCGGTCCAGGTCCTCGGTGTCGGCCAGCGGTTGTTCGCCGCGCCGCTTGCGCGCCCGAAGCTGGTCGAGCGCCTCATGCGCGGTGATCGTCGTGAACCAGCCGGTGAGGTTCTGGACGGCGCCGAAATCCGAGCGACTCGCTTTGAGCCAGGCCGACTGCACCGCGTCGTCGGCGTCGGCGGCCGAGCCGAGCAGCTGAAACGCGACCGACCTCAGATGCCGGCGATCCGCGTCGAACCGTTGCGCGAGATCCTCGATCCTTTCCGGAGCGCTCAAAAGGTCACCTTTTCCGCATGGGAGTCGTCAAGCAGATGACCACATCCATCGAACCCTCTGTCGCAAAGGAGACCCAGCACCATGACCCTACCGATTGTGCGCCCCACCAGGATTGACCAATGAACACGACATTCATCGCGGTAACTGTGACCACCGCGGTCGTCACCGCGGCCATTGCCGTCGCAGACCTCGTTCCCGCCAAATTCGTGCTAGCAAACTCGGCCGAGGTCGGGGTGCCACGGTCCTGGCTGCCGGCGCTAGGCGCGGCGAAGCTGGCCGGCGCCGCCGGGCTGATCGTCGGGCTCCTGGGGCTGCGGGCCTTGGGAATTGCGGCCGCCGTCGGTCTGGTCCTGTTCTTTGTCGGTGCGGTGATCACGCACCTGCGGGCCCGCATCCTCTACAACATCGCGTTTCCCGGTGCCTTCTTGTGCCTGTCGGCCGCGGCGCTGGCGCTGATGGTCGCCCACTGAGCTACGTCGGGCAGGGAGCGAGGTCAGGAGGGGAAATACCGGATCCGGTCGATCGTGTCGGCCCGCCGGACCACATCGGCGAACACGATGCCGCGCCCATGATCCGAGTTGACCGAGACCGCGACCGTCGTACCCGCGCCGATCACCTTGCTCCAGCTGGCCCCGGCGAGTTGCTCGACGAGTTCGGCGGGGTCACGCGGATCGTCGTCGCCCAAAGTTATTGCGGCACTGGATGATAGTGAGCACAAAGCGGCGGACAAGTCTTTGCGTGCGACGGCGCCGAGGAAAGCCTCCGCCATTCTCTTGTGCCGCGCCCCGACCCGCCGAAAGCCGGCCATGAAGCCCGCGGTCCCCCGCCACCCCTGATTGGCAACCAGGCCCCGTGACAGCTGCAGGGCGGGCGTCACGGCTCGGGATCCGCGCCGCAGGAACTGCAGCATCATCGCGGGCAATTCCCAGTAGGCCCGCAGCTCGCCAATCTGCCACTGGCCGTTGGCTTCTCGGAGGTCATAGCGCAAGACGGCGGGGATGTACATCGTCACGGCCGGACCCATCGACACCTCGAGCTCGAGGTCACGCAGCACGGTGGTGCCGAAGACGATGTCGAGATCGCGATGAAAGGCGATGTCACGCGGCCCGACGAAGGTGTCGTAGAAGCGACAAATCTGCTCGCGCCCCACATGCGGCCGCGAGCCGACCGGGTCCTCAACCCGTGCGTCGGCGGTGAACACGCCCACCCAGCCGTCGCGGTCATGAGCGGCGACCGCCTGCGGCGAGCGCTCCACCGCGGCAAGCAGACGCTCCCGGTCCAGTGGCACCACCATCAGCGGCTCTGCACCAACTCGATGTTGGCGGATCGCATCTCGGCCAGGGCCGTCGCGGCCGAATCGGGCGCCACGGCCGCGGTGAGGTCCACGATGACGCGGGTGGTCAGATCAGCACGGGCAGCGTCTTCGGCGGTGCGCCGGACGCAGTGATCGGTGGCGATTCCGACCACGTCGACCTCGTCGACATCGTGCTGTCGCAACCAGTCGAGTAGCGGTGTCCCGCTCTCGTCGACCCCCTCGAAGCCGCTGTACGCGGCGGCGTGGGCGCCTTTACGGAAGACCGCCTCTATCGGACCGGTGTCGAGGTCAGGATGAAAATCGGCACCGAAGCTGCCCGCGACGCAGTGCGGCGGCCACGAGGTCGAAAAATCCGGCTCGTCGGAAAAGTGGTCGCCCGGGTCGATGTGAAAGTCCTGGGTGGCCACGACGTGCTGGTAGCCCGGCCGGCCCGCCAGATAGTCGTTGATGGCTGTGGCCAGGGCCGCGCCGCCCGCTACGGCCAGCGAGCCGCCCGCGCAGAAGTCGTTTTGCACGTCGACGATGATCAACGCTCGCACGCGATCCAGCGTATCGCCGCCGGGCTTCGCACCGGCACGACCGCCGACAGCTGGGGCGATGCGGCGTCGGTTTGTTTGCCGAAGCGTCGGGTAACCCACCTGCCATGTTGATCCGCAGAATCGCACGACCCCTCTTGTCCGTTGCGTTTATCGGCCAAGGCGTCGAATCGCTGCTCAACCCCAAGTCGGCGGCGGAAGCCGCGGCCCCCGCGGTAGACGGCCTGCAGTCGCTGCCAGATCCGGTGGGCAGCAAGATTCCCAGCGACCCCCAGACGTTCGCGCAAATCACCGCGGCCGTCCAGATCGGGGGCGGCCTGCTGCTCGCCACCGGCAAGCTGCCACGCGTCGCGTCGGCCGCCCTGGCGTTGACAGTGCTACCGGCCAACCTCGGCACGCACATGTTCTGGACCGAGAACGACCCGCAGCGCAAAGCCGAGTTGCGCCAAGCATTCCTGAAAGATCTGAGCCTGGTGGGCGGGCTGGTGATCGCGTCCGCGGACACCGCCGGCAAGCCGTCGCTGGGATGGCGCGGGCGCCACGCGGCCGCCCGCCTGTCCGAGCGGGTGTCATCGGCGCTGCCGGGCTCGCAGGACACGCTCGACGCCGACTTCGGCGAACTCGGCGAGAAAATCGTCCACGGCCTGCAGCTCGGAGCCGAGCGCGGGCGCGAGCTGGCGACCACGGCCGCCGAGCGAAGCGCGCCTTACGCCGAGGCCGCACTCGAACGTGGCCGCGAACTGGCGAGTACCGCCGCCGAGCGAAGCGCGCCCTACGCCGAGGCCGCACTCGAGCGCGGGCGCGAGCTTGCCAGCACCGCCGCCGAGAGAGGCGCGCCACTGGCGAAGAGGGCACGCAAACGCGGCGAGGAACTCGCAAGTACGGCGGCCGAAAAGAGCGGGCCGCTGGCAAAGAAGGCGCGCAAGCGTGGTGAGAAGCTCGCCGATACGGCGCGAGCGCGCGGCGTGGAGCTCGCCGATACGGCTCGGGCGCGCGGCGTGGAGCTCGCCGAGGCCGCCCGCCAACAGGGCAGTGAATTGGCCGACACCGCGCGTGACCGAGTCGGCGGCGGGGTCAGGACCCGTCGCCGGCGTCCCTGGTAGCCGCACGGTCGTTCTGGGACCGGTTGGCTCGACGCTGCTTGGCGCGGTGTCGGGCGTACAGCGCCCATGACACCGCGACGACCGCGAACGAGGCGAGCTGGACGCCGACCACCCAACCCGCCGGGTAGATCACCCCGGTGATGTAGTGGGCGATGAATCCGTCCGCCGGCAGCGGCCCCATTCCGGCGCGGGCGCGGGCCCAGCGTTCGAGCCAGGTCAACGGGCAGTCGACGCGTTGGGCGGCAATGGCTATGCCCCAAATCACCGCCGCGGCGTGCAGCCAGATCGTGCGCGGCCAGCGAAGCGCGAGGAAACCGCCGACGACGACGTAACCGATGAAGGCGAAGTGCAACAGGACGACGAGCCCGACCACGGATTGGTACATGAGGTCTATCCGCCCGAGTTCCACTGTGGCGCCCAGCTTTTCAAGAAGGCGTCGACGATGGTGCCGACGCCGTGTTCGATGTCGACGGTGACGCCACGCTCGTCGGCGCCGAGGGGTTCCAGGATGTCGAATTGCGACCGCAGCAATGCCGGCGGCATGAAATGGCCGGTCCTGGCCGACATCCGGCGGTTGACCACTTCCGGTGAACCGTTCAGGTGCAGGAATTCGACGCCTGGGCAGTGCGCGCGCAATCGGTCGCGGTATCGGCGTTTGAGCGCCGAGCAGCTCACCACCCCGCCGTCGCGGTGGCCGGCCAGCCACTGACCCACCCGCTCCAGCCACGGATAGCGATCGTCGTCGGTGAGCGGTTCGCCGGCGGTCATTTTGACCACGTTGGCCTTTGGGTGCACGGTGTCGGCATCCACGAAAGGAACCCGCAGGCGTTGTGCGAGCGCGGAACCCACCGTCGACTTGCCGGAACCGGACACACCCATCACCACAATGGGTGACGGCGCGGCATCGGGGGCCGGGGTTATGTCGGATCGCCGAGGTTGCGGTTCCATTCCACCCAACCAACGCCGGTGCGGCCGTCCGGTGTGCTGACGGCGGCCCAGGCGCGCGGGAAGTGGCTCACCCGCCCGTCGGCGGCGACCAGGCGTACCGGCGCGTGGCCGCGCACGTCGATGTCCGCGGTGATGCCGCCCGGATCGAGGGTCAGCGTCGCGTTCAGCGGTAACCCGTTGGCGCCGAACGGTTCCCGAGAGCCGACGGTCTGCAGCTCGCTCACCTTGCCGTCCGCGCCCTGAACGTAGCCGATGCTGAAAGCGGGTGCGCCGGGAATCCGGATGTTCACGCCGTGCAGGTGCGTGCCGTCGTCGAGATGCAGCGCGCTCCATATCCAATCCATGCTCCACCAGTCGCGCACGCCCCACGAGTGGTCGCGCTGCCCCGGGACGGAGTCGACGCGGTAGCTGATGTCGTTGACCGTGACGGTGCCCGAGACGGTGCATGGGATCTCGTACCGCGTCGTGAGCCGGTAGGTGTACGGGGTGCCGTCGGTGGCCCACACCAAATGCATCGTCATGTCGACGGGAGTTCCGGGCTCGCCGCGCAACAAGGCCGCCGGGTCGTCGTAGGCCTCGGCCCGGGCCCGGACGTCGACGCTGTAGGTCTGCAAGGGCGCGGCCGCGCAGTGGCGGACCTCGAAGGCGTCGGTGTTCAGCAGCCACGGGTCCGCCGGCAGCGGGACTTGCGTGTCCACGGCGACCGTCGGTATCTCGGGCCCGCACAGCAGTGCATGAACCCATGCCGTCCGCTGGTTGGCCACCAGGCCGATGCGGAACCAACCGCCCAATCCCTGTGCCGCATCGGCGAAGTCGGCATACCAGCTCTCGCTCCACAGCGGCTCGTCGGTCGGCGGGTGTGCGAGCTCGTCGTCCGCCGAGGGGCGCAGCGGCTCCGGCACCGCGGCTTTGGGCAGCGTCGCCAACGCGTCGGTGTCGAGCACATGGTCACAGTGCCGTTCCAGCATCGTCATGAACATCCGGTCACCACGTTCGGTGCGTTCCACCAGCATGGACGAGACGATGGCCATCATGACGCCGAAAAAGCTTTGCCGGCGCACACCTTCGGCGACGTCGTCGACGGTGAGGGGCGCCGCCGGTCCCAGCGCATCGTGGTAGGCGCGCAGCAACGCGTCGTACCCGTCGCGGCGATCGCCGGTCGACAGCGCACAACCGAGGAAGTACGCCAGGTCGGTCAGTGCCGGACCCCAGGACACGGTCTGCCAATCCACGACAGTCAGCGGGCGGTCGGCGTCGGCGGTACCGAACAGCATGTTGTCCAGCCGATAGTCACCGTGCACCAGGCCCTGAATTCGGTTCGGTTCGGATTCCTGTGCCAGGTACCCGTCGAAGGCGGCGATCAGGTGTTCGCACACCGCGCGGTGCTCCGCGGCGATCCGGTCGCCGTAGCGCTCGATGAATCCGGCGTAGAGCTGGGCGATCATCGCCTGGTTGAGCGGCGCGTCCCGGTTGAGCCAGGGCGCTTCGGCCAGTGACGTGTCGCCGAGCAGTGGGCCGTGCAGCCGTCCCAGTTCGGCGACGGCCAGGGTAGCCTGTTCGGTTGTGGCGCCGGCGATTTCGTCGCCGACGACCGCCGGCCCGGCATCGCCGAGAAGCAGGTCGAAAGCTCCGGTCGCGGTGTCGATCGCGGCGTGGTAGCACGGCGCGATCGGCCCGCCGAGCCGCGGCGCTATGTCGCCGTAGAACCGGACTTCGCGCTCGTAGAGGCCCAGCGCCAGGCCGGTCTGCCGGCTCACCGGATCGGTTGCCGCGACCTTCAGCACGACCGAGTCCGGTCCGGGCGAGTCGGCGGCGTAGTCGAGCCGGACGCGGTAGCACTCGCTCATCTGGCCGGTACCGATGCGCTCGACGGCGAAACCGGCGACACTCCCGGCGCCGATGGCAGCGGTCAGCCAGGAGGCGCTGAGGTCAGCGGGGCGTTCGATGACTCGTTCGGTGTCGGCGTGCATGGGGGTCAGCGTGCCAGTTCACTGCGCCAAAGAGAAGCCGTCCCATGCCATCCGGCGCTGCGGGTGCGGGTCGAACTCGATGCGGCTCTTGCGGTCGAAGACCATGACGGCACGGTCCTCGGAGGTGTAGGCGGGCCAGTCGTCGCCCGGCACCCCGGTGCGGCTGAAGCTGTGCCAACGCCGCTGCACCTGGTTGCTCACTCGCAGCGCGGCGCGCTGATCGGCCGCGGCGGTCAGTAACGCACCGAACCTGGTGCGATAGAAGTCGAAGACGGCCAGCAATTCGGTGGCGTGGGTGGCTCCCAAGCCCGACCACCGCAATGTCCGCGGGGCGTAGTCGTACCGGTACAGATAGGTGGGCGCGTGGCCGCCGTGGGCCTCGGCGATCTGCCAGGCCGCCGAGCTGAACGCGAAGTCGCCGCCGAGCTGCACGCACGCCGAGGGCGACGGGTAGTCCGGGTAGGCGGCGGTAATGCGTTCGCGGGCAGCCGGTTCGGTGTCGGCCAGCAGCTCTTCGATCATCGTTTCGTTCGTCGGCAGCATCCGCAGGAAGCGGGTGAACAACCGGCCCTCTTCGGCGTTGGTGCCGACGATTAGCGGGACTCGGTGGGCCCGGCCGGTGCGCATCGCCTCGACGGGGTCGACGGGCAGGCAGTCGTCGCCGATGACCGGCCCAATCGGAAAGGCTCCCAGCCGTTTTTGCATACCCTGGTCGATCAGCCGGTCCTGCGTGTCGACCAGTTGGGCCGCGGAGGCCTGCATCAGCGCGTTGGCGGCGTCTTGGGTACGGGTCCCGAGGAGGTTGGCGAACCGGATGGCGAACTCGTCGGCAATCTCCTTCGACCGCACCAGGCCCGACGCCGGGCTCTCCGAGATCGCCCGGGCGAACAGGCCTTCGGCGGCGGGCACCGCCAACAGCGTGGCGGTGATGCAGGCGCCCGCGCTTTCACCGAAGATGGTGACATTGTCCGGGTCGCCGCCGAACTCCGCGATGTTGTCGTGGACCCACTGCAGGGCCAGCACCAGATCGCGCAGATACAAGTTGCTGTCGATGGTGACGTCCGGTGTCGACAGCGACGACAAATCCAGACAGCCCAGCGCGCCCAGCCGATAGTTGACCGAAACGTAGACGCAACCGCGTCGAGCCAGCGCGGCACCGTCGTACAGCGGGGTCGCGGAGCTGCCCATGATGTACCCGCCGCCATGAAAGAAGACCATCACCGGCAGCCGTTCGGCGGATTCGGGGCCGGATTCGGGTGCGACGACATTGAGGGTGAGGCAGTCCTCGCTCATCGGCTGGTACTTGCCAACCCCCAGCATCGTGTAGCGACGCTGTTGGGGCGCGCAGTTGGCGAAGCCGTGACAATGCCGCACACCCGACCAGGGCTGGGCCGGCTGCGGCGCCCGAAAGCGCAGCCTGCCCACCGGGGGGCGAGCGTACGGGATGGATCGCCAGCGGTGCACGCCGTCGCGGGTGAAGCCTTCAACGATGCCGGCGGCGGTGCGTGCGCGGATGCTGCGCTGATGCATAACCCGACGGTAGCCGACACTACGTACGTAGGGCGGGCGGAGCACCTAAATCCGGTGCGTGGCGGCTAGCCTGACGGAATGCGGATCACCGCGCTGATCGCCCTGTCGCTGCTGATCGCTGGATGCTCCCACGCCGGCAGCAGCCACTCGGGGCAGACGCAGCCCCCCAACACCACAGCGGTATCGGGCTTCTCGCCGACAGCCGCCGGGCCCTCGTCGAGCAAACCTCCCGCGCCGTCGACGGCGCCCGCCGCCGGGGCGGCGATGCCGGACGTCATTGCGTGGATCGAGGCCGGTCATCCCGCCGATCCCGGTCGCTATCACACCGTGACGCGCGACGGGGTCGCCACGCCGTTGGGTAACGACATCGCCTTCACCGCCGCGACCGGCAAAGTCGTGTGCATGACGGACTCCAAGCACACCGGCAACGCGCTGGCCTGTCTGGTCGACCTCGCCAATCCCCCGCCCCGGCCCGAGACCGCCTACGGCGAATGGAAGGGCGGCTGGGTCGACTTCGACGGCACGAAACTGCAGATCGGGTCGGCCCGTGCCGACCCGGGTCCATTCGTCAACGGCAATGGACCCGAGTTGGCGAACGGGGACTCGCTGTCGTACGACGACAATCGCTGTCGCGCCGACGAAACCGGACTGTTCTGCGTGAACTACGCCCACCAGTCGGCGGTACGGTTCGCCGCCGCCGGCGTCCAGCCATTCGGTTGCCTGCGGTCGGTGCCGGCGCCCGACGGCGTCGGCGTTGCGTTCAGCTGCTGAGCCGCGCTAGGTGATCGTCGCGAAGAGCTGGCTCATTTCGTCGGCCGGACCGCCGGGCACGGTGTAACCGGTTTCGTCCCGGATCTCGCCGAGATGATCGCGCACATCCTCGATGGACAACGCGGGCCTGTAGAAACCCGTTGTCCTCCCGATGAAGAAGCGCGCGACGTGTCCGGCGCCGACGGTGTAGATCTCCCCGGAAACGGGGCAATCGTGGTGTGCCAGGAAGGCCACCACGGGAGCCACCAGCGCCGGGTCGAGCTTCCGAAGGTACTGGCCCACAAGGTCGTCCAGTACCGCTTGCGCTGATGCGTCCCCCTGCAGACCCGCGCCGTCGACGGAGTGCGCCAGCATTCGGGTGTAGGCGATCGGGGCGACAGCGTTCACCTTGATGTCGTGATCGGCCCCCTCGGCCGCCAGGACGCGGGTGAGGCCGATCAAACCCGTCTTGGCCGCGCCGTAGTTGCTCATGCGTTCGGCCCCAAGGATTCCGGCGGCCGAGCAGGTGTTGACCACCCTGCCGTAGCGTTGCTCACGCATGACTTTCCAGGCCGGCCGAGTCACGTGGAACGCGCCCTTCAAGTGCACGTCCAGCAGGGGCTCGAGCAGGTCGGCGGTCATGTCCTCGAACGGCGCGTCGCGCACGATCCCGGCGTTGTTGATCACGATGTCCACCCGGCCCCAAGCGCGAATGGCGGTGTCCACGATCGCCTTTCCGCCCTCAGGAGTCGTCACGCTGTGGGTATCGGGGACGGCCTCGCCCCCGGCTTGGCGGACCTCCTCCGCGACCGCGTCGGCCGCGCCGCCATCCGAACCGTCGCCCGTCACCGAGCCGCCCGTGTCGTTGACCACGATGCGCGCGCCGCGCGAGGCGAGGAGCAGGGCATATTCCTTGCCCAATCCCCCGCCGGCGCCGGTGATCACCGCGACCCGGTCGTCGAATTGCACCGGGTTGGTCACCAAGTGACCGGCAACTCTTTCATCCCGTAGATGTCGGCGTCCTTGAACCTCAGCTCGTCCGGCGGTACGGCCAACTTCAGCGACGGCAACCGGCGCGCCAGTGTCGCGAACGCGACCTGCATCTCGACTCGGGCGAGGTTCTGGCCGATGCACTGGTGCACGCCGTAGCCGAACCCCAAGTGTCCGCGGGTGTTTCGATCGACATCGAAGGTCTCCGGATCGTCCACGAAGGCGGCATCCCAGTTTCCGGCGGGCAGGTTCATCACCACGTATTCCCCGGCGCGGACCAGCTGCCCGCCGATCGTGAGGTCTTCGGTCGCCACGCGATCGACCTGGCTGTGCACGATGGTGAGGTAACGCATCAGCTCCTCGACGATGTTGGCGACGGCGGCCCGGTCGTCGGTTTGACCGAGCCTGGCGTAGACATCGGGATGTTGCAGCAGCGCAACGGTTCCCAGCGAAATCATGTTGGCTGTGGTTTCGTGGCCCGCCTGCATCATGATCACGCTGTTCATGGCGGCGGTCGCATGATCGAGCCGATTGGTGGCCACGTATTCAATGACGAGCCGGCTGATCAGGTCGTCGCCTGGTTCGCGCTCCTTGCGCCCCACCAACTCCTCGATATAGGCGTACATGGCACCGAACGCCTGCGCCTTCTCCGCGTCGGAGGACTTCTGGTCCAACCCGGTGGTGGTATGCCGCTGGAAGAGCCCGAGATCTTCGGGCGGCACCCCCAGCAGCAGCGCGATCACCAGCGACGGCACCGGCAGGCCAAAGCTGCGCACCAGGTCGGCCGGTGGCCCGTGGCCGATCATCTCGCCGAGATAATGATCGACTATTTCCTGGATCTGCGGGCGCATCGCTTCGCAACGCCTGAAGGTGAAGTTGCTGGTCATCATGCGCCGCAACCGCTGGTGCTCGGGATCGTCTGTCCGCGCGAACATCACGGGGATGTTGTTGTCGGCGTCGGTCGGCATGATCGCGTCCGGAATGGTCTTCGCGGACAGGCGCGGATCCACCAGCGCCGCCCTGATGTCCGCGTAGCGGCTCACCACCCAGGCCGGATGTCCGTGGTACATCGCCCGGCGCAACCCCGGCTCCTCCCGCCAACTCGCGAATTCGGCGGGCGGCTTGAGCGGGCAGTGCGCCGCCCGCGGCACCGGAAGCACGGGGACTTCGGTATCGGAGCACGAGGCGGAAGTTGTTGGCGTCACCGGCGCTTCCCATTAAGTGGCAGATAGCTGTCAATTGCATGAGCGTAGAACTCCGGCAATTGGCAGTCAACTGTCAGTTAAGCTGTCTTGGTGACCGCCATCGAGGACCGGCCGCTGCGAGCGGACGCCGCCCGCAACGCCGAGCGCATCCTGCGCGCCGCGCGGGCCGTCTACGGCGAGCTCGGACCGGATGCGCCCATCGAAGCGGTCGCCCGGCGCGCGGGTGTCGGCGAGCGGACGCTGTACCGCAGGTTCCCGGCCAAGGCCGACCTGGTCCGCGCGGCCCTGGATCAGAGCATCGCCGAGGATCTGATGCCGGCGATCGAGCAGGCGCGGCGCGCGGACGACCCGCTGCGTGGCCTGAACGAATTGATCGGGGCGGCAATAGGACTCGGCGCACGCGAACGTCACCTGCTGACCGCCGTGCACCGGGCCGGATCGCTGACCGCGGACATCTCCGACTCGCTGAACCAGGCCCTGCACGAGCTTGTTCGGCGGGGCCAGCGGGCCGGGCTGGTGCGCGCCGACCTGGTCGCTGACGATCTTCCGCGCCTGATCGCGATGCTGTATTCCGTGCTGCCGACGATGGATCCGGGCAGCGATGGCTGGCGACGCTACGTTGCCCTGGTTCTTGACGCGATATCGATCGCCGAGGCAAAGCCGCTGCCGGCCGTCGCTCCCTGGCGCGTCTCGGAGCCCAGCAGCTGGCGTTTGTGAGCGATCTAGTTGATGGTCACCCCGGCGTCGACCTTGAACTGTAGCCCCGTCACGTATCTCGCCTCGTCCGATAGCAGGAACAGCACCGCGTTGCTGACGTCGGCGGGCTCGACAGCCGGCGTGGGCATCGCGTTGACGAAGATGGGGATCAGGTCGGACCGTCGCTCGCCCAGGAGGGGCCCGAACGACGGCGGGACCATCCCGGTGGGGACGCCGGTCGGAAGCACGGTGTTGACGCGAACGTTCTGCGCGGCAAGTTCGTTGGCCAACGCGAGTGTCAGGCCGACGACGCCGTACTTCGCCGCTGTGTAGGGCGCCTGCAGCGGAAAGCCCTTGACGGCGCCGGCGGAGCTGACGTTGACCAGGCTGCCTCCCCCTTGTTCGAGCAGGTGCGGTATCGCCGCCGCGCAGGTGTTCCACACCCCGATGAGGTTCACGTCGACCACCGTGCGCCACTGATCGGCAGTGGTCCTGTCCCATGACGCGACCGTGAGCACGCCGGCGTTGGCCACCGCGCCGTCCAGTCCCCCCAGTTCGCCGACCGCGTCGTCGACAGCCGCGCGCAGCCGCTCTTCGTCGCGGACGTCGACAACATAACTCACACAGCGACAGCCGATTTCGTTGACCAGCCGTACCGTTTCGTCGAGGTCTTCCGTGCCGGCCAAGGGGTACTCGATCTGCGGCAGGGACTGGCAGATGTCCATCAGGATGAGGTCGGCGCCCTCCTCGGCGAGCCGCAGCGCATGGCTGCGCCCCAAGCCGCGGGCCGCCCCGGTGATCAGGATGCGTTTACCGGCGACGCGGCCCCGCTTCGATTCCGCCATGCGCCTAGTGCTCGTTCCACATCACGCCGCGCATCGTCGCGGATAGCGGGATGTCCTCCACTGCGACCAGGCCTTGGGGCGCGCAGCATACCCAATCGATCGCGTTGACCGCCCGGCCCGCCGTTGAAATGCAGCCCGCTTCAGTGGCATCAAGGACGGGATGGGAAACGTGAGTGTTTATCTCCACCCGCGGTTCACCCGCTACGACGACGCGGTGCACACCGGTGTGGCCCTCCGGGGGGAACTCCCAGTCGGGCGCTGCGGCCGAGGTAAGCCTTGTCACGTGCTCGAGGGTGATCACCGGCTCCCCGTCGCGCACGCCCTCGGTGGCGAACCGAACCGCGGCCATCTGGCCGGGCTCGACCGTCATCATCGTGCAGTCGATGCGCTCGGGCGTATACCAAGGTTCGCAGCGCTGGCGCACGTCGTCGAGTTTGATGTCGAGATTGTCCGCCAAGCTGCGCACCTGACCACCCCACATCGACACGATCACCCCGGGCAGGAACATCATCGGCGAATCGTCGTCCGCGGTGGTTCCGAAACCCATTGCGGCACCTGTGAACTCGGCATCATCGTAGTTTCCGTAGTCGAAGATCTCCTGCACGGTGATCGACGAGACGCGGGTGGTCAGGCTGACCGCGGAGTGCACCAGTGTGTCGCCCGAGAAGCCGGGGTCGATGCCGTTGACATACAACGACGAGTTGCCCTCCGCGCAGGCGCGCTCCAGGGGCACTCGCAACCAGTCGTCGGCGTGGTGGGGCGCGACAAGCCACACCATCGACGTACCGACGACGTTGGTCCCCGCCGCAAGGAATTTCGCCATCTGTTCGATGGCCTCCATCGGCCGGGTCTCACCTTGCGATGTGTAGACCACGCAGTCGGCGCCGAGGCCGACCAGGGCGTCGACGTCGTCGGTGGCGACGATGCCGGTCGGTTGGTCCAGTCCGCACAGCTGCGCTGCATCCCGGCCGATCTTGTCAGCGCTGGCGGCGTGCACGCCGACCAATTCCAAATCTGGCCGGCCGATGATCGCCCGCAACGAATGCCGCCCGACGTTGCCGGTCGAGAATTGGATGACTCTGCGCACGGTGACCTCATCTTCATTGGTGGGTGAAGACCCATCATGACGCGTTGAATCGCGGCCCGGGTCAGTAGTCCGGTATCGGCAGCGGCGAATTGTTCGAGTCGATGCCGCCGTCGACATGGAAGGTCGCGTTGGTCGCATAGCAGTCGCGAGTGCAGAGATAGACCGCTAGCCGTCCGAGGTCCTCGACGTCGCCCAGCCGATGCAGCGGCGTGGCCTCTTGCATCTTCTCCAGCGACCCGGGCATCAAATCCAGACTCCCCCGCAGGCCATCTGTGGCGAACGAACCCAGGGCAATGGCATTGACGCGAATTTTCGGCGCGAGTTCCTGCGCCATGGCGCGCGTCAGGGCCTCGAGACCACCCTTCGCGACGCAGTACGCGGTCAACGCCCGAATGCCGAACCGCGCCGAGCCCGACGAGATGTTGATGATGGAACCGTGCCCGGCACTGAGCATGTGCGGGGCCGCGAGCTGACTCATGATGAACGCGGAGGTCACACACCAGTCAAACGTGTGCCGGAAATCCTCGTCGGTGATGTCCAGAAAACGCGCGTAGGTAGACCCGCCGACATTGTTGACGAGAATATCGATGCGGCCCAAGCGCTCCATGGCCGTGTCCACGACGCGTTGCCCGTCGGGACGACTCATCGCGTCCGCGACGAGCGCCAGGCCCTTGCCGCCCGCGGCCTCAATACCCTCAATCGTGCCAACGATATCCGCTTCGGTGCGCGCGGTCCCCACAACCGTGGCCCCGGCCTCCGCCAGCACCCGGGCGATGCCCGCCCCGACACCTTTCCCGGCACCCGTGACGATCGCGACCTGTCCGTCCAGCCGGAATTGCTCCAATGCCATGCCGGGCTCCTTCGGGATCGTGCGTAGGTGCGCCGTTCAATCTATGACTCTTGCTGACTACAGTCAACGAATTTGTGGGATCGTCATCCGTGTCGGCGCCGACTCCGCGATAGTGATCAAGTTGTGCAAGCCTTTTTGGCAAGAACACGGCATAATGATCTGTTAGCCGCGATGCTCTGGTATGAGTCGGGTCAACCGTGAGGAAAGAAATGGCTGTGACGGACCGGGTGTCTGCGCGAGAAGCCAAGCGCCTGCAGACGCGGGAGCGCCTGATGGGCGCCGCGATCGCGGAGTTCGCGCGCGCCGGGATGGCCGAAGCGGACGTGAGCGCCATCGTGGCCGCCGCGGGAGTCGCCCACGGCACCTTCTTCTTTCACTTCCCCACCAAAGAGCATGTGCTGCTGGAGTTGGAGCGTCGCGAAGAGGAGCGCATCGCCAAGCAATTCGCTCAATTCCTGAAGTCCAAGCATGATCTTGGCTCCGCCCTCAACGAGGCCGTCCGCCTGGTGATCGGATTGGAACGCCGGCTGGGCTATCACCTGTTCAATGACTTTCTCGCGCTGCACTTCTCGCAAACTCGTCCGCCCACCGAAGACGGCAGGGACCACCCTTTGGTGGTCTTGGTCGCCCAGGAAATCGCGCTTGCCCAAGAGCGCGGAGAGACGGATCCGCAAGTCAATCCCATGAACAGCGCGGTGTTCTTCCTGCTGGGTCTCTACTCTCTCTTGATCACCACGAACCACTGGCCCACCGGTCACGATCTACTGGAGGACTACGTGGCGAGGATGCTGCGAAGCTTGCAGCCTTGAACCGTGCGGCGAAACGCCTGCGCCGCAACGCCCGTCGCTACGAGCGCACCAGCCCGCGCAACGGCACCAGGCCGAGCTCCTTATGGGTGAGGAACCCCGGCGCGGCCTCGCACACGGCCGGAACCGTATTCGCCGGGCCCATTGCGGTCCAGGTGTAGCCCGGCTTGGGGTAGTTACCCCGTGGATCCGCCGGCGCCTGCAGGATCAGCTCGGTGGGTTCGTCGCCCTCGATCACGATGCGGTAATGATAGTGTCCGCCCCAATCCGGCTGCGGCTCAATGGCATCGTATTCGTCCATTGTGTACATCTCGTGGAAGGTGATGAGCGGCTTACCGTCGACCCACGTCGTCCACTTGTGATGCTGGGAGGCGACCGTGCCCTTCCTGATCGAGCCCTTGAAGCCGGGCATGTCGCTCGTCGGTCCCCCTTCGTACGGGATGTCCCGGGTGGCTGTTCCCAGTTCGACCTCGGTTGTGTACCTGTCGACGGTCATCCCGAGGCCGTCGACCACCATGGCCATCGACTGGGCGAACAGCGGCCAGGCGTTGCCCAGCAGATTCGGCCCGGCCCGGAACTCTTCGGGAGTGTTCCCCATCCCCATCTCGTGCAGGTACTTCAAGGTGTCCTTGCCGAAATTCACCACCTCGTAGATGTGGATGGCGTCGATCCGGCTCACGATGCGGGCCAGCGTCAGGACGAGCAGGTCTCCGGCGAACCCCGGGTTGACACCGCCCGCGTGGAATGACGTCCCGCCCTCGTGGCACGCTGCGTCGATCTTGTCGATATCGGCCTGACTGTGCTCGGTGCGAAACCACCACGCGCCGCCCGACGCAACGACATTCTTGCCCGAACGCAGCAGGCGGCAGACCTCGTCGGGATCAGACCACAGCGGCGCGTAGAAAACACAATCGGCGTCAATCGCTTCAATCGCCGACTTGTCGGTGGTGGCTAGCACCCCGATCGGCGCGACACCGACGAGCTCGCCGGCGTCCTTGCCGACCTTCTCCGCGCGGTTGCAGAGCACCCCCACCACCTCGAAGGCGGGATTGTGGGCAAAATGACGGAGCGCGACCGTCCCGACATTACCTATGCCCCACTGGATTACGCGATACTTCCGCTCCGCAGACGATTCGGGCGTCATTGCAACTCCTTTGGCCTGAGAGGCTGAGCGCTCGCTGAGCGTAGGCGTTTCGCCGACGCCGTGTCAATGGCAAACGTCCTGACTGCTGTCAGTGGATAGTCGCGGAAGCGGTTCGGTGATCCCAGCCGGACCTCCGGATATCAATGTCGCATCGCGGCTGCTCGGGCATGCACACCAACCCCTGGCGATCCCATCAACCTCTGTTGCTGACTAAAGTCAGCCTGTTATAGTGCACCCACCGCTCAATCGGCGTCGATTAACGGGGAGGGTTCGTGAATCTGCCGAAGCTGCACCAGCGCGCCGCCGCCCCATCGGGGCCGACGTTCGACGAGCACGCGGAGCAATCGCAGCTCGCGCAGCGCCGAGCCGACAGGTGGCTCATCTCCGGCAGCCTGCTGATCGGCAGCGCGGCCCTAGGCGTCTTTGGGCTTCCGCTATTCCTCTGGGGGGTCCGGTTGTTGCGTCGGGCGCAACGGGACGGGCTCTCGGTTCGTCCGATGCTCGTTACGTTGCTTGGCTACCTGGTCATCATCGACGCGGCGATCAACGCCGTCGGGTGGGAGCTCGACCTGGTGGCCAACCACACCCTGCTCGCCCGCGTCCTGCTGAACGGCTGGGGCAACATGTTCGATGCCGGCTACTTCTGGCACTACAACGAGTTGTGGATCGGCGGCGCGGCGGGCCCCGGCGAAAAAGCCTGGGAGGTAGGGCTAATCCTGACCGTCTTCACGATGCGCATCGCCGCGGCCATCGGCTTCCTGCAGATGAAGCGGTGGGGCCACCAGTGGATGGTCGTCACCTGCTGGATGGGGGTGGTCATCTGGATCGGCTATGTCTTCAACATGACGATGTTCGCCGACGTGCGCTTCGCCGGTGTCGTGCTGCCGGTCGTCGGGTGGTGGCTCTACGACATCTTCTACATCACCCCGTTCCTCGCCATCCCGTATCTGCACACCGTCAACCGTGAACTCTTCACCGACTGATACGCGGCAACCACAGCTGAATTCGATGATCAGGAGGTCGGATCGTGGGCTATCTCTGGGAAATCCTTCGCTACGTCGCCGCTTGGGGCGGCACGGGCCTGATCATCTGGTTTTGGTATTGGTTGTTCTCCAACATCGGCACGTTTTGAGCGGCTCCCGCGATGGCTGAAGGGTCCGACCTCCATGCGATGGCGCTCGAAAGACGTTGTGCCGTGACGGCGGTGGCGTTGAGTGACCGCCGCCGCGAAGGCGCCCGGCTCGTCACGGGTGAGCGGCGCCGCTTCGGTTTGAATGCTGGGCTGACCTTCGTCCATATCCCCTACCCCGCCATGGCCGATTGGACGTGCAGGACCCTGACATGCGGTGTGGCGCTGCAATGTTCGCCGTCCAAGGAACGCATCACCGAATACGGGCTGAACGAGCTGTCCGCACGCGAACTGCGGGCGCTCGCGCTCGTCGAAGCGGGCGTCGCCGTCGGCTGGATAGGCGCGCGTTGGCCCGGCCTGCTACCCGAGCTGCGCCGGTTACTACCCGAAGTCCGCGCCGACGCCGGCGACATGAACGCCGAGGAGATGCTCAACCGCGCGGTCGCACTGGCCGCGACGGGTGGAGCCTTGACGACCCATCCGCTACTGGGCGACTTGCCGATGGCCTACACGCTGCCACGGGGATGGACCGACAAGTTGCGACGCAGTTTCGGCAGGATGCCCTGGACGACAACGCAGCAACGGGTTCCGCGGCCGTATTCGGTCCCCGTCGGCGGCGACGGCGGCGTCCGCAACCCCAACCTGCCTCCGCCGAGCCGTCCGCAAGACAACGATCTCGACCTCACCCCGCAACACCGGCCCGGCATTCCCTACCCCGAATGGAACGCGTGGACGCAGCGATTCATGCGCGACCACGTCGCCGTCGTCGAGACCGCGGACACCCGCAGCGTCCGCGGGCCGGCGCCCGTGACCGTCGACGTCCGCAAGTGGTTCGAAGAACACACCCACCGCGCGATGACGAACCGCCTCGAAGACGGCTCCGACCTCGATGTCGACGAATACGTGCGCCACTATGCCGATCTCACGACCGGCGAGGCCAAGGAGCCAAGGATATTCCGCGACCTGCTGCCCAGCGGCCGCGACGTCACCACGGCATTGCTGCTCGACGGCAGTTCGTCGCTCGGGGTGCATGGCGGGCGAATCTTCCGGCTGGAATTGGCTTGTGCCGATGCGCTTTCGCGGGCGATGACGCTGGCGCGCGAGCGTCATGGCGTCTTCGTGTTCACGGGCAACACCCGTCATCGAGTCGAAGTGCGCCGCCTGAAGGACTTCCACGACCGCCGGTTTGTACCGCCAAGCGGGCTGGGGCTGTCCGCCCGCGGATACACCAGACTCGGTGCGCCACTTCGCCATTTGACAAGCCGGTTGCTGGCGCAGCCATCCGAACGGCGCCTGCTGATCGTGATCGGCGACGGCCTGATCTCCGACGAGGGTTACGAGGGCCGCTATGCCTGGGCGGACGCCGCGCACGCCGTCGAGGAGGCCAGCGAAGCCGGGGTGTCGATGTATTACGTGGGCGTGGGACCGACCAGAGTCGATCCCCTCCCGGAGGTGTTCGGTCCTCGCCGGTCCCAACGGATTCGGCGCATCGAGGAGCTTCCGCGGGTACTGGCCCATGTCCATCGTGAACTGGTCGCCGCATGAACGCCGCCACCGATACCTATTCCGCGAACGGCAACGAGGTCGAGCTGTTCGAGCAGGCCTTCCAGCGGCGCCTGCCCGTGATGCTCACCGGTCCGACCGGGTGCGGCAAGACCCGGTTCGTCGAGCACATGGGCCTGCTGCTGGGGCGGCCCGTCGTCACCATCAGTTGCCACGACGATCTCACCAGCTCCGATCTCGTCGGGCGCTTCATGGTGACCGGCGGCGACGTGGTGTGGACCGACGGCCCGTTGACCCGGGCTGTCAAGGCCGGCGCGATCTGCTACCTCGACGAGGTCGTCGAAGCCCGCCACGACTCGTTGGCGATCCTGCATTCGCTCACCGATCACCGGCGCTCGCTGTTCCTCGACCGCGCCGGCGAGGTGGTGCAGGCGCCCGACGGCTTCATGCTGGTGTGCTCGTACAACCCCGCATACCGCAGCTCGCTCAAGGAGCTCAAACCGTCGTTCCGCCAGCGGTTCGTCACGCTCGCGATGAATTATTTGCCGCCCGACCGCGAGGCCGAGGTGATTGCCGCCGAATCCGGAATTCCCGTCGCGACGGCGCGGCGACTGGTCGATTGCGCCCTCGCGATCCGCACCGCAGACGAAGCCTTTCACTTCGAGCCGCCGTCGACTCGGGTGTTGGTCACGGCCGCGCAGCTGATCGCGGCCGGCGCAACCGAATTGGATGCGGCAGACGCCTGCATACTCGCGCCGCTGAGCACCGACGGCGCGGTCACCGACGGTCTGCGTGAAGTGGCGGCGGCCAGCCTGGCCGCCGCGAAAACTTAGAAAGGAGCCGGTTGGCATGGATCTGAAAGAGCGGAAACGCAAGAGGGCGCTCATCGTCTTCCAGATAATGATCTACGGCTACTTGGCGGTGATGTTCGGAATCCAGCTCTATATGTCGTTTGCCCGCGGGTGGTGGGATCTGTGAATCTTCCTCTGCTCAACCGGCTTTCAGGCGGCTCGGTCAGCCTGGAGCGTCACCACGACGAGTCCCGCCAGGCACAGCGTCGCGCCGACAAGTGGATGATCGCCGGCGCGGCCCTAATGGGCATGTGGGCTCCGGGGCTGATCGGATTCCCCATCTTCATGCGTGGGGTCTGGCTGCAGCGTCAAGCCCTGCGCGCCGGGCTGTCGGTTCGGCCAATGATCGTGACACTGATCGGCTATCTGGTGCTGATCGACGGAATGCTCAACAGCCTGGGCTGGGCGCTCGACTTAGTCGCCAACCACACGTTGATCAACCGGGTGCTGATGGTCGGGTGGGGCAACATGTTCGACGCGGGGTACTTCTGGCACTACAACGAGCTGTGGGTCGGCGGCGCCGCCGGGCCGGGCGAAAAGGCTTACGTGGCGGGGCTGATCCTGACGGTGTTCTCCATGCGAGTGGCCGCGGCGATCGGGTTTTTGCAGATGAAGCGGTGGGGCCATCAGTGGATGATCATCACCTGCTGGATGGGCGTGGTGATCTGGTCGGCCTACGTGTTCAACATGACCATGTACGCCGACGTGCGGTACGCCGGCGTCGTGTTCCCGGTCGTCGGCTGGTGGCTCTACGACATCTTCTACATCACCCCCTTCCTGGCCATCCCCTATCTGCACACCGTCAACCGCGAAATCTTTACCGACTAGGTTTAGGAGCACTGCGATGACCGAACCGTCAGCAACCAAGGAAAAGGACAAGACTCCAGATTCCGAGAAGCTCGAGCCGGGCACGACGCCGTACTACGCGCGAATGCACAAATGGATCAAACGGGCCGTCTTGGTGTGCCTGGTGGCGCTGGTGATCGAGGGCGCGTTCACGCTGCCGTTCATGGCGGTCTACTACGGCTACCCCACGCTCAGCCTGACCGAAATCTGCAGTGAACTCTTGAAGATTCGGTACTCGAACGACACCTTGGAGTGCAAGTACCCGTACCCGCCGCTCGGGCCGCCCGAGGGCGCGGAGGGCAAGGCCACCGCACAGGACGTGTGGGGCATCCAGCCGATACCGAAGTATCACCGGCTCGGGTTCCGCGAACTCGTACGGATTCACGACGAACGACTCGCGCGGCAGCACGCAGCGGCGCACCCGTGATCGCCGACTGAAGGAAATGCGATGACGACGGACGATCAATCGCCTCTGCTCCATCACGTCGTGTTCGCCGTGGCACCCGAGCGACATGCCACCGCGGCACAATTCTTCACCGACCTCGGATTCGTCTTCGAGAATTTCCAGCTGGCCGAACTGGGCGTGGACATTCACCTGGACTGGAATCGCGGTATCGAGCTGATCAGCGCGATGCCGGAATCGACGGGGTCGGTGGCCGCTTCGGTGAACAAGTTCCTGGAAAACCACGGCGACGGCGTGTACAGCGTGGTAATCCGGGTCCCCGCGGCCTCGGCCGCCGAAGACGTCGCCGCGCGCTACGGGGCGGCAACGCGATTCCGGCAGAGCTTCGAGGGCGAGGGCACCTTCCTCGACGAAATCGACTTGTCGGTTTTGGGCCTGCCGTTGACGTTCCTGGGGACCAATATTCCGTGATCACGCCCGCGCGTCCACGGGTGCGGTATCCGCACGTTAGTGTGCTTGGGACACCGATAGAAGAAGTTGAGCAAATTTATGACTGCGGCAGCAGAAACGTCACCGATCGAAGCGCGGGTCGGCCACTACTACCAGATGGACGGCACCTACGTGGTCGGCCGCGAGAAGCTCCGCGAATACGCCCGTGCCGTGCAGGACTACCACCCCGCGCACTGGGATGTCACCGCAGCGGCCGACTTGGGCTACTCGGACCTGGTCGCGCCGCTGACGTTCACGTCGGTCCCCGGCATGACCTGCAATCGCCGGATGTTCGAATCGGTGGTCGTCGGTTACGACACCTACCTGCAGACCGAAGAAGTCTTCGAACAGCACCGCCCGATCGTGGCCGGCGACGAACTGCACGTCGACGTCGAGCTGTCGTCGGTGCGCAGGACGGCCGGCCGAGATTTCATCACCGTCACCAACACCTTCACCGACACGGACGGCGAACGGGTGCACACCCTGCACACCACCGTTGTCGGCCTCACCAACGAGGACGTCAATCCGGCAATTAAAACGGCCGTGCAAAAGATGATGATGCACGACGTCGACATCTTCGGTATCGGTGAAGAGGATTACCAGAAGACGGTGCGCCCCGAGGGCGAGGTTCGGATCGCCGAGGGAAGCACCACCCGGACGCCGGGGACGCCGTCCTTCGAGGACGTCCAGGTCGGTGACGAGCTGCCGGCGCATCACGCCCGACTGTCGCGCGGCGACCTGGTGAACTATGCCGGCGTGGCCGGCGACGCCAATCCGATCCACTGGGACGAGTCCATCGCCAAGCTCGCCGGGCTGCCCGATGTGATCGCCCACGGAATGCTCACCATGGGTTTGGGTTCCGGGTTCGCGTCCGCGTGGTCGGGCGACCCCGGGGCGGTAACCCGCTACGCGGTGCGGCTGTCCCAGCCTGCGGTCGTATCTGCTGCCGAGGGAG
Source organism: Mycobacterium sp. IS-836 (assembly GCF_001954275.1). GTDB lineage: Bacteria > Actinomycetota > Actinomycetes > Mycobacteriales > Mycobacteriaceae > Mycobacterium. Next base: position 67,248 of record NZ_MBEU01000075.1, on the reverse strand, counting down.
CGGACATCGAGTTCAGCGGCCGGGTCAAGTCGCTGGACCCGGCCACCCGTTCGGGCGTGGTGATTGTCGCCGCGAAATCCGGTGGCCAGAAGATCTTCGGCATGGCGACGATGAACGTCCGCTTCCGCTGACCGTTTTTCCGGGCGGCCGGCTCAGAGCTCGAGCACACGAATCTCGCCGGTGCCGCCGTCGACTTCGACGAGCGCACCCGACGGTAAGGCCTTGGTTGCACCCTGGGCGTCGACCACACACGGGAAGCCGAACTCGCGCGCGACCACGGCGGCGTGTGACATCGGCCCACCGAGTTCGGTGACCACGGCCGCGGCGTAGCAGAAGGCGGCGGTGTAACCGACATCGGTGACCTCGGCGACGAGAATCTCGCCGGGCTGCAGATCGTCGATGGTCTCCGGCCGCACGATCCGCACGCGGCCGCGTACCCGTCCCCCGCACACCCCGACCCCGTGCAGGGTGTCCCCGCTGGTCAGACCGGGCGGCGCCGTGCTGGACGGCTGCCAGCTGCCGCTGAACACCGTCGGGGGGACCACGCCGGCCAGTCTGCGGTGTTCGGCGCGGCGGCGCGCCACCACGCCGGCCGCATCGGGCGGCAGTGCGTCGAGTTCGTCCACCAGGAGGTAGAACACGTCGTCGGCGTTGTCGAAGATTTCGGCGTCGGCCAACCGGCGCCCATACTCGCGGAGCAAACCGCGCAGCACCCAGTTCGCGCGGACCATTTTGTCGCGGCGGACTTCGCGGTCGCGGATCTGACGCGCGGCCAGCGCCGCTATGGGCTTGGCGCGCAACGGAATTCGTGGGGGCGGTGGCGGCGGAGTGGGCGGGGCGGTCATCGCCCTGGCCACCATCCGGACCAGCAGCTCGGGGATGTCGGCGTAACTGGTCGACAGCATCTCCAGCTCCGCAGGGCCGCGATGACCGATCAGCTGAAGCTCGGACAACACCGCCGCATGAAACTCCGGCGCGTCGGCGGCCAGCTTTGCGAGCCGCTCTCCCGGCTCGCCGAGCAGCCGTACCACGTTCGGGTCGCGCCGTGCGGCAACCACCAACCGATGCACCGCCTCCACCGACCGCGCGCTGACCAACTCCGGCCCCGCCTGCGGGGCGGTGTCGCGCCCGCACAAGCCTCGCAACAACACATTGAAGGCGGCGCACAGCATGAACGACACCGAAGACAGCACCCAGCCGTGCACGACATCGTCGCGTGCCAGCAGGATCAGGCTGAGCAGGCGGCGATCGTCTAGCCGGGTGACGTCGTCACCGACCAGCCTTTCCAGGCGATCGACATCGGCCAGGTACTCGGCGGTGTCGCGGGGCGAACCGGCGCTCAGGCCGACCAGGTTGACGCCGAACACGCCGATGTTACGGACGGTGCGCAATCTCCTTCGGGCGCCGCTGGTTTCGGTGGGCGGGCGCTGTTCGCCGAAGATCGGCAGGGAGGCCATGCTGGGACCGAAGTATCCGCTGTTCCTGACGACCGTCGGGGGCTTGACGAACGGCACGGTTTCGGCCATGAAGTGCGCCGACGTGATTGCCCCATACAGCCGGTGGGCGAAGACCGCGACGGTTCGCATCGCGATTTCCCGCTGGACGATTCCACCGGGACGCAGCCGCTCGGCGATGGTCACTCCACCGGCGCGCAGCCCGCGCACGGTCGCCGAGGCCGACGACGGCGAAAACGGTCCGGGCAGCGCCTCCGATAGGTTGGTCGCCAAGAAGGTCGGGAAACGCGGATCGATCGGCGTGTCGAATTCCCCGTTATCCCCCGCCGGGCCAGCTAAATTGGGTTTCACCCCGTCTTCGGACGGCGCGTCGACGGCGGGCAGGTCGGCGATGTTGGTGAGCCGCCACGGGATCGACACCACCCGCTTGCCGACGGTGACCCGACCGCGAACCGCCAGCGCGAAATCGTCGACGCACTCCTGGGCGTTCCAGGTCGGCTCGACGCCCCACTCGTCGCGCAGCCGCGAGGTATCCATTAGCGGGGCGCCCCGCACCAGCTGTAGGTCCGCCGGCCCAAATCCCAACCGCACGATCGGGCGTCCCACTGCGGCGGCGACCTGACGGAAGCTCACCGCTCCGCGTGCCGCGAGATTGACAGGGCCGCTACCGGTTTCGGTGTTCAGCAGCGCCCAGGCGAATAGTCGAAGCGCGTCGTCGAGGTGGACCACCTGCATGCGACGATCGGCTTCCCCGCCGGGAAATGCCGGCAGCGCCAGTAGCCGGCACACCCAGTTGTCGACGCCGCGGCTAAGAATCGGCGCCGAACGGATCGCGACCCAGTCCAGGCCCGACGACTCAAGCAGCTGTTCGACGCGGGCTTTGTGTCGGCCATCCTCGAGGACCGGGGATAGCGCGTCGGTCTCGGCCTTCGGAGTGTCTGGCCCGCCGTAGACGTGTGCCGACGACGCGAAAACGATGCGCCCGGTGCCGGTCTCGGTCATCGTCTGCAGGACGTTGCGCGTGCCGCCGATATTGACCTGCTCGCTGTTGCGCGCCCAGGCGCAATGGGCGACGACGTCCGCACCGGCAATGGCGTGCTTGACCGCTTCGGCGTCGCGGATGTCCGCTGCGACGAATTCGGCTGCGCTCGACCAACTTTCGGGGCGGTGGCGCGCGACGCCGACGACATCGTGGCCTTGGCTGAGCAGCCGGGCGGCGAGGCCGCCGCGGCGCACACCACCGGCCCCCGTGATCGCGACCCTCACGGAATGTCTTTGCTCATGGCTACTCGTCGTCGTCGTCCATCAAGGCCGCGTTGACGAGGGCGTCGAGATCCATGTCCGCGATGTCCTTCTCTGTCGTCACCGCGGGGGCGGCCCCCTGGGCGCCGTCGGCCTCATTTGCCAACGCGAGCAACAGTTCCAGGACTCCGGCCTGGCGCAAGCGCTTGACCGGAATCGACCCGACGACCCGCTGGATTTCGGCTTCGCCCGGCGCGGCGGCGACCGCCTGTTGCTCCGATGCGCCGACGAGTTCGCGGTGCATGTAACCGGCCAGCGCGGCGGAGTTCGGGTAGTCGAAGATCAACGTCGGCGACAGCGCCAGGCCGGTGGCGGACTTGAGCCGGTTGCGCATCTCGACGGCGGTCAGCGAGTCGAAGCCCAACTCCTGGAAAGCCCTGTCGGGATGGATGGCCTCGGCGCTGGAGCTGCCCAGCACGGTCGCGATGTTCGACCGCACCAGGTCCAGCAGAATCGCCTGTTGCTCGTCCTCGGGTAGCCCTTCGAGCCGTTGCAGCAGAGCCGATTTCGACTTGGCGGCGGCCAGCGAGTCGTCGACCTGGCGACGGGTGGGCGCATTGATCAAATCGACGAACATCGGCGGCAGCGTGCCCGCGTCGAACTTCACCCGCAGCGCCGCGAGGTCGATGTGGGCGGGCAGCATGAATGGCTCGTCGACGATGAGCGCCGTGTCCATCAATTCCAGCGCCTCGTCCGAGGACATCGCGACAATCCCGTCCCGCCCGAATCGGGCGCGATCGGCGGCCCCCAGCCCGCCGGTCATGGCGCTGGCCTGATCCCACAGTCCCCAGCCCAGCGAGACCGCCGGCAGCCCCTGCGCCCGCCGGTGAGCGGCCAGCCCATCCAGGAACGAGTTGCCGGCCGCGTAGTTAGCCTGACCCGATGCGCCCGCCAGCCCGGCTATCGACGAAAACATCACGAAGGCAGCCACATCCAGATCGCGGGTCAACTCGTGCAGGTTCCACGCCGCGTCGACCTTCGCCCGCAGCACGGCATCGAGCCGCTCGGGAGTCAGTGACGCCACCACCGCGTCGTCCAGCACCCCAGCGGCGTGAATCACCCCGGTCAGCGGGTGCTGCACCGGGATGTCGGAGATCACCTTCGCCAATGCCTCGCGATCCGCGGCATCACAGGCCACCAGCTCCACGTGGGCGCCCGCCGCGCGCAGCTCGAACATCAGCTCCGCGCCGCCGGGTGCATCGGGACCGCGCCGGCTGACCAACACCACGTTGCGCGCCCCATGGCGGGCCACCACATGCCGCGCGAGCGCCGAACCGGCCATCCCGGTGGCGCCGGTGATCAGGACCGTGCCCGCCGTCCAGGCATCCGGCATCGTCATCACGACCTTGCCGACGTGGCGGGCCTGGCTCAAGTACCGCAACGCGGCAGGCGCACGTCGAACATCAAATCTGGTGACCGGCAGCGGGCGCAGCACGTCGTCGCCGAACAGTGCGGCCAACTCGTCGAGCAGCTGCGCGATGCGGTCCGGTCCGGCCTCGAACAGGTCGAAGGCGCGGTAGCGCACGCCGGCGTGATCCCGGGCGACGACCTCGGGTTCGCGAATATCGGTCTTGCCCATCTCCAGGAACACCCCGCCGGGGGCGACCAGCCGCAGCGAGGCATCCACGAAATCACCGGAGAGCGAGTCGAGCACCACATCCACGCCGCGCCCACCGGTCGCGGCCCGGAACTTTTCCTCGAACTCGAGGCTGCGCGAGTCCCCGATGTGGTCGTCGTCAAAGCCCATGGCCCGCAACGTGTCCCACTTGCCCCGGCTGGCCGTCGCGAACACTTCCAGGCCGAAGTGACGGGCCAGCTGGACGGCGGCCATGCCCACCCCACCGGCGGCGGCGTGTACCAGCACCCGCTGGCCGGGTTTGACGTCGGCCAGGTCGACCAGCGCGTAGCGCGCGGTGGCAAACACCACCGAAGCCGTCGCGGCGGCGGTGTATGACCATCCCTCCGGCACCTTGACGAGCAGTCGCTGGTCGGTGATCGCGACCGTTCCCGTCCCGTCCGGAAACAGGCCCATGACGCGGTCGCCGACCGTGAAACGTCCGTCCTGCGAGGCGGTTTCTGTGATTGTGCCGGCGGCCTCGATGCCCATGACCGCGTCCGGATCGGGATACAGGCCCAGGGCGATCATGACGTCGCGGAAGTTGGCCGCAATGGCCGACAACGCGACCCGCACCTGCCCGGGCCCCGGCGGCGCATCGGCGTCGGGGATCCGCTCCAACCGCAGATTCTCGATGGTTCCCCGACTGCTCATGCCCAGCCGCCACGGTCCGGCATCAGGTGGCACCAAGAGGCCGCCGACCGCGCGGCTGCCCAGCACCCGCGCGGTGTAGACCGTCCGATTGCGCAGCAACACCTGCGGCTCGCCGACCGCGAGAACCGCCGCTATCGCGTCGGCGTCCAAGGGCTCGTCGGTGTCGACGAGCACGATCCGGCCGGGATGTTCGGTCTGCGCCGACCGCACCAGCCCCCACACCGCCGCGCCCGCCAAATCGGTGACGTCCTCCCCCGGCAGCGCCATCGCGCCGCGGGTGGACACCACCAACGTCTCCGCCCCGTCGCGGGCCAGCCACGATTGCAGCACCGGCAGCACCGCGCGCGTCGCCGCGTATACCTCGGTCACGACGTCACCGGCCACCGGTGCCGATTCGAACAGCACCGCCGAGCGCTCGGCCTCGACGTTGTCCGGTTGCTCCAACTCCGTTGTCCCCCAGGCGGACACCGATACCGGCTGCACCGCCGCCGACGGCTGGGCGGACCAGACGACCTCGAAGAGCCGGTCCGGCCCCGAACTCGACACCGCGGCCAACAGCTGCTGGTCGGTCACCGGGCGGGCCACCATCGACTCCACCGAGAGCACCGGCAGCCCCAACCCGTCGGCGAGCTCGATCGACACCGCCGATTGGCCGTTCGGCACGATCCGCGCTCGCACGGCCGCCGCCCCCGCGGCGTGCAACGACACCCCCTGCCAGGAGAACGGCACCAGCATCGAGCCCTCGGGAAGCTCGCCGCCATCGGACGCGAGGATGACCGCATGCAGTGCGGCGTCGAGCATCGCCGGGTGGACGCCGAAGCCGGCCGTCGACACCCCGGCGTCGGTGGGCAGGGTGACTTCGGCGAAGACTTCGTCGCCGCGACGCCACATCGTCGTTAGTCCACGGAACGCGGGCCCATATCCGTAGCCGCGCTCGGCCAGCCGCTCGTAGCCGTCGCCGACGTCCACCGCGACCGCACCCACCGGCGGCCACGCCGAGAGATCCCCGCCCGGCTGTATCGATCCCGCGCGCAGAACGCCTTCAGCGTGCAACGACCACGCAGATCCGGTATCGGTCCGCGAGAACACCGACACCTCGCGTGCGCCCGAATCATTCGCGCCACCCACCACGACCTGAACGGCGACCGATCCGTCGGCCGGCAACACCAACGGCGCTGCCAGATTCAGCTCGTCGACGATCCCGCAGCCCACCTGGTCGCCGGCGCGGATCGCCAACTCGACAAAGCCCGCTCCCGGGAACAGGACGACCCCGCCGACGGCGTGATCGTTGAGCCAGCCCTGCGCGCCCGGCGACAGCCGACCGGTGAGCACGACTCCGCCCGACGCCGGCAGGTCCACCACCGCGCCGAGTAGGGCATGTTCGCCGGCGGCGAGACCCAGACCGGCGGCATCGACCGCAGCGCCCTCGCCGGACAGCCAAAAGCGGCGTCGCTCAAAGGCATACGTCGGCAACTCGACGAATTTGGCCTTCCCGAGGGCGCCGCGCCAGTCCACGGCCATCCCGGCGACGAACCCTTGCGCGACGGCGTTGGTCAGGGACACCGGCTCCGGGCGGTTCTTGCGCAAGGCCGACATCGTCGTCACGGCGGCATCCGGTAGCGACTCTTCGATCGACGCCGTCAGCCCGCCGCTGGGACCGACTTCGAGGAAACGGGTGCCGCCGGCCGAGTGCACGAAGCGCACGCTGTCGGCGAATCGCACCGCCTCGCGCACGTGCCGCTTCCAGTACGCCGCCGAAGCGAAGTCGTCGCCAGCGAGCTGTCCGGTCACGTTCGACACGATCGGGATGGTGGCGGTGCCGACGGCGAGTCCGGCGGCGACGGTGCCGAATTCGTCGATCATCGGATCCATCAACGGCGAGTGGAAGGCGTGCGAGACGGCGAGCTGATGGACGCGACGACCGTCGGCGCGGAGCCGCTCCGCGATCGCGGTCACGGCGTCGTCGGGGCCCGAGATCACCACCGAGGCCGGGCCGTTGACCGCGGCGATACCGGCCTCAGGCGCCAGCAGCGGCCGCACCTCCTCTTCGGTGGCTTGCACGGCAATCATCGCCCCGCCCGCCGGCAGGGCCTGCATGAACCGGCCCCGGGCCGCAACCAGTACCGCGGCGTTCTCGAGCGACAAGACGCCGGCGACGTGCGCGGCCGACAGCTCGCCGATCGAGTGGCCCATCACGAAATCGGGGTGCACACCCCAGAATTCCAGCAACCGGAACAGGGCAACTTCCACCGCAAACAGCGCGGGCTGTGCGAATTCGGTGGAGTTCAACAGGTTTTCGTCGGACCCCCAGATGACGTCGCGCAGTGGGCGTAGCAGGTGCCGGTCGAGTTCGGCCACGACGGCATCGAACGCCTCGGCGAAAACCGGGTACGCGGCGTGCAATTCCATTCCCATGCCCAGTGTCTGGGCGCCTTGGCCGGGGAAGACGAAGACGGTCTTGCCGCCGGGTGTCGCGGAACCACCAATGAACGACCCGGCCGGATCGTCGTTGGCCAGCTCGTCCAGCCCGGTCAGCAACTCCTCGCGGTCACCGCCGACGACGACGGCGCGATGCTCAAACGTCGACCGGCCGGCCAACGACCACCCCACATCGGCGATGTCGAGTTCACCGTGGGCGCGCACGTGCGCCGCCAACCGCGCGGCCTGAGATCTCAACGCCGATGGCGACTTCGCCGACACCGCCCACGGCACCACCGGCACGCGGGGACCTGGTTCCGGCTCGGCGGGCTGCTCGGCCGGGACGGCCTCGACGATGACATGTGCGTTGGTGCCGCTGATCCCGAACGACGACACCCCGGCCCGACGGGGATGATCCGCGGGCCATGCCCGCGCCTCGGTCAGCAACGACACCGAGCCCGCCGACCAGTCCACGTGCGGGCTGGGCTCATCGACATGCAGAGTCGCGGGCAGCGTCTCGCGGCGCATCGCCAGCACCATCTTGATGACACCGGCGACGCCGGCGGCGGCCTGCGTGTGGCCCATGTTCGACTTGATCGACCCCAGCCACAGCGGTTCGGCCCGGTCTTGTCCATAGGTCGCCAACAAGGCCTGCGCCTCGATCGGATCGCCCAAAGTGGTCCCGGTCCCGTGTCCCTCGACCACGTCCACGTCGGCCGCCGACAATCCGGCGTTGGCCAGCGCGGCGCGCACCACGCGCTGCTGCGAGGGTCCGTTGGGCGCGGTCAGCCCGTTGGAGGCGCCGTCCTGATTGATGGCCGACCCGCGGACCACTGCCAGCACGGGGTGCCCCAGGCGTCGCGCGTCCGACAGGCGCTCGACGACGAGCATGCCGCCGCCCTCGGAGAATCCGGTGCCGTCGGCCGCGCCGGCGTATGCCTTGCAGCGGCCGTCCGCGGACAGCCCGCGCATGCGGCTGAACTCGATGAAGATGTCGGGTGTGGCGTTAACGGTGACTCCACCGGCCAACGCCAGGTCGCATTCGCCCGAGCGCAGCGACTGCGCCGCCATGTGCAAGGCAACCAACGACGACGAGCAGGCCGTGTCCACCGAGACGGCGGGGCCCTCCAGCCCCAGCGCGTACGAAATCCGTCCGGAGGCCACGCTCGACGACTGCCCGGTCAGGCGGAAGCCCTCCGCGGCCGGCGCGGCGCCGATCCCGTAGCCCTGCGTGTACACCCCGGCGAACACACCGGTGGCGCTGCCGCGCAGCCCGCCGGGCTCAATTCCAGAGCGCTCTAACGCTTCCCAGGACAACTCCAGGAACAGCCGTTGCTGCGGATCCATGGCCAGCGCCTCGCTCGGCGTGATGCCGAAGAAGGCGGGGTCGAAGTCCGCGACGCCGTCCACGAAGCCGCCGGTGCGGGTATAGCAGGTGCCCGGAACGTCGGGGTCCGGGTTGTACAGCCCGGACAGGTTCCAGCCGCGATCGGTGGGAAATTCGGAGAGCACGTCGCGGCCCTCGATGAGCATGTCCCACAGGTCGTCTGGAGAATTCACCCCGCCCGGATAGCGGCACGCCATGCCCACGATTGCGATCGCATCGTCGCCGGTAGCGCGAGCGACGGGGGCGGCCTTGATTTCCTGCGGAACGCCGGCGAGCTCGGTGCGGATGTAGCCGGCCAGGCCGTTGGGCGTCGGATAGTCGAAGATAAGCGTCGGCGAAAGTGCCAGTCCCGTAGCGGTTTTGAGCCGGTTACGCATTTCGACCGCGGTCAGCGAGTCGAAGCCAAGCTCCTGGAACGCCTTGTCCGGGTCGATCGCCTCGGCGGTGGTGTTCCCCAGCACTGTGGCGATGTGCGATCGCACCAGATCCAGTAGCACGGCGTGCTGCTCAGCTTCGGGCAGCCCGTCCAGGCGATGCGCGAGCGCCGATTTCGATTTCGCGGCGGCCAGCGAATCGTCGACCCGGCGCCGGGTCGGCGCTTTGACGAGGTCGCCGAACATCGGCGGCACCGCGACCGCATGGGCGCGCAGGGCGCCGAGATCGATGCGGGCGGGCGCGATGAACGGCTCGTCGACAACCAGCGCGGTGTCGAACAGTTCCATCGCCTCGGCAGAGGACAACGCGAGGATCCCGTCCCGGCCGAGCCGAGCGAGGTCGGCGGCGTCCAACCCGCCCGTCATGGCGCTGGCCTGATCCCACAGCCCCCACGCCAGCGAGATCGCCGGCAGCCCGTGCGCCCGCCGATGGGCCGCCAGCGCATCGAGGAACGAGTTGGCGGCCCCGTAGTTGGCCTGGCCCGACGACCCGACCAGCCCCGCCATCGACGAAAACATCACGAACGCCGACAGATTCAGATCGCGGGTCAACTCGTGCAGGTTCCATGCCGCGTCGACCTTGGCCCGCAGCACTGTGTCGACGCGCTCGGGCGTCAGGGATGTCACCACCGCGTCGTCAAGCACGCCGGCCGCGTGAATCACGCCCGACAGCGGCCGTTGCTCGGAGATGTCGGCGATCGCCCTCGCCAGCGCGTCGCGGTCGGCCGCGTCGCACGCGACCACCCGCACCTGCGCTCCGGCCGCCTCCAATTCCGCGACCAATTCGGCGGATCCCGGCGCCCCGGGACCGCTGCGACTCAGCAGCACCAGGTCGCGAACCCCGTGCTGCGCGACGAGGTGACGCGCCAACGTCGAGCCCGCCATGCCGGTCCCGCCGGTGATCAACACGGCGCCGGCCCCCAGCGCACCCGGCATGGTCATGACGACCTTGCCGACATGACGGGCCTGGCTCAGGTAGCGCAGCGCGCTGCGCGCGCGTCGCACGTCAAATGTCGTCGCCGGCAACGGCTTCAGCACCCCGGCGTCGAAAAGCCCGGCGAGTTCGAGCATCCACTGATGCATCCGGGGACGGCCGGGCTCGAAGAGGTCGAAGGCGCGGTAGCGCACGCCGGGGTATTCCTGGGCCACCGTGCCCGGGTCCCGGATGTCGGTCTTGCCCATCTCCAGGAAAATCCCGCCGGGCGCGACCAGCCGCAGTGAGGCGTCGACGAATTCACCGGCCAGCGAGTCCAGCACCACATCCATGCCGCGGCCGCCGGTCACCGACCGGAACTTGTCCTCGAACTCCAAAGTGCGTGAGTCCCCGATGTGGTCGTCGTCGAAGCCCATGGCCCGCAACGTGTCCCACTTGCCGCGGCTCGCGGTCCCGAACACCTCGAGGCCGAGATGCCGTGCCAGCTGGACCGCGGCCATTCCGACCCCGCCGGCGGCGGCGTGCACCAGCACCCGCTGTCCCGGCTTGACGTCGGCCAGGTGGATGAACGCCATGTATGCGGTGGTGAAAACCGCTGAGATACCGGCGGCTTCGGTATAGGACCAGTCGGCGGGCATCGGCAGCAGCAGGCGAACGTCGCCGGGGACGAGCGTGCCGCTGCCGTCGGGAAAGAAGCCGTATACCGAATCGCCGACCGCGAACTCGGTGACGCCCGGGCCGACTTCGACCACCACGCCGGCGCCCTCGCCGCCAAGCAGGGCGTCGTGGGTGAACATGCCCAGCGTGATCATGACGTCGCGGAAGTTTGTCGCGATGGCGCGCAGGGCGACCCGGACCTGACCCGGCTCCAGCGGCGCGTCGGCGTTGGGAACCGGCTCCAGTTGCAGGTTTTCGAAGGTGCCCGCGCTGTCGATACCCAGCCGCCAGGGCCCCTCGCCCGGAGGTGTCATGATCCCGTCGACAGCGCGGTTGCCGTGCACCCGCGGGGTATAAACCTTGCCGTCGCGCAGCAGCACCTGGGGTTCACCGGTCGCGAGAACGTCGGCTATCGCGCTGTCGTCGAGGGCCGCGTCGCAATCCACGAGCACGATCCGGCCGGGGTGTTCGGTCTGCGCCGAGCGCGCCAGCCCCCACACCGCCGCGCCCGCCAGGTCGGTGACGTCCTCGCCCGCCAATCCCATCGCACCCCGCGTCGCGACGACCAGGACGCCGGAGTCCCGCTCGGTCAGCCACGACTGCACGGCGCCCAGCGCCTGGTGGGTGCGCTCGTAGGCTGCCTCGACCGGGTTGTCATGGGCCGCAACGGATTCGAATACTTGGTGAACGGGTGACTCGGCTTCGGTCGCGGCGGTCTTCGTCGCGGCCGGCGACCAGATCACCTCGAACAGCCGGTCCGGGCCCGCGCCCGACACCGCCGCACGCAGCTGCCGCTCGTTGACCGGGCGCGGCACCATCGCGCGCACCGACAGCACCGGCAATCCCAGCGCGTCGGCCAGCTCGATGGAGACCGCGTTGGCACCTGCGCCGTCCGCCGGCGCGATGCGCGCGCGCACCGCCGATGCGCCCGCGGCATGCAACGACACGCCCTGCCACGAGAAGGGCAACATCATTTCGCCGGTCCGGCCGGTGATTTGGTGGCCCATCGCCAGGGCGTGCATCGCCGCGTCGAGCAGCGCGGGGTGCACGCCGAACCCATTGACGCCGCCGGCGGCTTCGGGCAGCCGCACCTCGGCGAATACCTCGTCACCGCGCACCCACGTCGCGGTCAATCCCTTGAACGCCGGGCCGTAGCCGTAGCCGAGGGCGGCCAATTGTTCGTAGCCGTCCGCCGGGTCGGCCATGACCGCGTTCGCCGGCGGCCATACGGACAGATCCGCGTCCGGCTCGATCGAGCCGGGGCTCAGCGTGCCCTCGGCGTGGCCTACCCAGCCGGAGTCCGCATCGGTGCGCGAGAAAATCGAGACGCTTCGGCGGCCCGATTCGTCGGCGGGGCCCACCACCACCTGGACGGCGGCCGAGCCGAGCCCAGAATCCTTGGCCGGCAACATCAACGGCGCCTGCAGCGTCAGTTCGTCGACCGTCGAACAACCGACCTCGTCGCCCGCACGGATCGCCAGCTCCACGAACCCGGCGCCGGGGAACACGACCTGGCCGGACACGGCGTGATCGGCCAGCCAACCCTGCAGACTGGGCGACAACCGGCCCGTCAGTACCACCCCGCCGGACGCCGGCAGCTCGACGACCGCGCTTAGCAGCGGGTGCTCGCTGCTGCCCAGCCCCAGGCCGGTGGCGTCGGCCGCGACACCCTCACCGGAGAGCCAAAACCGGCGGCGGTCAAAGGCGTACGTCGGCAGATCCACGAAGGCGGCGCCGCCCAGGGCACCGCGCCAATCCACGCGCGCTCCCGCGACGAACGCGGTGGCGGCCGACGTCAAAAACCGCTCGAGACCGCCGTCGTCGCGGCCCAGGGTGGGAACGACGATGGCCTCGCCGTCACCGCCCAGGCGGTCGTTGACGGTGTCCTCGATCCCGGCGACCAGGGCCGGATGGGGACTGGATTCGATGAATGTTCGGTATCCGTGCTCACCCGCGTTGCGCACCGCCTGGTCGAACTGCACGGTCTGGCGGATGTTGCGATACCAATAGTCGGCATCCAATCCCGCTGTGTCCAAGCGGGTTCCGGTCACGGTGGAAAAGAATGCTATGCGGGAAGAGTGCGGCTCGATACCGTCGAGAACCTCTGCGAGCTCACCGCGGATCGCCTCGACCTCAACCGAATGCGACGCGTAGTCCACGTCGATCCGCCGGGTTCGCAGCTCCAGGTCGGCACAGAAACCGACGAGCTCGTCGAGCGCCGCCACCTCACCCGACACCACGACGGCCGACCGGCCGTTGACGGCGGCGATGCTGACCCGATCACCGTAGGGCGCCAACAACTCCCGGGCCCGCTCGGTGCTGCAGGCGATGGACAGCATGCCCCCGGGGCCGGCCAGCGACGTCAGCAGCTTGCTGCGCAGCGTGACCACCCGGGCGGCGTCGCGCAGCGACAGCGCCCCGGCGACGTAGGCCGCGGCGATTTCCCCCTGCGAGTGGCCGATCACCGCATCCGGACTTACTCCGATCGACTTCCACAGCTCGGCCAGCGACACCATCATCGCGAAGAGGACCGGCTGCACGACGTCCACGCGATCCATCCCGGGAGCACCGGGGGCGCCGCGCAGCACATCGATCAGCGACCAGTCGACGAATTCCGCGAACGCTTCGGCGCACGCCTCGATCTGGCTCGCGAATACCGGTGCGGTATCGAGCAATTCGATGCCCATGCCCAGCCATTGAGAGCCTTGGCCGGGGAAGACGAACAAGGTCTTGCCCGCCGGCGTCGCGGTGCCGCGAACAACCGATGCGGCGACGTCGTCGTCGGCCAGCTCGTCCAACCCGGCCAGCAACCGGTCGCGGTCGCCACCCACAACAACGGCCCGATGGTCAAACGTCGCCCGGCCCGCCAGCGTCCACCCGACATCGGCGACATCCAGCTCGTCGTGGGCGCGCACGTGCGCCGCCAACCGCGCCGCCTGCGCCCGCAGCGCCGCCGCCGACTTCGCCGAGATCACCCACGGCACCACCGACCGCACCGGAGCAACGTCGCGCGCCGGCTCCGCGGGAGCGGCCTCGATGATCACGTGCGCGTTGGTCCCGCTGATCCCGAAGGACGACACCCCGGCCCGACGCTGGTGATCCGCCGGCCACGCCCGCGCCTCGGTCAGCAGCGACACCGAGCCCGCGGACCAATCGACGTGCGGGCTCGGCGCATCCACGTGCAGCGTCGCCGGCAGCACCCCGTGGCGCATGGCCTGCACCATCTTGATGACACCGGCCACACCGGCGGCGGCCTGCGTATGACCCATGTTCGACTTGATCGACCCCAGCCACAGCGGCTCGTCGCGGTCCTGGCCATAGGTGGCCAGCAAGGCCTGGGCCTCGATCGGGTCACCCAGCGTGGTGCCCGTCCCATGCCCTTCGACCACGTCGACCTCGGCCGTCGAGAGCCCCGCGTTGGCCAGCGCCGCGCGCACCACCCGTTGCTGCGACGGACCGTTCGGCGCGGTGAGCCCGTTCGACGCGCCATCCTGATTGACCGCCGAACCCCGCACCACCGCCAACACCGGATGACCCAACCGCTGCGCGTCCGACAACCGCTCGACGACCAGGATCGCCCCGCCCTCGGACCAGCCGACGCCGTCGGCCGCCCCAGCGTAGGCCTTGCACCGCCCGTCGGGCGCCAATCCGCGGTGCCGGCTGAATTCGACGAAGACCGTCGGCGTGGCGTTCACCGTCGCGCCGCCGGCCAGTGCCAGGTCGCACTCCCCCGAGCGCAGCGACTGCACCGCCATATGTAGTGCCACCAACGACGACGAACACGCGGTGTCGACCGACACCGCCGGGCCCTCCAGACCGAGCACATACGAGACCCGCCCCGACGCGACGCTAGACGTCATTCCGGTCAGGCGGTAGCCCTCGATCTCCTCGGCGAGCATGCCGTAGCCCTGGACGATGAGCCCGGCGAAAACACCGGTGGCGCTGCCGCGCAGCCCGCTAGGGTCAATTCCCGCGCGCTCCAACGCTTCCCACGACAGCTCCAGCAACATCCGATGCTGGGGGTCCATCGCCAGGGCTTCGCTGGGCGCGATGCCGAAGAACGCGGGGTCGAAGTCCCCGACGTCGTCGACGAAGCCACCGGTGTGCGCGTACGTCTTGTGGCGCGCGTCGGGGTCGGGGTCGATCAGTGTCGCGAGGTCCCACCCACGGTCGGTGGGAAACTCCGAGATCACGTCGCGGCCATCGGCAACCATTTGCCACAGGGCTTCGGGAGTGTCGACGCCGCCCGGGAAGCGGCAGGACATCCCGACGATCGCGATCGGCTCGCTCGACCGCTCCAGCAGGGCGCGGTTGGTGCGCTTCAGGCGTTCGACCTGTACCAGCGCTTTGCGCAGCGCTTCGGTCGCATGCTGGAGTTGATCCACCATCACTGCCCTTCGCCTACCATTGGCCGTCGTTCACCGCCGGATGCGGCTCTCGCCGAGTCACGGAAGTTGCGGCACGAAGCAACGTCGTCGTGCTGCTGTCCGACCCAAGAATGTCGCTGGTGAGTATGGCCAACTCCGGCTGGATTTCAAAACGTCCGACGCGGCCCGGCGACGCGCGCGGTGACCCCGAAGTCCCTCAGATTCGGCGCACCGTCCATGGCGTGACTGTACCCGCCTACGCATCGGCGGTGGTCAGGCGCATGGCGCTCTGAATCTCGACGCGAGCCGTCGGGGCACCGCGCCGGCGGCCGTCGCGGTCAGACGCCCACTCGGCGCCAGCCGTCGGCGGCCCGGGCGGCTCGGATCAGCACATCGCACAGGGCGCGCAATTCGGATGCCTCGGCTCCCTCGTCGAGCGCTGTGGCGACGTCCTTCGCCGCGCATCGCACCTGGTAGACGCGATCGGAGAGGTCAGCCGCCTCGTCGGCCGACAGCACGACCGCATCGGCGGGCAGCGCCAGCGCCGCCCCTGCCTCGCCCCGATGGAGCGAGGCGCGTTGCTCGTAGGCCCGCTGCCGGCACGACTGCCGGCAGTACTGGCGGCGGCGACCCATGCCGGCATCGGAGACGTCTCGACCACACCAGCGGCAGGGCTGCGGGCGGGCACGGCGGGTCACGCCTGCCGACTTTAGTCGGCCGCGCTCGGCCATCCCGGTATCATTGATGGTCGCGCCGCGTAGGCCGCGTGTCGGCCCGGGAACTACGCCGAGCACCGTAACGTTTGCCAAGCGGAGAGAATCCCACAGAACCTAGAGGAGTAGCACCCATGGCGGATCGAGTACTGAGGGGCAGTCGCCTCGGAGCCGTGAGCTACGAAACCGACCGCAACCACGACCTCGCGCCGCGTCAGATCGCGCGCTACCGCACCGAGAACGGCGAGGAGTTCGAGGTCCCGTTCGCCGACGACGCCGAGATCCCCGGTACCTGGCTGTGCCGCAACGGTATGGAGGGCACCCTGGTCGAGGGCGACCTGCCGGAGCCGAAGAAGGTCAAGCCGCCGCGGACGCACTGGGACATGTTGCTGGAGCGCCGCACGGTCGATGAGCTCGAAGAGCTGCTCAAGGAGCGCCTCGAACTGATCAGGTCGAAGCGCCGCGGCTGACCCGGGCTGACTCCGTCCTTAAGCCCCTTGGGCCCCGGCCGACTTGGTGCGGTTGTCGGCGCGCGCCGCGCGTGCGCTGGGGGTTCGTCCCTGGATGCCCCACCGAGTGACCTTCACCAGTGCCTCGCGGATGTTGGATCCGCTCATCTTCGACACGCCGAGTTCGCGCTCGGTGAAGGTGATCGGCACTTCGACGATGGCGAAGCCGTTGCACACCGTCCGCCAGGTCAGATCGATCTGGAAGCAGTAGCCCTTGGAGTCAACGCCGTCGAGGTCGATCGCCTCCAGGACTTCGCGACGGTAGGCGCGGTAGCCGGCGGTGATGTCGTGGACATCGATGCCGAGTGCCACCCGCGCATAGGTGTTGGCCGTCCAGGACAGGGCCCAGCGACGCCACGGCCAGTTGCGCACCGTTCCGCCGTCGACGTAGCGCGACCCGATCGCCAGGTCGGCTCCGTTGTCGACGGCGTCGAGCAGGCGGTGCAGCTGCTCGGGCGCGTGGCTGCCGTCCGCATCCATCTCGACGAGCACCGAGTAGTCCCGGCTCAACCCCCACGCGAAGCCCGCCAGATAGGCGGCGCCCAGGCCGTCCTTGGCCGTGCGGTGCATGACGTGGGTGCGGCCCGGATCGGCCGCGGCCAACTCGTCGGCGAGCTTGCCCGTACCGTCCGGGCTGCTGTCGTCCACGATCAACAGGTGCACCTCGGGGCACGCGTCCTTCAGCCGCCGGTGGATCACCGGCAGGTTCTCCAGCTCGTTGAAGGTGGGGATGATCACCAGGACGCGTTGGCTGGGCCGGTTGCCCGGAACGCGGGGCGCCTGCTGGCCGGTGGTCATGTAGCTCCTCTGTGTCGCCCGAAACTGTGTCGCCCGAAACTGGGTGGGCCGCCCTCGTCGAGCGGGCTCTCGTCACCGCCTTCTTCCGGCGGAGTGTGATCGCCGCCCTCGTCGGGCGCGGCGTCTTGCGTCATATCCAAGTCGCCCTCGGCGTCGCCCGGGAACTTACCGGAATCGTCCGATTCACCCGACGGCCTCGCCCGGAAGGGCCGCAACCTCGGCCGAACCGGACGCGGGGACCACCCATTGTGCCGTATCCCGACCAGAATGGCCGCTCCGGCCGCCACGACCAGCAACCATTGCACGATCGGGCCCCAGCGGGTGGCCGGCGTCAGCTGCGTCTTGAGGCGCACCTGGATGTCCAGATAGCCGGGCTCGAAGAATCCGGTGCGGACCAACTCGGCCCCGTCCGGCGCGATCACCGAACTGATCCCGGTGGTGCCAGCGACCACGACGTATCGGTCGTGCTCCACGGCGCGGACCTTCGCGAAGGCGAGCTGTTGCTCGCTCATGCGCCTGTTGAAGGTGGCGTTGTTGGCCGGCACGGCCAACAACTGGGCGCCGTTGCGGACGGCTTTGCGCGGTTCGCGGTCGAAGATCACTTCCCAGCACGTGGCTACGCCCACCGGCACCCCCGCGATCTGCACCACGTCGCTGCTCTTGCGGGGCACCATGTTGCCCGCCCGGTCGGCGTAGGACGAGAGATGTTTGAAGAGCCACGGCATCGGCAGGTATTCGCCGAACGGCTGCACGATTTCCTTGTCGTGGCGGTCGGCCGCGCCGCTGACCGGATTCCAGACGATCATCGTGTTGGTGTATTCCGCGGGTTCCTGCGTGCCGGGCGCGGCGAGGACGGTCCCCACCAGGATCGGCGCGCCGATCGCATGGGCCGCCTGCGCGATCTGCTGCCCGGCGTCGGCATTGAGCAACGGATCGACGTCCGAGGAGTCTTCCGGCCAGATGACGAATTGAGGTTGTGGTGCGAGCCCGGCGCGCACGTCCTCGGCCAACCGCAGCGTCTCCTGGACGTGGTTGTCCAGCACCGCTCGGCGTTGCGCGTTGAAGTCGAGGCCGAGCCGGGGAACGTTGCCCTGCACGGCCGCGACGGTGACCGTGGGTTCGCCGCCCGCTCCGGCCCCGGCGTGCCGCACCTGCGGCCAGATGATGACGGCGGTGAACAAGACCAGGCAGATGCAAATCCCAGGCAGCACCACCGCGGGCGGCTGTTGATCGGCGTCCTCGGCGTCCTTGTCCCGCGCCTCGGTTCGCCACCATTTCATGATTTCCAGCGCGATCGCGGTCGCGCTGAATCCCACCAGCACGACGGCCGTCGACAGCAGGGCAACGCCGCCGAGCTTGACCAACGGCAGCAGCGGACCTTCGGCTTGACCGAACGCCACCAACCCCCAGGGGAACCCACCGAACGGAACGATCGACTTCAACCACTCCTGGGCCGCCCACACCAACGCGAACCAGACGGGCCAGCCGGGCAGCCCCCGCACCACGACGGCGAATATGCCGAAGAGCGCGGGAAACAGCGCGCACGCCATCGCCAACGCCAACCACGGCACGTCGCCCACCAGCAGGCTGATCCACGGCAGTAGCGGCAGATAAAACGCGAGCCCGAACAGAAATCCGTAGCCCAGACCGCCGGCCATGGTGGTGGCGGGGTGCTTGAGCACCCAGGCCAACAGCGCGGCGGCGACCACGGCGGCCCACCACCAGCTCAGCGACGGGAAGCTGGCGCACATCAGCAATCCGGCCACGACGGTGACCAGCAGCCGCGCCAGGCGGGGCTGGAGCGCCGCCTGCAGGCCCGGCAGCCGAGCGATCACCGCGGCGACCGCCCGCGCCAGTGCCTGGCGTGCTATCGCGCCCGCGCGCTCGGCCACGCCGGGAGCGTCATGCGTGTCCGTGCGTACCGGCGCGTCGGTGGGCTCTTCGTCGCGCTCCGATTCGGCGTCGTCGGGCCGCTCGTGCCGACCGTTAGCCATAGATGACAGCGCCCCGATGCACGGTCCGGCGGCAACGCGGCAAGGCATCGGCCGGGCCCAGCCGCGGCAACGCGGGCACCCGCGAGCGCGGGTCGGTGGACCAGCGCTGCACGGCGTCGCGCGGTGCGCTCACGTCCAGGGCTTCGGCGTCCCAGACGGCGTAGGACGCGGGCGCACCCGGCGCCAGGGTGCCCGTCACGCCGTCGCGGACACCGCTCGCGCGCCATCCGCTGCGGGTCGCGGCGGCGAATGCGGCCCGCGCCGACACGGCGCTGCCTGCGGTGTGATGGTTGACGGCCGCGCGCACGCTGGCCCACGGGTCAAGACCCGTCACCGGGGCGTCGGTACCGAGCGCGAGGGGCACGCCTTGGGATGCTAACAGCGCCAGCGGGTTGAGCCGGCTGCCTCGTTCGGCGCCGAGCCGGCGGGCGTACATGCCGTCGTCGCCGCCCCACAGCGCATCGAAATTGGGCTGCACGCTGGCGATGACGCCCCACGCGCCGAGTTTGGCGGCCTGATCGGCCGTCACCATCTCTAGGTGCTCCAGACGATGCCCGCAGCGGGCGACGGCGGGAGCCCCCAGGTCGGCCACGACCCGTTCGATGGCGTCGACGACCGCGGAGACCGCGGCATCCCCGATGACGTGGAAACCCGCCGTCACCTCGGCCTGGGTGCAGGCCCGCAGATGCGCCTCGATGACGTCCCGGTCCAGGTGGCAGGTGCCGACGCGGTCCGGCGCGTCGGCGTACGGCTCGTGCAGCCAGGCGGTGCGGGACCCCAGCGCCCCGTCGACGAACAGGTCACCGGCCAGCCCGCGGGCTCCGGTCACGTCCATCAGGGCACGGGCCTGCGCCGGGCTGGTCACCGCCTCACCCCAGTAGCCGATGACCTCGACGCCGTGATCGAGGGCGCGGAGCGCCAGCCAGTCGTCCAGGCCGCCGATCTCGGGCCCGGCGCATTCGTGCACGGCGACGATGCCGGCCGCGGCGGCGGCACGCAGTGCGGCGCTCCGGGCGTCGGCCAGCTGCCCGGCGGTCAGCAGGTTGCGGGCGGTCGCCCGGACCAGGTGGTGCGCATCGTCGGCGAGCGGCCCCTCGGCGCTGAAGCCGCCCGCCGCCGGCAGCTCCGCGACCATGCGTCGCAGCGCCGACGAGGCCAGGGCGGAATGAACGTCGACGCGAGCCAGGTAAGCGGGCCGGTCCCCGAGCACCGCGTCGAGGTCGGTGGTGCTCGGCGCGGTGTTCTCGGGCCACGACGACTCGTCCCAGCCGTGCCCCCACACCAGTTGGCCGGGGTGCGCGGCGGCATGCTCGGCGATCATCTGCATGCACTGTGCGCGCGACGTGGTGGGCCGCAGGTCGAGCCCGGTGAGGGCGAGGCCGGTCGCGGTCAGGTGGATGTGGCTGTCGACGAATCCCGGTGCGATGAAGCCGCCCTCGAGATCCACGACCTCGGCGTCGGGAAACTGGCTGCGGCCGACGTCATCGCTGCCCAACCATGCGACGACGTCGCCGCGCACCGCCATGGCGGTGGCGTCGGGGTGGCTGGGGCTGTGCACCCGGCCGTTCAACAGCAGCGTCGTAGGCCGACGATCGGTTTGCGCCACACGCCAAAACTTAGATCGATCCCGGCGACGACGGGGGCCGCGGTGGCAGCTCGACGTCGTGCACGTCGATGACCTCCCCGTCGATGACCGTCTGGGTGATCAGCGGTGCCCGCCCGCGCAGCCCGCGCAGCGCGATCCCGCTCAGGCCGGGGCCGGCAACCGCCCGTATCGGCGGCACCAACAACAACAGTCCCAACACCGTGGTGACCAGCCCGGGAACCAAGACCAGCGCCATGGCCAAACCGACCATTGCGCCGTCGTTCACCGCGGCCTGCGGTTCGGTCAGGCCCGATCGCAATTGGCCGAGTTGGCGAATGAGCTGCGACCCGGCCATCGGCGCCAAGAGGCCCCACCCGAGCAGGAAGGTGGCCAGCAGCACCAGCAGGGTCCAGCCCCACCCGATCGTCGACACCAGCGCGAAGATCACGGCGAGTTCGACGACCGCATAGACGAGCAACAGCCGCGACAGCATGTCACGCCAACGTCCGCGGACCGGCGCTGAGTTCCCCTGGTGAGGCACGACCCGGCTGCAGTTAGATGACGCTATGACGACGATTCAGATCGAGGCCCCGGACGGACCCATCGATGCGCTGCTGGGCATTCCCCACGGCGACGGCCCCTGGCCTGGTGTGGTGGTGATCCACGATGCGGTCGGCTATGGCCCCGACAATGAACTGATTTCGCGGCGCATCGCGCAGGCGGGCTATCTGGCGCTGACCCCGAACATGTACGCCAGGGGTGGTCGCGCGCGATGCATCACGAGAGTCATGCGCGAGCTGCTGACCAAGCGTGGTCGCGCGCTCGACGACATCCTGGCCGCTCGCGATCACTTGCAGTCGATGCCGGAATGCACCGGCCGCGTGGGCATCGCCGGCTTCTGCATGGGTGGTGGTTTCTCACTCATCATGTCGCCCAAGGGTTTTGGCGCTTCCGCGCCGTTCTACGGCACGCCACTGCCGCGCAATTTGAGCGAGACACTAGACGGGGCGTGCCCGATCGTCGCCAGCTTCGGCAGTCGTGACCCGCTGGGCGTCGGCGCACCCAAGAAATTTCGCGAGGTGACGGCCGCCAAGGGGATCACCACCGATATCAAGGCCTACCCCGGTGCGGGCCATAGCTTCGCGAACCAGCTCCCCGCCCAGCCGCTGCTTCGCGTCGTCGGCTTCGGCTACAACCGGGCGGCGGCCGACGATGCGTGGGACCGGGTCTTCGCGTTCTTCGGCGAGCATCTGGGGGCCGGCGCGACGACTTAGTGCCGTCAGAGCTTCCGCGACAAAACGGTGGCGAAGGTGTGCGTGTCGCCGGGCCAGCGCGCCGAGATGTAGTTGCCGTCGTCGACGACGAATGCCGGCCGCGAGTCGGTCGCGGTATCCCTTGCCATTCCCGAGGATTTGCGCCGCCAGTGCGGTTCTCCGCGGACGACGTCGCAAAAATCTGCCGGATCTTTAAGGGCTCGGGTGACTTCGGACTGCACCGACATGTATCCGCCGGGCTGGCCGGGCTGCTCGGTGTAGGTCCGGTAGTAGTCGGGGTCCCGGAATCGGGTGCGGCGGGTGAGCCGCCAGGCGAGCCGTTCCATTGCCCACGTCAACGCCGTGGTCCTGTGCCCGTAGAGCACGGAGTGACCCGTGCCGGGATCGACGCTTCGCGCAGCGAGCAGCACACCATGGCAGATCGCGGCCACGATCATCCCGTGGGCGAAGGCGTCTACCACCAACCGGTGCAGTATGTCGCTGTCGATGTAGCTGCGCATTCCGCGGGCGCGGTGTCCGCCGGGCAGGAGCAGTGCGTCGACGTCGTCGAGGGTGGCCTGAGACCAGCTGAGGGGATGCCGAAATTCGGTCGAATCGACCATCGCGGCGTAGGCATCGCGACCGTCTTTGTTGGCCCGCAGCATCAGCCCGATGACCGGGATGGCCCCCAATATCGGTAGCGCAGACCAGATGTCGAGTCCACGGCCGGTGACCATGATGTCGTCGGCCACCCCCGCCGAGCCGCTTTCGGTGGCGAACACCACCCGATGACCGTTCCTGGTCAGGACGCGCCAGCTGACGGCGACCTCGGTGGGGTCGAAGTCGCGGTCCGGGATCGGAATCAGGACGGTACCCATTTGCGTTAGGGCGCGGCCACTTTGAGCTCGAGCCCGACGTTCTTTTCCATGCCGCCGCGCGCCTTGCTAAAGAAGTTGAACACCTTGCCCACGATGCCGTAGCGCTGGCCGATCGCGTCGTAGACGGCGGCGGTGTGCGACTTGTCGAGAATGGTCGCGGTCGCCTCGACCGGCTCGCTGGTCGGGCGGCCGCGCATGGTGCAGGTGGCTAGCGTCACGCGCGGGGTGTTCCGGATCCGCTTGACCTTCCACGACTTTTCCTCGGTGATCACCAGTAAACGGTCGCCGCGCTCCTTATCCACGGCGGTCCAGATTGGCACGGGCTTGGGTCGGCCGTCTTTGGTGAAGGTGGTCAGCAGGATGTATTCCGACTTGGCGAGGTCGGCGAAGCTTGGGGTCACGCTGCCAACCTACTCCGCGAGAAGACTCCCGACGCCGGCCCTCTCATGCCGAGTGTGCGGCCAGCCGCACGTTCGGCTCCGAGTGTGCGGCCAGCCGCACGTTCGCGACCGGGGCGGCGATTTCGGAGAAGCCCGGATCAGCCCTCCAGGTCACCCTCGGTTTCCAGCAGCGCTTGACGCAGCCCGTCGAGGGTTTCCGGTTGCGGATCCGCCCACATGCCCCGGCCGGCCGCCTCCAGCAGCCGCTCGGCCATGCCATGCAGCGCCCACGGGTTGGACTCCGCCATGAACTTGCGGTTCTCGGCGTCCATCACGTAGCGCTCGGTGAGTTGTTCGTACATCCAGTCGGCCATCACCCCCGCGGTGGCGTCGTAGCCGAACAGGTAGTCGACCGTCGCGGCCATCTCGAAGGCACCCTTGTAGCCGTGCCGTCTCATCGCGGCCATCCAGCGGGGATTGACGACGCGGGCGCGGAATACCCGGGTGGTCTCCTCCGACAGGGTGCGGGTGCGGATCGCGTCGGGCCTTGTGTTGTCGCCGATGTAGGCGGCGGGCGCTTGGCCGGTGAGCGCCCGCACGGTGGCTACCATCCCGCCGTGGTATTGGAAGTAGTCGTCGGAGTCGGCGATGTCGTGTTCGCGGGTGTCGGTGTTCTTGGCGGCCACCGCGATTCGCCGGTACTGGCGGTTCATGTCGTCGACGGCCTCGCGTCCGTCCAGGTCACGTCCGTAGGCGAACCCGCCCCACGCCGTGTACACCTGCGCCAGGTCCGCGTCGTCGCGCCAGTTGCGGCTGTCGATCAGCTGTAGCAAGCCGGCGCCATATGTTCCCGGCTTGGATCCGAAAATCCTTGTGGTGGATCGGCGTTGATCGCCATGCTGGGCCAGGTCGGCCTGGGCGTGCGCGCGTACGTAGTTGTCTTGCTCCGGCTCGTCGAGCTCGGCGACCAACCGTACCGCGTCGTCTAGCATCGTCACGACGTGTGGGAAGGCGTCCCTGAAGAACCCGGAGATGCGAACGGTCACATCGATGCGCGGCCGGCCCAGCTCGGCCAGCGGCATCGGGGTCAGACCGACGACCCGCCGCGACGCGTCGTCCCAGACCGGTCGAACGCCCAGCAGCGCAAGGACTTCGGCGATATCGTCACCGGCGGTGCGCATGGCCGAGGTGCCCCATACCGACAGCCCCACCGATTGCGGCCACCGGCCATGATCGTTCCGATACCGGGCGAGCAGCGAATCCGCCAGCGCCACACCGGCTTCCCACGCCAGCCGGGACGGGATCGCCTTGGGGTCGACGGAGTAGAAGTTGCGTCCGGTGGGCAGCACGTTGATCAGGCCGCGCAGCGGCGAACCCGACGGACCGGCCGGAATGAACCGGCCGTCCAGCGCCCTGAGCACCTGGTCGATTTCGGCTGCCGTGCCGGCCAGCCGGGGCACCACCTCGGTGGCCGCGAACCGCAGCACTCTTGCCACTTCGGCGTTGTCGGTGAGGCTTTCGGCGGCGTCGGGATCCCATCCGCTCGCCTGCAGCGCGGCGACCAGTTCACGGGCGGCGGCCTCCGCCTCGTCAACTGGCGTCCGCTCGTCGGTGCCGTCCTCGGCCAGGCCCAACGCCTGTCGCAGGCCGGGAATCGCCTGCTCCCCACCGAACAGCTGGCGGGCCCGCAGAATAGCCAACACCAGATCGAGTTCGGCCTCGCCCGTGGGCCTTTGGCCCAGGATGTGCAGGCCGTCGCGGATCTGGACGTCCTTGATCTCGCACAGCCAGCCGTCGATGTGCAGGATCATGTCGTCGAACGAGTCCTCGGCGGGTCGCTCGGTCAGGCCCAGGTCGTGATCCATCTTGGCGGCCCGGATGAGCGTCCAGATCTGCTGGCGGATGGCGGGCAGCTTGCCGGGGTCAAGCGCGGCGACGTTAGCGTGCTCGTCGAGCAACTGCTCCAAACGCGCGATGTCGCCGTAGGTTTCGGCGCGCGCCATCGGCGGGATGAGGTGGTCGACGAGCACCGCGTGCGCTCGTCGCTTGGCCTGGGTGCCCTCCCCGGGATCGTTGACCAGGAAGGGGTAGATCAGCGGCAGGTTCCCCAGCGCGGCGTCGGATCCACATGCCGCAGACATGCCCAGCGTCTTTCCGGGCAGCCACTCCAGGTTGCCGTGCTTGCCCAGATGGATGACGGCATCGGCTTTGAAGCCGGTGTCCAGCCAGTGGTAGGCCGCCAGGTAGTGGTGGCTGGGCGGCAGATCCGGATCGTGATAGATGGCAACGGGGTTTTCGCCGAAACCGCGGGGCGGCTGGACCATCAGCACCAGATTGCCCGCCTGCATCGCAGCGATGACGATGTCGCCGTCGGGATCGATGCTGCGGTCGACGAAGAGGTCGCCGGGCGGCGGCCCCCAGTGCTCTTGGACGGCGTCGGTGAGTTCGGCCGGCAGGGTCGCGAACCAGTCGCGATAGTCCTTGGCGGACACCCGGATCGGGTTGCCGGCGAGTTGCCCTTCGGTGAGCCAGTCGGGATCCTGCCCGCCGCGTTCGATCAGCGCGTGGATCAGCGCGTCGCCGTCGTTGGACTCCACCCCGGGAAGGTCGTCCACCCGATACCCGCGCTCGCGCATCGCACGCAGCAGCGCGACCGCGCTGGCCGGGGTGTCCAGTCCGACCGCGTTGCCGATGCGGGCGTGCTTGGTGGGATACGCCGAAAACACCAGGGCCACGCGCTTCTCCGCGGGTGCGACGTGCCGCAGCCGTGCGTGGCGGACCGCCAGGCCCGCGACGCGCGAGCAGCGTTCCGGGTCGGCGACATAGGAGATCAGGCCGTCGTCGTCAATCTCCTTGAACGAGAACGGAACCGTGATGATGCGCCCGTCGAACTCCGGGACCGCCACCTGACTGGCCACGTCGAGCGGGCTGAGCCCGTCGTCGTTGTCGCGCCACTGATCGCGCGGGCTGGTGAGGCACAGGCCCTGCAGGATCGGGATGTCCAGCGCCGCAAGGTGTTCGACGTTCCAGCTGTCGTCGTCCCCGCCCGCGGACACCGTGGCCGGCTTCAGTCCCCCGGCGGCCAGCACGGTGACGACCATGGCGTCGGCGCCTTTCAGCCGTTGCAGCAGCTCCGGTTCGGCGGTGCGCAGCGACGCGCAGTAGACCGGCAGCGGCCGCCCACCCTCGTCCTCGATGGCCCGGCAAAGCGATTCGATGTATGCGGTGTTGCCTGCCAGGTGCTGCGCGCGGTAGTACAGCACCGCGATCGTCGGGCCTTCTGTGTTCGCGGCGTCTTGGCGCCGCAGCTGGCCCCACGTCGGCGTCACCACCGGCGGGGTGAAACCGTACCCAGTCATCAGCACGGTGTCCGAAAGGAAGGCGTGCAGCTGACGCAGGTTCTCGACCCCGCCGTGGGCGAGGTAGATGTGCGCCTGCACCGCGATGCCGGCGGCCAGCGTGGACAGGCCGGTCAATTCCGCGTCGGCGGCCTGCTCACCGCTGACCAGCACCGTCGGGACCCCACTGGCGACCACTGTGTCGATGCCGCTTTGCCACGCCCGGTAGCCACCGAGGATCCGGACCACCACGATCGCGGCGCCGGATAACAGGTCACCCAGTTCTGAATCGGCTAGGGGGTCGGACAGCCGCGACGGATTGGCCCACCGATAGTTTTTGCCGCTGGACCGTGCGCTGATCAGGTCAGTGTCGGATGTCGACAGCAGCAGGATGGTCGGCTCGGCCACCCACCATTCGTACCGCAGCGGGGCTCGGCAACCGGCGGCGGTACGGCTAGCGTGAGGCAATGAACGCAACCTCGGTCACGGGCAAGATCATCGCTGTCACCGGCGGAGCGCGCGGAATCGGCCTGGCCATCGCCACGGTTCTGGACAGTTTGGGCGCCCACGTCGCCATAGGCGACATCGACGAATCCGCCGCAAAGGAGGCCGGTCGCCCGTTCGAGCTTTCCCGCAAATTAGACGTGACCGACCGCCAATCCTTCACGGAGTTTCTCGACGCTGTCGAAGACCGGCTCGGGCCGCTCGACGTCTTGGTGAACAACGCGGGCGTCATCGCGGTGGGTAGCGCGATCGACGAGGCCGACGCCGTGACCCGGCAACTACTTGACGTCAACATTTTCGGCGTGATCCTGGGCACCAAGTTGGGCGCCCAGCGGATGCTGCCGCGTCGCCGAGGGCACATCGTGAACATCGCCTCTCTGGGCGGCGTGCTGCCGACCGAAGGTATCGCAACCTATTGCGCCACAAAGCATGCCGTCCTCGGCTACACCGACACCGTTCGCATGGAGAACCGTGGCAGCGGCGTCCAGTTCTCGGCGATCATGCCGACGCTGACGAACACCGAGATGGTCGCGGGCATCGGACACGCGCGCGGCTTCAAGAACGTCGAGCCAGACGACGTCGCTCGCGCCGTGGTTCGAGTGATCGTCAATCCGAAACCCCGCGTGGCTATTCCCCGCTCGATGGGCATCGCGCTGTCGGGCCAGCGTTTGATGCCGCGCGGTGTGGCGGAGGCACTTGGGCGTCTATTGGGTACCGGCCGCGTTTTCACCAGCGACGTCGAAGTGGGCAAGCGCGCTTCGTACGCACGCCGGACCGGGACGTCCTAGCGCTCAGGCGGTGCGCACCTCGAAGTGCGCCGGCTCGGGTCGTCGCAACAGCTCGCGGTGCGTCTCGGGCGTCCACGGGAAGAGCTCCGGCAGACCGTCCTTGCCAAGGTACCAACTGCTGCAGCCGGTAACCCAAATCGTCTGCGGCATCGCGGCTTTCATACGCTCGTTGTATTCCTTGGTTGCCGCCTCGGTCGGAGCCGCTGCGCGCACGGCTCCGTCACGCAGCTGCTCGATCCACCACATCACGTAGCCGGCCTGGTCCTCGGCGATCGGAACGAGCGACTGGTTGCCGATCGGCGAATGCGGCCCCATCAGCATGAACAGATTGGGGAATCCCGGCACCGCGATAGACCGATAAGCCATCGGACCGTCCTCCCAGACCTCGTCCAGGGTGATTCCGCCCTCCCCGATCAACTCGAGTGGGCGCACGTAGGCGCGCGCGTCGAATCCGGTGGCATAGACCAGCATGTCGAGTTCGTGTAGCGCGCCGTCGGCGGTGACGATGCCGCGCGGCTCGATGCGGTCGATCGAGTCGGTGATGATCTCGACTCCAGGCTTTTGTACGGACCGGTAGAAATGCCCGGCCATCACCTGCCGCTTGCACATCGGTTGGTAGGTGGGAGTCAGCTTCGCCCGGAGCTGCGGGTCGCGCACCGACAGCCGCAGGTTCCATCGACACCAGGCCTGGATCTGACGGCGCTGCCAGCCCGGGCGGATCGGTGCCACGCCGAACCAGTGCCGCATCAGCCACCCCCAGAAGCGATAGGGCAGACCGTTCAGCGCCGGCCACCGTGACAGCGCCGCCTGAGCCAACTTCGAATAGCGCGGGTTAGGGAATGGGTAAACCCACTGCGCGGTGCGCTGAAAGACTTTCAGCTGGCGCACCTTGCCGCCGAGCTCCGCGGTAATCTGCACACCGGTCGAACCGGTGCCGATCAGGCCGATCCTCTTGTCCGGCAACGAAACCGAGTGGTCCCACTGCGACGAGTGAAAGGCCGGGCCGGCGAACGTGTCCCGTCCGGGGATGTCCGGATAGCGAGGCACCCGCAGGACCCCCGTCGCGGTGACGAGCACGTCGAACGTCTCCTCACCGTCGGGGGTGGTGAGCCGCCACGTCCCGTCGTCATAGCGGGCCGCGGTGACGACGGTGCCGAACCGGATGTGCGGACGGATGCCCCGTTCGTCGGCCACCCGCTGGAAATACGCCTGGATCTCCGGACCCGGCGGGAGCCAGTGCGACCAGTTGGGATTCGGCCGGAACGAATAGGAGTAGTAGCGCGACGGGACATCGCAAGTAAGTCCGGGATAGGTGTTGTCGCGCCACGTGCCGCCCACCTCGTCGGCCTTCTCGAAAATGGTGAACGAGTCGATGCCGGCGTCCTGCAGCTTGGCGGCCATGCAGATGCCGGACATCCCGGCGCCGATGATCGCGACCTTCACTGGGCGCTTCTCCGCCATGGCAATCACCCGACCTCTCGCTGGCCTGCACGTTACGCCGGAAAGTCCCCGGGTCGTACCGTAAACGGATGGCCAGAGCGCGCGACACGGACGGTTGCCCGGGCGCACTGCAGGCGCATCAGGCGGCCGACGGCGCGCTGGTGCGCGTCCGGCTACCCGGCGGAATGATCGCGGCCGCCCAGCTGGCCGCGCTCGCCGGTGTCTCGAGCCGACTCGGTTCGGCAAGGCTGGAGCTGACGTCCCGCGGCAACGTGCAACTACGCGGGATCACCGACGTGACGGCGGCGGCCGAGGCGATCGCCAGCGCCGGGCTGTTGCCGTCGACGACGCATGAGCGCGTCCGCAACATCGTCGCGTCGCCGCTGTCGGGACGGGCCGGCGGGCGCGCCGACGTGCGTCCCTGGGTGAGTGAGCTGGACGAGGCGATCTGCGCCGAACCCAGTCTCGCCGAGCTCGGGGGCCGGTTCTGGTTCAGCCTCGACGACGGCCGCGGCGACGTGTCGGGGCTGGGCGCCGACATCGGCATGCACGTCCTGGGTGACGACTGTGCGCTGCTGCTGGCGGGGCGGGACACCGGCGTCCGGCTGGCCCCGCGCGACGTGATCCAGACACTCGTGGAAGTGGCCCGCCGGTTCATCAAGATGCGCGGAAAGGCTTGGCGCATCGGCGAATTGGATGACATCGCTGGACTTGTTCCCGGCGCGGCGCTCGGTGACACCACCTTCCCACCCGTCACCCGGCCACCGGTGGGCTGGATCGACCAGGACGACGGCCGGATCGCGCTGGGCGCGGCTGTGCCCCTGGGGGCGCTGCCCGCGCGCGTCGCGGAGTACCTCGCCGCGATCGAGGCGCCGCTGGTGGTCACGCCGTGGCGGTCGGTACTGGTGTGCGACGTCGAGGAAGCGGTCGCCGACGCCGCGCTGCGGGTCCTCGCCCCGCTGGGCTTGGTGTTCGACGAGAACTCCCCCTGGCTCAACGTCAGCGCCTGCATCGGCAGCCCCGGGTGCGAACATTCGGCGGCCGACGTGCGGGCCGA
Source organism: Mycobacterium sp. IS-836 (assembly GCF_001954275.1). Lineage (GTDB taxonomy): Bacteria > Actinomycetota > Actinomycetes > Mycobacteriales > Mycobacteriaceae > Mycobacterium. The sequence goes on along the minus strand of NZ_MBEU01000075.1, from coordinate 36,789 downwards.
CGCGGCGCTGTCGCTCGACGCGGATTCGGCCGTGCATCGTCACTTCGTCGGCTGCGAACGCGCGTGCGGCAGCCCACCGGCCGGTCAGGTGCTGGTCGCCAGCGGACAGGGCTACCGGCTGGTGCGAGGCTAGCGCTTAGGGTGAGCACGTGCTCGACTACATCCGCGACGCGGCGGAGATCTATCGCCAGTCGTTCGCGGCCATCCGCGCGGAGGCCGACCTATCGCGATTTCCCGACGACGTGGCACGGGTCGTGGTCCGGCTGATCCACACCTGCGGACAGGTCGATGTCGCCGAACACGTCGCCTTCACCGACGACGTCGTTGCGCGAACCAGCGCCGCCCTGCAAGGCGGCGCCCCGGTCCTGTGCGATTCGTCGATGGTGGCCGCCGGGATCACGACCGCGCGGCTGCCCGCCGACAACCAGGTCGTGTCGCTGGTGGCCGACCCCGGCGCGGCCGACCTGGCGGCTCGCCGGCAGACCACCCGCTCGGCGGCCGGCGTGGAGCTGTGGGCAGACCGGTTGGACGGGGCCGTGCTGGCGATCGGCAACGCCCCGACCGCCCTGTTCCGGCTGCTCGAACTCGTGGACGAGGGAGTGGCGCCGCCGGTCGCGGTGCTGGGCGGGCCGGTCGGATTCGTCGGCTCGGCGCAGTCCAAGCAGGAGCTGATCGAGCGTCCGCGCGGCATCTCGTATCTGGTGGTGCGCGGCCGCCGGGGCGGCAGCGCCATGGCCGCCGCGGCCGTCAACGCGATCGCGAGCAACAGCGAATGACATCTCGCGGCATGCTCTGGGGAGTCGGGCTTGGCCCCGGCGACCCGGAGTTGGTGACCGTCAAGGCCGCCCGGGTGATCGGCGAAGCGGACGTGGTGGCCTATCACAGCGCCCGGCACGGCCGCAGCATCGCGCGCGGCATCGCCGAACCGTATCTGCGGCCCGGCCAGATCGAGGAGCACCTGGTCTATCCGGTGACGACCGAGGCGACAGATCATCCCGGCGGGTACGCCGGCGCGATGGAGGACTTCTACGCCGAGGCCACCCGACGGATCGCCGCGCATCTCGACGCGGGACGCAACGTGGCGCTGCTCGCCGAGGGCGACCCGCTGTTCTACAGCTCGTACATGCACCTGCACACCCGGCTGACGGAGCGGTTCGATGCCGTCATCGTGCCGGGTGTGACGTCGGTGAGCGCGGCCTCGGCCGCCATCGCGACGCCGCTGGTGGCTGGCGACGAGGTGCTGTCGGTGCTGCCGGGCACGCTGCCGGTCGCCGAGCTGACCCGCCGGCTCGCCGACGCCGACGCCGCCGTGGTCCTCAAACTGGGCCGGTCGTATCACGCTGTGCGAGAAGCGCTTTCGGCGTCCGGACAGCTGGACGCAGCGTTCTATGTGGAGCGTGCCAGCGGCGCCGGGGAACGCATACTGCCCGCCGCCGACGTCGACGAGAACAGCGTGCCGTACTTCTCGCTGGCCATGCTGCCGGGCGGACGCCGTGGTGAACGGCAATCGGCGCGCGAGGGCACCGTCGCGGTGGTGGGCCTGGGCCCCGGCGACCTCGACTGGATGACGCCGCAGAGCCGACGCGAGCTGGCCGGCGCGACCGACCTGATCGGCTACAACGGCTACCTGGATCGCGTCCCGGTCCGCGACGGCCAGCGGCGGCACCCCAGCGACAACACCGACGAGCCGGCGCGTGCGCGGCTGGCGTGCGCGTTGGCCGAGCAGGGGCGCACCGTCGCGGTGGTGTCGTCCGGCGATCCGGGAGTTTTCGCCATGGCCACCGCCGTGTTGGAAGAGGCCAAACAATGGCCGGGGGTGCGGATCCGCGTGATTCCCGCGATGACCGCCGCGCAGGCCGTCGCCAGCCGGGTGGGCGCGCCGTTGGGCCACGACTACGCGGTGATCTCGCTGTCGGACCGGCTCAAGCCGTGGGATGTCATTTCGGCCCGGCTGGCCGCCGCGGCCGCGGCCGATCTGGTGCTGGCCATCTACAACCCGGCCTCGAAGTCGCGGACCTGGCAGGTGGCCGCGATGCGCGACGTGCTGCTCGCACACCGCGAACCCGGCACTCCGGTAGTGATCGGCCGCAGTGTTTCCGGTCCGGACGAAGACGTGCGCGTGGTGCGGCTGGCCGATCTCAACCCCGCCGAGATCGACATGCGCTGCCTGCTGATCGTCGGATCCTCGCAAACCCAGTGGTACACAGACGATTTCGGTGACCGGGTGTTCACCCCGCGTCGCTACCCGACCTAACGGAAGGAGAAGTCGATGATCGAACTGCTGCACGACGTGCCCGAGGGTGTGATCGGCATCCGCGTATCGGGCCGGCTGAGCGGTGACGAACTGCGCGAGGTCAGGCCCGCCGTCGAGGAACTGGTGAAGACCGGCGAGATCAGGATCGTTGAGGTCATCGAGCCGGACTACGAGGGCTTCGGGCCCGGCGGGTTGGTCGAAGATATCAAGCTGGGCTTGGGCACTGTGTTGCCGCATCATTCGGCGTTCAAGCGAATCGCCGTAGTGTCCGACAAGGAGTGGGTCGCCCATACCCTGCATGCGCTGGCGTGGCTGGTCCCCGGCGAGCTCGCCCTGTTCGGCCTCGACGAGCTCGAGCGCGCCAAACAGTGGGCCGCCGGCTGAAGACCTCTTTCCCTAGTCCTGGTCCCAGCTGCCCGGCATCATGGGCACGGTCGGGCCGTCGCTCAACCCGTCGCCGGTCACGGTGATCAGCCCCGCGGGCTGGGGTCCATCGGATTTGGCTGCGGCCCCGGCAAATCCGAGCGGTCCAGCGCTCTGCGCGGAAGCCCAGGCGCCCTCCGGGTCCATGAATTCGTAGCGGTATCCGAGGTCCTTGGCCGTTGCCCCGCGCCGTCGGCGGGCCCGGGCTCGCTGGTCCGCTGCCGCGGCGGCCGGTGCGTCGACGTCGTCGGGCGCCGGTTCCCCGGACTTGCGGCGCGCCCGGCTTTGGGCGCTACTGCGTCCCGACAGTCCGGACAGGCCCACGGCATACAGCGAGTCGGAGATTCCCGCGCCGATTCCGTCGGTCGCCGTCGGGCCGAAGCCAACTCCGGGTCCGCCGCCGACCGGTCCGCCACCCGACGCCGTGGCCACACTTGGCGCCGGGCTGGAAGCCGTGGCGGTGCTCGCGTTCGCCGGGGTGCTGGTGGACATTGTCGGCGTCGGAGCCGGCGTGGTGGCCATCGGCGCCGGCGGTGCCGTTGCCAACGGCACGCTTACTGCCGGCGCAGCGGCGGCGGCGGCACTCACAGCACCGGCGACAGCCGCGGCTACACCTGCGGCAGCGGCGGCGGAGACAGCCGCGATCATGACCGGGGCAAGCATTACTCCCAGCTGAGCCGCTTGTACTAAGGGCCAGACGAGCATCAACGAATGAAAGATGAACCAACCCAACGCTGTGGCCAGCGCGGGGCTCATGCCGGGAATTTGCATGAAGAAGGAGGACACCGCGTTGGCAAATGGCACCGCGTCAATGGGCCAGCCGTCGGGGTATATCTCCTTCCCGAGCGGCCAGAGGATGTTTTGGGTGAAGTCCGAAAGTGCCTTCGCTAGCTCGTCCTGCCACGAGGTGGCGGTAGGAGTCTCGGACGCCGTATTCGCTGCCGCTGCCTGGACCTCGCCGCCCGGAGTGACTATCTGCGGCGCGGGCGTCGTCGCCGGAACCGCCGCCATGGCGGATTCGCTGACGGCCTGGTAGGTGGTCATCGTCGTGGCTGCCTGTACCCACATGCGCGCGTAATCCGCTTCGTTCACCGCGATCGGGATTGTGTTGACGCCGAAGAAGTTGGTGGCGACCAGCACGGCGTGGGTGGCGTGGTTTGCCGCGAGCTCGGCCAGCGTCGGCATGGTGGCCAGCGCCGTGGTGTAGGCGGCGCCCGCCGTCGTGTGCAATGTTGCCGCCGCGGTGCTCTTGCTGGCGGTGTCGATCAGCCAGCTCAAGTAGGGGACGTGTGCCGCCACGTATTGTTCGGCGCTGGGCCCATCCCATGCGCCACCCTGCACGGCGCCCAGTAACGCGACGAGTTCGTCTGCTGCCGTGGCATATTCGGTGCCCAGGGACGTCCACGCTGCCGCCGCGGCAAACAGCGGCCCGGGTCCCGGGCCGCTGCTGAGCAATGTCGAATGCACCTCCGGCGGAAAGGCGATCCAGATCGGGGCGGTCATCGTCGGCGGCCTTCGAGCGGAAACACGGATACCTCTTCGATGAGTCTTCGTGAGTGTGAGGGTGCTTGCCTCCAGTGGTCGGTTTGCCGTGCGGTTTGGTTCCACGTCATTTTGCGGGCGCCCTTTGCGCGCGGACCGGGCATGCGCAACGATGCAGGGATGCGGTGTGACGTTGCCCGTGAGGCGCTTTCCGCGCGATTGGACGGCGAGCGTCCCCAAGTGCTCGCGCAGCAGGTCGACGCGCATCTGGAATCGTGCCGAAGTTGCCGCGCCTGGCTGATCGGTGCCGCCGTGCAGACCCGCCGGCTGGCCTCGATGGAGCCCGGCGATGCACCGGATCTCGTCGACAAGATTCTGGCGAGCGCCGCCGCCGAGTCCACCGCGTATCAGCGCGCGATGCGCTGGCTGCGATCGCACTATCGGCGCTGGGGCCTGATCGGCGTCGGCGCGTTCCAGGTCGCGATCGCCGCGGCCCAAATCAGTGGAACCAATTTCGGCATGGTGTCGATGCACATGCACGGCGCGATGTCCGGAGAGCATCTGATGCACGAGTCCACCGCGTGGCTGCTGGCGTTGGGCCTGGCGATGATGGCCGCGGGCATCTGGCCCGTCACCGCCATCGGGGTCGCGGCCATCACCGGCGTGTATTCGGTCGCGCTGTTGAGCTACGTGATCGTCGACGCATTCAACGGCGAAGTCACCGTGGCACGCATCGCCAGTCACGTGCCGGTGCTACTGGGCCTCGTGTTCACGTTGCTGGTGGCGCGGGAGCGCGCCGGGTCGCATCGGCCACGCAGGCGCGACAGCGACGCCGATGTTGAGCACCCCAGCCCGCCCACCGCGTCGGGTCATGCTCGGCGCCGTGGACACCTGTGGCCGATCAACCGGTCGTCAGGCCCCCTTGCCGCCTCTACGACAACCCGTCGTAGACTCGCCGTGCCCGCGCAACTAAGGTGGTTGGCCATGACCGCGTCAAGCGACGACGAGGCCGTTACCGAACTCGCTTTGGCGGCTGCACGCGGGAATGCGCGAGCGCTCGAGGCGTTCATCAAGGCCACCCAGCAAGACGTGTGGCGCTTTGTCACCTATCTGTCGGACGCGGGCGTAGCGGACGACCTGACGCAGGAGACGTACCTGCGGGCGATCGGGGCGATTGAACGGTTTTCCGGACGCTCCACTGCCCGAACGTGGTTGCTGGCCATCGCCCGTCGTGTCGTGGCCGATCACATCCGCCACGCCCAATCGCGGCCGCGCACGGCGCCCGGCGCCGATCCCGAGCAGGTGCTCAACGGCGACCGCCACGCCCGCGGCTTCGAAGACCTCGTCGAGGTGACGACGATGATCGCCGGCCTCACCGCCGAACAACGGGAGGCCCTGCTGCTCACCCAGCTGCTGGGGCTGCCTTACGCCGACGCCGCGGCCGTGTGCGGTTGCCCGGTGGGCACCATCCGGTCGCGGGTCGCCCGCGCCCGCGACGCGCTGCTCGCCGATGCCGAACGCGACGACCTGACCGGCTAATCCAGTCCGGCTACCCAGTCGGCCGCCTCTTGCACGGTGCCCACCGCCGTCACCCCGGCCGGCAGCGGCGGGCGCGCCACCATCACCACCGGAATGCCCAGCGCCGCAGCGGCATCCAGCTTGGCACGGGTCATGTCGCTGCCGCTGTTCTTGGTGACGAGCGCGTCGATGCGGTGCTCACGCATGATGGCCAACTCGTCGTCGTAGTGATACGGGCCGCGGGACAGCAGCAACTCGTGGTGGCGCGGCAGCGCGGTGGCGTCGGGTTCGGTCACCGTGCGGATCAAGAACCAGGCGTCGCTGCCGGCGAATGCGTTGACGCCGGAACGGCCGGTGGTGAGAAAGACACGTGAATAACGTTGCCGCGCAACGGCTTCGGCCGCCTTGCTGTCATCCGTGACGATGATCGCGTTGTTGGGGTCCCATGGCGGGCGGGCCAACACCAGGTGGGGTATCCGCAATTCGCTGCACGCTTCGCTGGCGTGGTCGGTCATGGTCGCCGCAAACGGGTGGGTGGCGTCGACGACGGCGTCGATGCGCTCCTCCTGTAGCCATCGCTTTAGGCCGTGCACACCGCCGAATCCGCCGATGCGTACCGGCCCCACCGGCAGCGCCGGGTCCGGGACCCGTCCGGCCAGCGAGCTGATGAGGTCGACCTTGGGGTGCAACGTTTTCGCCAGCGCGCGGGCCTCGGCGGTGCCGCCGAGCAGCAGCACCCGCATCAGTGTGGGCCTTTGGCGCGGCGGGCGGCCGAATACAAGTAGCTATCGGTGAATCCCTCGGCCGCCAGCACGTCGCCCACGATGATGACGGCTGTCTTGGTGATGGCGGCGTCTCGCATTTGCCCGGCGATGTCGGCAAGGGTGCCTTTCAGCACGCTCTGGCGCGGCCAGCTGGCGAAAGCCACTACCGCGGTGGGTGTTTCGGGTCGGTAACCGCTTTTTAGTAGCTGCTCGACGATGGCGTCGATCTGCGCTGCGGCCAGGTGCAGGACGAGGGTGCCGCCGGATTGGGCGAGGGTGTGTAGGTCTTCGCCGGGCGGCATGGGCGTCGACAGGGTGGACACCCGGGTCAGGGTCACCGTCTGCGCGACGCCGGGGACGGTGAGTTCGCGTCTGAGCGCGGCCGCGGCTGCGGCGAAAGCCGGTACGCCCGGGACGATTTCGTAGTCGATGCCCAGCGCGTCGAGCCGGCGGCACTGTTCGGCGAGCGCGCTGTAGAGTGACGGGTCGCCGGAGTGCAGCCGCGCAATGTCGTGGCCCGCTTCGTGCGCGAGTTTGAGTTCGGCGATGATCTGGTCGAGCGTCAACGGGCCGGTGTCAATGATTTTCGCGTCGGGCGGGCAGAGGGCGAGCAGCTCGTCGGGCATGATCGAACCGGCGTAGAGGCATGTTCGGCATCGCTCGAGCAGGCGCTGTCCGCGGACGGTGATCAGGTCGGCCGCCCCGGGGCCGGCTCCGATGAAGTACACCGTCACAGTTTTGTCACCGCCCACTGTGTGACCGGATGCTGCGGGCGCCATCCGGTGAAGCCGCCCAGCGGCTCGCCCCGATAGTGTTGGAAGCGGCGCAGCTGGCCGCCAAGGCGTGAATATGCCTGCAACAGGACGGTTTCGGACTCGGTGGTGACGGTGTTGGCGACCAGCCTGCCCCCGCTGGGCAGGTTGTCGAGGCACGCGTCGAGCAGACCCGGCTGCGTCAGGCCGCCGCCGATGAAGATCACCGACGGCGGTGGGGCGCCGTCGAACGTGTCCGGGGCTTCACCGCGCACGTCGATTTCCACGCCGGACGCGGCGGCGTTGGATTCGATGTTGAGGCGGCGTTGCTCGTCGCGTTCGAAAGCCACCGCACTGCAACCCTTCCAGCGCAGGCACCACTCGACCGCGATGCTGCCCGAGCCCGCGCCGACGTCCCAGAGCCGCTCGCCCGGCCGCGGCCGCAGGGCCGCCAAAGTCACCGCGCGGATTCCGTATTTGGTGATCTGCCCGTCGTGAGCGAACGCGTCGTCGTGCAGCGGTGACACGCGTTCGTCGGGCAGGTAACGGACGGCGATGACGTTGAGATCGTCGATGTCTGTGGGCGCGTCGTTGGCCCACTGGCGCGCGGTGCCGTTGCGACGGCGTTCGGTTGGGCCGCCGAGATTTTCGAGCACGCTGCATTCGGACTCGCCCCGGCCGTGGGTGTTCAGTTCTACCGCCAGCGCTTTCGGTGTGGACGCGTTCTTGGACAACACGATCGCCTGGCCGCCCCGGCGCACCGCCGTGTGTGGCGGCGCGGTGACCAGGCTGATCACCTCGGTGTCGTGAACGTTCCAGCCCATGCGCGCGCACGCCAGCGTCACCGCTGAGACGTGCGGCAGCACCCGCACCCTCTCGGTGCCGTACAGGCGGATCAGGGTGCCGCCGATGCCGTGCGTCAGCGGGTCGCCGCTGGCGACGACGTGGATGTCGTCGTCGAGCGGCAGTGCTTCGAGCGCTGGCAGCAGCGGCGACGGCCACTCCCGGCGGGCGGCGGACACGGTGTCGTCGAGCAGGGCGAGTTGTCGTTTTGCGCCGTAAATGATTGTTGCCCTTTGTAATTCGGTGTGCGATGCCGGGGCCAGCCCCGCCATACCGTCGGCGCCGATACCGACCACGGTGATCATCGCGGCATCCTTCGCCAGACGAATCGCGGCAGCAGCCGCATCACGACAGACGCGGGCCCCAGCGCCCACGGGATCCACACCGTGCGCCGGCGCTTGGCGAGCGCACGCGCGGTCGCGGCGGCCACCTTTTGCGGGGTGGTCGGCAGCGGCGCGGGTGTCATGCCCTGCGTCATGCGCCCGACGACGAACCCCGGCCGGGCGATGAGCAGGTGCACCCCGGTGCCGTGCAGCGCGTCGGCCAGGCCGCTGGCAAAGCCATCCAGGCCTGCCTTCGCCGAGCCGTAGACGTAGTTGGCGCGGCGCACGCGCGCTCCGGCGATCGAGGAGAACACGACCAGCGCTCCTGCGCCGGCCGTCCGCATGGCGGCGGCCAGATGCGTGAGCATGCTGACCTGGGCGACGTAGTCGGTCTGGACGATGGAGATCGCGTGGGCGGCGTCGGCCTCGGCGCGGGCCTGGTCGCCGAGGACCCCGAAGGCCAGCACCGCGGTGCCGATGGGGCCGTGGTCGGCGACGATCGAGGCGACCAGCGGGCCGTGCGAGGCGAGGTCGTCGGCGTCGAATTCCCTGGTGTGCACCGCCGCGGCCCCTGCTTTGGTCAGCGTCGCCACCTGCTCGTCGAGCTGATCTGCTCGGCGCGCGGCCAGGATCACCGTCCTTTCCGGGGCGAGGCACCGCGCGAGTTCGATGCCGATCTCGCTGCGGCCGCCCAGAATTAGTACCGGACCTGCGCCCGTGTCATCCACGGCTGCGATTATGACCTGCGCTAGCGTGGGCGTTGATGGCGAACACCACTACGCGGCTCACGGACGACGCTCTGGCGTTTCTGTCCGAACGTCATCTGGCGATGCTGACCACGCTTCGCGCCGACAATTCACCGCATGTGGTGGCCGTGGGTTTCACCTTCGATCCCAAGACGCATATCGCGCGGGTGATCACCACTGGCGGTTCTCAGAAGGCCGTCAACGCCGACCGTGGCGGGGTGGCGGTGCTCAGCCAGGTTGATGGGGCTCGGTGGCTGTCGCTGGAGGGCCGGTCCAAGGTCAACAGCGATGTCGACGCCGTGCGCGACGCCGAGCTGCGCTACGCCCAGCGCTATCGGACCCCCCGGGCCAACCCGCGACGGGTGGTCATCGAGGTGCAGGTGGAGAGGGTGCTGGGGTCGTCGGATCTGCTCGACCGTAGCGAGTAAGTCAGGCGTTCGGCGCGTCGGCCGTCCCTCGTGGCGGCGCAGGGCCAAGTGAATTGACCGCCATCAAAGCCGTCGTTAGCCTCACAATCAGCGGACGTGGGGGCACAATATTGGTCGGACCTGCAGCATTCGGTGACCGAAAATGCTGATAGCTGAGGAAGGGTAGCGATGATGGTCGGCACTGGTTTGGCTGCGCCTGGCAGTGAACCGGTCGCGCTGCGCGAGCGACCATCGGTGCGTAATTCGGCTGATCATCCTTTCAACCTGTTCTGCGGCACAGTGCCCAGGAGGGCGTGATGGGTGGGGGCGACGGCAGGATCCAAATAATTCTCGATCAGCTCGCACAGCTGAGCGATTCGCCGCCGCCGCCCGGCATCCCGCCCGATCCGCTTGCTACGGGGCGCTCGTACATCAGCCAACTGCTGAAAATCCTTGGCATGGCGTCAAATAGCGGCGATCCCGGTGACATGACGGCCGCGCAAGCCGGGTATGACGAGCGTGGCATGAAAACCGGTGACGCCCTTACCAAATTCCCTGCCAACGAAGCAGATTCGTCGGCGAAGCTGGCCGCTTCGGGCGGTCAAAACGAGATGTCACAGATGCTTCAGCAGATCCCGCAGATGGCGTCCGGCCTTGCCGGCAGCCTCTCGGGTGCCCTCGGGGGCTTGCTGCAACCGCTGGGTCAGATGACGCAGCAGGTCGCTCAGATCGGGCAGCAAGCGATGCAGGCAGGTATGAGCGGGCTTCAGCATGGTGCGGGAACGGCGGCGACAGGCGAGGCCATTCCCGGTGAATTGCTCGGGGCCAAAGGCGGTGCTGGTGAGCTTGGCGGCGGCGGCGGCGGTCTTGGCGGTGGCCTGGGCACCACGCCTACCGCGATGCTTGGGCCGCTTCCCGCCCCGTCCGCCGGTACCGAGCCCGCCTCGGCTCATAGCGCTACGTCGCCGCCAGCCAACGCGTCGACACAGCCCACGGTGCAAAGAGGCGCCATGGGCGCGATGCCGATGATGCCGCCGGGCGCCATGCACGGCGCAGGCGGGACGGGTAGCGATGCGAAGGCCGACACCAAACGCATTGTTGCGCCGTCCGTAAAGAACGGCGCCCCCGTGCAGGGTCGTATCACGACGCCCCCGCCAACCCCCGAGGTGACCAAACGCAGTGAGGGCAAACCGATTGCGAGTCGGCGCATCCTTCTGCCCGACCACAAGCGCGACGACGACGCGGAGTCAAGCCGCTAGCGGAAGTCGGCGCTGAGCGTCTGGTTCGGCGCTAACTGTCGAGCTCCGAATCCCAGGACTAGTTTTCCTACAAGCCGCGGCAACGCCTGATCATCGACAACGGCATCTGAGCTCGCCGCTACGCGGGTGCATCACTGGGCGGGGTCAACCAAAACGCCGGCGACAGAGACTACCGCGACGACAGATGAACGATACGATCCACGACGTGTCGAACCCGTTTGAGCCGTCCGCTGTGCCACCAGCTTGGCCACCTGGTATGCCGCCCCGCCTCAAGCGCCCCACGCCCTGGCTAGCTCTCGTCTCTCTCCTAGTTGCGGTGTTAGCGATGGGCGTTGCGATTGGTGCATGGTTTCGCCCAGCGCCGGACAACAGGCCACCGCCTGCCGCACCCGCTCCCTCTTATACCGACCAACAAGTCGCACAAGCCAAAACGAAGGTCTGTTCCGCCTATGACAAAGTGCATCGCGCACTTGTGCTGAGTTCGGCCCGAAGCGGCGGAACTGATCCAACCGCAATCCTTGGCGTTGCAACCAGTGGGCGCCAAGTCCTCGATGGGGGCAGCCGTTATCTCATAACTACGCTCTCCGAAGAACCGGCAACGTCGCCTGAACTCGCCGGAGCAATTCGAAATCTTGCTAATGCATACCAAGAATTGGCGATTAGTTATCTTGACGGTCTGACGAATTCTGACGCTGAAGTACGCCCCATCCTACAAGCTGCGGACGATGCCACGGCCAAAATCGACCGACTTTGCAAATGATCAACATGCCTTCGAGCGAATGAAGGTGACTAGCAATACTGCTGGTTGACGATACGATCAAGACGTGTCGGATCTTCCCCCGCCTCCAACTGCTCCACCCGCCCCCCCGGCGTGGCTAGGTGCGATGCCACCTAGGCAGAGGCGGCAGTGGCCCATGTTTGCATTTCTGGTGGTCGCCCCCCTGGTGACACTCGGAGTCGCTATCGTCGGGTGGTTTCGACCCATGCCGGCCAAGACCCCACCACCACCGACGTACACCAACCAACAGATCGCCGACGCCAGGACAAAGGTATGTGCTGCATACGAAAAGGTGCACAATGCGGTTAAGGCGAGTTCATCTCGGGATCAGGGCACCGATCCAACCGCCCAACTAGCGTTCGCGGTAAATGGTCAGCTAGCACCGCTCGCTGGAAGCGAATATCTGCGGACCACACTATCTGCACAGCCAGCGAATCCAACTGAACTCGCAAACACCGTCCGGACATATACGGACCTTTTTCAAGAGCTCGTAGTTGACTATGAGACTAGCATGCCCGATTTGGAAATGGCGCCAACTCTGCACGATGCTGACGAGACGACATTAACAATTGAAAGGCTCTGCAAGTGAGCCCGTTTCCTCCGGGAGAATGGTCATTTTTGCTCGTCGGTGACCAGTGGCCTGACGACCAAGACCTGATGGCACTTTCACATGGCAAGATTAATCGCGGAAATATTAAGACCGGCTTTATCAATTTTGCAGAAGCGCTACGCTATGCCCAAGCCGGACCGCTGGCTGAACAGCATGGCTATACGGCTGATGATCTCCGCAACGCTTTCCAGCGGGGTGAAGATCAAGCACGCCAAGTTGCTGAAAAGAACGGTGTCAAAGAGAGCGCGTATGGCACCGCCTACGACAGCATGCAAAGCCTCCAGCACGATCTGACCAATTTGGCCAACGAGGGTAATCAACGGATCAAAGAAATCCAGGACTCCAAAGAGCCTGTGGCAGCCAAGGTGCCGCAAATCGTGGCTGCAATAAACCAGTATCGCGCCCTGGCTAATCTTGCTGCCGCGAAATACAGCGGCAACGTCTTGGATGCGATGCAGCGGATCCTGGACGAGGAGGCCACCGGGCAGTCAGCTCGTCAGTTCGCGCAAGCCCACGGCCTTGATGTCGGCAAGATGTTCCGACAACCGGAGGGCCAGGGGAACCTCGAAGAGCAGGTGCGAAACGTATTGGCAGGGTCCGGCCCAACAGCAAGCCTCACTGGCAACAGCGGGACAGCACCAGGAAACGCGCCTGTGCCCGATCCGCTTTCGCCAGGCGGCGGAACGGAAGGCCTCACTAGCAACGTCGTGACAACCCCAAAGCCGCCTTCGCCGTTACCACCGGGTCATATGCAGGCGGGCGGGTCAACCGCGGGACTTACCGACAATCTCGGGGGCGCGCCACCAGTTAGGGCGGCGCCCCCGCCTGTGGTAACTCCATCGCCGCCACCAGTCGCAACCCCGCATGTTCCCGGGACGCCGACGATGTCGGCTCCCGGGGTTCCCAGTGCAGGCGGGAGCTCACAGCTAGCCGGATCTCCCGTCTCACCCTTAACCGGCGGCACGCCAATGGCACCGACGGGCCCTGTGCAAGGCACGACCCCGGCGCAATTGATGCAGAGCTTCGACCAGGGACTGCAGACGGGCGCGCCGTTGTCGAATGCAGCCGGTGCGATTCCGCCTCCCCAGATGGCGCCGACAGACCCGGCGGCCGCCACGACCCCGTCGGCCGGCGCCAGCGTGGGTGTCCCGGCAACCGCGCAGGCGTTCGATGCACCAGCTCCCGTCGCGCACGCGCCAACGGCCGACACGACTCCGGCGCCGCAGGTAGTGGCGGGGCCAGCCACCACGGGAGGACCGATTGCAGCCGCGCCCCCGCCGTCGGGCCCTCTCCCCGCGTACGCCTCCGACATCAGACCTTCGATCTCAGCAGCCACAGCACCCTCGGCGCCGCCGAGCGCACCGCCTTCGACGACGCCAGCCTCGGCGCCCGTCCATCCGACAGCCGGGCAGGCCACGCCGGCCCAACCGACCGTGGTGCGTCGAGAAGCCGTGCCGATGCCGCCATCCTCACCGTCGAGCCTTGGATCCCAGGCCGTCGCGGCCACGGCGACCGGCGCGGTTGCGGGCGCGGCATCGGCCAACGCCACCGCGAGGGCCCGCTTGCAGCGACTGGTCTTCGCCGTCGCCCGCCAACAGCCCCGGCTGGCCTGGGCGGCCGGTGACCGCCCCGACAACACCACCGTGCTGGCAACCGATCTGGCCAGCGGCTGGATCCCCCCGGGCATCGATCTCCCATCCGCGGTCAAGCTGCTGCCACCCGAACGGCGCCGAGGCGATCTCGAGGCTCTCCTCGGCGAAGTCAGCGTCGCCGCCGGCTACACACCCATCCACCACATCTCCGAGGACGACGAACCAGTCGTTACGTCGCCGCGTGCCCGCCGCCTGCCCGACATCGACGAACTCGGCTGGGAGCTCAACCAAGCCACCCAATGGCGCGACGGCCTGCCGCGGCTTGCCCACACGCTGGCCAAAGCGGCATCCGCGGGCACCGGTGTGCTGGACAAGGAAGTCGACCAGCTGCACGAGCACCTGGCGACGATCAGCGCCCGCGTCCTCGACAACTATCCGGACCACGTGGATCCCAACGACATTGGCAACTGGCAGCTGCTGGCCGCCATCGATGCACTCATCACCGGCGACAAGACATCCGCCAACTATCACCTCGCGTGGTTCAAGGCCTGCACCACAACCACAATCGGCCAAGCCCTGCGCTGAGTAACCCCGCCAGCAAGGTGAATTGACCAGCAAATCCTCCGTATTAGAGTTACTCCTGTTCGAAAGGGATTAGCGATGGAAGTCGACACCGGATTGCTGCACTCGGGGGGCAACGAGTCGCACCGCGCGGGTGGGCACGCCCAGGAGGCGGCCGGTCACCTGTCGCGCGGGCCGCTGGCGCCCGGGATGTTCGGCCAGTTCGCCGCGGCCGAATCGTTTCACGAAGCGGTCACATCGGCGCATGCTCAGCATGTGAAAACCCTGCAGGCACATCAAGAAACGCTGACGACTGTCGGCAAGAACGCACACCTGGCCGCCAACGGCTTCACGGACATGGAAGAGCACAACGCCGCGCAGCTGCGAGCGGTGCGACCCAGCTCTGCCACACTCGGTTAGCGAGCCGGCTCCCCCAATGTGATTCGGTGGCGTCCCGGTGACACCGCCACGGTCGATCCCGCCGGCTCACCGTCGAGTCGCACCTCAACCCCGGCGGGTAGTTCGCCGAGCGTGATCCGCGCGGCGGAGTCGGTGGCGACCGTTATCGTCGACGACGGCAACGACGCCAGCCCGGCGCGCCGCAGATCCACTGAGAGACTGGCAACCCCACTCAATCGCAATGTCAGATACGGCAGCGGGTCGACGGGTAATCCCACGCGCCAATCCAGCTCGCTGTACAACCCGGGCGAAGGCTCGAAGTTGAGGATGACGCCGCGGCGATGCCGAACGGTGTGCGTGGGATCGGGCCGGGCATACGACCGTGCATCCACCGACGCTACCGCCCCGCGCCGAGCGGCAACCGCTGTATCCGCTGTCAGGTCCGAGAGCCACCACGCCCGGTCAGGCCCGATACCCAGGTCGGTCCGCACCAGCTGCGGATACCACGCGAACGTGATGTGTCCCGGATCAGCTTGGCGCACACCGGTTCCCATGTGGGCGATCGGATCCTCGAACTTGTCCTGAAACACCCAGGCGATGTGGTCCTCGAACGGATACACGGTGAACCGGTGGCGGTAGCCGAGGCGGTCGAGTTCGAGCACCTGCTCGGCTGCCGAGGCGAACGGCACCAGTTCGTCGACCAGCCCGTGTGCAATGACATACGGCAGCCAGCGGGCGTTCACCAGTAACTTCCACGTGTCGCCCTCGCGGGCGCACGGCGAATCCGGATCCAGGTCGGCCGGAATGTCGACATCGGGCAGCAGGCGCACGCCGCACGTCGGCGGGCCGGCGAGCACGACGGCCTGCGCGAACACCTCCGGATAGCTCAGCCCGAACTTGTAGGCGGCATAGCCGCCCATCGAATAACCCGACACCACAGTGCGATTGGGATCGGTACCCAGCTGTTCGGCCACCCGCGCCCACACTTCCCACACGTCGAGCTCGCCGGTGTCGAAGTACCAGGTCGACGGGCCCCGGGCCAGCGGCGTGACCACCACCGAATTGCGGCCCTCGCACACCTCGTGCAGCAGCCGCGGATCGATCGCGGCAAACTGGCTCTGCCCCAACGCAAGCGAGTGCAGCAGCAGGGTCAACGGCAGGCCAGGCGCATACGTCGAAGGCAGGCATACCGCATACGGCTGAACCCGGCCGAGGAATTGCGGCTTGGTGCTCAAGATATTTTCCGCCGCCCAGCCTTGTTCCACGCCCTGCCCGAGCTCGACCGAGGACACGTACCACCGTGTCGATGGGCCGGTGATCACAGGTTCGGGCGTGGTTTCGCCCGCCGCCAGCTGCTCCCACTGCACGGTCACCGCAAACTCCGACACGTCGCCCCGCGTCAGGGCCGCGGCCTGGGCGGCATCCGACCAGAAGTTCAGGTGCGGCGGCTCCTGCGCGTTGGTGCGAAACGCCACGTTGTAGACGTTGGGTTGTCCGGGCAGCGCGCCATGCCCGGCGGGCACGTCTGCGAACCCGTCCCCCGCAGCGTTGGCCAAACCCGCGACCAGCCGCACCGTCCAGCTGCCGGCCGGCTCGACCGACGTCCGGGGAACCTGCGCCACGAACGAGCGCGATGCCATATCGACGCTCTGCTGCACACGTGTCCTAACACCAGTGGTCAGGTCGATCAGCGCCGCGCCGCAGCCCGAGACCAGCAGGGCCCGGTCGATACCCGGCGAGCGCACGCCCGCCCCAGCCGGCCACTGCTCCGGCGCCGACCGGCTCGGGTCGGTATCGAAGGCGAACAGCGCGATCGGCACCGAGGCGTCCACCAGCGTGTTCCAGTCGATCCGCCACCACGTGTGGGTCTCGGTGAGCCCGATGGCCACGCGAAAGATGTCGGCGCCGTTGCCGGCCGCGGGACCGTCGGGATAGACGTAGGTGCCGCGCGGCGGCGCCTGAATCTTCAGGTCGCCGACCGGCAGGCCCGTCGCGCCGTGGTCGTCGTAGAGGAAGTCGGTCCAGAATAGGGCGCCGCCGGCGACGCGACCGCTACCGCAGGTGCGCGGGAAGTCCTCACCGAACGGCCATCCGGCCGGCGCCGGAAGTTGAGGCTCGGGCCGACGCGCCGCGGGCGGCGCCCCCTCGGGCATGCCGTCGACCACGATGAGCTCGGCCGGCGGCGCCGGTGGGGGCGAGACGGGGTGCAACACCGCGTCGGTGACGTGTCGTGCAATGCGGATCGGAAGCAGGGCTAGGTCCAGGATTGACACCACGCCCAACCTACGCGCACGGCCACTACGGCACTGGTACGACGACCAACTCGTGCGGCTGATTGTTGACGGCCAACGCGCCGTCCTCGGTCACCACGACGATGTCTTCGATGCGGGCGCCCCAGCGGTCGGGAAAGTAGATGCCCGGCTCGATGGAAAACGCCATTCCCGCGGCCAGCGGAAGGTCATTGCCCGCGACGATGTAAGGCTCTTCGTGAACCGAGAGGCCAATGCCGTGCCCGGTGCGGTGCACGAAGAACTCCGCGAGCCCGGCCTGGGCCAGTACGTCGCGGGCGGCGGCGTCGACCTGCTCGGCCGTCAGCCCCGGACGCACCGCGTCGAACGCCGCGCGCTGGGCCCGCTTCAGCACCGAATAGTGTTCGGCCACATCGGATTTAGGTTCGCCGATGCTGTAGGTGCGGGTGCAGTCCGAGTGGTAGCCGGGCTCGTAGGCTCCCCCGATGTCGACGACGACGATGTCGCCGACCTGCAGTTCACGATCCGAATAACCGTGGTGGGGGTCGGCGCCGTGTGGACCGGAGCCGACGATGATGAATGCCACATCCGAATGCCCTTCGGCCACAATGGCTTCGGCGATGTCGGCGGCGACGTCGGCCTCGGTGCGGCCCGGCCGCAGAAACTCCGGCACCCGCGCATGCACCCGGTCGATGGCCGAGCCGGCCTTGCGCAGCGCGTCGATCTCGCACTCCTCCTTGACCATCCGCAGCCCGCGCAGGACGCCGGTGGCCAGCACCGGCAACACGCCGAGCACACCGGCCAGCGGCAACAGATGCGCCGCCGGCATGGAATCGGTGACGGCCGTCGCGACCGTGCCGCCACCCAGCGCGGCGCCCACCAACCGGTACGGATCGTCGCCGTCGACCCAATCACGCACCGCCAGGCCGAGTTCCGCAATCGCCGATGCCCGCAACGACGCCAACTCCAGCCGCGGCACCACGACCGTCGGCGCACCGGAGGCCGGCAGCACCAGAGCGGTGAGCCGCTCGAACGTCTGGGCCCGCGACCCGACGAGGTAGCGCAGGTCGTAGCCCGGGGTGATCACCAGGCCGGCCAGCCCGGCGTCGGCGGTCGCGGCGGCCGCGGCGGCCAGCCGGCGGGCATACACCGCGGCGTCGAATCGGTCAGAATCCATGGCAGCCAGGCTAACCCGCGTCGGCG
This sequence comes from Mycobacterium sp. IS-836, assembly GCF_001954275.1. Lineage (GTDB taxonomy): Bacteria > Actinomycetota > Actinomycetes > Mycobacteriales > Mycobacteriaceae > Mycobacterium. The sequence continues at coordinate 18,626 of NZ_MBEU01000075.1, read as the reverse complement.
TTCGGCGGCGTGAGACCATAGCCGGCATGCCCGCACCCGTGTTGCTGCTCGACGGCGCCAGCATGTGGTTCCGCTCGTATTTCGGAGTGCCGTCATCGATCACCGCCCCCGACGGCCGGCCGGTCAACGCCGTGCGCGGATTCATCGACTCGATGGCCGTGGTGATTACCCAGCAGCGGCCCGCGCGGCTCGCGGTCTGCCTCGACCTGGATTGGCGACCGCAATTCCGGGTGGACCTCATCCCGTCGTACAAGGCGCATCGGGTGGCCGAGCCGGAGCCGCCGGGTGAGCCCGACATCGAGGAAGTGCCCGACGACCTCACCCCCCAGATCGACATGATCATGGAGCTGCTGGACGCGTTCGGGATTCCGACGGCGGGCGCGGAAGGTTTCGAGGCCGACGACGTGCTGGGCACGCTGGCGGCGCGGGAGCGCCGCGACCCCGTCGTGGTCGTCAGCGGAGACCGCGACCTGCTGCAGGTGGTCGCCGACGATCCCGTCCCGGTCCGGGTGCTCTACCTGGGCCGCGGGCTGTCGAAGGCGACGCTGTTCGGGCCCGCCGAGGTGGCCGAACAATACGGCGTGCCGGCGGATCGGGCGGGGGCGGCCTACGCCGAACTGGCGCTGATGCGTGGCGATCCGTCCGACGGCCTGCCCGGTGTGCCCGGCGTCGGCGAGAAGACCGCGGCCACCCTGCTGGCCCAACACGGCTCGCTGGAGCGGATCCTGGCCGCCGCACAAGATCCGAAATCCAAGATGGCCAAAGGCCTACGGGCGAAACTGCTTGGCGCCATCGATTACATCGAGGCCGCGGGCCACGTGGTGCGCGTGGCCACCGACGCGCCCGTCAACCTCTCGACACCAACCGACGAGCTGCCGCTGGCCGCCGCCCACCCCAAACGGACCGCCGAACTGGCGACCGAGCTGGGCGTCGGGTCGTCGATCGGCCGCTTGCAGAAGGCGCTGGACGGGCTGCCCGGCTGACGGATTACCGAGCGCGGGCTACTGGGGCCGGCCCACCTCGTAGGTGCCCTTGTTGTCCTGGAAGGTCACCGTCACGTGCTTCGTGGCACCGTCGATGCTGACGCTGCAGTCGAACGTGCCGCCCTTCTTGACCGTCGGGTCCTGGCCCTTGTTGCACTTGACGTCCTTGACGTTCTTCGCGCCGTAGCCGTTGGTCTCGTCGGTGAGGACCTGCTGCACGCCTTGCTGCGCCTTGTTGACGTCCAGTTTGGTGGTGACGAAGAACCCCGGCTCCCAGAAGCCAAGCACCAGCACGACGGCGATGACAAGAAACGCGATCACGCCGGCGATGCCGCCGATCAGCGCGACCGAACGCTTCTTACCCGGTTGCTCGTAGGGCGGGTACTGCTGCGGGTACTGGCCCGGCTGACCGTATCGACCGGGCTGGCCGTACTGGCCGGGCTGTCCGTACTGCGGTTGCCCGTACTGGGTCGGTTGGCCGTACTGGCCTGGCTGACCGTACTGGCCCGGTTGCCCGTACTGCCCCGGCTGACCGTACTGGGGCTGGCCGTACTGGCCCGGCTGCCCGTACTGGCCGGGCTGTTGCGGGTAGGCCTGCTCGGTCGGCTGCTGGTACTGCGGGTATTCCGCGGGCGGCGTGTACGCCGGGGCCTGCCACGTCGGCTCCTGGGCGGGCTGCTGCTGCTGCTGTTGCCACGGCGAACCCACCTGGGTCGGTTCCTGGGACCGATCGACACCCTCGCCGGGCGGTTGCCACTGCTGGCCCGGGTCCGATCCGTGGGGTCCGCTCATCGTGTCTCCTCGCCTCTTGGTCTTTGGCTGCCACCGTAGCTCGGGCTCAGCCTACCCGGCGTCAACTGCGACGACGCCGCGCCGAACCTCATTGATAGCGCGCTTGGCGGTTGCCCGCAGCTCGGCATCCGGGGCGGCGTTGCGGACCTGGTCCAACAGGTCGAGCACCTGGCGGCACCACCGTACAAAATCGCCCGCCAACAACGGCGAACCGGTGCCCGACGGATCGGCGGCGGCCAGCGCCGCGGCCAGATCGCCGGTACGCGCCCAGCGATAAACGACGGTGACAAAGCCGTCGTCGGGTTCACGGCTCGGGCCGATCCGGTGAGTCTGCTCGTCCGCGCGCAGCGCGAGCGACAGCTTCGACGTCTGATTCAGCGCCTGCCGCAATCGCGATGTGGGCGCCTCGGCGGCAAACGGGCCGCCGGGGCCGTCGCCGCCGCGGCTCTCGTAGAGCACCGCCGAGACCACCGCCGCCAACTCGGCAGGTTTCAACTCCGCCCATGCTCCGGTGCGCAGGCATTCGGCGACCAACAGATCGCTCTCGCTGTAGATCCGGGCCAGCAACCGGCCGTCGTCGGTGACGCGCGGATCGGTCGCCGGGCCTTGGATGAACGCACGCTCGGTGAGCAGACCGACGATCCGGTCGAAGGTCCGGGCCAGCGAATTGGTCGCTGCGGCAACCTTTTTCTCCAACTGGGCGTTGTCGCGTTCGATGCGCAGGTAGCGCTCGGCCTGACGCATCCGCTCCTCCCGGCCGGCGCTGTTGTGGGCGGGGTGGCGGCGCAGTTGCTCCCGCAACGATGCGAGTTCCGGGTCGTGAAACGCGCTGCCGTCCGCGTCGCCACGGCGCTTCGTCGGGACGTCCAGGCCAGCGGCGGCGGATCGCAGGGCCGACGCGAGATCGCGCCTGACCCTGGGCTGCCGGTGTTCGACACGCTTGGGCAGCGGCATTGAACCGACCGGCGCCGAGGCACCCGAATAGTCCGCCGACGAAATGCGCCCGGCCCACCGGTGTTCGGTGAGCACCAACGGCCGCGGGTCGGAGCTGTCGCGGGCCGACTCCAGCACCACCGCCAGTCCCCCGCGCCGGCCGTGGGTGATGCTGATGATGTCCCCGCGGCGCAGCGCGGCCAGCGCGTCGCTGGCCGCCTGCCGTCGTTGCAACCGCGATGCGCGCGACTGCGCGCGCTCCAGCTCGGAAATCCGGGCACGCAGCCGGGCGTATTCGAAGATCGGCGCATCCGCCCCGCCCAGCTCGGCGGCGATCTCGCCGAGCAGCTGGCGCCCGCGTTCGATGCCGCGCACCACGCCGACGACGGACCGGTCGGCCTGATATTGGGCGAACGACTGCTCCAGCAGCTGGTGCGCCTGCTCGGGGCCCATGTGCTGGACCAGGTTGATCGTCATGTTGTACGACGGCGCAAACGAGCTGCGCAGCGGGAACGTTCGGGTCGACGCCAGGCCGGCCACCGCGGACGGCTCGGTGGTTTCCTCCGCGGGATGCCACAGCACCACCGCGTGACCCTCGACGTCGATGCCACGCCGGCCGGCGCGCCCGGTCAACTGCGTGTACTCCCCCGGCGTCAGGGGCACGTGCTGCTCGCCGTTGAACTTCACCAGGCGCTCGAGGACCACCGTGCGGGCGGGCATGTTGATGCCGAGCGCCAGGGTTTCGGTGGCGAACACCGCCTTGACCAAGCCGGCGGTGAACAGCTCCTCGACGGTATGCCGGAAGGCCGGCAACATCCCGGCGTGGTGGGCCGCCAGCCCGCGCAGCAACCCTTCGCGCCATTCGTAGTAGCCCAGCACCGCCAGGTCGGAGTCGGCGAGATCCCCGCACCGGTGCTCGATCACCTCCGCGATCTGCGCGCGCTCCTCCTCAGTGGTCAGCCGCAGCGGCGAGCGCAGACACTGCTGGACCGCGGCGTCACAACCCGCCCGGGAGAACACGAAGGTGATCGCCGGCAACAAGCCCTCGGAATCCAGGGTTGCGATCACGTCCGGCCGCGACGGCGGGCGGTAGAAGCGCGGCCGGCCCGGGCCGGCGCGTCCCGACCGTCCAGATCCCCGGCGCGGCTGCCAGTCCGACATCCGGTCGGCCTCGCGGCGATGCGCGATGTGCCGCAGCAATTCGGGATTGACCCGCGGCTGACGATCCGTGGCCGGCTTCTCGTTTTCGTAGTCGAACAGGTCCAGCAGGCGCTTGCCCACCAGCACGTGCTGCCACAGCGGAACCGGCCGGTGCTCGTCGACGACCACCGTCGTGTCGCCGCGCACCGTCTGGATCCAGCCGCCGAATTCCTCGGCGTTGCTCACCGTCGCCGACAGGCTGACCACTCGCACCTCGTCGGGCAGGTGCAGGATCACTTCCTCCCACACCGGGCCCCGCATCCGGTCGGCGAGGAAATGCACCTCGTCCATCACTACGTACGAAAGTCCTTGCAGCGCGGGCGAATCGGCGTAGAGCATATTGCGCAGCACCTCGGTGGTCATCACCACCACGGGCGCGTCGGCGTTCACCGACAGGTCGCCGGTGAGCAACCCGATCCGGTCGCGGCCGTAGCGCAGCGTCAGGTCGGTGTGCTTCTGGTTGCTCAGGGCCTTCAGCGGCGTGGTGTAGAAGCACTTCCCACCGGCCGCCAGCGCCAGGTGCACGGCGAATTCGCCGACGACCGTCTTGCCGGCCCCGGTCGGCGCGCAGACCAGCACGCCGTGACCCCGCTCCAGCGCCGCACACGCCCGCTGCTGAAAGTCGTCGAGCGGAAAAGGCAGCTCCGCGCTGAACCGGGTCAGCTCGGCCAGCTCGGTCACGCGGGCCTAAGTGACGTCGTCATGCTGCCCGGCGGTGAACGACGGCTCGGGTATGGGCTCGGGCTCCTCGAGGACCGACGCTTCGTCGTCGGGGATCTCCGCCTGCGCTTCGCGCTTGGCCTTCCGCTTGTCGTGCAGGCGGGCGATCTGGATGGCGAACTCCAGCAGGACCGACAGCGCCACCCCCAGCGCCGTCATCGAAAACGGATCGGAACCGGGCGTGAACACCGCCGCGAACACAAACATCGCGAAGATCAGGCCGCGCCGCCACGACTTGAGCCGCTGGTAGGTCAGCAGCCCCGCCATGTTCAGCATCACGATCAGCAGCGGGAACTCGAAGCTGACGCCGAACACGATCAGCAGGTTGATCAGGAAGCCGAAATAGCGGTCCCCGGACAGCGCGGTCACCTGCACGTCGCTGCCCACGGTCAACAGGAAGCCCAGCGCCTTGGACAGCACGAAGTAGGCCAGCACCGCACCGCCGATGAACAGCACCGCGGCCGGGATCACGAACGCGATCGCGAAGCGGCGCTCCCGCTGATAGAGCCCCGGGGTGATGAACGCCCAAAGCTCGTACAACCACACCGGGCAGGCCAGCACGATCCCGGCCGTCATCCCGACCTTGAGCCGCAGCATGAATTGGTCGAACGGCGCGGTGGCCAGCAGGCGGCACTGTCCGTTAGGACTGATCTCGGCGCGCGCCGACTGCGGCAGCGAACAGTAGGGATGGCGCAACCACTCGCCGAGGCTCTCGAGCCCGAAGATCGAATGCGAGTACCAGACGAACCCGAAAATCGTGGTGATCAGGATCGCGGCCAAGGCGATCAACAACCTTGTGCGCAGCTCGGTCAGGTGATCGACCAGCGACATGGTCGCGTCGGGGTTGGTACGGCTGCGCCGGTAACGAGGGTTGAGCCGCTTCAGCAAGGCAGCGGTGCGCGCTGAAGTCTTGAAAAGTTTCACGACGCTCGGTCAGTGGCGCTCGGGCACCGCGACGGCTAACCGCGACTACGCCGGGCTACGCGGGGCGCGCTTCGTGGTGGCCCTGCTCGCTCGCCTTCGGCGGGTCGACCCGCTCCGACTGCACGGGCTGGGGGTTCACCGCGGGGGTCTCCGACGGGGTTTGCAGGGACGGCGTTTGGTCTTTGTTCTCCGTCTGCATTTCCCGCATCTCGGACTTGAAGATGCGCATCGACTTACCCAGCGAGCGCGCCGCATCGGGGAGCTTCTTGGCACCGAAGAGCAGGACCACTACGACAGCGAGGATCGCCCAGTGCCACGGACTAAGACTGCCCACTTTGATTACCTCCAGACGTCCACCCGATGCTACCGCAGGAGCGAGAACTGCCGGTTTCCCCGCGCCGCGCCGGGCGGGTCCCGCTCCGCTTCACCCCTGGGCCGCGACCTGATAGGACTCCAGCGCCGCGGCCGCGGAATCCTGTACCCGCTGCGCAAGCGACGCGGGAGCGAGCACCCGCACGGCCGAACCGAAGCCCAGCACCAGGCGCGTCATCCAGTCCTCGGAGGCGTAGGTCATGACCGCCTCGCACGACCCGTCGGGCAACTCGCGCACGTCGCGCATCGGGTAGTACTCGAGCATCCAGGACGCCGAGGGCGCCACCCGCAGCGTGGCCGACGGCAGCGACGGATCGCCGTCGAACAGGGACGTGTCCGGCGGTGCGTGCAGCGCCGACTCCGGCGCGGCGGCCGGCTCGCCCAGCTCGGTGGCCTCCACGATCCGGTCGAAGCGGAACAGCCGGACCCCCTCCGCGTCCCGCGACCAGGCCTCCAGGTAGCTCTGACCGCCGATCAACAGCACCCGGATCGGGTCGACGATCCGGCTCGTCAAGGTGTCGTGCGACGCGGCGTAGTAGTCGATGGCCAGCGCGTGTTTGTACTGCACCGCCGCGCGGACCGCGGCCGCAGCCCGGCTCTCGACCGGTGCCTGCTCATCAACCGCCGCCGCAATACCCGTGGCGTCGTGCCCGACGGCGCCCGCCGCTGCCTCGATCTTCGCGATGGCGCTGCGCGCGGCTTCCGGATCGACCACGCCCGGAATGTCGGCCAGCGCCCGCAGCGCCACCAGCAGGCCGGTGGCCTCGGGCGAGGTGAGCTTCAGCGGCCGGTCGATACCCGCCGAGAACGTCACCTCGATCTTGTCTCCGGAGAACTCGAAATCGATGAGATCACCCGGGTAGTAGCCGGGAAGACCGCACATCCACAGCTGGTTGAGGTCCTCCTCGAGCTGCTTGGCGGACACCCCGAGGTCGGCGGCGGCCTTGGCGCGGGTGACCCGTGGGTTGGCCTGGAAATACGGCACCATGTTCAGCAGCCGGACCAGGCGGGTGGACACCGGGGTCATCAGGCCTCAACCCCCGCCTGGGCGCGCAACCGGTCCAGCACATCGTCGCGCAGCGACTGCGGCTCGAGCACGACGGCGTCGGCGCCGTAGCCGGCGATGTCGCGCGCCAGCCGGTCGCCCCAGCCGATGTCGAATTCGAGCACCTCGCCGTCGCGGCCGCCCAGTTGGCGCTCACCGGTGGACCGTCCGGCCCGGCGCAGCGCGGTGGCCCGCCCGTCGGCGACCCACACCCGCGCCTGCCCGCCCGTCGGCGTTTCGGCGACGATCCGGGCCACGATCTTGCGCAGGTCGACGTCGTCGGGCACGGTGACCGCGCCGGCGGGACCGATCGGAACGACCTCCGCGCCGATGCGCGAAAGCCGGAAGGTGCGAGTGGCGTCGCGGTCGCGGTCGTGGCCCACGAGATACCAGCGGCCCTTCTCGGTGACCACGCCCCACGGCTCGACGGTGCGCGTGGTGAACGGCTCGGCCCGCGACGGCCGGTGCGGAAACTGCACCGCCTGGCGAGAATCGATGGCCGACAACAGGATTCCGAGGACATCCTCCGACCCGCGCAGGCCCGGCACCCCGGGCGGGGAGGCGATGGCCACCGGCGCTCCTTCGTCCGAGGGGTCGACGTCCACGCCGGCGGCGCGCAGCTTCAGCAGCGCGCCCTGGGTCGCGGTGATCAGCTCGGGCGACTCCCACAGCTGGGTGGCGACGGCCACCGCGGCCGCCTCGTCCGACGTGAGCTCGACGGGCGGCAGCGCGTAGGCGTCGCGGTTGATCCGATAGCCCTCGGTGGGGTCCAGCGCCGAAACCCTGCCGACTTCGAGGGGGATGCCGAGGTCGCGCAACTCGTTCTTGTCGCGCTCGAACATCCGCGAGAACGCCTCCGCGCTGGGGCTATCCGAGTAGCCCGCCACGCTGGAGCGGATCTTGTCGGCGGTGACGTAGCCCCGGGTGGACAGCAAGGCGATGACGAGGTTTACCAACCGTTCGACTTTCGAGGTCGCCATTTGCACCAGCCTAAAGGGGTTGGTTGCCCAGCGTTTCCGCGCCTACATGCTGGCGATCAGCCGCTTGACCCGCTCGTCGACGGCCCGGAACGGGTCTTTGCACAGCACGGTGCGCTGGGCCTGGTCGTTCAGTTTGAGGTGTACCCAGTCGACGGTGAAGTCGCGGCCCGCGGCCTGCGCGGCGCTGATGAATTCGCCGCGCAGCCGCGCGCGGGTGGTCTGCGGCGGCTGGTCGACGGCTTCCGCGATGTCCTCGTCGGTGGTGACGCGCGCGGCCAGGCCCTTGCGCTGCAGCAGGTCAAAGACGCCACGGCCCCTCTTGATGTCGTGGTAGGCCAGATCCAGCTGGGCGATCTTCGGGTCGGACAGCTCCATGTCGTAGCGGTCCTGGTAGCGCTGGAACAGCTTGCGCTTGATGACCCAGTCGATCTCGGTGTCCACCTTCGCGAAGTCCTGGCTCTCGACGGCGTCGAGCTGGCGGCCCCACAGGTCGACGACCTGTTCGATCTGCGCGTTGGGTTCGCGGACCTGCAGATGCTCGACGGCGCGGCTGTAGTACTCCCGCTGGATGTCCAGCGCGCTGGCCTGACGCCCGCCCGCCAGCCGCACCGGCCGGCGGCCGGTGATGTCGTGGCTGACCTCGCGGATGGCGCGGATCGGGTTGTCCAGCGAGAAATCGCGGAACGGGACACCGGCTTCGATCATCTCCAGCACCAGCGCCGCGGTGCCGACCTTGAGCATGGTGGTGGTCTCGCACATGTTGGAGTCGCCGACGATGACGTGCAGCCGACGGTACTTCTCGGCGTCGGCGTGCGGCTCGTCGCGGGTGTTGATGATCGGGCGGCTGCGGGTGGTGGCCGACGAGACGCCCTCCCAGATGTGCTCGGCGCGCTGGCTCAAGCAGAACGTTGCGGCCTTGGGGGTCTGCAGCACCTTGCCCGCCCCGCAGATGAGCTGGCGGGTGACCAGGAAGGGCAGCAGCACGTCGGAGATCCGGGAGAACTCGCCGGCCCGCACGATCAGGTAGTTCTCGTGGCAGCCGTAGGAGTTGCCCGCCGAATCGGTGTTGTTCTTGAACAGGTAGATGTCGCCGCCGATGCCCTCATCGGCGAGCCGCTGCTCGGCGTCGACCAGCAGGTCTTCCAGCACCCATTCGCCGGCCCGGTCGTGCGTGACCAGCTGGACCAGGCTGTCGCATTCGGCGGTGGCGTACTCGGGATGGCTGCCGACATCGAGGTACAGGCGCGCGCCGTTGCGCAGGAAAACGTTCGAGCTGCGGCCCCAGGACACGACGCGGCGGAACAAATAACGGGCGACCTCGTCCGGGCTCAGCCGCCGGTGGCCGTGGAACGTGCAGGTGACACCGAACTCGGTCTCGATGCCCATAATTCGACGCTGCACACAATTGAGGGTACTGGTTCTCAGACCGCGACCGTGAGCATGCCGCGCCCACGGATGTTATCGGGCGTCAGTCGTCGGATTCGTCGTCGGATTTCGAGTCGGATTTCGAGTCGGATTTCGTGCCCTTCGAACCGGTCTGGTCGAGCAGGCGTTCCAGGGTGGAGCGCCCAAGGCGGCGAAATGCGCGACGCGGCCGGTTGGCGTCCAGGATGGCGGCCTCCAGGCTGGCCACTTCGAGGGTGGCCTGATCGCCGTTCGAGCCGTCGGGGCTGCCGGCCCGCAGCGCGTCCACCGCGATGTGCAAAGCGTCGTGCAGGTCGGCGTTCTCAGCGTAGGACTCCTTGAGCGCGTTGGCGATCGGCTCGGTGGTGCCGCCCATCACGACGAAATGCGGCTCGTCGGCGATCGACCCGTCGTAGGTAATCCGATACAGCTCAGGTGGTTTCGTCTCGCCGTAGTGCGCGACCTCGGCGACGCACAACTCGACCTCATACGGCTTGGCCTGCTCGGTGAAGATCGTGCCCAGCGTCTGCGCGTAGACGTTGGCCAGCTGCCGGCCGGTGACGTCACGGCGGTCGTAGGCGTAGCCCCGGGTGTCCGCGAACTGAATCCCGCCGCGGCGCAGGTTGTCGAACTCGTTGAACTTGCCCGCGGCCGCAAAGCCGACGCGGTCGTAAAGCTCGCTGATCTTCTGCAGGGACCGCGACGGGTTCTCCGCGACGAAGAGCACACCGTCCGAGTAGGCAAGCGCCACCACGCTTTTGCCCCGCGCGATGCCCTTGCGCGCGAGCTCGCTGCGCTCGCGCATCGCCTGCTCGGGAGAAATAAAGTACGGGAAACTCACTTGTCACCCCGCGGCTCGGCGTCGGGACCGAAAGTGTCAGCGCGCGAACGGCTTTCGATGACTTCCCGAGCCAGCTCGGAGATGCGGCTCTCGGGGACGTCGACCGCCCCGTCGGCGCCGATGGTGACCGCCGTCGGATAGATGCCGCGGACCAGGTCCGGGCCGCCGGTGGCCGAATCGTCGTCGGCGGCGTCGTAGAGCGCCTCGATGGCGACCCGCAACCCCGAATCGGCATCGGTGACCTGCGAATACAGCTTCTTCATCGAAGACTTGGCGAAGATCGACCCCGACCCCACCGACTGATACCCCTCTTCTTCGATGTTCCAGCCGCCGGCGGCGTCGAAAGTGACGATGCGGCCGGCGCTTTCCGGATCGGCGGCGTGGATGTCGTAGCCCACCAGCAGCGGCAGGGCCACCAGCCCCTGCATGGCAGCCGCGAGGTTGCCGCGCACCATGATCGCCAGCCGGTTGACCTTGCCGGCAAAGGTGAGCGGCACCCCTTCGAGTTTCTCGTAGTGCTCGAGTTCCACCGCGTAAAGGCGGGCGAACTCGACGGCGATCGCGGCAACGCCGGCGATGCCGGTGGCGGTGTAGTCGTCGGTGATGTACACCTTCCGCACGTCGCGACCGGAGATCATGTTGCCCTGCGTGGAGCGCCGGTCGCCGGCGATCAGAACACCCCCGGGGTATTTCAGCGCGACGATTGTGGTGCCATGCGCAAATTGCCCACCGGGTTGACTGCTCCCGGATGAACCGCCCCCTGACTGACCGGTTCCCGATTGACCCCCGCCGAGGACCGCAGGTAGCAGTTCGGGCGCCTGGCGGCGCAACAGATCAGCGAACGAGGATTGGTTTATCCCTGAGGTTCCGGAAAATGCCGAGTTGATGGGCAGACGATCAGAGAACGGCCAGGTCACTGTCCGCCCTTTTGGACGTACGCACGGACGAAGTCCTCCGCGTTCTCCTCAAGGACGTCGTCAATCTCGTCGAGCAGATCGTCGGTCTCCTCGGCTAGCTTCTCGCGGCGCTCTTGGCCCGCGGCTGTGGTACCGGTGACGTCATCGTCGTCACCGCCGCCACCGCCACGCTTGGTCTGCTCCTGCGCCATCGCCGCCTCCTGCTAGGTCTGGGCCTGTTTCTCTACAGTACCGGTCAACGCCGACGTTTCCCCCTTTAACGGGCCTAGCTGGTGAGTTGTTCCACCAGTTCGGCCGCGCTGTCCACAGAGTCCAATAGCGCCCCGACGTGTGCCTTGCTGCCCCGCAGCGGCTCCAGCGTCGGGATGCGCACCAGCGAATCGCCGCCCAGGTCGAAGATCACCGAGTCCCAACTGGCCGCGGCGATATCGGCGCCGAACCTGCGCAGGCATTCGCCGCGGAAGTACGCGCGGGTGTCCGTGGGCGGGTTGTCGACCGCGTCGAGGACCTGGTGTTCGTTGACCAGACGCTTCATGGAGCCCCGCGCCACCAGCCGGTTGTAGAGACCCTTGTCGAGGCGGACGTCGGAATATTGCAGGTCGACGAGGTGCAGCCGGGGCGCCGACCAGCTCAGGTTCTCTCGCTGGCGGAAACCCTCGAGGAGCCGCAGCTTGGCCGGCCAGTCCAGCAGCTCGGCGCAGTCCATCGGGTCGCGCTCGAGCTGATCGAGCACGTGCGCCCACGTCTCGACGATGTCGGCCGCGCGCGCGTCGGGGTCGCGGCTGTCGACCAGCTTGGCCACCCGATCGAGGTAGATGCGTTGCAGCGCAAGGCCGGTCAGCTCGCGCCCGTCGACCAGGGCCACGGCGGCGCGCAGCGACGGGTCGCGGCTGATCGCATGGACGGCGTGCACCGGCCGGGCCAACGCCAGGTCGGTCAGGTCGATCCCGTGTTCGGGGCCCTCTTCGATCAGGTCGAGCACCAGCGCCGTGGTGCCCAGTTTCAGGTAGGTCGATGTCTCGGCGAGGTTGGCGTCGCCGATGATCACGTGCAGCCTGCGATACCGATCGGCGTCGGCGTGCGGTTCGTCGCGGGTGTTGATGATGCCGCGTTTGAGCGTGGTCTCCAGCCCGACTTCGACCTCGATGTAGTCGGAGCGCTGCGACAGCTGGAACCCGGGCTCGTCGCCGGAGGGTCCGATGCCGACGCGGCCGGATCCGGTGATGACCTGCCGCGACACCAGGAACGGGGTGAGCCCGGCGATGATGGCCGAGAACGGCGTCTGCCGGGACATCAGGTAGTTCTCGTGCGACCCGTAGGACGCGCCCTTGCCGTCGACGTTGTTCTTGTAGAGCTGCAGTTTCGCCGCTCCGGGCACGCTCGCGACGTGCCGGGCAGCGGCCTCCATCACCCGCTCGCCCGCCTTGTCCCAGATCACCGCGTCCAGCGGGTCGGTGCACTCCGGCGCGGAGTACTCCGGATGGGCGTGGTCGACGTAGAGCCGCGCCCCGTTGGTCAGGATCATGTTGGCCGCACCGACCTCGTCGGCGTCGACCACGGGCGGCGGCCCGGCCGACCGGCTCAGGTCGAAGCCACGGGCGTCACGCAGCGGCGATTCCACCTCGTAGTCCCAGCGGGTGCGTTTGGCGCGCTGGATACCTGCGGCGGCGGCATAGGCCAACACCGCCTGCGTCGAGGTCAGGATCGGGTTGGCGGTCGGGTCCGACGGCGACGAAATGCCGTACTCAACCTCCGTCCCGATAATCCGTTGCATTACTTCAAGATAGGCCCGGCGACGACGCGGCCCCCGAAGCGGGGGTGAGCCGGGCGCATTGCGGGTCACATGCCGGTCACATTCCCGGGCGCATCGCCGGTCATATTGCCGGGCTCCGAATTGAGCCTGGCAACAGCCTCCGCGCGGGCCGTTTCGACACTAGGGTGAGCCGGCATGGACCTCTCGCTGGGCCACGATTCGGGCAGTCGAACCGGCAGCCGGGAGACGGCGGGCTCCGCGGCCGAAAGCTGGTTCTTGGAGCGCGGGCTGCCCTCGGTGCTCACCAGGCGAGCGCGGTGGCGACGGCTCTGGCCTCGGTCGGCCCCCATGCTGGCCGCCTACGCGACGTTGCAGGCCTGCGTCCTGCCGGTCTACTTGATCACCGGCGGCCACGATGTCGAGATCACCGGGGAGCCGACAACTTCCGAATGGATCGTGCTCGCCATCATCGGGCTGGCGCTTCCGCTGATGGCCATCGTCGGCTGGGTGGTGTCCCGGTCACGCAGCGGCCGGACCCGCGCGGGCGTCGCGACCTTCGCGGTCGCCGTCGTGGTGTGCGTCGCGGCGATCGTGGACGGCGCCTCCCAGCTGGTGCAGGAAGCCGTCGTCGTGGCCGCGGTGCTGATCCTGACCGGTGCCGGCGCGGGTTCGGTGGTGGGCTGGGCGGTGCGGATGATGCTGTCGCACCTTGCCACCGTCGGCGCCTTGGCCGTGCGGGCCCTGCCGGTGGTGCTGCTGACCGCGTTGGTGTTCTTCAATACCTACGTCTGGTTGATGGCCGCGACGATCAGCGGTAAGCGGCTGGTGCTGGCGATGGCGTTTCTGGTGTCGATCGCCGCGGCCTTCGTCGTGTCGGCCACCCTCGAACGAGTGCGGCCGATGCTGCGCTCGACAACGGTCCGGCCCAACGACACCGGGCCCGACGACACCGGGCCCGACGACACCGGGCCCGACGACACCGAGAAGCTCGCCGGCACGCCCTTCGCGACGATGCTCGATACGCATGACTGCGCCCCGCTGAAAAGGTCCGAACGCGCCAATGTCGTGTTCGTGCTCGCCGCCTCGCAGTTGGCGCAGATCCTGGTGGTGGCGGTGGTCACCACCGTCATCTACTTCATCCTGGGGCTGATCATCCTCAGCCCAGAGCTGCTCAACGAGTGGACCCACACCTACAAGAGCACTTCGACGGTGTTGGGATTGACGGTCCAGGTGCCGGATTCGCTGATCCACATGACACTTTTCCTCGGCGCGCTGACGTTCATGTACATCAGCGCCCGCGCGGCCGGCGACGCCGAGTACCGCTCGACATTCCTCGACCCGCTGATCGACGACCTGCGCACCACACTGATCGCGCGCAACCGCTACCGCGGCGCCGTCGCGTTGACCGCATGTGCTGTTGACGGGCGCGCTGTTGACGGCGCTGTTGACGGCGCTCACGCCAATGATTAATTTCGCCTGATGGCCGAGGATCTGTCCGGAAAACGTTACGGCGAGGTGCTTCTCGTGCAGGTCGGTGAATCCGGCCCGCAGGCCACCGTCTACAACAGCTTCCCGCTCAACGATTGTCCGGCCGAGCTGTGGTCCAAGCTCGACGCGCAGGCCATCGCCGCCGAAAACGGCGCGGCCGCAGCCCTGCTCAACGGTCCGCGCTACTGGCTGATGAACGCCATCGAAAAGGAGCCGCAGGGCCCGCAGGAGCGAAAGACCTTCGGCGGAATCGAAATGATCAAGCAGGCCACCGTCGCAATGTCGTCGATGAACCCGGCGCCCTACAGCGCCAACGAGGTGAGCCGCAATACGGTCTTCGTCTTCGACGCCGGTGCAGAGGTCTACGAACTCGTCGACCCCGACGGGCGGCGCTGGGTCATGCAGACGTGGAGCCAGGTCGTCGACCCCAACCTGTCGAGGGCCGACCTGCCCGGCCTGGCCGGCCGCCTGAACCTGCCCGACGGGTGGCGCTACGAGCCGCGCGTGCTCACCGAAACGCTGCGGGTGGACACCAGGACTCGTCCCGCCCAGGTCACGCAGGACGACCTCACCAACAGCTACTCGCTCGAATTCGAGTAAGCCGGTAGCGATTCCCTTATAGGTACTGGCCCAGGTTCGACTCGGTGTCGATCGCGCGCGACGCGCTCGACGACTTGCCGGTGACCAGGGTGCGGATGTAGACGATCCGCTCGCCCTTCTTGCCCGAAATCCGCGCCCAGTCATCGGGATTGGTGGTGTTGGGCAGGTCCTCGTTCTCGGCGAACTCGTCGACGATCGAATCGAGCAGATGCTGAATGCGCAGACCCGGTTGCCCGGTCTCCAGGACCGACTTGATGGCGTTCTTCTTCGCCCGGTCGACGACGTTCTGGATCATCGCCCCGGAGTTGAAGTCCTTGAAGTACATGACTTCCTTGTCACCGTTGGCGTAGGTGACCTCCAGGAACCGGTTGTCGTCGATCTCGGCATACATCCGGTCGACGACCTTCTCGATCATCGCCTTGATGCAGGCCGTACGGTCACCGCCGAACTCGGCGAGGTCGTCAGCGTGCACCGGCAGGGCCTCGGTCAAGTACTTCGAGTAGATGTCTTGTGCCGCTTCGGCATCGGGCCGCTCAATCTTGATCTTCACGTCCAGGCGGCCAGGCCGCAGGATCGCGGGATCGATCATGTCTTCGCGGTTGGATGCACCGATCACGATGACGTTCTCGAGTCCCTCGACGCCGTCGATCTCGCTGAGCAGCTGCGGCACCACCGTGGTCTCGACGTCCGACGAGACGCCGGTGCCGCGGGTCCGGAAGATCGAGTCCATCTCGTCGAAGAACACGATCACCGGCGTTCCTTCCGACGCCTTCTCCCGGGCCCGCTGGAAGATCAGCCGGATGTGCCGCTCGGTCTCACCGACGAACTTGTTCAGCAGCTCGGGGCCCTTGATGTTCAGGAAGTACGACTTCGCCTCGCGGGAGTCGTCGCCGCGCACCTCGGCCATCTTCTTGGCCAAGGAGTTGGCGACCGCCTTGGCGATCAGCGTCTTGCCGCAGCCAGGGGGCCCGTAGAGCAGCACACCCTTGGGCGGGCGCAGCGCGTACTCGCGGTAGAGCTCCTTGTGCAGGAACGGCAGCTCGACCGCGTCGCGGATCTGCTCGATCTGGCGGGTAAGCCCGCCGATGTCTTGGTAGCTGACGTCCGGCACCTCTTCCAGCACCAGGTCTTCGACCTCGGCCTTGGGGATGCGTTCGAAGGCGTAGCCGGCCTTGGTGTCGACTAGCAGCGAGTCGCCGGGGCGCAGCTTGCGGGGCTTGGTGTCGTCGTTGAGAGCGTCGGGAACGCCGTCGGGCAGGTCCTCGGCGACCAGCGGCTCGGCCAGCCAGACGATGCGTTCCTCGTCGGCGTGTCCGACGACGAGCGCGCGGTGGCCGTCGGCGAGCACCTCACGCAGAGTGGAGATCTCGCCGACCGATTCGAACGTGCCGGCCTCGACGACGGTCAAGGCCTCGTTGAGCCGGACGGTCTGGCCCTTGCGCAGCAATGTGGCGTCAATGTTCGGCGAGCATGTCAGGCGCATCTTGCGGCCCGAGGTGAACACGTCGACGGTGTCGTCGTCGTGCGCGGCGAGGAGAACGCCGTAGCCGCTGGGCGGCTGCCCGAGCCGGTCGACTTCCTCGCGCAGTGCGAGCAGTTGTTGGCGGGCCTCTTTAAGAGTTTCCATTAATTTGGAATTGCGTGCGGCCAACGAGTCGATGCGGGCTTCGAGCTGATGCACGTCGCGGGCGGAGCGGGCGGCGCCGTGCGGCCCCACCGCGTGGTCCAGTTGCTCGCGCAGCATCGCTGCCTCACGGCGTAACTGTTCCAATTCGGCAGCATCGTCGCTGGACATGTCGGTTTCGCTAGCTGTGCCGAATGCTTCAGAACGCTCTGAGTCACCCATGTTGCGCTCCTTTCCCGCCCCGAATAACGCGGTGGATACATCAACGCTACCGGCGATTGCCGCCAGATGTGCGGAGTCAAATGCCGTCAAAATTCGCGTCATTGCTCCCGCTGGTAACCTCAGCGTCGATTCGGGACCACCGAAAGGACACCTGTGATCCCAAAAGCCCTCGCCACAGGCGTGGCGGCCGTCGCGGACGTCGCCGCGGCGACGGCAGGTGTGACTTGCATTGCACCCGTTGGCCCGGGATGTGCCGCCACCCCGCTCCAAGAATCAGGCGTGCGCTAATAGCACGCGACTGAGTCGACCGGATGCACCGAAACCTGCCCGTTGCGTTAAGTGCCGCCACCGCCCTGGCGGTCATCGGGCTCTCGGGATGCTCGCACAAGGAACCCAAGGTTGCGTCGTCGAGTCCGTCGGCGCCGGTGCCCGCCGCGTCGAGTCCGCTGATCGTGGCTCCGCCGACCGCGCCGCTGCCCCCGCCCGAAGCGCTTACCGAGGTGCTGAACCGGCTCGCCGACCCGAACGTTCCGGGCATCAACAAGGTGAGCCTTGTCGAGGGGGCAACCCCCGAGAGTGCGGCCACCCTGGACAAGTTCACCAACGCGCTGCGGGATAACGGCTACCTGCCGATGACCTTCGCGGCGAACAACCTCGCGTGGTCCGACAAGAATCCCTCCGACGTGATGGACTCCGTCATGCCCGCAGCGTAGGACCGCGCGGCGACAACCCCGAGCACCGGCTACGGCGAGTCGGCTGGCAGGCTAGATGCCGTGTCCGCAACCGGCCCGTTTACCGTCGGCGAACGCGTCCAACTCACCGACGCCAAGGGCCGTCACTACACGATGGAACTCACCGAAGGCGGTGAGTTCCACACCCATCGCGGGGCCATCGCCCACGACGACGTGATCGGGCTGGAACAGGGCAGCGTGGTCAAATCCACCAGCGGCGCCGCGTTCCTGGTGCTGCGTCCGCTGCTGGTCGACTATGTGATGTCGATGCCCCGCGGGCCGCAGGTCATTTACCCCAAGGACGCCGCGCAGATCGTGCACGAGGGCGACATCTTTCCCGGCGCCCGCGTCCTGGAGGCCGGCGCCGGATCGGGCGCGCTGACCTGTTCGCTGCTGCGCGCGGTCGGGCCCGACGGGCGGGTGGTCTCCTACGAACAGCGCGCGGATCACGCCGAACACGCCCGCCGCAACGTGTCGGTGTTCTTCGGGTCGGGGTTATTCGGCTCGGAGTTAGGCAGGGTGCCAGACAACTGGCAGCTGATCGTCGGCGATGTCGCGGACTCCGAGCTCCCCGACGCATCCTTCGACAGGGCCGTGCTGGACATGCTCGCGCCCTGGGAGGTGCTCGACTCGGTGTCGCGGCTGACGGTCGCCGGCGGTGTGCTGATCATCTACGTGGCCACCGTCACCCAGCTGTCGCGGGCGGTCGAGGCGCTGCGGGCCCAGCAATGCTGGACCGAACCGCGGGCGTGGGAAACGCTGCAGCGGGGCTGGAACGTGGTCGGGCTGGCCGTTCGGCCGCAGCATTCGATGCGCGGGCACACGGCGTTCTTGATCGCGGCGCGCCGGCTGGCGCCCGGCACAATCGCGCCGGCACCTTTGGGCCGCAAGCGCGAGGGCCGCGACGGATAACTACAGCTAATCGTCGCCGCGACGCAGCGAGCGCCGCACCGCCAGTAGCTCGAATTCGGGGTGCGCGGCCACCAGGCGTTCGGCCGCGTCGAGGACGTCGACCGCATGAGCGCGGTCACCGGAGACGACGGCCACACCGATGCCGGCTCGCCGATACAGATCCTGGGAACCGATCTCCGCGGCCG
>NZ_MBEU01000074.1 GCF_001954275.1 Mycobacterium sp. IS-836 | reverse complement strand
CCGCGGCGCAGCAGTTCACGGCCGACGGCGACGCAGGGCTCCACATCGCCACGCGTTCCATAGCTCGCCAGCACACACTTCATCGCGGGTCTGTCGGCATGGAATCTCTTCTCAATCTGCAGCGAAGTGTGCTGTGTCGGTGGCGCTGGGCAGCTAACGGCTAACTCACGGCGGTTCGTTGTAGTGCGAGATGTGACTATAACTTAGAAGCACTGGACCCCAGACTGTTCAGACGCTGCCGATGCCGCTGGCCACCAGCGAGACCCCAGCCACCGCGAACATAGCGATCAGGATTTTTCGGCGGTGGCTCAGCGCCCAGTCGTGGAGGCTTTGCAGCACCGCTTCGGTTTTCGCCGGCAGGGCCAAATAGCTGAGCAGCGTGATCTCGACGATCGCGAGGACCCCGATGACGAAGGTGATGGCGGCGCTGATCTGCGTGCCGATTGCGGCTCCCGAGGCCACGATGATCGCGAGCAACAACAGACCGGCGTCGGGTTCCACCCCGCCGAGTGCCAGGCCGATCACGAACGCCAGCCACGCCGACCCGGTTTCCCACGCATTGTGGACGCGGCCGAGTAGCCGCCGAAACGCTGGGCCGCCCTCGCTCGCCGCATCCCGCGCGCGGTCCAGCACGCGCGCGATGATCGGCGGTGTTTTCGACTCCAGCACCGCGGTGTTGCCGCCGGCTGCCGGCAGGTGCGCGGGCTGCCGCCGGCGGGCCAGCGAACGCACGATGATCAGTGCGGCGACCAAGAGCGCGAGCACACCCATCCCGATCCGGACATGCCGGACGACGGGGCTCGTCGCCAAGCCCTCGGCCAAGGAGCTAAACGCGGGCGCGACATGCAGCAGCGTCAGCGGAACCACCACGGCCGGAATGCATCCCACCAGGCAGCCCGCCCCGTAGGCGAGCAGGTTTTGCACGGGCCGCGGCCGGGAGATCACGAGAAGAGTCACCGCCAGACGCACGGGGTTCAGCGCCGTCATGAGCGCGAGCGCCAGCACCGAGCCCCACATGGCGGGAAGACTACCGTTGGCCGTCGGCTCCTCCGAAGTTTGCCTTCGGATAGCGCCCAGCGGCACCGCTCTGGGCAACCATGTTGCCCTGCAACAGGTCACGCCCGGCCCCTAGTACGGTACGACGATGGACAACGTGCTCGATCCGCTGGACCAGCTCACGTTCGACGCCGAGCGGGCCACCGGGGTCGTGTCTTTGCCGCATCCTTTCTGGGTGTACGACCGCCCGGTCGACATGGACGGTCTGCGCAAATTCCATCACCACCTTCAGCGCGGCTGGTTGCCCCGCCGCATCGAACCGTCACGGTTGCGGTTCGGCCGCCACCGCTGGGTATCGGTAGACGGGTTCTCCGACATCGAGCTCGCGACGCCGCGCCCGCGCGCGGAGCTCGACGCCTGGCTCGCGGAGCAGGCTTGCGCCCCCGTCGACGCCGAGCACGGGCCCCCATGGCACCTCGGGGTGCTGCCCTTCACCGACGGCGGCGCGGCGGTGAGCCTGGTCGTCTCACACTGCCTCGCCGACGGCGTCGGGCTGTTGAGCGCGATGGCCGACGCAGCGGATGGACGCGCAAATCCGAGCAGCTGGCCCGCCGCCGGGTCGCGCCGGCGCTGGCGGGCGATGCGCCAGGACGCCCGCCAAACCGTGCGAGACATACCGGCTTTCGGCCGGGCCCTCGCTGCCGCGGTACGGCTGGCCCGGCGTGCCCGCCGCAAAGGGACGGCGGCCGCGCCCGCGACCACCCCGCTGCGGCTGCCGACGCGCGCCGACGAATCCCTCACGCCGCCAATGACAACCATCTTCGTCGACGCCGACGAGTGGGAAGCCCGCGCCCACGCGCTGGGCGGTACCAGCAACGCGCTGCTGGTGGGAGTGGCGGCGCAGCTGGCCCAGCGAATCGGACGGGTCACCGCGGACGGCTCGGTTCTGATGAAGATGCCGGTCAACGAGCGCACCGCCGGTGATACGCGCGCCAACGCGGTGAGCCATCTGACCGTCACCGTCGACCCCGCGCCCGCGACGACGGACCTGCGCGAGGTCCGGGCCGCGATCAAACAGGCGTTGATCGATCACCATGAGATGCGCGACGACGAGCGCGCGGTGATGTCGTTCGTTCCCTTGTTGCGCCTCTTGCCCAAGCGGCTGGCCAGGCTGGTCGACAACACCGTTGTCTCATCCAACCTCGGTGCGATCGACCCGGCCGTCGTCCGGCCGGACGGCACGCCCGCCACCCTCTGGGCCTCCAGGGTGTCCCACCGGGGCGTGACCAAGGCGCTGATGCACCGGTTGGGCGGAGTGCTGTACGTGTTGTCGGGAATTGCGCGCGGGCAGGTCTTCATATCGGCCAGTGTTTATCAGCCCGGCTACGCCAACTCGAATGAAGCTTTGCGACAAGACCTTTCGGAGGTTTTGAATGACTTCTCGCTTGCCGGAACGTATATCGGAGACCCCCCGTATGGAGCCGCGTACCATGAACCCGCTTGACCGGATCAGCCGAGGTTAGGGGACGATGACAACCGTCTTGTTCGTGCTGGGGATGGCCCGGTCCGGCACCTCGGCAATGACACGCGTCCTGTCACTGTCGGGGGCCGCGCTTCCGCCCGGCATGATCGGCGCCGCGAAGGCCAACCCGCGCGGCTTCTGGGAACCGCGGCAAGCCAGCTTCCTCAACGAAAAAATTCTGCGCCGCCACCACAGCGCCGCGGCGGATCCCACATTGCGCCTGCACGAAGAACCCCCCGAAGCGCGAGACATCGCCGAAATCGGTGCCTACCTCGCCACGTTGCCGCCATCGGATCTGTACGTCATCAAGGACCTGCAGATGACCCCGGTGGCCGGCATGTGGTTCGAAGCCGCCCGCCGCGCTGGTTACGACGTCGGCGCCGTGATCGCCGTACGCCACCCCGACGAAGTCATCAAGTCCGTCACCGCAATGATGCCCATCATCAAACCGGACCTCGCCGCCGCGCTCTGGCTGAAAAACAGCCTGCTCGCCGAACGCTACACACGCGGACTGCCCCGCGTGTTCGTCGAATTCTCCTACCTCCTCGAGGATTGGCGCCGCGAGGTCAAACGCATGTCCGCTGCCCTGGACGTCGAGCTCGCGCCCGACGAGGCCGCGATCAACGAATTCCTCGCCGCCGATGAATGCCACCAGCAGGCCGACGGATCGGCGTGCCCGGAACCGTTCGGCACCGGCTGGCTGACCACGACCTACCACCATCTGCACCGGGCCGCGTCCGGCGACACGTGGAGCCAACCCGAGTTGGACCGCGTCTTCGCCGACTACGGGGCTGACGAAGAACTCCTGGGCGGAGTCGTCGACAACTATCGGCGGGTCGTCAGGGCGCAGCGCTTCATTCCACGCAAATTCATCCTCGAAATCGCCGCGCTCGTCCACCGACGCAAGGGCACCTGGGCCTGAACACCGCGGCACGGGAAGTGAAAGGCCAGGATCGGCAATGAAATTTGCGCTCGCAACCTACGGGAGTCGCGGCGATGTCGAGCCGAGCGTTGCGATAGCCCGTGAGCTGCAACGCCGCGGGCACGACGTGCTCATGGCCGTTCCGCCCGACATGGTCGGCTTCGTCGAGTCGG
>NZ_MBEU01000073.1 GCF_001954275.1 Mycobacterium sp. IS-836 | reverse complement strand
TCGGACAGCAACCGCAGCGACGCGTCGATGAACTCACCGGCCAGCGAGTTGAGCACCACATCCACCCCGGCGCCGCCGGTCGCGGCAAGAAACTTCTGCTCGAATTCCAGCGTTCGTGAATCCCCGATGTGGTCGTCGTCAAAACCCATCGCCCGCAGCGTTTCCCACTTGCCGCGGCTGGCGGTGACGAAAACCTCCGCACCCCAGTGACGCGCCAGTTGCACCGCCGCCATGCCCACCCCACCGGCCGCGGCATGCACCAGCACCCTCTGTCCGGCCTTGACTCCGGCCAGCACCGACAACCCGTACAGCGCGGTCAAAAACACCACCGACACGCTCGCGGCCTCCACCAGCGACCAGCCCGTCGGCACCGCCGTCACCAGTCGCGCATCCACCACCGCCTCGGAACCCACCACCCCCAACAAACCCAGCACGGCATCGCCGACCGCAAGCCCGGTTACGCCCGGCCCGACTTCGACGACGACTCCCGCGCCCTCGACTCCGATCTCGCCGCCGCCGGGATACATTCCCAGCGCCACCAACACATCCCGGAAGTTCACCCCCACCGCGGCCACCGCCACCCGCACCTGCCCGGCCGCCAGCTCCACCCTTGCGCTCGGCTGCACGACCAGATCTTCCAGCGTGCCGCCGCCGCCGGCGGCCAACCGCCAGCCCCCATCCGGCAGCTCCAGTACCGCCCCGGCCCCGACCGGGGTCAACCGGGCGGCGTGTGCGACACCGGAACGCACCACGAGTTGCGGTTCACCACAACCGATGACATCGCGGACATCCATCGACCCGTCCGAGTCCACCAACACGAACCGGCCCGGATGCTCGGCCTGCGCGGAGCGCACCAGCCCCCACACGGCCGCGCCGGCCAAGTCCTCGACATCCTCGCCGGCCCAACTGACCGCGCCGTGCGTCACCACGACCAGTTTCTCGGAATCATCTCCGGCGAGCCGCGATTGCAACACCCGCAGCACCTCATGGGTAGCCGCGCGCACCGAGCGGACCACACCGTCGGCCGCCGGGCCCAGCTGCCACACCGTCGCGCCGTCGTCGCCAATGCCAGTCGGTTCCACCGGAACCGGGGACCACACGACGTCGAACAAGCCGCCACCGCCACCGGCGGCGGCCGCGACCGCCGCCGACAGCGCCTTCGCCGAGACCGGGCGAAGCACCAACTCGCGCACCGACAACACGGGCAGGCCTGCACCATCGGCCAGGTCCACCGAGACCGCCCCGGCGCCCGCGGGCGCGATCCGCACCCGGACCCTCGATGCCCCGGCTGCGTGCAGACACACGCCCTGCCAGGAAAACGGCAGCATCGTCTC
>NZ_MBEU01000072.1 GCF_001954275.1 Mycobacterium sp. IS-836 | reverse complement strand
ATCTTTCCCTCCCCACGTACCTGGTGCCTGGCCTTGCTCGCGAGCGTGCGGCCCGCCCCACACACCACCCCCACGGCGCGGCGGGCCGCACGTTCGGGCGTAAAACCGAGCGGAGCCTTACGGTCGCTTACCCGCCGCGACTTCGTCGGGATATTCGTCGTAGAAGGGCACGTAGCCCTCGTCGCGGCCGGCCAAGACGAACAGCGGGTCGTCCACGTCGGGGCCGTAGGCCTGCTCACGCAGCTCGACCTTGCGGCTCTTGAACGTCGTGGTCTGCTCCAGGGCCGAAACCACTCGCACGAACAGCGGCAGGGCATAGCCGGGCAGCTGGCCGTAGACGGCACCGGCCAGCGATTTGCCGTCGAACTCGGCGCCGTCGCGCAGCTTGACCGCCGCCATTCCGGCGCGCCCGCCGGTGCGGGGAATCTCGACGCCGAAGACCGTGCAGTCCTCGACGGACCCATCCGACGTCAGCGCCGCTTCCACCTGCGTGGTGGCGACGTTCTCGCCCTTCCAGCGGAAGGTGTCGCCGAGCCGGTCCACGAACGCGGCGTGCCGCATGCCCTGCGGGCTCATCACGTCGCCCGAGTTGAACCAGCAGTCGCCCTCACGAAAAGCGTTGCGCACCAACTTCTTTTCGCTCGACGCTTGGTCGGTGTAGCCGTCGAAGGGTTGCAGCCGGTTGACCGGGCTGATCAGCAGGCCGGGCTCACCGGCCGGCACCCGGCGCACCCGTCCGTTCTCGTCGCGCAACGGGGTGCCCGTGTCGGGGTCGTACTCCACATAGGCCAGCTGCGTCGGCGAAATGCCCGTCGTCCGAGGCACATTGAAGATGTTGATGAACGCGGTGTTGCCCTCGCTGGACGCGTAGAACTCACACACCCGCGCGATGCCGAACCGGTCGGTGAACTCGTCCCAGATCTCCGGCCGCAGTCCGTTGCCGGCGATCAGGCGCACCTGGTGCGCCCGGTCGGTGGGCTTGGGCGGCTGGTTGAGCAGATAGCGGCAGATCTCGCCGATGTAGATGAACGCCGTGGCCCGGCTGGCGATCACCTCGTCCCAAAACCGCGACGCCGAAAACGACTTGCCCAGCGCCAGCGTCGCGCCCG
The DNA here is from genome assembly GCF_001954275.1 of Mycobacterium sp. IS-836. GTDB lineage: Bacteria > Actinomycetota > Actinomycetes > Mycobacteriales > Mycobacteriaceae > Mycobacterium. Next base: position 190,316 of record NZ_MBEU01000072.1, on the reverse strand, counting down.
AGTTGATCACCGACGACACCGCGACCGTCAGCGCGTTGTTGTGATACAGCGGCAGGCAGCTGTAAAGCGTGTCGGAGCTCTTCAGCCGCAACCCGAGCCCGCCGAACGCGGCCAGCGCAGCCAGCCAGCGGCGGTGCGTCATCACGCTGGCCTTGGGGAATCCGGTGGTGCCCGACGTGAAAATGTAGAACGCGGTGTCCTTGGCCAGCACCGCGGAGGCCGATGCCGGGTTGGTGGCCGGCGCGCTCACCGCGAATCGCTCCACGTCTTCGATGGTCATCGTCTCGGTGCCGGCCGTGGTGTCGCAGTCGGTGACGACGCTGACCAGGTCCGTCTCCGCGATCAACACCTTGGCGTCCAGCAGGCCCAGGCTGTGCGCCAGCACCTCACCACGCTGGTGGTAGTTGAGCATCCCGGCGATCGCGCCACACTTGACCGTCGCCAGCATCGTCAACACGGCGTTGGGCGAGTTGCGCAGCATGATGGCGACGACGTCGCCGTGGCCGACGCCGCGGGCGGCCAGCACGGCCGCGTACCGGTTGGCGGCCGCGTTGGCGTCGCGGTACGTCAGTTCCTGGTCGCCGAATCTCAGGAAGACCCGGTCACCGTAGCGAGCGGCCCGATCCTGGAATACCGTCCCGATCGACTTCTTGGAGTTCGGGAACGCCAGCAGCCCGGTGCGCACACCCCGCACGATCGATGGCAGATCGGCCAGCACGCGCGGCGCCCGAACCGCGATATCGGCCAGCCCAACCGCCGCGCGCGCTCCCCCGTCGTTCGACACGTGAACCCTCGATTCCCCTCGGCGCCGTCCCATTCAGCCCGCCGACCTCACGTGGGGGCGCACGCCTCTATTGCGGCACCCACCTTATCGACCAGTACCAGACGGTCCATCGCGACCTGCGAGATGTACCCGCTGTCCAGCAATCCGTTCAACCAGATCCACAAGCCCTCGTAGTGGCCCCACGCGTCGAGCATCACCACGGGTTTGCGGTGCATGCCGAGGTAGCCGGTCGTCCACGCCTCGAAGAACTCGTCGAGGGTGCCGATACCGCCCGGCAGCACGATGAACGCGTCGGCGCGGTCCTCCATGATCTGCTTGCGCTCGCGCATGGTCTCGCTGACGATCAGCTCGTCGGCTTCCGTATCGGCCAGCTCTCTGCTCATCAAGTGTTGGGGGATCACCCCGACGGTTCGGCCGCCGCGCGCCCGCGCCGCGCTCGATACCGCACCCATCGCCGAGACGTGGCCGCCGCCCCACACCAGGGTCCAGCCGCGGTCGGCTATCGCCTCGCCGAGTTCGGTGGCCAGCTCGAGCAATTCGGGATCCGTCGGGACGGACGCGCAGTACACGCACACCGACCACTCGCTCGATGAATCGCGCTCCGCCGGCATAACCGAAAGGTAGACCACGCCCGGTGCGGCGCGCACATCGCGCGCACTAAAATCCGGCGGTGCCGATTCGATGGAATGTCCCCCAGCACGCGGGCGGCCTGGAACGGCTCGACGCCGCGCTGGGCGACGGGGCGCGGGCCGGTGCGGTGGTGCTGGGACCGGACGGCTGCGGCAAATCCACGTTGGCCCGATTGGCCGCCGAACAGTTCGCCGGCCGGCACCCGGGCACCATCACCCGCTGGGTCACCGGCACGCCGACGGAGCGGGCGGTGCCCTTCGGCGCCTTCAGCCACCTGGTGGATATCGACGAGATCGGCAAGCCGGCCGCGCTGTTGCGGGCGGCGCGGGCATCGCTGGGCCGTGACGACCCGCAGGGCGAGCTGCTGCTCATCGTCGACGATGCCCACCACCTCGACATCCTGTCGGCCACGTTGGTGTACCAATTGGCGCTGGCCCACACCGCCCGCCTGATCGTCACCGCCCAAGATTCTGGGGCCGCACCCGAGGCCATCGCGGCGCTGTGGACCGACGCCCTGCTGGATCGGATCGACATCGAGGCGCCCGGCGGGGCCACCACAGCGGGCGAGGTCGACGTGTTCCTCTCCGAGCTCCCCGCGCCGGCACGCGCGGTGCTGGACTACCTGGCGGTCGCCGAGCCGTTGTCACTCGCCGATCTCACGGTCCTCGCCGGCGACGGCGCGGTCAGCGAGGCGGTCGAATGGGGCGCGGCGGAAACCCGGGTGCGCGACGAGCGCGCGGACGACCCGGTGGTCTACACGGCGCACCCGTTGTTCGCCGAACGCGCGCGTGCGGCGCTCGGTGGCGAGGGCGCGCGACGGCGGCGCACCGAGCTGGTCACGCGGCTGTCGGAGCATCCGTCGGATCGCCTCGTCGATCGGCTGCGGCTGGCGTCCCTGGCGCTGGACAGCGACGCCCCGCAGCGCGTCGCCGAGGTCGCCGCCGCCGCGCGGCAGGCGCTGCGCCTGGGCGATCTCGCGCTGGGCGAACGGCTGGCCCGGTCGGCGCTGGAGCGCTCCGGCGGCCTGGCCGCGCGGCTGGCACTGGCGCACGCCCTGGCGTGGCAGGGACGTGGCCGCGAGGCCGACGCGTTACTGGACGCCGTCGACTCCACCGCGTTGACCGAAGCCGCGCTCATGGATTGGGCGCTGCTGCGGGCGGCCAACCAGTTCTGGATGCTCAGCGAGCCGGAGCGGGCCACCGCGTTCCTGCGGACCACCCGCAATCGGGTCGCGGAGCCGGGCCCGCGCACCACCCTCGACGCACTGAGCGCGACGTTCGCGATGAATGCGGGCAACGTCGGGCACGCCGTCAAGGTCGCGCGGGAGGTGCTGGCCTCACCGGCGGCCGATGACCAGGCGGTGGCGTGGGCGGCCAGCGCCGCCGCGCTGTGTGCGGCGCGCCAGGGCCGCTTCGACGACGTCGAGCCGCTGGCCCAACGCGCCCTGGCCGCCGAGCATCCAGGTTTGCTGCGCTTCACGATCGGGCTGGGCCAGAGCAGTGCGCTGCTGATGGCGGGTCAACTCGACGCGGCGCGAAAGCTCGCGCAACAGTTCACCGACTTCGCCGAGCTGCAGCAGCCCGGCCGCGCCATCGGCGAGGTGCTGCTGGCGCACGTGCTGATCGCCGGCGGCGAATTCGCCCGAGCCGCAGCGCTTCTCGGACCGGCGGCCGCCACCCTGGAACGCACCGGCTACTCGTGGGGACCGCTGTCGCTGACGCTGCTGGCCACCGCCCTGGCGCAAGAGGGAGACACCGCCGCCGCGGCAAAGGCGTTGAGCAGAGCCGAATCTCGGCACGGAACCAAGTCGGCGTTGTTCACGCCGGAACTCGGTGTGGCGCGGGCGTGGCGGCTGGCCTCGGTGCGCGATTCGCATGGCGCGGTCGCCGCCGCCCGCGACGCCGCTCGGATGGCCGAACGCGGCGGTCAGTCGGCGGTGGCGCTGCGTGCGTGGTACGAGGCCGTCCGGCTCGGCGACGCCCGGGCCGCGGACCCCCTGGCCCGGCTGAGCGGCGAGATCGACTGCGTCGTAGGCCGAATCGCGCTGGCCCATGCGCGGGCGCTGGCGACACGCGATGGCGCGGCGCTGCGCGCGGTGTCGCATGAGCTGGACGCCGCGGGGATGCGCGCGGCAGCGGCCGATGCCGCCACGCAGGCACAGCGGTGCGGCTGATTGCGCCCGGGGGTCAACCACCCAAGTAGGGCCGCAGCATCGCGGCGGCTGCGGTGATCGCGGCGACCTGCACCCGTTCGTCGCGCCGGTGTGCCAGGTTCGGGTCACCCGGCCCGAAATTCACCGCCGGGATGCCGCGCGCGGCGAACCGGGACACGTCCGTCCACCCGTATTTCGCCCTGACCTGCCCGCCGGCGGCTTCGACCAGAGCCTTGGCGGCGGGTTGTGACAGGCCCGGTAGCGCACCCGCGGCGGCGTCGGTCTGCTCGATGCGCACGTCGAGCCCGTCGAACACGTCGCGCACGTGTTGCAGCGCCGCGTCCAGCGAACGGTCGGGGGCGAAGCGGTAGTTGACGGTCACCGCGGCCGCGTCGGGAATCACGTTGCCGGCCACGCCGCCGTCGACCCGCACCGCCGACAGGCCCTCGCGGTAGGTGCAACCGTCGATGTCGACCGTGCGCGCGCTGTAGCGGGCCAGCCGGTCCAGCACGGCGCCGAGTTTGTGAATTGCGTTGTCGCCCAACCACGAACGCGCCGAATGCGCGCGGGTTCCGGTCGCGCTGATCACCACGCGCAGCGTGCCCTGACAGCCGGCTTCGATGTAGCCCGCGGTCGGCTCGCCCAGGATGGCCACGTCGGCGGATAACCAGTCCGGGAGTTCCCGCTCGATGCGACCCAAACCGTTTGCGGCCGCATCGATTTCCTCGCAGTCGTAGAACACCAGGGTCAGGTCGTGCACGGGTTCCGCGATGGTGGCGGCCAGATGAAGGAAGACCGCGTCGCCGGACTTCATGTCCGCGGTGCCGCACCCGTGCAGCACGTCGCCTTCCGGTTCGATCGAGCGTCGGCTGGGCACGTTGTCGGCCACGGGGACCGTGTCCAGATGCCCGGCCAGCAGCACCCGCGACGGCCTATTGCGCTGGGTGCGCGCCAACACCGCGTTGCCGTTGCGAACGATCTCGAAGCCGGACGTCTGGGCGCGCAGCGCGGCCTCCACCTCGTCGGCGATGCGCGCTTCGTCCCGGGACTCGCTAGGGATGTCGACCAGCGCCGCGGTCAGCTCGATCGGATCGCCATGCAAGTCCAGCACGCCACCAAGGGTAGTGGTTCGGCGCGCGATGCCGGGCAAGTAGCGTGGCGAGCGTGACTGGAGCTGCAGGCATTGGATTGGCGACCCTCGCCTCCGACGGATCGATTCTCGACACCTGGTTTCCCGCACCGGAACTGACCGAACCGGGCACCAGCGGCACGTCGCGGCTGGCGCTCTCCGACGTTCCCCCGGAGCTGGCGGCGCTGATCGGCCGCGACGACGACCGCATCACCGAAACCATCGCGGTGCGCACGGTCATCGGCTCCCTCGACGATGCCCCCGCCGACGCATACGACGCCTACCTGCGGCTACATCTGCTGTCACACCGGCTGGTGGCGCCGCACGGGCTGAACGCCGGCGGCTTGTTCGGGGTATTGACGAATGTGGTGTGGACCAATCACGGCCCGTGCGCGATCGAGGGATTCGAGGCGGTGCGGGCGCGGTTGCGCCGCAAGGGGCAGGTGACGGTCTACGGCGTCGACAAGTTCCCCCGCATGGTCGACTACGTCATGCCCACCGGCGTGCGCATCGCCGACGCCGACCGGGTGCGGCTCGGCGCCCATCTGGCGCCGGGCACGACGGTGATGCACGAGGGCTTCGTGAACTACAACGCCGGCACCCTGGGGGCGTCGATGGTCGAGGGCCGCATCTCGGCCGGCGTGGTGGTGGGCGACGGGTCCGACATCGGCGGCGGGGCGTCGATCATGGGAACGTTGTCCGGCGGTGGAACGCAAGTGATTTCGATAGGCAAGCGGTGCCTGCTCGGCGCCAACGCGGGCCTGGGCATCTCGCTGGGCGACGACTGCGTCGTCGAGGCCGGCCTGTATGTCACCGCGGGCACCAAGGTCGCCACGCCGGACGGCAAGGCGGTCAGGGCCCGAGAACTCTCCGGCGCCAATAACGTGTTGTTCCGGCGCAATTCGCTCACCGGGGCGGTCGAAGTGGTGGCCCGCGACGGTCAGGGCATCGCGCTCAACGAGGACCTGCACGCAAACTAGCGGCCGGACAGCTCTTCGAAGCGGGACCCGAGCGTCGTGCCGCTGGTCTCCGGCAGCAGGTAGGTGCAGACCAGGCCGATCGATGTCAGCACGGCCAGCATGGCGCCAATCGCCCAGCTGCCGTACGCCGCGAACAGCGTCCCGGCGAGCAGGGGCGGCAGGGCCCCGCCGATGACTCCGGCGAGGTTGAGGGCCAGCGCCGATCCGCTGTAGCGGTATCGCGTGGCGAACAGCTCCGGAATGAAGGCGGCGGTGGGCCCGGAGCCGATCGCACCACCGACGGCCATGCCGACGATGGCGACCACATACATCGCCGGATTGCGGGTGTTCAGCAACGGCATCACCACGAACGCCCACGGCAAGAGCAGCGACCAGCCCAGCAGCATCAGGCGGCGGCGCCCGACCAGGTCGGAGAGGGCGGCCGAAGCCGCGACCGTCGCGATGCTGACGAGCCCGGTCAGCGCGCCCACCGACCAGATGAAGCCGCGGGTGTACCCGAGGTGCGAATTGGCGTAGATGAGGAGATACGTGTGACCCAGGTAGCCGAACCCGAATCCGCCCAGCAGGCTGCCGCCGGCCAGCAGGATCTCGCGGCGCTGCAGGCGCCACAGCTCCCCGAGCGGCGCCTTGGGGACCCGGTCGCGGGCCTTCTCCTCGGCGAACACCGGGGTCTCGTCGATGTTGAGCCGCACGTAGAGCGCTATCCCGATCAGCCCCGCGCTGAACAGGAAAGGCAGCCGCCATCCCCACTGCATGAACGCGGCGCTCTTTTCCCCGATGCTGAAGTTGACGCCCAAAAAGGTCAGGCTGGCGAGCACGGAGGCGGTGCCCGCGCCGAGCAGGGTGAACATGCCGTAGCGGCCCCGCTTGCCGGCGGGCGCGTACTCGGCGCTCAGCAGCGCCGACCCCGCCCATTCGCCGCCGACGGCAAACCCTTGCAAGAGCCGCAACACGATCAGGATCAGGGGGGCGGCCGCACCGATGGCGGCCGTGCTCGGCACCAGCCCGACGCTGACGGTCGACACGGCCATGATCAGCAGCGTTGCGACCAGCGTCTTCTTGCGGCCCAGCCGATCACCGAAGTACCCGAAGACGACCGCGCCCAGCGGCCGGGACAGGAACGCCGTCGCAAACGTCGCCATCGAGGCGACGATCCCCAGCGTCGAACCGAGTCGCGGGAAGAACACCGTCGGGAACACCAGCGCCGCGGCGGTGCCGTAGATAAGGAAGTCGTAGTACTCGATCGCCGAGCCGACGAGACACGCCGCCGCCACCCGCCTCATCGGTGTCGACGCGCGCCCGGCCGCAATCGTCGGCAGTTCCGTCACGCCTACGACGGTAGGTGAAGGCTCGCGGTCGCGCCCGCTAGAAAACCTGGCAACATCCTGCGTGTCGTGGGTCCGGGCACCTTCGGGCGGCCAGCAACTCAGCCCTCGGCCAGCAACTGCTTCTTGAGGACCTTGCCCATCGCGTTGCGCGGCAGCGCATCCACGATGCGCACCTCGCGCGGCCGCTTGTGTACGGACAACTCGCCGGCGACATGACTGATCAGGTCGTCGGCTTTCAGCTCGGAGGAGGCGACGACGAACGCGACGATCCGTTGGCCCAGGTCCTCGTCGGGCAGCCCGACGACGGCCGCCTCCTGCACGCCCGGATGCCCGAGCAACGACGTTTCGATCTCCCCCGCGCCGACGCGGTATCCGCCCGACTTGATCAGGTCGACGGACTCGCGGCCGACGATGCGGTGCATGCCGGCGTCGTCGACGACGGCGACGTCGCCGGTGCGATACCACCCGTCGGGCTCGAAGGCCCCGGCGGTGGCCTCCGGCCGATTCAGGTAGCCGTCGAACATCATCGGGCCCCGAACCTGAAGCTTCCCAACGGTTTCCGCGTCCTGTGGCACCGGGCCGCCATCGTCGTCGAGCAGCCGGGTCTCCACACCGGCGAGCGGTAGCCCCACCCAGCCCGCTCGCCGTTCGCCGTCCGCGCGCGTCGAAACCGTGATCAGCGATTCCGAGGCGCCGTAACGCTCGATGGGCCGGTGCCCGGTGAGACGTGCCAGCCGGTCGAATACCGGCACCGGCAGCGCGGCGCTCCCGGAGACCAGCAGCCGCGCCGGCCGTAGCGCCTCGGCGGCCGTCTCGTCCGCCACCACCCGGGACCACACGGTGGGGACCCCGAAAAACAGCGTGCCGCCGGCTTCGACACGGGCCTGCGCATACCCCGCCGGTGTCGGTCTTCCGGTGTGCACGAAGCGATTTCCGATCCGCAGCGACCCGAGCAGGCCCAGCACCAGCCCGTGCACGTGAAACAGCGGCAACCCGTGCACCAACACGTCGTCGGCGCTCCACTGCCAGGCCTGGGCCAGCGCATCCAGGTCGGCGGCGATCGCTCGCCGGCTCAGCACCACCCCCTTGGGCGCCCCCGTGGTGCCCGAGGTGTAGATGACCATCGCGGTGGACTCCGGCGCCGGCTCGGGATAGCGGTGCCAGGACCGGGCGTGTAGCCGAACGGGGATGTGCGGCAAGCCTTCTGGGTCGTCCGGCTCGGGCCCGAGCCACGCCTGCGCGCCAGAGTCGGTGAGCATGTGCCGCCGTTCGGCCGCGCCGACATCCGACGGCACCGGGACGAACGGCACGCCGGCGATCAGACACCCGGTGATCGCCAGCACCGTCGACGCGGTCGGGGTGGCCAGCACGGCAACGCGGTCCGCGCCGGCGACGCGCTCGGCCACCGAGGTCGCCGCACCGACCAAGCCGCTGCGGCTCAGCGCGGTGCCGTCGATACTCACCGCGTCGGGAATGTCCGTGGTGACAGCGGAGTCCAGCGAGGCCAGCAGCACGTCAGCAGGTTACTCGGGCGCCGTAATTGTTGCGAAGTTAACGCCTGAAAAAGCAGGCATTATGTCTTGACAAGGTCGATCGGCGACGTCAGTATTGTCCTATGCATGGAAAATCATGCGCAATCCATCACGACGGGACTTGATTGCCGGAAAAGGTCTTTATGCCTGAAAAATTGCGCATTGTGCGCAGCAAGAGGGGCCCTCGCAGGACTAGCCCCGTCCCACGCTCCTCTCTGCCTGAAATAGCACGCATAGGGCAGGGCTTTGCGGCCAGGCGGGTTCAACTGGGGCTTACTCAACAACTGTTGGCCGACCTCTCAGGAGTCTCCAGATACAGCGTCCAGGCACTCGAATACGGCACCGGATCGGTAAAACTCGCATCGCTTGTCGAAATCGCCGAGGTACTTGGGCTTCGGCTAGAAATCGCCGTCGCTGCCAGCGCCGACCACTCTCTGACGTGATCCGACCATCCGACCTTCGAGAGGTCACAGAAGCCGACGTCTACCTCGACGACAAGATCGTGGCCAACCTAGCCCGCGTGCCAGGCGACAAGATCCAGTTCAACTACCACGACTTGGGGCCAGGGCCCCCCCATCCAGCACCTCTGACTATCCGCACCCGTTCCGTGTCGTGGTCCCTCCCGGTGGATGCGGGGTACCCCCTGACAACTACCGGCGGCGCGGTTCCGTCATTCTTTGCCGGATTGCTCCCCGAAGGCGTCCGACTAGGCGTGGTGACATCATCGACGAAAACCTCGGTGGATGACCATTTCACCCTTCTTCTTGCGATCGGCGTCGACACCATCGGAAATGTTCGCGTTCTGCCGGCCGGTGCCACTCCGCCAGAACACGAGCCCATGTTCGTCCCCATGCGAGACACTGACTTTCGGGAAGTTTTCAAACGCCTCACGGGTTCCGTCGACGCCGATCCGGTCGGACTTTCGGGAGTTCAACCCAAAGTCAGCGCTGCCATGTGGTCGACACCCGCAAGGACGACTACGGGGCCCGCCATCCTCAAGCTAAACCCGCCGACGGGATTCCCCCGGCTGGTCGAAAACGAACACTTCTTCATGCAAATGGCGGCCGATTGCGGATTGCCCGCAGCCAGAACAGAATTGATCCACGACGCTCACGGGCGAAGCGCATTGCTGGTCGACCGATTCGATCGCCAGGGTGATGTCCGGATCGCTCAGGAGGATGCCTGCCAAGTCGCCGACGTGTATCCGGCCGCGAAGTACCGTATCCACGCTCAAACGGCGATCGCTTCTTTGGCCGACGCCTGCGCGCGTGGCGGAGGTTCGCGGGCTGCGGCCGCCCTCGAGCTGCTGCGGATCGTGCTGTTCTCCTGGCTAATCGGCAATGGCGATCTGCACGGCAAGAATCTTTCGATCTATTGCCCGGGCGGCTTCTGGCGGCCGACACCCGCATATGACTTGCTCACAACTCAGCCCTACAGCGGATGGCGCGACCCAATGGCATTGCCACTCTATGGGCGGGCAAATCGCTTGAACCGCAACCACTTCATCGAAGCCGCTTCCCGTCTTGGTCTGCGCAAACGGGCACCCGCCAACATGATCGACGACCTCGTCGACGCAGCAACGCGGTGGCCAGACCGCTGCAGCGAGATCGGGTTCGACGAGCGTCCAACCGAATTGTTGTCTGACATGCTGCGGGCACGCATCGCAACCTTGATGTAGACGACACATCCACGCGCGACGGTCAGGCCTGCTCGTCCCAGATCTTCATCAGCGTGGACAGGATTTCCTCACCGCGGCCCAACCCGGCCAGATGGCTTTCGCCGGGCAGCACGAACAGCTCGGCGTCGGGCAGCATGGACACGACGTGCTCGCCGTGGGCAAACGGGACGATGTGGTCGCTGTCACCATGCCACCAGCGGACCGGGACTTTGACCTCACTGAGCCGGAAACCCCAGTCCCGCGTGAACAGGATGACGTCGTTGAACGGGGCCGCCAGTTGCTTACGGCTGCCGTTGAGCAGGTCGTCGAGGAACATCGCTTTGAATTCGGGCCGGGTGAGCAGGCGCCGGTCGGCTTCGGGCGATATCGCGGCATACAGATACAGCGCGGGATTCGCGACCGGACGGATCATCCGGATCACCAGGCTCGCGCCGATCCGCAGCGGGTCACCCCCCACCCGCAGCAGCGGCGCCACCCGCTTACCGAGGTTCATCAGACCGCTGGTGATCCCCTCGTCGCCGAGGAACGGCGCGACGCCGCCGAGCACGCCGGCCGCGACCACGCGATCCGACAGCACGGCGGCGGACGCGAGCGCGTAGGGGCCGCCGCCGGACAGGCCGATGACCGCCATCTTGTCGATGCCCAGCGTGTCCGCGATCGTCCGCAGGTCATCACCGAACGCCCGGATGTTCGCGTACCGATGGGGCGTCGACGAACCGATGCCCGGCCGGTCGATGCCGATCAGGCGGATGTTGTGTTCCTCGGCGTAGACCCGGGCCTCGATCGGGATCTGCCGGCGGGCGCCGGGAGTCCCGTGGAACCAGAAGACCGCGCGACCCCAGGGGGCACCGAACTCGGCGAAACCGATTTGGCGGTCCTCTCCGACCGCGATGTTGCCTTCGAGCTTAGGGCGGGCAATCGCGATAACCATGCCCAGCAGCTTTGCATGCGCCGCGCCGTTTACGAAAGGCGCACGGCCTGCCGCACAAAGGTCTTGATCGCCCCGGCTACCAGGTCCGGGTCGTCACACATCGGAAAGTGGTTGCCGCGTCGAACTTTCAGTTGGCGTACCGCGGGAAACAACGCCTTCCACCGCCGCTGGAACCGCAGCGGATCGTTGAGCTGGCCGAAGATGGTCAGCAGCGGCCGGTCGGCCAGTTTTCCCCGCAGGGCGTCACCAACCTCGGCGTAGAGGGCGTCGGCGCGGCGCGCGTCGCGGAAGTAGCCGTGCCAGGCCCGGCGCGCCGACGCGTCGATGCCCGCCCGAAAGACCGCGCGGTCGCCACGACTCAGGTGCCGGCCGACGCCGAAGCTCCTCGACGTCACGCGGGACAGCACGTTGGTGGCGGCGGCGAGTTCGCGGACCGGGGCGCTGCCCATCAGCGCAAGCATGCCGCGGAATGCCGGGCCCGTCGGCCGCCACGCGAAGCAGTTGACCGCCGCGAATGCTGCGATGCGGTCAGGACGGCGTGCCGCGGCGAGGAATCCGGCCGGGCCGCCCAGGTCGTGAGCGACCAGGGTTACGTCGCGCAATTGCAGCGCATCGATGACCGCGATGACGGCGTCGCCCGCTTGGGCGAGCGTCGGCGGGCTCGACTGCCGGTCGCTGAGGCCGCTACCGGGCGCGTCCACCGTGACGCATCGAAACTCGTTCTGCAGGCGCAGCAATACGTCGCGCCAGACGAAGCTCCAACTGCCGACGTGAACGAAGAGCAGGGTCGGCCCCTCGCCGATGTCGGTGACCGCGATGCGGCCCCGGTCGTGGCGCAATGTGTAGGTCGGCCAGGGCCAGGCCGAGGGCGGCAGCCAGCTTGGCCGGTCAAGTGTGGCAAGCGTTTTCATGTCGGTTTCCTCTCAATTTGTGGCGTGCAGAAACAGGTACTGCTTGATACCGAACAGCCTGAATCCGGCGCGGTTGGCCGCGTTGAATGACTGTCTGACAACGGGTTTGGCGTCCTCGGCGTCGACGAATCGCGGTTGCGTCGCGTGATAAAGCCGGCCACCCAGCTGCACGTCGCAGTGCCCGGCGGCGCGCACGTTGCGCGCCCAGTCGGACTGGTTGCCGAACGACAGCGGAATCACGATGGTGTCGCCGGTGATGTGGGCACCCGTCGAGGTCACGTATGGCTTGCCGGAGCGCCGGCCCACGTGATGGACCCGGGCGATCACCGGGACGAAACGCCGCCCGGCGAGCACGCCGACGAGCGGGTTGAGCAGTCTGGACATTGGCCGGAGGACCAGCCGGACGAAGAGTGACGGCCCGACCGGGACGAACGACACATTCGCTGAATGTGGTTGTGCTGCTGGTGTACTCATGCATTAGAGGACGACGCAGCTTGCGGGAATGTGACGCTAGCGCGCGCCGCCGAGTTCGGCGCGCAGCGGACCCAGCGTCGAATGCTGGACCAGCACATGAATTTTCGTGATCTTGCCGTCCCCGATCGTCAGGGCCAGTACGCCGACGAGTTTGCGCTTGACGAAGGCCAGGACCGCGGGCTGACCGCACACCGGCTGGGCCACCAGGACGGTTTCGGGCCGGCCCCAGAATCGCAGGATGTTCCCGCCGACTTGGTCGGCGCCGACGACGACAGCGCCCCTACGGGCGTCGATCTCGCCCGAGACGTTCGGGTCCAACACCTCGAGCAGGGCGTCCAGGTCTCCTGTGGAGCACGCTTCGATGAAGGCCCGGGTGACGACGTGGTGCTGGGCCGGTTCCACTTGCCCGGATCGGGCCGGGCTGCCGGGGCGGGCGTCGTTGATCTTGCGCCGGGCCCGATGCGCCAGCTGCCGGCAGGTGGGCGCGCGGCTGCCGACCGTCGCGGCGATGGCGTCGTAGGGCAGTTGGAAGATGTCGTGCAGCACGAACACCACCCGCTCGGCGGGGCTGAGGCGTTCGAGCATGATCAGCAGGGCCAGCCGGACCTCGTCATCGAGGGTTACCCGGTCGGCGGGGTCGATGGACGACGAGGGCCGGTCGCCGTATCGGGGCTCGGCCATGTCCTGCGCGCGTTCGCGACGTGACGTGGCCGATTTCATGTGGTCCAGGCAGAGTCGGCTGGTCACCACGATCAGCCAACCCCGTTCGTCGTTGATGTCGCCGATCGGGGCCTGCAGCAGCCGGAAGAAGGCCTCCTGCACCACGTCCTCGGCCGCCCCGACGTCGCCCAGCATCCGAAACGCGAGGTCCACCAGGTAGGCGCGATGGGCCCGCCACGCGTCGCTCACCTGGTCGTGCTGGGCATTCATGAAGTTAAGGACGCGATAGCCCGGCCGAATGTGACACGCGCGCTGTCACATTCCGAGCCGCTGTGCCGTCCTTCCAGACACCGAAACCATCGAGTCCGAGAGAAGTGAGAGCCATGAGCCGGATCCCCACCCACACCGTCGGCGATGCCCCGCAGGCCAGCCGCGGCTTGCTCGAAAACGTCATCCAGTTCTCCCCGACGGGACGGCCGCTGAATCTGCACGGCCAAATGGCGCACTCCCCGGCGGTGCTCGTCGCGTATACGTCGTTGCGGGCGGCGACGGCCGAGCATGGCACCCTCGGCCCCCAGCTGTCGGCCGCATTGATGCTCGCGGCGGGCAGCGCCGTCGGCAACGACTACGTCGTCGCGATCACCGGCCGGCTTGCCAAACTCGCGGGATGGACCGACGAGCAGGTCGGGGCCCTGCACGCGGGAACCGCGACCGGGGACGACAAGGTGGACGCGATCGTCGGTCTCGTCCGGGAGGCGACCGCCAACTCCGGAAAGGTCAGCGACACCACGTGGGCCGGCGCGGTCGAGGCCGGCTGGAACGCCGAACAACTCACGGAGGCCTTCGCCTATCTGGGCCTGACCGTGTTCACCGCGTACTTCCTCAACTATGCGCAAACCGATCTCGACGTTCCGGCGGGTGCGTGATGACCCGACCCGACGGGCCGCGGCTGTCCCTGGCACAACTGCGATTTGTGTCGGCGACGATCGAACCGATCGCCGGTTTCTACGCCGCGCTCCTCGGCGTGTCGGTGCCACTGAACGAGCACTACCTCGAAGTGCCGGCGGGTCCGTCCTCGGTCGGGTTCTCCAAAGCCGGGTTCACCGAGGACCGCGGCCCGCACACCACCTGCCCGCCCGGCCTGGCGCCCCGGGAAGGAGAAATCATTGTCGATTTCACCGCCGACGACGTCGACGCCGAATATTCGCGCATCGACGCCCTGGGCGTGAGCTGGGTGATGCCGCCCACGAACCAACCATGGGGCAGACGCTCGATGATCTTCCGTGATCCCAACGGTCAGCTGATCACCGTATCCTCTTCCGTCACAAGGTGATTCAGGCGTTGAGCGGCCGCTCACCGATCACCCGATCGGCGCGCAAAGTGGCCACCTCGTCGTCGGACAGGCCCAGACCGCGCAGGATCTCGTCGTTGTGCTGGCCAAGTGTCGGCGGCGCGGAGCGGTGGTGGCGGTCCGGTCCGGGGCTGATGCGAAACGGCCAGCCGGGATACCTGTGCGGGCCGGTGATCGGATGCTCAAGCTCCTCGTAGTATCCACGCGCGTCGAGTTGGGCTCCGACATAACCGTCGTACATCTGGTCGCCGGTGATCACCTCCTCGGCCGGAATACCTTGTGCTTGCAAGGCTTCGATGATCACCGCTGGTGGCTGCGTTCGGGTCCAGGCCGTGACCATGGCGTCGAAGACGTCGTGGTCTGTGCGCCCCGGCCCGTCGTCGCGCACCGACAACGCGACCCACGAATCCGCCACGCTGGTCGGGTAGGCGCCCTGCAGGTAGCCGCGCTGACGATTGCCGTCGCGCGATCGGACGACACCATTCATCGAGTACTCGATCACCGGCTCGGCTGTGACACAGGCGGCGACCTCGATCTGAGCGACTTCGATGAGTTGGCCCGCACCGGTCCGGCTGCGATGCTCGAGCGCGGCGAGCAGCGCAACGCCGGCGTGTACACCGACGACGGGATCGGCGGGACCCTGCGGGTTGCACGGCGGACCGTCGGGGTAGCCGGTGACGGCCGACATCCCCGAGGTCTGCTCGATGTTCAGCGCCCAGCCGACGTAGTCGCGCCACGGCCCCCGCAGGCCGAACCCCGGCATCCGGACCACGATCACGTCGGGGTTGGCCGATACCAGCGAGTCGTAGTCGAGGCCGAACTGCTCGAGCACCCGGGGCGAAAAGTTCTCCACGACAACGTCGGCCTGCGCGGCCAGCCGCCGCGCGATGTCGAGTCCCGGCTGCGAGGTCAGGTCGAGCGTGAGGTCCCGCTTGTTGAGATTGGTCCCCTGCCACATGACGCTGCGCTCGTACCAGTCGTCGCCCTCGTAGGCGAACGCCCCCGAGTACCGGTGGCCGTCGGGCCGCTGGATCGACTCGACCTTGACGATGTCGGCACCGAACGCGCCGAGATAGCAGGTCAGGTACGCACCGGCCCAAAACGTGGTCAGGTCGAGCACCCGGAGTCCGGCAAACGGCAGCTCCCCCCGTGAAGGCGAAAGCGCCTGGCCGCCGGTGCCCGATCGCGCTAGCCGCTCTCCCAGCTGAGGTGCCGGGTGTGGTTGTGCCACAGGGGTTTTTGAGAACCTGAACGGCGGCCCCGGGCGTTGGAACGACCAGCCCTCTGTGCCGCCGGTGACGAAGAACCCACGTTCGGCGTACTGCGGACAGCCCAGCACTGTGGCGCCGTCGTTGACCGCGGCGGCCGGAATACGCAACGCCTGGCCCAGTTCGACGATCTCGGCGACGGTTTGGTTGGCCAACCACGGCTCGGCCTTGGCGAAGAATTCTGCACGCTCGGGGCCGCCCATCATGATGGCGATCTGATGCTCGCCGTACTCGGGCAGCCCGAGCATCGCGCAAACATCGAGCCAGTGCTGACCTGTGAGGCAGTTGATTCCCACCCAGCCGTCGGCGGCCCGGACGACACCGAGCATCGGGGCCGATCGCAGGTTGGCGGGCAGGCCGAGCCGTCGCATCCGCTTCGCCATCAACATCGGATACGGCAACGTCGAGAGCAGCGATTCCAGCTGCGAGACATCCACCACCGCAACCCGGCCGGTGGGCGCCGAGCGCAGCGCGGTCAGCGCGCCCAGGGCGCCGTAGGCGCCCGCGACATATTCGGAGATCCGGGCGCCAACGCCTACCGGGGGGCGCTCGGGATCCCGGGTGCTGATCCAGCCAGATGCCGCCTGCAGAGTCAGGGGTGTGGACGGCCGGTCGCGCAGCGGGCCGGATTGCCCGAATGCGGATATGCGCAGCAGCACCAACTCCGGGTTCAGCCGTTGCAGTTCATCGACTCCCAGTCCCCAGTCCTCCAATGTTCCCGGCCCGAAATCCTCCACGAGCAGGTGTGCGTGCGCGATCAGCTCGCGCGCGGCCGACATGCCGTCGGCCTCGGCGAAATCGATTGTCGCCCCGCGCTTTCCGGCGTTGAGATACTCGAACAATCCGCTGCGCCGCGGGTCGAAAACTCCGCCGGGGAACGGACCCCACCGGCGCAGCGGGTCCCCGGAGGGCGGCTCGACCTTGGTGACCTCGGCACCGAGGTCGACGAAAAGCTTGGTGGCGTAAGAACCTGAGATCTCGTTGGCGATTTCGACGACGTGGAGCCCGGCGAGGGGTCCCGTCATGCGGGGATCCCGATAGCCTTCACCTCCATGTACTGGTGTATTCCGCTGACACCGCCACTCTCTCGACCGAACCCGCTCAATTTGAAGCCGCCGAACGGCGCGTCACCGGGGCCGCAACCGTTGACCGCCACCTGGCCGGTCCGGATGCGGCGGGCAACGTCGACGGCGCGGTCCACGTCGCCACCCCACACGGCACCGGACAGGCCGTAGCGGGAGTTGTTGGCGATCGCCACCGCGTCGTCGTCGTCCCGATAGCGCAGAACCGTCAGCACCGGTCCGAAGACTTCTTCCTGCGCGATCGTCGAATCCGGATCGACGTCGGTGAGGATCGTCGGTTCGAAGTAGAACCCGACATCCAGGCCGGCCGGACGGCCGCCGCCGGTCACCAGCTTGGCTCCGTCGTTTACCGCCCCGTCGACATGCGCCTTAACGCGCTTCAGCTGTGCCGCGCTGATCAGCGGACCCATTTGCGCCGCAGGGTCTTTGGGGTCGCCGACGCGCACGGCGCGGGCCAGCCCGACGAGCCGGTCGACGACGTCGTCGTGTAACGCGTCGGGAAGAAGTAGCCTGCTGTGCAGGATGCAGGCCTGCCCGGCGTGCAGCGAGCAGCAATCGAACATCATCTGCTCCAGCATCTCGTCGGTCACGTCGGTGTCGTCGAGAACGATGCTTGCCGACTTCCCGCCGCACTCCAGCAAGAGCCGCTTCATGGCGTCGCCGGCGGCTCGCATCACCTCACAGCCGACGGCCGAGCTGCCGGTGAAGCTGATCATGTCGATTCGCGGATCGGTGGTAAGCAGCTTGGCGGCGTCGAGACCCGACGGCGTGACGACGTTGACTACCCCCGGCGGGATGTCGGTGTCCTCGTCGATGATGCGGGCAAGTGCAAGTCCGGCGAGCGGCGTCAGCGGCGACGGCTTGAGAACCACGGTGTTGCCGGCGGCCAGCGCATTGTTCACCTTCATGACGTTGAGGCAGTGCGGGAAGTTCCACGGCGTCAAGATCGACACGACACCGAGTGGCTCACGACGGAGCACGGTCGTTCCCGCGCCGATTCCCGTGACCGGCTCGTCGGTCAGCTTGGTGGCGAGCTGGGCGGCGTGCATTGACATGTATCCGGCGCCGTCGATCTGCATCATTCGTTCGTTCGCGACGCAGCCCCACTCGACCTGGGAGAGGGCGAAGAACTCGTCGGCGTGCTTGAGTAGCGCGTCGCCGAGCTGATTGAGGTAACCGGCGCGGTCGTCGGGGCTCGCGGCGGCCCATGGTCCCTCGTCGAACGCCCGGCGTGCGGCCGCGATCGCGTCGCCGACCTGTGTGACGCTCGCGTCCGGCGCGCTTGCGATGGTCTGCTCGGTGGCCGGGTCGATGTCGTCGTATCGACCGTCCTGCGGCTCGACCCATCTCCCGTCGATGTAGAGCTGGTAGGTGTCGACAAGAGGTCCCGGGGTTTGTAGCTCGGCCATCAGCTTCCTCACCGTGCGTCGGTCATCTCGACAGTCAGTGTTCACCCGTGGATCTCTGGCGTCAATCACTAATCCGGCGAATTTTCCGCTATTTCACGGGTGTTGCGGATGTATTGACAGAGACGCTTGGCCGAGAGTAGACACAACGCCGGAGGACACATTGGCCCAATGTGTCGGATCGCGATCCTGCGGGGTCGGCCGAGGAGGTTCGCCGTGCAGACCACTTTTCCGCTGCATTCCCCCGACTTTTACGCGGCCGACCCCTACCCGGCCTACCGGGAACTGCGCGCCATGTCACCGGTGTGTTGGAACGACGTCACCAACTTCTGGGCACTGCTGAAATATGAGGACATCCGCTTCGTGTCGAGCAACCCGGCCCTGTTTTCCTCGACCAAGGGCGTCACCATCCCCGACCCGCGCGCGCCGAGCCCCGTCGTGCCGGGCAGCCTCATCTTCACCGACCCGCCGCGCCACCGGCAGATGCGCAAGCTGATCAACGCGGGGTTCACCCGGCGGCGGGTGGCCGTGCTGGAGCCGAAAATCCGCGAAATTGTGCGGGGAATCCTCGACGGAGTACAACCTGGTGCCGTCCACGAGTTCGCCGAGAAGATCGCCGCTCCCCTGCCCACCCGCCTGATCGCCGAGCTGATCGGCGCCCCGCCCGACGACTGGGAGCAGTTCCGAGTTTGGTCGGACGCCGCCACCGGAAGCGCCGACCCGGAGATCGAACTCGACCCCTTGGTGGCCATGGGGGAGTTATTCGAGTACTTCCAAAAGCTGATCGCGGCCCGGCGCGCCGAGGCGCGTGACGACCTGCTGTCAGTGCTCGCTGGGGCTGAGATCGACGGGCTCCGGCTCACCGACGAAGACCTGCTCAACTTCGCGTACCTGCTGCTGGTCGCCGGAAACGAAACCACCCGCAATCTGATCGCGCTGGGCACGCTGGCGCTGATCATCCATCCCGACCAATGCCGCCTGCTGGTCGAGGATCGCTCGCTGATCCCGGGCGCCGTCGAAGAGATGCTGCGGTGGAACAGCCCGGTCGTGCACATGGCGCGCACCGCGACGACCGACGTTGAGATCCGGGGTCAGCGAATCGCCGAAGGCGACGTAGTGGTGATGCTGTATGGATCGGCCAACCGGGATGAGGAGATATTCGGCGCCGACTCCGAAGAGTTCAAGGTGACCCGGAACCCGAACCCGCACATCGCGTTCGGATGCGGCGAACATTCCTGTGTCGGTGCACAATTGGCGCGTCTGGAGGCGTCCGTCATGTTCGACGAACTGTTGCGCCGCTTCCCGAAGATCGAGCTGGTGGGTGAGGTGGACCGGATGCGGGCCACCATGGTGCCCGGAGTGAAGCGCATGCCGGTGCGGCTGGGAACCTGACCGATGCACTTGGAATACACGCCCGATCAGGAGCAGCTGCGCGCCGAGATCCGCGCCACCCTGGAACAGGTGATGACACCGGAGCGCATCGCCGCCATCGGCGGACGCATCGAGGGTGGCCCGGCGGTCCGGGACTGCGTGCGCGCCCTGGCTGCGGCCAACCTGCTCGGCGTGGGCTGGCCCAAAGAATATGGCGGACGCGGGTTCTCGGCGATTGAGCAGTTTATCTTCTCCGAGGAGGCGCGCCGGGTCGACGCCCCCATCCCCCTGGTGACGCTCAACACGGTCGGGCCGACGCTCATGCAGTGCGGCACCGAGGAACAGAAACAAAAGTTCCTGCCCGCAATCCTCGACGGCAGCGTCGAGTTTGCCATCGGCTATTCCGAGCCCGGGGCGGGAAGCGACCTGGCATCGCTGCGCACCACAGCGGTGCGCGACGGCGACGACTACATCATCAACGGCCAAAAGATGTTCACCAGCGGCGCCGCCTACGCCGACTACATCTGGCTGGCGGCGCGCACCAACCCGGATGTCAAGAAGCACAAGGGTATTTCGATCTTCATCGTGCCGACCTCCTCGCCCGGATTCTCCTGGCAGCCGCTGCACACGATGCCCGGCATCTCCACCTTCTATACGTTCTACGACGACGTGCGCGTCCCGGCGAGTGCGTTGGTGGGAGAAGAGAACCAGGGCTGGCAGCTGATCACCACGCAGCTGAACTTCGAACGCGCTGCGCTGGGCAATCTGGGCGCGCTGGAGCCGTTGTTCGAGAAGGCGCTGCGCTGGGCCCAAACCACTGAGCTCGACGAAGGGTACGTCATCGACCAGCCGTGGGTGCAGCTCGCGCTCGCCCGGGTCGAGGCCCAGGTCGCCGCCTACAAGCTGGTCAACCTGCGGGTTAACGCGGCCATGACCAAGGGCGTGCTGAACATGGGCGAGGCGTCGGCCGCCAAAGTGTTCGGCACCGAGCTCACCCAACAGGTCGCCCGCCAACTCCTGGAAGTGCTCGACGGCAACGGAATACGCCGCGGCGCCGGCGCGCCGCTGCGCGGCGAACTGGAGTCCGCCTACCGGATGGCGGTCATCAATACGTTCGGCGGCGGAGCCAACGAAATCCAGCGTGACATCATCGCCATGGCAGGGCTCCTCATGCCGCGCGCGCCCCGTGACCTTCGGGCCACGGCAACAGGAAAGGCAGGTTAAGTGACAGACGCAGACGTGCAAGCCAAGGTGCGGGCGCTCGTTGGTCAGCCGACCGGGGGCACCGGAAAGCCTTCGGTCGCACCCGATCCCGTCAACCAGCCGATGATTCGGCACTGGGCGTACGCACTGGCCGACATGAACCCCGTGTACCTCGATCCGGAGTTCGCGGCCGCGTCGCGGTTCGGCGGCATCGTCTCCCCGCCGGTCATGCTGCAGACGTGGATCATGCCGTCGCCGCTACTCGAGGGGATCGGCGAACGAGGCGGCGCCCCGATGATAATCACGAACAACCCGACGGCGTTCCTCGACGAGGCCGGCTACACCAGCACCGTCGCGACGAACTCGGAGTTCGAGATCGAGCGCTATCCCCGGCTGGGTGACGTCATCAGCGCAACGGCGGTATTCGAATCGGTGTCCGACGAGAAGAAGACGGCGCTGGGCACCGGCTTCTTCCTTACTTGGTTGACGACCTATACCAACCAGGACGGTGAGGTATTGGGGCGGCAGCGATTCCGGGTCCTTCGATTCAGGCCGGCCAACTGATGGCGACCCGGCTGGCACCGGCGATCAGCCCGGACACCAAGTTCTTCTGGGATGGGCTGCGGGACAATAAGCTGCTGATCCAGCGCTGCGGCCGCTGCGGGCAGCTGCGCCACCCTCCTCGCCCCATGTGCCCGAACTGCCGCTCCCTGGACTGGGAGGCCATCGAATCGTCGGGCCGCGGAACCGTCTACAGCTACGTGATGCCACACGAACCGAAGTTTCCGTTCTTCGAATACCCCTACATCGTCGTGCTGGTGGATCTCGCCGAAGGGGTGCGGCTGGTTTCGAACCTGTGCGAGATCGACCCGGCGGACGTCAAGGTCGGGATGCTGGTCGAGGTTTTCTACCAGACCTTCGGCAGTTCTGGACCCGACGACCTTGTGCTGCATCAGTTCCGGCCCAGCACCTAGGAATGCCTCGTGGACTTCACCTTCACCGAAGAGCAAGAGACCATCAGCAAGCTGGCCCGCGATCTCTTTGAACGCCGCGCCACCCCTGAGCGACTCACGGACCTCGAAGCCGGCGAAACCCGATACGACGCCGCACTGTGGAAAGAACTCGCCGCCGTCGACCTGCTGGGCACGGGATTGCCGGAATCGGTGGGCGGCAACGGCGGCGGCTTCGTGGAACTCGGGGTGTTGCTGGCCGAGGTGGGATGGAGCGTGGCTCCGGTGCCTGCGTACGCGACCTTGGTGCTGGGCGCGGATCCGATCGCCCGACACGGAAGCTCCGAGCAACAGCAACGTTTCCTGCCCGGGGTTGTCGCGGGAACCCACATCCTCAGTGCCGGTCTAGCCGAGCCCGGCCGCTCCGACCCGACGAGCCCATCCACCAAAGCCCTTCGCGACGGCCCGAACTGGCGCCTAGACGGGGCCAAACAGCTGGTGCCGGCCGCCCAGCTCGCCGATACCGTGGTGGTACCCGCCAGCACTGACGACGGTGACGTGGGCCTTTTCCTGTTGCCGACTGACGCCAACGGTGTCGAGATCCGGGCGGTAACGACCACCAACCACGAGCCACATGCGGACGTATTCCTCGATGGCGCAATTGTTTCCGAGGAAAACCGGCTCAACGGGCCAATCGAATCGCTCTACACCCGGGCCTTGGTCGGACTGTGCGCGATCCAGCTCGGCGTCGCGGAGCGGGCGTTGAAGATCGCCGCGGAATACACCACGGAGCGCGAGCAATTCGGGCGTCCGATCGGCAGCTTCCAGGCGGTGCAACAGCGGATGGCCGACGCTTTCATCGACGTGGAGGCGATCCGGTGGACCACCTGGCACGCGGCCTGGCTGATCGCCCACGGACGCCCTGCCGAGAGGGCCGCGCGCATCGCGAAGTTCTGGGCCGCAGAGGCCGGCGCCCGCGTCGCCGCCACCACCCAGCACGTCCACGGCGGGATCGGGATTGACACCACCTATCCCCTGCACCGCTACTTCCTGTGGGCCAAGCACAACGAGCTCACCCTTGGTTCCGCTACCGCACAACTGGCCCGGATGGGCAGCACATATTCCGCTGAAAAAGGAAACCGATGACTACCGCCAAAACCCGCACCACAACCTTGAAGTGGGCCGACATCGCAGTCGGCGACGAGGTGACCCCGCTCGAGATCCCCGTCACCACAACGATGATCGTCGCGGGCGCGATCGCCTCACGTGACTTCATGCCGGTGCATCACGACCGCGACTACGCCAACAAACAGGGCTCGCCCAATTTGTTCATGAACATCTTGACCAGCAATGGGTATTGCGTGCGGTTCCTCACCGACTGGGCGGGCCCCGAAGCGATGGTCAAGAACCTGTCGATCCGGCTCGGGGTGCCGTGCTTCCCCGACGATCCGCTGCGGTTCACCGGCGCCGTGACCGGCAAGACCGAGGGGCCCGGCGATGAGAACTTCGTCGAGGTCGCCTTCAAGGCGTCCAACAGCCTTGGCGATCACGTTTCCGGCACCGCCGTCCTGAGCTTGCTCGACGGAGCTTCCGCATGAGTTCGTCGCTAGGCGGCACCGCGGCCATCGTGGGGATCGGCCAGACCGAGTTCTCCAAGGAATCCGGGCGCAGCGAGCTCCAATTGGCCTGTGAGGCGGTCAGCGCCGCACTCGACGACGCCGGCCTGACACCGGGCGATGTCGACGGCATGGTGACGTTCACCATGGACGCCAGCGACGAGATCGACATCGCACGCAACGTCGGCATCGGAGACCTGAGCTTCTTCAGCCGGGTGCACCACGGCGGCGGCGCCGCGGCGGGCACCGTGGTGCACGCAGCGATGGCCGTCGCCACGGGCGTCGCCGATGTGGTGGTGTGCTGGCGCGCGTTCAACGAACGTTCCGGCTTCCGGTTCGGTGGCAGTGGACGCACCAGCGCGGAGACCCCGTTGTTCATGGCGCATTACGCGCCATTCGGATTGCTCACCCCCGCAGCGTGGGTCGCGATGCACGCCCAGCGCTACATGTCGACCTACGGGGTCACCAACGAAGACTTCGGCAGGATCGCCGTCGTCGACCGGGCTCATGCGGCGAAGAACCCCGACGCCTGGTTCTATCAGCGCCCGATCACCTTGGCGGACCATCAGAATTCACGCTGGATCGTCGAACCCGTCCTGCGACTCCTGGATTGCTGCCAGGAAAGCGACGGCGGTGTCGCGCTCGTGGTCACCAGTGCCGAACGCGCGCGCGACCTGCGGCAGCCCCCGGCGATCATCACCGCGGCCGCGCAGGGCGCAGCGCACAACGGCGAGATGATGACCAGCTACTATCGCGAGGACATCACCGGGCTGCCCGAGATGGGGGTGGTGGCCCGGCAATTGTGGCGCGATTCGGGCCTGAAGCCGCAAGACATCCAAACCGCATTCATCTACGACCATTTCACGCCGTTTGTGTTCACCCAGCTCGAAGAACTTGGCTTCTGTGGGCGCGGCGAAGCCAAGGACTACGCGACCGTAGAACGGCTGTCACTCGGTGGGGAGCTGCCGATCAACACCAACGGCGGACTGCTTGGCGAGGCGTACATCCACGGCATGAACGGCATCACCGAGGGCGTTCGTCAGGTGCGCGGCACGTCGTACAACCAAGTCGACAATGTCGAGCACGTACTGATCACCTCAGGCACCGGCGTACCCACCAGCGGTCTGATTCTGGCGCCGGCGAACTGAGCACACGAGAGGGGGACCGTCATGCCCAAGCTGGCGCTGTTGACCGCGTATGGCGGACCGATCGAGCTGGCCGAGTTTCCGTTGTCCACGCCAGCGCCGGGCACCGCCGCGCTCAAGTTGCGCATGGCCGGCATCTGCGGATCCGATTTGCACATCTTTCGCGGTGAGCTGCCGTTGCCGTGTCCCTTCGCCATGGGCCACGAGATGGTCTGCGAGATCGCCGAACTCGGCGGGGGACTGACGGCTGACGCGACCGGCCAACCGCTGGCGGTCGGTGACCGCGTTGTCACACCGTACTTCTGGTTCTGCGGACAGTGTCATGCGTGCGTACGCGGCAGGTCGTATGCCTGCCAGAACCTAATGGCCGGTGAATACCGCACGCACGAGCAGACACCGCACTTCGTCGCGGCCTACGGCGAGTACTACTACACGACCCGCCGGCAGCCGCTGTATAAGGTCCCCGAAGAGCTGCCCGACGAGGCCGTCGCGCCACTGAATTGCGCTCTGGCCCAGGTGTTGTTCGCACTGCGCGAAGTCCGGCTGGGCGACACTGTCGTGATCCAGGGCGCGGGCGGGCTGGGCATCAATGCCGCCGCCGTCGCGCGCACGGCGGGCGCGGCGCAGGTGATCGTCATCGACAAGCTCGCTGAACGCCTGGACGTCGCAGCGGATTTCGGTGCCACGCAATGCATCGACGCCAACGGTATCTCGACCTGGGAAGTAACCGAGCAGGTGCACAAGTACACCGACGGCATCGGCGCCGACTGGGTGCTCGAAGTCGTCGGTATACCCGGCGTGATTCCCGATGGCGTCGGCTTCCTCAACAACGGCGGCACGCTGCTCGAGGTCGGCAATGTCGGTATGGGCCGAACTTTCGAGATGGACCCCAGCGCGCTGGTGTACGGCAACAAGTCCATCCGCGGTGTGTCGTTCTACGACCCTGTCACGCTGGCGACCGGCCTGTCCTTCCTGCAGCACACCAGCTTTCCGTTCGACCGGCTGATGCCCAAGCCGTTTCGTCTGACCGATGTCAACGCCGCGTTCGCCTCCGCCGACGCCGGGCTGGTGCCGAGAGGTGCGTTGGTGCCATGACCCAAGCCACCGAGTTGGACACCCGCGAGCTCATTATCGAGTCCGCCTATGGATGCTTTCGCAAGCACGGCCTCCAGAAAACGACAATTGTCGATATTGCCAAGGCGGCCAACGTATCCCGAAGCACCATCTACGAGTACTTCAGCGACAAGGGCGCGGTCCTCGAAGCCTGCGCCGAGCACGCTTCCGAGCAGTTTTACCGCGAGATGTCCAAGGCCATGGACCGGGGTGCCTCGCTCGAGGAAAAGCTCAGCCATGCCGCGGTGTTCGTGACCCAGGCGCGGCGGGCGATCGCCTCCGAGGAGTACTTCGACGAGGAAGCGATCAGCCTGCTCCTCACCAAGGACGCCGCCGTCCTCCTGCGCGAATGCGTCGACTTCTTTGCACCCCATCTCTCGGCGGCCAAACTCACCGGTGAGGTGCGCAAGGATCTCGACGTCGAGGCCGCGGGTGAATGGTTTGCGCGCATACTTTTTTCGCTGTTCAGCACGCCGTCGTCGACATTGGACATGGACGACCCCGACGTGGTGGCGGAGTTCGTGCGCGCACACGTGGTCCGTGGGTTCGCCAGCGAGCGTGGACGGCCGCGCCGCGGTTAGAGACTCTCCGTCGAGTGTGCGACCACGACGGCCTGAGCGCACACACGCGTGCCTAAATGCACACTCAACGACCACGATGGGCCAGCGCCCGCAGGAAGAAGGTCAGATTGGCCGGCCGTTCGGCCAGGCGCCGCATGAAGTAGCCGTACCACTGCGCGCCGAACGGCACGTACACCCGGACCTGGTTGCCGTCATCGGCGAGCCGTCGCTGCTCCGCGTCGCGGATGCCGTACAGCATTTGGTATTCGAAATCGCCGGCACCACGGCCAGTTTCGTCGGCTAGCGCGGGAACCGCATCGATGATTGCCGGATCGTGCGAGGCCACCATCGGGTAGCCCGTCCCGGACATCAACACCCGTAGGCAGGCCAGGTAGGAATCGGCGATGTCTCCAACGGCACGATAGGCCACCGACGCCGGCTCGTCATATGCGCCCTTGCACAATCGAACTCGCGCCCCCGCGCCGGCCAGGTCCGTGCAATCGCCGAGCGTGCGATGCAGGTAGGCCTGCAAAACCGTGCCGAGCCAATCGAAGTCGACGCGCAAATCACCCGAAATCGACAACGTCGAATCGGTGGTGGTGTGGTCTTCAGCGTCGACGGTGACCCAGACGCCCACGCGCTCGGCGTGCTCGCAGATCATACGCGCGTTCTCCAGCGCAATCTTGTCCCCGTCGCGCTCCAGCGCCTGCCCAAGAGCCGACAGCTTCAGCGACACCTCGAGCGGCCGCACCCGACCGCTCGGGGTATCGGCCCGTCGGCCCAGCGAATCGAGCAGCCGCTGGTATTCCCGCACGGTCGCCGCGGCGCCGTCGGAGTCGGTGACGTTTTCGCCCAGGTAGTCGATGCTGACGTAGCGACCGGAATCCCGCAGTGCGGCAACGATATCCAGGGCAGCCTCCAGCGTGTCACCAGGCACGAAGCGGCGCACTACTTTGCGGGTGATCGCGGACCGCTCGACCGCGCGGCGCAAGCCCTCGGCCCGGCTGGCCGCGAGCAGCGTCGGTCGCACGGTATGCGCGAAAAAGCCGGCCATCAGTCGGGCGCCATGTGTGGGTAGGTGTGCCGCGTCGCCGGGACGAACGTCTCCTTGATGGTGCGTGCCGACGTCCAGCGCAACATGTTCAGCATCGATCCCGCCTTGTCGTTGGTGCCCGAGCCGCGTGACCCGCCGAACGGCTGACGCCCGACGACGGCGCCGGTCGGCTTGTCGTTGACGTAGAAGTTTCCGGCGGCGAACCGCAGCCGGTCCTGCGCTCTCAACACGGCCTCGCGGTCGTCGGCGATGACCGCGCCCGTCAGCGCGTAGCGAGATCCGGTGTCGATGACCTCGAGGATGCGCTCGTACTGCTCATCGGGATACACGTGGACCGACAACAGCGGGCCGAAGTACTCGGTCGCGAACGATTCGTCGGTCGGATCGTCGGACAGCAGCACGGTCGGGCGCACGAAATACCCGATGCTGTCGTCGTATTCGCCGCCCACGGCGATGGTGATGGCCGGCGCGCCCTTGGCTCGCTCGATGGCGTCGACGTTCTTGAGGAAGGCGCGCCGGTCGATGAGCGCGCCGCCGTAGTTGGTCAGGTCGGTGATGTCGCCGTAGCGCAGCGCGGCCGTCTCGCCCAGGAAGTCGTCGCCCATCCGCTGCCACACGGAATGGGGAATGAAGGCCCGCGACGCGGCCGAGCATTTCTGGCCCTGATAGTCGAAGGCTCCGCGAATCAAGGCCGTGCGCAACACATCCGGCTGCGCCGAGGCGTGTGCGACCACGAAGTCCTTGCCGCCGGTCTCGCCGACCAAGCGCGGATAGCTGTGGTAGTGACCGATATGGGTGCCGACCTGGTACCACAGCCGCTGGAAGGTGGCGGTCGATCCGGTGAAGTGGATGCCCGCCAGCCGCCGATCCGCCAGTGCCACATCGGAAACCGCGAAGCCGTCGCCGGCGACCATGTTGATCACCCCGGGCGGCAACCCGGCGGCCTCGAGCAGTTGCATGAGCAGGTACGCCGACAGGGTCTGGGTGATCGACGGCTTCCACACCACGGTGTTGCCCATCAGCGCCGGCGCCGTCGGGAGGTTGCCCGCGATCGAGGTGAAGTTGAACGGCGTGATCGCGTAGACGAAGCCGTCGAGCGGGCGGTAGTCGCTGCGGTTCCACTCCCCGGGTCCGCTCACCGGCTGCTGGGCCAGGATCTGGCGGGCGAACGCCACGTTGAAGCGCCAGAAGTCGATCAGCTCGCAGGGCGCGTCGATCTCGGCCTGATAGACCGACTTGGACTGGCCGAGCATCGTCGCGGCGGCGATTTTCTCCCGCCACGGCCCCGCCAGCAGGTCCGCGGCGCGCAGGAATATCGCGGCACGCTCGTCGAACGGCATTGCCGCCCAACCGGATTTCGCCGCGGTCGCGGCCTCGATGGCGGCGGTCGCATCGGCGTGCACGGCGTTCGTGAGGGTGCCCAGCGTCGCGGCGTGCCGGTGCGGCTGGACGACGTCGATGCGCTCGCCGTCACCCATGCGGTGTTTGCCGCCGATGACATGCGGGAGGTCGATCGGGTGGTCGGCCAGAGCGGCCAATTCGGCACGTAGGCGAGTGCGTTCTGGCGATTGCGGGGCATAGTCGTGGACCGGCTCGTTGGCCGGCAGCGGGACCTGAGTGATCGCGTCCATGTTGCCAGGATCCTCGGCGCGGCCCGGCGTTGTGTTGGCTGATCAGACAACATCAGGCCCTCTTGATAGTAGAATCGGACAACATGCGGGTTCCTGGTGTCGGGCTGGGTCAGCTGCTGCTGGCGCTGGACGCGACCCTGGTCAGCCTGGTGGACGCGCCGCGCGGCCTGGACCTTCCGGTGGGCTCGACGGCGCTGATCGATTCCGACGATGTGCGACTGGGCCTGGCGGCCGCGGCCGGATCGGCCGACGTGTTCTTCCTGCTGGGAGTGACCGACGACGAGGCCCTGCGGTGGGTCGACAATCAGGCGCGCGAGCGGGCGGCGGTGGCGATTTTCGTCAAGGAACCGTCGGACGCGCTGGTGACCAGGGCGGTCGAGGCCGGGTCGGCGGTGGTCGCCGTGGAGCCGCGGGCCCGGTGGGAACGGCTCTACCAGTTGGTCAATCACGTCCTGGAACACCACGGCGACCGCGGCGACGCGGTGGATGACTCGGGCACGGACCTCTTCGGCTTGGCCCAGTCACTCGCCGACCGCATCCACGGCATGGTCAGCATCGAAGACGCCCAGTCGCACGTGCTCGCCTATTCGGCCTCCAACGACGAAGCCGACGAGCTGCGCCGCCTTTCCATCCTGGGGCGCGCCGGCCCGCCCGAGCATTTGGAGTGGATCGGCCAGTGGGGCATCTTCGACGCGCTGCGATCCAGCGACGAAGTGGTGCGCGTCGCCGAGCGCCCGGAGCTGGGTCTGCGGCCGCGGCTGGCCATCGGAATCCATCAACCCGGGCCGCGCAAGCCGCCCGCGTTCGCCGGCACGATCTGGGTGCAACAAGGGTCGCAGCCGTTGGCCGACGACGCCGAGGAGATGCTGCGGGGCGCGGCGGTGCTCGCCGCCAGGATCATGTCGCGGCTGCTGGCGCGGCCGTCCACGCATGCGCGGCGGGTGCAGCAGGTTCTGGGCCTGACCGACGCCGAACCGGCCGACGTGGCCGCCGTCGCGGCCGAACTCGGTCTCGCGACGCACGGGAGCGCCGCGGTGATCGGCTGGGACACCGCGGACGCCGATGCCCGCCATGCGCGGTTGCCTGACGTCTTGGCGTTGAGCGCCAGCGCTTTTCGTCGTGACGCCCAGGTCGCGTCGAACGGCTCACGGATCTACGTGCTGCTGCCGCAGACCGCGACGACGCGGTCGGTCACCTCGTGGGTCCGCGGCACCATCGGCGCACTACGCACCGAGCTCGGTGTCGAGCTGCGGGCCGCCATCGCCGCGCCGATCGCGAGCTTGGCGGAGGCCGCCGCGGCACGCATCGAGGTAGACCGGGTGCTCGACAGCGCTGAGCGACACCCGATTTCGATCGGTCAGGTGACGTCGCTGGCCGAGGCGCGTACGACCGTTCTGCTCGACGAGATTGTCACCCTGGTCGGCGCCGACGAGCGGCTGGTCGATCCGCGGATACGCGACCTGCTCGCGCGCGATGCGGTGCTGGCCGAGACGCTGGGGGCCTACCTGGACAGTTTCGGTGACATCGGCGCCGCCGCGCAGTGGCTGCAAGTTCATCCGAACACCGTCCGCTATCGGGTGCGGCGGATCGAGAAGCTATTGTCGACGTCCCTGGCCGATCCCGATGTGCGACTACTGTTTTCGCTTGGGTTGCGGGTGCTGGAGCGCTCGGCGTGAGTCCGCCCGGGCACTAGCCAGCGGTCAATTTCACCACCCGGTTGTTGCCGTGGTCGGTGACATAGACGCTCCCGACGGAATCAACCGCGACACCGCTCGGGCCATCGAGACCAGTGAACGGGAGCACCCGGTGCAGGCCGGTCCGCGTCCCCAATTCCATTACCTGAGAGCCCTTATGCTCAAAAGACTGGGTCGCATAGAGGTTGCCGGAGGAATCGACCGCAATCGCGGCAGGGTTGAACAGGTCCGGAAAGCGCAGCGTCCGCCGGTCCGCGGAACCGGCGCCCAATACCTCCACCCGGTCCGTGAGTTGCTCGACGACGTAGACGTTGCCGGCGGGGTCGACCGCCAGCCCTCCGGGGCAGGCGAGTCCGGCGAATGGCAACACTTCCTGGGTGTGCGATCCCGCCGCCAGCTTGACCACCCGGTGCAGAAGACACTGTGAGACATAGAGGTTGCCGGCCGAATCGACGGCCATGCCCGTGGGTGACTCGGGGCCGGCGAACGGCAGCACCCGCTGGGTGTTGTGCCCCGCGGCCAATTCCACCACCCGATCGTTTTTGTCGAAGGTGTACACGCTTCCGGCCGAATCGACCGCCACCGAGAAAGGTTTGTTGAGGCCCGCATATGGGAGCACCTGCTGCGCCCCCGATTCGGGCGCTATCTTCACGACCCTGTTGTTGGCGCCGTCGGCGACATACACGTCGCCGGCCGAATCGACCGTCAGCCCTTCCGGTCCAGAGAGGCCCGTGAACGGCAGCACGGTCTGCGACTGGGTTCGCGCGGGATGCGGGTTGCCGTCCGACGGCCGCCGGGCCTGCTGGTGGTCGTACACCACGAACCCGGCGAGTGCCGCGATGATCGCGGTCAGTGCCAGCAAGCCGATACGAAGCCCGTTGCCGCCGATCCGTGGTGGAACCCGCACTTGCCGACGCAACTCAGCGGGCTGGTGTCGGGGTTGGCGCCGGGGTCGTGGTCGGGCTCGGGCTTGTCGATCCATCCGGCCACTGCACCTGGCCATTGATGATCTTGATTCCGCACGTCACGACGTCTTGGCGAAGTTTGTCCCTCTCCCGCATGAGGCGATCCTCCTCGGCCTTGAGGGCTTCCGTTTCTTTTTGGTATTTGGCGGCGGCCTCGCGCTGAACCGGATCGTTGATATCGAATTCGTGCGGTTTGAGGTTGTGCTCGTTGACTCGGCGTTCGAAATCGGTCCACCGGCGATCGAAATCGTCTACTTCCCGATGTAACTTTGCGACGTCTTCGGGATCGCACTTCGGAGTTGGGGGCGGCGTCGTGGTCGTGGTGGTCGGATCATCTTCGGGGAACGTAATATTCGCGATGCCGTTCAGGGCGTTGGTGGTTCTGCTCGCAATCTGCTGATCCATGCCGACCAGTTGCACGGCGCTTTGGCGAATACGGGCGGCAAACGCTTCTGCTTGGGCCTGCCTTTCCGCGCGTTCGGCGGAGGATCCGCCGCTCCAGCGATCAGTAACCGCGAAATCGTCACCGACCTCGAACCCGGCGTCCTCGGCGTCCTCAACCGCGTACCGCACTCGGGATCTGGCCGCGTAGAGCTCGGAGGCACCGGTGCGAGCGACGGTGGCCGCCGTGTGCAACTGCTCAACTAACCCGCTGACTTTTGCCTTGTCGCCTGCGGTCCGGCCGTGCAGCGCCTCGGCAGCATGGCCGCTCCACTCGACCGCTACGCTGTCGCGCCAGATCTGAGTGAAGACTTCATCCCACTGATTGCCGGTCGATGTCCAGGAGTCGGCCGCCTGGGTGAGATGCTCGGTGGGCCAGTCCAAAAGCTTGGACAAACTCGGAAACGATCCGCCAACGGCCGCCATCGCTACACCGGTTCTAGCGGGCCACTGTGGCGAGTCTCGCCGACGAATTGGCTTCATTGGTGACATACCGAGTGTCGGCTTCGGCGACTTTCGTCGCACCCGTCTGCACCCTCGTCCTCAGCGACGTCGCCGCGGCCGCTACCGCGACATGCCCCGCGTCGACGGCCAGCGCGCTAGGCTGACACGACAATCCCAGCGTCCGTGGCGCGCTAACGCCCAGCGTGGCGGCCTGCGTCTGCCACCGGGCGGACATGATCTGCAGGTCTGCTACACCCACCCGCAGCTCGGTCATGCGAGGAGTGTACGACTTGTCGGGGGCTTCGGGTATTCACCCGCCAACCGCGGCACGAGAGCGGCCGGCGAAGGACAAGAATTATGTTCAACATGAACGTAATTCACCGTGTTCCATAGGTTTTCCCTACGGTTAGTCTTGCTCAATGGCGGTTAGCACGAACGGGGCACGGCGCGTCGACGAACTGCGCCTGCTGGAGGCCGAAGCGGTCCACATCATCCGCGAGGTCGTGGCTGAGCTGGAGCGCCCGGTGCTGCTGTTTTCCGCCGGCAAGGACTCGATAGTGCTGCTGCGGCTGGCGGAAAAGGCGTTTCGGCCGCTGCCGCTGCCATTTCCGGTGATGCATGTCGACACCGGCCACAACTTCGACGAGGTGATCGAATTCCGGGACCGCAGGGTCACCGGCCACGGGCACAAGCTGATCGTCGCCTCGGTGCAGGAATCCATCGACAGCGGGCGGGTGCCCGACCCGGGTCCGGGGGCGTCGCGCAACCGGGCGCAGACGCGCACGCTGCTCGACGCGCTGGACGCCGGCGGCTTCGATGCGGCCTTCGGGGGCGCGCGCCGCGACGAGGAACGGGCCCGCGCCAAGGAGCGGATCCTGAGCTTCCGCGACGAGTTCGGCCAGTGGGACCCCCGCGCCCAGCGACCGGAGCCCTGGTCGCTCTACAACGGCCGCATCAAAAAGGGCGAGCAGGTGCGAGTGTTCCCGCTGAGCAACTGGACCGAACTCGACGTGTGGCGCTACATCGAGCTGGAGAATCTCGAACTCCCGTCGATCTACTACGCCCACGAACGCGAGGTGTTCGAACGCGACGGGATCCTGCTGGCCGTGTCGCAGTACGCCGGACCGCGGCCGGGCGAAAGCTCCGCCGTGGAGTGGGTGCGCTACCGCACCGTCGGCGACCTGACGATCACGGGGGCGGTGCGCTCCACGGCCACCGACATCGGCCGGGTCATCGCCGAAATCGCCGCGGCGACGGTGTCCGAGCGCGGCGAGACGCGCGCCGACGACCGCACGTCGGCGGCCGCGATGGAAGACCGCAAGCGAGAAGGCTACTTTTGATGACGAGCACGAACGGTTCAGAAAAGCCCTTGCCTCCCAAGGGCATAACGCGCCAGCTGCTGCGCATCGCCACCGCGGGCTCCGTGGACGACGGGAAGAGCACCCTGATCGGACGGCTCCTGCACGACACCGACAGCCTGCCGCTGGACCACCTGGAAGCGGTCACCGACACCGAGGGTATCGCGGATCTGGCCGCACTCTCGGATGGTCTGCGCGCCGAACGCGAACAGGGCATCACGATCGACGTCGCCTACCGCTTCTTTGCCACCGACACTCGCAGCTACATCCTGGCCGACACCCCGGGCCACGAGCGTTATACCCGCAACATGTTCACCGGTGCCTCCAACGCGCACGTCGCCATCTTGCTCGTCGATGCACGCGCCGGGGTGTTGCGCCAGACCCGCAGGCACGCCCGCATCGCAAAGCTGTTGGGCATCAAGCACTTTGTCGCGACGGTGAACAAGATCGACCTCATCGACTTCGACCAGGGCAAGTTCACCGGGGTTTCTGACGAGCTGCGACAGTTGGCGGCACGCCTCGGCGGCGTGGACATCACCGTCATTCCAATCGCCGCCAAGCATGGGGACAACGTCGTCCACCGCTCCGAGCGCACCCCGTGGTACGGCGGCCCCACGTTGCTCGAGTACCTGGAGGGCATCGAACTGGCCGCGCCGCAGGCCGAGCCGGCACGGCTGCGCCTCCCCGTGCAGTGGGTGTCCCGACCGACCGCCGACGTGCGCCGTCGTTATACCGGGCGCCTGGCGGCGGGAACGCTGAGCGTCGGTGACCCGGTGGTGTCGCTGCCCGCCGGCACCCGCTCGACAGTCACCGGCGTGGACACCCTCGACGACGAACGCACGACTGCCGTTGCCCCGCTGTCGGTTTCGATCGAACTGGCCGACGACATCGACGTGGGCCGCGGCGACGTCTTCGTCAGTGGTGCCGAGGATGCGGTTCCGCCGGTACTGGCCCGGGAGCTCGACGCGACCGTGTGCTGGTTCGTGGACTCACCGCTGCGCGCGGGCGATCGGCTGGCCCTCAAACAAACCACCAAGACCGTGCGGGCAACCGTGCAGGCGCTGCACACGCGGCTGGACCCCGAGACGCTCGACGAGCTCGACGGCCCGGTTGAACTGGCGCTCAACGACATCGGCACCATCACGCTGCGGACCAGCTCGGTCGTCATCGCCGACAGGTACACCGACAACCGTGACAGCGGCGCGTTCATCCTGATCGACGAGACCACCAACGACACCGTTGGCGCCGGCACCATCGTCGAGGCACGGGAGGTCAAGCCGGGCGCGCATCCGCGCACCGACATCCGTTGGCATCCGTCGTCGCTGGACCGCGGCTACCGGTGGCGGGCCACCGGACAGCCCGGCGCGACGATCTGGTTCACCGGACTGCCCGCGTCGGGCAAGTCGACGATCGCGGTGGCCGTCGAGCGCGCGCTCGTGGAGTCGGGGCGGGTGGCGTACCTGCTCGACGGCGACAACCTGCGCCACGGCCTGTCCGACGATTTGGGCTTCTCCCCCGGCGACCGCGCCGAAAACATCAGGAGGGTCGGGCATTTGACTCGGCTGCTGGCTGACGCGGGCGTCGTCGCGCTGGCATCACTGGTGTCACCGCTGAAGTCGGACCGCGAAATCGCGCGTGCCCTCAACGAAGCCGCCAAGCTGCCCTTCATCGAGGTCTACGTCGCCACCTCGCTGGCCGAGTGCGAAAAGCGGGATCCCAAGGGCCTCTACGCGCGCGCCCGTAGCGGCCAGCTGTCCGGCATGACCGGCGTCGATGCCCCGTACGAGGCGCCGGAGAATCCGGACCTGCTGCTCGACACCACCAGCGCCGGCATCGACGACCTCGCCGCGCGGGTCATCGATCTGCTCAACGAACGCAGCCCGCGCCCGCCGGCCCGCTAGATTCACCACGATCTAATCACTTGGCCGCCGAGGCCGCGCACGCAAATGTGAGCGCGTGGGTGATTGGCGCGAGCGAGCCGGCTCGATATCGGTGGACTGGTGGGCGACCCTGGTCGCCGGCGTGATCGTCGCGTTGGCGGTGGCCGACGCGCTGCCGAAGATTCCGTGGTGATCGCGTGAGCACCACCGGACTCGAACGCGAAGCGACGCTGGACGAGCCTGCCTTCACCAGCCGCCGGCCGCTGGACTACGTACCCGGCGTGGTGTTGCTGATCGCCGTGGGGCTGCTCGGCAAATACGCCCAGATCTGGTGGAACGCACTGGCCAAGCACGAACACTGGCGGGTGCCCGATATCGAATACGTGTTGTGGGCCATCGTGATTGGGCTTGTCATCGCCAACACCGCCGGACTGCACCGGATATTTCGACCGGGCGTGCAGACATACGAGTTTTGGCTCAAGGCCGGGATCGTCGTGCTCGGAGCGCGTTTCGTGCTCGGTGACGTCGCCAAACTCGGCGGGCTGAGCCTGCTCCAGATCTTGGTCGACATGGCGGTCGCGGGCACCATCATCATCGTCGCGGCGCGCGCCTTCGGGTTATCCGGCAAGCTCGGTTCGCTGTTGGCGATCGGTACGTCGATCTGCGGGGTGTCGGCGATCGTGGCCGCCAAGGGCGCGATCCGGGCGCGCAACTCCGACGTCGGCTACGCCATCGCGGCGATCCTGGCGCTGGGGGCGGTGGCGCTGTTCGTGTTGCCGCCGCTGGGGCACGCGATCGGGCTGACCGATCGGGAGTTCGGGCTGTGGGCGGGCCTGGCGGTGGACAACACCGCGGAAACTACCGCCACCGGTTACCTGTTTTCCGACCACGCCGGCAAGATCGCCGTGCTGGTCAAGTCGACCCGCAACGCGCTGATCGGGTTCGTCGTGCTCGGCTTCGCGCTGTATTGGGCTGCGCGCGGCCAAGCCGACGAGATCGCGCGCGGCGCCAAAGCCAAGGCCGAGTTCGTCTGGCAGAAGTTCCCGAAGTTCGTGCTCGGCTTTCTGGCGGTCTCGGCGATCGCGACCGCAGGCTGGCTGACCAAGGGCCAAACCGCGAACCTGGCCGCCGTTTCGAAGTGGGCGTTCCTGCTAACGTTCGCGGGGGTGGGCCTAAACACCGACATCCGGCAGATCGCGCGGACCGGATGGCGGCCGCTCCTGGTGGCCGTCATCGGGCTCGTCGTCGTCGCGGCGGTCTCGCTGGGGATAGTGCTGCTGACCTCCCGCGTATTCCATTGGGGTGTCAGCGCTTAATGGCGCCTATACCGAAACCGCACGCTTCGCGTAGATCTCGGCGAGGAACTGCTCGACGGCCACCGCGGCGTGTGCCGCGCGGGCCGACCCGAAGATGTCGAAAGCGTGCTGTGCGTACGGTAATTCGGCATAGACGACGGGCTGGCGGCTGACCTCGGTGAGCCGCGCGACAAAGCTGCGGGCCTGTTCGACCGGGATCAGCGAGTCGTTGGTCCCGTGCAGCACGAAGAACGGCGGCGCATCGTCGCTGACGTGTGTGATCGGCGAGGCGATGCGAAAGGGCTCGGCTATCTCCGTCCTGCTCAGCTTGAATACCTGCTTCGCCACCATCGGCACCATCAGCGGATGCATGGAGTCGTCGTTTCGGGTGAAGTCGTAAACCCCGTAGAACGGAACGGCCGCGTGCACCCGTGTATCGGCCTCCTCGAAACCCGGCTGGAACCGCGGATCATTCGGCGTCAGCGCGGCCAGCGACGACAGGTGCCCGCCGGCCGAGCCACCGGTGATCGCGATCCAGTCCGGGTCGCCGCCGTAGGAGGCGATGTGCTCTTTGGTCCACGCGATCGCGCGCTTGACGTCGACGATCTGGTCGGGCCAGGTGGAGCGCGGGCTGAGCCGGTAGTTGATCGCGACACAGATCCAGCCGAGCTCGGCCAGATGACTCATCAGCGGATGTGCTTGTCCCCGTTTGTTTCCGGTCACCCACGCGCCGCCGGGGACCTGCAGCAGCACCGGGGCGCGACCGCCGCGGTCGAGGTCGGGCCGTCGCCAGATGTCGAGATGATTGCGCGAGCCGTACTCCCCGTAGCTGATGTCGCCGTCGTGCGCGTAGTCGCGATAGATCCGCAGCATTCGGGCCACACCGGGTTTCTTCGCGGTCGCGCCGCCGGGCGCGGGCCGCCGCCACAGATCGCCCGACTCGGTGCGACGATCGTGACCCAGCCCGGCATCCAGCGCGGCGGTCAGCGGCTCGTTGGCATTGCGCCCGACGTGGCGCAGACCCAAGAGCCCGAGCCAGGACAGCGCCGACAGCAGCCAGCTGAATCGGCGTACCCGCGGCGGCAGGCCGCGTGCGACCGACGCCAGCGCCGCGAACTGTACGCCGAGCGATTGCATCGGAAGTTCCGACGCGAAAACGCCGTAGCCGAACGCATACATGGCGCCGTACGGCCGCTTTGTCAGCGGGCGGTAGCCATTGGCGGTGAATGCGAAGCTCAACACCGAGATCAATACGGCTGCCAGTCGTTTCACGCCTGTCCTTTCTGTTCCCCGGATTCCCCCGAATCGCCGGCTCTGCCGGCCTTCGCCGGGTCCTCAATCACCTGATATGTCGGGTCGACCAACGACATGGGCCGGTTGCCGGTCTGCTTGGGCTTGCCGGTGATCCGCAACAGCTGCCCAGGCTGGATGTCTGCGCCCCCATGTCCTGGACGGAACGTCACGCTGATCTCGCCGCTGTTATCGCCGATGACGACCTGCCGCCGGGTCCGCCTACCTTCATTGACGTCCTCGACCTGATTCACCCGTCCTTCGAAGGTGGCGCGCTGGCCGGGGATTAGTCCCGCCACCGTAATCACCGACGGCCCAGGGTCGGGGTGTTCATACGCTTCGACCTTCTCCTCTTCGTCCTCGTTAACCCAGGCCTCCACCTTCTCGAGCTCGCGCGCGATCCGTTGCTCGAAGTTATCGGGGTATGCCTGCTGGATTCGCGACTGCACGTCGTAGGGCACGATCGTCGCCGCGGCATCCGGGATCAGGCTGACCGCGCGGGAGACCTTGTCCGCGGTGCGGTCGTGCAGCAGCCGACCCAGCAGCGGCGCATACGTGCGACGTGGCAGCAACACCGTCACATTGGTGTTCCGCTGCTCGTCGCGCGCCTTGGCGACCAGCATCTGCGCAGCCCGGGTGATCCGCCGGTCCGGGCAGTCCACCACCCGCAGTGGCGTGTCGAGTTCAAAGTGATCCCAACGCTTTCGGATCAGTTGCGCATGGGCTTCATCGATCATGAAGTGCACGGCGACAAGCTCGTCGGCGCGCAGCCCCCGGCCGTAGCGCAGCGCTTCGATGACCGCGAGGTCGACCGAGTTCACAAACACGAAAACTTTGTGCCGCGCGTACTTCACCAACTCCGGGCGGTCGGTGCGGAACATCTCGAGAATGGCCGCCTCGGCACGGTATTCGCGGTTGAGTCGCATCAGCACGAAAACCAGTACCGGGAAGACGACGACGACCAACCACGCGCCCTCGGTGAACTTAGCGACCGCGAAGATGCCGACCACGATGGTCGACAGGATCGCCGCGGAAAGGTTGATCGCCAGGCGGCGTCGCCAACCCGATTCCCGGTGCGTCAGATGATGTTTGGTCATTCCGTAACCGGCCATCGAGAACCCGGTGAACACGCCGATCGCGTAGAACGGGACCAACGCGTTGACCGACCCCCCGGTGATAATCAGCAAGGCTACCGAGAGCGCCGTCAACGCGATAATTCCGTTCGAAAACACCAGGCGGTGACCGCGTTTCGTCAGCTGGCGCGGCAGGAATCGATCTTCTGCGACGAAGCTGGCCAGCGCAGGGAATCCGTTGAAACTGGTGTTTGCGCCCGTGAAA
The DNA here is from genome assembly GCF_001954275.1 of Mycobacterium sp. IS-836. Classification (GTDB taxonomy): domain Bacteria; phylum Actinomycetota; class Actinomycetes; order Mycobacteriales; family Mycobacteriaceae; genus Mycobacterium. Next base: position 150,672 of record NZ_MBEU01000072.1, on the reverse strand, counting down.
AGGATGGCAGCGGTGGATGTCTGGACGAGAATATAGAGGATGTCACCGATTACACCGTGACCGAACACCGCGCGCCCGATTTGCGACAGGACCGACGGATACTCGGTGACATACGGTGTGGCATGGGTGACGTAGGCGAGATAGGCGACACCGGCCAGTAAGAAGCCGAGAATAGTGGCCATAGCGGTGAGCACTCGACGCGCGTTGCGGCCCTGCGGCTTTCGAAACACATCGACGGTGTTCGAGATTGCCTCGACCCCCGTCAGCGACGAGCCCCCATTGGCGAACGAGCGCAGCAACGTCAGGACGGTCGCGCCCATCACCAATCCGCCACCCTGCTGGACTGGCACCGTGCCCGGCAGGTGCGCGGGGTCGTACACCGGTAGATCGCCGAATGTCACGCGAAGGATACCGACCACGATCATCAGGCCGATCATGACGACGAAGAAGTAGGTCGCGAATGCGAACTGCCAGCCCGCCTCCCTCAGTCCGCGCAGGTTCAGGTAGCAGATGACCAGCACCACCGCGACCGTGATTTGCAGGCTGTGCGGACCCAAGACGGGGATCGCCGATACCACCGCCACCGTCCCGGCTGCGGATTGCACCGCCACGGTGACCACATAGTCGATCAACAGAGCCGCGGCGGCGACCTGCGCCACCCGCGGCCCGAAGTTCTCCCGCGCCACGATGTAGGAACCGCCGGCTCGGGTATAGGCCATGACGACCTGCCGATACGACGCGGCAACCAACACCAGAATCAGCAAGATGACGCCCGTGATGGGAAGCAACAACACAAACGCCGCCAGCCCTGCACGCGGCAGCAGTTCGATCAGGATCTGCTCGGGCCCGTAAGCGGTCGACGAGATCGCGTCGGGCGAAAGCGCTCCCAGCGCAACCGGATTCGATAGCTTCTCGGATGCCAACTCCTCGGTGATCAGCGGCTTGCCCAGAAAGACACGCTTGGCCAGGTCCCCTATTGACACCGGGATCCGCAGCTTGCCAGCCGAAGTTGTCACAACCACATCCTTACCCGAGGTCGGAGCGCCTTCGATGCATTCTGCCGCCCGCCCCGGCCGCGCGGCAGGCGGACCGGCCATATTCGTGGCCGGGCGGCGATCAGGCCCCGGGCGGCGCGGTGAGCCGGTCCACCGCGGCCGCGATGCGCTCGTCGGTGGCGGTCAGCGCCACGCGCACGTGCCGGGCACCGCCGGGGCCGTAGAACTCGCCGGGTGCGACCAGGACGCCGCGCTGCGCGAACCACGCGACGCTGTCCCGGCAGGGCTCGCCGCGGGTGGCCCATAGGTACAGGCCGCCTTCGGAAAGGTCGATGACAAACCCGGCGGAGCGCAGCGCCGGCGCCAGCGCGGCCCGCCGCCGGGCGTATCGCTCGCGCTGCAGCTTGTCGTGGACGTCGTCATCCAGCGCGGCCGCCATCGCGGCCTGCACCGGCGTCGGGACCATCATCCCGGCGTGCTTGCGCACCGCCAGGAGCTCGGCGACGAGCCCCGGATCCCCCGCGACGAAACCCGCCCGATAGCCGGCCAGCGACGAACTCTTGGAGAGCGAATGCACCGCCAGCAGCCCGGTGTGGTCGCCGTCGCAGACCGACGGGTGCAGCACCGACAGCGGCTCGGCGTCCCAGCCCAAGCCCAGGTAGCACTCGTCGGAAGCCACGACGACGCCCCGCTCACGCGCCCATCCGACCACCTTGCGCAGGTGGTCGAGGCCGAGCACGCGCCCGGTCGGGTTGCTCGGCGAATTCAGGTAAAACAACGCCGGTGACTGCGGGCCGAGCTGGGTCAGCGAGTCCGCGCGCAGCACCTGCGCTCCAGCCAGGCGGGCGCCGACCTCATAGGTGGGGTAGGCCAGCTCCGGCACCACAACCACGTCGGCGGCGCCCAGACCCAACAAGGTTGGCAGCCAGGCGATCAGCTCTTTGGTCCCGATTACCGGCAGCACCGCCGACTCGTTCAGCCCGGTGATGCCGAAGCGGCGACCCAGCGCGGCGACCGCGGATTCCCGCAGGTTCGCGGTGCCGGCGGTTGCGGGGTATCCCGGCGCCGCACTGGCGGCCGCCAGCGCCTCCCGGATCACCGTGGCGACCGGGTCTACCGGAGTGCCGACGGACAGGTCGACGATGCCGTCGGGATGGGCCCCGGCCAGCGCCTTGGCGTCGGCCAAGGTGTCCCAGGGGAATTCCGGCAGGGACGCCGAAACAAGCCGGGCCATGCCGGGCTTACGCGGCACCGGCCCGCTCAGTCGCCTTCGCCCTGCGGCGGCAGATCCTTGACCACCTGCGGGTCGTTCTCGGTCATGCCGACCTTGGCCGCGCCGCCCGGCGAGCCCAGCTCAACGAAGAAGTCCGCATTGATCTGCGTGTACTGGCTCCATTGCTCGGGCACATCGTCTTCGTAGTAGATCGCTTCGACGGGGCAGACGGGCTCACAGGCCCCGCAGTCGACGCACTCGTCGGGGTGGATGTAGAGCATCCGAGCACCCTCGTAGATGCAGTCGACGGGGCACTCCTCGATGCATGCCTTGTCTTTGATGTCGACGCAAGGCTCGGCGATCGTGTACGTCACGGACGTCTCCTCAAGGTCTCCTCCATGTACTGCTCGGTGTGGGCTGCCGTTTGCCTCGCCGCGGCGCTCCAGGCCCCGCAATACGCAAAGCTTTCGGTTACTGATACTAGACGTTGCACATACACGTCAACTACCGGGCACGCACTGGAGGACTGGCGTTCTATAAACCTAGTCGCATAGCAAAGCACGGCCGCGGTCCGTGCCGAATTCGCGGGGTCAAAGCTGTGAGTTGGTTTAGCGTGTGTCGGCGATGACGAACGCCGCCAAGCCGGTGACCTGCCCATAGTTACATTCGGGCGGCGGCGTACGAATAGTCACGCGGAAGGGAACGCCCGCGGCGCCTGGTAGCCTCGCAAAGGACGGCAAACCGCTGGGCAGAGATGTCATCGCCGTCAACAGCGGTGCATAACTGGGGAAGGTGTCCGATAAATGATGACGCTGTCGTTGGGTAAGTTGGCAGCCGCAGTTGGCGGCGTGGCAGTGGCGCTGAGCGCTGCCACCGGGGTCGCGTCCGCGGATCCGATCGTCGACACGACTTGTAACTACGGGCAGGTGATGGCGGCGCTTAACGCGACGGATCCGGCAACTGCCGCGCAATTGAACTCATCGCCGGTGGCGCAGAACTACTTGCGGCAGTTCCTGGCCGCGCCGCCGCCGAAGCGCCAGCAGATGGCCGCGCAGATTCGGGCCATGCCGCAGGCCGCGCAGTTCATGGGGACCATCGAGAACGTCGCGGGCGTCTGCAACAACTACTGAGCCGACAGGCCCAGGCAATTCAGTAGCCGCTGAGTAGTCGGCGCACGCGACCCAAGGTTTCGGCGCCGACGCGGCTGCAGATCCTGGACGGGTCGCCGGGTCGGCGGCCCCACAGCAGCAAAACGCGTGCTGCGGCATCGGTTTCGAGTGTGGCCGGACCCACCGCGTCGGCGAAGCCGACTGTGGTGTGGTCCGCGTCCGCGCTGAGGACGACGTCGTCGGTCTCGGGAACTCGCAGCCTGGCCTCGATTCGCTCGTCGGATCCCAGCTCCTTGGCGCCCTTGGCGAGCAGCGGGCGTCCCACCGCGACGACGCTGTGCGTCGTCATCCACGGCGCCGCCAGCGCCGTCTGGAAGGCGACGCTCTTATCGCAGTCGCCGGTGATGTCCCAGCCGTGCAGGACGAGTTCTTCGCGCATGTGCTCGGCGAACCAGGGCACCTTCATGGTGCGTCCGGTCCAGGCGACATCGGTGTCGGCGGGAACGCCTTCGGCGGCGACCGCCACCTCGTTCAGGGTGGCCATGCGGTCGAGCAGGGCATCCCACAGGTCGGCATCGTTGAGCGCCCGCAGGGGGCCCTCCCGTTCTTCGAAACTGCGGGTGCCGACGGGTTCGCCTTCCAGGTGTGCGCCCAGCACCCGGGCGAGCTCCTCGGCGTTCCCGGCTTGATGGGCCACGATGTCGCGTACCGTCCAGGCTTCACACCAGGTCCCGGTATCCGGGCGGCGCTGCTGCACGGCGTCCGCGAAGGGCTGCCATTCGGGAAATCGGTCGGTATCGATCTGTCGTTTCACGGCCTCGGGTATACCCGCTGCCTCCGACACCTACGCGGCGAGCGGCGAATAGGTGGTGGTGCGCTGCCGGGCGGGGCGGCCGATGCCCTCGGCGATCGCCGTCAGCTCGGCCACCGTTTTCGCCGAGCCGTGTTCCGAGCCGGCCATCCGCGAGATGGTCTCCTCCATCAGCGTGCCGCCCAGGTCGTTGGCGCCGCCGTTGAGCATCACCTGCGTGCGCGCGACACCGAGCTTGACCCAGCTGGTCTGGATGTGAGAAATGCGGCCGTGCAACATGATCCGCGCCAACGCGTGCACCGCCCGGTTGTCGCGATGGGTGGGCCCGGGACGGGCCGCGCCGGCCAGATACAGCGGCGAACTCTGGTGCACGAACGGCAGGGGCACGAACTCGGTGAAGCCGCCGGTGCGGTCCTGGATTTCGCGCAACACATTGAGATGTCCGACCCAGTGCCGGGGACTGTCGACGTGCCCGTACATCATCGTCGACGACGACCGCAGGCCCACCTCGTGCGCGGTGGTCACGATCTCGATCCACATCGACGTCGGCAGCTTGCCCTTGGTGAGCACCCAGCGCACCTCGTCGTCGAGGATCTCGGCGGCGGTACCGGGGATGGTGTCCAGCCCGGCCTCCCGCAGGCTGATCAGCCACTCGCGGACGCTCAACCCGCTCTTGGTCACGCCGTTGGCGATCTCCATCGGGGAGAACGCGTGCACGTGCATCGACGGGACGCGGGCCTTGACGGCGCGCACCAGATCGGCGTAGCCGGTGACCGGCAGCTCGGGGTCGATCCCGCCCTGCATGCAGACCTCGGTCGCGCCCTCGACGTGTGCCTCCCAGGCGCGGTCGGCGACCTCGTCGGTGGACAACGAGTACGCGTCGGCGTCGCCCTTGCGCTGCGCGAATGCGCAGAATCGGCAGCCGGTATAGCAGATGTTGGTGAAATTGATGTTGCGGTTCACCACGAACGTCACGTCGTCGCCGACCACGTCACGACGTAGCGAATCGGCCAGTGCGGCAACCGCTTCCAGTGCGGCACCGTCGGCCGTCGCCAACGCCAGGTACTCGTCGTCGGTGCAGCCGGCGGGATCGCGTTCGGCCGACCGCAGCGCGGCAAGCACGTCGGTGTCGATGCGCTCGGGGGCGTGCGCGGCGAGCTCGTGCACGTGCGCGCGGATCGATTCCCAATCGCCGAAGGCGCTATCGAGATCGCTGCGCGCCTCGGTGTTGCGGCCCTCGGAGTCGATCGCCGCGTTGAGGTCGACCCGGCCGGAGGACTCGACATCGTCGGGCTCCTGCCAGGGCATGCCGACCGGATTGACGTCGCGGGCGAGGCCGGTCGCCGGATCGGCCAGCGCCACAACGTGTCCCCGTACCCGTGGGTCGATCCACGCGGCGCCCGCCTGGACGTATTTGGGCTGCGCGGTCAACCGCTGCACCAAGTCGTATCCGGCTTCGGCGGTCACGGCGGCCAGCTCGTCCAAGGCGGGCCAGGGCCGTTCCGGGTTGACGTGGTCGGGCGTCAACGGCGACACCCCGCCCCAGTCGTCGACCCCGGCGGCCACCAGTGCCAGGCACTCCTCGCGCGACACCAGATTCGGCGGCGCCTGGATGCGCATGCCGGGGCCCAACACCAATCGCGCGACCGCCACCGTCGCCAGGTAATCCTCGATCCCAGCGTCGGGGAAGCCGGCCATCGCGGTGTGTTCCTTGGCCCGGAAATTCTGCACGATCACTTCCTGAACATGCCCGAACTCCTTGTGCGACTTGCGAATCGCGTGCAAGGTGTCGGCCCGTTCGGGCAACGTCTCCCCGATACCCACGAGCAGTCCGGTGGTGAATGGAATGGACAGCCGGCCCGCATCGGTCAACGTGCGCAACCGAACCGCCGGGTCTTTGTCCGGGCTGCCGTAGTGCGCCAGCCCTTTCGTCTCGAACAGCCGCCGCGACGTCGTCTCGAGCATCATGCCCATCGACGGTGCCACCGGCTTCAGCCGCGACATCTCCGACCAGCTCATCACCCCGGGGTTCAAGTGGGGCAGCAGACCGGTCTCCTCCAGCACTCGGATCGCCATCGCCCGCACGTAGGACAGGGTGGAGTCGTAGCCCCGCTCACCGAGCCAGTCGCGCGCCTCGGGCCAGCGGTCCTCGGGCCGGTCCCCCAGCGTGAATAGCGCTTCCTTGCAACCGAGTTCGGCCCCGCGGCGGGCTACGTCGAGGATCTCGTCGGGCTCCATGTACATGCCGATGCCCTGGGCGCGCAGCCTGCCCGGAACCGTGACAAATGTGCAGTAGTGGCAGCTGTCCCGGCACAAGTGAGTGACCGGGATGAACACCTTCCGCGAATAGGTGATCGGCAACCGGCCGCCGGGGCCACGCCGACCGGCCGACTCCAGGCCCGCGTCCCGCACTCGCGCCGCGCTGGCGCACAAGTCGGCCAGGTCCGCTCCGCGCGCGGTCATCGCGACGGCCGCCTCGTCGATGTTCAGCGCGACCCCGTCCCGGGCCCGCCGCAACACCCGCCGCAGCGCCGACCGACTGGCCTTGGGCGGAATGACGGGGCTAGGCAGAGCGGTGGGCTCCGGAGGCACCGGTGTCAGTGGCACGTTTGTGTAACTTCCCCACGATCGAATTTCATCCACGCGTCCCAACATTTTTGGAAGCTTGGCAACCATGGCGGGTGCCCTTTGCGCAACAGTAGCGCCAGGCGCCGCCCGGCCCGCGCTCGCATTCCCGGCCGGAATCTCGTCAACGCTCAGCGGTGCATGCTGTACCGCCACAGCACCCATACCGGCGGCACCACGCCCAGCACGATCAGGATCAACGCCCCATATGCCATCAACCCCTTGCCGCCCAGGATGACGTCGTCGGCGGGACCGCCCATGCTGATCGCGGCCACCGTCAGCAGCCACGTCCACAGCGGCAACGCGGCCACGCGTGGCGAACTCGTCCAGCGCCCCGCGGCCCAGACCAGGGCGGCGTTGATCAATCCACTGATCAATCCGCTGATGGGAAAGGGGACCGTGCCGATATAGAACGGCAGCAGCAGAGCCCCGGCTAGTGCGGACAACACCCCGTCGACAGCCAACAGCGCCAGGACAACGACGCGAATAGCGGGGTCTGTCGTGCCGCTGTCTTCGACAGACGCGGCGCGCGGCCTGGTTTCGGTCAGGTCGGGACGCTGTCGATATTGGAGAGGATGGAGCCGAGTACCCACTGCAGGCTGTCCAGGCGGTCCTGCCAGTGCTGCAGGTTAGGGTCCAGGTCGGGGTCCATGCGAATTCCTTCCGTGGCTGCCTGGTTGGCAGCCTACCGCGTGCCGAATCCGTTGAAACCCAGTCCCGCGAGTAGATCCGTCTCCCAGCCGCGCTCATCGCGATCTCCCGCGGATCCCGCGGCCAGCACGTAATGCTCTTGCGCCAGTATCGGGAGCGCCATGTTGTTCGACAGGGCACACACTCGACCGGTCGGGCCGACCACCACCTGGGTGGCGTGCGCGGCGAGCGCCGCCGACTTGGCCGCGAGCGCGTCCGAGCCGGCCTCGACCACGGCGTCGATATCGGAATCCGCATATCCGAAGTCGAACTCCTCCGCGGGCGGGATCGTCCACCCCGGCAGCAGATCATCGGGCTGCAGGGCGCGCCAGCCCGCCACGAAAGCGCTCGCCGCGATGACCGCCCAGTAGAACTTCGGGACCGTCCATGGCTCGCCGGGGTAGTCGCCGGTCCCCGCCGCCGCGACGGCGGCCGAGGTGACCGTGTGGGTGCGGATGTGGTCGGGATGCCCGTAGCCGCCGTTGGGGTCGTAGGTCACCACGACGTGGGGCCGCTGCTCGCGAATGATCGCGACCAGCGCCCCGACCGCTTCGCGTTCGTCGGCGTCGATGAACCGCTGCTGTCGCCGCTTTGCGGTCCCGGCCATCCCGGAGTCGCGCCAGCGGCCCGCGCCGCCGAGATAGGTCGGTCCGCCGATGCCGAGCTCGCGCAGCGCCGCGGTTAGCTCACCGATTCGGTACCCGCCGAGTTGGTCCGCGTGATCGACGGCGAGCCGGGCCCAGTGGTCGCCGATGACCTCGCCCTCCTCGCCGAGGGTGCAGGTGACGACGCTTACCTGTGCGCCGCGGGCGGCGTAGTGGGCGATGGTGGCCCCGTTGCTGAGGCTCTCGTCGTCGGGATGCGCGTGGACGAACAGCAGCCGCGGGGTCTCAGGCATGGACGCACCCTACCCGCGGCACCGAGTTGATAGCCGTTGTTCCACCTGGCCGCGGTGAATAGGAACGCGGACGGCTACTATCGAGTAATGGCCCAGCTCACACCAGCCCACAACGGCAGCCGCAGCCGCCGGCGGGGCGAAGTCCTGGAACGTGCCCTCTATGAGGCCACGTTGGCCGAACTGACCGAAGTCGGTTACGGCGGGCTGACGATGGAAGGGATTGCGGCGCGCGCCCACACGGGCAAGGCGGCGCTGTACCGTCGCTGGGCCACCAAGTGCGAGCTGGTGCACGCCGCGCTGGTTTTCGCGCTGCCGCCGGTCCCCGAGCCGCGGTCGGGCCGCCCGGCCAGGGACAACCTGCTGGCGATGTTCACCTCCCACCGCGACATGCTGGCCGGCAAGACCGACTTTCCGGGCCTCTACGTGGTCCAGCAGCTGCTCCACGAACCCGAGATGCGGGCCATCTTCGCCGACGCCGTCGTGAGCCCGCGATTGAAAATCATCGAATCGATCCTGCAAGCCGCGGTCGACTCCGGCGACATCGACCCGGCCACGATCACCCCGCTGACCGCGCGGATCGGTCCGGCGTTGATCAACCAACACTTCCTGCTCACCGGGGAACCGCCGAATCGGCGGGAGCTGGCACTCATCGTCGACACCGTGATCCCGGCACGGGCGCCGGCGGCGGCCGTCGACTAGGAGGCCGTCACGGCCCGGTTTTGATCCATTCGCCGGCGTCGCCGACGATGCCGACCGGTACTGCGCCCGACAGGCTGACGTTCCGGACGCTCGGTCCGGCCGCAACGATCGTCGTGTCCTGCAGGATCGGCAGCACGGTCGACATGTTCCACAGCCGCGGTTCGACCGCCGTGATCACGTCGTTGATGCTCTTGGTGCCGTTGAGGGCGGCGTCGATGTTCGACTGGATGCTGCGATCGCAGATCCCGGTGAGGTTCGACGGCGCCTGCACCAGCGCGCCGGGGTCGGGTGCGCGACTGGGTGGGGTCGACGTCGGCGTCGTGGCGGAGGGGCTTGGCGGGGCGGGCGACGTGGGCCCGGCAGGACTGGAGGGACCGGTGGAGGCCGCATTGGTGGGCGTGTTGGCGGTCGGCACCGTCGTCGACTGCAGCGCGGGGCAGCCGTAGCGCGAGGCCAGCAGGGTCGCCAGGTTTCCGCCCGCTTGGTGCCATCCGACGATAGCGTCCACCTGGTTGTTGTTCAGCGCGTCGCGATACAGCGTCACCGGGTCCAGCGCCAGCACGGTCGCGGCGATCCCGACGTTGCGCAGCTGATCGGCGGCGGTATTGGCCACGGCGACCGCTGTCGGGTCGTTCGCGGCGACCCCGATGACGAGCGACAGCTGCTGGCCGTCCTTGCTGATCCGCCCCCGAATGACTTCGGGCGGCCCGGTGCTCACCGGCGGCGTCGCGCTGGGCGGCGGCGGCACCGGCGACGCCGAGGTGCTGCTCTCGATTTGGTATCCGGACGACGTCAGCAAGGCCAGCGCCGCCGGCGTCGTCATCGCGGGAGGCGCGGTTGGCTCATAGCCCGGGTCGCTGGGCGAGCGGATCTGGGCCTGCGCCAGCGTGACGGTGTTGTCGCTGCCGGCGCCGACGGCGGCGAGCAGGTCGACGTCGAGCAGCCCCAGGATCGCCTTGCGGACCTGCGTGTCGGACAGCTTGGGCTCGTTGGCGCGCAGGGTGAGCTGCATGACCCGCGGAGTGACGATCCGCGCCGTCCGCACATCGGGGATGGCGGACAGCTGCGCGAAGGCCGCGGACCCGCCGTGCACCTGGGCCACCTGCGTATCGCCGTTGCGCACCGAGTCGGCCAGCGCCGCCGGCGCCCCGGCGCGGCGGAACAGGATCAGCGCCGGCTTGGCCGGCGGACCCCAGTAGCGGTCGTTGCGGGCGATCAGGATCTCGTCGCGCTGCGGGTCGATGTTCTCGACGCGGAACTGCCCGCCGGTGACCGGCAGGGCCCGCGCCAGCCCGGCCGCGAAACCGCCCGGCACGTCCTTGACGATGTGCGCGGGCAGGATGTCGCTGAACAGCTCCTTCCACGCCGGGTAGGGCTGCGCGAAGGTCACCACCGCCTGCTTGCCGCCCTCGAGCGACTGCACGCCGGTGATGAGGTCGTAGCCGGCGGGATCGACGACCCCCGGCTGACTGACCATCTGATGCCACAGGTACCAGAAGTCGTCGGCGGCGATCGGGGCGTTGTCGGTCCATTGCGCCTCGGGCCGGATCTTGTAGGTGACGGTGAACGGGTTCTGGTTGGTCACCTCCGCCGACACCAACAGCGTGGGATCCATCTCCCAGCGCGAACCCGTCGGCGTCCCGGGATCGGGCACCGGCCGAAATGCGCTGGGCAGCACCAGCGAGCTGATCGCCGCGTTCACCGGGGACAGATCGGACAGCAGATGCGGGTTGAACCCGGCACCGATCGAGTCGATGCCCATGATGATCTGGGTAGGCCGCTGCGGCGGCGGCGCCGAGTTGTGCGGCGTATCGGTGCTTTGCGGTGCCGGCGGCGGGCTGACCGTGCACGCCGCCAGCGCCAACCCGGCCAGCGAAACCACGGCGACCATCGAGAAGCCGAGCTTCGCGAAGAAACGGCGGGGGCGTCTCGGCACGCCCATCAGGGTATCGAGCACCCGCCCAGCAACGCGCCCGACCACGAGCGGCCTAACCCCTGGCCTTCGCCCGCGCCCGGCCGCGGGCCCGGGAAGTGGCGTCCAGCTCGACCTTTCGCACTCGCACCACCTCCGGAGTCACCTCGACGCATTCGTCGGGTGCGCAGAATTCCATGGCCCGCTCCAGATCGAGCTCGAGCGGCTTGGCCAGCGTCTCGATGACGTCGGCGGTCGACGACCGCATGTTGGTGAGCTTCTTCTCGCGGGTGACGTTGATGTCGAGATCCTCTGGGCGCGGGTTGATTCCGACGACCATGCCTTCGTAGGTGTCCTGCCCGGGTTCGACGAAGAACTGTCCGCGATCGGCGAGCTGCAGTAGCGCGAACGGCGTGATGGTGCCGGACCGATCGGACACCAGCGACCCGGTGTGCCGGGCCCGGATCTCCCCCGCCCACGGCCGGTACCCGTCGAACACCGCGTGGCCGACGCCGGTGCCGCGGGTCTCGGTCAGGAAGTCGGTGCGCCAGCCGATCAGGCCGCGGCTGGGGACGACGAAATCCATTCGGACCCAGCCGGTGGTGTGGTTGGCCATCTCGACCATGCGGCCCTTGCGCGCGGCCATCAGCTGCGTGACGGCCCCGACGTACTCCTCCGGGCAGTCGACGGTCATGGCCTCGAACGGCTCGTGCAGCTTGCCGTCGATGGTCTTGGTGACCACCTGGGGCTTGCCGACCGTCAATTCGAAGCCTTCGCGGCGCATCTGTTCGACCAGCACGGCCAGCGCCAGCTCGCCGCGCCCCTGCACCTCCCATGCGTCGGGCACGCCGATGTCGACCACGCGGATCGACACGTTGCCCACCAATTCGGCGTCCAGCCTGTTGCGCACCATGCGCGCGGTCAGCTTGTGCCCGGACACCTTGCCGGCCAGCGGCGAGGTGTTGGTTCCGATGGTCACCGAGATCGCCGGCTCGTCCACCGTAATCCGCGGCAGCGCAACGGGATTCGCCAAGTCGGCTAGCGTGTCGCCGATCATGATCTCCGGCAGGCCGGCGACGGCGACGATATCGCCCGCGATGGCCTCGTCGGTCGGGCTGCGTTCGACGCCCTCGGTGGCCAGCAGCTCGGTGATCTTCGCGGTTGCGATGGTCTCCTGGCCGTCCACTTCGCGGATCCACGCCACCTGCTGGCCCTTGCGGATGCGCCCGTTATAGATGCGGATCAGCGCCAGCCGGCCCAGGAAGCTCGACGCGTCGAGGTTGGTGACCAGGGCCTGCAGCGGCGCGTCCGGGTCGCCCTTGGGCTCCGGCACGTACTTTTCCAGGACCTCGAACAGCGGGTCCAGGTTCGAGCCGTCGGGGACCTGGCCATCGGGCGGCTGCGTGGTGCTGGCCACCCCGGCGCGCCCGGACGCGTACAGCGTCGGCAGGCCCAGGGCGTGCTCGGCGGCCGCGGCGGCCTCGTCGTCGAGATCCGAGGCGACGTCGAGCAACAGGTCGTGGCTGGCCTCGACGACCTCGTCGATGCGCGCATCGGGCCGGTCGGTCTTGTTGACCACGAGAATCACCGGGAGGTGGGCGGCCAGCGCCTTGCGCAGCACGAACCGCGTTTGCGGCAGCGGGCCCTCGGACGCGTCGACCAGCAACAGCACCCCGTCCACCATGGACAGCCCGCGCTCCACCTCGCCACCGAAATCGGCGTGGCCCGGGGTGTCGATCACGTTGATCACCGTGACGGTCCCATCCGGGTCGTGGCGGTGCACGGCGGTGTTCTTGGCCAGGATGGTGATGCCTTTTTCGCGTTCCAGGTCGCCGGTGTCCATCACGCGTTCCTGCACTTCACCGCGTTCGTGCAGCGCGCCGGACTGCCGCAGCATCGCGTCGACCAGCGTGGTCTTGCCATGGTCCACGTGGGCGACGATGGCGACATTGCGAAATGGCACGTCGGTGATTCTGGCAGCGGGGGCTTCAGATAGCGAACTGGCGGATGCCGGACCGCCCTGCGGTGTTGAGTGTGCGGTGGCGGCGTTGAGTGTGCATTGGCGTCGCCCTAGGCGCACAACCAAAGCCCGGGAGGCGCACTCACCAGCCGGGGCGGCGCGGTGCCGCGCTGATCAGTTCTTTGTCGGCCACTTCCCGGGTCCGGTACACGATGTAAGGGCGGAACAGGTAGGCGACCGGCGCGCTGAACGCGTGCACCAGGCGGGTGAACGGCCACAGGGCAAACAGCGCAAGCGCGATGAACACGTGAATTTGGTAGTAGAACGCCGCGTGCGCCATCAGATCCCCCCGCGGATCGAGGATCCAGATCGACCGGAACCAGACCGACACCTTCTGCCGGTAGTCGTGCAGCTCGCCGAAGTGGGTGGCCCCGGCCAGGGTGCAGCACAGCCCCGCCACCAGCGCGCACACCAGCACCAGATACATCAGCTTGTCGTTGCGGGTGGTGGCCAAGAACACCGCCCCGTACCTGCGCCGCCGGTAGATCAGCAACCCGATGCCGATCAGGGTGGCAAAGCCGGCGGGCACGCCGAGCAACAACGCCTGCAGGTGATAGATGTGGTCGCTCATCCCGATCGCGCGGGTCCACGATTCCGGAATGAACAGCCCCATGACGTGGCCCATGATCACCAGCAGGCTGCCGAAGTGAAACAGCGGGCTGCCGATCGACAGCAACTTCGACTCGTAAAGCTGCGACGAACGGGTGGTCCACCCGAACTTGTCGTAGCGATACCGCCACCAGGTGCCGACGGCCGCGACCGACAGCGCGACGTAAGGCACGTCGTCCCAGAAGATCTCGACCAATTTCATGTGAACCACGGTCAGCCTCTTTCGGTGCGCTTCGGCGGGACGGTCAGGGTAAACGGCTGCAGCCCAACGGCTTCCGCGGGAGGACCGGCCTTCGCCAGCCGTTCCGCTCGGCGCGCCTCCTGATCGGTTGCGCCCGGCAGTGTTTCGCAAACCGCCGCCACGGCGTGCCGGTACGGCGACTCGGCTTGCGCCAGCGCCCCGTGCAATACGTCGATCGGAACCCGGTGCTCGGTGAGCAGCCGCCGGCCCGCCTCGGGATCGACGGTCGCGGCGAATTCCAGCACCACGGGCAGGTGATCCGGGGCCTCCTTTCGCGGCGGCTCGACACCCGCGTCCCGGTAAGCGCTGGCGAACACCAGCATCTCCCTGCCGCGGTTACGGGTATCGCCGGCGGTCCAGTAGGTGAGGTACATCGTTGCGCGGCGGCGCAAGTCGAAGGTCTCGACATACTCCGCCGCGGCGGTCATCGGGTCGCGGCCGCGCAGCGCGACAAGCGTCCGTTCGAGCAGCGCCGCCGCGGGCCCGCTGATGTGGTCCAGCAGCTCGCTCACGGTGGCCAAGCGCTGCGCCTGCCCATCGTCGGGATAGGCCAGCAACAGCGAGGCCGCCTGCCACACCAGTCGGTCCTGCATCTCCCGGGAGGTCCCGCGCTCGGCGATCTTGGACAACAACCTCATCGCTACCCCGGATCTTCGTTGGAATCGGGGAACAGGCCCGCGGGTGCGCCGTTGCCGTCCCAGTTGAGCAGGTTGATCCTGGAGCGGCCGCCGCCGCCCGTGCCACCGGTCCCGGCGACGGCACCCGTCTGGCGCTGTTGCAGGGCGTGGAAAGTTTCCACGGCGATCGGGACCGGCGCGCCGCTGCCCTCGCCGAACGGTCCTGATTCGTACATGCCCGGCCCTCCCTCGAACGACAACGAGCACCCCATCTCGTCGGCCATCGCGGCGGCGGGCACGTCGGCCACGTATGACGTCGGAATCACGTAGCGCTCTTCGTATTTGGCGACCGCGAGCAGCCGGTACATGTTGTAGATCTGTTCTTCGGTCATCCCGACGGCATGCGGGATGTGCGGTTGCGTCTCACGGCCGAGGTTGATGTCGCGCATGTACGACCGCATCGCGGCCAGCCGCTTCAGCACCCCGGCGACCACTTCGGTGTCGCCCGCGGTGAACAGCTCGGCCAGGTACTGGATGGGGATGCGCAGCGCTTCGAGGGCGCCGAACAGGTTGCCCAGGTCCTCGCCGTCGTGGCCGTCATGGCTGACCGCGTCGACCACCGGTGACAGCGGTGGGATGTACCAAACCATCGGCATGGTCCGGTATTCCGGGTGCAGGGGAAGCGCCACCCGGTAGGTGTTGATCAGCGCGTAGACCGGTGACCGCTGCGCCGCTTCGATCCACTCATCTGCGATGCCCTCCGCCCGCGCGGCGGCGATCACCTCGGGATCGTTGGGGTCCAACAGGATCCGGCGCTGCGCCTCGTAGAGGTCCGTGTCGTTTTCCACCGACGCCGCCTCCAGCACGCGGTCCACGTCGTAGAGCACCAGCCCCAGATAGCGCAGGCGTCCCACGCAGGTTTCCGAGCACACCGTGGGCAGGCCGACCTCGATGCGCGGATAGCACAGTGTGCACTTCTCGGCCTTGCCGGTCTTGTGGTTGAAATACACCTTCTTGTAAGGACATCCGGACACGCACATCCGCCAGCCCCGGCAGCGATCCTGGTCGACGAGAACGATGCCGTCCTCGCTGCGCTTGTACATCGCGCCCGACGGGCAGGAGGCCACGCACGACGGGTTCAGGCAGTGCTCGCAGATCCGCGGCAGGTAGAACATGAAGGTCTCTTCGAGCTTGAGCTTGACCTCTTGGCTGACCTTCTTCAAAACCGGGTCGTTGGGCACGATCTCCGGCGAGCCCGCGAGGTTGTCGTCCCAGTTCGATCCCCAGGACACCTTCATCGGTTCGCCGGTGATCTGGCTGCGCGGCGCGGCCGTGGGGAAGGTGTCGCCAGCCGGGGCCTGGGTCAGGTTTTCGTAGTCGTAGGTCCACGGCTCGTAGTAGTCGTCGATGGTGGGCAGCTTGGGATTGGCGAAGATGCGCAGCAACTTGTTGATGCGGCCGCCGTCGCGCAGCCGCAACCGGCCCCTCTTGTCGCGAACCCACCCGCCGCGCCAGCGATCCTGGTCCTCATAGGTGCGCGGATAACCCACTCCCGGACGGGTTTCGACGTTGTTGAACCACACGTACTCGGTGCCCGCGCGGTTGGTCCAGGCCTGCTTGCAAGTCACCGAGCAGGTGTGGCAGCCGATGCATTTGTCGAGGTTCATCACCATCGCCATCTGCGCCATGACCTTCACTAGTAGGTCACCTCCTGGCTGCGACGGCGTACCACGGTCACCTCGTCGCGCTGGTTGCCGGTGGGGCCGAGGTAGTTGAAGGCGAACGCGTGCTGGCCGTAGCCGCCGGCCAGGTGACTGGGCTTGATCCGCACCCGCGTCAGCGCGTTGTGGTTGCCGCCGCGCTTGTTGTTGGTCTCGGTGCGCGGCATGTCAACCGTGCGCTCCTGCACGTGGTAGACGAACACCACGCCGTCGGGCATGCGGTGGCTGACGATGGCCCGGCACACATAGATGCCGTTGGCGTTGCTCGCCTCGACCCAATCGTTATCGCGCACTTTGATTTTCGCCGCGTCCCCCGGACTCATCCACATCGTCGGGCCGCCGCGAGACAGCGACAGCATGTACAGGTTGTCCTGGTAGGTCGAATGGAACGACCACTTCGAGTGCGGCGTCAAATAGCGCACGGTGAGGCCGATTCCGTCGTATCCGAGCTCGGGCTGGTTGAACAGCCGCGCCATGTCCAGCGGCGGTCGGTACACGGGCAGCTGTTCGCCGAGCTCTTCCACCCAATCGTGGGCGAGATAGAAGTGCATCCGCCCGGTGAGCGTGTGGAACGGTTTGAGGTGCTCGATGTTGATCGTGAACGGCGCGTAGCGGCGTCCGCCGGTCTCGCTACCGGACCACTCCGGGCTGGTGATCACCGGGACCGGGCGAGCCTGGGTGTCGGCGTAAGTGATCCGCCGTTCCTCACTGCCCTCGGCCAGGTGCGCCAGCCGTTGCCCGGTGCGCTTCTCCAGTTCGAGGAAACCCTCGACTGCCAGGCGCCCGTTGCACGTCCCGGACAGGGCGAGGATGACGTCGGCCATCCGCGCGGCCGTGGTGATCGCCGGACGGCCCGCTGCCGCACCGGAATTCATGACTCCGAACTTCGCGGCAAGCTCGCTGATCTCGCGGAACGGATGGACGGTGTAACCCTTCACGGTCATGCCGAACTGGTCGACAAGCGGGCCCAGGGTCACCCATTTGTCGTAGATCGCCGCGTAGTCGCGCTCCACCACGGTGAGCTTGCTCATCGTCCTGCCCGGCACGGGCACGTCGCCGGTGCGCAGCCAATTGCGTTCGGTGCCATCGGGATAGGCCATCGCATCCGGCGTGTCGTGCTGCAGCGCGGTCAGTACGACGTCGTTGCGCGTGCCCAGATGCTTCCGGGCCATGGCGCTGAAGGCGCGGGCGATGGCGCCGAATGCCTCGAAGTCCGAACGTGTTTCCCACGGCGGGTCGATCGCTGGGGAAAACGCGTGCACGTACGGGTGCATGTCGGTGCTGGACAGGTCGTTCTTCTCGTACCACGTCGCGGCGGGCAACACCACGTCCGATACCAGAGTCGTCGACGTCATCCGGAAGTCGATCGACATCATCAAATCCAGCTTGCCCTCGGGAATTTCCCGGTGCGCGGCCACATCCACGGGCCGCACGCCGTCGGCGGGCGCCTCGCATTGCACGTTGGAGTCCGTGCCCAGCAGATGTTTGAGGAAATACTCGCCGCCCTTGCCCGACGAGCCGATCAGGTTCGACCGCCAGACCGACAGCACGCGCGGCCAGTTGACGGGATCGTCGGGATCGGTGATCGATAGCTTCAGCTTGCGCTGGGCGAGCTGTTCGGCGACGAACTCGGTGACGTCGCGCCCCGCCTGGGTTGCCTCGTCGGCGACATCGAGGCTGGAGCGGTCGAACTGCGGATAGAACGGGCTCCAGCCCATCGCCGTCGCCGAGGCCAACAGGTCGATCGTGTGCTGGTCGTCGAACTTGCCGCGGCCCAGCGGGCTGGACAGCTTGTCCGCCCCATAGGTGTCGTAGCGCCATTGGTCGGTGTGCGCATACCAGTACGAGGCGCCGGGCACCTGCCGCGGTGGCCGCGACCAGTCGGTGGCATTCGCCATCGTCTGCCAGCCGGTCAACGGGCGCACCTTCTCCTGGCCGACGTAGTGCGCCCATCCGCCGCCGTTGCGCCCCATCGACCCGGTCAACATCAGCAGCGCCAGCACCGAGCGATACATGACGTCGCTGTGGAACCAGTGGCAGATGCCGCCACCCATGATCACCATGGAACGTCCGCCGGATTCCTCTGCGTTGCGGGCGAATTCCTTGGCGACCCGAATCGCTTGCGCGGCAGGCACACCGGTGATCGGTTCCTGCCAGGCCGGGGTGTTCTGCTGGCTGGGGTCGTCGTAACCGGTCGGCCATTCGCCGGGAAGACCGTCGCGCTGCACCGCGTAATGGGCCAGCATCAGGTCGAACACCGTGCACACCTGGTGCTCGCCGACGCGGCGCACCGGCACGCCGCGGTGCACCGTCTCCCCGTGGCCGTCGATCGTGTCAAAGCTGGGCAGTTCGACCAGTTGAACGTCCTGCGTGCCCGCAACGCTCAGCGCCGGGACAACTGGGCCCAGGTCGAGGTTCCATTTCCCGACGCCGTCCTCACCGAACCGGAATCCCAGGGAGCCGTGCGGCACGACGACCCGGTCGGTGACCTCGTCGACCAGGGCGGGTTTGAACGTCGCGTTCTCGACTTCCTCGCCGATGTCGGCCGCGGTCAGGAACTTGCCGGGCACTAGCGAGTCGCCGCGCCGCTCCAGCTTGATCAGGAACGGCAGGTCGGTGTAGCGGCGAACATAGTCGACGAAGAACGGAACCTGCTTGCGCACATAGCATTCCGAGAGAATGACGTGGCCCATCGCCATCGCCAGTGCGGCATCGGTTCCGGCGGCGCAGCGTATCCACTCGTCGGCGAACTTGGTGTTGTCGGCGTAATCCGGGCTCACCACAACGACTTTGGTGCCCCGATAGCGAGCCTCGGCCATCCAGTGCGCGTCCGGGGTTCGGGTGATCGGGACATTGGAACCCCACATCATCAAATACGACGCGTCCCACCAATCCCCGGACTCGGGCACATCGGTCTGGTCTCCGAACACCTGCGGCGAGGCCACCGGCAGGTCGGCATACCAGTCGTAGAACGAGGTCATCACCCCGCCCAGCAGCGAAACGAATCGCGAACCCGCCGCATGGCTGACCATCGACATGGCCGGAATCGGCGTGAAGCCGGCGACCCGGTCCGGGCCGTACGTCTTGATGGTGTGCACGTGGGCCGCGGCGATCAGCTCGGTCGCCTCGGCCCAGGTCACCCGGACCAGCCCGCCCTTGCCGCGGGCCTGTTGGTAGCGGCGACGACGCTCCGGATCGGCCTGGATATCCGCCCACGCGAGCACGGGGTCACCGAGCCGCGCCTTGGCCTCACGGAACATCTCGACCAGCACGCCCCGCGCATACGGATAGCGCACCCGCGTGGGCGAATAGCTGTACCAGGAGAACGACGCGCCCCGGGGGCAGCCACGCGGCTCGTATTCGGGGCGGTCGGGGCCCACCGACGGGTAGTCGGTCTGCTGGGTTTCCCACGTGATGATCCCGTCCTTGACGTAGATCTTCCACGAGCACGATCCGGTGCAGTTGACCCCGTGCGTGGAGCGGACCACCTTGTCGTGGCTCCACCGGTCGCGGTAGAACACGTCACCTTCGCGGCCGCCCTCGCGCGTGACGGTGCGCAGATCGGCGGAGAACTCGCCGGGCGTGAAGAAACGCCCACTACGCTCCAACAACTCCTCGAGCGGTCCACCAACGTGAGGTGTGGCAGTCAAACGGTAAACCCCCTACTCAAAACAACGGCGTGTCTCGCTGCTGGGTTCGAATGCGGTAGTCCGCCCGCGCGATCCGCACAATCGGCAATCGCGTGTCCGACGGCGTTGGCGACCCGCGCGCTGGGCGGCAATCGACCCTCAGCGTAGGTCCCGGATGACCGTCCTACCACATCGACCACGCGGGGCCTGTGAGTAGAAATTACTGCCATCGACGTGGGGTTTCCGTATTCGCGTACGCCGGATCACGGCGTGGAAACAGCGCCCACGCCGTCGGGCCAACCATCGGGATCGCTACCGGCATGCAAATCGAGGTTAGGGTCTATTTGAGCTTGTTAGCTTCCAGTTTCACGCGTGTCTGCTGCAATAGCGCTGTACGTTCCCTGCGGAGAAACTGTGGACTCGTCAGGAGCTTGCTCGCAGCGCCCGAATCAGGTCCGCTAACCAGGCCCGGTCGGCCGGCACCCAATCGACGTCATGCAGTTCGTACGCCGTCACCCAACGCAGCGCCCGATGGTCATGCGGGTGCGGTTCCCCGCCGAGCAACCGCACGCGGTACGCCCGCAGCGTCGTCATGCCGTCCAGCGCAATGTCGTCGCCGAGGCGGTCGCCCACCGCGACATCGCCGACGTCGAGACCAAGCTCCTCGGCCAATTCGCGGGCCAGCGCGTCGCGCTCGGTCTCGCCGGTCGCCACCTTGCCGCCGGGCAGCTCCCAGCGGCCGGCCAGCTCCGGCGGCCGGACGCGTTGCGCCACCAAGAGCGTCGAGCCGGCGATGACTGCCCCGGCGACGACAATCTGGGTCGGCATGGCCAGTCACGGTATACCGCCCGTCGGGGGCGCGGCTGGACTTACCTAATGCTGCGGTTGGCCGGGGTGGCGGCGAGACCCGCCCAGATTCCCTGCTCTAGCTGTGCCTCCATCGCCGGGCCCCCGGGCGGAGCTGTCTGTTGGCAGCCACAGCCGAGCGCGCCGAATGGATTCGGGTCGGTGCCGGTTTGATTCGCGTCGGCCCGGGCGGTTGCCGCGCCCCCAACGCCGACGCCGAGAACGACGGCGGCGCCGACGATAATTTTGGTGATCACCCGGTGGTGATGGGTCGTCATGTCATCCTCTTTCATAGGTCTCCCGTGAAATCCCCGCGCCTGGATGCTCCGCCGCCGGGCCACACCCCACGAACCCACCATTTCGTGTCCTTTGTTGGTGTGCAACGCGATTGGCTGATTACATAGACGCTTCATGCTTTTGATTGATTCGACGCCCGTGCGCTGAGATGGTTCCGAATCCTGAGAAAACGCAAAGTGTCACGGGACAAGCAGGTCAAACAGGCCTGCGCCGCAACGCATTTACGAGGGAAAGTCAGCTACGCGTCGGTCATTGCCGGGTGAGGACGAATGCCTCGATGTGGCGGTCGCCCGCCCGTGCTTCGTACTTCGCCCAGCCCGGATAGAGCTCAACGCCTCTGGCCCAGATCTCGTCTCGCTCGCGTGGCGTGGCGCGTCGTGCGGTGCCCTGCCAGGTGTCGCCCTCGATCGATACCGTGGCTTGTGGGTTGGCCTTCAGGTTGTGATACCAGGCCGGGTGTTTTGCGCCGCCCCAGTTGGAGGCGATGAGGGCCAGGCCGTCGGGGTGCGGAATTCCGTACACCGCGACGGTGCGGGGTTCGCCGGACTTGGCGCCCTTCGTGGTGAGGATGACCACCGGTACACCGGTGGCGATCCCGGCGAAACTACGTCGGCCGCCGGTGACCTTGGTGATGAGTTGGTCGAGGCGGTTCGCGGTCGGCCGCAGAAGGGCCACACCGACTTTCGTGGCCGCAAAGGTTCGCATCACCCGATGGAAGGCACTGGCATCCTCGAACGACCGCTGTGGCATGGTGACATTCTTGCCCAAACCCGGCGCCGTTACGACCCCGAACAACGGTTGGCGCGCGGAGTATGTTCGGGGTATGGCTGTGTTAACGGATGAGCAAGTAGACGCCGCACTGCCCGACCTCGACGGCTGGGAGCGTGCCGAGGGCGCCCTACGCCGGTCGATAAAGTTTCCGAGCTTTCTGGCCGGCATCGACGCGGTGCGTCGGGTCGCCGAGCACGCCGAGAGCAAGGATCATCACCCTGATATCGATATTCGTTGGCGGACAGTGACTTTCGCTCTGGTGACGCATTCCGAGGGCGGTATCACCAAGAACGACATCGACATGGCGCGCGATATCGACGGGATCGTCGCGGACTAACCGGGCGACGAAGCGGCCCGCTCGGCGGGCTGCGCAGAAGGCTGCCCTTCGGAGGGGACGGCGCGGCGGCCGGCGACAGCGATCCAGATCAGGGTCGCCAGCGCGGCCACGATGTAGACCAGCCCGGCCCACGCCAGGTACCACGGGCGGCCGAGTTGCCAAATGGTCGGCTGCGCGAAGCTCAGCAGCCACGGCACGCCAACGATGGTGAGCCCCAACCAACCCCAGCCCACAATCGATGCGCCGGGCCATCGGCGCACCGGCCCGTGAATCGCCCAGGTCATCAGCGGGACCAACCACACCCAGTGATGGGTCCACGAAATCGGCGAGAGCAGCAGCCCGAACAACTCGACCACCAGCAGCTTGCCCAGCCGATCGGAGGGGTCCAGCGCCCGCCACGCGAGGACGGCCAGGACTGCCGTGACGGCGATGGCGGCCAGCACAAGCGGACCGAAGCCGGCGTCGTGGCCCAGGATCCGCGAAATGCCGCCACGCCAGGACTGATTGAACGAGGTGGCGATGGGCCCGACCCGGCGCGCGTCGCCCAGCAGGTCGGTGAAGTAGTAGCGCGCCTGATCGCCGACGACGAGTAGCGATATCCCGACGGTGCCAAGGAAGACGACCGCGGAGGTCACCGCCGCGCCGACGCGCCGGACGCCGAGGAGGTAGACACCGGCGATCGCCGGTGTGAGCTTGATCCCGGACGCCACGCCGACCAACAGTCCCGATAGCCACCACCGTGTGGTGCAGGCAGCCCAGAGCACCCCGATCATCAGCAGCACATTGATCTGCCCGTAGTCGAAGGTGCTGCGCAACGGCTCGATCCAGATGCTGACGGCCGTCCAGGCCATCGCGACGCGCCGGCTGCCCCCGCCCAGCAACCGTTGGCTGATCCGAATCGCGCCGTACAACGCCGCGATCGTCGCGATCTGCCACAGGAAAGCCACGAGGCCAAACGGCAACAGGTGCAGGGGGTAAAAGACGACGGCCGCAAACGGCGGATAGGTGAACGGGAGCGGGAAGTCCGGCGTCTGATCGGCATACGTGTAGCCGTACAGGCTGCCGGGGTGGTCGATAGCCGCCGCACCGCCGAGGTAGACGTGCAAGTCGACGAAGTTCGCCCCGTGGGGTGCCAGGTATGTCCAGGCGAGGCGCGCGGCGACGCTGACGGCTAGCAGCACCGGCGCGGCCGCGACGAGCAGATTCGCCAGCCGCCGGGTGTTCGATGCCGCCGGGGCGGCCGAGGTGGCGTCTATCCGCCCGACTTTAGCGATCGACGCAGACGCTCGATCACCGCCGTCACACGTATCCATAACGATCGAATAAATGCCACACGTGTCACTTGAGTCACACCAGCATCAACGTACCTTCAGGCCGGGACCTGTCGTCGATAACTCAGGGAGAGTCATGCCAACCATCTGGACCTACATGCGGGCATCCGCCGTTCTGGTCGGTTCGTCCGCCGCGCTACTCACGGGCGGTATCGCCCACGCCGACCCCGTGCCGGCGGACCCAGTACCCAACATTCCGCAACAGCTGATCGCTTCTGCGGCCAACGCGCCGCAGATTCTGCAAAACCTCGCGACCGCACTCGGGGCGACCCCGCCGGCCACACCGGCGGCTCCCGGTATCACCTTTCCGGGACTGACCCCGGCCGCGGCCGCGCCCGCGGCGTCGTCTCCGGCTGCTATCCCGTCCCTTCCCGGGATCACGGCGCCGGCAGCCACCTCACCCATAGCGCCCGCGGCTACCTCCGCACTCCCGGGGCTCAACTCGATCCCAGGGTTGGCACCGGCGGCACCGGCGGCGCCCGCCGTGCCGGCGGCTCCGACGATTCCGGGCCTGCCGGTTTCGATCCCGGGCGTGCCGGCAACTCCGGCCGTTCCGGCGGCACCGGCGACTCCGGCGGCGAGGGTGAACATGCCGGCACTGCCGGGCTTACCGCTGAATGTGCCACCGCAGCTTTCGCTTCCGGGCGACCTGTCGGCGCTGGCCAACGGCGGCGTCCCGGGTGCCCCGGCAGCGGCGGCACCGGCAGCACCGGCACCGCTTACCCCGCCGTCGCTGCTTTCCGCCCTGCCCTGAGCTGCCTACTAGACAGCTCACCCACCACCTAGGACCGGAGGACACCGTGGCAAGCACTTGGAATCTGTCCAAAGGTTTGGCCGCTGTCGCCACGGCGTCGGTTGCCGCGTTCGGGCTCTGCCCGAGCGCGGCGGCCGACCCGGCGGCGCCACAGCCGACACCGCAACCGAACTCCGCTCAGCAGTTACCCGGCCTGCCGGCGTTATCGCAGCTGAGCCCGATCATCCAGCAGGCGGCCAGCAATCCCGCGCAAGCGACGCAGCTGCTCATGGCCGCGGCACAGGCATTCGCCCACAATCCGACCGCGCCGACCGAGTCCAAGAACGTGGCCGCGTCGGTGAACCAGTTCGTCCGAGAGCCCGGCGCGCCGGATGCCGTCGCCCCGGCGGATACCGGACCGGTGCCACACGTGCCACCGGAGGGTGTCGTGCCCGGCGTGCAGGCGCACCTGCCGACGGGCGTCGATCCCGTCCGCGCGGCGGGTCCGGCTCCGGCCTCAGCACCCGTCGCCACCCCACCCGTCGCCCCCCCGCCCGCGCCGGTGGCAGCACCGGCCTCACCGGCGCCCGACGCC
This sequence comes from Mycobacterium sp. IS-836, assembly GCF_001954275.1. GTDB lineage: Bacteria > Actinomycetota > Actinomycetes > Mycobacteriales > Mycobacteriaceae > Mycobacterium. The sequence continues at coordinate 125,973 of NZ_MBEU01000072.1, read as the reverse complement.
GCAGCGGCGCCAGCCCCCGACCCCGCACCGGCAGCGGCTGCTGCGCCGGCCGCGCCCGCGGCGGCTCCCGGTTTCGGCCCTGACGCCCCGCCGACGCAGGACTTCATGTACCCCTCGATCGGCACCAATTGCCTTGCGGACGGCACCAGTTCGATCGCGACCGCGCTCTCGGTGGCGGGGCCGGCCAAGATTCCGACGCCGGGCCCCGCGGCCGGCCAGACGGCCTACGTGTTCACCGCCGTCGGGACCCCCGGGCCCGCCGAGGTGCAGAAGCTGCCGTTGAACGTCACCTGGGTGAACCTGACCACGGGCAAGTCAGGGAGCGTCACCCTCACGCCACGCAACGACATCAATCCGGACGGTCCGACGACCTTGACGGCGATCGCCGATACGGGGTCGGGCAGCATCATGTCGACGATCTTCGGACAGGTCACTACCAAAGAAAAGCAGTGCCAGTTCATGCCCACCATCGGCTCGACGGTGGTGCCTTAGCGCCACCCGACCGTCACGCGGCCGCGGTCAGTACGCCATGAACAAGATGGCGTCGCGGTCGTACTCCAGTCCCGGATGAACGCTGGCAAGGTGGGCCTGGGTCAGTTCGACCAGCTCGTCCTCGTCCTTGCCGACGATGGCTTCGCCGCACGGACACGTCAGGTGTGTCTTCACGTTGCCGCCTTTCCCTTTGCTGCTGCCTTCATCTGCTTCTTGTAGGACCGCACTTTGCCCATTGATTGCGCGTCGACGATGTCGGCGACGGACAGGTGGGCGCCGGCCTTGCCGAACTCCCCGGCCGCGGCCCGCCAGCCCGTCGGCGTCACGCCGTATTGCTTGCCCAGCAGCGCCAGGAAGATCTTCGCTTTCTGCTCACCGAAGCCGGGCAGCGCCTTGAGCCGCTGCAGCAGCTCCTTGCCGTCGGGCTCACCGGCCTTCCACAACCCGGCCGCGTCGCCGTCATAGCGGTCCACGATGATCTGCGCCAGGGTTTGAATCCGCTTGGCCATCGACCCCGGAAAGCGGTGTATCGCAGGCCTTTCCGCGCACAGCGCGGCGAACTTGTCCGGATCGTAGGCGGCGATCTGGCCGGCATCCAGGCCGCCCAGTCGGTCCGCGATCTTCTTCGGCCCTGCGAAGGCCGTCTCGAATGGCACCTGTTGATCGAGCAGCATGCCGATCAGCAACGCGAACGGGTTCGAGGACAGCAGTCGATCGGCCTCGGGTTCCTGCGCCAAGCAGAGCTTCACAGACACACTCAACCACAAGGCCTGGGGACGGTGAAGGCTCCCTGCAGTGTGGTCTTCTGTGGCCGCCGAGGGAGGCGGGTCTCGCGGCGCTGAGCGCGATCGGCGCCACCATCATCGCGGCGCCGGTGATGATGCACGTGCGCCAACTCAGCGACACCGATACCGCCGCTTTGGTAGTTATCGGCATAGCGTGGAAGTCAGCGCAGTCCGGGGAAGATCAATAGTGGCATGCATGCCGGCACTCTTGTCGATCTACCGGCACCGGCTTGCCTCCCTAGCGGCTGGCGGACTGGAACAACTCGACCGGGTTACCTGCCGGGTCTAACAACAGGATTTGTTGCCCACCAGGGCCTTTGACGATGTCGTTGCGAAAAGTGAGCCCGGCGGCGCGGAGCCGCGCAACCTCTGCAGTGATGTCGTCGACGATCAGATGAATGCGATTCCAGCCACCCGGCACCGGTGTGGCGCCGTCGGGCATCGGACGCGCTCCGGAACTGGTGGGTCCGGACAGCAACAACCGCAACGATCCCCGGGTGACTTCGGCGAAAGCCGGTGCGGCGTTATGGCCCAAGCAGAATCCGAGATGGCTGGTGTAGAAATCGGTCGCTCGCGCGACGTCGTCGACGAGATAACGCACGCTGGCCATTTCGGTGGACGCGATCGCCATGATTCATTCCTCCTCAGGGTCCGAGTGCTGGGCCAGAGTGGGCTGACTACGGCTCTAGCCGCTCTTGCGGCGGAATTCCCGGCGGCTCTCGGCCGGACCGTGCGCCCGCGGCTGCTTGTCGCCGCCGTCCTTGTGGTCGGATCCGCCCGACGACTTCGCCTTCTTGCGGTCGAGCGCTTCGCGGAACCTGCGCTTGGTCTCGTCCTCTTGCTGAGGGTTCGATTCGGCCATGACGGCAGCTTAACCCGGACTCCCCGCGCCTGGCGCGTGGATTTACCGCTTGCCCGGCGGCATGCCGTAGACGTGCGAGACCCGCAACGTCAGCAACACCCGCCGATCGGTGACCATCGCCTCGCGGAACTCGTCCCAATCCGGATGTTCCCCGGCGATGTTGCGATACAAAGCAATCAGCGCCTCGACGGTGTCGTCGTCGGGCGCGGCCGCCGGGGGCGTCAGTTCCGCCGTGCCCTCAGCGACGGCGTACGACCATCCGTCGTCGGCGTCGACCAACAGCGACGCGCGCGGGTCGCGGCGCAGGTTGCGCGTCTTGGCGCGCGGCTCGGTGATGGAGACCCGCACGGCCAGCTCGCGCGGATCGAAGTGATAGCTCACGTTCGACAGCTGTGGGCGCCCGTCACGCTTGATGGTGGCTAATACCCCGAGAGAGTTCCCACTGATGACGGCCAACAATTTGTCGTCGAAGACTTGGCGTCCCATGTCGAAAGCCTACGTCGTGGTGAAATCGCACTATGACCAAGTACGCGGCCTTCCTGCGGGGTGTCAACGTCGGCGGCGTCAACCTCAAGATGGCCGAGGTGGCAGCCGCGCTGACGGACGCGGGATTCAAGAATGTGCGCACCATCCTGGCCACCGGCAACGTGGTGCTGGAGTCCTCGGCCAAGGCCGCCGCGGTGCGCAAGAAAGCCGAATCGGCCCTCCGCGAGCGATTCGGCTACGACGCCTGGGTGCTGACCTATGACATCGACACGGTGCGTGCCATCAGCGACGGCTATCCCTTCGAGCGCGAGGTCGAGGGGTATCAGTCCTATGTCACGTTTGTCGCCGACGCGGCAGTGCTCGACGAACTCGCCGGGCTGAGCGGCAAGGCCGGCGCGGACGAGAAGATCAGCCGCGGCGACGGGGTCGTCTATTGGCAGGTGCCCAAGGGCGGAACCCTGGACAGCACCATCGGCAAGACGATGGGCAAGCCGCGCTACAAATCGTCGACCACCACCCGCAACCTGCGCACGCTGGACAAAGTCTTACGGTGAGCGGCCCAATACCCCAGTGCGCCAACGGGTTTCCGGCGATCGGCTAGCCGGGGTCCTGATCGTCGGGCACGTCCTCGATGTAGCGCACCGCGTCGGCCTTGTCCAGGCCCAGTCCCCGGGCGACACGGACGTATTCCCGGGCCGCGGCCGCCATCGCCGCGTCGGTCGGGTCGTAGCGAGCGACGAAAGTGCCGAAGCGGCCCCGGGTTTCGACGATGGCCGCGGTTTCCAGCTCCCGGTAGGCGCGGGCCACGGTATTGACGGCCACGCCGAGTTGGCCGGCCAGCTCACGCACGGTCGGCAGCCGGGTGCCGGGCGGCAATGCGCCGTCGCGGACCCCGTCGATGACCTGCGTTCTGAGCTGGTCGAACAACGGCCTGCGCGCCTTCAGGTCGACCTTCAACCAGTCCGCCAGCTCCACGTACCCAGTATCACCTACGCACCGCTATCTTGGGGGGATGCGAGTGACGGTGCTCAGCGGCGCGGGAATCTCCGCGGAGAGCGGCGTGCCGACATTCCGTGACGACAAAAACGGGTTGTGGGCCCGCTTCGATCCGTACGAGTTGTCCAGCACCCAGGGGTGGCGCAACAACCCCGAACGGGTCTGGGGATGGTACCTGTGGCGCCACTACCTGGTGGCCAACGTCGAACCGAATGCGGGGCACCGTGCCATCGCCGACTGGCAGGACCATGCCGAGGTCAGCGTCGTCACGCAGAACGTCGATGACTTACACGAGCGCGCCGGCAGCGCCGCCGTGCACCACCTGCACGGAAGTCTTTTCGAATTCCGTTGTGCGCGTTGCGATATGCCGTATACGGAGGCATTACCCGAGATGCCGGAACCGGCGCTGGAGGTCCAGCCACCGGTCTGCGGCTGCGGCGGCCTGATTCGGCCCGACATCGTGTGGTTCGGTGAGCCGTTGCCCGACGAGCCGTGGCAGCGGGCGCTCGAGGCGACGGAGACCGCCGACGTGATGGTGGTGGTCGGGACATCCGCGATCGTCTACCCGGCGGCCGGCCTGCCGGAACTGGCGCTGGCCAGCGGCACGGCCGTCATTGAAGTCAACCCCGAACCGACGCCGCTGAGCGGCGCCGCCACCCTCAGCCTGCGCGAGACCGCGAGCCAGGCATTGCCGGAGCTGCTGCAGCGACTGCCCGCCCTGCTCGGCTAACCGCAGACGCTAGGCGCGGCGCGCCCGGCCCAATAACAACTCCGACACCGGAAGCGGCACCCACACCGGCAGCGTCCACTCCCGCCGAGAATTCAGCACCTTGAACCCGGCGTCGAGAATCGCGCGCTCGGTGTCGCGATGCGTGTGGCAGTTCCCAAAGAGCCTGGGCCACAGGGTCGCATCGGCAAGACGCTGCAGCCGGCCCCGCCCACCGGCGCTGGCCACATGCTCGAGATAGCGCAGCTCGCCGCCCGGCCGCAGCAACGAATGCAGGCGCCCCAGCACCATCGCGGGATCCTCCACCGAACACAGCACCAGCGAGCACACGACCGCGTCGAACGGCGTCGCGCCGCCGAACGCCTCGACGGTCTCGCCGGTCACGACGACCGGGACGGCCGCGGCGGCGGCCGCCTTGCGGGCCCGCGCCGCCAGCCGCGGCTCGGGCTCGACGGCCACCACTTGCTCGACGGAATCCGGGTAGAGCCCGAAGTTCGTCCCGATGCCCGCACCGATTTCCAGCACTCGGCCCGACAAGCCGGCTAGGTTCTCCCGACGCAGGGCCCGCACCGCCTCGACCTCGCGGGCGGCCACCAGGGGCCAGATCCGGGCGAAGAACGGATTGTCGACGGTGGATGCCGGCGTCGTAGCCGTCATGTTCGCAGTCCCTCCCTAACCGACGTTGGTCACCGTCTCCGTGACCTCGTGACCATTGTGCTGTGCCGCGACCCCGACGGGTTCGAGTTCGACATCTTTCGTCGGCGCCTCGCTGATGCCGAACCGCTCGTGCAGCCGCACCAACGGCTTGGGCGCCCACCAATTCCATCGGCCCATCACATGCATGAACGCCGGAACCAGCACCATCCGCACCAGGGTCGCATCTGCGAACACGGCCAGCGTCAGGCCCAGGCCGAACATCCGCATGAACGACACGTGCGCGGCGATCAGCGCGGCGAACGACATCGACATCACCAGCGCGGCCGCGGTGATCACCCGTCCGGTGCGGGCCACGCCGTGCGCCACCGCTTCGTCGTTGGCGGCGTGCGCCTGCTTGGCGATTGGCTTCGCCGGCCGGTACTGCAGCCAGTACTCGCGGATCCGGGAGATCAGGAACACCTCGTAGTCCATGGACAACCCGAACGCGATGCAGAACAACAGCACCGGCATGTTCGCGACGAGCGTGCCGCTTGGGGTCGTTCCCAGCGCGCCGAGATGGCCGTCCTGGAAGATCCACACCAGCGCGCCGAACGCCGCGGTCAGCGACAGCACGTTGCACATCAGGGCCTTCACCGGCATCACCACGCTGCCGGTCAGCAGGAACAGCAACACGAAGGTCACGGCGGCCATCAGCCCCAGCACCAGCGGAAGCCGATCCGTCACCGCGTCGACGCTGTCGCGGTTGACTTGCGCGACGCCGGCAAGCTCGGCGGGCCTGCCGGCGGGACCGGGTACTGCGCGCAGGTTTTTCAGCTGCGCGTCCGAGGCTGCGGAAAACAGCGGCGCCGCGCTGCTCACCGTCAGGAAGGCGCTGTCGTCGGCCATGCCGGTGGCCGCCGCCGGCGGTCCTACCCGGTTTCCGTTCACGAACGTCCCGCCCGGCGCCGATACCTCCGACACGTCGGAAACCCGGGACAAGTCCGCGGCGTACCGGTCCAGGTCCGCCGGGCTCACGCCGCCGGCGTCGGGAATGACGACGGGCACCGACGTCGAGAAGTCGTGCGCGAAATTGGTGCGCAACTGGTCACCAACCTGATGCGCCGACGCCGAGCGCGGCAGGACCCGGTCGTCCGGGAACCCCCACTTGACCGAGATGAAGGGAAGCCCGAGCACCAGCAGCAGGGCACCGACGCCCAGGCCGAGGGGCAGCCAGCGGCGCATCACGAACTTGCTCGACCGGTACCAGAACAATTGCTCGACCGGCTTGTGCACCGGATCCGGGCGCCTCATCTTTTTAGGCAGCGCCCGGCGCACCAGTGTGCGCGCGTTCAGCGAGTCCAGTCGCGGTCCCAGCAGCACGATGGCGGCCGGGGTAATCACGATGGACGCGGTCGCGACGAAACCCACGGTCGCCACCCCGGCGTAGGCGAACGACTTCAGGAAGTACATCGGGAAGAGCGCCGTCGCCGACATCGACAAGGCGACGGTGACCGCGGAGAACAGCACCGTGCGGCCCGACGTGGCCATGGTCCGGATCAGTGCCTGGTCTCGGTCACCACCCTCGGCCAGCTCGTCGCGATAGCGGCTCACGATCAGCAGCGTGTAGTCGATGGCCAACGCCAGGCCCAGCGCGGTGCTCAGGTTGAGCGCGAAGACCGACACCTGGGTGCCGAGCGCGATCAGCCGCAGCACCGACATCGAGCCGACGACGGCCAGCGCGCCGAGGGTCATCGGCAGCGCCGCCGCGAGCAGGCCGCCGAACACCCAGATCAGCACGAGGAAGCTCAGCGGGATCGCGATCGCCTCCATGACGACCAAGTCGTCCTGGTTCTGTTTGTTGATCTGGGCGTACTGCATCGCCGAACCACCCGCACGGACGCTGACGCCGTCGCGGTCGTGGACGAATTCATCGGCCAGGGTCTGGGCGTTCTGCTGCGCGTTGGTTTCGCCGCCCTTGAGGTTGATCACGATCAAGCCCGATTTCCCGTCCTGACTGACCAGATCGGCACCGGCCCCCGCGGGCGTTCCCGTCCACGGCGAGGCGACGTTGTACACCAACGGCGACCGCTGCAATTGGTCGACCAGCTCGGTTCCCACGCTGCGGGCCTGCTCGCTGCCGGCGCCCGCGGGCGCGGTTAGGAGGATCAGCATTTGCTGACCGCTCTGCCCGAACTTGTCGGTCAACACGGCGATGGCGCGGGCCGACTCCGAGTCGGGATCCTGGAAACCGCCGGGCGCCAGGCTCTTGGCGACGGGAACGCCGAAGATCGCGGCGGCTATGAAGACCAGGACGGCAACCGCAACGATGCGGCGCGGCGCCGCGATGGCCAGCCGAGCGGTCGCCTGCAGCATGATCGTCCTTCCGCCAGGCCAGGCAACGCTCGCCCGCACCCAGAGCCGCGGCAACCATCCGGCAGGGTTACCGGTGCCAAACGACACCTTCTGTGGACACGCATACGCCCGCCCACATGGTTCAACGCAGTGCCAAACCTGCGCGATACTAAGAGTCTAGAAAGAAAACTGGGCCGCAGGTAGGCCCGCTGACCGGCCCAATCCGTCGCTCGACGTCGGGCGAACCTACCGGCGAGTAAATTGCCACCATTTTCCGAATCGTGACTCAAAGATTCCTTAATGGTGGCCCATACGCTCAGTCTCATGTGGATCGACGACTCGAGTGCTGACGTCATCAAGGCTGACTTCGAGGCCCTTTACCACGGCGACATGCTGGTGGAAGGTGAGACCTCCGAGCAGTTCGAAGACTCGCACCCGCTGCCTACGGCAAGCTGACCGCCATGAGCGTGCTCGCGCGGCTACTGATGGCCGAACCCGCCATTACCCGATGGTTCCGTCGATAACTTCGTTCTTGTTTCCCAGACAGCCCTCCGCATGCGGGGGGCTTTCTTTTTGCCCGTGAACCTCAGCGGGGCGCCATGCGGATGGCGCCGTCGAGGCGGATGACCTCGCCGTTGAGCATCGGATTTTCGATGATGTGGAGGGCCAAGGCGCCGTACTCGTCGGGATCACCCAGCCGGGCCGGGTGCGGCACCTGCTTGCCCAGCGACTTCTGCGCCTCCTCGGGCAGCGAACCCAGTAGCGGCGTCTTGAACAATCCCGGCGCGATCGTCACCACGCGGATGAGCTCGCGCGACAGGTCGCGCGCGATCGGCAGCGTCATGCCGACGACGCCGCCCTTGGACGCCGAGTAGGCGGCCTGCCCGATCTGGCCCTCGAACGCGGCAACCGAGGCGGTGTTGATGATGACGCCGCGCTCTTCTCCGATTGGTTCGGTCTTGGCGATGCGCTCGGCGGCCAGCCGCAGCACGTTGAACGTCCCGATCAGATTGACCCCGATCACCTTTTTGAACCCGTCCAGCGGGAACGGGCCATCCTTCGACAGCGTCTTGATGGCGTTGCCGATGCCCGCGCAGTTGACGTTGATGCGCAGCGGGCCCAGCGACTCGGCCGTGTCGAGCGCGCCGGACACGGCGGTCTCGTCGGTGACGTCGGCCTCGACGAAACGCGCCCGATCGCCCAGCTCGCCAACCGCGTCTTCGCCGCGCAGGTCCAGCACCACCACCTGTGCGCCGGCGTCGAGCAGCCGCTTGGTGGTGGCCAGGCCCAGACCCGACGCTCCCCCGGTGACGACCGCTACGGCGTCTTTGATCTCCATCCGAGTCCTTCCCTATCGCCATCCCGCCAACCAGTTGGTTGGGGACTATACCCAGTCGCTGAGCACGGCCTCGACATCGGCCACCGGCGACGCGGGCCGCGGCGTTTCGGCTGCCGTGCGGGAGAACCGCGGAGCGGGCAACGGCTGCAGCGCGCCGTTGACTTCATAGAAGGTGTTCCGCTCGGTGATGTGGGGCTCGGTCTGCACCTCACCGAAGGCCAGCACCGGCGTGACGCAGGCGTCGGAGTCGGCGAACACCTTCGTCCAGTGATCGCGATCGTGGGCGATGAACGCCTCGGTGAGCGCGGCCCGCAGCTCGGGCCAGCGGGTCGTGTCGTTCTGTGGCGGCAGGTTCGCGCCGTCCAGACCGAGGCCGGCCAGCATGGCCGCATAGAACTGGGGCTCGATGGCGCCGACCGCGACGTAGCGGCCGTCGGCGCACTCGTAGGTGTCGTAGTAGGGCGCGCCGCCGTCGAGCATGTTCGTGCCACGCTCGTCGGTCCACATGCCGGAGGCGCGCATCTGCCACATCATCTGGATCAACACGCTCGAGCCGTCGACCATCGCGGCGTCGACGACCTGGCCCTTGCCGGAACGCTGCCGCTCCCACAGCGCGGACAGGATGCCGACCAACAAGAACATCGAGCCGCCGCCGAAGTCGCCGACCAGATTCAGCGGTGGCACCGGCCGCTCGTTCGCCCGGCCGATGGAGTGCAGGATCCCGTTGAGCGAGATGTAGTTGATGTCGTGGCCGGCCTGCTGGCTGCGCGGACCGGTTTGACCCCAGCCCGTCATCCGGGCGTAGATCAGCCGCTCGTTCACCTCCGCGCACTGCTCGGGGCCGATGCCGAGGCGCTCCGTGACGCCGGGACGGTAGCCCTCGATCAACACGTCGGCCTTGGCGACGAGTTTGAGCACGAGTTCGCGTCCCTCGTCGGACTTGAGGTCGGCGGTCACGATGCGCCGGTTGCGGCTCATCGCGTCTTTGACCACACCACCCGGGGCGCCCGACGGGCGGTCGATGCGCACGACGTCGGCGCCCAGATCCCCGAGGATCATGGCGGCGTGCGGGCCCGGCCCGATCCCCGACAGCTCGACAACGCGTAATCCACTCAGCGGTCCCGCCATGATCCACCGACCTTTCGTCTGCTTTGACGTCGTTCGCATCTTCGCAGCCGCGGTTCTGAGCCGCGCACCCCGGTCACCTAGGGTGTGGCCATGTCGCAATCCGTGCTCGACACGCTGACCCCCGTAGCAGGTCTTGACGTCACGCTGGCCGACGGCGTGCTGTCGGTGACCATCGACCGTCCCGACAGCCTGAACTCGCTCTCGGTTCCGGTGATCACCGCGCTCGCCGACGCGATGGAATGCGCGGCCGACGACCCGGAGGTCAAGGTCGTGCGGCTGGGCGGCGCCGGTCGCGGCTTCTGCTCCGGAGCGGGGATCAGCGCCGACGACATGTCGGGCAGCGGAATGCCTCCCGACGAAATCGTCCTGGAGGTCAACCGGCTGATCCGCGCCATCACGGCGCTGCCGCGTCCCGTCGTCGCCGTCGTCCAGGGCCCGGCAGCCGGCGTCGGCGTTTCCCTGGCCCTGGCCTGCGACCTCGTATTGGCTTCTGACAAAGCGTTTTTCATGCTTGCCTTCACCCAGATCGGGTTGATGCCCGACGGCGGCGCGTCGGCCTTGATCGCGGCCGCGATCGGTCGTATCCGCGCAATGCGCATGGCGCTGCTGGCTGAGCGGTTGCCGGCCGCCGAGGCGCTGGCCGCGGGACTGGTCACCGCGGTCTATCCCGCCGAGGAGTTCGACGCCGCGGTCGACAAGGTGATCTCGAAGTTGTTGGCGGGACCCGTCGTTGCGTACTCCAAGACCAAACACGCGATCAACGCGGCCACATTGACCGAGCTGGACAACGCGCTCGAGTGTGAATACCGCGGCCAGTCGGTGCTGCTGCGATCACCCGACTTCGTCGAGGGCGCAACGGCATTCCAGCAGCGCCGCCGCCCCAACTTCACGGACCGCTGACAGGCTTACTCTGGGCAGAACCGGCAATCCTTCCTCGCGTCGGGACCGAATGAACATGCGAAGAACGGAGGGTCGATGGTGCGCTGCCTGGTGACCGGAGCCACCGGCTACATCGGTGCCCGGCTGGTGCCGCGACTGCTCGACGAGGGCCACCAGGTCCGCGCCCTGGCGCGGAACCCGGGCAAGCTGGCCGACGTCCCGTGGCGCGACCGGGCCGAGGTGGCGCGCGGCGACCTCGGCGACGTCGATTCGCTGATCGCGGCATTCGACGGGATCGACGTCGTCTATTACCTGGTCCACTCGATGGGCGCGTCCAAGGACTTCGCCGCCGACGAGGACCGCGCGGTGCGCAACGTGGTGACGGCCGCCCGCCGCACCGGGGTGCGACGGGTGGTGTATCTGGGCGGCCTGCATCCCGACGGCCGCAAGCTCTCCGCCCACCTCGAGTCGCGCACCGCCGTCGGCGAGGCCCTCATCGACTCGGGCGTCGAGGCAGTCGTGCTGCAGGCCGGGGTGGTCGTCGGATCAGGCTCCGCGTCCTTCGAACTGATCCGGCATCTCACCGACCGATTACCGGTGATGACCACGCCGAAGTGGGTGCACAACAAAATCCAGCCCATCGCGGTGCGCGACGTCCTGTACTACCTGGTCGCAGCGGCAACGGCGCCGGTGCCGTCGTCGTCGACATGGGATATCGGTGGACCCGACGTGCTGGAGTACGGCGACATGATGCGGGTCTACGCGGAGGTGGCGGGCCTGCGCAAGCGCTACTTGGTAGTGCTGCCCTTTCTGACCCCGACGATTGCCAGCCTGTGGATAGGGGCCGTCACCCCGATACCGCCGGGGCTGGCGCGGCCACTCATCGACTCGCTGGAATGCGATGCGGTGAAGCGCAATTCGGACATCGACGGCGTCATCGAGCCGCCCCCGGACGGCCTCACCGGTTACCGCCGCGCCGTCGAATTGGCACTCGAGCGCACGACGCGTGGTCTCAGCGCGGCCACTTGGGCCTCCCTGCGCTCGGACCCCGCCGAGCCGCTGCCCAGCGATCCGGAGTGGGCGGGCGAAGTCATCCATGTCGACGTGCGGACCGCCCGGACTCCCGCCGAACCCGGCGACGTCTGGCGGGCGGCCGAGGCTGCCGTCAGCGGTGGCGGGTTCGCCCGGCGTCGTTTGCTGAGGCGCTGGGAAGTCGAGGCGCGCGAGCCCGGCAGGCGCTTACGACTGCGCTCCCGAGCGCGCTCGGTGGGCCAGGGGTGGCTCGACATCGGCGTGGCGCCTCGAGACGGCGGGGGCACTGAATACACGCAGCAATACGTCTTCGTGCCCACCGGGCTACCGGGGCGGCTCTACTGGTTCGTGTTGTGGCCCTCGCGAACTGCCGTGCTGCGCGCGCTGTCACAAGACGCCGTGCGGCCAGTCACACGCCGAACATCGGAGGCAATGCGAGCACCATGATCACGCCCCACACCAAGTGGGTGAGCACCGGAGCCAGCACCCCGCCGCTGGCCCGGCGTTCGAAAGCGCACACCGTTCCCAGGATGATCGCGGCGAATCCCAGCATCGGGTTGCCGCTGGCCAAGGTCACGCACGTGTACAAGACCGTCGAGATGGCCACTGGGTGATAGCGGCCCAGGGAGGTATACAGCGCGCCGCGGAAGAAGACTTCCTCGGCGATGCCGTTGATGAGCGTGATCGCCACGATCACCGGATACCACCCGTGGTGGGCATAGAGCAGCACCCGGGTGATCAGCGCCGCGACGGGCGGCATCTCCTTGGCTATCAGCCCACCCACCACAAACGCGCCGCCAAGCAGCAGGCCGACGGTCGTCCCCGTGATAATGGGCCGCTGGTTGCGACCGCGCCAACAGATGCCGCCCAGGTGCAAGGGGCCCGAGATGAAGGCACCGGCGATCCACACCGCCGCCAGTACCAGGGTCAGCCAATAAAAGCTCGATTCCCCCGGATGACGCCGCATCGAGAAACCCAGCACGATGGCACCGATCACCAGCGTGACGCCGACGACGACGCGCCGACGCCGCACTACCGCGGGCGGTTCGTTATGTGGCACAGCGACATTGGTGATCGCGCGGCGCAGCTCGAAAAGCACACTGGTGCGGTAGGGGGTGCCGGACTGGCTCATGCGAGCCGCGCCATCGGGATGGGGGTAATCGGGGCGGCGCCGGTGACCAGAATCCGCATATTCCCGACCCTAGTAGGCGCGGGCCTGGTTCAGCGGCCGGCTTCGTCCGTCGAGGCGCGATGCAGGTCGAGCAGCCGCCGGTACACCTCGGCGTTGTACCGGTTGTTGGCGACCTCGGCCTCGCTGAGTTCGCGTTGCACTCGGGCCGGCACACCGGTCACCAGCGACCGGGCCGGCACCACCATGCCCTGCGGCACCAGCGCACCGGCGGCCACCAGCGCGCCCGCGCCGATCACCGCACCGTTGAGGACGACCGCCCCCGAGCCGATCAATGCGTCGTCCTCGACGGTGCACCCGTGGATGACCGCGTTGTGCCCGACGCTCACTCCGGCGCCGATGCGCACCGGGAATTCCTTGTCGACGTGGACGGTGACGCCGTCTTGGATGTTGGTCCCGAACCCGACCTCGATGTGCTCGGCCTCGGCGCGCAGCGTCGCCGCGTACCACACACTGACCCTGGCGGCGAGGCTGACCTTTCCGATCACGCTGGCATTGGGCGCCACCCAGGACTCGGCGTGCAGGACAGGCACGTGGCCCCGAATGGAAACAATCAGTGGCGCGGACATGGACGCCATCGTAAATGCCCGCAAGCCAACCGTTTACCGCATGGTTTGAACCGACGCGGCTACGGCACCGTAACCCGGTACGTGAACCCTGCTGGCGTGGCAGTGCCCGGTCACGAGATAGTGAAGACATGTATTACCTGCTGATCCTGGCGGTCGGGATCGAACGCGTGGCAGAGCTGGTGGTGTCCAAGCGGAATGCGCGGTGGTCTTTTGCCCAGGGCGCCAAGGAGTTTGGCCGTCGGCACTACTTGGTGATGGTCGTCCTGCACACGGCGCTGCTGGTGGGCTGCATCGTCGAAGCCTGGGCGCTGCACCGCCCGTTCATCGCCTGGCTCGGCTGGCCGATGCTGGCCGTGGTGGTGCTGAGCCAGGGGCTGCGCTGGTGGTGCATCGCGGCGCTGGGCCGGCGGTGGAACACCAGGGTGATCGTGTTACCGGACGCGCCGCTGGTGCGGCAGGGCCCCTACCGGTGGCTGCATCACCCGAACTATGTTGCAGTGGTGGCCGAAGGGTTTGCGCTGCCGTTGGTGCACACGGCGTGGCTGACAGCGGCCATTTTCACCCTGGCCAACGCGATGTTGCTCAGGGTGCGTGTGCACGTGGAGAACTCCGCGTTGGGCTACACATGACGAACTTTGACACCGATCTGCTCATCGTCGGCGGTGGCCCCGGAGGCCTCGCCACAGCGTTACACGCTCGCCGGCAAGGGCTTTCGGTGATCGTTGTCGAGCCGCGCGACGGCCCCATCGACAAGGCGTGCGGCGAGGGGCTGATGCCCGGCGGGCTTCGCGAGCTGATGTCGTTGGGAGTTGACCCGGCCGGCATGCCATTTCACGGCATCGCCTACGTCGGTGAACATCGTCGTGCCGAGGCGCGGTTTCGCGCCGGCCCTGGCCGCGGCGTGCGGCGCACCACGTTGCACGCGGCGCTGGCCGCACGGGCCAAAGAGCAAGATACCGAGTGGATCCGGGCAAAGGTGGCAGGCGTCGAGCAGGACGCGCACGGCGTGACGGCCGCGGGCGTGCGCGCGAAATGGTTGGTGGCCGCCGACGGATTGCATTCGGCGGTCCGGCGTGCCGTCGGAATCACGGCGAAGGCCGGCAGGCCGCGCCGTTTCGGCGTGCGCTGGCATTTTCGGGTGCCGGTGTGGTCGGAGTTCGTCGAAGTGCATTGGTCGCGCTGGGGCGAGGCGTACGTGACGCCGGTGGAACCGGATCTGGTCGGCGTGGCGATCCTGTCCAGCGGACAACCTGACCTCGCCTGGTTCCCGCGGCTGGCCGAGCACCTGGCGGGCGCCGACCGTGGGGCGGCCCGCGGCTGCGGCCCGCTGCGCCAGGTGGTTCCGCGCCGGGTTGCCGGCCGGGTGCTGTTGGTGGGCGACGCGGCGGGTTACGAGGACGCGCTGACCGGCGAGGGCATCAGCCTGGCGGTCAAGCAAGCGGCCGCGGTGGTCGGGGCAATAATTCGTGACGACCCCGCGTCATACGAAGCCGCCTGGCACCGGATTACCCGCGACTACCGCCTGCTCACCCGGGCACTGGTGCTGGCCAGCACCCCACGGGTGGTGCGCCGTGCCATCGTGCCGGCGGGCGCCTTGTTGCCCGGCGCGTTCCGCGCCGGCGTAAACGTCCTGGCGGGCTAGCGCGCCTTCCAGACCGGATCCCGCTTTTCGGCGAACGCCAGCGGTCCCTCCTTGGCGTCCTCGGATCTGATCAGAACACGCATCTCGCGCATGGTGCGCTCCCAGCCCACTTCGTCGGCGGTGATCACGCCGTCGTCGACGCCGCAGGCGATGCGCTTGCTGGCCTGCACCGACAGCGGCGCATTGACGGTCACCCGCGCCGCCAGCGCCAAGGCCGCATCCAGCACCGAGCCCTCCTTGACCACCTGGTTGACCAGGCCCCACTCCCAGGCGTCGGACGCCGTCAGCGGCTCACCGGTCAAGAGCAGCTCCATCGCCACCTTGCGGGGCAGCTGGTTCACGATCCGGAAGACACCGCCGGCCGCGGCGATCAGTCCGCGTTTGACCTCGGGCAGCCCGAATTGAGCGTGCTCGTGGGCCACCACCAGGTCGCTGGCCAGCGCCAGCTCGGTGCCGCCCCCGAATGCCGTGCCGTTGACCGCGGCGATGGTGGGCTTGTCGATGAAGTGGTGCACGTAACCGGCGAAGCCCCATTCACCATGGTCGGGGTGGTAGAGGTTTTCCCGGCGCGAGATCGCCTTGAGGTCGGCTCCGGCGCAGAACGACTTGTCACCGGCGCCGGTGATCACCACCGCGCGCACGTCGGGGTCGTGCTGTGCTTCCTCCAGCGCGTCACCGACTCCGATGCTCACCGCACTGTTCACGGCGTTGCGCGCCTCGGGGCGGTTGATCGTGATGACCATGACGTTGCCGGTCCGGTCGACCAGCACCGCCGGCTGCGCGGCTTCGGTCACAGGAGTTCCACGATGGTGGCGTTGGCCTGACCCCCGCCCTCACACATGGTCTGCAGGCCGTAACGAATTCCCTTGTCCCGCATGTGGTAGAGCAGCGTGGTCATCAGCCGCGCGCCCGAACCGCCGAGCGGGTGGCCGAGCGCGATCGCGCCGCCGTTGGGGTTGAGTTTCTTCTCGTCGGCACCGATGTCCTTCAGCCACGCGAGCGGTACGGGGGCGAATGCCTCGTTGACCTCGTACGCCCCGATGTCGTCGATGCTCAGCCCGGATTTCTTCAGCACCTTCTGCGTCGCCGGGATCGGCGCGGTCAGCATAATCACCGGGTCGGCTCCGGCCAGCGTCGCCGTGTGCACCTTGGCGAGCGGCTTCAGCCCAAGCGACTTGGCCTTCTCGGCAGACATGAACAGGATGGCGGCCGAGCCGTCAGAGATCTGCGAGGAGTTGCCCGCGTGGATCACGCCGTCCTCCTTGAACGCCGGCTTCAGCGACGCCATCTTCTCCATCGGCGTACCGCGGCGGATGCCTTCGTCCTTGAGGACGACGTTGCCGTCCTGGTCCTTGATGCCCACAATCTGGTCGTCGAAAGCACCGGAATCCTGTGCCGCCGCGGCCTTTTCGTGCGATCCCAGGGAGAACTCGTCGAGCGCGAGCCGGTCGAGGCCCCACTGCTCGGCGATCATCTCCGCGCCCAGGCCCTGGTTGGGTGTCCGGTCATAGCGGTCCTTGAAAGCCTTGGGGTACGGGTTGCCGCCGCCCGCCAACGACGATCCCATCGGGGTCCGTGACATCGACTCCACGCCGCCGGCGACGACGACGTCATAGTGCCCGGCCACGACCCCGGCGGCGGCGAAATGTATGGACTGCTGGCTGGACCCGCACTGGCGGTCGACGGTCACGCCCGGCACGGTCTCCGGCCAGCCGGCCGCGAGCAGCGCGGTGCGGCCGATGTCGAGGGCCTGTTCGCCGGCCTGCATGACGCAGCCCCAGATGACGTCGTCGACGATCCCGGGGTCGATGCCGGCCTTGTCCGCCAACCCGTTGAGGACCTGCGCGGACAGGTCGGCGGGGTGCACCCCGGACAGCCCGCCGTTGCGTTTCCCGATCGGTGAGCGCACTGCCTCGACGATGACGGCTTCAGCCATGATGGTGTCTCCTTTGACAGACAAACTAACGAAGTGCTGTTGGGTCGATTGTCAACCATGCGTTGGGCGGTCGCAGAGCGGGGTGGTCCATTCGCGACCGGTGGTCACTAGGCCACCGCGCCGAGATTGCCGCCATGGCTGCGATCGACCCCAAAATCACAGCCCTGACGGCAATTTCGGCGCTTCAGCTCGACGCCGGCGACTCAGCCGGCCGGATACCCCACGGACTTGATTTCGGTGTACTGGTCGAATCCGGCAACGCCATTCTGGCGGCCCACCCCGCTGTGCTTGTAACCGCCGAACGGCGTGTCGGCACCGTACGGAGCCCCGCCATTGACGCCGATAAAGCCGGCCTTGATCCGGCGAGCCACCGCCAGCGAATGCTCCAACGAGCCCGACATCACGTTGCCGGCCAATCCGTACACGCTGTCGTTGGCGATCCGGATCGCGTCCTCCTCGTCGTCGAACGGGATCACCGACAGCACCGGCCCGAAGATCTCCTCTTGGGCGATCGTCATGGAGTTGTCGACGTCGGTGAAAAGCGTTGGGCGGATGAAGTATCCCTTGTCGAAACCAGTCTCCGCGCCGGGCCCACCGACCAGTGCGGTGGCGCCCTCTTCGACGCCCTTTTTGATGTAGTCCGTCACCCGCTCGAACTGTCGCTGCGAAATCACCGGACCGCACAGGGTTCCGGGGTCCTGCGGATCGCCGCACGTGACGTTCTCGTAGATGCCCTTGAGGATTGCCACACCCTCGTCGTAGCGAGACCGCGGCAACAGCATCCGGGTCGGGTTGGCGCAACCCTGGCCCGCGTGCATGCACGGGGCGATGCCGATCGCACACGCCAACCCGAAGTCGGCGTCCTCCAAGACGATGGTGGCCGACTTGCCGCCGAGCTCGAGGAACAGCCGCTTCATGGTGGCCGCACCTTTTTCCATGATCCGCTTGCCGACCACCGTCGAGCCGGTGAACGAGATCAGGTCAACCTTGGGCGAGAGCGTAAGCTCCTCGCCCACAAAGTGATCCGACGCGGTGACGACGTTGACGACGCCGGCCGGGATGTCGGTCTTTTCGGCGATCAGCCGACCTAGCCGGGTCGCGTTGAACGGGGTGTTGGGCGCCGGTTTGAGCACCACGGTGTTGCCGGTTCCCAGCGCCTGGCCGAGCTTGTTGAGGGTGACTTCGAACGGGAAGTTCCACGGCACGATCGCGCCGACCACGCCCACCGGCTCCCGCCAGACCTTGACG
The DNA here is from genome assembly GCF_001954275.1 of Mycobacterium sp. IS-836. GTDB lineage: Bacteria > Actinomycetota > Actinomycetes > Mycobacteriales > Mycobacteriaceae > Mycobacterium. The sequence goes on along the minus strand of NZ_MBEU01000072.1, from coordinate 107,675 downwards.
GAGGTGTTGGCGCCGGTCAGGCTGATCACCCGGTCGCCGAGGTCGGTTTCCCACGCGTACTCGTCGATCAGTCGCGCCGGGTACTTCAGTCCGTCGGCCAGCGGGGCGTCCAGCTGGGGGCCAAAAGTGATGGCCCGTGGGGAACCAACTTCGAGGATGAGTTCCTCGCGCAGCTCCTCCTTCTCGGATTCGATCGCGTCGTGCAGCTGCAACAGGCAGCGCTTGCGAAGCTCACGGTTAGTCGACCAGTCGGTCTCGTCGAAGGCGCGCCGGGCGGCGTCGATGGCCCGGTGCATGTCCTCTTTCGACGCGTCAGCGACCTCGCCGAGCGATTCCTCGGTCGCCGGGTTGATGTTGGTGAAGGTGCCTGCCTGGCCCTCGACGAGCTTGCCATCGATCATCATTTTGGGCTCGAAGCGAACCTTTACAGCCTCGGTCATATCTGTCACTCTCTTCTGGGTCCGTTGAGGGGCTACGGAGAGCCTTACTGGAAACTAGCCGATTGACAAGGTGCAACCGCTGCCGGGCTGGTTACTGGGGGTCGAAGAGCACCGGAACCGACGTCGGCGACCGGAAAACTTGCCCCCGAATGTGCGGGTCATCCCCGTCCGGGTCCAGCCGCAGATTCGGTAGCCGATCCAGCAGCAGGTTGATGGCGGTACGCATCTCCAGCCGCGCCAGGTGCATGCCCAGGCAGACGTGCACGCCATGACCCCAGCCAAGGTGCCCCCGCGCCTGTCGGTAAATGTCGAACGTGTCGGGATTGGGGTAGCGGTCTTCCTGCCGGTTGGCCGATCCCAGCATCGGCATCACCGTCGAACCCTCCGGTATGGGCACCCCGCCGAGCTCGGTGTCGCGGGTGGCGACCCGGGTGATGGTCAGTAGGGGCGGTTCCCACCGCACACCTTCTTCGATGGCCTGGGGCAGCAGCGATCGGTCCGCGCGGATGGCGTCCAGCTGCGCGGGGTCGGACAGCAGCGCCAGGAGCAGGCTGCCCAGCGCGCGATACGTGGTCTCCACGCCGGCGGGCAGCAGCAGCCGCAAGAACGAGAAGATCTCCTCGTCGTCGAGCTTCTCGCCGTCGATCTCCGCCTGGGCCAGCGCGCTGATCAAATCGTCTTTCGGTTCGGCGCGGCGGGCCTCGAGGATCGGTGCGAAGTAGTCACATAGCGCGGCCGACGCCGCGAGCCCGCGTTCCGGGTTGAGGATCCAGCTGAGCAGGGAGATGGACCAGCGTTGGAACTGCGGGTAGTCCTCCTCCGGCAGGCCCAGCAGCCCGGCGATGATCTGACTGGGATAGTCGAAGGTGAATTCCTTGACCAGGTCGGCCTTGCCGTTCGCCGCGAACTTGTCGATCAGACTGTTGGCGACGCGTCCGACAAGCTCGTCTTCCCAGCGGGCTAAGGCCTTCTGCGAGAAGGCCTTTGACACCAGCGACCGCAGCCGGCCGTGCACCGGCTCGTCCATGCCGAGCATCACGCCTTCGCCCAGCACCGGCCCGAACGCCGCGATGACGGCAGCCGACGAGAACGTCTCGTTGTCGCGCAGCATCTGCTGGGCTTCCTCGTGGCGGTAGACGATGAACACCGGCTTGGACTCCTCGTGCGGCATCCCCGAGGTGTCCAGGCGCTGGACCGGCTCCTCGCGGCGCAGTCGGGCCAGTTCCGTGTACGGGTCGCGGACGTCGCCGGAGACCGCGTCGTCGAAGGCGCCGAAGTCTTCCAAGTCGTCGAAAAGCTGTTCCATTACTGCTCCTTTGATCCCAAGCGCCGCAACGCCGACGCCGGTAGAACTCGAGCGGCGAGCGCCATCAGCCGTTGGCCGACGGTCAGCGGCCACGTCCCGCCGCGCATCGAACCCTGTCTGGGTATGCCCAGCACGATCCGGGACATGTGATGCATGCCCGACGCCGGGAGGATCCTGTTGAGCGCCAACAACATCGAGGCGTCCGGTCCCACCCCGCGACGGCGGAACGGCGCGCGGTCAGCGAGCGCCTTGACCAAGCCGTCGGTGAACCGCTCGGGTGGCCTGGCGAAACGGATCGCGAACCGGCCGCGGGTGTTCATGGTGGTGTGCAGTCGGGCGTAGGGGCCGTCGAAATTGCGATCGTCGGTGGTGCCCGCGTCGGTGATGATGTCGGTGTCGTACACCCCGGTCACCAAAACCGTGACACCGAGACCGAAGGGCGCGATCTCGCACGCCATCGACTCACCCCACCGCTCCAGCGCCCCCTTCGCCGCGGAATACGGCGCGGTGCCGGGCTGACCGCGCACCCCCGACGCGCTGGATATCAGCACGATGCGTCCCTCGCCGGCCGCGCGCATCGCCGGCAGCAGCGCCTGAGTGAGCGCGACGGGGCCCAGGACGCTGGTGGCGAACATCTTCTGCCACAAGTCCATATCGGTCTCTTCCACCATTCCGGCGGCCGAGATCCCGGCGTTGTGCACCAGCGCGTAGGGTGCGCCGACGGCTTCCTCGATTGTCTTGGCAGCGGCCGAGATTGACGCGGCATCGGTAAGGTCGAGCTGCACGCCGATCAGACGGTCATCGTCGCCCGCTCCGGTCGCCTCGCGCAGCGCCGCGATCCCTTTCTCAGGTGTGCGCATCGCCGCGATCACCCGCCACCCGTCGCGGTGGAGGCGCACCGCCGACGCGAAGCCCAGGCCACGGGAAGCGCCGGTGATGACGACGCTACGAGGATCAGCCATTCTTGCTCGGGGTGGCACAAGCGCCCTGACCGGGCGGTGGCGGCTGCACATCGGGTCGGCCGTTGGGCTGCCCGCTCATCCACGTCGACCAAATGCCGACCGAGTAGGGGCCTTGCGCACCGGCCTTCTCGTAAAACCCTTGCGGGTCATACACTTTGGCTTCCGGATAGGGCCACGGGCAGGCGACCGAGGTCGCCGCCTTGGTGGCCTTGATGACGGCGAACCACGCGCCGTAGGCGAAGTAAGACACGTTGATGATGGCGAACATCACCAGGAAGGTGCCCAGCACCGGACGGCTCGGGAAGATCTTGGCCTTGGCGGCCAGCTTCTCCGCCACCGATTTGCCCGTGTCGTCGCGATAGCACAGGATCGCCGCGGGCACCATCACGAACGTCACCGAGAAGGACTCCCAGATCAGCGGGAACTGGAACGTCGTGCCGGTGAATACCGAGCCCCACGGGATCACCTGCGAGTAGATGTACATCCCCATGTGGACGAGCTGGATCTCCAGCCACGCGTCGAAGACGAAGCCGATCGCACACGTCAGCACGCCCAGGCTGACCAGCGGGTGCCGCGACACGAACGCCTGCGGCCCGTACCTGGCCTGCAGTTTGCGCAGGATCCAGATCGCCGGGAAGTAGGGCCCGAAATAGAAAGTGACGTAACCGAATACGACGAACGGCTCGACCGTCGGCGAAAGCGACACCAGCGGCCACGACTCCGGCCAGTGGATGAGGTCGGGGTTGTACACCGCGAACGGGGCCCAGTTCATGATCGGGTCCTGCCACACGATCAGCGTGGTGCACAGGAACATCAGCATCACCGGGCTGCCGGGATTGCGCCGCCAGCCCCTGATGAACACCACGAGCAGCACCAGCAGCATGATGACGGTGGAAATGTGCAGGAACGTGATGTAGTCCAGGCCGAAGATGAATCTGACCGGGCGGGGCCGGCCCTGCACGTTCGGATTGGCGACGCGCGGGTCCAGTGCGACGCGCATGTTCGCGATGAAGAAGAGCGCAAACGCCGCCAGGGCGGCGCCGGCGATCCATCCACCCCAACCGCGCTTTTCGGTTCGCTGCTGGGGTGCCGACTTCTCTTCCGCGGCAAGCGGTGCGGATTGCTCAGTGCTCATTTCCTCAGCCTCACTCTCCGAAGCGATCGACCAAGTGCGAGTTGGTGCCGTCGGCGTCGAGGGTGCGCGCCACCAGATAGCCGGCACCCATCCACGCCCGCCGCGTCCATTTGCCGAAGGAGACCCGGGTGCCGGGCGCACCGGAGGCGGCGGGCATCATCTTCACCCGCTCCAGCGCCTCTTTGACGCCGCGCGGGCTGAGCGGGTGCGCATCCGTGAATGCCCGCACCAGGGTGGCGGCGACGTCGCTGTTGACCACCGGCACGCAGTATTCGGGACGGCTGCCCTCGTACCTGGCGGCGTAGCGATCCAGGAAGTCCTGGCCGACTCGATTCGTCTCGTCGTACTGATCGACCCCGATCCAACCCATGAACGCGTTCCACATGATCGGGTTCACCCACGCGTTCTGGAAGGCCGTGGTGGTGAAACGCGGCGGGTCCCAATCGACGGCCTCGAGCGCCGGGTTGATGAACACGATGCCGAAGCCGAAACCCAGATGCACGATCGCTTCGGCCTTGGCGTCGTGCAGGGTGCGCACGGCCTCGTTGATGTCCTGAGCCGTCTGCGCGATCGCCGCCTCCGCGACGATGCGAATGCCCTTGCGCCGGCAGGCGCTTCGCAGATTCCTCAGATAGCTCTCGCCGATCAGGTTCTGCTCGACGAGAACCCCGATCTCGGCGAGCCCGCGTTTGGCGACGAGGTCCGCGATGAAGATCGGCTCGTCGGTCAACGAGCCCTGCGGGAAGGAGAAGGTCCATTCGCCTAGCCAGTCGTCGGTGCCGGTGACGCTGATGGCGGGCACCTTGAACCGCTCTTCGATCGCCTCGCGGGCGGGCACGCAGTTGTCGGTGATGTGCGGCCCGAACACCACGAGGCAGCCTTCGTCGACGAGCTCGCCGAAGGCATCGATCACCGCCTTCACCGACCCCTTCGGCAGCCCCTCCACTTCGCGGTAGATCATTTGCACCGGGCGATCGATCAGGCCCTGCTCGTGCGCTTCGTCGAAGACGAGGTCAAAGCATTGGGTGAAGGACGCCTTCAGTTCTTCGGGAAAGCCCGGCGGCAGCCTGAAGTCCATCAGGTAGCCGACCTTGATCGGCTCAGCGCTGCTTTCGTAGGACATCTGACCTCCCGGATGGCGAGCTCACGCGCCGGACCGCGCAAACCTAATATTTGTTCAGACCCTAGCGGGGGCGGTTTGGACCGTCAATCATCGGGCCCAGCTCACCCCGTCAGACCCCATCGGATCCGCCCAGATAGATCTCGACCATCTCGCCCAACCCCTTGCCCACGGCCACGTCGTCGGTCAGCGGCCCCGCGATCGCCGCCCGGGCCGCCTCTCGCATGGTCAGGCCCTCCGCGACCAGCCGGCCCGCCGCGATCAGCACGCGCGTCGAGGCGACCTCCCGCAACCCGCCGGTTTCCAGCCGGCGGATCGCGTGCCCGAAGCGCACCAGCTCGGCCGCGGTCGCCTCGTCCACACCCGCTTCGTGCGCAACGATGGCTTGTTCGACATCGGCTGCGGGGAAACCGAATTCGATGGCGACCATCCGCTGACGCGTGGAATCCTTGAGGTCCTTGAGCACGCTTTGATAGCCGGGGTTGTAGGACACCACGAGGCCGAAGCCGGGTGCCGCGTCCAGCGTGACACCGAGCCGCTCGATCGGCAGCTGCCGGCGGTGGTCTGCGAGTGGATGCAGCACCACGGTGGTGTCCTGACGGGCCTCCACGACTTCGTCCAGATAGCAGATCGCGCCCTCGCGCACCGCCCGGGTGAGCGGACCGTCCACCCACACCGTCTCGTCGCCCTGCAGCAGGTACCGACCGACCAGGTCCGCGGTGGTGAGGTCGTCATGGCAGGCGACGGTGATCAGCGGCCGGCCGAGGTCGAAGGCCATCGCCTCGACGAAGCGAGTCTTTCCGCACCCCGTCGGGCCCTTCAAGACGAGGGACAAACCCTGGCGGTATGCCGCCTTGAAGATGGCCTCTTCGCTGCCGATCGCCTTGTAGTAGGGACGTACCGTCTCCGCTTCGGGGGTCACGCCGTTCCGGTAAACGACTCCGGACTCGTCGGCCATAGTGTCCCCTCTGTCAGCCGCAGCACCGCGGTGTTTTCGAGCCTATCCGGAACAGATGTTTGTTTCAAGCCCGCTGAACAGCGGGTTTGGGCACCCCCCGACGAACTTCCGCCGATCGCAGCGCGGACCGGAACAGCGGTCCGATCACGCCGGCGAGCTGATCGGGCCGCGCGATCGTCGCGTGCGCGGTGCTGCCAAACACCCGGCGCAGCGAACCCACATCGGTTCCCGCTCCGATCGTCAGGCACACGCAGCCGGTGCCGCGGCGGCGCGCCTCGATCAGGGCGCGGCGTGCATCCGCGGCCCCGTAAGTCCGCTCGTAACCGTGGTCGTACGCAAGCCCGTCGGACAGCACCACCAATAGCCGTCGTGACGTGCCTCCGCGCGCCTCGAGCACCGCCGAGCCGTGGCGGATGGCCGCACCGAGGCGGGAGTATGCGCCGGGTTCGAGGCTGTTCAGCCGCTTCATGACCCGGGAGTCGAGATGGTCGTCAAACCGTTTGACGGGCACCACGTTCACCGCGCGCCGGCCCTGCGAGTAATAGGCGTAGAGCGCGACCCGGTCACCCAAATCGTGCAGTGCCACAGCGAGATTGGCGACCGCCGCGCGCTGTTGTTCGTGCACCGTCCGTCCGACCGTTCCGGGCTCCGCCGCCGACCCCGACACATCGAGCAGGAGCAGCACCGACAGGTCGCGCCGGCGCCGCAGGCTGTCGAGATATACGGCCTCGTCGGGCACCGACCCCGCCAGCACCTCCACGCGGGCTTCGACTGCCGCGTCGATATCGATGTCGTCGCCCTGGGGCTGGCGGTGGCGGCGGTGCAGGCCCATCCCGAGTCGCGACAGCGGGCGCCGCACACCGATGGCGGTGTCGATCGCGTGCGTCGCCGATGCCTTGATCTGGGGCTCGATTTCGTGCACGGTGCACCACGCGGGCCGGTAGCTCTTGCGCGTGACGTCCCATTCCGGATAGGTCACGCCGTCGGCGCCGCCGTGGGTTTCGTCGTCGTCGACCCCCTCGCTCGCGGTTGACGCCAGCGAGGAGACGGCGTGCAGACCGCGGTTGGCGGAGTTCGTACGATGCGTCGGGGTGTCCGCGCCGGGCGGACCACCGCCGCTACCGGTCTTGCGCGCCGACGACAGCATCCTTTTCAGCCACTTGCCGATGAAGCCACCGCCGCCCACCGGGCTGGTGAACATGTCGGGATCGTCGGAATCATCGATCGCGCCTTCGTCCAACTCGTCGAGTTGCTTCGCGCCGCCACCGTGCGGGACATGACCGGCGTTGCGCCGGTCCTCGGGCTTGGCCGAGCCTGCGGCCAGCACTTTGGCCGCACGGATGACGCCGAATTCCGGCGGCGCGTCGTCGATCGCCTCCCGCCCCTCGGCGATTCGCAGGGAGTCGGCGGCCGACTTCGTGCGACTCGCGACGTCACGGTTGCCCATCGATGCCAGCGCGCCCGGCAGCAGATAGCTATTGCCGACCAATGCGCGATGCCCCTCGATCGCCAGATACCGGCTGGCGAGCCGCGGGCGGCGGACCAGGGAACGCACGACGTCGGGGTCCAGGCTGCCGGCCGCGAGCATCGAAGCCTCGACGGCAACCGCTTCGAGTTTCGCGCGGGCCGGCGCGGAAGGATCCAGGTAAATCGTCTGGCCGTCGGTCCATGGCGGCTCACCCGGTCGCAGTTCGGCAACCGCCACCGCCCTGCCCGCAAGGGCGGAGGCCAGCAGGCCGAAAACCTGCGGCTGGTCCCCAGGAGCGTCGCTTGGCACGCTCCACCTCCGAACCTTGGACCGCGTTGACCAAATATCTGTTCCAACGTAAAGTCCGGGGCTTGGCCCAGTCAATCGCGCGAGGTAAACAAGAGAACGTGGATTTCTCCTACCCGGCGGAGGTCGAACAGTTCCGCGCCGAGCTGCGCGACTGGCTGTCCGCGAATCTGACCGACGAGCTAATCGCCGCCCGTCGTCCCTCCGGCCGCGACGACACCACCTTCGCGATGCTTCGTGCCTGGAACCGCGCGATGGCCGACGCGGGCTGGGCGGCCGTGTCCTGGCCGCGCGAGTACGGTGGCCGCGGAGCGACGATTCTGGAGCAGCTGGTCTACACCGAGGAAACGACGCGCGCTCGGGCACCGTTGCCGCTCAACGTCATTGGCATGAACAACATCGCGCCGGCGATCATGCAATACGGCACCGAGACGCAGAAGACGACGCTGCTCCCCCGCATGATGCGCGCGGACGACATCTGGTGCCAGGGGATGTCCGAGCCGGAAGCGGGATCCGACCTGGCCGCGCTGCGCACCCGCGCGGTGCGCGATGGGGACGACTTCGTCGTCAACGGGCAGAAGATCTGGACCTCGCTGGGGCATCGCGCCGACTGGTGCCAGCTCTATGTGCGTACTGATCCGGAGGCCCCGAAACACAAAGGGATCTCGTGCCTGATTGTCGACATGACGCTGCCCGGCATCGAGGTCCGCCCGCTCGTCACGCTCAACGGCGACACCGATTTCGCCGAGATCTTCTTCCACGACGCGCGAGTTCCGGCGGACGCCCTGCTGGGCCCGCTGAACGGCGGCTGGCAGGTGGCCACCACCACGCTCAGCCACGAGCGCGCCGGGGCCGCACGGCTCTACGCCGAGATGCAGGTGCGCCTGGAGGAATTGGTGGCCGACTTCGCCGCCGCCGATGACCCGCACGGCATCCTGCAGGACCCGGTGACACTGCGTCGCCTCGGCGAAATCGGGGTGCGCATCAAATATCTCGAATTGCTTTGCCAGCGCTCGATTTCGGCGACGCTGCACGGCGGCTCAGACAAGACCGCCATGGGTTCGGCCAGCCTCGCCAAGAGCGTCTGGGGTGAGATCGGACAGGACATGGCCGCCCTGGCCTTCGACGTGCTGGGCACCGGCGGCGAGCAGCACCGGTGGGCCGACTACCGCCTGACGTCGCGCTCGCTGACCATCGCCGGCGGCACGACCCAGATCAACAAGAACATCACCGCCCAACGCGTGCTCGGATTGCCGCGCCAATGAACCTCGAATTGACCGACGAGCAAGTCGCGCTGCGCGACACGGCGCGACACTTCCTCACCGAGAAAGCCCCGATTTCCGGACACGTCCGCGCCCTGCTCGACGACCCGACCGGTACCACCGGCGCCGTCTGGCGCGGCCTCGCCGACCTCGGGACGACCGGGCTGTTGGTGCCGCCCGAGTACGGGGGCGCCGGCATGACGATGGTCGAGGCGGGCATCGTGGCCGAAGAGCTCGGCGCCGCCCTGCACCCGGGGCCGTGGCTGTCGAGCGCGGTTGCCGCGCCGCGCGCGCTGGCCAGGCTCGGCGTTGGGGCCGAAGCGGCCGACCTTTTGACCGGGATCGCCGACGGAACCACGATCGTCGCCGTCGGACCGCTCGATCGCAATGACGCTGCGGTCAGCGCCGCCGGGCGCGACCGCGACGTCGTGCTGCGGGGCGAGGTCACCATGTCCGACGCCGCCGCGGCGCACGTTCTGCTCGTGCTCGCCGAGAACGAGGACGGGACCGGGCTTTTCGCGGTGAAGACCGACTCCGCGGGCATTTTGGTGGCCGCACAACGGGGTATCGACCAGACCCGCAAGCACTTTCGAGTCACTCTCGATGGCGTGCCCGCGCACCGGCTGGCCACGTCGTCCCCGGATGCCGTTGCGGCCGTGGTCGACGACGTGCTCATCGCCACCGCCGCCGACGCGCTCGGCGCCGCGCGGGCCATCATGGACCTAGCCATCGAATATGCCAAGGTGCGAAAGCAATTCGGTCAGGTCATCGGCTCATTCCAGGCCATCCAGCATCTGTGCGTCGACATGTACGAAACGGTCGAGCTGGCCCGCAGCGGGGTGATCCACGCGCTGTGGGCCGCCGACCACGCCGACGCGCAGCAGCGCCATCTGGCCGCGTTGCGGGCGAAGGCATTCGCAGGACGATTGGCCACCGTGGGCGATACCGCGATCCAGGTGTTCGGCGGCATCGGCTACACCTGGGAACACGACGCCCACCTCTACCTCAAACGGCTGCTGAGCTGGAGCGCATTTCTCGGTGGGCCCGACGGCTATCTCACGGCACTCGGCGCGCGTCTTGCGAAAGGTGCTGTGTCATGATCGATTTCACCGACCAGGTCGCGATCGTGACGGGAGCGGGGCGGGGACTCGGCCGGCTATATGCGCTGGAGCTGGCGCGGCGCGGCGCCTCGGTGATCGTCAACGACCTCGGCGGCACGATGCACGGCGACGGCTCTGACGCCAGCGTCGCGGACCAGGTCGTCGCCGAGATCGTAGCCGAGGGCGGCGTGGCCGTGGCCTCCCACGACTCGGTCGCAAGCCCGGAGGGTGGCGAGGAGATCGTCGAGTTGGCGCTCGCGCGCTTCGGCCGGCTCGACGCCGTGGTCAGTAATGCCGGAATTTTCAACAGCATTCCGTTCGACGAGCTGTCCGCGGACGACTGGCGCAAGATGCTCGGCGTGCATCTCGACGGGGGGTTTTATCTGAGCCAGCCCGCGTACCGGGTGATGAAGAGGCAGCGCTATGGCCGGTTCGTGTTCATCTCCTCCTCGGGAGGCATGTTCGGCCAGCCGTTGGAAGCCCACTATGCGGCGGCCAAGGCCGGGCTCGTCGGGTTGTCGAACGTGATCGCGATCGAGGGCGCCGAGCACGGCATCCTCTCCAATACCGTGCTCCCGTTCGGCTTTTCGCGCATGGTGACCGAAACCGTGGGCGACCCGAAAGCCCTTGAGGAGATCGGCTTCCTGGGGGTGATCAAGCCCGAGCTGGTCGTACCGATGGTTGTTTTCCTGGCGAGCCGGGCCTGCGAATTCAGCCACCAGAACTACTCGGCCTGCGCTGGTCGTTTCGCCCGTGTATTCGTCGGCCTCGGCCAGGGCTGGTTCGCGGAGAAAGACAGCAACCCGACCGCCGACGACATCGAAGCTCACCTTTCGGAGGTGTCGGCGACCGAACCGTTCACCGTGCCCGGCTCGATCTTCGAGGAAGTCTTCGCCGTCGCGGCCCAGCTCGGCGTGGGCACGTGATGGACATCGAGTACCTCCTTACCGCGACCCGTTCCGCGCGCAAGTCGCTCGACCTGGATGCGCCGGTCGACATCGACGACATTCGAGAGGCCCTGCGCATCGGGTTGCAGGCCGCCAACGGCTCGAATCAGCAGGCGTGGCGGTGGCTGGTGGTGACCGATCCCGCGTTGCGGGACAAGATCGCCGAGCTGTACCGCGAGGCGTATCTGCTCAGGGTCGGCGGCAACCTGCTCGCCGACATGCTGCCGGCCGGAACGCCCGAGGGCCGGCTCATGTCGTCGACGGAGTGGTTGGTCGAGAACATGGCGCGGGTGCCGTTGCTGGTGATCCCCTGCTATCAGCCATACCTGCCGCGCATCGACAGCGACGAGTCGTTTCACCAGGCCACGCTGTACGGATCGATCTTCCCGGCGGTGTGGAACTTTCAGTTGGCGTTGCACACCCGCGGCTACGGGACGTGCGTCACGACCCTGCACCTGCACCGTGAAGACGAGGTCCGGCGGCTGCTCGGGATTCCGCAGACGTACGTCCAGGGCTGCCTGCTGCCGGTGGGCCGCCTGAAGGCCGGACATGCGTTTCGGCCGGCCCGACGGCGGCCCGTCGAGGAGGTGGTCGCGCGCGACCGCTGGGACGGCCCCGGCCTTTAGAATGGGTCCGTCACCGCTGTATGCAGCGAGTTTATTCCGGGAAGTCTGGTAGCCTTTAACAAAGATTTGGTTCGGCGGGAGGACGAATGGCCAAGGCCGAATCATTGGCTGCCGGGCGACCGGTGGATCGTTTCGATCAAGGCGGCACGGACGACTCGGGAACGCGGCGCACCGAGATCCTGCAGACGGCTGCATCGCTGATCGCCTCCTCGGGACTGCGGACGTCGTTACAGGAAATCGCCGACGCAGCAGGCATTCTCCCCGGCAGCCTCTATCACCATTTCGAGTCCAAAGAGGCGATCCTCGTCGAGCTGATACGCCGGTATCAGGACGATTTGGACCGCATCGGGCTGGCGGCCCAGGCGAGACTGGACGAACCCGACTCGAGGCCGGTCGCGGAGCAGATCATCCAGCTGGGATCCGCGATCGCCAATTGCGCCGTGCAACACGCGGCTGCCCTGCAGATGTCGTTCTACGAGGGGCCGAGCGCGGATCCCGAACTCGTGAAGCTCACCCAACAGCAGCCCACCGCGATTCAGCAGGCGATGCTGCAGACGCTGCGCGCCGGCCGGTGGAGCGGCTACATCAAACAAGACATCGACCTTCCCACGCTGGCCGACCGCATCTGCCAGACCATGCTGCAGGTCGGGCTCGACGTCATGCGCCACACCGCTCCCGCCGACCAGGTGGCCGAGCTGCTGTGCCGAATCATCTTGCAAGGGTTGGCGGCCCGGCCATCTACCGATTCGGCGCTGGACCGGTCCAACGCTTTCAAGGCCGCCAGTGACGTGATCGAGACGTGGGCCGACGACAGCGAGGCCGATCCCCGCGACAAGGCGGCCCACATCCGGGCCGTGGCACGAACGGAGTTCGGCCGCAAGGGATATGAAGTCACCACGATCCGGGACATCGCCTCGGCCGCGGGCATGGGTACCGGGACGGTCTATCGCGTGATCGGATCCAAGGACGAACTCCTCGCGTCGATCATGGAGTCCTTCGGCAGGAAGGTCGAGGCCGGATGGGTCAGCGTGCTGCGTTCGGATGCCACCCCCATCGAAAAGCTGGACGCGCTCAGCTGGGTCAACGTCAACGCACTGGACCGGTTTTCCGACGAGTTCCGGATTCAGCTCGCCTGGATGCGGCAATCCCCGCCGAACACTCCCAACCCCGGTTGGCTGTACGCAACGCGCCTTCGCCAGATGAAATCACTGCTCTCCGATGGAATCCGGTCGGGCGAGATCCGCGTCGACGCCGCCTCCACCGCGATGCTGGCGCGGTGCGTCATCGGCCTGCAGTGGATACCGGAGAACATCCTTCGCGCCGTCGGCCGTCGGACGGCGCTGGTGCACGCCCGCGACACCGTCCTACGTGGTGTTGCCGTCCGCGGCAAATAAGGCCGCTAATCCGGACCCGGTATTGAGCCAAATAACTGTTACCCATACAGTTGAGCAGTTAGAACCGCGTTGGCATTATCCGAGAAGGGGATTTCCATGACCATTGTCGATCGGCTGCGCTACGACGGCAAGCGCGCGCTCGTTGTCGGTGGTGCGACAGGCATGGGCGCCGCGGCGGCCAAGTCGGCGGGCGAGCTCGGCGCCGAGGTCATCGTGATGGACTACGCGCCGGTGAACTACGACGTCGCCAAGTCCATCCAGGTGGACCTGCGCGATCCCGCGTCGATCGACGCCGCGCTCGAGCAGCTGGACGGCCCGGTCCACGCCGTGTTTTCGGCCGCCGGCATTGCGGAGGGAACGACGGACCTGATGGCGATCAACTTCCTCGGCCACCGGTACCTGCTCGAGCGCCTGCTCGAGAAGAACCAGCTTCCCTCGGGCGCGGCGATCTGCTTCATCTCCTCGGTCGCCGGCATGGGCTGGGAGAACGACTTGGACTTGCTGAACGAGTTCCTGGCCACGCCGGACTTCGCGACGGCCCAGGACTGGGTCAAAGCGCACGAATCGGAAGGCATCATCCACTACGGCTTCTCCAAGAAGGTGGTCAACGCCTACGTGGCCACGCAGGGCTATCCGCTGCTGAAGAAGGGCATCCGCATCAACGCGATCTGCCCGGGCCCCACCGATACCCCGCTGGCCCAGGCCAACGCCGACCTATGGCTCACCTTCGCGCAGGACTACCGCGACGAGACCGGCTCCAAAGTGCATACCCCGGAGCAAATGGGCGATGTCATGTGCTTCCTCAACAGCGCCGCCGCGTTCGGCATCAGCGGGATCACGCTCCTGGTGGACTACGGGCACACGATGGCGTCGCTCACGGGCGCCTACCCGCCCGGCAAGCCGATCATCGACCTGATCATGGGGCGGGTAAAACTCTAGGGGCGATCGCGAGCGCGGCGTAGCCGGGCGAAGCGGATCGCCGCATAGTCCAAGCCTCGCTCAGCCGTGAGTGCCCGGCCAGCCGGGCGCAAAGCCGCGACTGCCCGGCCAGCCGGGCGCTCGGCGCAAACGCAGTACCGTCGGGGCATGGCACGCATCGTCATCATCGGCGGCCACGGCAAGGTCGCGCTGCAGCTGGCCCACATCCTCTCCGAGCGTGGCGACGAGGTGACCTCGGTCTTCCGCAATCCCGAGCACTCCGACGACGTCGCGGCCACCGGCGCCCAGCCGGTGGTGGCCGATATCGAGCAGCTGGATACCCCCGCGCTTGCCGAATTGCTGAGCGGGCACGACGCGGTCGTCTTCTCCGCCGGAGCCGGCGGTGGCAATCCGGCACGCACCTATGCCGTCGATCGCGACGCCGCGATCCGGGCCATCGATGCGGCCGGGCAGGCGGGCGTGCCGCGGTTCGTGATGGTGTCGTACTTCGGTGCCGGCCCGGATCATGGTGTATCGCAAGATAATCCGTTCTTTGCATACGCCGAGGCCAAGGCCGCCGCCGATGCCCATCTGCGCTCCAGCGCGCTGGACTGGACGGTGCTGGGACCGGGCCGGCTCACCCTCGAACCCGCCACCGGCCGGATCGCGATCGGCAAGGGCAATGGTGAGGTGTCGCGAGCCGACGTCGCGCTCGTCGTCGCGGCCGCGCTGGCAGACGACTCCACCATCCGCCGCACCATCGGATTCAACAATGGCGAAGTGCCCATCGCGGAGGCGCTGGCCGACTGACGCGCCGGCATCGAGCGAGGCATGTTAGACACGCGTCGCGAGAGGGAACCCGGTGAAAGTCCGGGACAGTCCCGCAGCGGTAAGCCCGTAGGAGCACCACGACAGTGCGCGCCTGCGAGTCCGAAGACCTGCCGGCTGTGCCGGGCGCGCCGTGTCCGGCGGGCTCATCGCCTCGTGGAATGGGCGTTTGGCCGTGGCCGTTGCGGTTGGTGTGCCAAACCGTCGAATGAAGGACGACATCGTGACTCACTTGGTAAGTAGTCCACCATTCACCGCCACGGTTACCGGCTCGCCGCGCATCGGCCCGAAACGCGAACTCAAGCGCGCGACCGAAGGCTACTGGGCCGGACGCACCAGCCGATCGGAATTGGAGTCCGTCGCCGCCACATTGCGCCACGACATGTGGGCAAGCCTGGCAGCCGCCGGCCTGGATTCGGTGCCGGTGAACACCTTCTCGTACTACGACCAGATGCTCGACACGGCCGTCATGCTCGGCGCCCTACCGGCCAGGGCCGCGGACGTCCCCGATGAGCTGGACCGCTACTTCGCCGCCGCGCGTGGCAATGACGAGGTCGCGCCGCTGGAAATGACCAAGTGGTTCGATACCAACTACCACTACCTGGTTCCCGAGATCGAGCCCGCAACCCGGTTCGCGCTGAACCCGGACAAGGTCCTTTCCGAGCTGAAAGAGGCGCTCGGACAAGGCATTCCGGCGCGTCCGGTGGTCATCGGGCCGGTGACCTTCCTGCTGTTGAGCAAGGGCGTCAACGGCGGCGGCGCACCGATCGAGCGGCTGCAGGAGCTGGTCCCGATCTACTCCGAGCTGCTGTCGCTGCTCGCCGACAACGGCGCGCAGTGGGTGCAGTTCGACGAGCCGGCGCTGGTAACCGACATCTCCCCCGACGCGCCCGCGCTGGCCGAGACCGTGTACGACGCGCTGGGCTCGGTGAGCAACCGCCCCGCGATCCACGTCGCGACCTACTTCGGCGACCCGGGCGCGTCCCTGGCGGGGCTCGCCCGCACACCCATCGAGGCGATCGGCGTCGACCTGGTCGCCGGCGCCGACACGGCCGCGGCCGGCATCCCGGAATTGGCCGGCAAGACCCTGGTGGCCGGCATCGTCGACGGACGCAATGTCTGGCGCACCGACCTGGAGGCCGCGCTGGGCAAACTGGCGACCCTGCTCGGCTCCGCGGCCCATGTCGCGGTGTCGACGTCGTGCTCGACGATGCATGTGCCGTACTCGCTGGAGCCGGAAACCGAGCTCGACGATGCCCTGCGCGGCTGGCTGGCCTTCGGGCGGGAGAAGGTCGCCGAGGTAGTGACGCTGGCGCGGGCGCTGCACGACGGACGCGACACGGTCGCCGACGAGATCGCGGCGTCCAACGCCGCCGTCGCCTCCCGTCGCGGCGACCCACGGCTGCACAACGGACAAGTCCGGGCGCGGATCGACTCGATCGTCGCGTCGGGCACCCATCGCGGTGAGGCGGCCGCGCGCCGCGCGAGCCAGGAGGCGCGGCTACACCTGCCCCCGCTGCCGACCACGACGATCGGCTCTTACCCGCAGACGTCGGCAATCCGCAAGGCGCGCGCGGCTTTTCGGGCCCGCGAGATCGACGAGGCCGAGTACATCGGCAAGATGCGCAAGGAGATCGCCGACGTCATCGCCCTGCAGGAACAACTCGGCCTGGACGTGCTGGTGCACGGCGAGCCGGAGCGCAACGACATGGTGCAGTACTTCGCCGAGCAGCTCGAGGGCTTCTTCGCCACGCAGAACGGCTGGGTGCAGTCCTACGGCAGCCGCTGCGTCCGGCCACCGATCCTGTACGGCGACGTGGTGCGCACCCATCCGATGACGGTCGAGTGGATCACCTACGCGCAGTCCCTGACCGACAAGCCGGTGAAGGGAATGCTGACGGGCCCGGTCACCATCCTGGCCTGGTCGTTCGTGCGCGACGACCAGCCGCTGGCCGACACCGCCAACCAGGTGGCCCTGGCGATTCGGGACGAGACCGTGGATCTGCAGGACGCGGGTATCGCCGTCATCCAGGTCGACGAGCCGGCGCTGCGCGAGCTGCTGCCGTTGCGTCGCGCCGAGCAGGACGAGTACTTGCGTTGGGCCGTAGGCGCTTTCCGGTTGGCTACGTCCGGGGTCGCCGACTCGACGCAGATCCACACGCACCTGTGCTACTCAGAGTTCGGCGATGTCATCGGGGCCATCGCCGACCTTGACGCCGACGTCACGTCCATCGAGGCGGCGCGCTCACACATGGAGGTGCTGGACGACCTGAACGCCGCCGGCTTCGCCAACAGCGTGGGTCCGGGCGTCTACGACATCCACTCGCCGCGAGTGCCGAGCGAAGGCGAGATGGCCGAGTCGTTGCGTGCGGCGCTGCGCGCCGTTCCGGCACAACGGCTTTGGGTCAATCCCGACTGTGGGCTGAAGACGCGCAATGTCGACGAGGTCACCGCGTCGCTGCGAAACATGGTCGCCGCGGCGCGGGAAGTCCGAGCGTCGGCCTGACTCCACGGGCGTAACACCACGGCGGCTTTTAGCCCGAAATTTCGCCCTGGCGTTACGCCTGGCGCGCCTCGTCCGACAGCACCTGGACTGGGACGTCGTCGGCCCAGGGTTGGCGGGTCACCATGTCGGCGACCCGGACGATGCCGCGCTCGAATTCGCCTGTGGCGGCGTCGACTAGGCGATACTCCTGGGTCTGCTTGTGGATGGGCTGCGCGTCGAGCAGGACCACACGCACTTCGCCCGGCTCGAAGTGACAGCGCTCCTGCATCGCGGCGATCAGTTGTTCGTTGTGCATGTGGCCGTCGCCGAAGTTCCAGCCGATGGCGGTGCTGCAGATCCGCTCGCCGTCGGTGATGACGTAGTCGTCCTCGTTCTGGCCGGCCATCGCGCGGTGCGCCAAGGTGAACAGCGCGCGGCCGTGGGTGTTGAATCCGCGGAACGCGTACCCCATGTAGATCGGGATCTGCGCGGCTTCCGGGCTGCCGTAGAAGCGCTCCAGCTGAGCCTGCGGCATGCTCGCGATCGCCACGATGCCCCTACCGATCTTGTCGTTGGCTGACGGCTTGATGCACCACAGCGTGGTGTCCCAGTTTCCGGCGTAATAGCGCATGCCCGGCAGGAACGAAATCTTGCGCGGGAACAGGTTGCCCAGCGCGACGATGCCCGCGATGACGACGAACAGGATCGCCACCGGCACAGGGTGTTTTAGGTCGCCCAATCCCAAGCGGGCATGGGCGACGAACAACGACAACACACCGAAGATCATGAAGACGTTCCACTCCAGCGGCACCCCCATGGGGATGGACACCAGGATTCCCAGATGGAAGCACACCATGACGATGGCCGCGATCGTGGTCGGCCAGCCGCCGTGGCAGAAGAACAGCGGCAACGGGACCAACATCTCGATGGCGGTGCTCAGGTGAGCGAGCAGCCGCGACAGCAGCCCCGGCCGCAGGTCGTCGGGGAACTTCTCGAAGAAGCGCCGTTTCAGCCACCGGGGCCGCATGAGCGGGTTGTTGGACATCATCGTGGAGATCACGAACGGGAAGTGCTTGTTGAGCTTCGACGTCGCCGCGCCCATCCAGATCACCAGGAACACCAGCTTGGCGGCGACGATCATGTCGACGCCCCCGAACAAGAACGTCACCGTCATGGTCACGTACACCTCGCCGCGAGCGGCGAGAAAGATCACCTTGTCGCGCAGCCCCAGCACGCCTACGAGGAGCAGGATCGTCACGATTTCCCACGTCGGGAGCAACCCGATCGTCGTGCCCAATTCGGGCACCGGCCCGGTGCCGTCCGAGAACAGCGCCCTCAGCGTCACCAGCAACAGCAGCGCGTATAGCGCGACATCGAACGGGGTGCGCTTGGTTCCGCTGGTTCCCGGCACACGATCCGGCCACGGTGGCAACCGGATGGTGCCGAACCGCATCCAGTACAGGATCGAGCCCAGGGGCGGGAAGAACCGGTTGTTCAGCGGACCGAAGCCGCAGCCCAGCCCGATCACCTCGAAGAGCATCGTGTAGAGCACGACCTTCTCGAAAACGATCGGTTCCGACCACCACGACGCGACGTTGGTGAAGCCGCCGATTCCGTTGGTGGCCGAGGCAAACAACCACGCAAAAAGGATGTAAAGAAGGATTTTGACGACGTAGAACAGGTGCAGTGCGACCGGTGTGCCGAAGCCCACCTCGGCCCAGTGCCTGGCCATCGGGCGCATCTTCTCGCTGCGGGTGCCCTTGCTCCACTCGGCCATGTCGATCTGCGGCAGATCAGGCTTGAGAAATCCCATGGTTTGACAGATTAGAACGCGTTCTAGGCGCGTGGCTTGGGTAGGGGCGAAGAATCCTTTGCCTGTGGCTCTCTCGCCGGATACGGTGAGGTCGGGTCGGCATGTCCTGGGGAGACATCCATCATGAGCAAACTTCGATACGGCATCGCGGCGCTGATCGCTGCCGTGGCACCGGTCGCCTTCGCCGCCGCGGTCGGTACCGCCCGCGCCGACCCACCGGCACCCGGCGACGCGTGCACGGTATTGCACGCGACCACCAAAGACGCCAACGCCCGGATGATGTGGTGCAACCCGACGATGACCGGCGACCACACGCTGGTGTGGCAGTACGGCGGACCTTCCACGCCTTAGCCCCAAAGCCAAGGCAGCACAATCCAACTCAGCCGAAGATTCCCGGCGGGATGACCGGCGCGGTGTCCAGCATCCGCGGGTCGACCACCACGTTCAGCGCATCCACGGCCTCGAGCTCGGCCAGCGATTCCACCGCGGACAAGAACCTACGCTGCTCGGCCGGCTCCACGATGCCGTCGGCTAGGTCGGAGAACTTCTGCATATACTGCGGGCGCCGAAAAGGCCGCGCCCCCAACGGATGTGCGTCGGCGACGGCCAGCTCGTCGGAGATCACCTCGCCGCTCTTGAGCGTCACCTCCGCCCGCGCACCGAAGGCCGGATCCGTCGAGTGATACCGGCGGGTCCATTCGGGGTCTTCGACGGTGGAGATCTTGCGCCACAGTTCGACGGTGTCGCGCCGGTGGGCCCGCGCCGGCGCGTAGGAGCGTTCGTGATGCCAGGCGCCGTCCTGCAGTGCGACGGCGAAGATGTAGGGCAGCGAGTGGTCCAGCGTTTCCCGTGACGCATCGGGGTCGAACTTTTGCGGATCGCCGGAGCCCGTCCCGATCACCACATGGGTGTGGTGGCTGGTGTGCAGCACGATCGAGGCGACCTCGTCGAGATCGCCTAAGCGCTGGCGCAGCCGCCGTGCCATGTCGATCGGCGCCTGACTCTGGTACTCCGCCGAATGCTCCTTGGTGTAGCTGTCCAGGATGGCCCGCTTCGGCTCGCCGGGAGCGGGCAGCGGCACGTGATACTCGCGCTCGGGTCCACCCAGCAGCCAGGCGATCAGGCCGTCCTCGCCCTCCCAAATCGGCGCCGGTGAGCGCTCGCCGCGCATCGTCCGGTCGACCGCCTCGATGGCGATCTTTGCCGCGTGCGCCGGCGCGAACGCCTTCCAGCTGGAGATCAGGCCCTTGCGGGATTGGCGGGTGCTCGTAGTCAGGTGCAGCGCTTGTCCGATCGCGTGGTAAATGGTCTCGGTGTCGAGCCGAAGCATGGTTCCCAGACCGGCAGCCACCGAGGGTCCGAGATGCGCGACATGGTCAATCTTGTGCTCGTGCAAGCAGATTCCGCGCGACAGGCCGATCTGGATTTCATATGCGGTCGCCACGCCGCGCACCAGGTCGGCACCGGGCACGCCGAGCTGCTGCGCCACCGCGACGAGCGGCGGGATGTTGTCGCCGGGATGCGAGTATTCCGCGGCCAGAAACGTGTCGTGGAAGTCGAGCTCGCGCACGGCGACGCCGTTGGCCCACGCCGCCCATTCGGCCGAATAACCGCCCCCAACGCCGAAGACCGCAGCCCCCGGCCGCGCGGGATGGGCCAGCGCCTGCACGCGGGCCACGGCGACCGGACGGCGCAACACGGCCGCGGCGCTGACGGCGGCGTTGTCGATGATCCGATTCGCCACCATCTCCGCGGTATCCGGCTCGACGGCAACCGGATCGGCGGCGACCTCGGCGATCTTGGCGGCCAGATGTTCGGCGCGCGGAAAGTCATCGGAGCTGCGCCGCGTCCGGACGGTATGCACCATCATCATCCGCACCCTATGCAAAGCGGCAGCAGCTTGCCGTATTCGTCAACCGTTTGGATCGACCGGCGGGACGGATTTCCGCGAAGCGGTTCTGTCGTATCGCGACGCCGCGGCGCGTTGCGGAATAGCATGCCATTCGTCCCAATAAGTTGCCGATACGGTGCGAGGGAAATCATGTTCAAAATATTCCGGAACAGAGTGTCGGCAGCGGCAATTATTGTCGGTTTCACCGTCGCCCCGTCCTGCTCGCCTTTCGAGCCGACAGATACCTGCCAGGGCCCGGCCGAAGATGCCATGACGCAACCCGCTGCGGGCCAGGGTACCGACCCAATGGGGATGGCCGAAGAGACTCCGCCCTGTTCCTTGTACTTACTGGCAAAGAACGATCCCGTGCCGCCGCGCTATGCCGGGATCGGAAGCGCGCATTGGGACGTGCCGGCTGGCCAGGCGTATTTTGATCAGGGACTGCGATTTTTCTTCGCTTTCAACAGCCGGGAATCCTATCGCGCATTCCACGAAGCGGCGAATGAGGCCGAGAATAGTAACGTGCCCTGCTCCGCATGTTATTGGGCCCAAGCTCTCCCTCTTGGAGTAGACATCAATGAGTTGGAACAATCGCCGTATGATCGAACGCAAGCGATTGCCGTCCTCCATAGAGCTGAGAAAGCTAATCCAAGCCCAAAGGATCGAGCGATTATTGACGCTTTACTGGAGCGCAACCAGGATTGCAGCGGTCAGGACGAAAAAAAATGCCAGAAGAATCGCAACCTAGCCTATTACAGAGGGATGGTAAAAGTACTGAACGGGTTCGGTAGCAATGACCCTAACGTCGTCACGCTCTTCGCCGACTCCGTCATGAACCTGACGCCTTGGAGATATTGGGACAACGTCGGAAAGCCCGTCTCCAACGAGGTCACGGATGCACAGAAGCAACTAGAGAAGGCCCTGAACCTCCCCTTATATATGCAAAACGAAGGGCCCATCCACTTTTATATCCATCTGATGGAGGGGTCGTGGACCCCCGTCGTCGCAAGACAACACGCCGACCTGTTGGCGCCGCCGACGCCATTGGCGCCGAACGCGGGCCATCTGGTCCACATGCCGTCACACATCTACTACCGAATCGGGGACATGCAGGACGCGATCACGGCCAACAAGGCAGCCATCGAGGCAGACGACGCGTATTTCGCCAAGGAGCCGAATTTGTACCGCCCAGATGGTGACCGCTACAAATATGAATATTATCCCCATAATATGCATCTCTTACTCGCTGCTGCCGTTCTGAGCGGTGACACCCCAGACAGGGACATCGACCGTTACTCGAAAAAGCTGTTCCAATCGCTGCCGGATAGTGGAAATGGACTCCGGGCGGAGAAATATCGCACTGTCTACTACCTCGCAAAGCTGAATTTCTCCACCACGGCGGATATTCGTAAATTCGCGGAGCCCGATCCTTTCGAGCAGCAGCCGATTGCTAACCTCGCCTATCACTTTACGCAAATGATGGCGGATATCTGGGACGGAAATAAGCCCACGGAGACCGCCGACCGGTTCTATGACGACCTCAGCAAAATTCGCAGCGCCGCACGCAAGACCGAAACGAACGAGGATTGCGATCCCAACGTGCGGCTCCCCCGCGATAAGGACCTATGCCTAGCCTCGATCCTCAATTACCTAGGACGTGCGCGAATGGCCGTCTTCGACGCAAAGCGAGGCGATGGCACGAGGTGGGCCGATGCAGAGGCCTGGGCTCGACGCGCTCTAGATATTGACACAAAATTGGGCTATTACGAGCCTCCGTTGTGGCTCTACCCCACGCGTCAGACCGTGGCCTCGGTCCTGATCCAAAAGGCGGATGCGATCGGTCCCGGAGCGAAGGAGTGGAAGCCGTCTCTGGACGAGGCCAAGCGGCTGCTGCTGGAAAGCCTGGATGGGCCCCCGACCACCCGGCCTGGCGAAATCCCTGTAGGGACGTATCCCGGAAACGGCTGGGCTTATTTCGGGCTGCTGGAGATCGCGAAACGCTACGACCCGGCCGGCGTCGGTCAGGCCACCCTAGACCTCAAGACGCATTGGTTCGGAGACCCCGGATTCCAGAGCCTCGATCGCATGTAGGTCGATACGAAAGCCGTGAATGAATTCCGCGCGAACGGAACTCCGCCTCATGGCGATCGGTGTAGTTTGCTGCTGGGGCGGGCTAGGTGAGGAGCCGTCATGGCGGACGTCGATTATTGCGTAGTCGGAGCGGGTTTCGCGGGTTTGACGGCCGCGTTCCGGCTGAAGCAGGCGGGCCGCTCGGTGGCCTTGCTGGAGGCGCGCGACCGGGTCGGCGGTCGAACCTTCACCGTCACTCGCGACGACGGCACCTGGATCGACCGCGGCGGCGCCTGGATCGGGCCGGGCCAGGACCGGATTTACGCGCTGATGGGCGAATTCGGTGTGCCGGAATACAAACAGCACCTCGACGGTGACGCGATGATGATCGTCGGCGGCAAGAAGCACCGCTATGGCGGGACGATCCCGTGGACGATGAGCCCCTGGGCCGTCACCAACCTTGGCATCGGTTTGCTCTCGTTCGACAAGATGTGCAAATCGATCCCGCTCGAAGCGCCGTGGGAGGCAAAGCACGCCGCCGAGTGGGACCGCATCACGGTGGGTGAATGGATCGCGAACAACACCATGTCCAAACAAGCCCGCGAGATGCTCGACATGGTGCTGGCCGGCACCTACACCTCGGCGGGGTCGGAGACGTCGCTGCTGTGGGCGCTGACCCAAATGGGATCCTCCGGCGGGGGTGCAACCTTCGTCATTTCAGTCAAGGGCGGCGCGCAGGAAGCCCGGCCGGTGGGTGGGATGGGCGCCCTGCACCGGCCGATGGTGGCCGCACTGGGCGACGCGCTGCACCTTTCGCAGCCGGTCCGGCAGATCAGCCAAGACGACGACGGCGTGACCGTGAGCGCTGACGGTTTGACGGTGCGGGCTCGGCGGGCCATCGTGGCGATACCGTTGGCGGTCGCCAGCTCGATCGTCTACGAGCCGATGCTGCCGGTGGATCGGGCGCTGCTGCATCAGCGGATGCCAAGCGGCGCGGTCATCAAGATCTCGGCCATCTATGACGAGCCGTTCTGGCGCGCCGATGGGCTGTCCGGCCAGTCGGCCGCGCCGGGAACCCCGGCCTCCCTGACCATCGATGCGTGCACCGATACCGGTAACCCCGGGGTCATGTGCGTCATCACCGAAGGGCCGGCGGCGCGCCGGCTGACAAAGCTCGATGAGGCCGAACGGAAAGCGATCGTCATCGGCGAACTCGTCGACCGGTTCGGCAGCAAGGCCAAAGCGCCGCTGGAATTCCACGAGCAGAACTGGACCACCGAGCGCTACTCCGGCGGCGGGATGATCGGCCACGCCCCGCCGGGCGTGCTCACCGAGTTCGGATACACCCTGCGCGAGCCATGCGGCCGCGTCCACTGGGCCGGGACGGAGAGCTCCGCGATCATGTGTGGCTGGATCGACGGCGCGATCCGCTCCGGCGAACGCGCGGCGGCCGAGGTGATGGCACTCGATACCGAGGCGGTCGCCTCGCCAACGCCGGCGTGACGACTTACCCGGCTTGCTTTGCAGGGGGGCGGTAGAAGATCAGCAACTGGCCGATGGCCCCGCCGAGGCCGAGCGCTACGGACAGCACCAGGCCTGGCCATCCGTCGAGCCAGTTCTTTCCGAAGATCAGCCAATCCAGGCTGAGCCGCCCGGCGCCCAGCGTCGCCACCACCACGGCGCTGACCGCCAGCACCAGGTTGTACTCCCAGCCCTCCTTGACGATGAAGAAGCCGTTGGGGCGATGCACGGTCCACGCCGCGACCAGCATCAGCGACACGAAGCCCGCAGCCGGGATCGGGGTAAGCAGCCCGGCGGCCAGCCCGAGTCCGGCGGAGACCTCCGTGGTGGCGGCCACGGCGGCGTGGAACTTACCGGGCTTCATGCCGATGCTCTCGAACCATCGGGCGGTGCCCGGTATCCGGCCGCCGCCGAAGAATTTGTTGAAGCCATGCGCGGCGAGTGTCAGTCCCAGCACCAGCCGCAGGATCAGTAACCCGACGTCATACACATTCATAGCTGCAAACCTAGATCATGGGGCAGTCCCGTTTGCGAGTAGCGTTCCTGCACGGGAAGGAGTCCGACATCAAGATCGCGATCATCGGCGCCGGCAATGTCGGCACCACGTTGGGTACCGCCTGGCGCAACCGTGGCCACCAGGTCACATTCGGTGTCCGCAACCCCGACGACCCGAAATACGCCGAACTCGGCGGCGTCGAGACGAACGAATCCGCCGCGGCCGCCGCCGATGTCGTCGTGCTGTGCACGCCGTGGCAGACCACGCAGTCGGCGGTGCAGGGCTGCGGCGACCTCACCGGCAAAGTGCTCATCGACTGCACCAACCCGCTGACCCCCGACGTCACGGCATTAGAAGTCGGGCACACCACCTCGGGCGGGGAGGAAGTCGCGAAGTGGGCGCCCGGCGCCCGGGTCTGCAAGGCGATGAACCAGATCGGTTTCCCGATGATGGACGCACCACAACTGCCGGGCCAACCGGTGATGTTCGTCTGCGGCGACGACGACGCGGCCAGGTCGGTGACCGCCGGGCTGGTCGCCGAACTCGGCTTCGAGACCGTCGACGTCGGCGACCTGACGCTGGCACGACTCCTCGAGCCCTACGGGCTGCTCTGGATCCACCTGGCGCTACGTCGCGGGTTCGGCACGAACTTTGGCTTCGGACTGCTGCGCGGAGCGTCCTGACATACTCGTCGAGGCCTGCTGGGAAGGTCCCACCGGGGGCGGGCCGCATGACGAGGGGGTGCACCGTGGCGGTCGTCTTGCTCGACGGCGACGCGAATCTCCCGCGCGAGCTGCTGGGCAACAAGGGCCACGGCATCGACGTGATGCGCCGGCAGAAGTTGCCCGTACCGCCCGCGTTCTGCATTACCACCACGGTGGGCCTGAAGTATCACGCCGACCGGGCGGCGACGATGGATGCCATCTGGGACGACGTGCTGGACGGGATCGGCCGGCTGGAGACCGAGACCTCGCGCACCTTTGGGCGGGGCCCGCACCCGCTGCTGGTGAGCGTGCGCTCGGCAGGCACACACTCCATGCCCGGCATGATGGACACGATCCTGAACCTGGGTATGAACGACGCCGTGGAGCGGGCACTCGCCGCGCAGGCGACGCCCGAGTTCGCCCGCGACACCCGCCGGCGGTTCACGGCCACCTTCCAACGCACCGTGGGCGATACCGCAGGACCCCTACCCGCCGACGCGCACGCGCAGTTGCGCGCGGGCATCGAAGCCGTGTTCGCCTCGTGGAATTCACCGCGCGCGGTCGCCTATCGCGCCCACTACGGCCTGGACGACCGGGCAACGACCGCCGTGGTGGTGCAGGCCATGGTGTTCGGAAATCAGGGCCCCAATTCCGGTGCGGGGGCAGTGTTTTCGCGCAATCCGATCACCGGCGCCGACGAACCGTTCGGTGAATGGTTGCCCGGCGGCCAGGGCGACGACGTGGTGTCCGGGCTCGTCGACGTCGAACCGATCACCGCATTGCGCGCGGAGCAACCGGACGTCTACGACGAGCTGATGGACGCCGCCCGCAGCCTGGAGCGGCTCGGATCCGACGTACAAGAGATCGAGTTCACCGTCGAAGAAGGCAAGTTGTGGCTGCTGCAGACACGGGCGGCCGAGCGCTCGGCGCAGGCGGCGGTGCGGCTGGCGCTGCAACTGCGGCGCGAGGGGCTCATCGACGACACCGAGGCGGTGCGACGGGTGACGCCGGCGCACGTCGAGGCCCTGCTGCGTCCGGCGCTGCAGCCCGAAACACGTTTGGCCGCACCGCTTCTGGCGACCGGCTTACCCGCCTGTCCCGGCGTGGTATCGGGCAAGGCGTACACCGACGTCGACGCGGCACTGGATGCCGCAGACCGGGGGGAGCCGGTCATCCTGGTGCGCGATCACACCAGGCCCGAAGATGTCCGGGGCATGCTGGCCGCACAAGGCATCGTCACCGAAGTGGGCGGGGCGGCCAGCCACGCCGCGGTGGTGAGCCGCGAACTGGGCCGGGTGGCCGTGGTGGGTTGCGGCCGCGGAGTCGCGGCGGAGCTGGCCGGCAGGCAGATCACCGTCGACGGCAACGAAGGCGAAGTGCGCGAAGGCAATCTGACACTTTCCGCGTGGTCGGAGGCCGATACGCCCGAGCTGCGCGAACTGGCCGACATCGCACGAGCGATCGCCCCGCTGCGCGCCCACACCACCGGCGACCACCCGAGGCTGGACGACACCTCCGAGGCCGCGGTGCGCGGGGCCCTGGACGCCGGGCACAGCGACGTGGTGTCGACGACCCCGCTGATCGTCATGCTGACCGCGTTGAAGTTGGCGGGCCAGTGACGGAATTGGCTGTGCTGCA
The DNA here is from genome assembly GCF_001954275.1 of Mycobacterium sp. IS-836. Lineage (GTDB taxonomy): Bacteria > Actinomycetota > Actinomycetes > Mycobacteriales > Mycobacteriaceae > Mycobacterium. Next base: position 80,287 of record NZ_MBEU01000072.1, on the reverse strand, counting down.
AGCGGTCCGACTAAAGGGCCGGGTGGGTCCCCCTGACCTGGCGAAGACGCTGGGCGAAGAGCTCGACGGCGTCACCACCACCGTCGAACGGCTGACAGCGTCGGGCTTGTTGGTCGACGGCGCGACGCTGAAGCTCAGTTCCAGCGGCCGCGCCCGGCTGGAGCAGCTGCTCACCGAGGAGCGAAAGGGCATCGACTCGGCCGCAATGGCCGCCGCCTACGACGACTTTCGTTCCGTGAACGCCGATTTCAAGGCGGTGGTCACCGACTGGCAGCTGAAAGGCGGCCCGGGCGGCGAGCCCAACACCCACGACGACGCCGAATACGACGCCGCGGTGCTGGCCCGCCTGGACGACGTGCACGCCCGGGTGGTTCCGATCATCGACGCGGCCGCCAGGCAGCTACCGCGGCTGACGGCCTATTCGTCGAAACTGCTTGCGGCACTGGGCAAAGTCAAGGACGGCGAGAGCGCCTGGTTGACCAGGCCGCTCATCGACTCCTACCACACCGTGTGGTTCGAACTGCACGAGGAGCTGATCGGCGCCGTCGGCCTGACCCGCGAACAAGCGGCAAGATCCGGCGACGCGCAATAGCTCACAGCGCCGCGTCGAGCAGTTGCAGGTAGGCGTCGACGCCGGCCCCCTGCCGAAAGGCCGACTCCGCGGCGTGCACGCTGATCGCGACGGTATCGCCGATGCCGTGCACGCCGTGCGTCAGGCTCATCGCCGGCGACAGCGCCGGATAGCCGGCCGTCAACACCACCGGCGCACCCCCGAAACTCAGATCCACGGGGCCGCGATTGACGCTGGACACCACCGTGTTGCCAGCCACCCGCGTCGGCCTGGCGTCGGCGTCGAATTGCGAAATGCCCCAGCGCAGCAGTGGAGCGGGCACCGCCGCGAACGCCCGGTCGGCGGAGCGCGTGGCCGGGTGCTCCATGCGACGCCGGCCGTTGGCCAGGTCGGCCGCGATCCGCTCGATGCGCGCGTTCGGGTCAAGATCGGGATACAGCCCGACAACGACGTTACTGAAATGGTTATGGGCATGCGGCACACCGGGTTTAGCCATCGGCACCTCGGCCCCCAGCGACTCGGCGGTGTCGCCCAGGAACGCGGATAGCGCCGTGGAAACCGCCGCCAGCACCCCGACCGTGACGGTCGGCCCGGGCACCTGCGAGCGGTGGCGCACCAGCGTGCGCACCGAGCGGACGCCGTCAGGGCGTTCATTGGTGGGCAGCGGCGGCCGGGAGCCGACCCCCGGCGCCACGAGTCCGGCCCGGGTATCGCGGACCAGCCGCCGATGGGTGCGGGCCGCGTCGACCGCCCGCCACGGCAGAAAACCCGCCCGCGGCCGTGTCACCCCGGGCACCGGCGCCGACCGGCCGAACAACCAGGCCGCCATCGCCGAGGCGCGGGCGCCGTCGCCCAGCGCGTGCGCGACCTGCATGACCGCGACGGAGCCCGGTCCGGCGACGCCCGGAATCCCGCGCACCGGCGTGAAGACGTCCATCCGCCAGGGCATCCGGCGGATGTCGAGCTGGTGTTCGGCGAGCGCGACGACGGCCGCCAGGCAGCCGCGCCAGCTTTGGTCGGCCAAGTCGTGACAAACCACCCGCTCCGGTCCGACGGCCGCCGGCACCCACTGCGGGTACGTCATTCGGCTGCCATCCTCAACCCTCATCCGCAGCTCCGCGCAGGCAGCAGCACGACGGCGCAGCTCTTCGACGGCATGCCCGAGATCGGCCGGCGCACCGTCGAATGCGTAGAGCAGGAACTGATCGTTGGGCAGTTTGGCCGACATCCAATAGAACTGGGCATCGACGGCCGCCATGCGGTGCGCCGACACGGCTTCAGCCGGATGGGCCGATAAACGCGAGCACTGAGTCGGCGACTTTGTCGGGCTGTTCCAGCTGCAGAAAGTGACCGGCGTGCTCGACGATGGCCGCCTCGCTGCCGGCGGGGAGCGCCTTTTCCGTCCAGTGCGTGAAAGCCGATGTCATGCAACCGTCGTCGCGGCCATGGAGATACAAACTCGGCAGGATGGGTGCCTCGGTCCAGAGCCGGTTCAACTCGGCGTACCGCTGCGGTGCTCGGGTGTTTCGCAGCGCCCGGTATGGTCCCAGCGCCGCGCGCCAGCTCTCGGCGGTCCCGATCGCGGCGTCGACGTGGCGCAGATCCTCGTCCGCGTGATAGCCGGGCGACCACCGCCGCCACAGCAGCGGTAACACCCAGGACGCGGAACGCTCTGGCAGCCAAGGCAATTGGAAGTAGAAGATGTACCAGCTGCGCAGCAGCTGACGTGATAGCAGGCGGGCCAGGCGGCCGCGCTCGGTCACCCGGCCCAGCGGGCGGAATGCCGCGGACACCGGGACCGACATGATCACCGCCTTGACGAACGGGCTGTCGGGCATCGCGGCCAGACCGGTGGCCGCCATCGCGCCCCAGTCGTGCCCGATCACCACATCGCGCTCGGTGCCGCCGGCCGCCGCGCGGACGCGGAGGGCATCGTCCATCAACGCACCCACGTGAAAACTGCCGTCGGCCGGGATCGCGGACGGGGCGTACCCCCGCATGAACGGCGCGACGACTCGCCAACCGGACTCGGCCAACCGGGGCGCCATCTTGCGCCATCCGTAAGCGGTGTCGGGGAAGCCATGCAGACACAGCGCGATCGGGCCGTCGCTCGGACCCCAGGTCAGCGCCTTCAGATCACCGCCGGGGCCGGGCACGTCGATCCAGCCTGGTTCACCCATCTTGACTCCCTGTTCGGCGCGTCCGCACGGACCAACGTAACCCGTGCGGATATAAGACGGGAGCGACTCGACGATGGGTGGGCGATCGGGCGGCCTACGGGATGAGCTCCGCTGCCCTCTCCAGGTCGGCGATCACGATCTTGCGCATCCCATACATCGCCTGGGTAGCGGCCGCCGCGCGGACACGATCCGGGTGGCCGATCAATTCGAAGAGTCGGTCGGGAACGATCTGCCAACTCAGGCCGAAGCGGTCCTTCAGCCATCCGCACTGCGATTCCTCACCCCCGTCGCTCAACCGATCCCAGTAGTAGTCGACCTCGTCCTGGTCCTTGCAATGGATCGTGAACGACACCGCCTCGCTGAACGAGAACATCGGGCCGCCGTTGATCCCGATGAATCGGGTGCCGTCCAGCACGAAGCTGCCCGACAGGACCGTGCCCGGCTCGCCAGGTCCGGCGTCGGTGGTGCGGTTGAAGCTCTCGATGTGCGAGTTGGGGAACACCGAGGTGTAGAACTTGGCCGCGTCCTCGAGGTTGTGGTCGAACCAGAGCGAGGGCGTGATCGATGGCATGCCGCCTCCTTCTTCTTAGAGCAGGGTGTGTAGTTGATTGACCCCGACGGCGTCAGAAACTCATCGGCGGCGGGGCCCGGTAGGGGGTGAATAGACAACCTAGGTAACGTCGGAGGACGACCTACCGAGAGGACGCCAATGAGCGCCGTTAGCAGCAGCCCCACGACGGTCGAATTTTCCGGTGCCGGCGGGATCACTCTGGTCGCCGACGAATGGAACCGCGGCGCCACCGACCGGCCAACGATCCTGATGCTGCACGGCGGTGGACAGAACCGGTTTTCCTGGAAAAACACGGGCCAAATCCTGGCCGACGACGGGTTTCACGTCGTGGCGCTGGACTCCCGAGGCCATGGTGACAGCGATCGCGCGCCCGACGCCGACTACGACGTCGAGACGCTGACCGCGGACGTGATGCGCGTCCTGGATGCCATTGGCCGGCCGGTGGCGATAATCGGGGCGAGCATGGGCGGGCTGACCGGCATCCTTGCCGCCCATCGGGCCGGCCCCGCGCGGGTGACCAGACTGGTCCTCGTCGACGTGGTACCGCGATTCGAGAAAGGCGGCAGCGCCCGCATCCGCGATTTCATGTTCAGCGGCCTCGACGGATTCGAATCGCTCGAACAGGCCGCCGACGCCGTTGCCGCCTACCTGCCCTACCGGGAGAAGCCACGCAGCCCCGAGGGGCTGAAAAAGAACCTGCGGCTGCGTGACGGACGCTGGTACTGGCATTGGGACCCGGCCTTCATGACCAAGCCCGGCGACGACCCCGAGCTACGCACCGAGAACTTCGAGCAGGCGGCCAGGGGACTGACAATCCCGGTTTTGTTGATACGCGGAAAGCTCTCGGACGTTGTCAGCCCCGAGGGCGTCAAGCATTTCCTGGCGACCGTGCCCAATGCGGAGTTCGTCGAACTGTCGAACGCGGGGCACACCGCGGCCGGCGACGACAACGACGCCTTCAGCGAAGCCGTCGTGACTTTCGTCGAGCGTGTTAGTTAGCGGGCTTCTCCGCGTGACCGCCGAACTGCTTGCGCATCGCCGAGAGCGCCTTGTTGGCGAAATCGTCCAGGCTGCGCGAGGCGAAGCGGGCCTGCAGCGCGGTAGTTAGCACCGGCGCGGGGACACCCTCGTCGATCGCGGCGATGGCGGTCCACCGGCCTTCGCCGGAGTCGGAGACCCGTCCCGAAAACTCCTTCAGCTCAGGCGATTCGTGCAGCGCGATGGCGGTCAGGTCCAGCAGCCAGGAACCGATGACGCTGCCCCGGCGCCACACCTCGGCGACCTCGGGGATGTCGAAGTTGAACTGATAGAACTCGGGGTTCGACAGTGGCGCCGTTTCGGCGTCGCCCTCCTGCACGTGCTTCCCGATGTCGGCGTTGCGCAGGATGTTCAGCCCCTCCGCGAGTGAGGCCATCATCCCGTACTCGATCCCGTTGTGCACCATCTTGACGAAGTGCCCCGCGCCGGACGGACCGCAATGCAAGTAGCCCTGCTCCGATTGCGCGACCTCACCGTCGCGGCCCGGCGTACGCGGTGCCGCGTCCACGCCAGGTGCGACGCTGGCGAAGATCGGCTCGGCACGGGCGAACGCCTCGTCGTCCCCGCCGATCATCAGGCAGTAGCCGCGCTCCCGGCCCCACACCCCGCCGCTGGTACCGCAGTCCAACAGGTGAATACCGTTGTCCGACAACGTCTTCGCATGACGGATATCGTCTCGGTAGTACGAGTTCCCGCCGTCGATCACGGTGTCGCCCGGCTCGAGCGTGGTGGCCAGCTCCTCGATCACTGACGTGGTGATGGTGCCCGCGGGAACCATCACCCAGACGACGCGTGGCGCGTCGAGTTTGTCGCGCAGATCCGCCAGCGAGCTCACCCCGGTGGTGCGCTCTTCACCGGCCATCGCCTTGACCGCGTCGGGATTGTGGTCGTACACCACACATTCGTGTCCGTCCTTGGCCACGCGGCGCACGATGTTGGCGCCCATCCGGCCAAGTCCGATCATGCCTAGCTGCATTTGCCTGGGTCTCCTTACTGTGCTGGGGACGTGCTTCGCGGCATCCACGGCTCCTGCCAAGCGTGGTGCCCATGCAACAGCGACCGCGCGGCGTCGGGCCCCCACGAACCGCGGTCATACGGGTGGATTTCGGACGGGTTGTCCAGCAGGGGCTGCACGATGCGCCACGTCTCTTCGATGCTGTCTATGCGGGCGAAGAGCTGCCGATCGCCGGTCAGCGCGGCTTGAAAGAGCCGCTCGTAGGGTCGCTCCGGTTCACCCAGGTCCTCGGCGAACAACGAGTCCAGGTGAATGTCGCGCCATCTATCGCCCACCTGCGCGGAGATCTGGACACGCATCCCCGGGTCGGGGTCGATGCGCAGCACGATCTGGTTGGGCTCCGCGGGTCGGCAGTCGGGCAGGAAGGCCAGCGCCGGGACACGGCGCAGAAACAACCGCACCTCGGTGACCTTCTCCGGCAGCGCCTTGCCGGTCCGCAGGAAGATCGGCACCCCGGCCCAGCGCCAGTTGTCGATCTCCGTGCGCAGCGCCACGAAGGTCTCAGTCTGGGAATCCTTCGGCACTTCCGGGACGTCGGTGTAGCCGCGATATTGGCCGCGCACGCAATGGTCGGGCGATAGGGCCGGCATCGCGCGGAAAACCTCGGCCTTCTTGTCGTTGAGGTCGTCGGCGCTGGAGCCGACCGGCGGATCCATCGCCGCCAGCGCCAGCACTTGGAGCAGGTGGTTCTGCACGACGTCGCGCAGGGCGCCTACCGCGTCGTAGAACTTGCCGCGGGTCTCGACGTCGAAGTTTTCGGCCATGGTGATGTGGATTTCGGAAACGCTGCGCCGGTCCCATAATTCGGCCAATGCGTGGTTGCCGAAGCGCAGGCACTCGAGTTCGAGGACGGGTTGCTTGCCCAGGAAGTGGTCTACCCGAAGGATCTGGTCCTCGTCGAGGACCGCACGCAGCCGCGCGTTGAGCTCGCGGGCGGAGGCCAGGTCGTGGCCGAACGGCTTTTCCACCGCGACCCGCGCCCGCTCCAGCAGCCCGACTTTCGCGAGGTTCTCCACGATCGGCGCGAACAGGGACGGCGGCATTTCCAAGTAGTACAGCGGGCGATAGTCCGAGCCGATCATGTCGGCCAGGCGGCCGTAGAGCGCGCTGTCGGTGACGTCGCCGTGCAGGTAATCCAGCCGACCCGCCAGCCGGTCGAACACCGCGTCGTCGATCTTCTCGCCGGTGTCGCCGATCGATTCGCGCGCCCGCTCGATCAACTTCTCCACGGGCATATCGTCGCTCGCCACGCCCAGGATCGGGCAATCCAGTAGCTTGCGGGCCTCGAGCCGATACAACGCCCGGAACGTCATCTTGCGGGCCAGATCGCCGGTAATTCCGAAGATCACCAGCAGGTTTGACGAACCACCTCCGTCGTCGGCCAAGACCGAACCTCCCAAAAGTCACCTATCGGCTCGCTTGAGATGCACTACCCGGGGCCGTCCGGGCTCAACCCTAGACAGTGCCGGTAGGCCCGACAACCGATCGCGGAGTTTGGCAGGATTCCTGGCGTGGGTGATGCGCTGCATATCGCGGTCTACGCGCTGGGCGGGATTGCGGCCGTCGAAGCCGTCGCGCTCGCGGTGCTGTGGCAACTGCTGGCCCGCAGCCGGCGGGAGGTCGACGACCTTCGACAGCGAGTCGACGCCCGCACTCAGCTGCTGTCGGGCGGTCGCGAGGCCGTCAAACGCGTCTGGAACACCGCCAACCTGATGCGCAAGGAGGGTTTCGGCGCCGCCGTGCGCAGTTCGATCGAGGACCTTGCCGACTGGGCCGAGGTCGAGCGGCCCGACCTGGCCCGGGTCACGCCGGACGGCCGCGTGGTGATCTTGTTCTCCGACATCGAGGAGTCCACCGCGCTCAACGAACGCATCGGCGATCGCGCGTGGGTCAAGCTGATCAGTTCGCACGACAAGCTGGTTCAGGATCTCGTGCAACGGCGTTCGGGACACGTGGTGAAGAGCCAGGGCGACGGATTCATGATCGCCTTTTCCCGGGCCGAGCAGGCGGTTCGGTGCGGGATAGATCTTCAGGACGCACTACATCGGGACGCAAAGCGTAAGCGGCACGAGGAAATTCGGGTGCGCATCGGCATCCACATGGGCCGCTCGGTGCGCCGCGGCGACGATCTGTTCGGGCGCAACGTGGCGATGGCGGCACGGGTCGCCGCGCACGCGGTCGGTGGCCAGATCCTGGTGAGCGAACCGGTGCGCCACGCCCTGAGGGATTGCGACGACATCACCTTCGACGAGGGCAGCGAGGTTGAGCTGAAGGGCTTTTCCGGCAGCTACCGCTTATTCAGCGTTCAGACCGAACGCGATTCGGATTGAAAACCCTCCGGGTTGGAGTCGGCCAGCCTCTGATGCAACCTGGCCCGGATCTCGTCGGCCGTGTAGGCCCGCCGTTTACGTTGATCGCGCACCACCAGCGCACCGCCGGCGACGACGCCGGCGACGCCGGCCAGGCCGATCCACTTCCAAATGTTGCGCATAGTTGACAGGCTATTACGGCCATGGACACCCTTCGCGACAAAACCGCCGTGATCACCGGAGCGGGCGGCTGCATAGGCCGCGTGATCGCGTTCGCGCTCGCCGAAAGGAGGCCTGGCAATCTACATGCGGCCCACAAACATTGGCGTCACGACTCCCAGATCGCATGCGAACCCGAAAGGCGCGCACCGATGACCGATGACGGCGGGATTACATGCTGACCCTGGACCAGGCACTCAACGAGACCCGGACGGGTGACCTGTGGTTGTTCCGCGGGCGCTCGCGGCCCGATCGCGCCATTCAGACGTTGACGAACGCCCCGGTGAACCACGTCGGCATGACGGTAGCCATCGACGATCTGCCGCCGCTGATCTGGCACGCCGAGCTGGGCGACAAGCTCACCGACATGTGGACCGGCAGCAACCATCGCGGCGTGCAGCTTCACGATCTACGTCAGGCCGTGCTGCAGTGGACCGATCGCTACCAGCAGCGGTGCTGGCTACGACAGCTGACGCCCTATGCCAGCCGCGAACAGGAAGACAAACTGCTGCGGGTCATCGCACGCATGGACGGCACCCCATTCCCGACCACCGCCCGGCTGACCGGCCGGTGGTTCCGCGGTCGGCTGCCGACCATCAACGACTGGGTAAGAGGAATTCCGGTGGTGGATAAGAAGATTCGCGAGCAGACACAGCGTCGTAGGGAAGCGCGCAAGATGAGCCTGGAGACGGCATACTGCGCGGAGACCGTGGCGATCAACTACGAGGAGATGGGCTTGCTGGTCACGGACAAGGATGCGCATTCGTTCGACCCGGGCTCGTTCTGGAGCGGCGACACTCTCCCGCTGGCGCCGGGCAACCAGCTGGGCGAGGAGATCGCAATCTCCGTCGGACAGCCCGGCTAGATCGGTCAGTCGACCGACATCTCCCCCATCTTCGACCAGCCCGTCGCGTCGATCGTCTGGCTGATGATCTTGGGCGTGGACTTCAGCGCCTGCGGCAACTCGCGCATCGCACGCTGGAAATGATCGCTGTTGACGTGTGCGCCGCCGGCGTCGGCATCGCGGAAGGCTTCGACCAGGACGTACTCGGCCGGGTTGTCGAGGCTGCGTGACCACTCGAACCACAGGTTGCCCTCTTCGGCTCGGGTGGCCGCCGTGAACGCGGCGACCAGTTCCGGCCAGCGGTCGGTCCACTCGGGCTTTGTTTCGAACTTCACGACGATGAAGATCATGGCCGCTCCCGCCTCCGCTCGGAACTCTCGTGGGCCCGCAGCGTCAGGATACGTGCCGCCCGTGCCGACGGTCGCTGCCAATAGAGTTTTGTTCTCAGTCGGCCCGCACAGCAAAATCCGCCCGGGCATCGTCATCGACGCCCGGGCGGATTTTGTATTGGTGGTGCTGTGACAATTGCGCATCCGGGATAGTGATGTAGCACACAAACCGTCGTGGTTCGGACCTATTTCACTTTTCCCAGGCTCGCAATGCGAGCAATGTGACCAATGTTGCGCATCGGTCCGCCGCATTAACCGACATGCGCGCGATCCGTTTTTTGGTCAATTCACAATTCCTGGATCGCCGGCCGGCGGCAAATCGGGCGCCGGCGGAGGCGGCGGCGCGGGATCCACAATGCCGATCAAAACGGGCGGTGCGTCCGGCGGCGGGGGTGCGTCCGGCGGTGGCGGTGCGTCCGGAGGCGGAGGCGGAGCGTCCGGGGGCGGAGGCGGTGCGTCCGGGGGCGGAGGCGCGAGCATCTCTGCGTCCGGTGGCATCGGCAGGAACATGTGATGCGTAAAACCGGCCTGGTAGGCACCCGCCCCGCCGATGCGCACGCCGCCGCGCTCACCGCTGGATACGGGGGTCCCGTCCGGCAAGGTGACCGCGGTGTGGCCACCGTTCCATCCGATCACCAAGGCGTTCGGGGCGGTTCCATATTGGAAGCCCCGTGCCAATAAAGCGGATTCTTCATTTCCGGTGTTAAAACGACTTCCAAAAACCGGCCTGTCAGTCGCCGCATTGGCAACCCAGGAAGCAAGACCGGAACAGTCGGTCCCGGCCGGAGAATCTCCGCCCGGAATATACGGCGTCCCGGAAACCTGGTTGATGAGCGACATCAACGTAGCGAGAACAAACATGGCCAGGGACATTAGCAACGAGATACTTAGCAAGACAAAATTTGTGGCAGGCATCACGTGTAAGCTAAAAAATGGCTTGGACCGCATATCCAGCAAATTTATTACACAAAAGTATATTTACGGATACGACTGACGAGGCGGGCGCGGTCGACAGCCTTAGGGGTGGTCGTAATCCCGCTCGGTGTCCGCCATCTCACGCGAGATGTCTGCCTGCTCACGCCTGGCTCGGGCTTGGCTGCGCTCCACCCCTTCGGTGATGCGTTGCAGCCGCTCCCGTTCACGTTTCGCCGCCGTGCCCTCGCGTTCGTCCGCGCGCTGCTCGCGTTCGTCGGCGAGCTGCTCGCGCTCATCCGCGATGCGGTCCCGCTGATTAGCGATCCGATCTCTCTTGCCAGCGATCCATTCGCGTCTTGCGGCCTCAGCCTCGCGCCGCTCGAGAGCCTTCTCGCGCTCATCCAGCGCGGCAGCCCGGCGTTCATGCTCCTCGGCCATGTCGATATGGCCATCGGCGACCACGCTTCACCTTAACGCTGCGACGCAGGAAAGGCTCCGCGTGGCATCGTCAGACGCCAAACTTGGCACGGGCCTCCTCCGTGACCGGGGTGAACAGGTTGACGAGGTTTCCATCCGGGTCGCGGAACAACAGCGCGCGGTTACCCCACGGCATGGTCGTCGGCTCGGTCACGACCTCGCCCACACGTTCGCGAAGTCGCTCGTACTCGGCATCCACGTCCTCGACGATGAACTCCAGGATCGCGCTCCGGTTGGCCGCCGGCTCAGCGGATCCGTCCCCAAAGAGTGGCACGGTCTTGTCGCTGCCGATCGCCAGCGTTCCGATCGACGTCGGAATCTCGGCGAACAGCTCGTTGCCCCAGACGGCGGAAACGTTGGTGACCATCTCGTAGAAAGCCACGAGCCGATCGACGTCGCCCGTGATGATGCGGGTCGAAATGAACTTCACGTAACCTCCCTGGGGCCGCGGCGGTGCCGCACGGCGATAGCGCTTGCGTGAGGCATGCTAGGCACCCGGTCTGACAAGCCGGCGCGCCCGGCGTCGGCGCCGCAAGACGCGCGGCGGCGACGGGCGTTAGTTAAGCTGCGATGGAATCTCGTCGCGAATTCGCTGGTCACGGGGCACCGCGGAACAACCAGGGGGATGCCATGGTCGTGAGAGCCATAGCGTTGATGGTCCTTTCCGTGGGGTTGGCCGTGCCCGCCCATGCCGACGCCACCGACGACGCATTCATCACCAACCTCAGCACCTCCGGCATGGATTACGGCGCACCCGAGCGAGCCATCCAGGTCGCGAAAACCGTCGTGTGCGCCACCCTCAGCGATAACCCCAACACCAGCAACGCGGATCTGGTCACCAGGGTCACCAACGCCACCAACTGGCCACCCCTCAATGCCGCCTACTTCACGGGAGCTGCGATCCAGGCCTACTGTCCCCAGTTCGGCTCGCTCACTCCTCCCGCTATCCCCAGCCCGGCCCCCAGGGGCCCCGGTGGTGCCCCGTCGCCGTCGCCGACGTCACCCGTTGAGGCGGCGTAAACGCGAGGGTCCGAACCCGACTGCTGACTACACGTTGAAACGAAACTCCACCACGTCGCCGTCGGCCATCACGTAGTCCTTGCCTTCCATCCGCACCTTGCCGGCGGCCTTCGCCGCCGCCATCGATCCGGCGGCGATCAGGTCGTCATACGACACGATCTCGGCCTTGATGAAGCCCTTCTCGAAGTCGGTGTGGATCACCCCCGCCGCCTTCGGCGCGGTATCGCCCTGGTGGATGGTCCAGGCCCGCGCCTCCTTGGGGCCGGCGGTCAAAAAGGTCTGCAGCTTCAGCGTGTGAAAACCCGCCCGAGCCAACGCATCCAGACCGCGTTCGGTCTGCCCGATCGATTCCAGGAGCTCGGCGGCCGACTCGTCGTCGAGCTCGGTCAATTCCGCTTCGATGGCGGCGTCGAGGAACACGGCGTCCGCGGGCGCGATGAGCTGACGCAGTTCGGCGACCCGCGCGGCGTCGGTGAGCACCGCCTCGTCGGCATTGAAGACATAGAGGAACGGCTTGGTGGTCAACAGGTTCAGCTCACGCAGCACCGAAGTATCGACCCCCGCGGCGAACAGCGTCTTCCCGCTGTCCAGCACCTGCTGGGCGGCGAGCGCTGCGTCGTAAACCGGCTTGCGCTCCTTGTTGGTGCGGGCCTCCTTCTCCAGCCGGCCCAGAGCGCGTTCCAGCGTCTGCAGATCGGCCAGGATCAGCTCGGTCTCGACGACCTCGATATCGGATTGGGGATCGACGTCTCCGGCCACGTGTGTGACGTCCTCGTCGGAGAACACCCGGACCACCTGGCAGATCGCATCGCATTCGCGGATATGCGCCAGGAACTTATTACCCAGGCCCGCCCCCTCGGAGGCCCCCTTGACCAAGCCGGCGATGTCGACGAACGTCACGGGCGCCGGGACGATGCGCTCGGAATTGAAGAGCTCCGCGAGCTTGGCCAGCCGCGGATCCGGCAGCGAGACGACGCCCTCGTTCGGTTCGATCGTCGCGAACGGGTAGTTCGCCGCCACCACGTTGTTCCGGGTCAGGGCGTTGAACAGCGTCGACTTGCCGACGTTGGGCAAGCCGACGATTCCCAGGCTCAGGCTCACGGGGAACCAAGTCTAGGGCTCAGCGGCGGGGGCCGGCCGCGGTGGATCGTTCCTGCCCGAACGACATGGCACGCCCACCGCCGCAACAAGGTCTTTACGGGCGTTTCGTCCCATTGCCGGTACGGTCTACATGTGTCAGCAGAGCGGGCCAAATCGGCTGTGGAACCTACCCACCGCTCGATCCACCCCAATATCCCAGGTGTGCCGTGGTGGGCAGCGCTGGTCATCGCTGTCACCGGCGCCGCCATCGGGTATGCCATCGACGCGGGATCGGGACACAAGGAGCTGACACACGTCTTCGCCGGCCTCTATATCGCCGGCTGCCTGGCAGCGGTGCTGGCCGTGCGCCAGGAAGGCCTTTTCACCGCGATCATCCAGCCGCCGCTGATACTTTTCTGCGCCGTACCCGGGGCTTACTGGCTATTCCACGGACGCAAAATCGGTCACCTGAAAGACCTGCTGATCAACTGCGGGTATCCGCTGATCGAGCGGTTCCCGCTGATGCTGGGCACGGCGGGGGCCGTTCTGCTGATCGGACTGGTCAGGTGGTATTCCGGCACGTCTAACCGAAAGACGTTGGCGACCAACAAAACCGACGACAGTGCCAGCGCCTCCGAACGAAAACCTTTCTTTGGCGGCGTCAGCGCGAAACTCAACTCGTACCTGGGCCTCGGTTCGGAGGACGGCGATGCCGACGAGGCCGCCTCCGCCCGCCCAAGGCGAGCCCGCGCGAGCACCCGGGACGCGGCGCCGAAGTCCGGCCGGGCAGCGCGCGGCGATCGTTCCGCCACCCGTTCGACCCGAACGCGATCCCGCCGGCCTTTCCCGGAAGACCAGGACGAGCCGGCGGCGGATCGTCCCCGGCGTCGGCGCCCGGCCCCGCCCCGCGACTTCGACCCTGCCGACCCGCCGCGCCGGTCGCGCCGCCGTCCCAGGCCCGATGGTGAGCCAGACGTGCCCGCCCCGCCGCGGGAAAGCCGTCGGGATCCGCGGACGCGCCGCAATCCATACGAACGGCCGGCACCCCGCACCAGTCGGTTCGACGATTACGACAGGTACGAGCCGCCCGGTCCGTCCGAGCGTTTCGGCCGGTACGAGCCCTACGACCCCTCCTACGAGGCACCGCGGCGTCGCGGCGCCGGCGGCGGATCGAACGGCACCAATCCGACGCACCACCCGATCTCGCGCGTGCGCTACCGCGGGGAAGCTCCGCTCGATCAGTCCCGCGACGAGCCGAGAGTCGAGCCCCGCCCCGAACGACGGGGTCGGTCACGGGCGCACGGCCGGTCTCAGGGGCGGCCGCCGGCCGACTCCTGGGAATACGACGTCTAGCGACCCGACCGGATCTCGCGGGGCAGGGCGAACACCAAGGTCTCCTGGGCGGTCGTCACCGGCTGCACCACGTCATAGCCGTAGTCGGCGAGCCGTTCCAGCACGCCACGCACCAGAACCTCGGGGACTGACGCGCCGGAGGTGACCCCCACCGTCGTCACGCCCTCCAACCACGTCGGGTCGATATCGTCGGCCCAATCGACCAGGTGAGCGGCGGCGGCGCCCCCACCCAAGGCGACTTCGACCAGCCGCACCGAATTCGACGAGTTGCGGGACCCGACGACGATCACCAGCTCACATTCGGGCGCCATCGCCTTGACCGCGACCTGCCGGTTCTGGGTCGCGTAACAGATGTCGTCGCTCGGCGGGTCCTGCAGCTTCGGGAAACGACGCCGCAGCCGCTCGACGATCTCAATGGTCTCGTCGACCGACAGAGTGGTCTGCGACAGCCAGACCACCTTGTTTTCGTCGCGGACCGTGACATTGTCGACCGAGCCGACCCCGTCGACCAGCTGCACGTGTTCGGGCGCCTCCCCGGCGGTGCCGATGACCTCCTCATGACCCTCGTGGCCGATCAGCAAGATGTCGTAGTCATCACGCGCGAACCGCCTGGCCTCGTTGTGCACCTTGGTCACCAGCGGGCAGGTGGCGTCGATGGTGTGCAGGTTACGTTCGGCGGCCGCGGCATAGACCGTCGGCGCGACGCCGTGAGCGGAGAACACCACGATGGCGCCCTCGGGAACCTCGTCGGTCTCCTGGACGAAAACCGCACCGGCCTTGACCAGGGTGTCGACCACGTGGCGGTTGTGCACGATCTCGTGGCGCACGTAGACCGGGGCGCCGTGCTTCTTCAGGGCGCGCTCCACCGTCTCGACGGCCCGATCCACCCCGGCGCAGTAGCCACGCGGCTCCGCCAGGAGCACGCGCTTACGGGTGGGGTCGGCGACCGGCGTCCCCGACTTCACAGCGCCGGGAATCCCCACATCGACAGTCGGCGGCATGACATTCAGGGTACGGGCCGCCGCGCCACGGGGCACATAGTCCGGCCCGCGCGGGCGGGCTTGGAGTTATCCGCAGGTGCTGGCAGGCTTGGACCCATGGCTACTGCACCGTATGGAGTTCGGCTACTGGTCGGCGCGGCGACAGTCGCCGTCGAGGAGACGATGAAGCTGCCGAAGTCGATTCTGATGTACCCGATGACGCTAGCCAGCCAGGCGGCGCACCTGGTGATGCGCTTCCAGCAGAACCTGGCCGAGCTGGTGATCAAGGGCGACAGCACCCTGGAATCCATCTTTCCGCCCAAGGACGAAAATCCGGAGTGGGCGACGTTCGACGAGGATTTGGGTGACGGCGGCGAGAACGGTGCTCCCCCCATGCAGCCGGAAGGCGGCAACGGCGATCGACGGGCCGAGGGGCGGTTCGCCCTGTACTCGGTGACCGACGCGCCCGAGGCCGCTGATCCGCCGATGAAACCCGCGCGAATATCGACGAAGTCGGCGGCGGCCGACACCGGAGTTCCGGCACCGGCGGTCGCGGCGGAACTCGACTATCCAGCGCTGACGCTGGCCCAGCTGCGCGCCAGGCTGCAATCGCTGGCCGTCGACGAACTCGAAGCGCTGCTGGCCTACGAGCAGGCCACCAAGGCCCGGGCACCGTTCCAGACGCTGCTCGCCAACAGGATCACCCGCGCGAACGCGAAGTGACCCGAGCGGCGAATTCGGAGCCGAACTCCGCGGAGAACCCCTTCCCGGTGCGCGCCGTGGCGATCCGCGTCGCGGGCTGGATCGACAGGCTTGGCACCGTATGGGTCGAAGGGCAACTGGCCCAGATCAACATGCGCAATGACTCCAAGACGGTGTTCATGGTGCTGCGCGATCCGGCGGCCGACATGTCCCTGACCGTGACGTGCCCACGCGACCTAGTACTGGGTGCGCCGGTCAAATTGGCCGAGGGTACCCAGGTGGTGGTGTGCGGCAAGCCGTCGTTCTACACCGGGCGCGGCACTTTTTCGTTGCGGCTCAGCGCGATTCGCGCCGTTGGTGTCGGCGAGCTGCTGGCGCGCATCGAAAGACTGCGCCGCCTGCTGGACGCCGAAGGGCTCTTCGATCCGCGGCTCAAGCGACCAATTCCCTTCCTGCCCAACATGATCGGATTGATCACCGGGCGGGCCAGCGCCGCCGAGCACGACGTGACGACGGTGGCGAGCGCGCGTTGGCCCGGAGTGCGTTTCGCGGTGCGCAACACCGCCGTCCAGGGTCCCAACGCGGTCGCGCAGATCGTCGACGCGCTCCGCGAGCTCGATCGCGACCGTGAAGTCGACGTGATCGTGCTGGCCCGCGGCGGCGGCAGTGTCGAGGACCTGCTGCCGTTTTCCGACGAGACGCTGTGCCGAGCGATCGCCGCCTGCCGGACACCGGTGATCAGCGCCGTCGGCCACGAACCCGACAATCCGCTCTGCGATCTGGTCGCCGACCTACGCGCCGCCACGCCCACCGACGCCGCGAAGCGGGTGGTCCCGGACACCGCCGCGGAGCAACGGCTGGTCGACGACCTGCGGCGGCGCAGCGCGCAGGCGCTACGCAATTGGGTATCGCGCGAACAACGCGCGCTGGCGCAGCTGCGCAGCCGCCCGGTGCTGGCCGAGCCGCTGACCGCCCTGACGGCGCGCGCCGAAGAGGTTCACCGCGCGCGCTCGGCGGTTCGCCGCGACATCACCCGGCTGATCTCCGCCGAGACCGACCGCGTGGGCCACCTGGCCGCGCGACTGGCCACGCTGGGCCCGGCGGCCACCCTGGCCCGCGGATACGCCGTGGTGCAGACGGTCCCGGCGGGCGGGGTGCCGGCGGAAGTGCTGCGGTCGGTCCAAGACGCGCCCGCGGGAACCCGCCTGCGGGTGCGGGTTTCCGACGGCGCCGTAACGGCGGTGAGTGAAGGGCTGGCCGATGGTTGAGGAAGACGGCTTGGACGACGGCTCGACCGACGGCGGCGGGGCCCGACCGATTACGCCTATTAGTCAGCTTGGCTATGAAGCTTGCCGGGACGAGCTGATCGAAGTCGTGCGGCTGCTCGAGCAGGGCGGGCTGGATCTTGATTCGTCGCTGAAACTATGGGAACGGGGCGAACAGCTGGCGAAAAGGTGCGAGGAGCACTTAGCTGGCGCGCGGAAGCGAGTCGAGGATGCGCTCGCTGCCGGGCAGGCGGAGGAAGCCTGAGCGCGGCGCTTCGGCGAAACCTGCTTCAAAATTTTTCCCAAACTGGAACACGTTTCAGTTATGCTTCGCGGCATGGGTGATGCATCACTGACCACCGAACTCGGCCGAGTCCTGGTCACCGGCGGCTCCGGGTTTGTCGGCGCAAACCTGGTGAGCACCTTGCTCGACCGCGGGTACCAGGTGCGTTCCTTCGATCGCGCCCCGTCGCCGCTGCCACCGCATCCGCAGTTGGAGGTGCTGCAGGGCGACATCACCGACACGGCCGTGTGCGCCGCGGCCGTGGACGGTGTCGACACGGTGTTCCACACCGCGGCGATCATCGAGTTGATGGGTGGCGCGTCGGTCACCGACGAATACCGGCAGCGCAGCTTCGCGGTCAACGTCGGCGGTACCGAGAACCTCGTGCACGCCGGGCAGTCGGCAGGGGTGAAGCGCTTCGTCTACACGTCGTCCAACAGTGTCGTGATGGGCGGCCAGAACATCTCCGGCGGCGACGAGACGCTGCCCTACACCAGCAGGTTCAACGACCTGTACACCGAGACCAAGGTGGTCGCCGAGCGGTTCGTGTTGTCGCAGAACGGCATTGGCGACATGCTGACGTGTGCGATCCGGCCCAGCGGCATCTGGGGCCGCGGCGATCAGACGATGTTCCGCAAGCTGTTCGAGAGCGTGATCGCCGGCCACGTCAAGGTGCTGATCGGCCGCAAGTCGGCGCGGCTCGATAACTCGTACGTGCACAACCTGATTCACGGTTTCATCCTCGCCGCCCAGCACCTGGTGCCCGGCGGGACCGCGCCCGGTCAGGCGTACTTCATCAACGACGCCGAGCCGATCAACATGTTCGAGTTCGCGCGCCCGGTCGTCGAGGCGTGCGGCCAAAACTGGCCGCGAATCCGGGTCAACGGTCCGATGGTGCGCGCGGCGATGACCGGTTGGCAGCGAATGCATTTCCGATTCGGGATGCCGGCGCCGCTGCTGGAGCCGCTGGCCGTCGAGCGGTTGTATTTGGACAACTACTTCTCCACCGACAAGGCGCGGCGCGACCTGGGTTACGAGCCCCTGTTCACCACCGAGAAGGCGCTGTCGGAATGCCTGCCCTACTACGTGGACCTGTTCCGTCAGATGAAGAGCGAGGCCCTGGCCGCCAAGGCGACGGGGTAAGCACCGGCCCGCGCGGGCTGCGCTACCGGAAACCCACCATCTCGCTGCCCCAAGCGGCGCGGATGGACGCATCGGGATCGCTGGTAACGGTATCGACCTTGTCGATGATCAGGCAGGCGCGATCACTTTCCCTGTATGCCGTCCACTCTGGCTCGCCGGCAGGGCCCGCGGGCTTGCCGTCCGCGGCGAAGTTGATCCACCGGGTACGTACCCGTTTCGAGACCGCCCTGGCGGTCTTGGCGCCGCCGAGTTTCAAGGTGGGATCCTTCGGCGCCCCGAGATTGCCCCATACGTAAGGCAATTCGGTGGCATGGGCGGCGCTGACCAACAGCAGCTTTAGCAACGGCGTCGCGTAGTCGAACCGGTACAGATACACCGGCGCCACCTTGCTGTGCCCCTCGGCGAGCCACACCGTCGGCATTCGGAAGCCGACGTCGGTGGCGATACTCAAGGACCTTGCCTTACCCCGCCGGAATTGCGAATACGCCGACCCGATCTGCTCTGAAGTGGGCAACTGCAGGTCGGGCTGCTCGGCGGCGATCTGGGTGAACATCGACGTGATCGCGCGCGGCGTGATCGGCATCAGCGACGAGCGCAGCAACCGAAACAGCGCCGCCTCATGCTTGTTGGTGCCGATGATCAACGGGACCGGGTGCGAGCGGCCCTCCTGCGCCGCCTTCACTGGGTAGTCGTGCAGCAGATCACCGTCGACGATCGGGACGAATGCGAGCGTGCCCGGGTTGCGCGCGGGCACTTCGTCGAACACCTGCTGCGATGCGGCCAGCATCGCGGAGGTCGGCACGGCGGGCAACCGGTCCACGTCCGACGGCGCGATTCTCAGCTTGTCAAGCATGCTCACCGCGACCTGACGAGCCCGGTCGCGGTCGTAAACCGATGTGGCCGGCGAGCTTTGCGCGATGGCGGCGGTGAACAGGTCCTGGGCCGCCGGGGTGGCGAGCAGAGTGGTCACGATCCCGGCGCCCGCGGATTCGCCGAACAGCGTGACCCGCCGCGGATCGCCGCCGAATGCCGCGATGTTGTCGCGTACCCAACGCAGCGCGGCAAGGACGTCGTGCAGGCCGATGTTCGAGTCGAAGCGCCGCCGCGCGGTACTGAACGACGAAAGGTCGAGGAAGCCCAGCGCCCCGAGCCGATAGTTGACCGTCACCACGACGACCTCGCCGCCGCTGACCAACCTGCGACCGTCGTAGAGTGCCTGGCTGCCGGACCCCAGGACGTAGGCCCCGCCATGCAGCCACACCATCACCGGTTTTCCGTCGCCGGGTGCGGTGTCTTCCGACGCCCAGACGTTCAGGCTCAAGCAGTCTTCGTTTTGCGGTGCCCCCAGGTCCAGCGGCATGTTGGGGAACGACGGCTGCGGGCAGGCGGGCCCGTAGGAGGTGGCGTCGGCGACCTCGGCCCATCGCTGCGGGGGCTCCGGCACCCGGAAGCGCAGGTCACCGACGGGCGGCGCGGCGTAGCGGATGCCCTTCCACGCCCTGGCGCCTCCGGCGTCGGCGCCCCGAACCGGGCCATAGGTGGTTTCGACCACACGCTCGTCGATCACCATGCGGCCCCTAGCTGAGCCGGGCGGTGAGGAACTCGACCACCCGCTTGCGCGCCTCGTAGGCGGGCTGGCCGTCGACCTCACGGACCTCGTCGGTCAGCACCGAATGGGCCATCTTGCTGAAACCGCCCTCGTTGCCCGGGCGGGAGTCGATCTCGATGATCTCGAACGCGTCGCCGAGGCGTTCCTTGATCGCCGCGAACCGTTCCCGTGGCACGATCCTGTCCTCGCTGAACCGCAGACCCATCGCGCACAGGCCATCGTTGGCGCAGCGATCGGCGATGGTGGCCATCTCCGGTTCGCTCAACCCGGTGTCGCGGCGCTGCGCCCGGCCCAACGGCAGCGGGACGGACGGCTGGGAAAGCACCGGGGCCAGCACGCTGTCGTCGACCGCGGCGGCCAGCGCGAAGCCGCCGGTGAAGCACTGGCCGATCACGCCGACGCCCTTGCCCGGCGTCGACGCGTTGAGGTCACGGGCCAGCGCGCGCAGGAACAGTGACACCGGTCGGGGCTTGTTGGTCGCGAAGGCCGCGAATTCCTTTGCGACACAGGCGCGTGCGATGGTCGCGGCCGTGTAGCCGGCCGTCGCGGCCCTGCCCGGCTCACCGAAGAGCGACGGCATAGCGACGGTGAACCCGTTGTCCACCAGGTGGTTACCCAGGGCCAGCACCCCGGGATGGATGCCGGGTATCTCGGGAATCAGCACCACTCCCGGTCCGGCGCCCTTGCGGTAGACGTCGTGGGTGTAGCCGCCGCCGGTGAACGGTGAAACGGACCAGCCGGACAGGTCGGCTTCGGGTGCGGTCACGCGGGTCCCTCCTATCGGGTTGGCAGGGGCGGCTGGGATTGGGTCGCCGCGGCCAGCGTACGAAACTGGTCGGTGCTTCCGGCACCCGTGATGGCGACCTGCGTGGCGCCGCCCGGACCGGTAAGCCGGGTGGTCCACACCGGCTCGGCGTCCGCGCCGCTTTGCCCGGCGCCCTGGTACACGACCCAGTGGGTGCCGGCGACGTCGACCGCCCCGGTGGGGTACGCGCTCGAGTGGATCGAGCCGACCAGCTTGTCTTCGTCGGCGTTGCTCTGGGTCAGGGACAAGTACATTCCGGTCGGGCTCAGATATCCCACGGTCGATGTCGCCGCGTTCAGCCGCTGACCCGTCGACGGGTCGGTTCGCCCGCCCTGGATACCGCCGCGGCTACCGGAGTTGGGTTGCCAGCCGGCGGGCAACTGCGGCAGCCGAATCGGGAAGCCGAGCGCCTGCGCATCCGCCCGCAATGCCGTCGCCGCGTCGTAGGACGGGACCGTTCCCTTGTTCGTCCCGCCCGGCTGGAAGGAACACATCCCCACCAAGCCCGCCAGCACGATGCACCCCAGCACCAGCGGTGCCAGCGACCAGAACATGTCGCGCCCGTCCTGCAGCAGCCGCGGTTTCGCCGGCCGGGGAACCGGCCCCGGTGCGGGGGCCTGCTCGCCGGCCACATCGGCGTTGGGCTGCGGCTCCTCGGTCATCCTGTGAGTATCCCAGTCCGTGATCACCGCCCAGAGCCCAGCTCCAGAGGACGGATCCGCTTCTGGGAGAATCACGGCCATGACACGTGAGGGCGACCGCTCGTCGCAGGCACGCCCGCGCGGCGAAGCACCGGATCGCAACCTGGCCATGGAATTGGTGCGGGTCACCGAAGCCGGCGCCATGGCCGCCGGGCGATGGGTCGGTCGCGGCGACAAGGAGGGTGGCGACGGCGCCGCGGTCGACGCCATCCGCGAACTGGTGAACACGGTGTCGATGCGTGGCGTGGTGGTCATCGGCGAGGGCGAGAAAGACCAGGCCCCAATGCTCTACAACGGCGAAGAGGTCGGCAACGGGGACGGCCCCGAGTGCGATTTCGCGGTGGACCCCGTCGACGGCACGACGCTGATGAGCAAGGGCATGCCCAACGCGATTTCGGTGCTCGCCGTCGCCGATCGCGGGGCGATGTTCGACCCGTCGGCCGTGTTCTACATGAACAAGATCGCCGTGGGGCCCGAGGCAGCGCACGTGCTGGACATCACCGCGCCGATCGCCGAGAACATCCGCGCGGTCGCCAAGGTCAAGGCGTTGTCGGTCCGCGACATGACCGTGTGCATCCTGGACCGCCCCCGACACGCCCAGTTGATCAAGGACGTCCGTGACACCGGCGCCCGGATCCGGCTGATCACCGACGGCGACGTCGCCGGGGCGATCTCCGCATGCCGGCCGGAATCGGGCACCGACATGCTGGCCGGCATCGGCGGCACCCCGGAGGGCATCATCGCCGCCGCCGCGATCCGCTGCATGGGCGGCGCGATTCAGGCGCAGCTTGCGCCCAAGGACGAACCCGAACGTCGCAAAGCGCTCGACGCGGGCTACGACCTGGACCAGATATTGACCACCGAGGACCTGGTGTCCGGCGAGAACGTCTTCTTCTGCGCTACCGGGGTCACCGAGGGCGACCTGCTCAAGGCCGTCCGCTATTACCCCGGCGGCTGCACGACCCAGTCGATCGTGATGCGCTCGAAGTCGGGCACCGTGCGGCTGATCGAGGCCTACCACCGGCTTTCGAAGCTGAACGAATACTCCGCGATCGACTTCACCGGCGACAGCTCTGCCGCCTATCCCCTGCCCTGATCAATCCAAAGCGAGGAAAGCCAATCTATGGCCGACACCGAGTACCGCATCGAGCACGACACCATGGGCGAGGTCCGGGTACCCGCAAAAGCGTTGTGGCGCGCCCAAACTCAGCGTGCGGTGGAAAACTTCCCGATCTCGGACCGGGGTCTGGAACGCACTCAGATCCGCGCGTTGGGTCTGCTGAAGGGCGCCTGCGCGCAAGTCAACAAGGACCTGGGGTTGCTGGCGCCGGAAAAGGCTGACGCGATCATCGCCGCGGCGACCGAGATCGCCGATGGGCGCCACGACGACCAGTTCCCGATCGACGTGTTCCAAACCGGTTCGGGCACCAGTTCCAACATGAACACCAACGAGGTGATCGCGTCCATCGCCGCGGCCAACGGCGTCACGGTGCACCCCAACGACGACGTCAACATGTCGCAGTCGTCCAACGACACCTTCCCGACCGCCACCCACATCGCGGCGACCGAGGCCGCGGTGCGTCATCTGATCCCCGCGCTCGAGGTCCTGCACGACGCGCTGGCGACCAAGGCCCGCGAGTGGCGCACCGTGGTCAAGTCCGGTCGCACCCACCTGATGGACGCCGTACCCGTCACGCTCGGACAGGAATTCAGCGGATACGCCCGCCAGGTCGAGGCAGGGATCGAGCGGGTACGCGGCACGCTGCCCCGGCTGGGTGAACTGGCGATCGGCGGTACCGCGGTGGGAACCGGCCTCAACGCTCCCGACGGCTTCGGCGCCAAGGTGGTCGAGGCGCTGATCGACAAGACCGGCCTGAGCGAATTACGCACCGCGGCAAACTCTTTCGAGGCGCAGGCCGCCCGCGACGGGTTGGTGGAGGCGTCCGGTGCGCTGCGCACCATCGCGGTGTCACTGACCAAGATCGCCAATGACGTTCGCTGGATGGGTTCGGGCCCGCTGACCGGCCTGGCCGAAATCCAGCTACCGGACCTGCAGCCTGGCAGCTCGATCATGCCCGGCAAGGTCAATCCGGTTCTGCCCGAAGCGGTTACGCAGGTGGCAGCGCAGGTGATCGGCAACGACGCCGCGGTGGCGTGGGGTGGCGCCAACGGCGCCTTCGAGCTCAACGTGTACATCCCGATGATGGCCCGCAACATCTTGGAGTCCTTCAAGCTGCTGACAAATGTGTCAAAGCTGTTCGCGGAGCGCTGCATTACCGGCTTGTCGGCCAACGTCGAGCATTTGCGCGAGCTGGCCGAATCGTCGCCCTCGATCGTGACGCCGCTGAACTCGGCCATCGGCTACGAGGAGGCCGCCGCGGTGGCCAAGCAGGCGCTCAAGGAGCGCAAGACCATCCGCCAGACCGTCATCGACCGCGGCCTGATCGGCGACAAGCTGTCGATCGAAGAGCTGGACCGTCGGCTCGACGTGTTGGCGATGGCCCGCGTACAGGACGACACCTAGCCGGAGGACTAGAGGATGGTGGTTGGACGATGACGGCTCCGCCCGGTGGTCCCTACGGAACGAATCCGTATGGGCAGGACCCATATTGGGGCGGCCAGCCCCAAGGCGGCCAGCCGCAGGGCGGCCCGTACCCCTACCAGCAGGGCAGCCCCTACCCGTACCCACCGCCGGGCCAGTACGCCAGTCCCTATCCGCCCCAGCAGTACCCGCAGCCGGGCCAGCAGATTCCGCCCGGCTGGCCGGGTGGACCGTTCCCGCCGGGCCCACCGCCGAGGGGGCCGGGCTCGAAGGCGCCTTGGATCATCGTCGCCGTTCTCGCCGTGCTGGGCGTCATCGCGTTGGTGGCGACACTGATAGTCGTGTTCGGCGGCAACGGAAACGGCGGCAACAAGTCCCCCCAGGCCACGTCGCCTTCGGTGACGACGAGCGCCCCGACGTCGCAGCCCGGCGGGGGCGGCCAAACCGCGACCGACTGCGGCCCCAACGTGTCCGGCGGTGACAAGCCCGCAGGCGGCGCCCCGATCAGCGCGGGCAAGCTGTCGTTCCCGGCCACGGCAGCACCCGGGTGGATGCCGTTCTCGGACGACCAGACCCCGAACCTCATCGGCGCGGTGGGCCTCGCCCAAGAGGTCCCCGGCGCCAGCCAGTGGGTTATGCAGGCCGAGGTCGCCGTCACCAACTTCGTCAGCAGCATGGACGTCAGCGCGCAGGCGTCGAAGCTGATGCAGTGCGTGGCCAATGGCCCCGGCTACTCGAACGCGTCGCCCACCCTGGGCCCGATGAAGACGTCGTCGATCACCGTCGACGGGACCAAGGCGGCTCGGGTGGACGCCGACGTCACGATCGCCGACCCGTCCCGCAACGTGAAGGGCGACTCCGTCGTCGTCATCGCGGTGGACACCAAACCGGTGACGATCTTCTTGGGCGCCACGCCCATTGGCGATGCGGCGTCGGCGGCGACCCTCGGCCAGGTGATTTCGGCGCTCAAGGTTTCGAAGTAGTCGCGGCGACCGGCGCGCACACGTGCGTGGCTTCGGAGCGTCCGCGCAGCACCGTGGAATAGCATTCGGCCCAGTGCGCCCGCTCGTCCTCACCCGCCCGGTCGATGGCTGCCGCCGAGCATAGGATCCGCCGGTCGGCGGTCTTGGCGAGATCGGCCAGCCGCGCGGCCTCGTTCACGGCGTCCCCGATCACCGTGTATTCATACCGGTTTTCGGCACCGACATTGCCGGCGAAGACTCGGCCCGCCGAGACGCCGATGCCGAAATCGACGGGCAGCCGGCGCAGCTGCGTGCCAAGGGCACGCGCCGTCGCCAGCGCCGCCGAAGCCGGGTCATCGGTCCGCAATGGCGCCCCGAAAACCGCGAGCGCCGCGTCGCCGGCGAATTTGTTGATCAGCCCATGATGTTCGTCGACGGCGTCGACGACGATCCGGAAGAAGTCGTTAAGCACGGACGCAACATCTTGCGGCGGGCGGCTTTCCGCGAGCTGCGTGGAGCCCACCAGGTCGATGAAAAGGACCGCCGCCTCCACCACGTCTCCCGACAGCGATACGCCCTCCTCGATGGCGCGCTGGGCCACGTCGGCGCCGACGTGGCGGCCGAATAGGTCGCGCAACCGGTCCCGCTCGGCAAGGCCGGCCACCATCCGATTGAATCCCGTTTGCAGGCGCCCGATTTGGGAGCGCTCGTAGGCGCCCACATAGGTGTCGATGTTTCCGTGTTCGACCTCGGCCATCGCATCCACAACCTCGCACAGAGGATCGGAAATGGATCGCGACGTAAGGATCATCGTCGGCAGCCCGAGCAGCAACGCCGCCAGCGACACCACCAGAACGGGCACCTCCAGCGCCGCGGACTTCTGGATGAGCCAGCCGTACGAGCGAAGCACGACCAGAGTCGCGATCACGAGGATGGGTAGCGCGCTGCACATAAACCACATCAGAACCAGACGGGCGAACACACCGGGTACCAACAGACGAGGCTCGGCACCCCGCGTGGCGGCGCCCATGAGAGGCCGCAGGGTGCGCTGGGCGAACAGCATTCCGGTGCCCGCGGCGGCCGGCCCACCCAGCAGCACACCGAGCGCGATCGGCAACAGCAGTGCGGCCCCGCCGTCCCGATTGAGCACCATGAGAATTGCGCCGGCGGCGCCCCAGGCCACCAACAGGATCACCGTCTGGCGGCCGGCGAGTTTCATTGCGGCTTCCCGTTGGGCCTGCGTCGGTTCTTTCCCCGCGGCGTACCACTCCAGCGAGGGCGCCAGGCTCACCACACCGGCCACCGCGACACCGATGATCCCCGCCGTCACCAGCATCACGACCGTCGTGGTGTTCTTCTGCGCGAAGTCGACGTCCGCCGCGACGGACGTGTGGCCGCGCAGCGGGATCAGGATGGCCGACGCATCGACGACGGCGATGATGTAGGCCAGAGCGAGGTCGATCGCGTATTGAATCGATAACCTGCGGGCGCTTTTTCGCCGCCCTGTGCTCGCGCAGCCCGCCTTGGTCACCCTCTAACGGTAGCCGCGCGTCGGGCTAAGCACCGTTATTCGGCCCGCCGGAGTTCTGGCCCGGTATGTCGGTGATCGGGAAGTTGGGCATCGGCTTGGGCGAGGGCGTGTTGGGCAGCGTCGGGATCTCGCTGGCCGGGATGTCATGGAGTTGGTTGGCGGGCGGGCCGTTTTCCCGGCTGCCGTAGCTGCTGCCGGGCGCCCGCGGGCCCAGCAGTTCGCTGACCGTCACCAGCCGGTAGCCGTTGGCCTTGAGTACCGGGATGAATTGGTACACCAGGTCGACGGTGCTCGAGTAGGTGTCGTGGAACAACACCACCGAGCCCGGCTTGATGTACGTCATCAGCATGGATCGCGTCGCCGCGGTGTTCGAGTCGTTCGCCCAATCGAAAGGGATGACATCCCAAAGAATTTCGGCCAGCCCGAACTTGGCCGCGGTCTGCCGCACCGCATCGCTGGACAGCCCGCCGGCCGGACGGTAGATGGTCGGCGTGCGCCCGGTGGCGGCGGCGATCGCGTCGTTGGCCCTGGAGAATTGGCCGGCGGTGTCGTCGGTGGGGATCGTGGCCATGTTGGGGTGTTCCCAGGTATGGCTGCCGATCTCCATGCCGGCGTCGGCGATGCGCTTGGCCCCCGCGGGGTTGGCCGCCACCTTGTTGCCGATCAGGAAGAATGTGGCCTTCGCGTCGTTGTCCTTCAAGATTTGCAGCAGCCGGTCGTCGAACGGACCCGGACCGTCGTCGAATGTCAGCGCGACGCACTTGACCACCGAGCAGCCCGGGTTGTCGGCGCGGGTGACGTGGCCGGTGAGCCCGCCGATCACCAGGACTGCACCGGCGGCCACGACACCGAAAACGGTGCGCCAGTACCGCCAGGCCTGGCTGTCGGGTCGTTTCGGCACGGTGGAAGCCTACCCGGCATCGAGTGTGCGACCTGGGCGTCGAGTGTGCGTATAGGGCGCCATCAGCGCACACGCAACGTCGGCAAGCGGACTCAGTGCGGCCCGGCGATTTCCTCCAGCATCTCCGTGACCAGCGCGGCGATCGGCGATCGCTCGCTGCGCAGCAGGGTGATGTGTGCGAACAGCGGATGGCCTTTGAGCTTCTCGATCACGGCCGCTACCCCGTCGTGGCGACCGACCCGCAGGTTGTCGCGTTGGGCGATGTCATGGGTCAGGACCACCCGCGATCCGGCGCCCAGCCTGGACAACACGGTGAGCAGGACGTTGCGCTCCAGCGACTGTGCCTCGTCGACGATGACGAACGAGTCGTGCAGCGAGCGACCCCGGATGTGGGTCAGCGGCAGCACCTCGAGCATGCCGCGGGAGAGCACCTCCTCCAGCACCGCCGGGCTGGCCAGGCCCTCCAGCGTGTCGAAGACGGCCTGCGCCCAGGGGCCCATCTTTTCGCTCTCGCTGCCGGGCAGGTAGCCCAGCTCCTGGCCGCCGACGGCATACAGCGGGCGGAAAACCACCACCTTGCGGTGGGTCCGGCGTTCCAGCACCGCCTCGAGACCCGCGCACAGCGCCAGCGCCGACTTGCCGGTTCCGGCTTTGCCGCCCAGCGAGACGATGCCCACCGACTCGTCGAGCAGCAAGTCAAGCGCGACCCGCTGCTCGGCTGAGCGGCCGCGCAGGCCGAACACCTCGCGGTCACCGCGGACCAGTTGGACGCGCTTGGCCGGAGTGACCCGGCCCAGCGCATGGGAGCTGCCGCCGAGCAAACGAATCCCGGTGTGACACGGCAGGTCTCGCGCTTCGGCCAGGTCGATCTCGCCGTCGGCGAACAATGTGTCGATATCCTCGGCCGCCGTCTCGATCTCGTGCATCCCCGACCACCCCGAGACGATGACGTCCTGGGCGTGGTATTCGTCCGCGGCCAGGCCCACCGCGGCGGCCTTGACTCGAAGCGGGATGTCCTTGCTGACCAACGTGACTCGCCTGCCCTCGGCGGCGAGGTTGGCGGCGCAGCTCAGAATGCGGGAGTCGTTGCTGTCGGTGCGGAAGCCGGCGGGCAGCACCGTCGGGTCCGTGTGGTTGAGTTCGACGTGCAGCGTACCGCCTTGTGTGCCAATGGGAATCGCTTGATCCAGCCGCCCGTGTTCGAGGCGCAGATCATCGAACAGACGCAACGCCTGACGGGCGAACCACCCCAGCTCGTGGTGGTGGCGTTTGGCCTCCAGTTCGCTGATCACCACCAGCGGAACCACCACCTCGTGCTCGGCGAACCGACTGCACGCCCACGGATCGGACAGCAGGACGGACGTGTCGATCACATAGGTCCGGGTATCGGTCACGAAGCGCTCCTCGAGCGGGAAAGCCCGCGCGGACCCACACAGGCATGTCGGCGGGAAACGCGGCACCAGGACCGGGGCCGGTCCTGCCGTAGTCGTGACGGGAGGTGCCGCCCTGGCAGCAGAGTCTGTCGCTGGCCATCGAAGAATGACGCTACTCTCGTGGCCGCTCGGCTGCCGGGCAGGCGCGCCGAGATCCGCCGCGAGCGAAAGATCCGAGCCGCGAAATGTACGCCGGCGGGCGAAGGTTGGGTTAACCGACGACGAACTGCTTGAGGGTGGGCTCGTCGGCCACTCCCCACGCGGTGATGCGATCGGAAATCGCCTGCCGCAGCTCGGCGGGACCGAAGATGCCCGCCTCGGCGACGTGCTGCACCTTGTCCTTGTAAGCGTCGATGTCGGCGCCGACGACCTCGAGGTCCGCCGCGCGTGCGGCGATCGCGGCGATCGTCTCGTCGCGCGTGTACTCGAGGCAGTGCGCGACGAGCTTGGCGAAGATCTCCTCGTGGCGCACCTCGTCGCGGGCGATGCGGTCGATAAGGCCGGCCAGGACGGGCTCCTCGATCTGCGCAGCCAGGTTGCGGGCGAAGACGGCGTGGGTGCGCTCGGTGAACGCCATGTACACCAGGGTTTCGACCTGTGTGTACATGTCGCCGCGGTAGCCCTTCATCACGTGCTGGACGCGGGCCTCCTCGTTGGCGGTGGGGTCGACCTCGCGGGTCACCACCAGGTACTCACGCAGCGCGATGGCGTGCAGGTGCTCCTCGGCGGTCCACCGGCCGAGCCAGCGACCCCACCACTCCTCGAGAATGAAGTGCTCGACGAGCTCGCGGTGATGGGCGGCCAGGTTGTCCTTGAGCAGCAGCAGGATCTCGCAGGCGTCCGTGATGGTCCTCGGCAGCGTCGTCTGCGACGGGTCCCAGTCGCGCCCGCCGAGGAAGGCGAAGTTCTCGCCCTGGTCGAACGGCACGTAGTCGTGGGCGAACCAGATGTCCTCGGTGTTGAGGTGGTGATCCATCAGCTGCTCGACCACCGGTTCGAGCTCCAGGGTCAGCGCATTAGGTACAGGTTTCTGTGCCATAAAGTAACTGTAACCTCCGTACACAGATTTCGTGAAATTGGTGCAGTCGTGTCGCGGCCCGAGTGCGGGCGGTGGCTAGCGATCGACCAGCGTCCAGTCCTCGAGCCCCTCGTACAGCGGAAAGTCCCGCGCCAACCGCGTCACCCGCTGCCGCAGAGCGGGTACGTCCGCTGCGGTGCCCGCCGCGAGCGCGGTGGCGATGATGTCGGCGACCTCGGTGAACTCGGCATCGCCGAAACCGCGAGTGGCCAGGGCCGGGGTGCCGACCCGCAGGCCCGAGGTCACCATCGGCGGCCGCGGGTCGTTGGGGACGGCGTTGCGGTTCACCGTGATGCCGGTCTCGTGGAGCAGATCCTCGGCGGCCTTGCCGTCGAGCGGCGAATCGCGAAGGTCCACCAGCACCAGGTGGACGTCGGTCCCGCCGCTGACCACCGACACACCGGATTTGGCGACATCGGATGCCAGCAGCCGCTCGGCGATGATCCGGGCGCCGGAGAGGGTGCGCTGCTGCCGGTCGGCGAATTCGGGCGTGCCGGCGATCTTGAACGCGACCGCCTTGCCGGCGATGACGTGCATCAGCGGTCCGCCCTGCTGGCCGGGGAAAACCGCGGAGTTGATGGCTTTGGCGTGCTCCTGCTTGCCCAGGATCATCCCGGACCGGGCGCCGCCGAGGGTCTTGTGCACGGTCGTGGACACCACGTCGGCGTGGGGCACCGGGGTCGGGTGCAGGCCCACGGCCACCAGCCCGGCGAAGTGGGCCATGTCGACCCACAGCTTGGCGCCGACCTCGTCGGCGATCGACCGGAAGGCCGCGAAGTCCTGGATCCGCGGGTAGGCCGACCAGCCCGCGATGATCACCTTGGGCCGGAATTCGAGCGCCTTGGCGCGAACCGCGTCCATGTCGAGCAGATGCGACGTCGGATCGACGGTGTAGAAACCGACGTCGTAAAGCTTGCCGGAGAAGTTGAGCTTCATGCCGTGCGTCAGGTGGCCGCCGTTGGCGAGGTCCAGACCCAGCAGGCGTTCCCCGGGCTGCATGAACGCGTGCAGTATGGCCGCGTTCGCCTGGGCGCCGGAATGCGGCTGCACGTTGGCGAACTCGGCGCCGAAGAGTGCCTTGGCGCGGTCGCGGGCGATGTTCTCGACGACGTCGACGTGTTCGCAGCCGCCGTAGTAGCGCCGGCCGGGTAGGCCTTCGGCGTATTTGTTGGTCAGCACGCTGCCCTGCGCCTGCAGCACCGAGCGCGGCGCGAAGTTCTCCGAAGCGATCATCTCCAGCGTGTCGCGTTGCCGGTGGAGTTCCTTGTCCAGCAACTCGGCGATTTCGGGGTCAACCTCGGCGAGGGGGGCCGACATCAGGGATGCGGTGGTGCGGGCGTCGGGTGCGGCAGTCACGGCCGCCAGTCTATCGAGCCGCATTTTTGGCCAGCCCAGCCGTGGGGCGCGCGTCGGCCCCTGCGACACTGGCACTATGCCGCGGCTGAGCGAGCCGAGCCCCTACGTGGAGTTCGACCGAAAGCAGTGGCGCGCGCTCCGCATGTCGACGCCGCTGGCCCTCACCGAAGAGGAACTGATCGGCCTGCGCGGTCTGGGCGAGCAGCTCGACCTGCTCGAGGTCGAAGAGGTGTACCTGCCGCTGGCCCGGCTCATTCATCTTCAGGTCGCCGCGCGGCAGCGGTTGTTCGCCGCCACCGCGGAGTTCCTCGGCGAGCCGCAACAAAACCCCGACCGGCCCGTGCCGTTCGTGATCGGCGTGGCCGGAAGCGTGGCGGTGGGCAAGTCGACCACCGCCCGCGTGCTGCAGGCGCTGCTGGCGCGCTGGGATCACCACCCGCGGGTCGACCTTGTCACCACCGACGGTTTCCTCTACCCCAATGCCGAATTGGATCGGCGAAACCTCATGCACCGCAAGGGTTTTCCGGAGAGTTACAACCGCCGCGCGTTGATGCGGTTCGTGACCTCGGTGAAGTCCGGTTCCGATTACGCGTGCGCGCCGGTGTATTCGCACCTGAAGTACGACATCATCCCGGGGGCCAAGCACGTGGTCCGCCATCCAGACATCCTGATCTTGGAGGGCCTCAACGTTTTACAGACCGGCCCGACGCTGATGGTGTCGGACCTGTTCGACTTCTCGCTGTATGTGGACGCCCGGATCGAAGACATCGAGCAGTGGTACGTGTCGCGGTTCCTCTCGCTGCGCGGTACGGCGTTCGCCGACCCGGAATCACACTTCCACCACTACTCGGCCCTCAACGACACCAAGGCCGTCGCGGCCGCCCGCGAGATCTGGCGATCGATCAACCGGCCGAATCTGGTCGAGAACATTCTGCCCACCCGTCCCCGCGCGACCCTGGTGCTGCGCAAGGACGCCGACCACTCGATCAACCGCCTCCGTTTGCGCAAGCTCTGACGAACCGCGAAAGGCCGGAGCGGGGCGGCGCTCCTAA
Organism: Mycobacterium sp. IS-836; assembly: GCF_001954275.1. GTDB lineage: Bacteria > Actinomycetota > Actinomycetes > Mycobacteriales > Mycobacteriaceae > Mycobacterium. The sequence goes on along the minus strand of NZ_MBEU01000072.1, from coordinate 47,963 downwards.
CGGAGGCGCCCCGCACCGGCGGGAGGGGAGGCTAAGCCGCGAGGCGCCGCACTCCCAGGTATTGCAGGGCGGCGAAGCCCGCCGTGTAGACACCGGTGGCCAGCGTCGCGGCGACCCCGAATGCGGTCATCGGCACAACGCCGGCGGCCACGATCGCGGCCAGGGTGTAAACGATGTTGGCGACGACCACGCCGATCCCGACCCGACGCAAGTCCTGCACCGCCGCCAGGCCGAACACCGCCAGGCCATAGAGCACGAAGAACGCGCCCAGGGCGTATTCCTGAAGGGACGTCAGGCCGGTCAGCGACGAGAGTGGGTCGGCGAAGACGGCGACCGCCAGACCGCACAATCCCGTCAACGTGGCATCGGCACGCATGGCGAAACGCAGCAGCGAGTCGGTCGAATCGTAGAGGGGCCTGGTTGGAATACCAGATACAGCGGTCATGATTACTCCTCGCGATGGCAATAGTCGAACAGGTTTGAGCGTGCCGCCCACGCACTGCCATATCGACGCGTGGCACTGCCAATCACTGCCACGAGTTCTATGACCAGGTAGTTCATCGGGCTATTCCCGCTCGGCCGCGCCAAATTCCACACGTGTCTCAAACCGTGGGGTTGGCGGCGTGATCGGCTGCGCCGCGACCGCGACACATAACCAGTGGCGAAGACACGCCGACGACGCTCGCAATGGGTTATATCTCGAGGGCGGCGACTCGCCGATGCCTATTCGCTGGCGACGGGGACGCGCCCGCGCAGATCCGCCGCGATAAGCCGGGCCGCGGCGTTCTGCCAGTTGTGCAGCGAGCGCTGCGGGACCTCGGTCACGAACCATTGCCAGGCCTGCCTGGCGGTCGGATCCAGGCCCGCGGCCGTGGCGTTCTGCGCGTATGCGCGCACCCCGACGACGTAGGGGAAGTACAGCGAGTTGTAGTAGCGCCACTCCTCGGTGGTGCCGAAATCGCCCGCGTCGCGGGGCTTGAGCCGCGCGATGCCGTCGGCGAGGACGGCCTTGAGTTCGTTGGCCCGCTCCACCGGGTGGTCGGGCGCGCCGCGCGCGGCCAGCCGCTCGTCGATGACCGGCAGCGCCGTCAGCGGGCTCGCGACCAACTTGGTCAGGTCGGCGTAGTGGCCCAGCGCCCGGCGGGTGAGCCGGGTGAACGTGTCGTCGTCGACGCCATGCAGGGCCCTGAGGGGATCGGCCGAGCGCAGCGGCAGCGCCGCCCCGGTGTGCCGCAGCGCGGCCCGATCGGCGCGCAGCGTGGGCGATTTCGAGAACGCCAGCCGGTCCAGCACCCCGGCCAGCGGGTCGGCCAGGACCTGCACCGCGATCGCGATCGCCAGGGTGGTGAACAGCAGCACGGTCAGCACCGTCTGCGCGGTGGTCTCATGCCGGATGATGGCCAAGCCGATCAGCGCCTGGCCGCCGAACAGGACGGCCACCGCCGAACAGCCGACAAACGAGCGCAGCATGTCCGCGCGCAGCGCCTGGCCCTCGTCGAACGCATCCCACAGTGCGACCGCCACGCCCAGCGTCAGCACATCGAAACCCGTGGACGCCAGGGCCAGCCAGCTGGGCACCAGGCCCAGCGGGATGATCAGGATGGCGTTGGCCAGCGCGAAGAACAGGGTCGCGACGACGACGATGCCGGCCACCGGCACCGGCTGTTTGGGACGCCGCACGGCGGCGACCATCGCGCCCAGGGTGGATATCGAGATGACCGCCATCATCAGCACATGCCCGGGCCGCAGCGGCCCGTCGACGCTGCCGGCCATGGCCGCGCCGAACAGGGTGAGCGCGCCGACGCCGGCGACGAGCAACAGCTCCCAGGTGCGAGCCCGCCAGCCTTCGGACGGCCGGGACAGCTCGACGAGGACGGCGAACCACGCGACGCTGGGGACGGCGGCCAGGTAGATCTCGATCTGGCTGAGGAGTCCGCTGCGCGCAACGCCAACTGTGCGCACCGCGTCCAGCGCCACCACCAGCGCGAAACCGCACAGTCCGATCGCCGCCAACGCGAGCACCGGCTTACGCGGATCGCGGGCCAGCAGGTACAACCCCAGCCACCCGCTCAGCGTGAACACCACCGCCGACAGCGCAGCCATGCCTCTAGTTTGTCACGGGTTATTTCCCGTAGCGGCGATGGCGCTGGCTATAGTCACGCAGCGCGCGCAGGAAATCCACATGCCGGAACGCGGGCCAGTGCGCTTCGCAGAACCACATCTCCGAGTACGCGCTTTGCCACAACAGAAAGCCGGACAGGCGCTGCTCCCCCGATGTGCGGATGACCAGGTCGGGGTCGGGTTGCCCAGAGGTGTAAAGGTTTTCGGAGATGGCGTCGACGGTCACCGCGTCGACGAGTTCCTCCGCGCTGGCCCCGTTGGCCAGCTCCTTGCTCAGCAGCGCCCGCACCGCGTCGACGATCTCCCGGCGCCCGCCGTAGCCGACGGCGACGTTGACGTGGAACGGCGCCACCGCCGGCGTGGACTCGACCGCGCCGCGAAGCCGCCGGGCGGGTTCGTCGCCGAGCAGCTCCAAATCCCCCACGGTGCGCACGCTCCACCGGTTGGCGGGCGCGCAGATCTCCTCGACGACGTCGGTGATGATCTCGATGAGTGCGGCCAGCTCGTCGGGGTCGCGCTGCAGGTTTTCGGTGGACAGCAGGTAGACGGTGGTCATTTCGATACCGGCGGCCTGGCACCAGCGCAGCATCTCGGCGATCTTCGCGGCGCCCATGCGGTAGCCGTAGCTGACGTCGTCGTACCCGGCATCGCGCGCCCATCGCCGGTTTCCGTCGCACAGCACCGCGATGTGGCGGGGCAATTCGGACTTCGACGCGGCCAGACCCTGCCGCAGCCGCAGCTCGTAAATGCGGTACAGGGGCTCTTTGAGCCGCGGCGGGATGACCTCCACGAAGATTCACCCTACTGTGAGCTGCGCCAATTTCCCGCCCGCATTTCCGGCAATCTCACTGCACGTCTGACCAGCCATTGCGCCGACGGCCGCTAATGTTTAGCGGTATGAGCGGCCAGATCACCACGGTCACCCAACCGGAGTCCGAATCGCAGGGCCCCGCGGCCAATGCCGCGCAGCATCTCGTCGACGGCGTCGCCCGGGTCCTGACCAAGCCCCGCTTCCGCGGCTGGATCCACGTCTACTCCGCCGGGACCGCCGTCGCCGCGGGCGCCTCGCTGATCGCCGTGTCGTGGGCGGTCGGATCGACCAAGGCCGGCCTCGCGACGTTCGCCTACACCGCGGCCACCATCGTGATGTTCACGGTCAGCGCGACCTATCACCGCGTCAACTGGCAATCCGAGACCGCGCGGAAATGGATGAAGCGGGCCGATCATTCGATGATCTTCGTGTTCATCGCCGGCAGCTACACACCGTTCGCGCTGCTGGCCATGCCGCCCGCCGCGGGGCGAGCGGTGTTGTCCATCGTGTGGGGCGGCGCGGTGGCCGGGATTCTGTTGAAGATGTGCTGGCCGTCGGCGCCGCGCTGGGTGGGGGTGCCGCTGTATCTGCTGCTGGGCTGGGTCGCGGTCTGGTACACGGGCACGATCCTGCACAACGCCGGGGTGGCCGCGATGGTGCTGCTGTTCGTCGGCGGCGCCCTGTACAGCATCGGCGGCATTCTGTACGCGCTGCGCTGGCCCGACCCGTGGCCGAACACGTTCGGATACCACGAGTTCTTCCACGCCTGCACCGCGGTGGCGGCGATCTGCCACTACATCGCGATGTGGTTCGTGGTGTTTTAGAGCTGGGTGACGTTGTCCGCCGACCAGTAGGCCTTCATCGCGGCGACCTTGCCCTGGTCGTCGAACACCATGACGTCGATCGGCTCGATCCGCATCCGGTGCTCGCCCGCGGCCACGGTCAGCCGGAACTGGAAGGCGGCCTCTTTGCCGGCGACGCGCAGCGTGACCAGTTCGCACTCGCGCTGCAGATCGTTGACCGCCGAGTAGAAGCCGTGGATCGCCTGGCGACCGATGTGGACCTCGCCGCCGACCGGGTCCTCGACGGTGGCATCGTCGGCGTACAACTCGACGACGTCGTCGGCGCTGCCCTTGGCCATCAGTTCGATGTAGCGGTTGACCGTTTCGGTGATGTGTTCGGCGCTCGGCATAAACGGTCACGCTACCGTGGCGCGGCCAACGCCTCAGCGAGGTGTTCGGCAGAGGTGACGGGCAGGTCGCAGACGCGTCCCCGGCACACGTAGGCGGCGTCGGCGCCGGCCACCCGGTCCCGCCCGGCGAGCAGCGCCGACGAGTCCCTTTCGCCGCCGACGACGATCGCCCCGCCGGGCGCGAGCCGGCGCGCGTCGGCGAGCAGTGGCGAGTTCGACGGATCGCAGGCGACCGCGATCTGCAGCGGGCCGCGAACCGCGGATTCGGCGACGGCCAGCCAATGTCCGGCCGATCGCGGCGCGCGCGCCAGCAGCACCGAGTGTGCGGTCAGCGCATCGGACGCCGCCTGCAGATACCGCTGCGCGCGGTCGCCGTCGACCAGGTGGGCCACGGTCAGCAGCGCGTCGGTGACGGTCGACGCGCCCGACGGCGTCGCGCCGTCCAGCGGGTCGGCGGGCCGCAGCATCAGTTGCTCGGCGTCGTCGGCGGTGTCGAACCACCGGCCGGGCCGCTGCGGGTCGGCGAAGTGCGCGAGCGCAATGTCGAGTAGCTCGGTTGCCCTCGTCAGCCAAGCGTCGTCGGCGGTCAGTTGATACAGCGCGAGCAGTCCGGTGGCCAGCATCGCGTGGTCCTCCAGGATGGCGGCGCTGTCGCCGACCACCCCGCCGAGGCTGGCGCGCCGCAGCCGGCCATCGACGACGTGTAAGTCCAGCAGGGCCGCCGCGCAATCCCGTGCGGCGCTTGCGAATTCGGGTTCGTCCAGGGCCACGCTGGCCTCGGCCAGCGCGGTGATCGCCAGCCCGTTCCACGACGTGACGACCTTGTCGTCGCGCCCGGGCTGGGGGCGCGTGCGCCGGGCTGCCAGCAGCGCGGCCCGGACGCGGTCGAGCCGCTGGGGATCGTCGGCATCGGCGGGGCACTGCAGCACCGACGTCCCGTGTTCGAACGTTCCGGGCTCGGTGACTGCGAAAATCTCTGCGGCCCAACGCCCGTCGTCGACGCCGAGCACCTCGGTCAGCTGCCCCGGCGTCCACACATAGGTCAAGCCCTCGCGCCCGTCGGCGTCGGCGTCCAGCGACGAGGTGAACATGGCGCCGTCGGCGAGTTCGTCGAGCAGAAACCCCGCCGTCTGGGCGGCGACCCGGCGCGCCAGCGGATCCCCGGTCCGCCGGGCCCAGTGCGCATAGCAGCGCAGCAGCAGCGCGTTGTCGTAGAGCATCTTCTCGAAATGTGGTACCACCCAAGCGTTGTCGACGCTGTACCGGGCGAAGCCGCCGCCCAGCTGGTCGTAGATGCCGCCGCGGGCCATCGCGTTGCCGGTGCGCGTAACCGCCTGCAGCGCCGCCGACGAGCCGGTGCGCTCGTAGTGGCGCAGCAGCGCCTCGAGGATCGCCGACGGCGGGAACTTCGGGGCGCCACCGAATCCGCCGTGCACGGTGTCCTGCTCGCCCAGCACCGTCGCGACGGCCTGGTCGCACAGGGCGGGTGCCACATCCGGGCCGCCGCCGGGCAGCCCGGCCGACATTTTGCGCAACTCGCCGGCGATGTGTTCGGACGCCTCGTCGACCTCACCGCGGCGGGTTCGCCACGTTTCGGATACGGCCGAAAGGAGTTGCAGGAAGCTGTCTTTCGGGTAGTACGTGCCGCAAAAGAAGGGGCGGCCGTCCGGCGTGAGGAAACACGTCATCGGCCAACCGCCCTGCCCGGTAAGCGCGACGGTGGCGTTCATGTAGACCGCGTCGATGTCCGGCCGTTCCTCGCGGTCCACTTTGATGCAGACGAATCCCGCGTTCATCGCCGCGGCCACCTCGTCGTCCTCGAACGACTCGTGCGCCATGACGTGGCACCAATGGCACGCGGCGTAGCCGATGGACAGCAGGATCGGCACATCGCGCGCGGCGGCCTCCGCCAGCGCCTGGGGCGTCCACTGCTGCCAATGCACCGGGTTTTCGGCGTGCTGACGTAGATACGGGCTGGTGGCCAGCCCGAGTGTGTTGGTCCCGGCGCCCTCAGCCGGGCTCATCGCCGGAACCTGGCGGTGCCGATCCGTCGGGGCGCCCGGGGCGTCGCTCCGGCGCCTCGTCGACGGTGTCGGTGCCCTCGTCGGCGGCCTGATCGGGCTCGGGGTGCTCGGGGTCGAACGTCTTGGGGACCTTCTTCAGCTGCCGGTTCATCGACCGCAGCAGCAACAACGTGGCGATCAGCAGCAGCACGACGACCAGCAACCCCAACGGGCTCGCCTTGCCGAAATCCGGGCCGTGGTTGCCGGGCGATCCGTCAGCGATCACCGTGAGCAGAAGGCTGCTCACGAGTCGTTCTCGATCCCGGCGAACAGGTCGTCCTCGGGCAGCTGGGCGGGCACTCGCGAGCGGGCCAACTCGAATTCCTCGGTCGGCCAGAGCCGCTGCTGCCATGAGATCGGGGCCGCGAAGAATTCGGCGTTCGGGTCGATCTGGGTGGCGTGGGCGCGCAGCGCATCGTCGCGCTGGCTGAAATATTTCGAGCACTCCACCCGCGTGGTCACCCGCGACTCGAAAGGATCGTGCTCGGGTTTCCAGTGCTGCAGCCACTTACCGAACGGGCCCTCTTCGCCACGCTTGGCGAACTCGTCCTGCAGCAGCTGCATCCGCTGGCGCAAGAACCCGTGCACGTAGTACAGCTTGGACACGTTCCACGGCTCGCCGGCGCCCGGGAAGCGGGTACGGTCGCCGGCCGCCTCGTAGGCGGCGACCGAAACATTGTGGCAGGCAATGTGATCCGGATGCGGGTAGCCGCCGTTTTCGTCATAGGTGGTCATAACGTGCGGCCGAAACTCGCGGATGACACGCACCAGCGCCTCGGTGGACACCTCCAACGGGACCAGCGCGAAGCAGTCCTCGGGTAGCGGTGGTGGCGGGTCGCCCTTGGGCAGGCCGGAGTCGACGAAACCGAGCCAGGTGTGTTCCACGCCGAGAATCTCGGCGGCCTTGGCCATCTCGTCGCGGCGGATTTCGGCCATGTGCCCGTGCACGTCGGGCAGGTCCATCGCCGGATTGAGGATGTCGCCGCGCTCGCCGCCGGTCAGCGTCACCACAAGCACCCGATGGCCTTCGTCGGCGTACCGGGCAAGGGTCGCCGCACCCTTGCTGGATTCGTCGTCGGGGTGGGCGTGCACAGCCATCAACCGCAGTTCGCTCACATGCCCCCTTGTCGGTCTGCTGGACGCCCGGTTTCGACCCTATAATTCCAGTTGCCGATCGCTGTATTCCCTCGGCCGAGGTCCGGCAGTCGCTCAGCCCAGGCATACCCACCCATGACCGAAACCCCCATCGCTCGTCCGGAGGCCCGCTACGGGCGTTCGCGGCGGTCGGGGGTCTCGGGCCGCCGCGTGGTCATCGCGGCGGCCCTGCTGGCGGTCGCGGTCGGCCTCGTGGTCGCCGTCGTCGGCTACCTACGGCTTGGCACCAGCGACGTCACCGGGTCGCTGGGCGGCTATTCGGTGATCGATGACGAGACGGCGTCGGTGACGATCAGCGTGACGCGATCCGACCCGTCGCGGCCGGTGGACTGCATCGTGCGGGTTCGCGCCAAGGACGGCAGCGAGACCGGCAGGCGCGAGGTGCTGGTTCCGCCGGCTACCGAGACCACGGTGCAGGTGACGACGACGGTGAAGTCCTCCCAACCCCCGGCCATGGCGGACATTTACGGGTGCGGCACCGACGTGCCGGGCTATTTGCGCCCGCCCGACAAACGATAAAGAACTGCGAATATATCGTCATCAGCTGTTTCCGCAGTGGTAACATGGATGAATGCACGGTTCCTGCTGGGACCGTGTATTGCTGCTTAAAGGCCGTGAGCAGAACGGCGTGGTAGCACCGGGGGGTGGGACCCCAATACCCCGACAGCGGGGATCAGAAGCTTACGCGGATATGCGGACCGGAAAGACGAGGAGCGCGACGAGATGACCGATACTCAGGTCACCTGGCTGACCCAGGAATCACATGACCGGCTCAAGGCCGAGCTCGATCAGTTGATCGCGAATCGCCCCGTCATCGCCGCGGAAATCAACGACCGTCGCGAGGAGGGCGACCTCCGGGAGAACGGCGGATACCACGCCGCCCGCGAGGAGCAGGGCCAGCAAGAGGCGCGCATTCGCCAGCTGCAGGACCTGCTCAACAACGCCAAGGTCGGGGAGGCGCCCAAGCAGTCCGGTGTGGCGCTGCCCGGCTCGGTGGTCAAGGTCTACTACAACGGCGACAAGTCCGACAGCGAGACGTTCCTGATCGCCACCCGTCAGGAGGGCGTCAACGAGGGCAAGCTCGAGGTGTATTCGCCGAACTCACCGCTGGGCGGCGCCCTGATCGACGCCAAAGTGGGCGAGACCCGCAGCTACACCGTGCCCAACGGCAACACCGTCGAGGTCACGTTGGTCAGCGCGGAGCCCTACCACTCCTAACCGAGCGCCTGCTCGAGGTCGGCCTTTCGCCCGCCGCGTCGAGCGTGAATCGTGCGACGGGTCGGCGGCGTGTCGCGTCGCGAGATTCACACTCGGCGTCGTTAGTCGTTAGCCCAGCGCCTGCTCGAGGTCGGCCAGCAGGTCGGCGACGTCCTCGATTCCCACCGAAAGCCGCACCAGGTCGTCGGGCACTTCCAACTGCGAGCCGGCCGTCGACGCGTGGGTCATCGCGCTGGGGTGCTCGATCAGCGACTCCACCCCGCCCAGCGATTCGGCCAGGATGAACACCTTGGTGCCGGCGCACAGCTGCTCGGCGGCGGCCCTGCCGGCCCGCATGCGCACGGAAACCATGCCACCGAAGCCGCTCATCTGCTTCGCGGCGATCTCGTGCCCGGGGTGACCGGGCAGACCCGGATACAGCACCGCGCTCACCGCGGGATGCCCGGCGAGGAATTCCGCTACGGCCAAAGCGTTTTCGCTGTGCCGCTGCATTCGCAGCACCAGCGTCTTCAACCCGCGCATCGTCAGGTACGCGTCGAACGGGCCCGGCACCGCCCCGGCCCCGTTCTGCAGGAAACCGAAGGCGTCGTCCAGCTCTTCGTCGTTGGTGATCAATGCGCCGCCCACCACGTCGGAGTGACCGCCGATGTATTTGGTGGTCGAATGCAGCACCACATCGGCGCCCAGCGTCAGCGGCTGCTGCAGCGCGGGTGAGGCAAATGTGTTGTCCACCAACACCTTTGCCGAGTGCTGTCGGCCGAGGTCGGCAAGGGCCGCGATGTCGGCGATGGACAGCAGCGGGTTGGTCGGTGTCTCCACCCAAACCAGCCGCGTCGTCGGCGTGATCGCGTCGCGCACGGCGTCCAGGTCGGACAGCGCCACCGGTGTATACCCGACGTTCCAGGGTGTGAAGACCTTGTCGATCAGCCGGAAGGTGCCGCCGTAGGCGTCATTCGGGATGACGACGTGATCGCCGGGCCGCAGCATCGCCCGCAGCGCGCAATCGGTGGCGGCCATCCCAGAACTGAATGCCCTTGCGAACGTGCCCTCTTCGACGGCCGCCAGCGAGGCTTCGAGCGCCGATCTGGTCGGGTTGCCGGTGCGGGCGTATTCGAATCCGCCACGCAGGCCCCCGACGCCGTCTTGGGCGAACGTGCTGCTGGCATAGATCGGGGTGTTCACCGCCCCGGTCGCGGGATCGGGGCGGTAGCCGGCATGGATGGCTTTGGTGGCTAGGCCGGTGATTTCCTGGTGTCGCTTACCGTCTCCGCTCATCGACGATCAGCCTAGCCAGCCCGGCCATTGCTAGCCCTCTTCGATCGGCAGGACGACCGTCGTCATGATCTTGTCGGCCAGAGTCTGTCGCTTGGCGTCCCACAGCGGGAACAGGAAACCGATGTAGCAAATGATCGCGTCGACGAAGTGCGCAAGTTGGCGCACGATGGACAGCCCGAAACCGAGGGGCTGGCCGGTGACCTCGCTGACCACCTTGACCTTCATCACCGATTTACCGAGGCTCGACCCCGTGGTGCCCTGGCGGTAGCCGTAGTTCCACAACAGGTAGGCGAGGCCGGCCAGGTGCGCCAACCACTGCACGAGTTGACCGATCATCGAGGGCTGGCTGGCGCAGTACTGGTTGACGTCGTACTGCGTGATATCGGTGACGCAGGACGTCTGCTGCGTGGCGATCATGATCACCGTGCCGATGCCGACCACCACCGCGTACGGGATGACATCGATGATGAAGGCCAACACCCGGGTGAGCCACGGCGTGTAGGCCTCCGTCGGCAGCGTCCGGATGACGGGTCCCGGTGGTGGCGGCGCAACAGCGCCGGACGGCGGCGGTGGCGGCGGGTACGAACCGCCGCCCGGTGGCGGGGGCGGTGGCGGGTAGGCGGCGCCGGGCGCCGAAGGCGCGGGCTCATGCTCACCCTGGCCGGGCGGAGGTGGAGCGGGGAGCTGAGATTCGCCGGGCGGCGGTTGATCGGTCATGGCAACCCTTCCACTTCGGATGAGCTGAACTAGGCCGAATCACAGTACCTGAGCACCCACTGGCCAGGCGAGACCTTTGGGGACGCCGCGCTAGGGCCGCCGCGGCTCCGAGAGGAACCCCAACAAGTCGTACCGCGTGATCACTCCCACCGGCTTGCCTTGCTCCACCACCATCAGCGCGTCCCACTCGCGCAGCGCCTTGCCGGCCGCGGTGACCAACTCGCCGGCGCCGATCATCCGCAGCGGCGGACTCATATGTTCGGCGACGGCGTCGGCCAATTTGGCGCGTCCCTCGAAAACGGCCGAAAGTAGTTCGCGTTCGGAGACGCTGCCGGCGACCTCGCCGGCCATCACCGGCGGCTCGGCCCCGACGACCGGCATCTGCGAGACGCCGTACTCACGCAGAATGCCGATGGCGTCGCGCACCGTCTCCGACGGATGGGTGTGCACCAAATCCGGTAGCGCGCCGGACTTCCCGCGCAACACGTCGCCGACCGTCGGCTGCTCGGTCGAGCCGTCGAGGCGGCTGCGCAGGAACCCGTACGACGACATCCACGCGTCGTTGAAGATCTTCGACATGTAGCCTCGCCCGCCGTCGGGCAGCAAAACGACGACGAGCGCATCGGGCCCGGCCTCCTCTGCCACCTTCACCGCGGCCACCACGGCCATCCCGCACGAGCCGCCGACCAGCATCGCTTCCTCGCGGGCCAGCCGCCGGGTCATGTTGAACGAATCGGAGTCGGACACCGCGATGATCTGATCGGGCACGGTCGGGTCGTAGGCCGCCGGCCAGAAATCCTCACCGACGCCTTCGACGAGGTAGGGCCGGCCGGTGCCGCCCGAATACACCGAGCCCTCGGGGTCGGCGCCGACGATGCGCACCGCGCCACCGGACACCTCCTTGAGGTAGCGCCCGGCGCCGGTGATGGTTCCGCCGGTGCCGATGCCAGCGACGAAGTGGGTGACCTTGCCGTCGGTGTCGGCCCAGATCTCCGGGCCGGTGGTCTCGTAGTGGCTGGCCGGGCCCTCGGGATTGGCGTACTGGTCGGGCTTCCAGGCGCCGTCGATCTCCCGGACCAGCCGGTCGGAAACGCTGTAGTAGCTGTCCGGGTGGTCGGGCGGCACCGCCGTCGGGCACACCACCACCTCGGCGCCGTAGGCGAGCAACACGTTGCGCTTGTCCTCGCTGACCTTGTCCGGGCAGACGAACACGCACTTGTAGCCGCGGTGTTGGGCGACCAAGGCGAGACCGACACCGGTGTTGCCCGAGGTCGGTTCGACGATGGTGCCGCCCGGCTTCAGCAGCCCAGCTGCCTCCGCGGCGTCGATCATCTTCACCGCGATCCGGTCCTTGGAGCTGGCCCCGGGGTTGAGGTATTCGACCTTTGCCACGACGGTGCCGGCGCCCGCGGGGATGACGGAGTTCAGGCGAACCAGTGGGGTGCCACCGATGAGCTCACTGATGTGCTGCGCGATTCGCATGCGTTCATCGTCTCAGGCCGTTTCGGGCCGCGCATACCCGCGCCGCGGTCGGCCGCGGCGGCGCGCTAATCGGTAGCTTCGCGGATGTACTCGCCGATTTGGCGCAGCGAACGGATTGCTTCGGGCACCATCGGCGCGGCGAGCTGGAAATCGTGAATCTGGCCTGGCCACACCCGGACCTCGGCGGGCACGCCGACCGCCGCCAGCCGGCTCGCGGCCAACTGGGCGTCATGCAGCAGCACCTCGGATCCGGAGACGTGGATCAGCGTCCGCGGCAGTCCGGGTTTGATGTGCTCCAGTGGCTCGTAGATCTCTTCGGGTTTGCCGTCGACGATGTTCTTTTCGGCGGCGCTAGCAACCAAAGCAACGAGCGCGTCGAAGGCGGTGGCGGGGAACATCGCATCGGTCTTGATGTTGGGATGCGCCTGCTTGCATTCCTTTGCTAGCTGCAGCAGTGGCGAGATCGCGACCAGCGCCGCCGGCTCTTCGCCCTCCTCCTGTAGACGTTGCGCGAGGGCGAGCGCGAGATACCCGCCGGCCGAGTCGCCGGCCAGCACGACGCGGTCGGCGTCGTAGCCGCGCCGGCGCACCCATTGGTAGGCGTCGTAGCAATCGGCCAGCGCCATTCCCACTGAATGCTTGGGCAGGAGCCGGTAGTTGACCACCAGGACCGGTGAGTCAGCAAACTTCGAGAGCGCTTCGACGAGCCGGCCGTGTGAGTTTGCTCCACATGTCAAGAACGCTCCGCCATGGAAGTAGAGAACCATCCGGCGGGTGCCGTCCGCCGGCAGCACCCCGGGGGCACGGACCAACTGTGCCGACGCGTTTGGCAAGTTCACGTCCTGTCGCACCGTGGCGGTCACCGGAAGCACGACCCGAGATAGAAGGTCGATGAGGCCCCAGGGCCAGGGTGCGTTGGGTGCGTGGCTCCCAGCGGCCAGGATCGGCCGGATCGTCAGCCGTGACGCGAGATTGGCAAGCCTCGCAGCAACGCTCGGCCCCGATTCGAGGACCTCGACCGGCGCCCCATCGCTGATCGCGAATTTGCGTGATTCAACTCTACGTGCCCTGAGGACATCGTGTGTGCAAATGGCTCTCGGGGCGGAACCGGAGACCTTGCTCGGTGCGGTCATGCTCAACACTTCCTACGCCGTTGTAGTCCGATACAGCATGTGACGAGGCGGCTAAGCGTCCGGTTCATCTTCTATTCGCCGAGTCGTTCAGCCAACTCGCTGGACTTAGCTTGACAGGCTTTTCCGGGTACAACATTTGAAGAGTCTGATTTGATACCACATGTGATTCACAACGTGATCACATTGTTTTTAAGCCGCCAGCGCAAACACTCGAGCCGATCTAAACTGATTTTGTGACCATCCGGGTGCCGCGTCGTTCGACGATCGCCCTGGCCACAGCGGGTGCACTCGCCTCGACAGGCACGGCCTACCTGGGCGCTCGCAACCTGCTCGTCGGCCAGGCGACGCACGCGCGCACCGTCATCCCGAAGGCGTGGGACATCCCGCCCCGCGCCGACGGCGTGTACAGCCCGGGCGGCGGGCCGGTGGAGCGGTGGCAGCGCGGGGTGCCCGCCGATCTGCACTTGATGATGTTCGGGGATTCGACGGCCACCGGATACGGCTGCATCAGCGCCGAAGAGGTGCCGGGCGTGCTGATCGCACGCGGACTCGCGGAGCAGACCGGCAAGCGCATCAGGTTGAGCACCAAGGCAATCGTCGGCGCCACCTCGAAAGGCGTTTGCGGCCAAGTGGATGCGATGTTCGTGGCCGGCGCGCCACCGGACGCGGCCGTGATGATGATCGGCGCCAACGACGTCACCGCGCTCAATGGGATCAGCCAGTCCGCGCAACGGCTGGGCACGGCGGTGCGCAAGTTGCGCACCCGCGGCGCGATCGTCATCGTGGGCACCTGCCCGGACCTGGGCGTGATCAGCGCCATCCCCCAACCGCTTCGCTCCCTTGCGCATGCGCGCACTTCGCAGCTCGCCCGCGCCCAGGCCGCGTCGGTCCGGGCGGCCGGCGGTGTGCCGGTGCCGTTGGCGCACCTGCTGGCGCCCCAGTTCCGGGCCACGCCCGAGGTGATGTTCTCCGCCGACGGCTTCCATCCCTCGCCGGCCGCGTACGCGCTCGCGGCCAGGGCGCTGTTGGCGACGCTCTGCGATGAACTGGCCGAGCAGGTCGACGGCCCGGCGGAGCAGGCACCGGCCCCCGCCCCGGCGCAGGTGCTCGACACCGCGCACACCCGACGCAGCGTCATGCCGCGGCTCTGGCAGCGGCCGGTGCCGGGTTCGCGCGCCCCGTCGTCGTAGCGGCCGGTCGGCACCGACTAGATTTGTGCTACCCGTCGAGGTGGACGTACCACCCGTTCCTAGCTAGCCCGCGTCCCATGGGAGAGAACCGCCATGCCTGAAGCCGTCATAGTCTCCGCTGCCCGCTCGCCGATCGGCCGCGCCATGAAGGGGTCGCTGGTCTCCATGCGGCCCGACGACCTCGCGGCGCAGATGGTCCGCGCCGCGCTCGACAAGGTGCCCGCCCTCAACCCGCACCAAATCGACGACCTCATCCTGGGTTGCGGCCTGCCCGGCGGCGAGTCCGGCTTCAACATGGCGCGCGTCGTCGCCGTCGAACTGGGCTACGACTTCCTGCCGGGCACCACGGTGAACCGGTACTGCTCGTCGTCGCTGCAGACGACGCGGATGGCCTTCCACGCGATCAAGGCGGGCGAGGGTGACGCGTTCATCTCCGCGGGAGTGGAGACCGTGTCCCGGTTCGGAAAGGGCAACTCCGACTCGTGGCCGGACACCAAGAATCCGCTGTTCGACGAGGCCCAGGAGCGGACCGCCGCCGCGGCCGGCGGCGCGGACGAATGGCACGACCCCCGCGCCGACGACAACCTGCCCGACGTCTACATCGCGATGGGCCAGACCGCTGAAAACGTCGCCATCTTGACCGGCATCAGCCGCGAGGACCAGGACCACTGGGGCGTGCGCAGCCAGAACCGGGCCGAGGAGGCCATCAAGAGCGGGTTCTTCGAACGCGAGATCACCCCGGTGACGCTGCCCGACGGCAGCACCGTCAGCACCGACGACGGCCCGCGTCCGGGCACCACCTACGAGAAGGTCAGCGAGCTCAAACCGGTGTTTCGCCCCAACGGCACCGTGACGGCGGGCAACGCCTGTCCGCTCAACGACGGCGCCGCCGCGCTGGTGATCACCAGCGACACCAAGGCCAAGGAACTGGGCCTGACACCACTGGCCCGCATCGTGTCGACCGGCGTCAGCGGACTGTCGCCGGAGATCATGGGGCTGGGCCCGATCGAGGCGTCCAAGAAGGCGCTGGAGCGGGCCGGCATGTCGATCAGCGACATCGACCTGTACGAGATCAACGAGGCGTTCGCGGTCCAGGTGCTGGGCTCGGCGCGGGAGCTCGGCATGGACGAGGACAAGCTGAACGTGTCGGGCGGGGCGATTGCACTCGGCCACCCGTTCGGCATGACCGGCGCGCGCATCGCCACCACGTTGCTGAACAACCTGCAGACGCACGACAAGACGCTTGGTCTGGAGACCATGTGTGTCGGCGGCGGGCAGGGCATGGCGATGGTGATCGAGCGGCTCAGCTAGCCCTGCTCGTCGAGTGTGCGTCCTGGGCGCCGAGTGTGCGCCCGGGGCGCCGCGAGTGCACAACCAAAGGCGTCAGCCGCGCTGTACCCCGTCCGCGACGGCGCCCAGCTTGTCCGGGTTGGCCACGTTGTGGATGGTGACGATGCGCCCGTCAGTGCCGAGTTCGACTGTGAGGGTTGCGATCACGCGGCCCGTGGCGGAGAAAACGATGCCCGGCCCGCCGTTGATGTCGACGACTTGGGCTGTCATATCGGCGATCTCGACGCCTTCGTAGGGGCGCTTGGTGACACCGGCGAGCCACGCGGCGACCTTGGCCATGCCCTCGACCGGACGCAGCGCCTGGCGCACCTTTCCGCCGCCGTCCGTCCACAGCGTGACATCGGGGGCGAGCAGTTGCATGAGATCGTTGATGTCCCCGCCGGTCGCCGCGGCGAAGAAGCGTTCGGTGACCGCGCGCTTCTTGCCGCGGTCGGCCTCGAACCGGGGCCGGCGCGCCTGCACGTGATTGCGGGCGCGGTGGCCCGCCTGGCGCACCGCGGCCTCGGAACGATCGACGGCCGAAGCGATTTCGGCGTAGCTGAAGTCGAACACCTCCTTGAGGACGAACACCGCACGCTCCAGGGGGCTCAGCGTCTCGAGTACGACCAGCATCGCCATCGACACCGATTCGGCGGCCGCGACGTCCTCCGCCGTGTCTTCGCTCGTGAGGATCGGCTCGGGAAGCCACGGGCCCACGTAGGTCTCCCGCTGGCGCCGAGTCGAGCGCAGCCGTTCCATCGACAGATTCGACACGATGCGGGACAGATAGGCTTTGGGGTCGGCGACCTGACCCCGATCGGCCGCCGACCACTTCAGCCAGGCATCCTGAACCACGTCCTCGGCGTCTGCCGCCGAGCCCAGGATCCGATAGGCGATGGCGAACAACAGTTTCCGATGTTCGACGAACGTGTGCTCGTCGGCGCTCATCGGGTGAAGCCCCCACCGCGCCGCCATGTCACGGCGCCCAGCGCCGGCAGCAGCTTGAGCAATCGGTAGGTCGTCCACGGACTGGCGCTCACCGTCTCCTTGTAGGCGACCGCCCACCGACCGGCCAGATAGAAACGCGACGCGCTGTCGTCGGGATGGGTGAACTGGATGACGGCGTCGTGCCGCCCCAGGCTCACCGGCTGGTGGACATAGCCGAAGCGGAACCGCTTGGGCTGCTTGCCCTTCAGCTCTCGCACGATGTTGGCCGCGGCGTGCACCCCGGTCGGGATGCCGCTCTGGCAGGTGCCGTGCACGAGGCCATATCCTTGCCGAACCGCCGCGGCGTCGCCAACGACGTACACGTCCCGGTGGGACACCGAGCGCAGCGCCGCGTCGGTGATGATTCGGCCCCGCTCGTCGACGCGCAGGCCCGCGGCGGCCGCCAGCGGCGACACCCGCACGCCCGTGGCCCACAGCACCGCGCCGGCCGGCACGACCTCGCCGTCGGCCAGGGCGACCCCGTCGGGCATCACCTTGACGATGTCGACACCGGAACGGATCCGCACGCCCAACCGGGCCAGCCCGGCGTGCAGGCGGGCACGCGCCTTGGGGCCCATCATCGATCCGGGTGTCTGCCGGCTCAGCAGGACGACGTCGAGTTCCGGGTGCCGCTCGGCGATCTCGGCGGCCGATTCGATGCCCGTCAGACCGCCGCCGGCGACCACGACCGTCCCGGCGCCGAGCCGATCCAGCTCCTGGGCCAGCAAGCCGGCGTCGTGGGCGCTGTTGAGGGTGTAGGCGAATTCGTCGACGCCGGGCACTGCCTCGGTGTCGGCGACGCTGCCAAGCGCATAGACCAGGGTGTCGTAGCCGATCACGCGCTCGTCGTCGAGACGGACGGTCCGCGCGTCGGCGTCCAGGCCGGTGACCCAGCCCTGGACGAACTCGACGTCGGTACCGGCGAGCATGTCCGGGATCTGAAGCTCGGCCAGCCGCTGGCCCGAAGCCGCCTGGTGGAGGCGCAACCGCTCGGTGAACCGAGCCTGCGGGTTGACCAGGGTGACGCGCACGTCGTCGCGGCCCTTGACCCGACGCGCCAAGCGGGCGGTGGCCGCCATGCCGGCATAGCCGGCGCCGATGATAACGATGTGCTTCATGATGCTGCCTTTCGCGAGTGAATGGGTGCTGACAACCAGCAGACGCATCCAGCGGTCGTGGATGTGACATCACGCGCGACAAAAACCGGCACGCCGAACGGCGTGCCGGTTTTCGGGTCAAGCGCTAATCGTTCTGCAGATAACTGAGCAGACGCAGGATCTCGAGGTACAGCCAGACCAGCGTCACGGTCAGGCCCAGGGCGATGCCCCAAGCCGCCTTCTCCGGCGCCCCGGCGCGGATCATCTGGTCGGCCGCGTCGAAGTCGATGAGGAAGCTGAACGCCGCGATACCGATGCACACCAGCGAGAAGATGATCGCGATCGTTCCGCCGCTGCGCAGACCCAGGCCCGTGCCGCCGCCGACGTGGAACATTGCCAGCACGAAATTGCCGAGCATCAGGGCCAGCACGCCGAACATCGCGGCGACCAGCATGCGGGTGAACTTGGGCGTGACCCGGATGGCGCCGGTCTTGTAGACGACGAGCATCCCGAAGAACACACCGAAGGTGCCGAGCACGGCCTCCCCGATCAGGGCGCCGGCGTTGGCGGACGACACCGTGAAGTTCGCGAAGACGAACGAGACCGCGCCGAGGAACAGGCCCTCGAGGACGGCGTAGCTGAGCACGATCGCCGGGCTGTCCTGCTTGCGACCGAACGTCGCGACCAGCACCAGCCCCAAGCCGCCGAGCGCGCCGATCAGGGTGAGCGGCATCGCCAGCGCGAGATTGGACGCCACCAGGAAGTAGGAGACGATCGCCGCGACCGTCAGCACGCCCAGCGTGATGCCCGTCTTGGTGACGACGTCATCGATCGTGACCGGACGGGATACCTTGGCCTCCTGGTAGGGAGCCGCCGTGTAGGGGTCACCTTGGTAGTACCCCTGCTGCACCTGGGCCGCGCCAGTGCCGAATTGCGCGTACCCGCCGCGCTGCTTGGGCAGCGAGCGAAATACCGGGTTACTTGTCTCCCGCACTGTCGGATCCTCTCTGAAGACTGTGGCTTGGAGCTGTGCGAACACCTGCTCAACGATCAGCGACCCGCCCGGGTTCCCAGCGGAGCTGGGGTTTTGTCGATAAATCCGGGCTCGGACGTTCTCGTCCGGTTAAACATAAACCTTACCCGCGGGTACTGGGGCGGTAGTGACGATCTAGATTGCTGGTCGAGACTCCGACTGCCTTGTCGGGCAGCATTCTGGGTACGGATTTTCCGGCGATTAGGAGGCTAAGGCGTGGGCGTGACGGAGGAATCCGACGAGGTCCTTACCCGGGTCGACGGCGGCGTCGGCCTGATCACGCTCAACCGCCCCAAGGCGATCAATTCGCTGAACCAATCGATGGTGGACGCCCTGCGCGCCATCCTCACCCGCTGGGAAGCCGACGACGCGGTGCGCGCCGTGGTGTTGTCCGGCGCCGGGGACCGCGGGTTGTGCGCCGGCGGCGACGTTGTCGCCGTCTACCACAGCGCCCGCAAGGACGGCGTGGAGGTCCGCAAGTTCTGGCGCGACGAGTATCTGCTGAACGGCCAGATCGGGCGTTTCCCCAAGCCGTATGTGTCGTTGATGGACGGCATCGTGATGGGCGGCGGCGTCGGCGTCAGCGCGCACGGCACCGTTCGGGTGGTGACCGAGACGTCAAAGGTGGCGATGCCGGAGGTCGGCATCGGCTTCATCCCCGACGTCGGCGGCGCGTTTCTGCTGTCCCGGGCGCCGGGCGCGCTGGGGCTGCACGCCGCGCTCACCGGCGCGCCGTTTTCCGGAGCCGACGCCATCGCGATGGGATTCGCCGACCACTACGTGCCACACGGCGAACTCGACGCGTTCACCGCGGCGATCGTTTCCGACGGCATCGAGAGCGCGCTGGCCCGCTATGCCGTCGAACCCCCACCGAGTGAGCTTGCCGCACAACGTGATTGGATCGACGACTGCTTCGCCGGCGAAAGCGTCGAAGACATCGTCGCGGCGCTGCGCGGCCACGGCGCCGGGCCGGCAAACGACGCCGCCAACCTGATCGCCACCCGCTCCCCCATCGCGGTGTCGGTGGCGTTGGAGGCGGTGCGCCGGGCCACGAAACTCGACACGCTGGAAGACGTTCTGATCCAGGACTATCGGGTGTCGTCCGCGTCGGCGCGCTCGCACGACCTGGTCGAGGGCATCCGCGCGCAGATCATCGACAAGGATCGCAATCCGAAATGGTCGCCGGCGACGCTGGACGCGGTCAGCGCGGCCGACGTCGACGCGTACTTCGCGCCCGTCGACGACGACTTGAGTTTCTAGAAAGGCGGTTTGGATGACAGAGGTGACCTCTACAACCTACGAAACCATCCTGGTCGAGCGCGACCAGCGAGTTGGGATCATCACGCTGAACCGGCCCAAGGCCCTCAACGCCCTCAACAGTCAGGTGATGAATGAAGTCACCAGTGCGGCAACGGAGTTGGACAACGATCCGGGTATCGGGGCAATCATCATCACCGGGTCAGCCAAGGCGTTCGCCGCCGGCGCCGACATCAAAGAAATGGCCGAGTTGACGTTTTCCGACGCGTTCGAGGCCGACTTCTTCGCGGCCTGGGGCAAATTGGCGGCGATCCGCACCCCGACGATCGCCGCCGTCGCCGGCCACGCCCTGGGCGGAGGATGCGAGCTCGCCATGATGTGTGACCTGCTGATCGCGGCTGACACCGCGAAATTCGGTCAGCCGGAGATCAAACTCGGCGTGCTGCCGGGCATGGGCGGCTCGCAACGTCTCACCCGGGCCATCGGTAAGGCCAAGGCCATGGACCTGATCCTGACCGGCCGCACCATCGACGCCGCAGAAGCCGAACGCAGCGGCCTGGTTTCGCGGGTGGTGCCCGCCGACGATTTGCTGACCGAGGCCAAGGCCGTTGCCACCACTATTTCGCAGATGTCGCGTTCGGCGGCCCGGATGGCCAAGGAAGCCGTCAACCGGGCCTTCGAATCGACGCTGTCCGAAGGACTTCTCTACGAACGCCGGCTCTTCCATTCGACCTTCGCGACGCACGACCAGTCCGAGGGCATGGCCGCATTCATCGAGAAGCGCACCCCCAACTTCACCCATCGGTAGGACGCTCCATGAGCGAAACGGGCTCTGTCACCAGTACCGAAGCCGACGACGAATCCGTCGCCAGCCCCGACGCCGAGGCGCCGGCCAGCGCGCACGGCACCGCCGAAGCGCCCGAGGGTATCCGAAAGCCTTGGTGGGTAAGGCATTACACGTTCACCGGGACCGCGGTCGGCCTCATCTTCATCTGGTTCTCCATGACGCCGTCGCTGCTGCCCCGCGGCCCGTTGTTCCAGGGGCTGGTCAGCGGGATCTCCGGCGCCATCGGCTATGGGCTGGGCGTCTTTTCGGTGTGGCTGGTTCGCTACATGCGTGAATCGAAGTCCAGCCCGCCGGCGCCGCGCTGGGCGTGGAAGGTACTGATCCCGATCGCCGTGATCGGCCAGGTGCTGATGGCGATCTGGTTTCACGTCTGGCAGGACGACGTGCGCGACTTGATGGGCGTGGCGCACCTGGAGTGGTACGACTACCCGATCGCCGCGGGGCTGTCGGTGGTGGTGCTGTTCACCGTCGTCGAAATCGGCCAGTTCATTCGCTGGCTGGTCAGATTTTTGGTGGGCGAAGTCGACCGGATCGCCCCCTTCCGCCTGTCGGTGACCATCGTCGTAGTGGTGCTGGTGTTCCTGACGGTCACCTTGCTCAACGGCGTCGTGCTCAAGTTCGCGATGCGCACCATGAACAACACGTTCGCCACGGCGAACAACGAGATGAATCCCGAGATCGCGCCGCCGAAGAGCCCGCTGCGATCCGGCGGCCCACAGTCCCTGGTTTCGTGGGAATCGCTGGGCCACCAGGGCCGCATCTTCGTCAACGGCGGCCCGACTATCAGCGAGCTGACCGCTTTCAACGGTGCCCCGGCCGCCGAACCGATCCGCGCCTACGCCGGCCTGACGTCCGCCGACGGCATCACGGCGGCCGCCGAGCTTGCGGCGCGCGAGCTGCAACGCGAAGGGGGCCTGCAGCGGCAGGTCGTCGCCGTCGCGACGACCACCGGCACCGGCTGGATCAACGAGGCGGAGGCCTCGGCGCTGGAATACATGTACAACGGCAACACCGCGATCGTGAGCGTGCAGTATTCGTTCTTGCCGAGCTGGCTGTCGTTCCTGGTGGACAAGGAGAACGCGCGGCACGCCGGCCAGGCACTGTTCGAGGCGGTCGACAGGCTTATCCGCCAAATGCCCGAAGGGCAGCGTCCCAAGCTCGTCGTGTTCGGCGAGAGCCTCGGATCCTTCGGCGGCGAGGCACCGTTCATGAGCCTCAACAACGTGCTGGCCCGCACCGACGGAGCGCTGTTCAGCGGCCCGACCTTCAACAACACGATCTGGACGGACCTGACGTCGACGCGCGACGCGGGGTCCCCGCAGTGGCTGCCGATCTACAACGACGGCAAGAACGTCCGATTCGTCGCTCGCCCAAGCAATTTGGCGCGCCCGGATTCGACGTGGGGTCACCCCCGCGTGGTGTATTTGCAGCACGCGTCGGACCCGATCGCGTGGTGGACGCCGGATCTGCTGTTCAGTGAACCGGATTGGCTGCGCGAAAGACGGGGATACGACGTGCTGCCGCAGACACAATGGATTCCGGTGGTGACGTTCCTGCAAGTCTCGGCGGATATGGCGGTCGCCGTGGACGTGCCCGACGGGCATGGCCACCGCTACGTCGCCGACGTGGCCGACGGCTGCGCCGCGGTGCTGTCACCGCCCGGATGGACGCCGGACAAGACGGAAAGGCTGCGGCCGCTGCTGCACGCCAGCGAGTGACTAGAGCCAGCGGCGACCGGTCGTCCCGGCGTCGGCCAGTCCGCCGGGGCGCGCGTCGACCGCGCCGCCGGCCAGCCGTTCCAGCACACCGGCACCCGCCAGCGCGTGGTAGCCGCCGATGACGTCGGTGGCGCGGAGCAGGCCAATATCGAGCAGCGCCGCGGCGGCCAGGCTGGACGTGTAGCCCTCCGAACACACGATCACCCATTCGACGTCGTCGCCGACGGCCTCCGGCAGCCGGGCGTCGCTGGTCGGATCGCAGCGCCATTCCAGGACGTTGCGCTCGATCACCAGCGCGCCCGGTATCTCACCCTCGCGGAATCGCTGCGCCTGCGGCCGGATGTCGACCAGCACCGCGCCGCGTCGCACCGCGTCGGGCACCTCGGCGGCGGGCAGGCGGCGGTACCTGCGCCGGGCGGATCTCAACACCACGTCGATGCGGCTCACTGCGGCCCCTCAGGTTGGTCGGTCAATTCGGTGCGCCGGCGGCGCAACCTGTTGGCATCGGTGACTTCGTAATAGGACATCGCGGTCAGCGGCGGCGAGTAGGCGTGCACGCTCAGCGTCGGCTCGACCGGACCCTTGATCGTGCTCGCCGAGGCGGGCCCGGTGACGGCCCGGGGCGCCCACACCACGTCGTGCACCCAGCCCAGCGGGAACCCGGCCTGGTCGCCCGCGTCGAGCCGGCGGCGTCGCAGTCCGCGTCCGTCCCAACGGAATTCGTTGAGCGAACCGGACAGCACGGTTAGCGCGCCGAGGGAACCGCCGTGGTCGTGCAGTTCGGTGGCCCGACCGGGGACCCAACTGATCAGCCAGACGTCCAGCTCATCGTCGCCGTGGATGCGGGTGAACCAGCGCTCGGCGTGCGGTATGCCCCCCTCGGGCAGCAGGTGGTCGCAGCGCCCGCTGAGCACGTCGTCGGCTGCCTGGTCGGTGGCGTGCAACAGGTCGGGGACCCGCAGCCGGGTGGGGCCGGCGGAGGGCGATGCGACGGTGTAGGGGCGCAACTCGATGGACGAGGGCAAAGACATTGGGGAGTGCTCCAGGGAGGACGGATCGGGACGAGCGGCGGCAAGTTAGGGCCGACAACACTCGCAAAATCCGAAGCGCTCCATCACGGCCGCCAGTGTTGCATAGATTGACATCGTGCGTTGGCGCAGTCGTTGGCTCCTGGGATGGGTCGCGGTCGTCCTGGCGGCCGGTTTGGTGACGGTCACCGGGTGCTCGCGCGGCGCCCATACCGGCGCGCCCACCTCGTCGTCGGCGCGGCCGTCGGGCATCCCCGCCGGCCCGGCCAGCGCGCCGCCGGGCGCCGTGGGTCTGTCCCCCACGGGCGTCACGACCAGGGTCGACGTCCCCGCGGATTCGACCGAGGAGGAGTACTACCAGGCCTGTCATGCCGCGAAAGAGTGGATGGACGGCCAGCCCAAGACGGGTCAGTCGCTGTTCGAGCCGTATCTGGCGATGGTTCAGGCCTCGCCATCGGGCACCGCGGGCAGCTGGAACATCCGGTGGGCGGAGCTGACCCTGGCACGGCAGGCGGCCCTGATCACCGCGGCGCGCGCGGCCGCCAACGACGAATGCGGGTAGCCGCGGCCGGCCTCACGCAATTCAGATCACGGGTGAAAAAACTGCCCACCCGGCCCGCTCGGGGCGCCTTCCGCCGCGCAAAATGAGGGAGTGCCTGGCGAAGTTGTCGACCGTCGATCAGCACCGATACGGGTGGCGTTGGCGCTCGGCAGCGGCGGCGCCCGCGGCTACGCCCACATCGGAGTCATCGAGGTGCTGGCCGAGCGCGGCTACGACATCGTGGGCATCGCCGGCTCGTCGATGGGCGCGATGGTCGGCGGTCTGCAGGCCGCCGGGCGCCTCGACGAATTCGCCGACTGGGCGAAGTCGCTAACCCAGCGCACGATCCTGCGGCTGCTGGACTTCTCCATCAGCGCGGCCGGCGTGATGCGGGCCGAGAAGATCCTGGACACCGTGCGCGACATCCTCGGCCCGGTCACGATCGAGGAACTGCCCATCCCCTACACCGCCGTGGCGACCGACCTGCTCGCTGGCAAGTCGGTGTGGTTTCAGCGCGGCCCGCTCGACGAGGCCATCCGGGCGTCGATCGCGATTCCCGGGGTGATCGCCCCGCACGCGATCGACGGGCGCCTGCTCGCCGACGGCGGCATTCTGGATCCGCTGCCGATGGCCCCGATCGCCGCGGTCAACGCCGATCTGACCATCGCGGTGAGCCTCAACGGCAGCGAGACCATCGTCAGCCGCGAGGAGGAGCCCGGCGCCACCGTCGAGTGGCTGAACCGCATGGTGCGCAGCACCTCCGCGCTGCTCGATGCCACCGCGGCACGCTCGCTGCTGGACCGGCCCGCGGCGCGGGCGATGCTGAGCCGATTCGGCGGCGCGGCCGCGGAACCGGATGCCTGGTCCGCGGATGCCGACATCGAACCGACCGCAACCGAACTCGACGCCCTTGCCGCCCTGGAGGCTCCCGAAGTGCCGAAGCTGGGCAGCTTCGAAGTGATGAATCGGACGATCGACATCGCCCAATCGGCGCTGGCCCGCCACACGCTGGCCGCCTACCCGGCCGACCTGCTGATCGAGGTGCCCCGCACGACGTGCCGAAGCCTGGAATTTCATCGGGCGGTGGAGGTGATCGCCGCGGGCCGCGAGCTGGCCACGCAGGCGCTGGACGCCTTCGAGCGCGAGGAGGACCAGCCGGTCCCACCCGCGATCGAGGGCTGAACGCGCTTAAGTCCCTTAGGCTCCCAGGAATTTCGCGACCGCGCGGGCCTCGCGCCGTCCTTGTTCGCGTCCGGCGGTTGCCGAGGGGATGCGGCAGCGGGGATCCAGCGCGTTGGGCCCGAAGGCCGCCAACGAGTTTGCGTCGGCGAACACGGGGAAGGCTGCGCCGGGGAAGGCCGCGATCTCGGCCGCCGGGCCAGGGCCGAACGGCGACGGGGTATCGACGCCCGAGGGCACCAGCACCACCGCCTCGTCGCAGTCGCGGGCGACGCCGAGGTTGACCGTGCTGCCGACCCCGCCGTCCATGTAGCGCCGGCCCGCGATCGTCACCGGCGGCCACGCTCCGGGCACCGCGCAACTGGCCGCCACCGCGTCGACGAGCTCGACACCCGACCGATTGTCGAAAACGACCAATTCCCCTGTCTCGGTGTCGATCGCGGTCAGCCGCAACTGCCGGTCGGGCCACTCGTGGGAGGGCAAGCGTTGCGCGATCACCTGGCGGCGGACCGGCTCCGCGACCGTTTCGGTCGTCAGCGCCACGGCTCCGATCCGCCGCAACTGCTGGCGGGTCTTGTCCGCCGTCTCGTCGTATGGTTCGGCGAGCGCGACCAGGAAGATCTCGGCGATGTCGTCGACGTCGACACCGGAATCGATCTCGGCGGATGCCTCGGCGACCTGCCGGTCGAACAGCGCCTCGAGCGTGCTCCCGCCGCTGATTTGGGCGGCGACCGCCGAGCCGGCCGAGGTCCCGACCAGCACGTCGGAATCCAGCAGCAGCCGCGCCGATTCCGGCGACTCGTCGGCGATACCCCGCAGAACACCTGTCTCCCAGGCGATTCCCGCTATTCCTCCGCCGGCCAACACGAGCGCGCGTTTGGTTGCCACGTCGACCCACTCTGCCAGCCGGCGCCGGGCGCGCCCGCGTCAGAGGTGGCCGGCCACGAAAGTCGCGGCCTCAGTGGGCATCCCGGACTGCTTGTAGGACAGGTGCGCCGCGGAGAACATTTCGTCATGCGTCGGCGGTGCCAGGGCCCCGCCCGGAGTGCAGATCGGATCGCCGGGCGCACACAAATCGATGGCCTTAGCCCCGTACCACGGGCTGACCGTGCTCACCGGCGCTCCTAGATATCTGTCCGATGGATTCCCGAAGAGGGCGAGCGCGGCAACATGATCAGCCACGTCCTGCGGCAGCGACGAGGGGACCAAACCTGCAACCTCTATTTGGGCGATGGTGATCAGATCGATCACCATCGCGCCTTGGGAATATCCACCGAGCACCAGCTTGGTGTTGGGACAGGTCGCGGCCATGGATTCGACATGAGCGCTCGCATCGCGGGCACCGGCGGATGCGGAAGGGCCAAAATCTTCGGTGGCGGGGTAGTTGACGGGATACACCCCGAGGGATCGACCCCCGACCTGCGAGCGCAGCGAGTCGATGAATGCCTGTCCGACCCCACCAACGCCGGGCGCTTCGGTGGTGGCGCGGGCAAACGTCACCTCGACGTCGGGGCAGGGCGCGGCGGACGCGGAGGCGATGAGGATCGGCGGGGTCAGCAGCGTCGCCCAGGTCGCCACCACCGCGACGACCAGCAAGCGAGCGAATCGACGTGCGCCCACGAGTTAATGCTGGCACATCGCGACCGATATGTACCGCCCTAATTTGCTGACCCAACGCCTGCCTTGCGTGCGTCATGCGCCGCGCGGGCACAAACAGCTACTCATAGCAACACGCCGGCGCGAAAGTACGCGCTCCTGGGTTGCGCTTATACCCCTCTAGCGCCTCAAAAGGTGTCCTCGCAGTTCAAGTGCGTGTGGGCTTCTCGTCCTCGAAGCAGGCGAAGAGATTCCATTCGCCCGGCAGGCCCTTGAGCGTGTGTGTACCGCGGGGCCGGAACACAAAGCCCGCGTTGCTCGCCAATGCGCGCGTCGTGGCCGACACCAGGATTTCGTCGGCCGTCGCCGCGCTGAGGATCCGTGCCGCTTCATGTACCGCGACGCCGCGCACGTCGTTCCCAACCAGTTCCACTTCTCCGACGTGTACGCTCGCGCGGATCTGCAGGCCTTCCCGACGAGCGGCCCGGCCGATCGCCGCAGCGCAGCGCAAGGCGCTTGCCGGTCCATCGAAGGTCGCGAGCAGTCCGTCTCCGGTCGTGTTGATCTCGTGGCCATGATGGCGTTCCAACGCGGCCCGCGTCGCCTCATAGTGTGCCGAGAGCACGTCTCGCCATGCGACATCGCCAAGTCGTTTTGCCGTCACCGTAGAGTCAACGAGATCGGTGAACAGCAGCGTGACCAGCGCCCGGTTCTGAGTGCCGATGAGCCGGAATCCCGCGAAGGCTCGCAACCCCGACCACTCGATTTGGATGCACGGCTCGTTCCCAAGCGTGTATCCGTCATGACCGGGCGGGATCTCGAAGACGTCGTCCGGGCCGAACTGCAGCGTCGTCCCGTCGCGCATCGCGACTTCGAACCGGCCCGACACCACGATCCCTACGTGGCGCGCCTCGCACCAATCCCCGCCGACTTGTGGACGCACGTGCGTAGACCACCGCCATCCTGGCTGCGTCACGATCCGCCCGACAGTCAGGTCACCCACATCGACCTGCTGGACCTTGATCCCTTTGAACTCGAGTGTCTCGTCCGGACTCATCAGGTTCTTGACTCGAACCTCGCCCATACCCGCATTTTCACGCACCCCCCACAGACGGTCAATGATCACGAGATGCTGCCGATTAATTGTCAAGCCCGATTTGTAGTGGCTTCAGCGTCGGTACGGTGACCGGGCCGCTGAAGTCCCGGAATGAGCATCGGCACGCGGCGACGATATTCGCGATATTCGTCGCCGAGCGCCGCTGTGAGGTCGTGCTCCTCAATCTGCAGCGCTATCAGGATGTACCCGGTGGTCGCCAACGCGAAAAGCAGATGCCCTGCCGTCATCGTCGGGGCGGCCCAAAACGCGACAATGAAACCGAGCATGAGAGGGTGCCGGACGACCCGATACAGCAGTGGCGAACGAAAGCCCGTCTCGCTGTAGGGTTCTGCACGCCACGCCAGATAGACCTGACGAAGGCCGAACAGATCAAAGTGATTGATCATGAATGTCGAAGCCAGAACCGTGGCCCAGCCGAGCCAGAACAGGACCTGCAGCCCGATCCGGCCCGGTAGCCATGCGACGTCCCAGATGACCGCCGGCATCGTCCGCCACTGCCAGAACAACAGGAACAGAACCAAACTCGACAACAGCACGTAGGTGCTGCGCTCGATATTCTCAGGTATCAACCGCGTCCACCAACGCTTAAACGTCGGTCGTGCCATCACGCTGTGCTGCACGGCAAATAACGCGAGCAACACCGCGTTGACGACGACCGCCTCCCGAATCGACGCCGCGACACCATTGTCGATGCTGCGCGGCACAACAAGGTTGCCCACGAAGCCGATGGCGTATAGGAACGCCGCCAAAAAGACGAGATAGCACGTGGCGCCGTAAGCGATGGTGAGTGAGCGCTTCATTATGTCCTCCGTTTTCCGTTTCCTACGGTTCCTGGCCGTGCGGTTGTCGCGCCGGCGTCTCCGGGTTGCTTAGCGAATGTTCCAGCGCACCAGCCAATCTCGCTCCTCCTGCTCCTTTTCCACGTGATACGCCCGCGACGGGTCACGCAATGCGATCTGAGGCGCGGGCAGCGTCAGGAAATTACCCTCAGCCTTAGCGGCCAGACCCCCGCCGATCTCGACATAACAGGCGGCCTCGCCGGTGAAGCGGGTGTCGGGCGCGTCACGGCCTAGATGGCGGGCCACCTGGTGCGCGACGATCTCGGCTTCGGCTCGGGCGAAGATCGCTGCCTTCGGTAGCGGTTTGCCGTTGGGCAGCTCAAGTGCGGTGACATCGCCGATCGCCCAGACATTCGGCGTCCTTGTGGCGAGAGTTTGCGGATCGACCGGGATCCAGCCGCCAGCGTGGAGTTCGGTCGACATCACCGCTGTTGCTGGTGACTGGTGTGGCGGAACCACCGCGAGGTGATCGAACGATTCAGTAGTTCCGTCCGCGAATTCCACGACGTGGTTATCCGGATGGATGCATGTCGCGGACTTATCACCATGGAAACCAATGCCTTTCGCTTCCATGATGGCGACTAGGGCTTCACCAACTTCCGGGCCGGCGACCGGCATCGGGAGCGCATCAGGGCTGAACGCGTCAACTCGCACCGCGCCGCTGGCATACCTAGCGCCTAATTGGTCGGCGATCAGGAACGCCGCCTCGAATGGTGCGGCCGGGCATTTGAACGGCGCACGGACGACCAGCACGATCACCCGTCCCGACTCCAGCGTCCCGATCGTGCGGTGCAGATCCGCGGCACCCTCGAGTGTGTAGAACTGGTCCGCGATACCAGATTCGAACGCCTCCGATAAACCTGGCAGGGCTGAAGCGTCGAGGGCGGCGCCAAGGGCGATCACCAAAGCGTCGTAGCGGACCGGGCTCGAACCGCGGCAGTGCACCGCCTGCTCGACGTCGTCGATGCGATCGACTTCCGCGGTCACCATCTGCACACCGGGAAGCGCCGCCGCCGTGGGTTTTACGCGCACTTGCTCCGCGGTCCGCCAGCCGCGCATCACCCACAGCAGCGACAACCCCAAGCCGCCGGTAAAGCTCCGGTCGACCAGCACGATCCGATCTTGGGTGGGTAGTACCTTGCGCAGCTCTGCGGCCGCGGTCAGGCCTCCGACGCCGGCCCCCAGGACGACAACGGTCTTGTTCATGGACGCTCACCTCCCGACGGAGTTGGTCAGACGTCGATGATCTGGTGGGACCGTCGCCGCGTGCTAAGATCTATACGATATTCCAAAGATTATTGGAGAAGCAAGATGGGAAAGCCGGCTGGTTCCAAAGCGGCACTTATGGACGAGATCGCGCGGGTCGGTAAGGCGCTGGGCAACGGGCGCCGACTGCAGATCCTCGACTTGCTCGCTCAGGGCGAGCGCACCGTCGACGCGATCGCCACTGCGACGGGGATGAACCTGACCACCGCCTCGGCGAACCTGCAATCGCTCAAGGCCGGCGGTCTGGTCGAAACCCGTCGTGATGGCACCCGTCAGTACTACCGGCTCGCCGGAGAGGACGTGGGCCGGCTGTTTTCACTGGTGCAGACAGTCGCTGAGGCGCACCTGGCCGATGTGGCCGTCGCGGCCGCCGCGGTGCTTGGTTCGCCCGAAGACGCCATCACGCGGCAGGAACTGATACGCCGCCTCGACGCCGGCGAGGTCACGCTGATCGACGTGCGACCGCATGAGGAGTACTCAGCCGGGCACATTCCCGGCGCGATCAGCATGCCCCTCGCCGAGCTGGTAGACCGACTATCCGAACTGCCGGCCGGTCAGGAGATCGTCGCCTACTGCCGCGGCGCGTACTGTGTCATGGCAC
Organism: Mycobacterium sp. IS-836; assembly: GCF_001954275.1. Lineage (GTDB taxonomy): Bacteria > Actinomycetota > Actinomycetes > Mycobacteriales > Mycobacteriaceae > Mycobacterium. The sequence goes on along the minus strand of NZ_MBEU01000072.1, from coordinate 17,171 downwards.
CCGAGGCCACTCGCATCGTGAAAAGCGCTGGGCGCGTGGTGAAACGCCTTGACGAAGGCATGCTCGAATGGCGCCTCGCTGGACTGCCGGTAGAGGAACCCACGGGGCAAGCAGGCTGACACGTCATTCTTGGCGACCGCGGCTAGGGATCACCGAACGACGATGCCACGACGTCTCAACCGCGTATCATCGTGACGCGCCATAGCCGACGAGGCAGGTCTCCTTCTTCGAAGGCATACACCTCGTTAAGCGTCCAGCCCTCGGCCAAAGCCTCGACCAGCTGCCGGTTGAAGAAGTGCACAACGAAGCCACCATGCTCGAAAGTGTTGTCTCCGTATGCTTTTCCGGCACCGCAGTGGGCGTCGCCGGTGTGGCGCACAGTGTAAACGAGTATCCCGCCAGGCCGCAGCACGCGCCGGACCTCGCTGACGACGGCGTGTATCTCCGTCGTCGACAGGGCCATACACAACGCCATGTGCGCGAACACCGCATCGACGGCGCGGTTTTCCAGGGAGAGGGGCTCGCGCATGTCGTGCACAACTGTCGACAATTGCGCCCCTACGCCTTGGGCTTGGGCTACTCCGCGGATTCGTTCGATCGCAACATCACTGAAGTCAATAGCCGTCACCGTGAAGCCTTCTCTGGCGAAATACATGGCATCGCGGCCGTGACCGGCAGCCAATTCCAGCAGCCGCTTGACGCCAGCGGCCTTAAACAGGTTCGCTGCGTACACCGCCGGGGCTGACGGCGCAGACCCGTACATGTCGGGGTGTGCTCGATAAGTGTCTTGCCAGTGTCGGCGCTGCAACGCGCACAGCTCGCGTGCTGACAAACTCGCGCATCGACCGAGTTTCCGCGGGTCCGGCAAGGTATTCTCCAACTATCCTTGGAATAGCGTAGAAGTTAGCGTACCGGCCCCCGAGATTACAACTTGGTTCCCGATATGTACCGCCCTAATTTGCGTGACCCGGCGTCAGGCGAGCCGCCGAGTGCTCGGGAGGGCGTGCTGCGCGTCCTGGACCGGCCCGCTCAGATCCTCCCGCCGGAGCGGATGTTTCGGCGGGTCGGGTAGCACCACGCTGCGCTCGACCCGCAACGCGGCGTCGACGTGGACCAGCTCTCCCGAATCCAGCAGACGCCAGCGCGGGTCGTCGTCCATCGGTTCGGACGCGAACACCACCGATGCCCGCGTGCACAGATGTTCCGACCGCGCGTGAATTCGCTTGGTGCGTAGGTCGAATTCGGGCGGCGCGGTTCGGGATTCGTCGGGCCGTTCCAGGATGTACAGCTCATGAGTCTCCGGGTACCGCAGCGCCCACATGTCCGTCGCCGTAGTCAGCAGCACATTGACCGCGTAGATCGGCACGTTCGACGCGAGCCACTTCGTCGCATCGACCAGACCGGCCGTCACCTCGCCCCCGTGCGCGCGGATCGAGGCGGTGATCAACGCGAACACCCGCTCGGAATCGGTGTCGCCCAGGACCAGGTCGTCGGTGCCGACCTCGCGCAGCCGTTCATCGAGGGCGTCCAGGCCCTCGAGCACTCCGTTGTGGGCGAAGATCCGCCCGTCCTGCAGGAACGGGTGGGTATTGCGGAGGTCGAGCGAACCGGTCGTCGCGTAGCGAACGTGCGCGATGAACGTCGTCCCGGTCAGCCGGTGTGCCTCAGTGGCGAAGGCGGCGTCCTGCCAGGCCGCGATGGGTTGCTTGTGCAGCCGGGGCCGGGCGTGCTCGTCGAAGACGCCCAGGCCCGTGCCGTCGGGGTTCGTTCTGCTCTGCTCGGCCAGGCTGTCGGGGGCGTCCAGCAGCCAAAACGTCGCGATGCACGCGTGCGTCCCGGCGTGCAGGCCGAAGAGTCGGCACATGACGTCAGGCCGTCAGCGTCGTCGCGAGATCGCGCAGCGCTTTGCGCGCGTAGCCCTTCCACAGGGCGCCGACCAGCGGGAGCAGCCACGAGGTCAGCGGCGACTTGGAATGGATGGTCCAGCGCCAGGTCACCTCGGTTCCGTCGGGCGCCGGGGTGAAGAGCCATTCGCCTTCGACGTGGTCGACCAGGAGCGCCATTGGGCCGGTGACGTTGGTGAGCCGGTAGCCGAACGAGCGGGGCGCGTCGATGCTGGTCAGTTCCTCGCGCGTGCTGCCCCCGCCGGCGAGCAGGACGGTGCGGGTCTGGCCGGCCGCATCCCACGCGCCCGTCTGCTCGCGCACCTCCTTGACGGGCGGGAAGGGCCCGTGCCAGCGCTTGAAAATCTCCGGGAGCGGTGCCGGCAGCGTGTTGTGGAACGCCTGCTCGGCGGGGACGGGGATGACGAGGGATTCCTCGACGACGAGCGAATGTGCCATGGTTGCAATGCCTTTCAATTGTCTGCCCGCAGGGCTGCGGCAGCCCGGCCGGTGAAGAGCGGCAGATCGAAGAAGCTTTGGATGCCCGCCGGTGCGGCGCACGTCGCGGGGATGGCGTTGACGCAATGCGCCGCGGTCGCGACGATGCCCGGGTTGCTTTTCAGCCCTGCCTCCACACTCTCCGGTTGCCAGCCCTTGACCGTCACAAAGGCGTTCGGGTTGCCGTGCACTTCGATCTCGTAGCGCTCGCCCGCGGGCCCGAAAGACCAAGGCGGATCGAGGTTTTCCTCCCCCATCAGCCAGTTCACCGTGATCTGGACGACCACCTTGTCGCCGACGACGGCTTCCCAGTGGAAGCGGCGCCCGGCGACCTGTCCCGGCTCGATCGGGCCGATGGGCGAATCGATCGGCGCGGTCGCGACCGTGACCTCCTGCGAAGAGCGGATCTCGGGGTCGGCGGCAAAGCCCAACCGGTCGACGCACAGCCGCACCGACTGAAGGAAACCGCCGTCGAGCAGCTTCTGCATCGGCCCGGTCAACGCGCTGTCCGGCGTCCCGCCGAAACCCATCACATAGCGCAGCACATCCGGGGCGCCGTAGGTACGCAGGTCCGAAAACTCTTCGGCGCGAACGAAAGTCACTCCGGTGGACATCATGGTGAACAGCAAGGGAAACAGCTCGGTGGCCGCCCCGGGGCCGATGCCGGCGCCGTGCAGCGTCGCGTTGCCCGCCTGCGCGGCGATTTCCAGCGGGGCACCCTCCTTTTCGCTCGGGTAGAACCAGCCGAGCGGGGTGACGACGTTTTTCCCCGACCGCAGCAGCGCGGCGACCTCGTCGGCGTTGGGCATCAGCGGTGCGTAGATCACCGCGTCGGCGTCCAGCGCGAGCACGTCGTCGACGTCGTTAGTCGTGGTCACGCCGAGCGGCGACGTGCCGATGATCTCACCGACGTCCTTGCCCGCCTTGACTTCGGAATGCACCCAGCATCCGACGAGTTCGAGCTCGGGATGATCCAGCACGCCGTTGATCGCCGCCACACCGACCGACCCGGTTGCCCATTGAACGACCCGCAGTCCCATGGACTCGTTCTACACCATCGGCGCGGGCACCGGTCAGTCGCGCGCCTCGATCACCTGGTAGGCGTTCTCGGCGTAGCGGGACCGAATGGTCTTCTTGTCGTATTTGCCCACGCTGGTGCGGGGTATCTCGTCCGCGAAGGCCCACCGCTCGGGCAGCCACCAGCGAACAACCTTGTCCGAGAGGAACATTCGTAGATCGCCCGGCTCGACCGATGCGCCTTCGTTGAGGACGACGACGGCCAGCGGCCTTTCCTGCCAGCGCTCGTCGGGCACACCGACCACCGCGGCCTCCAGCACATCGGGATGCCCAATCAGGCAGTTCTCCAGCTCGACGGAGGAGATCCATTCGCCGCCGGACTTGATGACGTCTTTGGCCCGGTCGGTCAGGGTCACGAAGCCCTGCTCGTCGATTCGGCCGACGTCGCCGGTGCGCAGCCAGCCGGAGTCGAACTTGGAGTCGTCGCGCCCCAGGTAGTAGGAGCCGGCGATCCACGGGCCGCGGACTTCTACCTCCCCCACCGCGTCGCCGTCGTTGGGCAGCACCTGCCCGTCGTCGTCGACGATCCGCATCTCCACGCCGCACACCGGTTGCCCTTGGGTCGCGCGCAACTTCCAGTGCTCGTCTTCCGGCGTGCCCAGCGGGGGCCAGGCCATGGTGGCCAGCGGCGATGTCTCCGTCATGCCCCACAGCTGCCGGATCTGGACGTCGTGCTTGTCTTCGAAGGTGCGCATCAGCGACAGCGGCACCGCCGAGCCGCCGCAGGCCACCAGGCGCAGCGACGACATGTCGTGCGCTGGGTCCTTCTCGAGGTGATGCAGCACGTCGTTCCAGATGGTCGGCACCGCGCCGGCCACGGTGGGCCGCAGCTCCTCGACCATGCCGATCAGCGACCGGGCGTCGAGGTGGCGATCGGGTAGCACCAAGTCGGCGCCCGCCATCAGCGCCGCGTAGGGCAGGCCCCACGCGTTGGCGTGGAACATCGGCACGACGGGCAGCACGCGATCGCTGGATCCGATCCCTATCCCGTTGGTCGTGCAGGCCGCCATCGTGTGCAAGAAGCTCGAACGGTGGCTGTAGACAACGCCTTTGGGGTTGCCGGTGGTGCCGCTGGTGTAGCACATCGCGGCGGCCGACTTCTCGTCGATCTGCGGCCAGTCGAACTCGGTCGACTCGCCGTCGAGCACCTCGGCGTAGCGCAGCACGTTCTTGCCCGATTCGCTCAGGGGCGCCGTGTCGCCCTCGCCGACCGCGATCACCGTGTGAACGGTTTTCAGCTCGCCCAGCACCGGCCCGAGGAGTTTGGCCAGGGACATGTCGACCAGCACGACCTGGTCTTCGGCCTCGTTGGCGACGTATGCGATCTGCTCGGGAAAGAGCCGGATGTTGAGGGTGTGCAGCACGGCGCCCATCGACGGCACGGCGAGGTAGGTCGCCAGGTGTTCGGCGTTGTTCCACATGAACGTCGCGACGCGCTGGTCCCCGGCGACGCCGAGGCGGCGTAGCGCGTTGGCCAGGCGGGCGGCCTGCTGACCCAGCTCGCGGTAGCTGATGTGCCGATAGCCGGCGTCGGAGGCGGTCGTGACGGTGCGTCCTCCGTGGACACCGCAGCCGTGTCGCATGATCGCGGCGACCGTCAGCGGAAAGTCCTGCATCGTGCTGTCCATCGATGTACCGCCTTACGGGTCTCGGCGCAGCACCGCCTGATGATCAATCGGGCGAATGCTATCGCCGCGCGCAACGATGAGAAATGGGTTCCCCCGACAACGCGCGTTTACCCGTGCCCTGCGGCTGCGCGGCTAGGCGAGCGCCGGCTCGTAGTGCAGCAGCTCGGGCGTGACCCAATCGGTCGGGATCTGCGTTTCAGGCGCCTCGGTCTCGGTACCCAACGCGACGATCGCGGCGACCGCCGCCAGGGTGACCCGGCCCGAGTAGTCCGCGATGTAGAGGTACTTCGCGTCCGGACTTTCGACCACGCACGATGGTTGATTGGCCCCCGTCACGGTGCCGACAACGTCGTGGGTCAGTGTGCAGAGCACGGCGATGCCGTCCTCGCTGACCAGGTAGGCGCGGTCGCCGTCGCGACTGAGCGTCAAACCGGTGAGAGTGCCGCCGATCTCGCCGAGCTTGCGCGTCCCGACGATCTTGCGGGTCGCGGTGTCGACGACGTCGAGCACCGCGCCCAACCCGGGATCGCAACTGGCCACGTAGGCGACGGCGCCGTTGGGAGAAAGCGCGACGTCGCGAACGGGCAAACCGATGTCGACGGTGCCCAGGAGGCTCAATCCGGTCTGCCCGGAGTCGCCGCGCGTGCCGATCACGATCAGCCGACCGCCGGCCGGCCCGTTGGTCCCGACATACAGGCGGTCGCCGTCAGGGCTGACGCGCACGCATGCGGCGGAGGTTCCCGGCGCGGTTGCGATGTCGAGCGCCTCGACGTCGCCGGTCGTGGTGTCCAAGGCGGCGACGTCGGCGCCGCGGGCGGCGTTTCGGCTGATGTAGACGTGCCTACCGTCGGGGCTGACCGCCAGATCGGTGACGCTGAGCGCCACCGGGTGGGTCGCAACGACCGCGCCGGTGGGCAGGTCGATGACCGCGATCGAGTCGTATGCGGCCGACACCGCGCTGACGTAGGCACGCTCGGCGTTCTCGCTGCCCACGGCGATCGTGAATGGCTCGTCGAGGCCCGCGATGGTCTCCCCCACCCGGCAGGAGTGGGTGTCGATGACCGAGACGCTGTCGTTGCCGTAGTTGGTCACCAACAGCCGGGTGCCATCGGAGCTGGTCGCGATGCCGCTGATGGGACCCTCATGCACGGCGACCTCGACGACGATCGGGAAACCGGGCGCGTTGCCGAGCTCGAGGACCGGGCGATCCAGGCCGTCGTGGGCGGCCGTGGGGCCGTTGACACTGGTCATGCTGGTACCGCCTTTCGTCGGCATCCACGCGCGCGCAAGCTCTTGACGAGCGCTGTGCGCCACACGGGATTAACCGGATTCCAGCACCGTTTAGGTGACTGCTTTCGTCAGAGTTTAGTCACGGAATATCGGTGCAGAAGCGGCTAATTCGCGAGCTGTTACACACGTCACGCCGGCCACTCAGGCTGCGCTTAGATTGCGATTGCCGGTTATCCGCCAGCCTATGGCGCAGCGAACATTGCGTATCGCTTCCAGCAGTTGTTTTGATGGGGATCGCTAACGCTTGGCGCGCCCGCGTCGCCGGGCGTCGAGTAAGAAATTCTTATAATTAATCTTAAAACGAGGCAAACGTCACATTTATGCGTTGTCGCGTGTCGTTAGCCGAACAATTACCTAATCGCGGGCAGGGTCGAAACGGGATGCCGCGCAGCAGATTTCCCGCTCGACACACGCGAGTGCAGCGAAAAGCATTGTCCCGGTAGCGCTTAAAGCGCCTCGTGGTCGCGCTCTCCGGTGCGGATGCGAACCAGACTGTCCACCGGGCAGACCCATACCTTGCCGTCGCCGATCTTGCCGGTGCGGGCCGCTGTGACGATGGCTCCAACGACTCGTTCGACATATTCCTCGTCGACCACGACGTCGACACGGGCCTTCGGGACGAAATCAACGTTGTACTCGGCTCCGCGGTAGACCTCGGTGTGCCCGCGTTGCCTGCCGTACCCCTGGACCTCGGTAACGGTCATGCCCAGCACGCCGGCGGACTCAACGGCGTGCTTGACCTCGTCTAGTGCGAAGGGCTTGACGACCGCAGTGATCAGCTTCATGGTCAATCATCCACTGGCTCAGCGGGATTGGAGGGTACCGCCTCAGCCCGCGTTGTCACTAACTGCTCGACGTGCCGACCCGTGACAAGCGTTTCGTCGGGGTAAGCCTCTTCGTCGTGCACTCCGAGGTCGCCGGTTTCCAAGACCTCGTCGGGCAGCCGCAACTTCATAAAGAGGCCAAGGACTCTCAGGATGACGAACGTGACGAACGCGTCCCAGGCGATGACAGTGCCCGCCGCGCCGAGCTGGATCAATAGCTGTTTCGGGTGATGGCCCCACAGCCAGCCCGACATGGACACGTCCTGCCCTGTACTGCCACCCAGGTAAACGATGATCTTCGGGTCGGCGAGTACCCCGACGAGCAATCCGCCCGCCAGGCCCGCGACGCCGTGGGTGTGGAACACACCCAGAGTGTCATCGACCTTCTTGAAGAGCCTGGCCCTGCCGAGCCAATTCCAGGACATCCAGACCAGCGAAGCGGCGACCACGCCGATGATCAACGCGCCGAAGCTGTTGACGTAACCGGCTGCCGGGGTGATCGCGACCAGGCCCGTGATCATGCCGTTGATGGCGCCGAGGAACGTCGGCTTGCGCTGCTTGCTCGCGAAAATGTCCCACACCACCCAGGTGATGACCCCGACGGCGGTGGCCAGGTTCGTGTTGATCACGGCCAGCGACGCGTTGGCGCCGGAGAAGTACATGTCGCCGCCGTTGAACCCGTTCCAGCCCAGCCACAGGATGCCCGCACCGATCGCTGCCAGTGGCAGGTTGTTGGGCACTGCTCGTTCCCGGTCTCGGGCCAGCCTGGGCCCGATGACCGCCGCCGCGACGAAACCACTTGTGCCGGCGGCGAGGTGGATCACATAGCCACCGGAGTAGTCCATGGCGGCGTGCGGGGCTTGCGCCCACCAGCCGCCACCCCACAGCAGGAACGCGTTGACCGAATACGCGAACGTCGACCACAGCGGCACGAAGATCAGCCAGACCTTGAAGTTCATCCGACCGACCACGCTGCCCAGGAACAGCAGTGGGGTGATCGCCGCGAACGCAAAGTGGAAATAGGCCAGCGTCGTCTCAGAGAAGCGGAACTTGGGCATCGTCCCGTCAAGGAGCGGAATCACCGCCTGCTGCTGGTTGGCGGAGCCCAGGATGGTGTGGGGCTTGCCGACCGCGGCCTGCAGGATGCCCGGGCCGAGCTTCAACGGCTCGCCGAAGCCCATCTTGAAACCCCACAGCACCCACACGACCAGCACCAGCGAGAACCCGGTGAAGGCCATCAGCATGGTGTTGACGGCCCACTTCTTCTGGACGATGCCGCCATACAGGACGGCGATTCCCGGAATGCTCATCAGGCCGACCAAGGTCGCGGCCACTAGCTGCCAGGCGTTGTCTCCGGAATTTACCCAGTCGGGATAGGGCAACATGGTTCAGACACACCCCAATTCGAGCCGTCGGGCTTTAAATCAGCTGCGGTGCGAAGTGACGCCGTAGACGGGTGAAGCGTCGAATGAAAATGTTTCGACCGTGTGTGCGGCGGTTTAAATATTCATTTCGGTTCGCGTCGCGATGCCTTAGCTGAACTGAGTTTGCGGCCGGGACAGGGCGGCGTCGTCGACCGTGATGTCGAGCTTCTCGTTGTAGAACGCCACCAGGCCGGCGATCTGGCCGACGGCCGGCAGCGGGTAATGGTACGTCCACGCGAGGTCGGGATGCACCGTGTCGCCGGCCCGCACCGACCAGTAGCCCGACGTCACGCCCTTGTACGGGCACAACGTCTGCGTCGGGCTGGGCTCCAGATGCTCGAAGGCGATGTCGGTCGGATCGATGTAATACCGTGTGGGTAAACCGGTTTCGAAGAGCATCACCGGCGATCGGGTGTCGGCCAGCACCAACCCGTCGAGTTCCACCCGCACGTGCCGGTGTGAGCGCAACGCGTCGACCCGGGAATACGGATTGCGCGGGTGGCCGTAGATCGGCTCGTCTTCCTCGAACCACCGCAACGGATTCCATTCGAAGCGCACGGTGCCCGCCACTGGGCTGGCGCCGTCGGCGTCGAATACCCGCGCGGCGGATTGGTAGGTTTGGTCCGCGCCCACCAGCGAGTGCAGCCGCGACGGGCCCAGCTGCACCGTCTGCGGATGGTTCTCGTCGCGCAGGAATCCTTCGCGGACGTCGGCCAACGGCACGTAATACGCTGGGTAATAAGGCAATTCCCACACATAACGTGCCGAGGTGGTGTCGAATACGAGTTCGTGGCCGAGGAAACCCCGGACCCGGCGGGGCGCGGGCTCGATCCGGCCGCGGCTGGCGGCCATTTGCGGGAAGGCGCCGTGACCGATGTCGTTAGCCATGGGACACCTACTGATCCTTCGACGCCAGCCCGGCCGGAGCGTGGGCGATCGCTTTGTGTATGGCGTCGGCCAGCTTCAGCGCGCTCTCCTCGGTGAGCTCGAGGGCGACCCGCGCCGACGGACCCAGCGCCGGATTGAGGATGTCGATGTTGACCGTGTGGCCGTAGGGAGCGTGCACGGGGTGATCGACATAGACCGTCGCGCGGTCGGCGCCAAACCATCCGATTGCGCCCTTGCCGCTGCCGTCGATCGCGACGTGTTCGGTGAGATATGTGCACATGACTTGGGACACCTAGCCTTTCAGGTGGGTGGCGAAGAATTCGTCGATGCGTTGCCAGCCGTCGACCGCGGCCTCCACCCGGTACGCCGGGCGGTCGACGGAGAAGAACGAATGGCCGGCGCCCTCGTAGGAGTGAAACTCGTGTGGCTTGTCGTATTTGGCCAGCTCGGCATCGAGGATGGCCACCGCCGGCGGCGCCGGGTACCTGTCGTCGAGCCCGAATAGGCCCAGCAGCGGGCAACTCAGCTTCGGCGCCAGATGCAGGATCGGTTGCATGGCCTTGGGCATGCCCTCGGGCAGGTCCTCGACGATGAACGCTCCGTAGCAGTCGACCGCGGCGTCGAACGGCAGCGAGCACGCCGAAAGGAAGGCATGCCGCCCGCCCGAACAATGCCCGATGACACCGAACTTCCCATTCGCACCCGGCAGGGTGCGCAGGTGCTCCACCGCTCCGGCGACATCGCCGACCAGTCGTTCGTCGGGCACTCCGCCCGCGGCCCGCACCGTCGCGGCGGCATCGTCGGGCGCGGCGCCCGGGGCCTCGCGGGAATACAAATTCGTGGCCACGGCGTGATAGCCGTTGACCGCGAGTCGGCGCACGAACTCCTTGGTCTCCCGGTCGTAGCCGGGCATGTGGTGGATCCAGACGATCCCGCCGCGTGATCCCTCGGCGAGCGGGCTCGCGCGGTAGGCCTCGATCTCGTCGCCGCCGTGGCCGGTGATGGTGATCGTTTCGGCGCGAATGGCATCTGGGCTGAACGCATTCATCGCGTGCTCCTCGCTTGGCCGCAAGTTGCGGGGCGCGCGGCCCGTCTCGAGTCGCCCCGCCTTCACCAACGTATCCGACTCGTGGCGCGGCACGGCTCCGTCGCCGAAACATAAGCCGCTGCGACGTTTTCCGGCATGTCGTGTGCGTGGATTATGTGTCGCGGTGGGTAGATGCGTCGGTTTTGGGCAGGGGTTCAGTGTCGCTTGTCGCGCACCTTGTAGGTCGAGGGCCACGACTTTCGCGACTCGTCCCCGGTCAGCGGGGTTCCCATGCCGCCGACCTTGACGTTGTAGGCTTCCTTGCCCGGGCCGACCTCGCGGTTGGCGTGTTCCTGGGCGAGGTAGTACAGCTCGTCGATGGTGGCTTCGTCGTAGGCGACGAACGACGTCTCCCGCGCCACGTCTTCGATACCGGCCAGCATCCGTTCGGGCAGGTAGCGCGACGCAAGGGCAGCCGCGCCCAGCAGGGAGAACGGAATGACCCAGTAGCAGACGAACGACAAGGGGGTCTTGGTGTCGAGGATCGTGGCCTCTTCGCCGCCGAGGCGTTGCGCGATCGGTGGGATCGCCGACGACACCGTCATGCCGGCGAAGGCCGCAATCCAAATCCAGGTCAGGACGGTGACGACGCGGCCGAACAGCTCGGTCTTGGCCACGTCGGCGGGCTGTTCGGCCGCGGCGAACTCACGCACGAACGGCTTGCCGATCAGCAGGCTGATCAAGGCCACCAGGAAGATCCCGGCGTTGCTCAGCGGCTGTATCCAGCCCTGCATGAAGGACTCGCTGAGCGTAAACGTGAGCACGGTCAGCACCAGAAACGTTGCGACAGCGCCCATGTCGAGCGTGCGACCCGGCTGGCCGGTGACGCGCCCGATCACCGACACGGCGACGGCGATCGCCAGCGCGACCAACACGGCGGCCTTGAACGGGACGTTACCGACTAGCACCCAATAGACGATCCATGGCGCGAATCCAAACAGCATGCCCACGGAGGGTCAGTGTATGGCCGCCCGTTTGCGCCACGGCCACCCGCCGTCGCGTCACCGCTTCGGGCCCTGCGTGCCCGAGAGTCCGAACAGTTCCGCGCACCGCTGAGCGGCGCCCGGGTCTCCTTCGACCCTGAGGGCGCCCGCCTCGATTGCCTCCGCCGGCGCGATCCGGCCGGTGCCGAGGCCGATGAAGGTTTGGGTGTCGGTGCGCAGCACGACATCGGGCCTGTCGGCCGGCCCCTGCCGAACGTCTGTCTTTCCGGCCCTGACCGTTACGGTGATCGCCTCGTCCGCGACCCGGAATTCGTACTCGTCGTCGATATCGGTCGAGGGCGATTGCGCTTGGACGGCGGCGTGAACGGCCGGAAGCCAGTAGCTGGCTTTGACGGTGTCGTCCGCGTCTGGGGTGTCGGTGATGTCGAGGCCCCACTCGAAAAGTGCGCGCACCACGGGGCGCAGGCGATCGCCGAGTTCGGTGAGCTCGTACACCGTCGAGGCCGCGGGCGGCGGCAGGCGACGCTTGCGGATCAAGTCGTTGGTTTCCATCGATTGCAAACGAGCGGCGAGCACGTTCGGGCCAATACCGCGAAGCCCATCCTGCAAGTCGGTATAGCGCTTGGGGCCGAACAGGAGCTCCCGGACGATCAGCAGCGTCCAACGCTCACCGACCAGGTCTAGGGCCCGGGCCGTCGGGCAGAACTGCTGATAACTCCGCACAGAGGCATAGTAGCAATCTGAAAGTTGAAAGTACGCTTTTAATTGTTTTTACTTATTTATTGGTAGTAGACTGCCAACCATGAGCCAAGAGGATCCGGGCAAAGGCGTCGACTCGGAAGGCGGGGCGAGCCCCGGAACCCCGCGGGTAATCGCGCCCCCGCCGCTGATCTACCTTGCCGGCCTGGCTGGCGGATTCGCGCTTGATGCCGTGCTTCCGCCCATCTCGATCCCGACTGGACTTGCCATCCCGGTTGGTGCCGCGCTGCTGCTGGCGGGTGGCCTGCTGGCGATAGGGTTCATTCGCGCGTTCAGGCGCGCCCGCACCACAATCAACCCGTACGAGCGGTCCAGCGCACTCGTGACGACGGGCCCCTACCGGTTGAGCCGCAATCCGGGTTATCTGGGGATGGCGCTGGCCTACGCAGGCATCGTCGTCCTCGCCGAGGCCCCGTGGGCTCTCATCGTTCTTGTGGGCGTCTTGATCGTGGTCGACCGCGGCGTCATTGCGCGGGAGGAGCGGTGCCTGGAGGCCACGTTCGGCGAGGCCTATCGACGCTACAAACACCGAACCCGCAGGTGGATCTAGGGCAAGCGGACTTCAGCTGCGGGTCATGGATATGTTGTTGCGCGACAAGGGGATCGAATCATGTGCGCCGATCGGCCAAGCGGGCCGCTAAGCATTCGAGTCCCCAAAGTTATTTGCTACCAAAGTATTTCGTAGGTGTCATGTCATTTGTTTGCGCGAAATAACGCCAATTCGTCCGTTTGGACCGGATGGTCGTTCGCGGGGGGTTTGCAGGCGGCGTCGTCGCAAGACCCAGTCGTTGGGACGGTGTAGAAACGCAGCATTAGCAAAGTGGGTAAGTCCAGTGCTGGATAGTCACTGGCTAGCGGCGCCGCCGCGATTCCGCCCGCAAGCGCAAGCGCGCTGGTCACAGCCAGTATTTTGACATTCATTGAACAAATGTAAGTACCGCGAATCACCGAGCCAATCGATGTTTTCCTTCGTGACCCTTTTGGAATGCTTCGTTGATCATGCGGGTGAGTCGCATTCCCTCGGAAAAGGTCACGGATCGGGGCGGGAAATTCTGCGATTCATCTCAAAGAATGTTCGGCTAATACAGCCTTATCCCGAAGGCGCGGCAGTTGCACGAGCTCGCCGATCTGGGGGGCATAAGACCGCCGGACTCGGGTACTTCTTGTAGCTAGCGGGTATCTGATCGTGCCCGAGCTTCATGTATAAGGAGCCGTCGAGTGGGCTGGCACCATGCAAAGCGGGCAAGAGTGGCGGGCGGTGAAACAACACTGTGAACCGCGGCGACGATGACCGAAACCTCAATCAAGCAGCGGCGGAGACCACCGCGGATTTTGGTGACCACTTTCTCGACGACGCGGATAACGGTTCGACAGCTACTACCGAGGCGGAAACCGCCGAAGGACTGCCGAGCGGATCGGCGCTGCTGGTTGTTAAACGTGGCCCGAACGCCGGTTCTCGATTTCTGCTCGATCAGCCGGTCACCTCGGCAGGGCGCCATCCCGATAGCGACATTCTTCTCGACGACGTCACCGTGAGCCGCCGTCACGCCGAGTTTCGCCTCGACAAGGACGGCAGCTGGGCCGTCGCCGACGTCGGCAGCCTCAACGGCACCTACGTCAACCGACAGCCGGTGGACTCAACGGTGCTGGCCAATAACGATCAAGTTCAGATCGGGAAGTTCCGGCTCGTCTTCCTGACCGGATAATCCGAGCGGCCACGACCCATAAGCGACCCATAAGCTAGGTGCGCGCGCGAGATGCAATCGAGGCGTAGCGTCTCCCTGTTCGAGAAAACGAACAGGGAGAAACTGCCATGGCAGCCAAGTTTGAGTTGACCGAGAACGCGGTCGCGCTGTGAGCAACCCCACCGGCTCGAGCAGCGAATGCATCCTCACGCAGATTCTCAATGTCGGCATAGAGGTGTTCAGCGTGGTCGTGTCGTTTCTTACCTGCGGGGCTCTCCACGTACACAGCGAACTACCGGGTGGCGAGAATGTTGGGCGCACCTCGTTTAGCCGCGCCATCGCGAGCATCTTCGGCAACCAGGATGTCGGTGACGTGCTCGCGACAGACGGGACTTCGCCGACCAGTGCCGGCGAAACCCCAGTCGGATCCAGCGCGCCCCAGCCCGACGGTCATAGGTGAGCTTGGCGCATCTACTTGCGCAAACGTTGTGCCCCCAGTCGGACTCGAACCGACACTGGGCGGATTTTAAGTCCGCTGCCTCTGCCAATTGGGCTATGGGGGCCCGGCGGCGAATTTAGCGGGTGGATGCCAGGCCCGGCGCACCGCGCCGCACTCCACACCTTGCCAAATCTTGGGCATGCGTGCGGAGTGACTTTCGCCTAGGATGCGGCGGCCGCGGGTCTATCCGCTGGTTCGCCACCCGAAATCAGATGACACGGCTATGTCACCCGGCGTGAGCTTGTTAAAACTGCCCGCCCTCGCGTTAAGAAGCCGTAAACGGCTGTCACCCTAACCCTTTCGGTCGGGAATGTGGAGACCGAGCTGTTTAGCCTTACGCCAATACACAGGGGCCCGTACGACAACGCACAGGGTCGGCCCAGCGCATGGGCCGGCATGGTTCACACAATAGGAGCTAATAGATGTCGTTTCTGACAACACTGCCTGAAGAGTTGCTTGCCGCACAGGGGCTGCTGGAAGGGATCAACTCCAACCTGGCGGCGCAGAACGCGGGCGCCGCCGCGGCGACCACGGTCATCGCTCCCGCGGCCGCCGACCCGGTGTCGGCCCAGCAGGCGGCGATCTTCTCGGCGTTCGGCACCGAGTACCAGACGATCGCCGCCGAGGCACAGACGATTCAAGAGCAGTATGCGAGCACGCTGGGTACCAGCTCCGGGACGTATAGCGCCACGGAGGCCTCGAATGCCGCCGCGAGCGCCCTTTCAAGTGCCGCGGCCCCCGCTGCCACGTCTTCGAACACTCCCCTCGACTGGCTTGCCTATCTCCTCGGTAGCACCGGCAACGGCACCAACCCGAACATGCTCGGTGGGATCTTCGGCCTGTCGAGCAACGGTGCGAACATCTTGAACATCGGTGGCGGCAACTGGGCCTCCGCCGCGTCCGACTTGCTCGGTCTGGGCAGTGGCGGCCTGCTGGACACTTCTGTCAGCGACGCCGCCGCCGGCGCGGACCTCGCCAACACGACGACGCCGATGGCGCCCGTCGGTGGCATGGGTGGTGTGGGAGCGATGCCGGCGGCCGCGGCGGGCAACGCGACCATGGTCGGCAAGTTGTCGGTGCCACCCAGCTGGGCCGGCACGGTCGGCCCGGCTACCAGCGCGGTCACCCCAATCCAGACCGTGGGTTGGACCGCCGGCGCGCCGCAGGCCGGGACAGGGGGGATCATCCCGGGGATGCCCGGAATGGTCTCGGGAGCGCGCAGCGGCGCCGGCTTCGGTGCGCCGCGCTACGGCGTCAAGCCCCTGGTTATGCCCAAACCGACCGCCGTCTAGTCAACAACCCGCCAAATTCCCTCCATAGAAACGGAATACAGAAAAATGGTTTTGGATTTCGCAGCTATCCCACCCGAAATCACGTCGAGCCTGATGTACGCGGGCGCGGGGGCGGGACCACTCATGGCCGCCGCGACGGCATGGAACAACCTGGCCGCCGAGCTGAGTACGACGGCGACGCAATGGGAATCGATCATCACGTTGCTCACCACCGAGCAGTGGACGGGTGCCGGATCGGCGGCGGCAGCCGCCGCGTCCCAGCCAATCGTGACCTGGCTGACGACTTCGGCAGCTGCGGCAGAGCAGGCGGGCGCCCAGGCGACGGCGTCGGCGGCCGCTTACGAGGCGGCGTTTGCCGCGACGGTGCCCCCGCCGGTGATCGCGGCCAATAGGACATTGCTCGCAACGCTCATCGCAACCAACTTTCTGGGTGTCAACTCGGCCGCGATCGCGGCGACCGAGGCCCAGTACGCCGAGATGTGGGTCCAAGACGCCACGATGATGGCCACTTATCAGGCGGCTTCGATGGCGGCCGGGGTCCTGCAGCCGGTGACGCCGATGACGCCGGCCACCAACCCGGCCGCCGACGGGATTCAGGCCGCCGCGGTCGCCAATTCGGCGGTGAACGCCCCGGTCCAGGCGCTGGCCGCTCCGGCCGCCGCCTCGCTGCCCTTTACGACCGACGGCTTGCTGTCCTCGATTGACAACTTCATCGGCACTCCGTCCGTCTTCAACGCCATCAACGGAGCGGTGAACACCGGGGCCTGGTTCACCATGAACGCCATCCCAAACGGCGTAGCACTGGGGCAAAAACTTGGCACCGTGGGATCGATCCCCTACGCCCTCTCGGACGCGGTTGCACCCGCCACCGGCGCGGGCATCATTCCCGGGACGATGGTGGGCTCGGTGTCGGGCGCGGCGACGTCGGCGACCCTGGGCGAGGCGTCCGCGGTCGGCGGTCTTTCGGTACCGGCCAGCTGGAACGCGGCAGCCCCGGCGTCGGCGGCTTCGTCCACCGCTCCCCTCGCGGGTTCGGGCTGGACCGCCGCCACCGAGGAGCCCGTGGCGGCAATGCCCGGCATGCCGGGCGCTGCGGCGGCCGCCAAGGGTGCCGGTGCCTACGGGGCTGGGCCACGGTACGGGGTCAAACCCATTGTCATGCCCAAACAGGTCGTCGTCTGATGCGGAAAAAAGGGGGTACATGTCACGCATTTGAGGCCAGCTGTTAACCGCTGCGCCGTACTCTATCCGCGATACGGCCACCAACGAACCGATACCGACCGCGGAAACTTCGACAGGCCGAAGGCTCGAACGAAAAGGAGATAGCCAAGATGGCAACACGTTTTATGACTGACCCGCACGCGATGCGGGCGATGGCGGGCCGCTTTGAGAT
>NZ_MBEU01000071.1 GCF_001954275.1 Mycobacterium sp. IS-836 | reverse complement strand
GCTTTGACCTGGGCCGATATCTTCCAGCGTGGCGGGCCGTATCTGGCGCGCGGGGCCGAGGATCTGGTGCCCACCGCGCAGCTGCTGGACACCTACAGCCCCGAAATCTTCTGCATGATCCGCAACAACTACGAGATCGAGCCGGTCATCCGCGCATCCCAGGGCGGCTACAACGGGCACTCCATCGACATGGAGATCGAAGCGACGTCCGGGTTGAGCGCACTTCTGAACCCACTCTCCGCGCCGGTCCTGATTGCCTCGCTGGTGGGTGGGCTGGCCGGGCTGGTCGGCGGGGCGCCGAACCCCTACACCTGGCCGGAGAATCTGCCGCGGGTGAACGCCCGCGGTGGACCCGGGGGTGCGCCCGGCTGTTGGCAGAAGATCACCCGTCACTTGTGGCCCGCACCCGAATTGGTGATGGACACCGGCAACAGCATCGCGCCCTACAACCACATCGACACCGGTTCGCCCTATGCGATGGAGTACGTGTGGGGCCGTCAGGTCGGCGACAACACGATCAACCCGTAAGCACCGGTTAGCAGCGAACCGCGCGCGATGAGTTTGGGCACACTGCCAGGTCGGTCTCTTAGAGAACCAACCGAAGGGAGTTGTGTGCATGTCCATCGAGCATGTCTTGGCCGTTGTTCCGGTGACCGACTTGGAGAGGAGTCGACGCTGGTACGAATCACTATTTGGACGGGAACCCGATAACAATCCAATGCCGAATCTCGTTGAGTGGCAGGTAGTTCCGGGTGGATGGGTGCAGGTGTTCGTCGACGAGGAACGCGCTGGCTCGACGTTGGTCAACTTCGCTGTCGAGGATCTGGAAGCCGAAATCGATGCGTTGAAACAACGGGGTCATCAGCCAGGCGAAATCGTCGACGCAAACAAGGGGGTGCGGTTGTCGACGATTACCGACCCTGATTCGAACACGATTCGGCTTATTGGCGGCTTCCGGGTCCGATACTGACCCGTTGAGCGCGCCCGAAGGGATTCGAACCCCCAACCTTCTGATCCGTAGTCAGATGCTCTATCCGTTGAGCTACGGGCGCCTGTCTTCAGTTGTCTTGCCAAAACTTCTCAGCGGAGGCGAGAGGATTTGAACCTCCGGTCCCCTTGAAGGGGGACAACTCATTAGCAGTGAGCCCCATTCGGCCGCTCTGGCACGCCTCCATTGGACTTTCTGAGGTTACCCGACCCCTTCCCGGTGTCCCGGAACCGCCGGAGGCATAGCGTACACAGCGCCGACATATGCTGTCGAAGTGACTGCCCGCCTACGGCCGGAGCTGGCCGGGCTGCCAGTTTATGTTCCTGGTAAGACGGTGCCGGGCGCCATCAAACTGGCCAGCAACGAAACCGTTTACGGCCCACTGCCCAGCGTGCGCGCGGCCATCGAGCGAGCCACCGACATCGTCAACCGCTATCCCGACAACGGCTGCGTCCAGCTCAAGGCCGCGCTGGCCGCGCACCTGGGTTCGGATTTCGCGCCAGAACACGTCGCCGTCGGATGCGGTTCGGTCAGCCTGTGCCAGCAACTCGTTCAAATCACCGCCGCGGCCGGCGACGAAGTCATCTACGGGTGGCGCAGCTTCGAGCTGTACCCGCCGCTGGTCCAGGTCTCCGGCGCGACCGCCATCCAGGTGCCGTTGACCGACCACACCTTCGACCTCTACGCCATGCTCGCCGCGGTCACCGAACGCACCCGGCTGATCTTCGTCTGCAACCCCAACAATCCGACGTCCACCGTCGTCGACCCGGACGCTTTGTCGCGATTCATTCAGGCCGTCCCGCCGCACATCCTGATCGCCATCGACGAGGCCTACGTCGAGTACATCCGCGACGGCATGGCGCCGGACAGCCTGGATCTGGTCCGGGCCTACAGCAATGTCGTTGTGCTGCGGACCTTTTCGAAGGCATACGGGCTGGCGGGTTTGCGCATCGGCTACGCGGTCGGCCACCCCGACCTGATCACCGCGCTCGACAAGGTCTACGTGCCGTTCACCGTGTCCAGCCTCGGGCAGGCCGCCGCCATCGCGTCGTTGGCCGCCGCCGACGAGTTGTTGGCGCGCACCGACGCGCTGGTCGCCGAACGCACCCGCGTCGCCGCGGCCTTGCGCGACGCCGGCTTCACGCTGCCGCCGACCCAGGCCAACTTCGTCTGGCTGCCGCTGGGGCCCCGAACGTTGGATTTCGTCAAGCAGGCCGCCGACGCGCGCATCGTGGTCCGCCCGTACGGGACGGACGGCGTCCGGGTCACCATCGGGGCGCCGGAGGAGAACGACGCGCTGCTGCGATTCGCCCGCGAATGGATCACCCAAACCGAACCGGAGGAGTGAGCAATGACCTTGGCCCGCAAGAAGTTCACCGAGCTCAAGGAGCGCGGCGATCGGATCGCCGATGCCGAGCTCGACGATTTCTGGGCGACCCTAGAGCCGGCGACGATCGACGGCATGATCGGCGAATGGAAGGGCGGCGAGTTCGTCACCGGCCACAAGATGAACGGCCAACTGGAGAAGGCCGGTTGGTTCGGCAAGACGTTCACATCGGCCAGTGACGTGCAGCCGCTGGTGTGCCTCGACGCCGACGGCAACAAGTTCTCGAACAAGGCGATGGGCAAGGGCGAGGCGAGCCTGTGGCTGGAGGACTTCCGCGGCGAGGTCACCGCGACGATGGTCTATGACGGCCAACCCGTGCACGACCACTTCAAGAAGATCGACGACGACGCGGTCATGGGCATCATGAACGGCAAGGGTGTGCTGGATGACGGCCGCTACTACTACTTCTACCTAGAGCGGGTGTAGGCCTTTCGCCGAGCGTGCGTCTGGCCGCACGTTCGAGGCCGAGCGTGCGTCTGGCCGCACGTTCGGCAGAGCTACTTAGCGGGCCGGGTTGCGGCCGGTGAACGCGACCAGCCGCTCCAGGGCGCCGGCGTCTTCCGGCACGTCAACCGGGTCGTCGAATCCGGCGCTGCCGCGTAGCTCCGGCCTGATGACGCGGCGCGCCAACCCCAACACGTATTCGGCCAGCGGCTCGGGGGCGTCGACGGGGTGGCCGACCGCGACGGCGTAATCCCAAGCGTGGACCAGGAATTCGAGCGACAGGATGGCGCACGCGCCCTTGGCCGGCATTTCGCCGTTGCCGAACGGCACGGTGCCCTCCAGGCCGTGGCGATGCCAGGCATCGAGGGCGGGGCGGGCGGCGGCGACGATCTGGCGTTCCACCGAATCGCTTTCGTCGCGCTCGGGGATCTTCGCACCCACCATGCCGCCGAGGGCGGTGATCGAGTTCAGCAGGTGCCCGGTCAGCTGCGCGACGTCGTACTCGGTGCACGGCGTCTGTCGCGACACGTCGTCGGCGGCAATGGTGTGAACAACTCGCTGCAGAACCGCGAGCGTGTCCTCGGCGCTGTGCAGCTCGTCAGTGGGCGGGGAATGCGGGCCGGGTCGCAAATCACTGGGCATATTTGCCACGCTACGGTCTCGATATGGGCGAAACATACGAATCCGTCACCGTCGAGACGAAAGACCACGTCGCTCAGGTGACATTGATCGGGCCGGGCAAGGGCAACGCGATGGGGCCCGCGTTCTGGTCGGAGATGCCGGAGGTGTTCGCGGCGCTGGACGCCGACCGTGACGTGCGGGCCATCGTCATCACCGGATCAGGCAAGAACTTCAGCTACGGCCTGGACCTGCCCGCGATGGGCGGATCGTTCGCTCCGCTGCTGGCGGACGGCGCGCTGGCCCGCCCGCGCGCGGATTTCCACGCCGAGATCCGGCGCATGCAGAACGCGATCACCGCCGTCGCCGACTGCCGGACCCCCACCATCGCGTCGGTGCACGGCTGGTGCATCGGCGGCGGCGTCGACCTCATTTCGGCGGTCGACATCCGCTACGCCAGCGCCGACGCCAAGTTCTCCGTGCGGGAGGTCAAGTTGGCCATCGTCGCCGACGTCGGCAGCCTCGCCCGCCTGCCGCTGATCTTGAACGACGGGCACCTGCGCGAACTCGCGCTGACCGGCAAGGACATCGACGCGGCCCGCGCGGAGAAGATCGGCCTGGTCAACGACGTATATGCGGACGCCGAGGCCACCCTGGCGGCCGCGCACGCGACCGCCGCCGAGATCGCCGCCAACCCGCCGTTGACCGTGCACGGCGTCAAGGACGTCCTCGACCAGCAACGCGTCGCGGCGGTGTCGGAGAGCCTGCGCTACGTCGCCGCCTGGAACGCGGCGTTCCTGCCCTCGAAGGATCTGACCGAAGGGATCTCGGCGACGTTCGCCAAGCGCCCGCCGCAGTTCACCGGGGAGTAGGAGTGACCCCGGACGGAAGGATCCGGGTCCCGGCCGACCTGGACGCCGTGACGACGATCGGCGACGAAGACCACTCGGGCGTCGGCGATGCCGCCGTGGAACGGATCTGGCGGGCCGCGCGGCACTGGTATCAGGCCGGCTTTCACCCCGCGATCCAACTGTGCATCCGGCACCGCGGCCGCGTCGTGCTCGACCGCGCGATCGGTCACGGCTGGGGCAACGCACCCACCGACCCGCCCGACGCCGAGAAGATCGCCGCCACGACGGACACGCCGTTCTGCGTGTACTCGGCGGCCAAGGGCATCACCGCAACCGTGGTGCACATGCTCGTCGAGCAGGGCCATTTCTCGCTCGACGACCGCGTCTGCGAGTACCTCCCGAGCTACACCAGCCACGGCAAACACCGCACTACGATCCGGCACGTGCTGACCCACAGCGCGGGCGTCCCCTTCCCCACCGGGCCGCGGCCGGACCTGCGCCGCACCGACGACCACGAGTACGCCCAGGAGCAGCTCGCCAAGCTCAGGCCGCTGTATCGGCCGGGACTGGTGCACATCTACCACGCGCTGACCTGGGGTCCGCTGATGCGCGAGATCGTCTACGCCGCCACCGGCAAGGACATCCGCGAAATTCTGGCCGCCGAGATCCTCGATCCGCTGGGCTTCCGCTGGACCAACTTCGGCGTCGCCAAGCAGGACATTCCCTTGGTCGCGCCCAGCCATGCGACCGGCAAGCCGCTGCCGCCGCCGGTCGCGGCGATCTTCCGCAAGGCGATCGGCGGAAGCGTGCACGAGATCATTCCGTACACCAATACCCCGGCGTTCTTGACCACCGTCGTCCCGTCCTCCAACACCATCTCGACCGCCAACGAGTTGTCACGCTTCGCCGAGATATGGCGCCGCGGCGGTGAACTCGACGGCGTGCGGATAATCAGCCCGGAGCGGATGTATGCCGCGGTGCAGGAGTGCCGGCGGCTGCGGCCGGATTTCGCGGTCGGTCTGCACCCGGCCCGTTGGGGCACGGGATTCATGCTGGGCACCAACAGGTTTGGGCCGTTCGGTCGCAATGCACCGGCCGCGTTCGGGAACCTCGGCCTGGCCAACATCGCGATCTGGGCCGACCCGCAGCGCGCGCTGGCCGCCGGCGTGATCAGCAGCGGCAAACCCGGCCGCGATCCCGAAGTTCGGCGCTACACCGCCCTGATGGACACCATCGCCGCCGAAATCCCGACCGGTTAGGCCCCGCCGCGGTGGGAACACTGCGGAACATGGCTACTTACCGTGTGCTGAACCCGACCGGAGAAGTCGTCGCGACGAAGGACATCGAAAGCGCCGGCGACGCGCACGCGTGGTTCGTCGACGCCAAGGCCGACAACTCCGAACTCGGCTGGCGAATGGAAGTCGAGCGCGACGGCGATTGGCATTTCTTCGACGACTCCGAGGGCGAGGAGAGCTAAACCGGTTTTGCGCCGCACAGTTGCGGGCAACCAAATACGCATGCATTCCGACCGCTTCCGTCAGCTATTGGACAGTCCGGGGCCATTCGCGTCCGTCTACTTCGACGATTCGCACGACACCCACGACGCCGAGGCTCAGCTCGAGCTGAAGTGGCGCGCACTGCGCGAACAGCTCGAACAGCAGGGCGCCGACGCCGCGGTCACCGAGCAGATCGGACACGCGGTGATGGATCTGCGCGCGCCGATCGGGCGCAGCGGCCGCGCCGTGGTGGCCGACGCCACCGGCGTCGTCCTCAACGAGCACCTGGTGCGACCCACCGCCGAAACCGTCGTGCGCGTCTCCGAGTTGCCCTACATCGTCCCGATCATCGAGCTCGGCTACGAGGACCCGGACTACCTGTTGGTGGTCGTCGATCACGCCGGCGCGGACATCACCACCCACATCGACGGGACCCTGCGCTCCGAAACGGTCGACGGCGGTGGCTATCCCGTGCACAAAGCCGCCAGCGCCGAGACGGCGGGCTACGGCGATCCGCAATTGCGCAGCGACGAAGCCGCCCGAAAGAACGTGCGGGCAATCGCCGATCGGGTCAGCGAGATCGTCGACCACACCGGCGTCGACGCGATCTTCGTAGTGGGTGAGGTGCGGTCGCGTTCGGATCTGGCAGCGTCGCTGCCGGAGCGGATGCGGCCTACTCCGCTGCAAGTCGGCGCGCGCCACAGCGGCCACGACTTCGACGAAATCCAACGCGCGATCGAAGCCGAGTTCGCCAAGCGGCAGTTGAACGTGATCGACGATGCCGCACAGCGTTTCACCGCCGAGGTGGGCCGGCAATCGGGGCTGGCCGCGGAGGGGCTGGGCGCCGTGTGCTCGGCGCTGCGTCAGGGAGCCGTCGACACCATGATCATCGGCGACATCGACGACGCGACGGTGGTTGCCGACGAAGCGCTGACCGCCGTCGCCCCGAACGCCGACGTGCTGTCCGAGCAGGGCGCCGCTCCCGCGAAGACGCTGCGGGCCGACGAGGCGCTGCCGCTGTTGGCGATTTCCGTTGGGGCGTCGCTGGTTCGCACCGACGAGCGCATCGCCCCGGCCGACGGCATCGGAGCGGTGCTTCGCTACGCGCCGACACTGCACGAATCCGCCCGCTGACCCGCGGTGGCGGAGGGATTTGAACCCCCGGACGGGTTTAGCCGTCTCTCGCTTTCAAGGCGAGTGCATTAGGCCGCTCTGCCACGCCACCGCTGATAAGGGTAGCCGGGGTCGGTAGCGTGGCCCGCATGCGCGCAATCGTCGCTGAATCCGCCGACAAACTGCACTGGCAAGAAGTGCCCGACGCGTCCGCCGGCCCCGGCGAGGTACTGGTCAAGGTCACCGCGGCCGGCGTCAACCGGGCCGACGTGCTGCAGGCCGCGGGTAAGTACCCGCCGCCGCCCGGGGCCAGCGAGATCATCGGCATGGAGGTGTCCGGCGTCGTCTCGGAAGTCGGCGCCGATGTCACGGAATGGTCTGTTGGACAAGAGGTTTGCGCGTTGCTGGCCGGCGGCGGCTACGCCGAATACGTCGCCGTTCCGGCCGGTCAGGTGATGCCGATCCCAAAGGGTGTTGACCTGGTTGACGCCGCCGGGCTGCCCGAGGTGGCGTGCACGGTGTGGTCCAACCTCGTGATGATCGCTCACCTCGGTGCGGGCCAGCTGCTGCTGATGCACGGCGGGGCCAGCGGCATCGGAACGCACGCGATCCAGGTCGCGCGGGCACTGGGCGCGCACGTCGCCGTCACGGCCGGGTCCGCGGAGAAGCTCGATTTCTGTCGGGGCCTGGGCGCCGAGATCACCATCAACTACCGCGACGAGGACTTCGTGGCGCGGCTGCGCGAGGAGACCGACGGCGCCGACGTGATCTTCGACATCATGGGCGCCGCCTACCTGGACCGCAATATCGACGCCCTGGCCACCGACGGACAGCTGGTCATCATCGGCATGCAGGGCGGGGTGAAGGGCGAGCTCAACATCGGCAAGCTCCTGATGAAGCGGGCCCGGGTCATCGGCACCACGCTGCGGGCCCGCCCGGTAAGCGGCCCGAACAGCAAGACCGAGATCGTGCAGGCGGTGACGGCCTCGGTGTGGCCGATGATCGCCGAGGGCCGGGTCCGGCCGATCATCGGCGCGCGCATGCCCATCGAGCGGGCCGGTGACGCGCACCAAGAGCTGGTATCGAGCAAGGTGACCGGAAAGATCGTGCTGACGGTCTGACGAGCGAGCCGTCGAGTGTGCGCCCAGGGCTCCCGCTGTGCAGGGTGGGCGCCGTCACTGCACACTCAACGCAAAGGGAGGGCCTAGCCCTTAGCCCAGCGACGCCAGGGCCCGTACCAGCTGGTCGACCTCGGCCATCGTCGAGTAGTGCGCCAGCCCCACCGTCACGGCGCCGCCAACCTCGTTGGCGCCCAGCGCTTCGAGCACGCGCGAATTCTCATTGGACACCGCGAGGATTCCGTTGTCCGCCAAGCGCTGCACCACCCGCTCGGCGGGCACGCCGTGCAGCGCGAAACTGACCACCGGTATCCGCGACTCCGGCCGGCCGATCAGCATCATCAACGGCAACGACCGCAGCGACACCATCAGGTAGTCGAAGATGCGGTTCAGATACGAGGTTGCCGACTGCATCGACATCGACAGGCGCTCGCGCCGGGTGCCGCGAGCCGACTCGTCGAGCGCCGCGAGGTACTCGATGCTGGCGACCACGCCGCCGAGCAGACCGAACTGATGCGCGCCGACCTCGAGCCGCGCCGGACCGGTGGCGTGGGGGTCGGTCGAGACCGAGCCGAAGGTGTGGATCAGCGCCGGATCGCGGAACACGAGCGCCCCGATCGGCGGCCCGCCCCACCCGACGGCGTTGACCGCCACCACGTCGGCCTCGGTTTCCCTGACGTCGAGCAGCCGGTACGGCGCGGCGGCGGAATGGTCGAGTACAACCAGCCCACCGACGTCGTGGATCAGCTTGGTCATCGCCCGCAGATCGGTGACCGTGCCCAGCGTTCCCGATGCCGACGTCACGGCGACCAGCCTGGTGGACTTGCCGATCAGGCCCTCCCACTGCCACGTCGGCAGCTCACCGGTCTCGATGTCCACCTCGGCCCACTTCACCTTGGCGCCGTAGCGGTGCGCCGCGCGCAGCCACGGGGCGATGTTCGCCTCGTCGTCGAGGCGGCTGACGATCACCTCGTAGCCGAGCCCGGCCCGCGACGACGACGCTTCGGCCAGCGAGGACAACAGGATCGCGCGATCGGCGCCGAGGACCACGCCCGCCGGGTCAGCGTTGAGCAGATCGGCCACCGCGGCGCGCGCGGCCTCCAGGACGGCGGCGCTGCGCTGCGCCGAGGGATGCGCACCCAGGGTACTGGCGGCCGACCTCCGGAAGGCCGTGGAGACGGTCGTCGCAACGGAATCGGGAATCAGCATTCCGGCCGGCGCGTCGAAGTGCACCCATCCGTCACCCAGCGACGGATGTAGTCCGCGCACTCGGGCGACGTCGTAAGCCATGCCAGCCACCTTAGAGCTTCCGCATTTCCGCGAAATTGTGACGGTAGCGGGTGGCCGAGAGGCGTTCCAGCCGAACGGCGGCTTGGCGAGCCAGGTCACCCGGGCAGCCATACTAGTCGAGTGGGGCTCTGGATCGGAACGCTGCTCGCACTGTTCTTGCTGATCACGCCCGGGACGATCGTCGCACGCATCACTCAGCTAACTTGGCCGGTCGCTATCGCGGTGGGTCCGGCACTGACATACGGCGTTGTAGCGGTGGCGATAATCCCCTTCGGCGCGCTCGGAATCCCTTGGAACGGTTGGACTGCGCTCGCCGCGCTGGTTGTCGTGTGCCTCGTGATGACGGGTTTGCAGCTGCTACTCGCTCGCTACCGCGACACCGAGGCCGAGGCGCGCGCCGTCCGCGGCTGGCCGGCGTTGACGGTGGCCGCCGGCGTGCTGCTGGGCGCCCTGCTGGTCATGTGGGCGGCCCACCGCGGCCTGGCCGCGCACTGGCAGACCATCCCCAGCACCTGGGACGCCGTCTGGCATGCCAACGAGGTGCGCTACATGCTCGACACCGGCCAGGCGTCGTCCACCCACATGGGAGAGCTGCGCAACGTCGAGACACACCAGGCGCTGTATTACCCGTCGGTGTTCCACGCCCTGACCGCGGTGTTCTGCCAGCTCACCGGCGCGGCACCGACCACCGGCTACACCCTGAACTCGGTGGCGGCCTCGGTCTGGCTGTTTCCGACCAGCGCGGCGATGCTGACCTGGCATCTGCTTCGGCCGCGCACCACCATCTGGCGCACCGCGGGGGTTTCGGCGACGGCGGCCGCGTTGTCGGCGTCGTTCACCTCGGTGCCCTACGTCGAGTTCGGTGTCGCGGCGATGCCCAACCTGGCCGCCTACGGGGTCGCGATCCCGACGTTCGTCCTGATCACCTCGACGCTGCGGCACCGCGACCGCATCCCGACGGCGGTGCTGGCGCTGGTGGGCGTCCTGTCGGTGCATCTAACGGGCGGGTTCATCGTGATCCTGTTCCTGTTGGCGTGGTGGCTGTTGGACGTCTGGTGGCATCCGGTGCGCGGCCGGCTCGCCGACGTGCTGATCCTGGCCGCCGTGGCGGTGCCGACCGCGGCGATCCTGGCGCCGCAGTTCATCGGCGTGCTCCGGCAGGCCGACATCATCGCCGGGCACGCATTCCCCAGCTTCAAGAGCGCGAAGCAGGGCGTCATCGACGCGCTGCTCCTGCACACACGTCACCTCAACGACTTCCCGACCCAATACGGCCTGATCGTGCTCATGTACGCCGGCCTGGCGATCCTGCTGTACAAGAAAATCTGGTGGCCGCCGGTGGTTTGGCTGGTGCTGACCGTCGCGACGATCTACTCCGGGGCGCCGTTTCACAACGCGGCGGGCGCCGCCATCGAAGCGTTCAGCCAGTTCTTCTACAACGATCCGCGACGGCTCACGGCCGTGGTGTCCATGCTGGCGACGCCGATGGCGGCCATCGCCTTGTTCGCGGCGGTCATGCTGGTGGTCGCGGGCGCCAAACGGGTCACCGAGCGGTTCAAACGTCTGCCGGCGCCGGTGTGGGTCTCGGCGACCGCGGTGCTGCTGGCGGTGTCGACCGTGGTCATCGCGCGGCACTACTTCTATCGGCATCTGGTGCTGTTCGGCGACAAATACGACTCGGTGATGATCGACCAGCGCGACCTGATGGCGATGGCTTACCTGGCCAACCAGCCGGGCGCACGCGACACCGTGATCGGCGACTCGAACGTCGACGGCACCGCGTGGATGTACGCGGTGGCCGACCTGCACCCGCTGTGGACCCACTACGACTTTCCCCAGCAGACCGGCCCCGGCTATTACCGCTACATCTTCTGGACCTCCGCGCGCAAAGGCGACGACGATCCGAAGGTGGTAGAGGCGATTAAGGCCCTCAATATCAGGTACATACTGACTAGCACGCCCAACGTGCGAGGGTTCGCCACACCCGACGGACTAATGTCTCTAGAGAAATCGAAGTCGTGGGCGCTGATCTACGACAACGGTGGGGCAAAGATCTACGAATGGCGCGGAAACACCGCCGCGACGCCCCACCCCTAGACGCAACAAGAGGATGGTGACGGATTGAGTAACGGCAACGACGGCCGAGACGACGATGGCATCGAAATCATCGGCGGCGTCGATCCCCGAATCATGGCGATACGCGAGGCGGACGACGACGACGCCGACGGACGCTCCCTGACCGACCTGGTCGAGCAGCCCGCCAAGGTGATGCGGATCGGCACCATGATCAAGCAACTGCTCGAGGAGGTGCGTGCCGCACCGCTCGACGACGCCAGCCGTAACCGGCTGCGTGAGATCCACGCCACCAGCATCCGCGAGCTCGAAGACGGCCTGGCACCCGAACTGCGCGAGGAACTCGACCGGCTCACCCTGCCGTTCAACGAGGACGCCGCGCCGTCGGACGCCGAGCTGCGCATCGCCCAGGCACAACTCGTCGGCTGGCTGGAGGGCCTGTTCCACGGCATCCAGACCGCGCTGTTCGCCCAGCAGATGGCGGCCCGCGCGCAGCTGGAGCAGATGCGCCACAGCGCGCTGCCACCGGGCATCAGCAAGTCGGGCCACGGGCCCGGCTCGGGCACCGGGCAATACCTGTAGGCCGACTTAAGTAGCTGATGGTGGCGGGTTCGGGACCTCACATCGAGACTCAGAGCGCGTGGGTGGAATTCCCCATCTTCGACGCCAAGTCGCGCTCCTTGAAGAAGGCCTTCCTGGGCAAGGCGGGCGGCACGATCGGACGCAACAACTCCAATGTCGTCGTCGTCGAGGCGTTGCGCGACATCACCATGTCGCTTGAGCTGGGCGACCGGGTCGGACTGGTCGGTCATAACGGGGCCGGGAAATCGACTCTGCTGCGCCTACTTTCGGGCATCTACGAACCCACCCGCGGCTGGGCCAAGGTCACCGGACGAGTGGCGCCGGTCTTCGACCTCGGCGTCGGCATGGACCCGGAGATCTCCGGCTACGAGAACATCATCATCCGCGGCCTGTTCCTGGGGCAGAGCCGTAAATACATGCTGAGCAAGGTCGACGAGATCGCCGAGTTCACCGAGCTCGGCGACTACCTGTCGATGCCGCTGCGCACTTATTCCACCGGCATGCGGGTGCGGCTGGCGATGGGCGTGGTCACCAGCATCGACCCGGAGATCCTGCTGCTCGACGAGGGCATCGGCGCCATCGACGCCGACTTCCTGAAGAAGGCCCAGTCGCGGTTGCAGGGCCTGGTGGAGCGTTCCGGAATCCTGGTGTTCGCCAGCCATTCCACCGAATTCCTGGCCCGGCTGTGCAAGACGGCGATGTGGATCGACCACGGCGTCATCAGGCAGACGGGTGGTATCGAGGAGGTGGTGCGCGCCTACGAGGGCGAAGAGGCGGCGCGCCACGTCCGCGAGGTGCTGGCCGAAACCGCCGGACAATCATGAGTGAGTCCGTCTTCGCCGTCGTGGTCACCCACCGACGACCCGACGAGCTGGCCAAGTCGCTGGACGCGCTGAGCACACAGACCCGGTTGCCCGATCACCTCATCGTGGTCGACAACGACGGGTCCGAAGACGGGCGGGTCAGCGATCTCGTTGCCGCCCAACCGATTTCGACGACATATCTCGGTTCACGCCGAAACCTCGGCGGCGCAGGCGGTTTCGCGCTCGGCATGCTGCACGCGCTGGCGCAGGGCGCGGGCTGGGTGTGGCTGGCCGACGACGACGGGCGTCCGCAGGATTCCCGCGTCCTGGCGACGCTGCTCGCCTGCGCCGAGAAGTACGGGCTGGCCGAGGTCTCGCCGATGGTCTGCAACTCCGACGACCCGCAGCGGCTGGCGTTCCCGTTGCGGCGCGGCCTGGTGTGGCGCAGGTATGCAAGCGAATTGCGCACCGAAGCGGGCCAGGATCTGCTGCGCGGCATCGCGTCGCTGTTCAACGGCGCACTGTTCCGGGCGTCCACCCTGGAAGCGATCGGGGTGCCGGACATGCGGCTGTTCATCCGCGGTGACGAGGTGGAATTGCACCGCCGGCTGGTTCGGTCCGGTCTGCCGTTCGGCACCTGCCTGGAGGCGGTCTACCTGCACCCCTGCGGATCCGAGGAGTTCCGGCCCATCCTGGGCGGACGGATGCACACGCAGTATCCCGACAACCCCACCAAGCGGTTCTTCACCTACCGCAACCGCGGCTACCTGCTGTCGCAACCGGGTCTGCGCAGGCTGCAGGCCCAGGAGTGGCTGCGGTTCGGCTGGTTCTTCCTGGTCAGCCGCCGCGATCCCAAGGGCCTACTGGAGTGGATTCGGTTGCGCCGCTTGGGACGTCGCGAGCAATTCGGCCAGCCGGAAGGATCGTGATGAGTTTCCTCGACGCCGCGACTCAGTCCCGGACATTGACCCGCGCCCGCGCCGATCTGGTCGACGGCTTTCGCCGTCACGAGCTGTGGCTGCACCTGGGCTGGCAGGACATCAAGCAGCGCTACCGCCGCTCGGTGCTGGGGCCGTTTTGGATCACCATCGCGACCGGCACCACGGCCGTCGCCATGGGTGGGCTGTACTCCAAACTGTTTCACCTACAGCTGGCGGTGCACCTGCCCTACGTCACGCTCGGGTTGATCATCTGGAACCTGATCAACGCCGCCATCCTGGAGGGCGCCGACGTCTTCGTCGCCAACGAGGGCCTGATCAAACAGCTGCCGACGCCGTTGAGCGTGCACGTCTACCGGCTGGTGTGGCGCCAGATCATCTTGTTCGCCCACAACATCGTCATCTACGTCGTGATCGCGATCATCTTCCCCAAGCCGTGGTCGTGGGCCGACTTGTCGGTGATCCCGGCGCTGGGGCTGATCGTGCTCAACTGCATATGGGTGTCGTTGTGCTTCGGCATCCTGGCGACCCGCTACCGCGACATCGGTCCGCTGCTGTTTTCCATCGTGCAGCTGCTGTTCTTCATGACGCCGATCATCTGGAACGAAGACACCCTGCGGCAGCAGGGGGTCGGACGCTGGTCGAGAATCGTCGAACTCAACCCGTTGCTGCACTATCTGGACATCGTTCGTGCGCCGCTGCTGGGCGCCCCCCAGGAGGTGCGGCACTGGCTGGTGGTGCTGGCGCTGACGGCCGTCGGCTGGGTGCTGGCGGCATTGGCGATGCGGCAATACCGCGCCCGGGTGCCCTACTGGGTGTGACGAGGGGACGGGGCGAAATGCATGAGTCGCGGTTGAAGGGCGGCGCGCGTCGGGCCGCACTCATAGCAGGCGCAGTGTTTGGCGTCGCGATGCTGAGCCCTGGAGCAGCAGGCGCCGACGGACCGGTTCAGTTGAGAAGCCGACTGGGCGATGCGTGTCTGGACGCCCCGAACGACAGTTGGTTCACCCCGGTGGTGGTCAACCCCTGCAATGGGGCCGACACCCAGCGCTGGAACCTCAACGGCGACGGGCGAATCGAGAGTGCGGCCTTCCCCGGACGATGCCTCAATGTGCCGGAGTCCAGCCTGTCGCTGCGCCTCCTGGCCTGTTGGAACAGCCAGCGTTGGACCATCCAGCCCGACGGCCGGATCACGGCCCTTCTTGGTGGCTGCCTCACGGTCCTCGGCGGTCCGGGCCCGGGGACCTGGGTGGGTCCCCGCATTTGCAACGGCTCGCCCGAGCAGGGGTGGGATAGCGTCCCGTAACCGAGCCGGCCGGTCGCTTCAAGAATCTTTTGAGGATCCGACAAGGCCGGCGCACGACGCTAACCGTCGTGCAAATTCCTGATATCACCAGCGCCGACGGGGTGCATGTCGCCGTCATGCATCGTGCCGACGCGCCCGTCGGCCGGACGGCGCGGTTCCACATGCGCAAGATGTTCGACGACCTCCCGTGCTGTTATCGCTCGTGGGCGAACCAGGGAAAGCGCTACTTCCTGCACGGCTACGAGCGGACGTTCGAAGTCGAGTTCGCTTGCGCGGAAACCGAACCCGAAACCTTGGTGGTGGACCCGGGTGCCGTCCGGGTGATCCGGGCGGCGCTGCGATACCAGTTCGACCACACCACGTTGATCGCCGCGGACGACCCGCAGCGTGCGCTGTTCGAGCTGCTGGCCGAGCGGGGCGTCATCGATCTGCGCATCATGGACGACACGGGCATGGAGGGCTCGGCGGCCTGGGTGTTCGACACCGCCGAGCGGATCGTCGGGCTGGCGACCGGGGGCCGGGTCTGGGTGTCGCGGATAAAGGCACGCGAGCGCCGCAACCACGTCGTCACGCTGACAGCGGGACCGGTGTGAACCTCACAGCAACCCGTTCGCCGACGGCGCGAATGGGTATGCACGTGTACAACTAAATAGATGTGCTTGCCTGATACCGGTGACGGGCGGGCGCTTGGTGGTGTAACACTGATACGCCACGAATCGGATTCACGGCGCGTGAGTGATCAGCAAACGGCGACCCGGGACGTCGGGGCGAAAGGTGGGCGGACGTGACAAAGAAAGCCCAATCAGTGGCCGATGCCGCGCGGGAGAACCTGGCCGCTGAGCTGGATCGGCTGCGGCAGCGTCGCGATCGCCTCGAGGTCGAGGTCAAGAACGACCGCGGCATGGTCGGCGACCACGGGGACGCGGCCGAGGCGATACAGCGCGCGGACGAACTGGTCGTGCTGGGTGACCGGATCAACGAGCTGGACCGGCGATTGCGCACCGGGCCGTCGCAGTCCGGAGAGGCCGAAACGCTGCCCGGCGGCACCGAGGTGACGCTGCGCTTCCCCGACGGCGAAGTCGTGACGATGCATGTGATCTCCATCGTCGAGGAGACCCCGGCCGGCCGTGAAGCCGAGACGCTGACCGCCCGCAGCCCATTGGGACAGGCGCTGGCCGGACACAAACCGGGCGACACCGTGACCTACTCGACGCCCCAAGGGGAAAACCAGGTCGAGCTGATCGCGGTGAAGTTACCTAAATAGCCCATGCCCGAGCTCGCGCCGCCACAGCTCAGCCTGACGACGCAGATATGGCGTTTCGTCGTCACCGGCGGGCTGGCCGGGATCGTCGACTTCAGCCTCTACCTGGTGCTTTACCAGGTGATCGGCATCCAGGTCGACCTGTCCAAAGCCACCAGTTTCGTTGTCGGCACCATCACCGCGTACCTGATCAACCGCCGTTGGACGTTTCAGGCGTCACCGAGCACCGCCCGGTTCGTCGCGGTCATGGTTCTCTACGGCATCACCTTTGCCGTGCAGGTCGGGCTCAACCACCTGTGCCTTGCCTTGCTGCACTATCGCGGCTGGGCGATACCCGTCGCGTTCGTGATCGCGCAGGGAACCGCGACGGTGATCAACTTCGTCGTGCAGCGAGCCGTTATCTTCCGCATCCGCTGAGCCAGCCGGCCAAGCGGTACCCTCTTTGACGATGTTCACCACCAAACGCCTGACGGGCTGGGGTCGCACCGCTCCCTCCGTCGCGACGGTGCTTTCCACCGGGGACGCCGAGGAGATCGCCAAGGCCGTGGCCAACACGGGCGACCGCGGCGTGATCGCCCGCGGCCTGGGCCGTTCCTACGGCGACAACGCGCAAAACGGTGGCGGTCTGGTGATCGACATGACGCCACTCAACCGCATCCACTCGATCAGCGCCGACACCCGGCTGGTCGACGCCGACGCCGGGGTCAACCTGGACCAGCTGATGAAGGCGGCGCTGCCGTTCGGGTTGTGGGTGCCGGTGCTGCCGGGAACCCGGCAGGTCACCATCGGCGGGGCAATCGCCTGCGACATCCACGGCAAGAACCATCACAGCGCGGGCAGCTTCGGCAATCACGTTCGGTCGATGGACCTCCTCATGGCCGACGGCACCATCCGCACGGTCACCCCCGACGGGGAGGATGCCGAGCTGTTCTGGGCCACCGTGGGAGGCAACGGCCTGACCGGTATCGTGTTACGCGCCACCATCGAGATGACTCCGACCGAGACTGCGTACTTCATCGCCGACGGCGACGTCACCGGAAGCCTCGAGGAAACCATCGCGTTTCACAGCGACGGCAGCGAGGCCAACTACACCTATTCCAGCGCCTGGTTCGATGCCATCAGTGCGCCACCCAAGTTGGGGCGGGCGGTGATATCGAGGGGTTCACTTGCGACCCTGGACCAGCTCCCGCCGAAGCTGCGCAAGAACCCGCTGAAATTCGATGCGCCGCAGTACTTCACGACACCCGACATCTTTCCCAGCGGGCTTGGTAACAAGCTGATCTTCGGTACGGCGACCCGGCTGTGGTACCGCACGGGCGGCACCTACCGGGGCAAGGCCCAAAACCTGACGCAGTTCTATCACCCGCTCGACATGGTCGGCGAGTGGAACCGGGCCTACGGCTCCGCCGGCTTCGGCCAATACCAATTCGTCGTGCCCACAACCGCGGTCGAGGAATTCAAGGCCATACTCCGCGACATCCAGAAGTCTGGGCACTACTCGTTCCTCAACGTGTTCAAACTGTTCGGACCGGGCAATCAAGCGCCGCTGAGCTTCCCGATTCCCGGGTGGAACGTCTGCGTCGACTTCCAGGTCAAGCCCGGGCTCAACGAGTTCCTCAACGAACTCGACCGCCGGGTGCTGGAGTTCGGCGGGCGGGTCTACACCGCCAAGGACTCCCGCGCCACCGCGGAAACCTTTCACGCCATGTATCCGCGCATCGACGAGTGGATCGCCGTGCGCCGCAAGGTAGATCCGCTGGGGGTCTTCGCCTCCGACATGGCCCGACGTTTGGAGCTGCTCTAAATGGTGCTCGACGCGGTAGGCAATCCGCAGACCATCCTGCTGCTCGGCGGCACGTCCGAGATCGGGCTCGCCATCTGCGAGCGCTACCTGCAGAACGCGCACGCGCGCATCGTGTTGGCCGCCATGCCCGACGACCCGGGCCGCGACGACGCGGTGGCCCAGATGAAGGCCGCGGGCGCGCGGTCTGTGGAGTTGATCGATTTCGAGGCCACCGACACCGACAGCCACCCCAAGATGATCGAGCAGGCCTTCTCGGGCGGCGATGTGGACGTGGCCATCGTCGCGTTCGGTTTGCTCGGCGACGCGGAAGAACTGTGGCAGAACCAGCGCAAGGCGGTGCAGATCGCCGAAATCAACTACACCGCAGCGGTTTCGGTGGGCGTCCTTTTGGCCGAGAAGATGCGCGCCCAGGGCTTCGGCCAAATCATCGCGATGAGCACCGTGGCCGGCGAACGGGTGCGGCGATCCAACTTCGTCTACGGCTCCACCAAAGCGGGCCTGGACGGCTTCTACCTGGGCTTATCAGAAGCATTGCGCGAGTACGGAGTTCGCGTCCTGGTGATCCGTCCCGGCCAGGTGCGAACCCGGATGAGCGCGCACATCAAGGAAGCCCCGCTGACCGTCGACAAGGAATATGTCGCCAACCTCGCGGTGACCTCGGCCGCCAAAGGTAAGGAATTGGTTTGGGCGCCAGCAGCATTCAGGTACGTGATGATGGTGTTGCGACACATCCCGCGGAGCGTCTTCCGCAAGCTGCCAATCTGACCATGCGCAACGCACTGGCCAGCCTCGGCCAGCTGGTCTTGGCCGCGGTGGTGGCCGCGATCGTCTCGGTGGTGTCCCTGATCGCCATCGCCGGGGTCCAGTGGCCCGCCTTTCCGTCGTCGAACCAGCTGCACGCTCTGACCACCGTCGGTCAGGTCGGCTGCCTGGCCGGGCTGATCGGCGTTGGCTGGCTGTGGCGGCGCGGCGGTCGCTACCCTCGGCTGCTGGCCCAGCTCGGCGGGGTGGTGTTCGTGTCCGCGTTCTCCGTGGTCACCCTGGGCATGCCGCTGGGCGCCACCAAGCTGTATCTGTTCGGCATCTCCGTCGACCAGCAGTTCCGCACCGAATACCTGACCCGGCTCGCCGACAGCCCCGCGCTGCACGACATGACCTACGTGGGGCTGCCGACGTTCTACCCGCCGGGCTGGTTTTGGATCGGTGGGCGTGCGGCGGCGCTGACCGGCGTGCCGGCCTGGGAGATCTACAAGCCGTGGGCCGTCACCTCGATCACCATCGCGGTCGCGGTCGCGCTGGTGCTGTGGTCGCGAATGATCCGCTTCGAGTACGCGCTGACCGTCACCACCGCGACCGCCGCGGTGACGCTGGCCTACAGCTCGCCGGAGCCTTATGCCGCGATGATCACGGTGCTGCTGCCCCCCGTGCTGGTGCTGACGTGGTCGGGCCTGCGTGCCGGTGAACGCGCTTTAGCCGCCGAACGTGCGGCTGGCCGCACACTCGAACCCGAACGTGCGGCTGGCCGCACGCTCGGCGCAGAAGAACCAACAGCGGGCGGCTGGGCCGCGGTGGCCGGCGCCGGGATCTTCCTGGGCTGGACGGCCACGTGGTACTCGCTGCTGTTCGGCTTCGGCGCCTTCACGATGGCGCTGATGGCCGTGGTGCTTGCCGCCGCGCGCTGGCGCCGGCACGGGTTCAGCGCCGCGCTCGACCCGCTGCGCCGGCTTGCCGTCATCGCCGTGATCGCGGCGGCCATCGCCAGCACCACCTGGCTACCGTTCCTGTTGCGCGCGGCCACCAGTCCAATCAGCAACAGCGGCAGTGCCTTTCACTATCTGCCCGCCGACGGCGCCGAGCTGACCTTCCCGATGCTGCAGTTCTCGCTACTGGGCGCCATCTGCCTGCTGGGCACGCTGTGGCTGGTGGTACGCGCCCGCACGTCAGTGCGGGCCGCCGCCCTGACGATCGGCGTGCTGGCCGTCTACCTGTGGTCGCTGCTGTCGATGCTGACCACGCTCGCGCGCACCACGCTGCTGTCGTTCCGGCTGCAGCCCACGTTGACCGTGCTATTGGTCGCCGCGGGCGTGTTCGGCTTCGTGGAAGCCACCCGGTCGCTGGCCGGGCGAAGCCGCGCCGCCGTCCCGATCGCGGCGGCGATCGGGCTCGCCGCGGCGATCGCGTTCAGCCAGGACATTCCCGACGTACTGCGGCCGGATCTGACCATCGCCTACACCGACACCGACGGCCACGGCCAGCGCGGCGACCGCCGCCCGCCCAGCTCGGAGAAGTTCTACGCCGACATCGACGCCGCGATCCTGCGCGTCACAGGCAAGCCACGCAACCAGACCGTCCTGATGACCGCCGACTACAGCTTCCTGTCCTACTACCCCTACTGGGGCTTCCAGGGATTGACGTCGCACTACGCCAACCCGCTGGCGCAGTTCGACCTGCGGGCCCAACAGATTGAGAAGTGGTCCAAGCTCAAGACCGCCGACGACCTGATCCACGCCCTGGACACTTCGCCCTGGCCGGCGCCGACGGTATTCCTGATGCGCCGCGGCGCCAACGGCAACTACACCCTGCGGCTGGCCGAGGACGTCTACCCCAACCAGCCCAACGTGCGCCGCTACACCGTGGATCTGCGCGCCGCCCTGTTCGACGACCCGCGTTTCGTCGTCCAAACCATCGGCCCGTTTGTGCTGGCCATCCGCAGGCCGGGAGCCCAACCGGTGACGAGCGGCTGATGGCCACCGAGACCTCGCCCGACTTGGCCGAAGAACTACCATCTACCTCCGTGAGCGACACGGGAGCAAACCACCGGATCGCTCGCATCGTTGCCGTCGTCGCCGGTCTGCTCGGGGCAGTGCTGGCGATCGCCACCCCGGTCCTGCCCGTCAACCAGACCATCGCGCAGCTCAACTGGCCGCAGAACGGCACATTCGAGAGCGTCGAAGCGCCGTTGATCGGCTATGTGGCCACCGAACTGAACGTCAGCGTGCCGTGCTCGGCCGCCGCCGGATTGACCGGTCCGCAGAACGCCGGCAAGACGGTGCTGTTGTCGACGGTGCCCAAGCAGGCCCCCAAGGCCGTCGACCGCGGGCTGCTCATCCAGCGCGCCAACGACGAGCTGGTGCTCGTGGTTCGCAACGTCCCAGTCGTCACCGCCCCGTTGAGCCAAGTGCTCAGCCCCGCCTGCCAGCGGCTGACCTTCACCGCGCACGCGGAGCGGGTCACCGCCGAATTCGTCGGGCTGACGCAGGGGCCCAACACCGAGCATCCCGGCGCGCCGCTGCGCGGCGAGAAGAGCGGGTATGACTTCCGGCCGCAGATCGTCGGCGTGTTCACCGACCTCGCCGGGCCGACGCCGCCGGGCCTGAACTTCTCGGCGACCGTCGACACCCGCTACAGCAGCAGCCCGACGCCGCTGAAGCTCGCGGCGATGATCCTCGGGGTGGTGCTGACGGCCGCGGCGCTGATCGCGTTGCACGTCCTCGACCGAGCCGACGGCACCCGGCACCGGCGCTTCCTTCCGCCGCGCTGGTGGTCGATCGGCGGGCTGGACGCCCTGGTCATCGCGGTGCTGGTGTGGTGGCACTTCGTCGGCGCCAACACCTCCGACGACGGCTACATCCTGACCATGGCACGGGTGTCCGAGCATGCCGGCTACATGGCCAACTACTACCGATGGCTGGGCACGCCGGAGGCCCCCTTCGGCTGGTACTACGACCTGCTCGCGGTGTGGGCGCACGTCAGCACCACCAGCGTCTGGATGCGCCTGCCCACCCTGGTCATGGCGCTGACGTGCTGGTGGGTGATCAGCCGCGAGGTCATCCCGCGTTTGGGCCATGCCGTCAAGCGCAGCAGGGCCGCGGCGTGGACCGCGGCGGGCATGTTCCTGGCGACGTGGCTGCCGCTCGACAACGGCCTGCGGCCCGAGCCGATCATCGCCCTGGGCATCCTGCTGACCTGGTGTTCGGTGGAGCGCGCGGTGGCCACCAACCGGCTGCTGCCCGTGGCGATCGCCTGCATCATCGGCGCCTTGACGCTCTTCTCCGGGCCCACCGGCATCGCGTCCATCGGTGCCCTGCTGGTCGCGATCGGGCCGTTGCGCACCATCGTGCATCGGCGATCCAAACGCTTCGGCGCGCTGCCAC
Source organism: Mycobacterium sp. IS-836 (assembly GCF_001954275.1). Taxonomy (GTDB): domain Bacteria; phylum Actinomycetota; class Actinomycetes; order Mycobacteriales; family Mycobacteriaceae; genus Mycobacterium. Next base: position 57,663 of record NZ_MBEU01000071.1, on the reverse strand, counting down.
TGCTGGCGCCGATCGCCGCCGCGGTCACCGTCACCGTGATCCTGATCTTCCGCGATCAGACCCTGGCCGGCGAGATGCAGGCCACCGCCCTCAAGCGGGCCCTCGGGCCCAGCCTCAGTTGGTTTGACGAGCACATCCGCTACGAGCGGCTGTTCATGGCCAGTCCCGACGGGTCGGTCGCGCGCCGCTTCGCCGTGCTGGCGCTGGTCCTCGCGCTCGGCATCACGGTGGCAATGTCGTTGCGCAAGGGGCGAATTCCGGGCACCGCCGCCGGACCGAGCCGGCGCATCGTCGGCATCACCATCATCTCCTTCGTGGCGATCATGTTCACTCCCACCAAGTGGACGCACCACTTCGGGGTGTTCGCCGGACTCGCCGGTTCCCTGGGGGCGCTGGCCGCGGTGGCGGTGACGTCCGTCGCGATGCGTTCGCGCCGCAACCGAACCGTGTTCGCCTCCGTGGTGCTGTTCTTGGTGGCGTTGTCGTTCGCCAGCGTCAACGGCTGGTGGTACGTGTCCAATTTCGGTGTGCCATGGTCGAATTCGTTCCCGCAATGGCATTACGCATTCGCCACGACGCTGCTCGGGCTGACCGTGCTGGTGCTGCTGCTGGCCGCGTGGTTCCACTTCGTCGCCCCGGACTCCTTGAGGACCCAAGCGCCCCCCGGCAACCGAGTGGCCGCAATCATTCAGTCCCCCTTGGCAATTGCCGCGTGGGTGCTGGTGGTTTTCGAGGTGGCATCGCTGACCCTCGCGATGACCGCTCAGTATCCGGCTTGGTCGGTGGGGCGGTCCAATCTCGAGGCGCTGACCGGCAAATCCTGCGGCCTGGCCGAGGATGTGCTGGTCGAGCAGGATCCCAACGCCGGCATGCTGGCGCCGGTGACCGCCCCGGCGGCCGACGCCCTGGGGGCTGGATTGTCGGAAGCGTTCACGCCCAACGGTATTCCCGCCGACGTCCGCGCCGACCCGGTGATGGAACGTCCCGGCGACCGCAGTTTCGTCACCGACGAGGAGAAGGGCACCACCAACCAGGCCGGCACCGAGGGTGGTACCAGCGCCGCACCGGGAATCAACGGCTCCCGCGCCCAGCTGCCCTACAACTTGGATCCGGCCCGCACGCCGGTGCTGGGCAGCTGGCAGTCCGGTATCCAGGTGCCCGCCCGGCTGCGCTCGGCGTGGTACCGACTTCCCGCGCGCGACCAGGCGGGACCGCTGCTGGTGGTGTCGGCGGCGGGCCGCTTCGACGCGCGCGAGGTGCAGTTGCAATGGGCCACCGACGACGGGGCGGCGAGCGGACACCCGGGCGGGTCGTTCCAGTTCTTCGACGTCGGGGCGTCGCCGGCGTGGCGCAACTTGCGACTGCCGATGTCGTGGATTCCGCGCAACGCCACCCAGATTCGCCTGGTCGCCGACGACGAGGATCTCGCGCCGCAGCACTGGATCGCGGTCACGCCGCCGCGGATTCCGCAGCTGCGCACGCTGCAGGAAGTGGTGGGCTCGCACGATCCGGTGTTCCTGGACTGGCTGGTGGGTCTCGCGTTCCCGTGCCAGCGGCCGTTCGGCCATCAAAACGGTGTCGACGAAACGCCGAAATGGCGGATCCTGCCGGACCGGTTCGGCGCCGAGGCGAACTCACCGGTCATGGACAACAACGGCGGCGGCCCGCTGGGCGTCACCGAGCTGTTGGTCAAGGCGACCACGGTGGCCAGTTATCTGAAGGACGACTGGTCCAGGGACTGGGGCAGCTTGCAGCGGCTGACGCCCTACTACCCCAACGCCCAGGCCGCCCGCCTCCAGTTGGGCACGGCGACGCGCGGCGGCCTGTGGAGCCCGGCGCCGCTGCGCAGGGGTTAGCGCGCATTACAGCCCGGGCAGGCAATTGATGAACGGTATGCACGGCGGCGACGGCGGACGCGGCGGCGGAAACCCTTCGACGATCGTCGAATTGGTCACCGGGCTGTTCTGATCGAAATACCATGGGTGACAGGCGTTTCTGTCCCAGTCCGGCATGTTCTTCATCACCGGCGAACCCGGGCACCATTGGTAGGTGCAGCTGTTCGTCGGGCTAGGTACCGTGCCGCCGTCCTGGCACACCATCGGGGCGGCCCGGGCGTGGCCGGTTCCCGCCGTCAGGCCCAACCCGACGACGGCGCAGCCACCCGAGACCAACGCCCCCGCGAGCATGCGGTTCATGTGGTGAGAAATGTTCATGCCGCGAGTGCATACGGTCAAGGTTGCTACCGATCCCAAATCAGGTATTGAAGCCACGGATCGGTAAGCCTACACTTACGGTTCGTGGTCACTTACCAAGCCGGTGGCGATGCCTGGCTGGCCCTGGCGGATCGGACGCGACGGGCCATCGTCGAGCGGCTAGCGCATGGCCCCGCGGCGGTCGGCGAATTGGCCCGCGACCTCCCGGTCAGCAGGCCGGCCGTTTCGCAGCACCTCAAAGTGCTCAAGTGCGCCGGGCTGGTGCGCGACCGCGCGGCGGGAACCCGGCGCGTCTATCAGCTCGACCCGACCGGCCTCGAGGCGTTGCGCGCCGACCTGGACCGGTTCTGGACGCGGGCGCTGGCCAACTATGCGGCCGCCGTTGAGATCGAAGGAGACGCCTCATGACCCGAACTCCGAGCATCCGGCACCACGTCGTCGTCAACGCCGGGATCGAGCGCGCGTTCGCCGTCTTCACCGAGCGGTTCGGCGACTTCAAACCACGCGAGCACAACCTGCTGGCCGTCCCGATCGCCGAGACGATATTCGAGCCCCACGTCGGCGGGCACATCTATGACCGCGGGGTCGACGGCAGCGTGTGCCAATGGGCGCGTGTACTGGTCTACGAGCCCCCCAGCCGGCTGGTGTTCAGCTGGGACATCGGTCCGACCTGGCAGCTCGAACCCGACCCGTCGAAGACCAGCGAGGTCGAGGTGCGCTTCACGGCGGAGTCCGACCAGCGCACCCGCGTCGACCTCGAGCACCGCCACCTGGACCGGCACGCTGCGGGCTGGCAGTCGCTGGCCGAGGGAGTCGACGGGGACGCCGGCTGGCCGCTGTATCTGGCCCGCTACGTCGGCCTCTTCGCCGCCGGGGTGCGGCGATGACCGGGGCGCAGTCCCTGATGAGCATGGCCCGCGCCGAACGAGCCGAGCTCGCGGAATTCCTGGCCACTCTGACCCCGGCGGACTGGGAGGCGCCCAGCCTGTGTTCCAAGTGGACCGTCAAAGACGTTGTCGCCCACGTGATCAGCTACGAAGAGCTCGGCACCCTGGGCCTGCTGAAGCGCTTCGCGAGGGGCCGGATCGTGCGGGCCAACCAGGTGGGGGTCGACGAATTCAAGGCGCTGAGCCCGCAACAGCTGCTGGAATTTCTGCGCGCTCACCTCGAACCACGTGGACTGACGGCAGGTTTCGGCGGCATGATCGCGCTCGTCGACGGCACGATCCATCACCAAGACATCCGGCGCTCGCTGGGGCGGCCGCGCACCATCCCGGCGGATCGGCTGGAGCGGGTTCTCGGCCTGGTGCCCGGCAATCCCAGACTGGGTGCCGGACGCCGGATCAGGGGATTGCGACTACGCGCCACCGACGTCGACTGGGCGCATGGCCGCGGCCCGGAGGTCACCGGCACCGGCGAAGCCTTGCTGATGGCGATGTCCGGCCGCCCCGCGGCCCTGGCGGACCTCGACGGCCCCGGCCGCGCCACGCTGGCCGCTCGACTGCCCGCGCCGGCGTAGGGCTTTTTACAAAGCGGTCATCCCCGCGTCCGTCGCCGGGGTCCATAGCGCCGTCCCCTACGATCGAGCCTCGTGCCCCACGACGGTAATCAGCGATCGCAGCGGACCCCCCGGTTGATCGCCGCCGTCGCGGGATTCGTGGGTCTGGTGTTGTGCGTCATCGTTCCGTTGCTGCCGGTCAAACAGACGACGGCGACCGTGCTGTGGCCCCAGGGCAGCGCGGACGGACACGTCACCCAGATCACCGCGCCGCTGGTTTCCGGCGCGCCGCGGGCCCTGGACGTCTCCATCCCCTGCCCGGCGATCGCCACGTTGCCCGCCGACGGTGGCCTGGTGCTGTCGACGCTGCCGGCCGGCGGGGTGGACGCCGGCAAGAACGGGTTGTTCGTGCGCGCCAACAAGGACACCGTCGTCGTCGCCTTCCGGGACACGGTAGCCGCGGTCGCACAGCGCTCGGCGATCGCCGCCGGCGCCTGCAGCGTGCTGCACATCTGGGCCGATGCCGGGGTGGCCGGCGCGGATTTCGTCGGCATCCCCGGCGCCTCGGGACTACTGCCGTCGGAAAAGAAGCCGCAGGTCGGCGGGATCTTCACCGACATGAAAGTGCCCGCACAGCCGGGGTTGTCCGCCCGCATCGACATCGACACCCGCTTCATCACGGCGCCCACCCTTATGAAAAAGACGGCGATGGTCGTGGGCGCGCTCGCGGTACTCGTCGCCATCCTGGCGATCGCGACCCTGGACCGGCGCAGCCGCGACGACACGCTGATCAACTGGCGCTCGCCGATCGCGTGGCTGTCGCGATACCGCCCGCGCGCGCAGTGGGCGACGTGGTGGCGGGTGGGCGCAGCGACGTGGCTCGCTGACCTCGGGGTCATCGGCACCCTGCTGCTCTGGCATGTCATCGGCGCCACCTCGTCCGACGACGGCTACAACCTGACCATCGCCCGGGTCGCGCCGAAGGCCGGCTATGTCGCCAACTATTACCGGTACTTCGGCACCACGGACGCGCCGTTCGACTGGTATCTCGCGGTGCTGTCCAAACTGGCATCGGTCAGCACCGCCGGCGTGTGGATGCGTTTGCCGGCCCTGCTGGCCGGGATCGCCTGCTGGCTGATCATCGGGCACTGGGTGCTGCGACGGCTGGGCCCCGCGCGGGGAGGCCTGGCCTCCAACCGGGTGGCGGTGTTGACCGCGGGCGTGGTGTTTCTGGCCGCGTGGCTGCCGTTCAACAACGGCCTGCGGCCCGAGCCGCTCATCGCGCTCGGCGTGCTGGTCACCTGGATGCTGGTGGAGCGCGCCATCGCGCTGGGGCGCCTGGCCCCCGCCGCGGTCGCGATCATCGTCGCAATGCTGACCGTGACGCTGGCGCCGCAGGGATTGATCGCCGTCGCCGCGCTGCTCACCGGCGCCCGGGCCATCGCCCGCACGATCCGTCGCCGCCGGGCGACCGACGGCCTGCTCGCGCCGCTCCTGGTGCTGGGCGCGTCGCTGTCGCTGATCACCCTGGTGGTGTTCCGCAGCCAAACGCTGGCCACGGTGGCCGAGTCGGCACGCATCAAATACAAGGTCGGCCCGACGATCGCCTGGTATCAGGACTTCCTGCGCTACTACTTCCTGACCGTGGAATCCAATCCCGACGGGTCGATGTCGCGGCGATTCGCCGTGCTGGTGATGCTGCTCTGCCTGTTCGGCGGGCTGGTGGTGTTGCTGCGGCGCGGCGGGGTGCCGGGTCTGGCCAGCGGTCCGGCGTGGCGACTGATCGGCACCACCGCGGTCGGCCTGCTGCTACTGCATTTCACGCCGACGAAGTGGGCCGTGCAGTTCGGTGCGTTCGCCGGGTTGGCCGGCGCGCTCGGCGCGCTCGCCGCGTTCACGTTCATGCGGATCGGCCTGCACAGCCGGCGCAACCTAACGCTGTACGTCACCGCGCTGCTGTTCGTGCTGGCGTGGGCGACGTCGGGCATCAACGGCTGGTTCTACGTCGGCAACTACGGGGTGCCGTGGTACGACATCCAGCCGGTCATCGCGAGCCACCCGGTGACGTCGATGTTCTTGACCTTGTCGATCGTGACCGGTTTGCTGGCGGCTTGGTACCACTTCCGCATGGACTACGCCGGGCACACCGAGGTCAAGGACAACCGGCGCAACCGCGTGCTGGCCTCCACCCCGCTGCTGGTGGTCGCGACGATCATGGTGGTCGGTGAGGTCGCCTCGCTGGCCAAGGGTGCGGCGATCCGCTACCCCCTCTACACCACCGGCAAGGCCAACCTGGCCGCGATCACCTCGGGCCTTTCGCCGACCAGTTGCGCCATGGCCGACGACGTGCTGACCGAGCCCGACCCCAATGCCGGTCTGCTGCAACCGGTTCCGGGACAGAGCTTCGGCCCCGACGGCCCGCTCGGGGGCGTCAAGCCGGTCGGCTTCAAGCCCGAGGGTGTGGGCGACGACCTGCAGTCCGACCCGGTGGTGAGCAAGCCGGGAGTGGTGAACTCCGACGCCTCGCCCAACAAGCCCAACGTCGCGTACAGCGACTCCGCGGGCACCGCGGGCGGCAAGGGTCCGGTCGGGGTGAACGGATCGCACGCGGCGCTGCCGTTCGGCCTCGACCCGGCCCGCACCCCGGTGATGGGCAGCTACGGCGAGAACACGCTGGCCGCCACCGCCACGTCGACGTGGTACCAACTGCCGCCGCGCACCGCGGACCGGCCGCTGGTGGTGGTCTCGGCCGCGGGCGCGATCTGGTCGTACAAGGAGGACGGAACTTTTACCTACGGGCAGTCGCTGAAACTGCAGTGGGGCATCAGCCGTCCCGACGGCACCACCCAACCGCTCGGTGAGGTGTACCCGATCGACTTCGGGCCGCAGCCGGCGTGGCGCAACCTGCGCTTCCCGTTGACGTGGGCGCCGCCGGAGGCCAATGTGGCGCGCATCGTCGCCTACGACCCGAACCTGAGTTCCGAGCAGTGGTTCGCGTTCACGCCGCCGCGGGTCCCGGTGCTGGAAACCCTGCAGCAGCTGATCGGATCGCAGACACCGGTGCTGATGGACATCGCCACCGCCGCCAACTTCCCGTGCCAGCGGCCCTTCTCGGAACACCTTGGCGTTGCGGAACTTCCGCGCTACCGCATCCTGCCCGAGCGTAAACAGACGGCGGTGTCGTCGAACCTGTGGCAGTCCAGCGAGGCCGGCGGCCCGTTCCTGTTCCTGCAGGCGATGCTGCGCACGTCGACAATCTCGACCTACCTGCGCGGCGACTGGTACCGGGACTGGGGATCGGTCGAGCAGTACTACCCGCTGGTGCCGACGCAGCAGGCGCCGGACGCCGTCGTCGAACAGGGTGTGATCACAGTGCACGGCTGGAGCCGGCAAGGACCGATTAGGGCCCTCCCATGAGCGTGACCGCCGTTGAGGGCAACGTCCGGATGACGCGCTGGGTCGCGACGATCGCCGGGCTGATCGGGTTCATCCTGTCGGTCGCGACACCGCTACTGCCCGTCGTGCAGACCACCGCGACGCTGAACTGGCCGCAAAACGGCGAGCTGAATAACGTTACGGCGCCGTTGATTTCGCTGAACCCGGTCGATGTGACGGCAACCGCGCCCTGTTCGGTGGTGCGCGACCTGCCGCCCGAGGGCGGGGTAGTGCTCAGCACCGCACCCAAGAAGGGCAAGGACGCCGCGCTCAACGCGTTGTTCATCGTCGTCAACGGCCAGCGCGTCGACGTCACCGACCGCAACGTGGTGATCGCGAGCGTGTCGCGGGATCAGGCCGCATCCCCGCAATGCCAGCGCATCGAAGTCACCTCCACACGCGCCGGCACGTTCGCGACCTTCGTCGGGTTGACCGACGCCGCGGGCAAGCCGGCGGGCGGCGGTTTCGCCGATCCCAACCTGCGCCCGCAGATCGTCGGGGTCTTCACCGATCTGAGTGGTCCCGCGCCGCCCGGGCTGCGGCTGTCGGCGACGATCGACACCCGCTTTTCCACCACGCCGACGACGCTGAAGTTGCTTGCGATGGTACTGGCGATCGTGTCGACGATCGTGGCGCTGATCGCGCTGTGGCGCCTGGACCAGCTGGACGGCCGCCGGATGCGCCGCTGGATCCCGACCCGATGGCGCAAGTTCACGCTCGTGGACGCCGCGATGATATTCGGGTTCCTGCTCTGGCACATCATCGGCGCGAACTCCTCCGACGACGGCTACATCCTGGGCATGGCCCGGGTCGCCGACCACGCCGGCTACATGTCCAACTACTTCCGCTGGTTTGGCAGCCCGGAGGACCCGTTCGGCTGGTACTACAACCTGCTGGCGTTGATGACTCACGTCAGCGACGGCAGCCTGTGGATGCGGTTGCCGGACCTCCTCGCGGGGCTGGTGTGTTGGCTGCTGCTGTCGCGTGAGGTGCTGCCCCGATTGGGGCCGGCGGTGACGTCCAGCACGGCCGCGAACTGGGCGGCGGGCATGGTGCTGCTGACCGCGTGGATGCCGTTCAACAACGGCCTGCGCCCCGAGCCGATCATCGCGCTCGGTTCGCTGCTCACCTGGGTGCTCATCGAGCGGTCGATGTGCGCCTCCCGGTTGACGCCGGCGGCACTGGCCGTGGTGACCGCCGCGTTCACGCTGGGGGTGCAACCCACCGGCCTGATCGCGGTCGCCGCACTGGTCGCCGGTGGCCGGCCAATCCTGCGCATCCTGGTCCATCGCCACCGCGTGGTCGGTACCTGGCCGTTGGTGGCCCCGATGCTGGCGGCGGGATTCGTGATCCTCACCGTCGTGTTCGCCGATCAAACCCTGGCAACGGTGTTGGAAGCCACCAGGATTCGCACCGCGATCGGGCCCAGCCAGGCCTGGTACACCGAGAACCTGCGCTACTACTACCTCATCCTGCCGACCGTCGACGGTTCGTTGTCGCGCCGCTTCGGTTTTCTGATCACCGCGCTGAGCCTGTTCACCGCCGTGTTCATCATGTTGCGGCGCAAGCGGATTCCCGGCGTCGCCCGCGGGCCGGCGTGGCGGCTGATGGGCGTCATCTTCGCCACCATGTTCTTCCTGATGTTCACCCCGACCAAGTGGGTGCACCACTTCGGGCTGTTCGCCGCGGTGGGCGCGGCGATGGCGGCGCTAACCACCGTGCTCGTGTCACCGTCGGTGTTGCGCTGGTCGCGCAACAGGATGGCGTTCCTGGCCGCCGTGCTGTTCCTGATGGCGTTGTGCTTCGCCACCACCAACGGTTGGTGGTACGTCTCCAGCTACGGCGTGCCGTTCAACAGCATCATGCCGAAGATCGCTGGAATCAGCATCAGCACAATCTTTTTCGTCCTGTTCGTCATCGCCGCGCTCTACGCGGTCTGGTTGCACTTCGCATCGAGGAGCCATGGCGAGGGCCGGCTGGCCCGGGCGTTGACGACCGCGCCGATCCCGATCGCGGCCGGCTTCATGGCGCTGGTGTTCATCGCGTCGATGGTGGCCGGGATCGTGCGTCAATACCCCACCTACTCCAACGGCTGGGACAACCTGCGGGAGTTCGCCGGCGGCTGCGGCCTGGCCGACGATGTGCTCGTCGAGCCGGACAGCAACGCGGGCTTCATGGCGCCCCTGCCGGGCAACTCAGGTTCTTGGGGCCCCTTGGGCCCCTTGGGCGGCGTCAACCCGGTCGGGTTTACGCCCGACGGGGTGCCGGAACATACTGTGGCCGAGGCGATTCGGATGACGCCCAACCAGCCCGGCACGGACTACGACTGGGACGCGCCGACGAAGCTGACCACGCCGGGCGTCAACGGATCGGTGGTACCGCTGCCCTATGGACTGGACCCCGCCCGGGTGCCGCTGGCCGGCAGCTACACCACCGGTGCGCAACAGCAGAGCAGGCTGACGTCGGCGTGGTACCAGCTGCCCAAGCCGGACGACGGGCATCCGCTGGTTGTGGTGACGGCCGCGGGCAAGATCGCCGGAAACAGTGTGCTGCACGGTCATACCACCGGGCAGACGGTCGTGCTGGAATACGGCATGCCCGGCCCCGGCGGCGACGTCGTGCCCGCCGGCAGGCTGGTGCCGTACGACCTCTACGGCGAACAGCCGAAGGTGTGGCGCAACCTGCGCTTCGCGCGGTCCCAGATGCCCGCCGGCGCGGTTGCGGTCCGGGTAGTGGCCGAGGACCTGTCGCTAACCCCGGAGGACTGGATCGCGGTGACGCCGCCGCGGGTACCCGAGCTGCGCTCGCTGCAGGAGTACGTGGGCTCGTCGCAGCCCGTGCTGCTGGACTGGGCCGTCGGGCTTGCCTTCCCCTGCCAACAGCCGATGCTGCACGTCAACGGCGTCACCGAAATCCCGAAGTTCCGGATCACCCCGGACTACACGGCCAAGAAGATGGACACCGACACGTGGGAGGACGGCACCAACGGCGGGCTGCTGGGCATTACCGACTTGCTGCTGCGGGCCCACGTGATGTCGACCTACCTGTCCCGTGACTGGGGCCGCGACTGGGGTTCGTTGCGCAAGTTCGACACCATTGCCGACGCCCATCCGGCGCAGCTCGACCTGGGCACCGCGACCCGCACGGGATGGTGGTCGCCCGGCGAGATCCGCATCAAGCCCTGATTGCCGTTCAGTACTCGCGGGCCGGGGTTTAATTTCGGCCCGCGGCGGTCAATACTTAGTTCCCTTGTGAGCTGGCCAACATATGCGGGAAAAGGTGACCCAATGCACACACTGACTCGTCTGGGCGCATGCGCGGCAACGCTGGGCGTGGTGATCACTCCCGCGGCGACATTTGCAATGGTCAAGGCCGCCGCGGAAAGCGGTACGACGGTCGCCCTGAATGCCGATCTCCGGCGCTGCGATTTCAGCCTGGTGGCCAACGGGCCCCCGGTGCAGTTTCCACGACTGGGCAGCGGCACGGTGCTGGTACAGAGGTCCGGGTCGACCGTGACCGCGGAAGTGCATCTGGCGGATTCCCCCCGGCCGGGCACGCATTTCGACGTCGGCCTCATTCAGGAACCCCGTCCCTCGTCGGCCGGTTGCGGGCCCGGCGATCCCGGCACCGCCTTTACCGGAATGGACACCGACGGCGCGGGCAACGCGACGGTGACCATTCAGGACGCCATTCGGCAGGGCACGACCAGCGTCTGGGTGGTCGTCGAACGCGGGGACCCGCACTCGCAGAATCCGGCCGAGTTCTACACCTCCGAGTATCTGGTACCGGTGTAACCGGCACTGAACCCGCGGCGGTGCCATGGCGGCCCAACGCGGGATGAAACACTGGGGCATATGCTCTCGACACGCCTGTGCCTCGCATCGCTGGTCGGTGCCGCGGCGGTCGCTTGCGCCGGACCCCATGCAGCCACCCCGCCGCTTGGCCGGCTGAACTATGTGGCGCTGGGCGACTCGATGGCCGCCGCGCCGGGTGTGCCGGACCCGGCGCCACCCACCGGCTGCCGCAAGTCGACCAACGACTACCCGTCGGTGCTCGCGCGGCGGCTCGGCGCGACCGGGTTCACCGACGTCACCTGCAGCGGCGCGATCACCGAGGACATCACCGATCACGCACAAGAGACGAAGGATGGGATGGTCGGACGCCAGATGGACGCGGTCCGCGCGGCCACCGACCTGATCACCATCACCATCGGGGCCAATGACGTCGGACTGGCCGCCGACGCCGAGGGATGCGAGGTCAAATCCCCCAACCCGGCACCCTGCACCGAGGATTTCGTGTCCGGCGCGGTCGACCGGATTTCGGCGGCGATCGACAGGCATGTCCGCGGGTGGAGCATGCTGATCGACCAGGTCCGCGCCGAGGCGCCGAAGGCGCGGATCGTTTTGGTGGGCTACGGGACCCTGATCCGGCCCGGGGGCTGCTTTCCCGGGCAGCCGGTGTTGCCGCACGACTCCGACTACCTGCAGGCCAAATTCAACGAACTCGACGACCGGCAACGTCAACTGGCCGCCGATAAGGGGATCGAGTACTTCGACACCAGGCCGATGTTCCAGGGCCACGACATCTGCGCCTCGCCCGCCGATCGCTACGTTTCCGGCTATGGGGTGGCCGACCCCGCGGTTCCGTTGCACCCCACCGCTTTTGGCGCGACGGCGGTGGGCGACGCGCTGGCCGGATTCATCGGCCCGGCCGGCGCTCGTAGGTGAGTAGCACCAGGCCGTCGCCGACCGTGCGGACCTCGACGAGGCGCAGGCGTTTCGTGGCGCTGGTGTCGCCGAACGGGCGATCGCCGGCGCCGAGCATGAACGGGAAGACCATCAATCGCAACTCGTCGACGAGGTCGTGTTCCACCAGCGCGTGCACCAGCCGGAAGCTCCCGTAAACGACGATGTCCCCGTTGACGTTTCGGCGCAACGCGCCGACCTGACGCAGTGGGTCGGCCGTCAGCACCGTCGTGTTGTTCCACTGCGGGTCGGGCAGGGTCGCCGACACCACGTGCTTGGGCAGGCTGTTCAATCGGTCCGCCCACCGGCCGGTGCGCGACGGCCAGCGCGCGGCGAAGAACTCATAGGTCCGCCGGCCCAACAGCAGGGCCTCGGCGCCCAGCGCCTCGTCGAGCTCGGCTTCGGCCCACGCGTCGTGGTCGCGTTGGTCGATCTGGCCGAACCAGCCGCCGGCCCTGAAGCCCTCGTCGCCGGTCGGGTCCTGCCCGATTCCGTCGAGCGAGACGTTCTCGCTGACGATGATCTTTCCCATCCTTGCCCTCCTAGCCCGTGTTGTCGGCTACCACTAATGGAGACACCGCCCCGTGCGTCGTCGGGTCGGTGTCTGTACGGATGGAGGTGACGCGAGGTGGTGGTCGGCGATCCGTATCGGGAGCTGATCGAGCCGTACCGCCGGGAACTGCAGGTGCACTGCTACCGGATGCTCGGATCCCTGCAGGACGCCGAGGACGCCCTGCAGGACACGATGCTGGCCGCGTGGCAGGGGCTGGCGGGGTTCGAGGGACGCGCCTCGCTGCGCACCTGGCTGTACCGGATCGCCACCAACCGCTGCCTCAACGCCCGTCGTTCGGCGAGCCGGCGCGCGGCCAAGGAGTGGGACGTGCCCGATGTCGAACCGCCGGGGCCCACCCGTTTGGGTGAAGTCGTCTGGCTAGAGCCCTTTCCCGATGGGCCGGAAGCTCGCTACGAGCAGACCGAATCCATCTCACTGGCTTTCATTGCCGCCCTTCAGGTTCTGCCGCCTCGTCAGGTCGCCGTGCTGGTGCTGCGCGACGTCCTCGGATTCGACACGAACGAGGTGGCCGACATGCTCGACGCCAGCGTCGAAGCGGTCAAGAGCGCCCTCAAGCGGGCGCGTGCCGGGCTTCGCCGCAGCCTGCCGACCGCCGGCGAACTCCCACCGGCCCGCGGCTCGCCGGCCGAGGAAGCGATCGTGGCGAAGTTTGTCCGCGCGTGGGAGTCGGCCGACCTCGATGCGCTCGTGGCCCTGTTGACCGACGACGTGTTCATGTCGATGCCGCCGATGCCCTTCGAATACGAGGGGCGCGACGTCGTGGCCCGCTTCTGCGCGGCCCTGTTCGATGCGGGCCGCAGGTTCGACCTCGTGCCGACGCGCGCCAACGGCCAACCGGCGTTCGGCGCGTACCTGCGCACGCCCACGGGAATCAGCCACGGGGTCGGCCTGTATGTCCTGGGCCTCGCCGGCGAGCGCATCTGCGCCATGACCCGCTTCGACAACAGCGTGCTCGCGAGGTTCGGGCTGCCGCGATCGATCGCGCGCGAGGCACCCTAAACCGGGATCAGCCCGTGCTTACGTGCGGTGCGGAACCAGAGTTGCTTGTCCCGCAACAGATGCAGCGACCGGCGCAGCAGCAGCCTGGTCTGGTGCGGGTCGATGACCGCGTCGATGAATCCGCGCTCGGCGGCCGTCCACGGGATCGCCATGTTGAGGTTGTAACCCTCGATGAAGTCCTTCTTGATCTGCTGCGCCTCGGGGATGGTGGGGTCCGGGAACCGCTTCATCAGCAGCTGCGCGGCCCCCTCGGCGCCGATCACCGCGATGCGCGCGGTCGGCCAGGCGAAGTTGAAGTCGGCGGTCAGCTGCCGCGATCCCATGACGGCGTAGGCGCCGCCGTAGGACTTGCGAACGGTGATGGTCACCTTCGGCACGTCGGCCTCGACCACCGCATACAGGAACCGGCCGCCGCGTTTGATGATGCCGTTCTTCTCCTGCTCGGCACCCGGCAGGAAGCCCGGGGTGTCCACGACGAAGACCAGCGGGATGTTGAACGCGTCGCAGAACCGGATGAATCGCGCGGCCTTGTCGGAGGCCTCGTTGTCGATCGACCCGGACAGGTGCATGGGCTGGTTGGCGATCACGCCCACCGGGCGTCCGTCGACCCGGGCGAACCCGGTGATGATGGCCGGGCCGTGTTGCGCGGCGACGTCCAGGAAGTCGCCGTCGTCGAAGATGCGCAACAGGATCTCGTGCATGTCGTAGGCCATGTTGTCCGAGTCCGGCACGATCGAGTCGAGCTCCAGATCGGTCGGGGTGGTCTCGGGCTCGAGGCCGGGGTTGATGATCGGCGGCTGGCCGACGGCGCTCGACGGCAGGAACGACAGGAAGTCGCGGACGTACTGGAACGCCTCGGCCTCGGAGTCGACCACCTGGTGGATGTTGCCGTAGCGGGCCTGCGCGTCCGAGCCGCCGAGCTCGTCGAGGGTGACCTCCTCGCCGGTGACTTCCTGGATCACGTCGGGCCCGGTGACGAAGAAGTAGCCCTGGTCGCGCACCGAGACCAGCAGGTCGTCCTGGATCGGCGAATACACCGCTCCCCCAGCGCATTTGCCGAAGATCAGGGAGATCTGCGGCACCAGCCCGGACAGCGCCTCGTGGCGGCGGCCCAGTTCGGCGTACCACGCCAACGACGTGACCGCGTCCTGAATCCGGGCCCCACCGGAGTCCTGGATGCCGATGATCGGGCAACCGACCATGGCGCACCATTCCATCAGCCGGGCGACCTTGCGGCCGAACATCTCACCGACGGTGCCCTGGAACACCGTCTGGTCGTGGGAGAACACCCCGACCGGCCGGCCGTCGATCATGGCGTGCCCGGTGACGCAACCGTCGCCGTAGAGCGCGTTCGGGTCGTTCGGCGTTTTGGCCAGCGCCCCGGTCTCTAAGAAGGTGCCCGGGTCGACCAGCGCGTGCACGCGGGCGCGGGCGCTGGGGATGCCCTTTTTGTTGCGCTTGGCGACGGCCTTCTCACCACCGGGCTCTTTGGCCAATTCCAGGCGACGGTGGAGCTCGGCCAGCTTCTCCGCGGTGGTGTGCTGGATGGGAGCTGGCGCCATCTCCGTCACTACTTGCCTACCTCACTCGTCTGACTGGCTTGCGCTTCCACCTTATTCAGCGCGTCGGTGAGGTGGGCACCGACCTTGCCGATGATCGGTTCGTCGATGGCCTGGATGTGCTCGCCACCGATCGGAACCACTTCCAGGTCCGCCACGTACTCGCCCCAGCCGCCGTCGGGCTGACGGATCGCGTACCGCGGCTCGAACTCGATGACGTCGTCGTGGTAGCGATCGGCCATGTAGAGGGTCACGTGGCCGTCGTACGGCTCGATCTCGACGGTCTCCAGCGCCCGGTTGTCCAGATAGGACGTCCGCTGGTGCTCGACGATGCCGCCCGGAATCTGCACGCCGCTCTGCTGGACGATGTCCAACACAAACTTGACCTGACCCTCGTCGTCGAGCTCCTCGAGCTGCTCGTAGGGGATCGCCGGAATCTCGACGTTGAAGGTGCGCTCCGCGAACTTCGCGTACCGGTCCCAGCGCTTGCGGGTTTCCTCCCGGGTCTGCGGGATCTCCTCGCCGGCGCGCACCGTGTCGATCAACCCGACGAACGCGACATTGGCGCCCATCCGCTTGAGCCCGATGGCGCAGGCGTACGCCAGTGCGCCGCCGAGCGACCAACCGACCAGGACGAAAGGCTTGTCCCCGTTGAGTTCCAGGAGTTTGGGCACGTACTGGGCGGCCCTTTCCTGCACGGAGCCTTCGACCCGCTCGAACCCGTACATCGGGGTATCCGCCGGAAGGCGGTTGAGCAGCGGCTCGTAGACCACGGTCGAACCGCCGGCCGGGTGGAACACGAACACCGGTATTTGCGAATCGTCCTGCGGCGCTCTGATGGTGCGGACGAAGCCGTCGATCTGTCCGGCCTCGAAGTAGCCGCGGATCTTCTCGGCCAGCGCCTCGATGGTCTCCGACGTCAGCACGTCCTCGGCGGTGATCGGACCCTCGGCCCGCTCCGAAAGCCGCTGCGCCATCTTGGCGGCGGTGCCCTCGTCGAGCTTGGGCAGCGGGTTGAAGATGCCGCCCGCCGACTTGCCCGTGACGATCGCCCAGGTGGCGAAGGTGACGCGCTCGGCGGCGTCGCGCGGGGGCACGTCGGAGTTGAGCGCCTTGGCCACCGCCTCCTGGCTGAGCGCTCCCGCCAGGTTCGGTTGGCCACCATTGGTGGCCGCGGCCTTCGGACCGGACGGGTCCGTCGGTGGCGGGGGAATCGTCACATCCGAGGGCGGCGGCGCGGGCTGAGTCTCGGGCTCCGCCTGTGGGTCCGGATCCGGCGCGGCGACCGATGCCGGCGTTGCCCCGCTGAGCAACTGGGCCTGCTCCCGTGCGATCTCCTCGGGCGTCAGCGTCTTCTGGTGCTCGTGCAGCTGCTCGACCTCGTCGCGGTGCTCGATCGCGTACTCGATCAGCTTCTCGACGGCGTACAGATTGGCGTCCCGCACGGCCGTCAATTGGATTGGGGGAAGGTCGAAGTCGTACTCGACGCGGTTCTTGATCCGCACCGCCATCAGCGAGTCCAGGCCCAGCTCGATCAGCGGCACCTCCCACGGCAGGTCCTCGGGCTCATACCCCATGGCCGCCGAGACGATCAGGCCCAGCCGCTCGGCGATGGTCTCGCCGGAATCCGGTGACCATCGGCCCACGTTGCTCGGCAGGTAGCGGTTGGTCAGGCTGTCCGACAGCGTTTCGGCGTCGGACTCCTCGACGGGCGCGGCCGGGGCCTCAGGCGCAGCGGTCGCGGTCGGGGCGGCGATCGTCGCGCCGGCGCCCACCGCGGTCGGCAACGCGGCGACATCCGAACCCGCCCGGGACACCAGCGCGTCGTAAACCAGGGTGAAGGACTCGTCGATGCGGGCATGCACCTGGACCGAGGCGCCGCCGGGGTGCCTGGTCATCGTGGTCACCAGCCGGGCGCCGGCGCCGGGCACCGCGCGCTGCTCGGACGCCACCAGCTGCGCATCCGGAAGCACTTGTGTCGCAGCGGATCTCACCAACGCGGCCAGGTCCGTGTCGCCGTTGCGCGGCGCGAATTCCCAGACGTGGCGGCCATCCGGCAACGCGACATGGGTTCCCGGCATGATCACCGAGCCGTCGCCGGAGAAGTGCACGTCCAGCCAGTGCTCTTTGCGCTTGAACCGGGTCGGCGGGATGTTCGCGTAATCCTCGGGCCCCTGGGCGCGGCTGAACAGGGTCCGGATGTCCAGATCGTGGCCGTGGACGTAGAGCTGGGCCATGGCCGAGATCATCGACTCGACGTCGTCCTGCTTTTTGGCCAGCGTCGGAATCAGTTGGGCGTCATGAAGACCCGCGGCGGCGGTGGTTAGGCCGATCTGCATCAGCGCCACCGGGTTGGGGGCGAGCTCCAGGAACGTGGTGTGGCCGGCGTCGACGGCATTGCGGATGCCGTGGGTGAAGTAGACGGAATGCCGCATGCCCTTGACCCAGTAGGCGACGTCGTGGATCGGCTCGCCGCCGGGCTTGATGTAGCTGCCCTCGTGCACCGTCGAAAAGATTCCGACGGCCGGGCTCTGCGGCGCGATGCCCTGCAGCTCCGCGGAGAACTCGCCGAGTAGCGGGTCCATCTGCGAGGTGTGGCCGGCGCCCTTGGTCTGCAGCTTGCGGGCAAAGCGGCCCTCCGCCTCGGCGCGGGCGACGATCGCGTCGATCTGCTCGGGCGGACCGCCGATCACGGTCTGGCTGGGTGCGGCGTAGACGCACACCTCCAGGCCGGGGAAATCACCGAACACTGTCTTCAACTCGTCGGCGGAGTACTCGACGAGGGCCATCAGCCGGATGTATTCGCCGAACAGCATCGCCTCGCCCTCGCCCATCAGGTGCGAGCGCGAGCAGATGACGCGGGTCGCGTCGGCCAGTGACAGCCCGCCCGAGAAGTAGGCCGACGCGGGCTCACCGAGCGATTGGCCAACCACCGCGGCGGGTTTCGCGCCGTGGTGCTTGAGCAGCTCGCCCAGGGCGATCTGGATCGCGAAGATGACGACGTTGGAAGTCTCGATGCCGTATTCGTGCGAGTCGTCGAGGATCAGCTCGAGCACCGAGTAACCCCGCTCGTCCTGGATCAGCGCGTCGACCTTCTCGATCCATTCGGCGAAGACCTCGTTGCGCAGGTACAGGCTCTTGCCCATCTTGCGGTGCTGCGCACCGAAACCGGCCATCGCCCACACCGGGCCGCTGGTCACCGGCCCGTCGGTGCTGAACACGTTCGGCTTCTGCTTGCCCTCGGCGATCGCCCGCAGGCCCTTGATCGCCTCTTCGTGGTCGTGGGCCAGCACCACCGCGCGGGAGCGGCCGTGGTTGCGACGCGACAGCGCGCGGCCGATCGATTCCAGCGACGACGCCTGGCCTTCCGGGCTTTCCATCCAGTCGGCGAGCTCGGCGGCGGCGGCCCTCTTGCGCGACGTCAAGAACGCCGACACCGCGAGGGGGATCAGCGGCGCTGATTCTTCTTGTGCCGCAAGCTCTTCCAGCGCGATCTCTTTGAGGCGCAGCGCCTCGTCGGTGACGCCGGGCAGCTCGTATTCTTCCTCCGGCGCCTCGGAGGCGTCGGGAATGATGTTGCCGAAATCGTCGAACCGCAGCGAGTGGCTTTCCAGCCCAGGGGCTTCGGCCGATTCGGTTTCGGGGCCCGACTCGACCTCCGGCGCGGGCTCCGGCTCCCGCTCGACGACGTCGCGGGGCAGCACCTCGCGCACCACCAGGTGCGCGTTGGCCCCACCGAAGCCGAAGCTGGAAACCCCGGCCAGCGCGTAACCGCCGTAGCGCGGCCAATCGGCCGGGGAGTCGATGACCTTCAAGTGCATGCCGTCGAAGTCGATGTAGGGGCTAGGCCCGGCGAAGTTGATCGACGGCGGCAGCTTGTCGTGCTGCAAGGCCAGCACCACCTTGGCCAGGCTGGCCGCGCCGGCGGCCGACTCCAGGTGTCCCACATTGGTTTTCACCGCGCCCAGCAGTGCCGGGCGATCCGCGGGACGGCCCCGCCCGACGACACGACCCAGCGCCTCGGCCTCGATCGGGTCGCCCAGCACGGTGCCGGTGCCGTGCGCCTCGATGTAGTCGACGGTGCGCGGATCGATGCCGGCGTCCTTGTAGGCCCGGCGCAGCACCTCGGCCTGCGCGTCCTGGTTGGGGGCGATCAGGCCGTTGGACCGGCCGTCGTGGTTGACCGCGCTGCCGGCGATCACGGCCAGGATCTGGTCGCCGTCGCGGCGGGCGTCGTCAACCCGCTTGAGCACGAACATGCCGCCACCCTCGGAGCGGGTGTAGCCGTCGGCGTCGGACGAGAAGGATTTGATCCGGCCGTCGGGCGAAAGCACCTGACCGATCTCGTCGAAACCGAGCGTCACCAACGGGGTGAGCAACGCGTTGACACCACCGGCGACCGCCACGTCGCACTCGCCGTTGCGCAGCGCCTGCACCGCCTGATGCGTCGCCACCAGCGAGCTCGAGCAGGCGGTGTCCAGCGCGACCGAGGGGCCGCGGAAGTCGTAGAAGTAGGACACCCGGTTGGCGATGATCGAGCTGGCGGTGCCGGTGATCGCGTACGGGTGCGCGACGGTGGGGTCGGAGACCGCCAGGAATTGGTAGTCGTTGTTGGAGAAGCCGACGTACACGCCGACGGCCTCGCCGCGCAGGCTCGACGCGGGGATGCGGGCGTGCTCGAGCGCCTCCCAGGTGAGCTCCAGCGCCATCCGCTGCTGCGGGTCGATGTTGTCGGCCTCGGTCTTGGCCACCGCGAAGAACTCCGAGTCGAAGCCCTTGATGTCCTTCAGGTAGCCAC
The DNA here is from genome assembly GCF_001954275.1 of Mycobacterium sp. IS-836. Taxonomy (GTDB): domain Bacteria; phylum Actinomycetota; class Actinomycetes; order Mycobacteriales; family Mycobacteriaceae; genus Mycobacterium. The sequence continues at coordinate 37,842 of NZ_MBEU01000071.1, read as the reverse complement.
CCCGGGTGCGGGCGGTGCCGACGCGCTGGGCGATGCGCGGCTCTTCGAGGAATTCCGACCAGCGGCCCTCGGGCAGATCGGTGATCGCGTCGCGACCCTCCAGCAGCGCCTGCCAGGTTTCGTCGGGGCTGTTCATGTCGCCGGGCAGCCGGGTGGACAGGCCCACCACCGCGATGTCGACGCGCTCGGCGGGGCCGGGGCGCGACCAATCGGCGTCGTCCAGCTCGTCGGCCACCTCGGGCTCACCCTCGATGATGCGGGTCGCCAGCGACTCGATGGTCGGGTGCTGGAACGCCACCGCGACCGACAGCGTGACGCCGGTCATGTCCTCGATGTCGGCGGCCATCGCCACGGCATCCCGCGACGCCAGACCCAGCTCGACCATCGGCACCGACTCGTCGATGTCGTCGGGTGATTTCCCGACGGCCCGGCCCACCCAGTTGCGCAGCCACTCGCGCATCTCGGCGACCGTCATGTCGGTCTTGTCGGCGGGCAGGTTCTCCTGAGGTTCGTCTGTGTCAGCCATGGTTCCTGATTCAGTCGTTGGCGCCGGCGAAGGCGGTCGGGGACCCGACGCCGCTGCGCAGACTGCCGTCAAGGTAGGCGGCGCGGCAGGCGCGGTGCCCGATCTTGCCGCTGGAGGTACGCGGGATCGTTCCCGACTGCACCAGCAGCAAGTCGCGGACCGTGACGCCGTGGCGCACGGCGATGGCCGCGCGGATGTCGTCGGCGATCGGCTGGTAGTCCAGCTTGTGCGAGCCGGCGGCGCGCTCGGCGACGATCACCAGTTGTTCGGAGGCGTCGTCGGGGTCGTACTTGATGCCGGCGTGCGGGTTGTCGAAGACTTCCTGCGGCAGTTGGTTCGCCGGCACCGAGAAGGCCGCCACGTAGCCGGTGCGCAGCGCCTTGCTGGCTTCCTGCGCCGAGTACTCGAGGTCCTGCGGGTAGTGGTTGCGGCCGTCGATGATGACCAGGTCTTTGATGCGGCCCGCTATATAGAGGTGCCCCTTGTAGTAGGTGCCGTAGTCGCCGGTGCGCACCCACATGCCGTCGTCGGGGGCGCCCTCGGCGTGCGACTCGCTGATCCGCGACTTGAGGATGTTGCGGAAGATCTCGGTGGTTTCGGCTTCCTTGCCCCAGTAGCCGCTGCCCATGTTGTTGCCGTGCAGCCAGATCTCGCCGATCTGGCCGTCGGGCAGCTCGCTGGCCGTGTCGGGGTCGACGATGACGGCCCACTCGTCGACGCCGATGACGCCCGCGGAAACCTGCGCCACCGCGCTCGGCGAATCCGCGGCCACCTCGACGAAGCGCTGGTTGTTCAGCTCGGCACGGTCGACGTGGATGACCCTGGGCGCCTCGTCCATCGGTGTGGTGGAAACGAACAGCGTCGCCTCGGCCAGACCGTAGGACGGCTTGATCGCCGTCTCGCGCAGGCCGTAGGGCGCAAACGCCTCGTAGAACTTGCGCATCGACGCGGGGGACACCGGCTCGCTGCCGTTGAGGATCGCTTTGACGTTGCTCAGGTCCAGCGGCGGTTCGCCTTCCTTCGGCGCACCGCGCAGCGCGGCATGCTCGAAGGCGAAGTTCGGCGCGACGGTGATGACCTCACAGTCCGGTGCGTCGTCGGGCTTGCGTGCCATCTCGCGGATCCACCGGCCGGGCCGGCGCACGAACGCGGCGGGCGTCATGAAGGTGAAGTTGTGACCGATCACCGGCGACAACAGCGCGGTGATCAGGCCCATGTCGTGGAAGAACGGCAGCCAGGACAGGCCGCGGTCAACTTCCTTACCTTCGAGCCCCTCCAGCACCTGCAGCACGTTGGTGGGCAGGTTCAGGTGGGTGATCTGCACGCCGGTCGGGGTGCGGGTGGAGCCCGAGGTGTACTGCAAGTAGGCGATGGTGTTCTCGTCGGCCACCGGCTCCTCCCAGGTGGATGCCACCTCGTTGGGCACCGCGTCGACGGCGACGACGCGGGGGCGCTCCTTGGCCGCGCGGGCGCGGATGAACCTGCGCACACCCTCGGCGGCCTCGGTCGTGGTCAGGATCGTCGATGGCGTGCAGTCATCGAGCACAGCGTGCAAACGTCCGACGTGCCCCGGCTCGGAGGGGTCGAACAACGGCACCGCGATCCTGCCGGCGTACAGCGCGCCGAACAACGCGACGAGATAGTCCAGGTTCTGCGGGCACAGGATCGCGATGCGGTCACCGGGCTGGGTGACCTGCTGCAGCCGGGCGGCCACCGCACGGTTGCGGGCGCTGAACTCCGACCACGAGATGTCCTTGTATTCACCGTCGCGTTCGGTGGAGAAGTCGACGAACCGGTAGGCCAGCTTGTCGCCGCGCACCCGCGCCCACTTCTCAACGTGCTTGACCAGGTTGGTGTTGTCCGGGAACCTGATCTTTCCGTTGACGATGAACGGGTTGTGGTACGCCATGCCGGTTTCTCCTGTCACAACACAATTCGGTCGGCTGCTCCGACGTTATAACCGCGCGCAAGCCGGCCCTGTCACGGCGCATGCTGAGGCGCGCGTCGATTGGGTGCCAGCTTCGACCCAAACGGGTCACGATCCAATGCTCTTACTTTTCTCTTAATGTTAAGGGGCGGCACGCGGCAGACCAAATCACAACGTACCGCCGATTCCGTCACGTATCGGCCTCACGCGCGGCCATATCAGCCGTGTTTGGGATGCGGCGCGTTGTCGATGAGCCCGTGGGCCCAGTTCAACGTCCAATCCGTTGCGGGGATCCCGTCCAGGTTCCAGAACTGGGTGGTGGCGTACAGCGCGTGCACCGGCTGGCCGGCGCCGCCGGCGAGCGTGTTCAGCGTGGTCGGCAGGTTGGCGATGCTGAACGCCTCGTTCGGGGCGGCGCAGATCAGATCGCCCGGCGCGCAGATCTCGTTGGTCTTGTCGTTGAGCGCGCCGAAGCCGCCCGGTCGCGCCCCGGTCATGGTCAATCCGAGACCGGACAACATCGGCACCTCCGCCAACGTGACTTCGGCGCCCTCGCCGGGCGGGTTGGGCCCGATGTCGTTGCCCACCCCCTGCTGGCGACGGCCGTCGGCGATCAATGTCACACCGAGCACCAGGTCGTCGTCGACGGGACCGCGGCCGTTGCCGATGTCGCTGGCGATATCCCCGGCGATTACCGCACCCTGCGAAAAACCCATCAGCACATAGCTGGTCAAGGGGCACTTGTTGTTCATGTCGGTCATCGCCTGGACGGTCGCGCGGGTGCCTTCGGCGCGGCTGTCGTTGTAGGACATCTGCGTGTCCCCGCTCATCGGGTTGTGGAACTGCGCCGTGTAGGGGGTGGTGTACGACGACACCCGGGCGGCCGGAAACTGCTGACCGAGCTGGGCAGTCACTTTGTGCAGCAACGCATTCGGGAACTGCATCGGATTGCCCGGGTCGTCCTGCACCGACGATTCCCACGTGCCCGGGACGTTGATCAACTGCACGTCGGGACACGAGGCGTCTTGCGAGGCGGGTCGCGGCTTGTGCGGGTGGGCCGTCGTCGACGACGGGGGCAACACGCCGGGCGGCACCGCGCTGGGCGGCGACGAGGGGCTGCGCAGCAGCATCACCACGCCCACGATCACCAGCAATACGACACCGGCCATCGAGAGGGCGGCAACCCAGGCGAGGATTCGGCGTCTACGCCGGGCGTTGGTGGCCATCTTCTCCTGCTAGCAGAGTCGGAAGTCGCAGCTCGTATAGAGGTAGGCGGCCGTCCCGCCCTCTGCTGCACCCACCACCGTACCGGCTCGTCGCACCGGTACCGTCCGTGCGCCCGCTAGCGAATGGCGCCGACGATGTCGCCCGACATGGCGCCCAGCTGCCCCGCCCACGAACCCCAGCCGTTGTCGCCGCCGCCCGGGAAGTCGAAGTGCCCGTTGTGGCCGCCGTTGCTGCGGTACTGCTGGTAGAACTCCCGGGAGCTGCCCATCGCCGCGCCGGCCTGGCCGGCCATGGCGGCGTCGTCACCGCCCATGTTCGTCGGGCTGTAGACCCACACCCGGGTGTTGTTCTGCGCCAGCAGCGTGGAGTGCACGTACGGGTCGTGCCACTTCCACCGGCCCAGCTGCGGCGCGCCCCACATGCCGTTGCCATCCACACCGCCGAACTGCTGCAGGCCGGCCAGGATCGCGCCGTTGTAGTTGGTGCTCGACGGGTACAGGAAGCCGGACAGCGAACCGGCCATGCCGAAGCGGTCGGGGTGGAAGGCGGCCAGCGCCATCGCGGCGTAGCCGCCCTGTGAGGCGCCCACCGCGGCGTGGCCACCGGGCGCCAGGCCCTTGTTGGCGGCCAGCCAGTTGGGCAGCTCGCTGGACAGGAACGTGTCCCACTGCTTGCTGCCGTCGTTCTCCCAGTTGGTGTACATGCTCCAGGCGCCTCCGGCGGGCGCCACCACCGAGATGCCCTTGCCGGCCAGCGTGTTCATCGCGTTACCCGCGGTCACCCAGTTGCTGACGTCCGGGGCCGCATTGAAGGCGTCCAGGAGGTACACCGCGTGTGGGCCGCCGCCCAGGAAGGCCACCGGGATGTCGCGGCCCATGGCCGCCGACGGCACCATCAGGCTTTCGTAGCCCGCGGCCTTGGTTTTGCCGATGGTTCCGGGCGTCACCATCCCCAGAGCCGCACCGCCGAACCCGACCGATAGTGCGGCAATGCAGAACACCCGCAGCAGCGCTGACAGACCCCTCATGTCCACCCTCCATCGTCTAGTCGCTGTGAGCACACTATCCACACCCGATGGGCGACGTAAATCACTAATGGCGGCGACCCCGAGGGATCGCCGCCATTAGCGGTGTTGCTTTCGGCTGGCTGCTACGTGCCGGTGGTGCTGCTACCGGCGTTGGTGGCGGCAGCGGTCGCGGGGCCGGCGCCGGGCGTGGCACCGAGCACCTGCTGCAGGTCAGGCTTCATGGCCTGCAGCTGCGCTCCCCAGTACGGCCAGTCGTGGGTGCCGTTGGCGTCGAAGTTCCACACGGCGTTGTGACCGCCGGCGGCGTTGTAGGCCTCCTGGAACTTCAGGTTGCTGGTCCGCACGAAGCCCTCGAGGAACTTCGCGGGCAGGTTGTCGCCACCGAGGTCCGACGGCTTGCCGTTACCGCAGTAGAGCCAGATGCGGGTGTTGTTCGAGACGAGCTTGCCGACCTGCAGCGACGGGTCGTTGCGCTGCCATGCCGGGTCACTGGACGGGCCCCACATGTCGTCCTTCTTGTAGCCGCCGGCGTCACCCATGGCCAGGCCGATCAGCGACGGGCCCATGCTCTGCGACGGGTCCAGCAGCGCCGAGAGCGAACCGGCGTAGATGAACTGGTCGGGGTGGTAGGCGGCCAGGATCAACGCCGACGACCCGGCCATCGAGAGGCCGACCGCGGCGCTGCCGGTGGGCTTGACCTGCTTTTGCGCCGACAGGTACTGCGGCAGCTCGCTGGTCAGGAAGGTTTCCCACTTGTAGGTGGTGCAGCCGGCCTTACCGCAGGCGGGCTTGTACCAGTCGGAGTAGAAGCTGGACTGACCGCCGACCGGCATGGCCACGGCGATGCCCGACTGGTTGTACCACTCGAACGCGGGGGTGTTGATGTCCCAGCCGTTGAAGTCGTCCTGCGCGCGCATGCCGTCGAGCAGGTACAGGGCCGGCGCGTTGGCGCCACCGCTTTGGAACTGAACCTTGATGTCGCGGCCCATGGCCGCGGACGGGACCTGCAGGTACTCCACCGGCAGACCCGGGCGAGAGAACGCCCCGGCGGTCGCCGGGCCCCCCACGACGCCGATCAGGCCCGACAGTAGGGCTGCCCCAACAGCACCCACCACGAGCCGGCGCGGCATAGCCGCTACGGCACCGCGAACTCTGTCAACAAGCTTCATCCTTGCTTCCTCATCCTTTCGGGCGCATCTTTCGTCCCCGCGCATGATCGATTGGGTCCGACTGCATGCGTTTAGGCGCAGCAGTGCCCGTGTAGTCAATCACAACATCGGGCAGCGGGTCGCATCGAGGAGCTCCCGCAAACCGTCCACCGGCCGTCATTTCCGCTGATTTCCGCGCCGAACGCGGCGGCGGTGAAGGGCGTTTCCGCATGTGCCCACCCGATGCCGCACGCTGGTGGCGCGATAGATGTGATTTTGCTGTCAATCTGCCGCGCCCCCGCGACGCGAGCAGTTTGAGACCCGCCGAAAAAATCTGCCCGGGAACTCACTCGCGGGGCGGTGGCGGACCGGCCTCGGGCACCGGCAGCCCGCACCTGGCGAGCTCGTAGATCGGCACGCGGTCGATCTGATACTGGGTGAATTTGAAGGAATGCAAGAAGTTTGAGACGAACCGGTGCGGCGTCATCGGGGCCCGCACCGAGCTCAGCACCGCCTGGGTTTCGGGGCATTGCAGCGCCGCGGTCGCCTGGGCGACCCAATTCGCGTCCAGGTAGCCCGGAACGCCCGGATAGACCTTCACCCAGGGGCCGTCGGCGATGACCCAGTCGGGGAAGAGGTTCTTGTCATGCCCGATCCGGCCGTGTTGCAGTCGCCCCGTGTGTTGCGCGATGGGGTTGGCCAGCCCGATCTGGTCGATCACCCGCACGTCGAGCCCGACGTTCATGCCGACCATGCCCAGATTGGTGAAAAACACCGTGTGTTGCGGCTTTTGGGGCGGCTTGCCGCTCGGTGGCTGACCCATTGGCACCAGGTCCCACTGCGTGTAGTTGCCCGACGGCAGCAGCAACGCCCCGTCCGGGGTGTTGTTGAGGGCGGTCAGGATCGCCGCCATCCGCGGGTAGTCGAGGTAGTCGGCGGCGGTCAGCGGGTGTGCGCGCCCGGTGGCCTGCGCATAGAAGCGCCGCTCGTCGACGATGCCCGAATAGGTGACGTGGGTGGCGTCGTCACCCATCCCGGGTGAGTTTGCTGCCCACAGCGACCAGCCCGCGATTCCCAGCCACAAGACCCCGGCCGCACCGGACAGCCACAGGCCGGTCTCGCGCAGGTACACCTTGCCGTCGGGGATGACCACCGGGATGACGGCGACCGGAGCCAGCAAACAAAAAAGCGGCGCCAGCAACACCCTGGCGTGCATGAAGTCGCCGCCCTGCCGGATCCAATAGAGCGCCTGCAGCAGACCGCTCACCAGGACGAAAACCACCACGGCGGGCGGGCTTTGGACGGCCCGGGCGAACCGTCCGTAATTGGGCGCCAGGGCGGGCCGCAGGAACGACGGCCGCCGCCGCGCGGCCATCAACAGCAGGCCCAGCGGCACCAGCAGCACGACGGGCGCCCATATCGCATAGGGCGCGTTGAAGTTCGAGAGATAGATCATGCCCTGCGACCACTTGTCGCCGGCCGCGTCCTTCGCCAGGGCGGTGCCGGGCACCAACAGTCCGTAGTAACCCATCCGGAAGATCTCGTAGGCGACCGGCAGGAATCCGCCCGCCACCACGATCAGCACGCGACGCTGCCAGGTGCGGGCCGCGATCAGCATCATGATCAGTGCCAGGCCGCCCATCAACGCGAAGTCGGGCCGCACCAGGACGCTGAATCCCGCGACGAAGGCCAGCGCGGCGAGGAAGAACCGGTTATCCGGGCGGGTCCGCAGCGGCTGCCCCCAGCGGACCATCATCCACCACAGCAACCCCAAATAGGCCAGCGCCAAACCACTTTCGAGGCCGGAGGTGGCGAAGTCACGCGCCGGCGGCAGCGCGATGTAGACCAACGCGCCGGCGGGCAGCATGATCGCGCGCGCGCCCCGCAGGCTGGGCGCATAGAGCCGCCCGGTGCCCAGCATGAGCAGCGCCACGCCCAGCACCGACAGCCCGAGGGCCAGCGCCAGTGCCACGTACTCCATGCGCATCGGGCCACCGACCCAGCTGCCCACGTACATCAGGTAGGTCCATGCCGTGGAGGTGTTCGCCTCGACGCGCTCGCCCTGATTGAACACCGGCCCGTTGCCGGCCAGCAGGTTGCGCACCGTGCGCAGCACGATCAGCCCGTCGTCGGCGATCCAGCGCCGCTGCCAGCTGCCCCACCCGAACAGCACCGCGACCACCGCCACGCTGATCCACAGGCTGACCCGGACCATGGTGGCGTATGCGAACACCGGCCGGCCGACCCGCCTGACCGCCGCGCGGCGGCGCATCACTTCACGCTTGATGGCCTCCAGACCGGGGCTAGCCGAAGGCAACCGCGGCTCCGACCGTCGCGATCCAGGCCAGGGCCAACAGCTGCAGCACCCGGTCACGCAGCGCGATGTCTTCCGGCTCCCCGGCCAACCCGCCGTCGACGTCGACCGCGTAGCGCAGGATCGCGATGGTGAACGGGACCATGGACACCGTGAACCAGCGCGCGGACCCGTGGTCGCGCTCGAACGCCCACAGCCCGTAGCACATCACCACCGCGGTGGCCGACATCGTCCAGACGAACCGCAAATAGGTGCCCGTGTAGCTCTCCAGCGCCTTGCGGATCGCCGCGCCGGTGCGCTCGGCCAGTTGCAGCTCGGCGTAGCGTTTGCCGGCCGCCATGAACAGCGACCCGAACGCCATGATCAACAAAAACCATTGCGACAGCCGGGTGTCGGTGGCCGCCCCGCCGGCGATGGCCCGGAGCAAGAACCCCGACGACACGATGCAAATGTCCATCACCGCTTGGTGTTTGAGGCCGAAGCAGTAGCCCAGCTGCACGGCGATGTAGACCGCCATCACCACCGCGAGGTTCGGCGTCAGCCACCATGCAATACCCACGGAGGCCACGCCCAGGAACGCGGCCAGAGCGTAGGCCAGCCATTCGGGCACCACGCCGGCGGCGATCGGACGGAACCGCTTGGTGGGGTGTTCGCGGTCGGCCTCGACGTCGCGGACGTCGTTGATCAGGTATATCGACGAGGCCGCGAGGCTGAACACCACGAAGGCCACCGCCACCTGGATGCCCAGCTGGCCGTAGTCGTACTGGTGGCCGCGGCCGGCCGCGCTCAGCGGTGCGGCCAGCACCAGCACGTTCTTCACCCATTGCCGCGGGCGGATTGCCTTGACCACCCCGACGATCACATTGCCCGGCGGTCCGACCACCACGTCTTCACTCATTCGGCGAACCTCTTTCGCAACCTTTCGCCGCTGCTGCGTGCGATCCCCGCGACGCCGGCGCCCAGCGCGATGCCGAAGGCCACGTCGCTGGGATAGTGCACCCCCAGCAGTATCCGCGACAGCGCCATCGGGGGGACGAGCAACACGGGCAGGGGCAGCCCGGTAGTGCGGGCCATGAGGATTGCCGCGGCGGTGGTGGAGGTGGCGTGCGCCGACGGGAAGCTCAGCCGGCTCGGCGTGCCGACGTTCACCGCGACGGCGGGATGGTTCGGTCGCTGGCGCCGCACCACGCGCTTGATCAACACGGCGGCCGCGTGTGCGGCGAACGCGCCGGCGCCGGCCACCAGCCAGTCCCGGCGATGCCGCGGCACCAGCAGCGCACCGAGCAGCGACACGGCCACCCAGCCGATGCTGTGCTCGCCGAAGTGCGACAGCCCGCGGGCCGTGGTCAGCACCCCGGGGCGGTCGGCCAGCGCCGCCTGGACGGCGACCATCGCGGCGACTTCGCCGCGCGGCGGCCCCGAAAGAGGGATTTCAGCCATTGTCCGCTGCTGGCAGCAACGCCGTCTCCCACTTCTGCTTGCTGGACAGAACCGGAAGCGCGCCGCGGTACACGCGGCGCATCTCGTCGAACCGGCTCAACAGCAGACGCTGGCGGCGCAGCGATTTGAACAGCAACGAAAACATCTTGCGTCGGTTGCGCTGTCGATAGACCACACCGCACCCGTCGGCCGTCGTGACGGTCACCCCGTCGACCGTGCACAGCCGGAACCAGCGCGCGTCCTGGGTCGGCACGTTGTACTCCGGACGCTGGTGGGCCGCCGGGTCGGCCTTGGTCGCGTTGTGGAGTATCCCGCGGGCCAGCCGGTAACTGATCGACAGCGGGTTCACCGGGGGATTCATCGCCTTGCTCTGGTGCATCGGCTGGGGCAGCTCGCTGGCCGCCGGCAGGACGACGGCATCCGGGAACTCCTTGCGCATCCGATGCACCTCGGGCAGCGCCGATTCCAGGATCGAGAAGATGTGCTCGGGGCCGGCCAGGAAGTCGTCGATGGCCTTGTTCTGGATAGCCACCGTCGAATATTCAAGGCAGGCAAGGTGTTTCAGTGTTGCCTTCAGGTGGCTGCGTACCAGGCCGGTGACGTCACCGTCCCAGTGCATCGCCGCGACGACGAGGCGGTTGCGCAGATGGAAGTAGGCCTGCCAGTCGATGGCGTCGTCCTTGTCGCTCCAGGCCATGTGCCAGATCGCCGCCCCGGGCAGCGTCACCGTCGGGTATCCGTGCTCGGCGGCCCGCAGGCCGTAGTCGGCGTCGTCCCACTTGATGAACAGCGGCAGCGGCTGGCCCAACTCCTCGGCGACCTGCCGCGGGATCATGCAGGTCCACCAGCCGTTGTAGTCGACGTCGATGCGACGGTGCAGCAGCTTGCTGCGAGGGTTGTTGTCGTTCAACGGATTTTCGGCGAAGTCGTGGTCGTATTCGGTGTGCGGCGCCGCGGTCCACATGAAGTTCGACGGGTCGACGACCTCGCCCATGATGTGCAGGTGCGAGGGCTCCTGCAGGTTGAGCATCTGGCCGCCCACCAGCATCGGGCTCTTGGCGAATCGGTGCATGGCCAACACCCGCAGGATCGAGTCGGGCTCGATGCGGATGTCGTCGTCCATGAACAGAATCTGTTGGCAATCCGTGTTTTTCAGCGCCTCGTACATCACCCGGCTGTATCCACCGGACCCGCCGAGGTTGGGCTGGTCGTGGATCGACAGCCGATCGCCCAGCCGGGCGGCCGCGGCGGGGAAGTCCGGGTGGTCGCGGACCTTGCGCACACCCTGATCCGGCACGATCACCGCACCAATTACCTCGTCCACCAACGGATCCGCGGTGAGCGCGGCCAGCGCATTGGTGCAGTCGGCCGGCCGGTTGAAGGTCGGGATGCCGACGGCGACGTTGGCCGTGCCCGGCGCGGGCTCGGTGGCATACCAGCCGCCGCTGAGCAGGTTGACGTTGGTATCGGTGGTGATGTCGAACCAGATCCAGCCGCCGTCCTCGAACGGCTTGAGCGGCACCTCGATCTCGACGACGGCCGGCTGGTCCTCGGTGCCCACGAATTGGCGTCCGTCGACCGAGATCCGCACCGCGTTGGCCTTCGACCGGTAGACGTCGACGCGACCGGTTCCGGTCAGCTCGACGCGCAGCACCACCGAGGTGCAGATCGACCAGCGGCGCCAGTAGCTGGCCGGGAACGCGTTGAAATACGTCGCGAACGACACCTCGGACTCTTTGCCGATCTCCAGCGAGGTGCGGCTCGTGGCGTGGGCGCGCCGCGAGTTGGTCTTCGACTCCTCCAGGTAGAGCTTGCGCACGTCGAGGGGCTCACCCGGACGCGGCAGGATGATTCGGGACAGCAGGCTCACGGCGGTCATCTGTGCCGCTCCTCATTGTCAGTTCGTTCTGCGTCGTCGCCGGCACGGGTCATCCGCGCGCACCCTCCTCGAGTGGCGTGCCGTCGCGCAGGTGCGGCGCGAGGACGTTGTCGTACATGTTCAGTGCGCTGGCAATGGCCATGTGCATATCCAGATACTGATAGGTGCCCAGCCGGCCGCCGAACAACACCTTCGACGACGCGGTTTCGGATTTCGCCCGCTCCCGATAGGCGGCCAGTAAGGCGCGGTCGGACTCGGTATTGATCGGATAGTAGGGCTCGTCGTCGTCGCCGGCGAACCGGGAGTACTCCCGCATGATCACGGTCTTGTCGGCCGGATAGTCCCGTTCGGGGTGGAAGTGCCGGAACTCGTGGATGCGGGTGTAGGGCACGTCGAGATCGTTGTAGTTCATCACCGACGTCCCCTGGAAATCGCCCATGGGTAACACTTCCACTTCGAAGTCCAGTGTGCGCCAACCCAGCCGGCCTTCGGAGTAGTCGAAGTAGCGGTCCAGCGGGCCGGTGTAGACGACCGGGGCCGACGGGGACTCCCGGCGCAGCTCATCCCGGACGTCGAACCAGTCGGTGTCGAGCCTGACCTCGATGCGGTCGTCGGCGGCCATGTTCTGCAACCAGGCGGTGTAGCCGTCGACCGGCAGCCCCTCGTAGGTGTCACTGAAGTAGCGGTTGTCGAAGGTGTAGCGGACCGGCAGCCGGGTGATGTTGGCCGCGGGCAACTCCTTGGGGTCGGTCTGCCACTGCTTGGCCGTGTAGCCCTTGACGAACGCCTCGTAGAGGGGCCGGCCGATCAGCGAGATGGCCTTTTCCTCCAGGTTCTGCGCGTCCGCGGTGTCGATCTCGGCGGCTTGCTCGGCGATGAGCTGCCGCGCCTCGGCCGGCGTGAAGTACTTGCCGAAGAACTGCGACACCAGGCCCAGCCCCATCGGGAACTGGTATGCCTGCCCGTTGTGCATCGCGAACACGCGGTGCCGGTAGTCGGTGAAGTCGGTGAACTGGCGCACGTACTCCCAGACCCTCTTATTAGAGGTGTGGAACAGGTGCGCGCCGTACTTGTGGACCTCGATACCCGTCTGAGGCTCGGCCTCGGAATACGCGTTGCCGCCGATGTGCGGACGCCGTTCGACGACTAGCACGCGCTTGCCGAGTTGGGTAGCCACGCGCTCGGCAATGGTCAGGCCGAAGAATCCAGAGCCGACGACGAAGAGGTCAAAACGAGCTGTCATCGGTTGCCTAGGGTATCTGACCCCGGCGCGTATCCCGATTCGGCGACGCCCTGGAATCGGTGTCGGAGGTTACGGCCGTGGTCGCAATTGCCTCACGATTCAATATCACCACTCTAGTCACAGCAATCTCACTCGTACCATCGACTCTGTGTGGTTCATGCCGGATAGGACAGGCAGCACACGCCGAGGAAACACATAGTCCAGATTGAGGAGACTTCCGTGCCGAACCGACGCCGACGCAAGCTCTCGACAGCCATGAGCGCGGTCGCCGCCCTGGCAGTCGCGAGTCCTTGCGCATACTTCCTGGTTTACGAATCGACTGCGGGCAGCAAGCCTGAGCACCGCGAATTCAAGCAAGCGGCGGTCATGAGCGACCTGCCCAGCGAGCTGATGGGCGCGTTGTCGCAGGGGCTGTCGCAGTTCGGGATCAACCTGCCGCCGGTGCCCGCGTTGAGCGGCAACAGCGGCACCACCACCGGCCTGACCAGCCCGGGCCTCACCAGCCCGGGGCTGGGAACTTCGGGCCTGACCAGTCCCGGGCTGACCAGTCCTGGGCTGACCAGCCCGGGCGTTGGTACCCCGGGCCTGGGTACACCGGGCCTGGGTACACCGGGGCCGACCACCCCGGGCCTGGGCGCACCGGGTTTTGGCACGCCGGGGCTGGCCAACCCGGGCACGACGCCGGGGACGCCCGGGCTGACCGCGCCGGGTGCGCTGCCGACCACGCCGGGCGCGGGGATGAACCCCGCGCTGTCTAACCCGGGTCTGACCAGCCCGACTGGACTCGCGCCGGGCCTGGGTGGCACCGGGGCCACTCCCAGCGAGGTGCCGATCGGTGCCGCGCCGGCCGGATTGGACCCGGGTGCCGACGGCACCTACCCGATCCTTGGTGACCCGTCGACACTGGGCGGCGCCTCCCCGATCGGGACGGGCGGCCTCGGTGGTGCCGGCACCAGCGGCGGTAGCAGCGGCGGTGGCGGGCTCGTCAACGACGTGATGCAAGCCGCCAACCAGCTGGGCGCCGGTCAGGCCATCGACCTGCTCAAGGGCCTGGTGATGCCCGCGATCATGCAGGGTGTGCACGGTGGCGCGGGCGCGCCAGCGGCCGCCGCCGGCGCCCTGCCGGGTGCGGCCAGTGCCCTGCCGGGTGCGGCCAGTGCCCTGCCGGGTGCGGCCAGTGCTCTACCGGGTGCCGCGGGTGCCCTGCCGGGTGCCGCGGGTGCCCTGCCGGGTGCCGCGGCCGGTGCCCTGCCGGCGGCCGCCGGTGCCTTGCCGGCCGCTGCGCCGGCGTTGCCTCCGGTCTAGAGCTTCGGGGGACCTGTCACCTGACGGCACCGCAGAGGTGTTGTCGCCGGGCGGGTGGCTAGCTCCCGAATCCGCGCGTGACTCTGCGGTGCCGTCGAACAGGTTTCGTGAGGTTCCACACGCATACACTCGTGTCGCCTCACAAATAACAATAGACACACAAGTAACATCAGCTGGTGTCGTCTCGTAGTCGCACGCCAACGATGCTGCTCACCGCCATCGCGGCGACGGTCGTCATCGTCTCGGCGGTGGCGGAGGCAAACCACGAGCGCGGCGTCCACACCACGCCGCCGGCCCACGACACCCAGCTGAGCGAGCAGCCGCTGATCGGGCTCGGGGCCGGTGTCACGGTCCGCGAAGTCAGCCAGGACCAGCCCTTCTCGTTGGTCGCGCTGAGCGGCGACCTGGCCGGCACCTCGACGCGGGTGCGGGCAAAGCGGGCCGACGGGTCGTGGGGGCCCTGGTATCAGACCGAGTACGAGACCGCCGCGCCCGACGACGGTGCGGCCGCGGGATCCGCCGGGTCGGCGCCGCCGGCCGGCCCGACCGAAGGCCCCCGCAGCACGGATCCGGTGTTCGTCGGCACCACCACCACGGTGCAGATCGCGGTCACCCGCCCCCTCGATGCGAGGGTGACCCAAGCCCCGCCGCCGACCGACCCGCCGGCGTCAAACGACCTCGGATACAAGCCGGCGTCCAGGGAACAGCCGTTCGGCCAGAACATCTCCGCGATCCTCATCTCTCCGCCGCAGGCGCCGGCCCACACGCAGTGGACGCCGCCGTCCGGGGTCGTGATGCCGGGGCAGGCGCCTCCCATCATCAGCCGGGCCGAATGGGGCGCCGACGAAGCGCTGCGGTGCGGTAGTCCCCAGTACGACAACGGGATTCGCGCCGCGGTCATCCACCACACCGCGGGCAGCAACGACTACTCGCCGCTGGAATCGGCGGGGATCGTCAAGGCCATCTACACCTACCACAGCAAGACGCTGGGCTGGTGCGACATCGCCTACAACGTGTTGGTGGACAAATACGGCCAGGTGTTCGAGGGCAGCGCCGGCGGACTGACCAAGGCCGTCGAGGGCTTCCACACCGGCGGATTCAACCGCAACACCTGGGGTGTGGCCATGATCGGCAACTTCGACGACGTACCGCCGACGCCGGTGCAGCTGCGAACCGTGGGCCGGCTGCTGGGCTGGCGGCTGGGTCTGGACGACGTCGACCCCAAAGGCACGGTGGCGCTCGAATCGGCGGGCAGCCACTACACCACCTTTCCGGCCGGGGCCGTCGCGACACTGCCCACCATCTTCACCCACCGCGACGTCGGCAACACCGACTGCCCAGGCAACGCCGCCTACGCGCTGATGGACGAAATCCGGGACATCGCATCGCATTTCAACGATCCGCCCGAGGAGTTGATCAAGGCACTGCAGGGTGGCGCGATCTATGAGCACTGGCAGGCCATCGGCGGCATGAACAGCGTTCTCGGCGCGCCGACCTCGCCGGAAGACAGCGGCGAGGGTGATTCCCGTTACGCCACCTTCGCCAGGGGCGCGATGTATTGGTCACCCGAGACGGGCGCGCAGCCGGTCACCGGCGCGATCTACGAGGCGTGGGCCTCGCTGAGCTTCGAGCGAGGTCCGCTAGGGTTGCCGACCAGCGCGGAAATCCAAGAACCGCTGCGGATTACGCAGAACTTCCAGCATGGCACCTTGAACTTCGAGCGGCTCACCGGAGACATCACCGAGGTCGTGGACGGCATCACCACGCCGTTGTCGACCGAGTCGCCGAGCGGCCCGACCGTCCCGCCGGAACACTTCTCGCTGCCCGCGCACCCGGCGGCCACCTAGACCAGGTTTTCCCCCGCGTGCGCGGAGCATTAGTCTGCGAGCTGTGCCCGAGACGCCGTATTTGACGATCGATCTCGACCGGGTGCGAAGGAACTTCCGGACGCTGCGGGCGTTGTTGCCCGGCGCCCGGATCCGCTACGCGGTGAAGGCAAACCCGGCCGAGCCGATCCTGCGTCTGCTCGCGGGCGAGGGCGCCGCGTTCGACGTCGCCTCCATCGGCGAGGTCGACGCGTGTGTTAACGCCGGCATCGACGGGGGCCTGCTGAGCTTCGGCAACACCATCCAAAAACCCGCAGAGGTGGCTCGGGCCTATGCGCGCGGGGTTCGGCGGTTCGCGTTCGACACCGAGCACGGTCTGACGACGATCGCCGCCCACGCCCCCGGGGCGGCCGTGGAATGCCGCATCGCCGCGGGCTTCCCGTCGTCGGTGACGCCGTTCGGCGACAAGTTCGGTTGCGCCCCCACGCAGGCCGCGGAGCTGCTCGGCGACGCCCGCCGCCTCGGGCTGCGGCCCGACGGGGTGTCGTTCCACGTCGGTTCGCAACAACTCGACCCGGCCGCGTGGGAGCTCGGAATACGCGCCGCTGCAACGGTATTCGATGCAACGGGCGACCTCGCGACGATCAACGTCGGGGGCGGGTTCCCCCTCGCGTATGCCGCCGACGCGCCACCCCTCGAGGCGTTCGCCGAGGCCTTGGCGTCGGTCCTGACACGCCACTTCGGCGCCGATCCGCCGCGGCTCGTGGTCGAACCGGGACGAGTGCTGGTGGGTTCGGCCGGCACGATCCGGTGCGAGGTGGTAGCGGTCCGGACCGGTACCGACGAGCGGCGCTGGGTCTACCTCGACGTCGGTCGTTACGGGGGCCTGGCCGAAACCGAGAACGAGTACATCCGGTACCGCCTGCGGACCGGCCGGGACGGCGACCCACTCGATGATGCCGTGGTCGCGGGCCCGACGTGCGACGGCGACGACGTGCTCTACCGACACTACCCGCTTCCCGTGACGCTGCGGCCCGGCGACCGGGTCGAGATCGACGATGCCGGCGCGTACACCGCGAGCTACGCGTCGGTTGCCTTCAACGGATTCCCGCCGCTGCCAACCCATTTCGTTAATGCGCCCGTGAAAGGGTTACCCGGCCACGAAATCATCGAGCCGCTGGCCCCGGGGCTGACCCGAAACTGGCGGCTGTCGGATGTCCGCTGCGACGTGCGCACCGAGTTTCAGCATCTGGTGATCGGCCGCACGGAACAGGGCATCACACTGTTCACCGACGGCGAGCGTCAGAGCACCGAGCTCAGCCAGCTCGTCTACCACGAGGCGCTGCTGGTGCCGGCGCTGCTGCTGGCTGCCCGCATCGAGCGGGTACTCGTCATCGGCTCCGGCGAGGGCGTGACAAGCCAGCTCGCCGTCGCCGCCGGGGCGACGCACGTCGATCACGTCGACATCGATCGCGAAGCGGTCCGGCTGTGCGCGCAGCATCTGCCCTACGGCTACACGGTGGACGAACTGCGCAGGGCGGAAAGCGGACTCGGCCCGGTCGCGATGCATTACGGCGACGGCTGGAACTTCGTCGCCCGGTGCGGTACGCGGTACGACATCGTGGTCGTCGACCTTCCCGACGAGCGGACGGCGCCCGCGCAGCACAACCGGCTCTACGACGCCGACTTCCTGGCACGATGCCGCAAGATCGGCAGCGTCGTCATCGGCCAGGCCGGCTGCCCGACGCTGTGGCGGAACCAGTCGCTGCACGCGTCGTGGCGGCGCTTTCACGAAACATTCGACACCGTCGTCTATTTCGGGAGCGACGAGCACGAGTGGGCATTCCTATCGGGGCTGGACCACGTCTGCGAGGATCCCGTCGCCGTGATGTCAGCGAGATTGGCGTCGCTGGCCTATCGACCCCGCACGATCGATGCCGACACGCTCGTCGGAGCCACGATCCCGCCGAAGTCGCTGCGGGACAAGCCCGCTCGCCAGCGTTAGAGAATCGCGACGGCAACCACGATGCCCAGCGCGAACTGCGCCGCGGCCACCATCAGCGCCTCGTAGTTGAACTCCTCGGAGGCGAACAAGGCGTCCATGTCGATCCCGATCACCATCGCCGCGATCCGCATCATCACCACCTGCGCCACGATCCCCACGATCCCGAAGACCGCCGAGCCCACCAGCCCCTCGAGCAGCTTTCCCGACGACGAGTAGATGGCCAGCACGACGATGAGCGCCATGCTGACCATGCCGGCCGCCGCGACAATGATGGCGTTCGGTTTTCCCCCGTCCACCATCTTGCGCAGCGGTCCCGGCGTGGTGAGATCGATCGCGTAGAACCCGATCATCATCAGCACCAAGCCGACGATCGCGTACAAGAAGATCGCCCCGGCACCGCGGCCGAGCACGGCCATGTAGCCCGCATCCCAGTAGCTCGAATTCAGCGCGGCGATTGTTGTCATCGATGATCAACTCCGTTCATTTCTGCAGGATTCGATGCGGGACGAAGGCTGCGCCGTCGTCGGTGATCAGTCCGCCGGTCTCGCGGATGCCCAGCCCGGCCGCCGAATCGCCGACGATCCAGGCCCCCAGCGCGGGCCGCATGTCGTCGAACTCCGGCAACGGGTCCAGCAATTGGTAAACGAACCCCTCTTCGCCGTAGACCCCGCCGGTGGCGGTCTCCAATCCGGCGCCGACGACGGTGACGTTCGCTCCCTCGCGGCCGAGCTTGGGCTTGCGGACGTACTCGGTGAGCTCGTGCGGGTCGTCGATGTATGCGGGCAATAGGTTCGGGTGGCCCGGATACATCTCCCACAGCATGGCGAGGATCGCCTTGTTCGACAGCAGCGTCTTCCACAGCGGCTCGATCCACATCGTCTGCGGCAGGCTCGACACGACGTGGTGGCCGAACTCGTCGTCGAGCACCCATTCCCAGGGATAGAGCTTGAAGATCGCGTGTATCGGATCCTCTTCCAGGTCGACGAAACGCTGCAGCGCGGAGTCCCAACCCAGGTCCTCGATCATCAAGCCGACGGTCGAAAAGCCCGCCTCGGCCGCGGTTTCCTGCATGTAGGTGGTCGTGATCTGGTCTTCGCCGGTGGCCTCCACCCCGGACCAACTCAAGTGCAGCTCGTTGTTGGGCAGCAGGTCCCGCAACTGCTTCCAGCGGGCGACGAGCTGCTCGTGCAACGAGTTCCACTGGTCGTCGCCGGGGAACTTGTCCTTGAGCCAATACCACTGCAGGATGGCGGCTTCCAGCAGCGTCGTGGGTGTATCGGCGTTGTACTCGAGCAGCACCGCCGGCCGTCTCCCGTCGTAGCGCAAGTCGAAGCGGCCGTACACATGGGGGTCGGAGCGGCGCCACGATTCTGCGATCGGCTGCCAACTCCATTCCGGCAGGCCGAAATCCGCGTACCGCTCCATCAGCACCACCTGCTCGACGGCGTTCAGGCACATCGAGTGCAGCAGTTCGACGTCGGCTTCCAGCGCAAGAATCTCGTCCATCTCGAATTCGTAATACACCGACTCGTCCCAATACGGTCGGTCCGCGCCGCGGGCGTCACGGGCCGGTGTTCCGTACACCAGCCCCTGCGATTCGACGATCGACCGCCAGTTCGGCCGCGGCTTTTCCCTGCCACGCTTCACGAGCCGCTGCCCTTGCCGCCGCCGAGCTTGCCGCCCAGCCCGCCACGGGAAATGGTGGAGCCCGACTTGGTCTTGACCGTTGCGCCCTTGGGCGCGCTCGTCGTCCCACCGATCGGGCGCGAACCCACCGACCCCGAGCTGCCGTAGTAGTAGCGGTACTGGTGTCCGCCGTAGAAAAAGAAGCCGTTGAGGCCGGCCGTGTGATCGGTGCAGTAGCTGTCCGGCACGATCACCGGCTGGCCGTTCGGGTCATCCCGGACGCACTGGGCGGTCACGGTGGGCGTCGACAACGCCCAGTATCCCAGTGCCGCAACGACTCCCACCACGCCCACGGCGGCCGCGGAACCCATCAGCACCCGGCGCTGCCGGCGCCGCTTGGCTTCCGCTTCTAGTCGCGCCTCCTCGGCCTCCTGCTGCTTCTTGGCGAACTTCTCCCGCGCGCGCAACTCGGCTGGCGTTGCGGGGCGCGGCTTGGTCGTCGCCGCGTCCTGGAACTCCATGCTGCCGCCGGACGGGAACTGCTCGGAGTCGTCTTCCTCCGAGCTGGCGTCGTCGCCCTCGGGTGGCTCGACCGGCGCGGGCTTATCGCCGTCGGGCTCGCCGCCGTTCGGCGGCTTTTGATCCGCGGGCACGCGGGCAGTCTGCCACATTTGCTACCCGTGCGGGCGGTGAACTTCCCGGCCCGTCGGTCGCTAGTGCCACCAGCGTTCCAGCACCCGCCCGACCCCGTCGTCGTCGTTGGTCGCGGTGACCTCGTCGGCGGCGGCCCGCACATCCGGATGCGCATTCCCCATCGCCACGCCGTGCCCCGCCCACAGCAGCAGCGGCACGTCGTTGGGCATGTCGCCGAAGGCCACCACTTCGTGATCGGCGATGCCCAGCGGTTTGGCGACCTCCGCCACGCCGGTGGCCTTGCTGATCCCGAGCGGGACGACCTCCACCAGCCCGTTGTTGGTGGAGAAGGTGATGTCGCCCTCGATGCCGACATGCTTGGTCAGTTCGGCCGCCATATCCTCGCTGCGGGCACCGGCCTTGCGGATCAGCAGCTTGATCGCCGGGGCGCTGAGCAGGTCTTCGATCGACACCTCGGTGTTGTCCGGGTTGAGCCACGCGTGCTCGTAGCCCGGCGAGCTGATGAACTGAGGCGTTGCGGTGTCATGCGCGCGCTCACCGATCCGCTCGACGGCCAGGCCCACGCCCGGGATGGAGCGCCTCGCTATCTCGGCCAACTCGGCCAAGGTGTCGACGGACAGGGTGCGCGCGGACACCACCCGATCGGACGCGGGGTCGTAGACGACGGCACCGTTGGCACACACCGCCATTGGCGCGAACCCGAGGGCGTCGACGACCGGGCGTATCCAGCGCGGGGGGCGGCCGGTGGCCACGACGAACTGAGCGCCCTCGGCCACCGCGGCGCGTATCGCAGCGCGGGTGCGTGGGGAGATGGTTTCGTTTCCGTCGAACAAGGTGCCGTCGACGTCGCATGCGATGAGCGCCGGCAATGTTGGGTCGGTCAATGCAATCCGCTTTGGGGTTGCCCCGGCCTGGTCACGCCGTCGGTTCCGTGCCGCTTGATCCGCTCCTGCAACTCGGACAACCGGATCGCCTGGGAATCTTCCCGGCTGGGCGCGCTGCCTCCGAGGCGCCGCGGAACCCAGTACTCGCCCTCGGGGTGCGGATACTCCTCCTGCACTTGATAGAGCAACTCGTTCATCGCGGTGCGCAGTGCGACGTTGATTTGCTCCGGGGTGCCGCGAGGCGGCAGCGGCCGGCCGACCGCCACGGTGATCGGAACCTTGTTGCGCCACACCTTTTTCGGATGATCCTTGGGCCAAATCCGGTGCGCGCCCCAGACGACCACGGGAAGGATCGGCGCCTGGGCGTCCAGCGCCATCCGCGCGGCACCGCTCTTGAATTCCCTGAGCTCGAAGCTGCGGCTGATGGTCGCCTCCGGATGCATCCCGATGAGTTCGCCCTCGCGCAGCCGCTGCACGGCGACGTCGAAAGCGCCGTGTCCGCTCCTGCGGTCCACCGGGATGAGCCGGGCGTGCTTGATCACGTAGTTGACCGACTTCACCTCGCCCATCTCCGCCTTGATCATGAAGTACATGCGACGGCCGCGTTCCTTAACGGCGAGCATCGTCGGAAGCCAGTCCAGATAGCTGGTGTGGTTCTGGGCGAGTATCGCGCCGCCGCGCTGCGGAATGTTCTCCAGGCCGCGGTAGCTGAATTTGGTTCCCTGCATCGCGACGACCGGCGGGACGATCAATTCGCCGAACCGGTAAAAGGCGTTTGCCATGTCCTTCTCCTTCGCCCTACCGCGATCGATGCGGGGTATGGTTTGCGGCCTTGTCGGCCAGTCGGGCCGCGGCCTCGTCGGCTTCGATCTGAGCCGCCTCGGCCAACGTCGGTGCGCCACCGCCCAGCCGCCGCGGCACCCAATAGGCGCCGGGCGGACGCGGATACCCGTGCTGGGCCCGATCCAGCAGCGCGCTCATCGACTCGCGAAGCGCGGCGTTGGTTCGCGCCATGTCGTCGGCGGCTCGCAGCGGCGGTCCCACCTGCACGATCACCGGCACCTTGTGGCGGCCGATGTGTCGCGGGTGGTCCTTGGTCCAGATCCGCTGCGCGCCCCAGACGATCACGGGAACGATCGGGACATCCGCTTCGAGGGCCATGCGGGCGGCCCCGGTCTTGAATTCCTTGAGCTCGAAGCTTCGGCTGATGGTGGCCTCCGGGTAGACCCCGACCAGCTCCCCCTCGCGGAGCCGCTGTACGGCCACCGCATAGGCGGCGGCTCCGGCGTCTCGATCGACGGGGATGGTCTTCGTGTGCTTGATCAGGAAGTTGACGACCTTCACCCGTTGCATTTCCGCCTTGATCATGAACCGCAGTCGGCGGCCGCGGCGGTGCATGGCCAGCGCGGCCGGCAGAAAGTCGACATAGCTGGTGTGATTGATCGCGACGACCGCGCCGCCGCGGGCGGGAACGTTCTCCTCGCCGCGGTAGGTGATCTGCGTACCCGTCGCCATCACGACCAGCTGCGCCATGATCTCGAGCGTGCGGAAGGTCGGCTCCACCATCGATTACGACTCCGACGCTCCTGCGGCCTGGGCGCGACGGGCCGCCCGCGCGGCCGCCTCCTCGGCCTCGATGCGGGACGCCTCGGCCAACGACGGAGCGCCGCCGCCCAGCCGGTGCGGCACCCAGAACTCCCCGGCGGGATGCGGCCCATACTGTTCCTGCGCCCGCTCCAGCAGGTGTTGCATGCGCGAGTGCAGCAGGCCCTTCAAATCCTCGATCGCCAGCGTCGGCGCGATAGGTTCGCCGACCAGCACCGTGATCGGTACCTTCGGGCGAAGCAGCTTCTTGGGATGGCCCTTGGTCCAGATCCGTTGCGCACCCCAGACGATGTGCGGAACGATCGGCACGCCGGCCTCGACCGCCATCCGGGTGGCCCCCGACTTGAACTCCTTGATCTCGAAACTGCGGCTGATCGTGGCTTCGGGGTACACCCCGACCAGCTCGCCGTCCTTCAGCATCCGGACGGCTTCTTCGTACGACGCGGCCCCATCCAGCCGGTCCACCGAGATGTGCCGCAGGCTGCGCATGATCGGCCCGGTGATCTTGTGGTCGAAGACCTCCTGCTTGGCCATGAATCGCACTTTGCGGCCCAGGCCCTGCTTGTAGGCGGGCAAACCGGCGAAGGTGAAGTCGAGGTAGCCGGTGTGGTTGATCGCGACGACCGCCCCACCGCTGGTCGGCAGGTTCTCGACCCCGGACACGGTGATCTTCAGGCCCTGGATGCGCCAGACCAACCGGGCAAGCTGGATGACAGTCCCGTATACCGGTTCCACAGCCATTCAGCGTAATGCTCCCGCCTGTGCGCCGGGCCCCGGCAGCGGCCCCACGCTAAACTTGGGACGATCCCCAGAACCCCGAGAAAGGCATTTGTGCAGGTCACGAGCGTAGGTCACGCCGGATTTCTGATCCAGACCCATGCGGGCAGCATCCTGTGTGACCCCTGGGTGAACCCGGCCTACTTCGCATCCTGGTTCCCGTTCCCGGACAACAGCGCACTGGACTGGGACACGCTCGGCGACTGCGACTACCTCTACGTCTCGCACCTGCACAAGGACCACTTCGACGCGAAGCACCTCAGCGCGCACGTCAACAAAGACGCCGTGGTGCTGTTGCCCGACTACCCGGTGCCCGACCTGCGAAATGCGCTGCAGGAGTTGGGCTTTCACAGGTTCTTCGAGACCACCGACTCTGTCAAGCACCGGATCACCGGCCCGAAGGGCGACCTTGACGTCATGGTCATCGCGCTGCGCGCGCCCGCGGACGGCCCGATCGGCGATTCGGCGCTGGTGGTTTCCGACGGCGCCACAACGGTTTTCAACATGAACGATGCGCGGCCGGTGGATTTGGATGTGCTGACATCCGAGTTCGGGCACATCGACGTGCACCTGCTGCAGTACTCGGGGGCGATCTGGTACCCGATGGTCTACGACATGCCGGCCCGCGCCAAGGAGTCGTTCGGCACCCAGAAGCGGCAGCGCCAAATGGACCGTGCCCGCCAATACATCGCCCAGGTGGGGGCGACCTGGGTGGTGCCGTCGGCGGGGCCGCCGTGCTTCCTGGACCCGGAGCTGCGCCACCTCAACGACGATCACGGCGACCCGGCCAACATCTTCCCCGACCAAATGGTGTTCCTCGACCAGATGCGCAGCCACGGGCACGATCGCGGTCTGCTGATGATTCCCGGATCGACCGCGGACTTCACCGGCACGGAACTGAACTCACTGCGCCACCCGCTACCCACCGCCGAGGTGGACGACATCTTCACCACGGGCAAGGCGGCCTACATCGCCGACTACGCCGAGCGGATGGCGCCCGTCCTGGCAGCCGAGCGGGCCAGCTGGGCCCCCGCCACCGGCGAGCCGCTGCTGGACGGGCTGCGCGCGCTGTTCGAGCCGATCATGCTGCAAAGCGACGAGATCTGCGACGGCATCGGCTACCCCGTCGAACTGGTGATCGGCCCGGAGACCGTGATCCTGGACTTTCCGAAACGTGCCGTGCGCGAACGGATTCCCGACGAAAAGGTCCGCTATGGTTTTGCGATCGCGCCCGAGCTGGTGCGCACGGTGCTGCGCGACCACGAGCCAGACTGGGTCAACACCATCTTCCTGTCGACCCGGTTCAGCGCATGGCGGGTCGGCGGTTACAACGAATACCTCTACACCTTCTTCAAGTGCCTTACCGACGAACGGATCGCCTATGCCGACGGCTGGTTCGCCGAGACCCACGACGACTCCGCCTCGGTCACCCTGGACGGCTGGGAGATTCAGCGCCGCTGCCCGCACCTGAAGGCCGACCTATCGAAATTCGGTGTGGTGGAAGGCAACACGCTGACCTGCAACCTGCACGGATGGCAGTGGCGTCTGGACGACGGCCGGTGCCTGACCTCGCGGGGACATCAGCTGCGGAGCTCCCGGGCATGAGCGAGACGTACGACGACGGCCTGGTCCAGCTGGACCGCAGGGCGATCACGTTGCGCCGCTATCACTTTCCCTCCGGTACGTCCAAGGTGATCGCGTTGGACACGATCCGCGGGTACAAAGTCGAATCGCTGGGCATGTTCATGCAGCGGTTCCGCATCTGGGGCAGCTCCGACTTTCGTCGCTGGCTGCCGCTGGACGTGCAACGGCCACTCAAGTCGACGTTGATCACCCTGGACGTCCCGGGAACCTGGCCGAGCCCCGCGTTCACGCCGGCGCGACCGGACGAGTTCACCGCACTGCTCGACGTGTTGCTGAGCGGGCTGGGTTAGTACCAGCGCGCCGAACGTGCACTCACGGCGAGATTTTGGTCATTTTTTCGCACTGAGTACACGCTCGCCGAGAGTCTAGCGGTCGGCCAGCGCAGCGAGAGCGGCGTTGTAGCCGGGGATGAACGTGATTCCCGGCCCGCCATGGCAGCCCGCGCTGCCCAGGTACAGTCCCTCGATCGGGATCGGCTGACCGAGAAAGCCTTTCGGGCCGGGCCGGTTCGGGCCGATCTGATTGGGATTCAGCAGCCCGTGGCAGAAGTCGCCGCCCGGGGCGCCGAACATCACGCCCATGTGCCTGGGCGTGAAGGTGGTGTGCCGGATGATGCTGCGTTCGAAATTCGGTGCGAGCCGGGTGATCTTGTCTATCACCCGCTGACCCATTTCGACCTTTGCCTTGCCATAGTCGGCGCTGCCCTCGATGGGGAACCACATCGCGAACGCCGATGCGGCGTGCTTGCCCTCGGGCGCGAGGTCCGGGTCGTTCTGCGACGGGATCTGCAACACCACCGTCGGGTCGGCCGGAACGATCCCACGCCGGGCATCCTCCCACTGCTGCTGGACTTCCTCCGGCGTGCAGAACAGACCGAGCGAGGCCTGCATGGCCGGATCGTTGAGGGCCTCGTACGGCGCGCTGAACGCCGGGGCTTCGTCGAGCGCGAAGTGCATCTGCAGATAGCTGCCGCGGTGATCGATGCGCGCATAGCGTTCCCGGATGTCGGCCGGCAGCGCGGCCGGATCGATCAGCTCGTTGAGCGTGACATCGGGCGCGATGCCGGAGACGACGATCGGAGCCGTGAGCGTCTCCCCGGCCTCGGTTCGCACCCCGCTCACGCGGCCGTCGGCGACGACGATCTCGGTCACCTTGGTGCGCAGCCGGACTTCGCCGCCGTGGCTCTCGAGCAGTGTGCACAGGTGCGCGGTGAGCGCACCGATGCCGCCGCGGAGCTTCTTCATCTGCATGGTGTTCCCGTCGGGAACGCCCAGCCCGAAGGCCAGTGCGGCCGCGCTGCCCGGCGTCGACGGCCCGCGGTAGAGGGTGTTGACGGCCAGCACCGTCATCGAGCCGCGCAGGGCGCCGTGCTTCTCGCGGTCGGGGAGATAGCGGTCCAAGATGTCGGTAACCGAACCGAACAGCATGTCATCGATCGCCGAGCGTTCGAATTCGTTTGTGGCGCAGGCATACATCTCGTCGAGGGTCTTGGGCGGCGCACCCGCGTCGAAGCGGCCGAGTGCCCGCGTCGGCGCCTGGCTCCAGGCCATCAGCCCCGCCATGCCGTTGACCGCGTCGGCCCCGTGCACCTCGTTGAGGTGAGTGAACAGCTTGACCGGGTCGCTGTATTGGACCAGCGGGTCGTCGCCCACACCGCGCACCGCCACCGACATCACGTCCAGGTCGATGGTCTCCAGGGTGTCGAGGCCGAGTTCCTCGACGACCACCGAAGCCGTCGGGAATTGCACCGAGCCCGCGAT
Source organism: Mycobacterium sp. IS-836 (assembly GCF_001954275.1). Lineage (GTDB taxonomy): Bacteria > Actinomycetota > Actinomycetes > Mycobacteriales > Mycobacteriaceae > Mycobacterium. The sequence goes on along the minus strand of NZ_MBEU01000071.1, from coordinate 11,025 downwards.
CTCGAACTGATACCCGTCGAACAGCTCCACCGTCGAGGCCATCCCACCGGCGTACAGCTTGGGGTCCACGCACACGGTCCGCAGGCCCGCCTTCTGCAGCAACACCGCCGCGGCCAGGCCGTTGTGCCCGGCGCCGATAACTATCGCGTCATATCCAGTCATGTCCGTCCCTCCGCACGCAGGCTGACACGGACGCAAAGTTTTGTCAATTATGACGAAACTTTGTCGGGTGCCCAGGCATCGGTGATGCCGGCGCGCAGCGACTCCAGCGCCGTGTGGGAGACCCGCGCCAGTTCCCCCAGGGACCGGTCGTCGCCGAGCATCCAGACCTCCATAGCACCGAAGACGGCGGCTGCGATGCAGCGCGCGGTCACCGCGATGCGCAGCCGCTCGTCCGTCGTCCGGTGCCCCGTCCGGCCACGGCGCTGCAGCTGCGCCTGGATGGCGTCGGCGAAGTCGGCCTGGACTTCCTGGATGTGCCGGACGATGCGGCCCGGGTCCAGCTCGCCGCCCCGCAGCGCGGCGATTTTGGTAACCGCTTCAACGTCATACGGAAACGCGAAGATCGCGGCCTGCACCGAATCGATGATCGGTTCGCCGGCCGGCCTGTCGTTGAGCGCGGCGCGAAACCAGTGCAGCCCGGTGAAGTCGGCAAACAGCAGATCGTGCTTGGAGCGGAAATGGCGATAGAACGTCCGCAGCGACACCCCGGCGTCCGCCGCGATCTGTTCGGCCGACGTTTCCTCGACCCCCTGGGCCAGGAATCTCACCACAGCGGCCTGGCGCAGCGCTTCGCGCGTGCGCTCGCTGCGCGCCGTCTGAGCGGGCCGGACCATGCCAGTAAGGTACCCCTTCACGTTGTGTCAATATTGACAAAACTTCGGAACACGAGCGAGACTTCGCCCATGGTCTCGCTACTCTCGCACGCGGTACTTGGACTGGCGGTCATCGTCTGGATCGTCAGGGCCAACTCAAAGGTTTTCGCCCGCCCCGCCACCGGCCCCGTCTTCTCGCCGATGGAAATCGTGTACTACGTCGTCGGCATCGCGTCGGTCGGGCTCGGTTGGTATTTCAACATCACCTACGTGGAGGAATACTCGCATGGGGGATCGACCAATCCGCTGTGGGGCGAACACGGCAGTTGGGTCGAATACATGAAGTTGATGTTCACCAACCCCGCCGCCAGCTCGGCCAGCCAGGACTACACGATCGCGAATGTCATTCTGCTGCCGCTTTTTACGATTGTCGACGGCTATCGCCGGGGCCTGCGGCACCCGTGGCTGTACTTCGTGTCCAGCCTGTTCACCAGCTTCGCGTTCGCGTTCGCCTTCTACTTCGCGACCATAGAGCGCCAGCGCCGCCACGAGCAGGCCCGCGAGCCGGTGAGCGCTTAGGCCCCGTTACGCGGCAAGCGGTTTGATCGCCCGCCATCTCTGTCGGCCGCCCTTGGCGTCGACCCGGATGTCGGTGAATCCCGCCGCTCGAAGCCGCCGGCGGAGATCCGGCGGCGCGATCGGGTTGTAGGTGTCGGCGATGTGGATCAGCCGAAATGTCAGCGACGGCACACCGTCGCTGCCGGCGAAGGTACCCCCCGGTTGCAGCACCCGGAAAGCCTCGGCGAACAGCTGATCTTGCAGCCGGGCGCTGGGCACGTGGTGCAGCATCGTGAAGCACACCACCGACGAGAAGTGGTCGTCGGGCAGCCCGGTGCTGCTGCCGTCGGCGTGGATGATGCGCGCCCGTTCGCCATAGCGGCGGTTCAGGTCATCGGCCATCGAACGGTCGACTTCGACGGCGGTGAGCGAGTCGGTCCGGTCCAGGAGGGCGCGTGTCGTCGCGCCGTAGCCTGGGCCGATTTCCAGTGTGCGCGAGCCTAATTCGACGTCGCTCAGCGACCAGGGCAGCAACTTGTCGGCCACCATCTTGGCCCAGTCCGCCGAGCTACACCGGCGCCGGTGAAGGAGATTCATTGCCATACACAGAACGCTAGGCGGACGCCAAGGTTGCGGGCTTCCGATATTCTGTCGAGTTATGTCGGAAAACCGCCATCACGGGAGGGCCACGTCGTCGCAGTCGCTCGCGCCCGGCGCGCGAATCGAGCGCCACTGTCATCCCCTGCACCAGATCGTCTACCCGTCCTCCGGTGCGGTGTCGGTAACCACCCCCGCGGGAACCTGGATCACGCCAGTGAATCGCGCCATCTGGATACCGGCGGGCTGCTGGCACGAGCACAAGTTTCACGGCCAGACGCAATTCCACGGGGTCGCCCTGGACCCGCGCCGCTACCGTGGCGGTCCGGCAACACCGACCGTGCTCGCCGTCAATCCGCTGATGCGCGAACTCATCATCGCCAGCTCGCAGACAGACGGCACCGACACCGACGAACACCACCGGATGCTGGCCGTGCTGCACGATCAGGTGCGGGACTCGAACATCCATGAGCCACTGTGGATTCCGACACCGGTCGACAGCCGCCTGCGCCAAGCGTGCGCGCTGATCACCGACAACCTGACCGAGCCGCTGACGTTGCAGCAAATCGGCCGTCGGATCGGCGTCAGTCAGCGCACGCTGAGCCGCCTGTTCAGCGACGAGCTGGGCATGACGTTCCCGCAATGGCGCACGCAATTACGCCTGCATCACGCACTGATGCTGCTCGCCGACCGCCACGACGTGACCTCGGTGGCGCTGCAATGCGGCTGGGCCACGCCCAGCGCCTTCATCGACACCTACCGGCGCGCGTTTGGGCATACCCCGGGCGCGCGCCGCGCTTGATCAATGGTGGCGACCCGCTTCGCCCGGCTCCGCCGCGCTTGCGATCGCCACTAGCCGGCGGGCTCCAACACCTCGGTGCCGACGAAGGGAACCAGCGCGTCGGGGACCCGGACGCTGCCGTCGGGCTGCTGGTGGTTCTCCAGGATCGCGACCAGCCACCGGGTGGTGCCCAGCGTGCCGTTGAGGGTCGCCGCGATCTGCGGCTTGCCGTTGTCGTCGCGGTAGCGGGTGGCCAGCCGGCGCGCTTGAAACGTGGTGCAGTTCGACGTCGACGTCAGCTCGCGGTAGGCCCCCTGCGTGGGAACCCACGCCTCGCAGTCGAACTTGCGCGCGGCCGACGAGCCGAGATCGCCTGCGGCCACATCGATTACCCGATACGGCACGTCGATGAGCGCCAGCAGGTCGCGCTGCCAGCCCAGCAGCCGTTGATGCTCCGCCTCGGCGTCGGCGGGTGTGCAGTAGACGAAGCCCTCCACTTTGTCGAACTGATGCACCCGGATGATGCCGCGGGTGTCCTTGCCGTAGCTGCCGGCCTCGCGGCGAAAGCACGACGACCAGCCGGCGTAGCGCAGCGGGCCGCCGGACAGGTCCAGGATCTCGTCGGCGTGGTAGCCGGCCAGCGGTACCTCGGAGGTGCCGACCAGGTAGAGGTCGTCGGCTTCCACCCGATACACCTCGTCGGCGTGGGTGCCCAGAAATCCGGTGCCCGCCATCACTTCTGGGCGCACCAGCACCGGCGGGATCATCGGGATGAACCCGTTGTCGACGGCTAGCCGCAGCGCCAGTTGCAGCACGCCCAGCTGTAACAGCGCGCCCCGACCGGTCAGGAAGTAAAACCGCGAACCGGACACCTTGGCGCCGCGTTGCATGTCGATGAGGCCCAGTGCCTCACCGAGTTCCAGGTGGTCCCTAGGGTTTTCGATCGCCCGGGCTTCGCCGACGACGTCGAGGACCGCGAAGTCGTCCTCCCCTCCCGCCGGGACTCCGTCGATGATGACGTTGGAGATCGCCATGTGTGCCGCGGTGAACGCCGCCTCGGCTTCCGTCTGGGCGGTTTCGGCGGCCTTCACCTGTTCGGCGAGTTCTTTGGCGCGCGCGAGCTTGGCCGGCCGCTCCTCGGCCGACGCCGCGCCCACGCTCTTGCTCGCGGACTTCTGTTCGGCGCGCAGTGCGTCGCCGTTCGAAATCGCGGCACGGCGATTCGCGTCGGCCGTCAGCAGGGCGTCCACCAGCGCCGGGTCTTCCCCGCGGCTGAGTTGGGAACGGCGTACGGCGTCGGGGTCCTCGCGAAGCAGCTTCAGGTCGATCACGGCCTGAAGACTACTTTTGGCCCGGCGGCGGCGCCGCACAGCACCGCCGCAGACGATCACACGACGCTACATGCGCCACATCCGTCACGCGGCTCCGCGGCTCCTGTCAGAATGGAGCCGATGTTGGATACCCCCGAAGCGGAAGTCTCCCCGCCCGGCCCCGCCGCCGGCGAGGCGGGACAGCCGGCTGCCGCGTTCCGGTGGCCGCGCGGCTTGCAGGCGACCGCGACCAGGCGGGCGTTGCTCCTCTTCGCGCTCGGCGGCCTGCTGATCGCCGGGCTGGTGACGGCGATCCCGGTCGGCGGCGGGCAGGGGCGGCTGGCCGGCTACCTCGACAGCGGTCCGGTGCCCAGCACCGGGGCCAAGAGCGACGCCGCCTTCAACCGCGCCAAGAGTGGTGACTGCCTGATGTGGCCCGACATCACGCCGGAGTCGGCGAGCATCGTCAACTGCGCGGACGACCACAAGTTCGAGGTCGCCGAGTCCGTCGACATGCGGACGTTCCCCGGCTCGGAGTACGGGCCCAACGCGGCCCCGCCGTCGCCGGCGCGTATTCAGCAGATCAGCCAGGAGCAGTGCGAGGCAGCGGCGCACCGCTACCTCGGGCCCAAGTTCGATCCCAACGGCAAGTTCATCGTCAGCATGCTGTGGTCGGGTGACCGCGCGTGGCGCCAGGCCGGCGAGCGCCGCATGCTGTGCGGCCTGCAGCTGCCCGGGCTGAACAACCAACAGGCCGCGTTCAAGGGCAAGGTCGCCGACATCGACCAGTCCAAGGTCTGGCCCGCCGGCACCTGCCTGAGCATCGACCCGGCGACCAACCAACCCATCGACGTTCCCGTCGACTGCGCGGCGCCGCACGCGATGGAGATCACGGGCACGGTCAATCTTGCTGAGAGGTTCCGCGGTGCGCTGCCCGCCGAGCCCGAGCAGGACGCCTTCATCAAAGACTCCTGCACCAAGATGACCGACGCCTTCCTCGCGCCCGTCAAGTTGCGCACCACCACCCTGACGCTGATCTACCCCACCGTGTCGCTGCCCAGCTGGCAGGCGGGCAGCCGTGAGGTGGCCTGCAGCATCGGCGCCAGCCTGGGCAACGGGGGCTGGGCCACGCTGGTGAACCACGCCAAGGGGCAGCTGCTGATCAACGGTCAGGCCCCGGTCCCACCGCCGGACATCCCCGAGGAGCGGCTCACGATGCCGCCCATTCCGGTTCAGGCGCCGGAGCCCAGCTCGCCGCCGGACGCCATCCCGCCGAACAATCAGCACCTTCCGCAACAACAGCCGGTCGTGACGCCGCCCCGCGAGCCGGCGTCGCAGGCTCCGGCCACGCAGGCACCTCCGGAAGGCCCGCCGCCCCCGGCGGACGGCGGAGCGCCGCCACCGCCCCCTCCGGCTCCCGAGGCGCCACCGCCACCTCCTCCGCCGCCACCGCCGCCCGCACCGGAACCGCCGCCCGCGCCGGCCGCACCACCCGCGGGGTAACCGGTGGCCGTGCGGATGGATCCGCAGCGGTTCGACGAGTTGGTCTCCGACGCGCTCGACCTCATCCCGCCCGAGTTGACGGCGGCGATGGACAACGTCGTCGTGCTCGTCGAAGCCCGCCATCCCGAGGACACTGAACTGCTCGGCCTCTACGAAGGCGTGGCGCTGACCGAGCGGGACTCCGACTACGGCGGAGCGCTGCCCGACGCCATCACGATCTACCGCGAGGCGCTGCTGGACGTCTGCGAATCCGACGAGGAGGTCGTCGAGGAGGTGGCGATCACGGTCATCCACGAAATCGCCCACCACTTCGGCATCGACGACGACAGATTGCACGAACTGGGCTGGGCCTGACGGGCGCGGCATCCCGGATTTGTCCGCGCCGGGTGCTATGAACTCACTCATGAACACGGACTGCCGCGACTGCCGGGCAGGACTAGATCACTGCCACGGAACCATCATTCGCCATTGGCTGCATCGCTCGGAGTGCACCGAGCCGGACTGCGCCAGTCCCGAACTGTTGCCGCACGCGTTCGTCATCGACTGCGACGCCGTCGGCTGCGGCTGCGCCGAGGACTCGGTCGCCCTGGCCGTTTGATCGCCCCGTCAGCCCATCGGGTCGGTGCTTGACCGCACCGCGTCCGCGACCGGCGTGGCTTCGGGTTGCGGGTAGAACGGCGGCGTCAGCGTTCCCCACCGTACACAGCTCCACCGTCCGTCGGTGATCGGGGCCAACACCACCGACTGCGCGTTGTCCAGGTGGTTGTCCAGCGCGAAGTTTCCGTCCACTCCCGCCAGCACCGCGGAGGCCAGCCGGATCGCCGCGCCGTGGCTGACGACGACGATGTCGCCGTCCCACTCGTCGTCGTCGAGGTAGCGCATCCGCAGGTCGGTGAGCACCGGCACGTAGCGGTCCAACACCTCGCTGCCGGTCTCGCCGCCGGGCAGCGGCACGTCGAGTTCGCCGTGGTGCCAGCGGTCGTAGATGGCGTTGAATTCCGCGACGGCGTCGTCGTCGCTGCGGTCTTCCAGTTGCCCGACCTGCACCTCGTGGATGCCGGCGACCTCGTGCGCGGCGACGTCGAGCGCGGCACCGATCACCGCCGCCGTCTGCGACGCCCGGGTGGCGATCGAGTGCGTGATCATCGCCGGCCGGCCGGACCCGCGGGCGAACGCCCGCGCCTGGTCGCGGCCCTTCGGCGTCAGCTCGGCACCGGGCGGCCGGGTATCCAGCCGGCGCTCGACGTTGCCGTAGGACTGGCCGTGTCGCACCAGCACCAGACGACCGCTCATTGCGCAAACCCCGCCGCCGCATCCTGGGCCGGTTCCGATTTGCCCGCCCGCAGGCGCGCCAGCCAGCGTGATGCCTCGTCCGCCGGCGGCGGAACCACCCCGGCGGCCTCGCCCGTCGGCCACGAACCCAGGTATCGCACGTTGGCACAACGACGGTGCAGCGCCTTGAGTGCCTCGGCGACGGCGTCGTCGTCCACGTGGCCGACGCAGTCGGCGAAGAACAGGTAGGTGCCCAACTCGGTGCGGGTCGGCCGGGACTCGATCCGGGTGAGGTCGATGCCGCGGATGCCGAACTCGGCGAGGGCGCCCAACAGCGCCCCGGGTTGGTTGTCGACGCGCAACACTACCGACGTCCGGTCGGCGCCGGTGCGGGCCGGCGGCGGTCCCGGCAGTCCGGCCAGCACGAACCGCGTGCGGGCGTTGGGTTCGTCGACGACACCATCGGCCAGGGCCGCGAGCCCCCAATGCGCGGCGGCCAGCGGCGAGGTCACCCCGGCGTCGGCGTTGCCCTCGGCCACCTGTCGCGCGGCGTCCGCGTTGGAGTAGGCGGGTCGCAATTCGGTGTTGGGCAGGTGCGCGGTGAGCCATTGCCGCACCTGGGCCGCGGCCACCGGGAACGCCGCCACCGTCCCCACGTCGGCGGCGCTGCGCCCGGGTTTGACGACGATGCTGAACGCGACGTCCAGCGTGGTCTCGGCGAAAATCTGCAGCGGCGAACCGATGGCGAGGCTGTCCAGGGTGGCCATCACCGACCCGTCGATCGAGTTCTCGATCGGCACGCACGCGTAGTCGGCGTCGCCGTTGCGGACGGCGTCGAGCGCCGTCGGCGTGCTCTCGATCGGCAACCGGCGCAAGGCATCCGGCCCCTGGTCGGGAACCAGCCCCGCCGACGTCATCTGGAGCAGCGCCGCCTCGGTGAAGGTCCCTTCGGGACCCAGATAGGCAATGCGGACCACGCTCCAACCCTAACGGCGGCCACCGCCGAACAAGGCTTGCGGCGCCCCGTGATCTAAGTTAACTTAGGCTTGCCTAATTCGATTGGAGAATGATGTTACCGCTGACCAGTGCCGCGCCGACGACTGCCGAGCGCATTCGCAGCGCCTGCACCCGGGCCGGCGGCGCGCTCCTGGCCATCGAGAACGAGAACGCGCGCGAGGAACCCGTCGCCACGCCGGTGCATCACCTCATGCACGACGGGTCCTTCGCCGTGGCGCTGCCGGCCGACCGGGACGGCGGGGGCGCCGGCGTCGATGGTTCGCAGGCGCTGCTCGAGCTGACCGACTATGCGCCGCTGCCACTGCGCGAACCCGTCCGGTCCCTGGTGTGGGTTCGCGGCCGCCTGCAGCAGGTCCCGCCGGGCGCCGTGACAAAGGTCCTCGATCTGATTGCCACCGAGTGTCCGGATCCGGCATTGCTGCAAATCGATACCCCCCGGTCGATGCCTTCGGATGGGACGGATCAGCGGTATACGCTGCTGCGACTCGAGATCGCGTCCGTGGTGGTGACCGACGCCACCGGAGCCGAGGCCATCAGCGTGGCGGACCTGCTCGCGGCTCGCCCCGACCCCTTCTGCGAGGTCGAGTCGAGCTTGCTGTGGCACCTGGACAAGGCCCACGGCGACGTGGTCGCGCGGCTGGTGTCCCGGTTGCCGACGCCGCTGCGCCGCGGCCGCGTTCGGCCGCTCGGGCTGGATCGCTACGGCATGCGGTTTCGCATCGAAGGCAACGACGGCGACCATGACGTCCGGCTGCCCTTCCACAAACCGGTGGACGACATGGTCGGGCTGAGACAGGCGATCCGGGTGCTGATGGGCTGCCCGTTCATCAACGGGCTGCGCGCCCGCCGGTAAGTTATCTGGGTGACCGGCGACCGACCCTCACGACGGCCTGAAAACCCGGTCCCGCCGCGCCCGGCCCGCCCGGAGCCACCACAGGTAATCCACCGCGGTGCGCCGTCGCCGAGCGCCGAGACGGTGCCGCAGCGCCGGATGCCCGCGCCCGTCTCCCGTGTCAACGCCGCCGCCCCGCAACGCGTCGCACCGCACCCGTCCCAGCCCCCACCGCGACCCATCCCGCCGCGGACCGGCCGCAAGCGCGGCAAGCGCCGCTGGGGTCGGAGGTTGGCCCTTGGTCTGCTGATCGGCGCGCTGCTGGCCGGCGCGGGCCTCATCGGCGGGGCCATCTGGTTCGACAAAACGCTGCACCGCGCGGCGGTGCTCGCGGACTACCCCGACCGGCCCGCGGCCGGGCGCGGGACGAACTGGCTGCTCGTCGGCTCGGATAGCCGCGAGGGCCTTACCGCCGATCAGCAGCAGGATCTGTCTACCGGCGGCGACGTCGGCGCCGGTCGCACCGACACCATCCTGCTGGTGCATGTGCCGTCGTTCGGCTCGAGCACCCCGGCGACGATGGTCTCGATACCGCGCGACTCGTACGTGCCGATCCCCGGTCACGGCAGGGACAAAATCAACTCCGCGTTCGCGATGGGCGGGGCGGCCCTGCTGACTCAAACCGTGGAGCAAGCCACCGGCCTGCGCCTCGACCACTACATCGAGATTGGGTTCGGCGGCTTCGCCGCGCTGGTCGACGCGCTCGGCGGCATCACCGTGTGCCCCGTCGCGCCGATCACCGACCCACTGGCCGGCATTGACCTGCCCGCCGGCTGCCAGAAGCTGGAGGGCCGCAACGCGCTGGGGTATGTCAGGTCCCGCGCCACACCGCGGGCGGACCTGGACCGGATGGTCAACCAACGGCAGTTCATGTCGGCGCTGTTGCGCCGCGCGTCCAGCCCCGCCGTGTGGCTGGATCCGGTGCGCTGGTACTCGGTGCCGCGCGCGGCCGCCGACGCCCTGACCGTTGATCAGGGGGATCAGGTGTGGGACCTCGCCCGGCTCGGCTGGGCGCTGCACGGGACCACCACCTCGGTGACCGTCCCGATCGGTGAGTTCAGCAGCGGCGACACCGGCGCGGTGGTGGTGTGGAACCACGACGTGGCCGCCAAATTGCTCGACGCGCTGGCCTCCGACAGTCCGGTGCCCGGCGAGGCGCTGCAGGGACAGCAGTAACGACCGCCGTCGGCCGAACTAGTCGCCGACTCGGTCGGTGCGGGCGTTCTGCAACCAGGCCTTCGTGCGACCCGGGTGGTGCGTGGCCAGCCATGCCACCCCGACCTCCCGGCAGAAGTCGATGTCGTCGTAGTCGTCGACGTTCCAGCAGTAGACCGCCCGGCCCTGGGCGATGGAGCGGTCGACGAGTTGCGGATACTCCTTCAACGCCGCCAGCGACGGCCCGACGGCGGTGGCCCCGACCGCGGTGGCCGCGCTGCTGGCCAGGTACCGGGCGGTCTTGCCCAACAGCACCGTCGGCAGCATCGGCGCGGCCCGCCGGATCCGCCAGACCGCGGCCGCCGAAAACGACATCACCACCGCCCGGGACCGGGCGGCCGAGGCGGGCGCGGCGATGCCAAACCGGTGCAGCAGCGCCAACAACTTGCTTTCCACCAGCGAGCCATACCGAACCGGATGCTTGGTCTCGACGAACAGCTTCACCGGCCGGTGCCAGTCCAGAACCAAGCTGACGAGCGTGTCCAACGTCAGCAGGCTGGTATCGCCGTGCGTGCCGTCCGCACGCCAACTGTCGTGCCACGCACCGTATTCGAGCTCGCGCAACTGCTCCAGGGTCATCGTGCTGACCAGACCCGCACCGGTCGAGGTCCGATCCAGGCGACGGTCGTGGACGCAAACCAGATGCCCGTCGCGGGTCAGCCGCACATCGCATTCGACGCCGTCGGCGCCTTCCTTGAGCGCGAGATCGTATGCGGCCAGCGTGTGTTCGGGACGAGCGGCCGACGCCCCTCTATGGGCTACGACAAAGGGATGCCCGTCGAGCACCTCGTCGGCCCACGTCATACCCCTATGCTGCCGGTTCCTGCCCCTGCAACTCAACCTGACCGGACGACGCGGCCCCGGCGGGTCGATCGGGCTCCACCACGACCCAGCGATGCGCGGGCCGTTCGACCGGTTTGCGTACGAAGCCCTCGAAGACCCGGCCGGGGGGGGGGGGGGGGGGGGGGGGGGGGGGGGGGGGGGGGCGGCGGGGCGCGCGGCGCGGGGGGGGGGGGGGGGGGGGGGGGGGGGGGGGGGGGGGGGGGGGGCGGAGAGGGGGGGGGG
>NZ_MBEU01000070.1 GCF_001954275.1 Mycobacterium sp. IS-836 | reverse complement strand
TTCGCCAGCGGCACTACGCAGCCGGCCCACAGCGCGCGGACCGAGCGAGGCTCCGGCAGCCCCTGGTGCGAGAACACCGCGGCCCGCCTCGCGATCAACCAGCGGATCAACATCACCCCGGACGTGATCACCGCCGCGAGCGCCGCCACGCTGGCCAGGATCCCGAGCCAGTCCGCGGCGATGGCCACTACGGAGTTCAACAACGTGTTCCGGTTGACCACCAGCAGCACGTACCGCACGACGTACACCAGGGCCGCGATGCTCAGCACCAACACGCCAACGAAAACGCTGCTGCGCACCGCCGCGGCGGATGGCCCTGTCTGCGTTGGCTTTTCGACCGGCACCGGGGCTTGCTCGACGCGGTCGGCCAGACCCCAGCGCGGGATCACAGCATAGCGCGGGGTCGGCCCGAGGGACCGTCGTGCGCGTCGCATGGGGGGCGCGGCGCCGGGGCGGACCGCTATCCAACGGAAGCCAGGCGGCAGCCGCGGCGGGGTGCGCCAGCGGGTGGATTGCGCCGGTGCGGCCGGGCCACCACCCGGGCCCCACCGTGGATCGGGCGGGTCCGCCAGCGGCGCCATCAGGGCGCCGCGACAGCGGGGGCACCACTCGCGCCGCCGATCGCGCACGTTCCACCGCGTGCCGCACTGGGAGCACACCTGGATCACCGGACCAGCCTAGCCCGGCAGCTCGCAACCCCTCCGCAACGTGAACAGTTACCCATGGCTATCCACAGTTTCCACAGGCTTATCCACAACCGCCGGCTCGGTGTTTACCCGTGGTACAGGCCGCGATCCGCCGGGCCGGGCCACAACTGTGGATAACGACCGGCCGTTCGGGGCGCGTCATCGACAGCCCCACACGGTGGCCGAGCGAAATGGATTGGCCTGCTAAGCACCCGCGCGGCGCGTACGCGCGGGGCGGCGCTTCCGCGCCAGGCCGGCGTCTTTTCCGCCGCCCGTCACGACGAATCCGCAGGTCAGCTGCCCGTAGCAGGGATGTTTTTCCATGCCTCGCCCGACGGGTTATGATCGCCATCACGAAAAAGTCGTTGTGACCCACCTCACTGCGGTGCGGTGGACGTGCTGGTGAAAGGCGCATGATGGCCACGCATTCGTTCGGCCCGGGTTCCCCGGCCCCCTCGAACTCGTACTCCGGCTCGCCCGCCTGCAACCACAGTTACAGCGTCGCCGCGCTGCGCGCCGGCCTGATCGCGCTGGCATTGCTCGCGGTTCTTGTCATCATCGTCCTGGCTTGACGTTTCGCCGTTCGGGTTTCCGGGCTACCGCCTCCTAGCGGTCATTCTTGCGGCGCGCGCGGTGATGGAGCAGGGTTGACTTGTGAAGCCGGGGGCCAGGCCGTCGCGTCCCGAACCCCGCGTCCGTCAAGAGACGATCACCAACGATCATCGAGGAAAGGAATGCCGTGGCTGAATACACCCTGCCCGACTTGGACTGGGACTACGCAGCGCTGGAACCGCACATCTCCGGGCAGATCAACGAGATCCACCACAGCAAGCACCACGCCACCTACGTCAAGGGCGTGAACGACGCCATCGCCAAACTCGAGGAGGCGCGCGCCAACGACGATCACGCCGCGATCTTCCTGAACGAGAAGAACCTGGCCTTTCACCTCGGGGGCCACGTCAACCACTCGATCTGGTGGAAGAACCTGTCGCCCAACGGTGGTGACAAGCCAACCGGTGACCTCGCCGCCGCCATCGACGACGCGTTCGGCTCGTTCGACAAATTCCGCGCTCAGTTCAGCGCGGCCGCCAACGGCTTGCAGGGGTCGGGCTGGGCCGTACTCGGCTACGACTCACTCGGCGACAAGTTGCTGACCTTCCAGCTGTACGACCAGCAGGCCAACGTGCCGCTCGGCATCATCCCCTTGCTGCAGGTCGACATGTGGGAGCACGCCTTCTACTTGCAGTACAAGAACGTCAAGGCCGACTACGTCAAGGCGTTCTGGAATGTGGTCAACTGGGCCGACGTGCAGGACCGCTACAAGGCGGCAACCACCAAGACCAAAGGCCTGATTTTCGGCTAAAACCATTTCTTCAGCGCTGGGGCGTCACGCGGATCGCGTGGCGCCCTTGCCTTTACGTCGTGTCGAGTTGCAACGCGCCTGAACCGCGGGCATTCTTAATTATTCGAGCTACCAGCGTGGTTAGGCGAAGTCGTCGCGCGGAGGTCGAGGTGGACACTGGCTCAGGTGGACCGATAGGGGTCGCCCCCTTCCACTCTCGTGGTGCCCTGAAAGGGTTCGTCATCTCCGGACGCTGGCCCGATTCGACGAAAGAGTGGGCCCAGCTTTTGATGGTTGCGGTCCGCGTCGCCTCGTTGCCCGGATTGCTCTCCACCACAACGGTGTTCGGCGCCCGCGAGGAGCTGCCCGACGAACCCGAGCCGGGCACCGTCGGCCTGGTACTGGCCGAGGGCACCGTCTTCGGTGAATCAGCAATCCAGCCAGGGTATTTCGGTGACCATCAGCCGCCCGCGCTGCTGATGCTGCATCCACCCTCGGAGACCATGCCCTCGTTGCCGGAATGCACGGGGGCCGCCTCGGGCTGTGTGCTGCTGCCCGGATTGCCCTATCTGGGGCTGGAGCACCGCGCGGCCTGGGTGGAAGCCGAAGCCGACGGCACCATCACATCCATGGTCAGTCGCGTCGGCGTCGATCCCATCAGCCATCCCGACACCGCGATCCTGGCGATGCTGCTCGCCGCATAGGCGGCGGCTACCGGGGCGACCGCGGTCGCGCAAACTCCGCGACGCGGCGGCGAACGGAGGTTTCGATCGCCGCGAGTTCACCCGGCGCCTGGGCGCCGGCGGCGCCGCCCGCTGACCCCGCCGGATGCGGCGACCACCCGCCAGAGGTATGTGCGTGGGCCGCACCGGTGTACCTACGGTTCGTTTCTTCCCCGCTTTGCAAACCCGACAGCAAATGCGCCTCTCGATGACCGCGAGTTGCCTGGTGGTTCGGGTGCGATCGGCCAGCGATGCGTCCAATCGGCGCGCCGTGGCGCGAACCGGCCGTCCGCCACCGTGGCGCCCAAACCTCACTCTGCGTATAACCTGTGAGTTTCGGATATTTTGTGGACACTTCAGTGAATTAGTTAGACGCTCGTCGAGTGAGGAATTGGCCGGCTCCAGCAACGCCGGTACCAAAACCGCTCGGGTTTGCACTTGGTCGCGGACTTAAACGCTCGCTACCATGAGCAAATATGCATAGGTAACAGTTCACTTCTACAGCACAGTGGGGGTCTTATCGATGAGCACGACGTTCGCCGCCCGCCTGAACCGCCTGTTCGACACGGTTTATCCACCGGGACGCGGGCCGCACACCTCCGCGGAGGTGATCGCGGCGCTCAAGGCGGAGGGCATCACAATGTCGGCTCCCTACCTGTCGCAGCTACGCTCCGGCAACCGGACGAACCCGTCCACAGCGACCATGGCCGCCTTGGCCAACTTCTTCCGCATCAAGCCGGCGTACTTCACTGACGACGAGTACTACGAAAAGCTCGACAAGGAATTGTCGTGGCTTGCCACGATGCGCGACGACGGCGTGCGCCGCATCGCGTTGGGTGCCGCCGAATTGTCTCCCGAGGCCCAGCAGGACATCCTCGAGCGGGTCAACGAGCTGCGCCGCAAGGAGCAGCTCGGCGCGTAAGCGCACTTGACGGCAGCGCGGCCCGACCTGAAGGGCCGCCGCCCTCCCATCCCCATTAGGGTTGGCTCACGGATCGCGTACACGCGAGAGCGACAGTCCACGAGATACCGGGAGGCGGCCGGGAATGGCCCTGTTCCGCAAGCGAAAAAGTCGCGCGACACGTCGCGCCGAGGCCCGCGCGATCAAGGCCCGCGCCAGGCTCGAGGCCAAGCTGGCTGCCAAGAACGAGGTTCGCCGCATCAAGGGCGATCGGCGGGCGGCGGAAAAGGCCCTGCGGGCCCAGATCAAATCCCAGCGCGACAGCGACCGCGCGGCGCTGAAAGTCGCCGAGGCCGAACTCAAGGCGGCGCGGGAAGGCAAGCTGCTCTCCCCGACTCGCATCCGCCGGCTGCTGACGGTATCCCGATTGCTGGCCCCGATCCTCACCCCGCTGATCTACCGGGCCGCCGTGGCCGCCCGCGCGATGCTCGACCAGCGCCGTGCGGATCGGCTCGGGGTTCCGTTGGCCCAGATCGGCCAGTTCTCCGGCCAGGGCGCCGAGCTGTCGGCACGGATCGCCGGGTCCGAGAAATCACTGCGGATGGTGCAGGACAAGAAGCCCAAGGACGCCGAGACCAAGCAGTTCGCCGCCGCCATCAGCGAACGGCTCAGCGACCTTTCGGCGGCCGTCACCGCCGCGGAAAACATGCCCGCCGCGCGACGCCGCACGGCCCACGGCGCGATTTCGTCGCAACTCGACGGCATCGAGGCGGACCTGATGGCCCGGCTCGGGTTGACCTGAAAGCGACTGCCGGACATGACATTTGGCGGGTGGATTTCGCGCGTCCTGATCGCGGTCGGCGCCGCCGCGGTGCTGTATGTGGGCTCGGCGGCCGCGACCGCGCCCGCCTGGGCGCACGTTCACGCCAGCGCCGACAACGCGGTGCGCGGCGCGACGGCCATCGTCACCTTTCAGGTACCCAACGAATCCGACAAGGGCGCCGCGACCACTGCGCTGACCGTCACGCTTCCCGACGTGGCGGCCGCACGCACCGAAACCATGCCCGGCTGGACGGCCAAGCTGGACCGCGACGCGTCGTCGGGCAGCGTCCGCTCGGTGACGTGGACGGCCGCACCCAACGGCGGGATCGGAGTCGATGAGTTCGCGCTGTTTCGGATATCAGTGCAACTACCCGACGCCGACACCGTCAGCTTCCCGGCGACGCAGACGTATTCCGACGGCACGATTGTCAAGTGGGACCAGCCGTCGCTGCCCGGCGGCGGTGAGCCCGAACATCCGGTGCCCATGCTGACCCTCGCCGCGGGACCGGTGGCACCGCACCAACACCACCCGTTGGCACCGGCCGACCATGCGGGCGCACCCACGCAGTCGCAATCGCCCGACAACACCGCCCGCCTGCTCGGCGGGGCGGCCCTGGTCGTCGGCGCGTTAGCCATCTGCCTTGTGCTGGTGCGTCGACGAACATGAGGCGCGGGGTGGTCATCGCGTGGGCGGGTCTGCTGTTGGCCGCCATGGCGTTGACCGCGACCTTCACGGCGCAGGCGGCGTTCGCGCATGCCGCGCGCGTGTCCGCCGAGCCCGCGGACAATGCCGTCCTGACAACCGGCCCCGACCGGGTGAGCGCGACCTTCAACGAGCGATTGCAGACCACATTCGCGGCCATGACGGTCGTCGGGCCGGACGGCAACGTGTGGTCCACCGGAGAGCCGACGGTCCAGGGCGCGGTCGTCGGTATCGGCCTGCGCCCGCTCGGGCCGGCCGGCACCTACACGGTGAATTACCGGGTGACGTCCGCCGATGGCCACGTGGTGTCGGGATCCTGGTCGTTTCGCCTGACTGTCCCGGGCACCGGCACGCCTGGGCCCGCCGCCGCCCCCCACGCCGGCGGCGGAATCCCCGTCTGGCCGTTCGTGGTGGTGGCGGTGGCGCTTGTCGCCGCGGGCGGCCTATGGGCGCTGCGGCACAGGCCGTGATCGGCCCTGGCATGATGGGACGCGACAACCCGGTGCGCTAGACAAGGCGAGAGAAAGCTGCAAAGGAGCGGCCGCATGGCAGACCCCGAGGACCAACCCAACAGCGAATCCAACGGCGCACCGACACCGCCGGAGAAGAAGCCGCCCGCCAAGGCGGTCAAGAAGGCCGCAAAAGCGCCCGCCAAAAAAGCACCAGCGAAAAAGGCTCCCGCGAAGAAAGCGGCGGCCAAGAAGGCGCCCGCCAAAAAAGCACCCGCCAAAAGCCCCGAACCCACACCGCCGCAGCCTGCCGCGCAGGCCGCCGACGCGCAGCGGCGTGTCGAAACCAACGGCCAGCTTGCTGCCGCCGCGAAAGACGCCGCGGCACAGGCGAAGTCGACGGTAGATGACGCCAACAACCCACTGCCCACCGATGTGCCGGCGCCGGCGCCGAGCCAGTTGCCGGTGCCGCTGTTGGTGGCCCTCGCGGTCAGCCTCCTGGCCATCGTGCTGATCCGGCAATTGCGCCGCCGTTGACCGCGTCATTTCGGCCCACTGCCGACCTCGTCGACAGCATCGGCCCCGACGTTCGCAGCTGCGACGTCCAGTTCCGTCAGTTCGGCGGGCGCGCACAGTTCGCGGGGCCGATCAGCACCGTGCGGTGTTTCGAAGACAATGCGCTGCTGAAATCGGTTCTCTCGCAGCCGAGTGCGGGCGGCGTGCTGGTGATCGACGGCGCAGGTTCCCTGCACTCCGCGCTGGTCGGCGACGTCATCGCCGAATTGGCGCGGTCCAACGGATGGGCCGGGCTGGTCATCAACGGGGCGGTGCGCGACGCCGCGACATTGCGGGGTATCGACATCGGCATCAAGGCGCTGGGCACCAATCCCCGCAAGAGCACCAAGACCGGTGCCGGCGAGCGCGACGTCGAGGTCAGTCTGGGCGGGGTGACCTTCGTGCCGGGTGACACCGCCTACAGCGACGACGACGGTATCGTCGTCACGTCAGATCACTAAACCGCCACTGCGGCGGTCTTTTTCGCGAACCGCAGCCCCTCGTCGGCGATCTTGCCGCGCCGGATGAGCTGGATGTCGCGCACATAATTCTGGTTCAGCCGCCACGGGGTGCGCGAGCCTTGCTTGGGCAGCTCGTCCAGTGACCGCAGCACGTAGCCCGGGGTGAACTCCATGAACGGGCGCTCCTCCACGTCGGAGCCGGGATGCTCGACCACCACGGTCTCAAAACCGTTGGCGTCCATGTGGTTCAGCAGCCGGCAGGCGAATTCCGAGACCAGGTCGGCCTTCAGCGTCCACGACGCGTTGGTGTATCCCACGGTGTAGATCATGTTGGGCAGGCCGGACAGCATCATGCCCTTGTAGGCCATGGCTTTGGTGAGGTCCACGGGCTCGCCGTCGACGGATACCGTGGCGCCGCCGAACAGCTGCAGGTTCAAACCCGTTGCGGTGATGATGATGTCGGCGGGCAGTTCGCGACCGGAGTCGAGCCGGATGCCGGTGGCGGTGAACCGGTCGATGGTGTCGGTGACGACTTCGGCCTGCCCGTTGCGGATGGTGCGGAACAAGTCGCCGCTGGGCACCAGGCATAGCCGCTGGTCCCAGGGGTTGTAGTTGGGGCCGAAGTGCTTTTCCACGTCGTAGCCCGCGGGGAGCTGGCGCTGCACGAAGCCGAGGAGGATCTTTCGCATCCGCTGCGGCCATTTCTGACAGGCCGCATACAGCGCCGCCTGACGCAGCACGTTCCTCCAGCGAACCGCGGTGTACGCCTGCTTCGCGGGCAGCAGGTGGTTGAGCCGTTCGGCCAACTTGTCCCGCTTGGGCTGGGAGACGATGTAGGTCGGGGACCGCTGCAGCATCGTGACGTGCTTGGCGCCCGACTCCGCCAGCGCGGGAATCAGGGTGACCGCGGTGGCGCCACTGCCGATGACGACGATGTTCTTGCCGGCGTAGTCGAGGTCCTCGGGCCAGTGCTGCGGGTGGATGATCGGTCCGGTGAAGTCTTCCGCGCCCTCAAACCTCGGCGCGTAGCCCTGCTCGTAGTTGTAGTAGCCGCTGCACAGGAACAGGAACGTGCACGTGATGGCCTTTGGCGCGCCGTCGCTGTCGATCTGGAGGGTCCAGCGGTTCTCGGTACTGGACCAATCGGCGCTGATCACCTTGTGGTTGAGCCTGATGTGCTTGTCGATGCCGTACATCGCCGCGGTGCCCTTGACGTAGTCGAGGATCGGTTTGCCGTCGGCGATCGCCTGGCGCTCGGTCCACGGCCGAAACCGGAAACCCAGCGTGTACATATCCGAGTCGGAACGAATTCCCGGGTAGCGGAACAGGTCCCATGTGCCGCCCATGGCCGCCCGCTTTTCCAGGATGGCGTAGCTCTTGGTCGGGCAGCGGTCCTGCAGGTGCCAGGCCGCACTCACGCCGGAGATTCCGGCGCCCACGATGACGACGTCGAGGTGCTCAGTCATGTCGCCACGCTATCAACGCCACGTCGAGTGAGTCAACACTCTGTCGAAAAGCTCAACACCGTGTAAAGTAGCGGCCGTGACCACCGCCAGCCAGACTCGCGCCCTGCGCGGCCGCCGTTCCCCGCGGCCTTCGGGCGACGACCGCGAGCAGGCGATCCTTGCCACCGCCGAGCGGCTGCTCGAAGAGCGCTCGTTCGCGGATATCTCGGTCGACGACCTGGCCAAGGGCGCCGGGCTGTCGCGACCCACCTTCTACTTCTATTTCAAGTCCAAAGAGGCGGTGTTGCTGTCGCTGCTCGAACCGGTGATCGCGAGTGCCGACTCGGAGTTCGACGGGGCGGTGCAGCGCTTACCCGCGGACCCGCGCCGGGTGTGGCGCAACGGCATCAAGGCGTTTTACACCGCGTTCGCGACGCACCGCAGGCTGGCCCGAGCCGCGACGGAGGCCCTGGCCACCAGTACCGAACTGCGGGCGGTGTGGTCGGGGTTCATGCAGAAATGGATCGACCAGACGGCCACCATGATCACCGCCGAGCGGGCGCGTGGCGCCGCGCCCGAGACGGTTTCGGCCGCAGACCTGGCCACCTCGCTGAACCAGATGAACGAGCGCACCATGATGGCCGCCCTGTCCGCCCAGACGCCGGCGGTCCATCCGGACCGGGTCGTCGACACCCTCACCCATATCTGGGTCAGCAGCATCTACGGCGAACCCGGCTAGCTGTCGTAGCCCCGTGCGAACATACGTTCGTGCGGTGTGAGGCGTCCATCCTGCACGCGGATCTCGATTCGTTCTACGCCTCGGTAGAGCAGCGAGACGACCCGTCCCTGCGTGGCCGCCCGGTGATCGTGGGCGGCGGCGTGGTGCTGGCGGCCAGCTACGAGGCCAAGGCCTACGGCGTGCGCACCGCGATGGGCGGACGACACGCGCGGCGGCTGTGCCCGCACGCCGTCGTCGTGTCGCCCCGGATGACCGCCTACAGCCGCGCCAGCGACGCGGTCTTCGAGGTGTTCCACGATGTCACTCCGATCGTGGAGGCGCTGTCGGTGGACGAGGCCTTCCTCGACGTCGGCGGCCTGCGGCGGGTGTCTGGAACCCCGGTCCAGATCGCGGAACGGCTGCGCGCCGACGTCCGCGACCGCGTCGGGCTGCCCATCACCGTCGGGGTCGCGCGGACCAAATTTCTGGCCAAGGTCGCCAGCCAGGAAGCCAAGCCCGACGGGCTGCTGTTGGTGCCGCCCGATCGGGAGCTGGCGTTCCTGCGCCCGTTGCCGGTGCGCCGGTTGTGGGGAGTGGGCGCGGTGACCGCCGACAAGCTGCAGACCCACGGCATCGAGACCGTCGCCGACGTCGCGGAGCTCAGCGAGTCGACGCTGGCGTCGTTGCTCGGCGCCGCGATGGGCCGCCAGCTGTATGCGCTGTCCCGCAACATCGACCGCCGGCGGGTGACCACCGGCGTGCGCCGCAGGTCGGTGGGCGCCCAGCGGGCGCTGGGCGCGGCCGGCAACCGCATGTCGCCCGCCGAGGTCGACGCGGTGGTGGTCAACCTGATCGACCGGATCACCGGGCGGATGCGCGCCGCCGGGCGCACCGGTCGCACGGTGGTGCTGCGGCTGCGGTTCGACGACTTCGGCCGGGCGACCCGGTCGCACACGCTGCCGTGGGCCACGTCGTCGACGCAGCCCATCCTTGCCGCCGCTCGGCAGCTGCTCGCGTCGGCGGCGCCGCTGATCGCGCAGCGCGGGTTGACCCTCGTGGGGTTCACGGTGTCGGGAATCGACCGCACCGGCGCTCAGCAGCTGATGCTGCCGTTCGAGGGAGCACCGGCACTGGAAAACGTCGACGAGGCGGTCGACCGGGTGCGGCGGCGCTACGGCAAGTCCGCGCTCACCCGTGGGGTGCTGGTCGGCCGCGACCCCGGCTGGGAGATGCCGCACTTACCCGACTGAGGCGGTCCACTCCAGCAGCTTTTCGGCCGGCCAGGTGTTGACGATCCGCTCCACCGGAACCCCGGCGTCCAGCGCGCGCTGGGCACCGTAGCCGAGGAAATCGAGCTGGCCGGGGGCGTGCGCGTCGGTGTCGATGCTGAACACGCAGCCGATTTCCAGCGCCAGGTTCAGCAGGCGGCTGGGCGGATCGCGGCGTTCGGGACGGGAGTTGATCTCCACCGCGGTGCCGTGCTCGCGGCAGGCGGTGAACACTGCCTCGGCGTCGAATTTCGATTCGGGTCTGATGCCGCGGTTCCCGGCGACGAGCCGGCCGGTGCAGTGGCCGAGCACGTCGGCGTGGCCGTTGGACACGGCGCGCACCATCCGCCGCGTCATCGCGTCCGCGTCCATCGACAGCTTCGAATGCACGCTGGCCACAACCACATCGAGGCGCTCGAGCAGCTCGGGCTCCTGGTCCAGACTGCCGTCGTCGAGGATGTCCACCTCGATTCCGGTCAGGATGCGCATCGCGCGAACTTGTCGCGCAGCCCGTCGATCACGTCGAGCTGCTTACGCAGCCGCTCGGGCGAGAGCCCGTTGGCGATCGTCAGGCGTGGCGAGTGGTCGGTCAACGCGCAATACTCGTGGCCCAGCTCCGCCGCGGTGGCCATCATTTCGTCGATCGGCGCCGAGCCGTCGGACCAGTTCGAATGCAGGTGTAAGTCCCCGCGCAGCGCGGCCCGCACCTCGCCGCCGCCGAGATCGGTTGCGGCGGAGCGTAATTCGACCAGGGCGTCGGGTTCACGGCCGGACCAGGCCTGGGAGATCACCTTGGCGGTCTTGGGCCCGATGCCCGGCAGCGACTGCCAGCTGTCGGCCTGCCCGTGGCGTTCCCGCGCGGCGTCGTCGAGGCCCTCGATGATGTCGGCGGCTCTTCGATACGCCATGACCCGTTTCGGGTCCTGGCGGCTGCGGTCCTTGTAGTAGGCGATCTGCCGCAGCGCGGTTACCGGATCCATGGCTCCAGTGTGCCCGCTCGGCTACAGCAGTTGCCCGACGATGAATCCGGCGAGAATCACGCCGAAGCCGCCGATCTCACCGGCGATCAGCAGCATCATCATCGCCCGAAGGCCGCGGTCGGGCCTCTCGAACTGGTTGGTGGTGTCGCGGCGCACGCCGTGGCCGATGTAGCTGGCGATCGCCGCGACGAAGAAGAACACGGCGACCATCGCCGCGGTCAGGTTGACCCAGGCCGGCCACGCGCTGAATTCGACGAACACCGCGATCAGCAGCGTCGCGAACGAGTACAGCAACGCCGCGCGGTGCGCGATGTCGACGTAGGGATGCGCGCGGTGGTCCTCGGCGACCATGATCTGCCGGTACTTCCAGACGCCGAGCACCAGCGCCAGCAGAAAGATCAGTCCGGCGGCCAGCAGGGTGAGCTTGGTGTCGAATCCGAGGGAGCTGTTCATGGTCGGTCGAGTTTAATTGCGCGTCATAGAGACCGACTAACGTCGGGTGCATGCGATTCGCTTTCAAGACTTCACCCCAAAACACCACCTGGGCACAGATGCTCGCCGTCTGGCAGGCCGCCGACGACATCGACGTCTACGAGTCCGGCTGGACGTTCGACCACTTCTACCCGATCTTTTCCGACAGCGCCGGACCCTGTCTGGAAGGCTGGACAACGCTGACCGCGCTCGCGCAGGCCACCTCGCGGCTGCGGCTGGGCACGTTGGTGACCGGCATCCACTACCGGCATCCGGCCGTGCTGGCCAACATGGCGGCCGCGCTCGACATCATTTCCAACGGACGACTCGAGCTCGGGATCGGCGCCGGCTGGAACGAGGAGGAGTCGGGCGCGTACGGCATCGAGCTGGGCAGCATCAGGGAACGTTTCGACCGGTTCGAGGAAGCGTGTGCGGTGCTGACCAGCCTGCTCAGCGAAGAGACCACCGACTTCGACGGCAAGTACTACCAGCTCAAGGGCGCCCGCAACGAACCGAAGGGCGTGCAGCGCCCGCATCCACCAATCTGCATCGGCGGCAGCGGGGAAAAGCGCACGCTGCGGATCACCGCGCGCTACGCCCAGCACTGGAACTTCGTCGGCGGGCCGCCGGAGCTGTTCGCGCACAAGCGCGACGTGCTGTTCTCGCACTGCGCGGACATCGGACGCGATCCCAAAGAGATCACGCTATCGGCTCACCTGCGCCTGGAAGGCGACCTCAATTACGGACAGGTGGTCCAGGATGCGGCCGGGCTGGCGGCCGAGGGGCTGGACCTCGGCATCGTGTACCTCTCACCGCCGCACGACCCCGCCGTCCTGGAACCGTTAGCGGAGGCGATCCGGGATTCGGGGCTCTGGAATGGCTGATATTCGAAGAATTTGACGAGCTTGTTGGCGAGATAACGAAAAGGTAACGCTGAGCAAACGTGTCGCGCACCGCGCGGATGCGCGCGCTAATGGGCTACACCCCGAAAGCCATCAGCTCTTCAGCGGTTACCAGACGCTCCTGCTTGGCCGGAAACTCGCGGCTCTTCATCGGGTGACGAAACCATGACCAGGCGATTCGCCCCATCCGTGATCTGGGTACCGGGTTGATATGCACAGTGATCACTCCTGCGATCGGTCCGTTCTACGGGACTCCCCCTGTGACTTGCATGTGACAGAGCCCACAACGACCTATTACACAACAGCGGTCTGGCAAACGGTGGCAGAAACGCCGAAATTTGATATTGGTGTTTCTATTGTGGCTGGTGTGACTTACTGAAGCGGCACGGCCGTCGGCTTTATGGGTGCCGGCAGCGCCGTCGAACCCATCAAATACCGGTCCACGCCCGCCGCCGCGGCCCTGCCCTCGGCGATCGCCCAGACGATCAACGACTGGCCGCGACCCATGTCACCGGCAACGAAGACGCCTGGCACCGAGGTGTCGAAGTCGGCGCCGCGCGCGACGTTGCCGCGCTCGGTCAACTTCACGTCCAGCTCGGTGAGCAAGCCCGGCTTCTCCGGGCCGACGAATCCCATTGCCAGCAGCACCAAATCGGCCTCGAGTTCGAAGTCGGAACCCTCGACCTTGACGAACTTGCCGTCCTGCATCGTCACCTCGTGCGCCTTGAGCGCGGTGACGTGCCCGTCCTTGCCGATGAACTCCTCGGTGTTGACCGAGAAGACCCGCTCGCCGCCCTCTTCGTGGGCAGCCGACACCCGGTACATCAGCGGGTAGGTCGGCCACGGGGTCGACTCGGCACGCGTGTCCGGCGGACGCGGCATGATCTCGAACTGGTGCACGGCGACCGCGCCCTGTCGGTGCACGGTGCCCAGGCAGTCGGCCCCGGTGTCACCGCCGCCGATGATGATGACCTTCTTGCCCTTGGCGGTGATCGGTGGCTCACCGTCCGCCCCGAGGACGTCGTCACCCTCTTGCACGCGGTTGGCCCAGGGCAGGAACTCCATCGCCTGATGGATGCCGTCCAATTCGCGGCCCGGAATGGGCAAATCGCGCCAGGCGGTGGCACCCCCGGCCAGCACCACCGCATCGAAATCGGCCAGCAACTGCTCGGCGGTGATATCGACGCCGACGTTGACGCCCGCCTTGAATTCGGTTCCCTCGGCGCGCATCTGGTCCAGCCGCCGGTCCAGGACGCGCTTTTCCATCTTGAATTCGGGAATGCCGTAGCGCAGTAGCCCACCGATGCGATCGTCCCGCTCGAAGACCGTCACACCGTGACCGGCGCGCGTCAGCTGCTGGGCGGCGGCCAGCCCCGCCGGGCCCGATCCCACCACCGCGACCCGTTTGCCCGTCTTCTTGTCCGGGGGCAACGGCACCACGAAGCCTTCCTCGAAGGCCCGGTCGATGATCTCCAGCTCGATCTGCTTGATGGTCACCGGATCCTGGTTGATGCCGAGCACACACGCCGGTTCGCAGGGTGCCGGACACAGCCGGCCGGTGAAGTCGGGAAAGTTGTTGGTGGCGTGCAGCCGCTCGATCGCATCGTGCCAGCGGCCCCTGCGCACCAGGTCGTTCCATTCCGGGATCAGGTTGCCCAGCGGACAACCGTTGTGACAGAAGGGAATACCGCAGTCCATGCAGCGGGTTGCCTGCTGGCGCAGGGTGTTCTCGTCGAAATCTTCGTAGACCTCGTCCCAGTCCCGCAACCGTAACGGGACAGGCCGGCGCTTCGGCAATTCCCGATGTGTGAATTTCAGGAAGCCGCTCGGATCAGCCATGCGCGGCCGCCATGATCGCCTTGTCGACGTCGACGCCGTCACGCTCGGCCTCGGCGATCGCCTGCAGGACCCGCTTGTAATCCCGCGGCATCACCTTGGCGAAATGCCGCCGCTGCCCGGCCCAGTCGGCCAGGATGCGCTGCCCCACCGCGGAATCGGTGGCGTCGACGTGCGCCTGAATCGCGCCGTGCAGGTACTCGACGTCGTCCTCATCGAGGCTGTCGAGCTCGACCATCTCGGCGTTGAGATTCTCCGGCAATTCGCCGTCCGGGTCGTAGACGTAGGCGACGCCGCCGGACATACCGGCCGCGAAGTTACGGCCGGTGCGGCCCAGAATGACCACCTTGCCTCCAGTCATGTACTCGCAACCGTGATCGCCGACGCCTTCGACCACCGCGTGGGCGCCGGAGTTGCGGACCGCGAACCGTTCGCCGACCACGCCGCGCAAATAGACTTCCCCGCTGGTGGCACCGAACAGAATCACGTTGCCGCCGATGATGTTTTCCTCGGCGACGTAGTCCTGCGGCGCATTGTCGGACGGCCGCACCACGATGCGCCCGCCGGAAAGGCCCTTGCCGACGTAGTCGTTGGCGTCGCCGTAGACGCGCAGCGTAATTCCTCGGGGTACGAAGGCGCCGAAGCTATTGCCCGCGGACCCGTCGAAGGTGATGTCGATGGTTCCGTCCGGCAAGCCTTGCCCGCCATAGGCTTTCGTCAGCTCGTGGCCGAGCATGGTTCCGACCGTGCGGTTGACGTTGCCGATGGTGGTGGAGAACCGCACCGGCTTGCCGGAATCCAGTGCCTCGCGGCTCATCACGATCAGCTGCTGATCGAGCGCCTTGTCCAGGCCGTGATCCTGGCGCGAGCTGCAGTACAGGTCCTGGTTCATGAACGCCGATTCCGGCTCGTGCAGCACCGGCGTCAGGTCCAGCCGGTGCGCCTTCCAGTGCGCGCGCGCCAGCGTGGTGTCGAGCGAGCCCACCTGCCCGACGGCCTCGTTGAAGGTGCGGAAGCCCAACTGCGCCATGTACTCCCGGACTTCCTCCGCGATGAACATGAAGAAGTTCTCGACGAACTCGGGCTTGCCGTTGAACCTCTCCCGCAGCACCGGGTTCTGGGTGGCCACCCCGACCGGGCAGGTGTCCAGGTGGCATACCCGCATCATGATGCAGCCGGAAACCACCAGCGGGGCCGTGGAGAAACCGAACTCCTCGGCGCCGAGCAGTGCGGCGATCATCACGTCGCGGCCGGTCTTCAGCTGACCGTCCACCTGAACCACGATCCGGTCGCGCAAACCGTTGAGCAGCAACGTCTGCTGCGTCTCGGCCAGACCCAACTCCCAGGGCGCGCCCGCGTGCTTCATCGACGTCAGCGGGGTTGCGCCGGTACCGCCGTCGTGACCCGAGATCAACACCACGTCGGCGTGCGCCTTGGATACACCCGCGGCCACGGTGCCGACGCCGTTCTCGGAAACCAGCTTCACGTGCACCCGGGCGGACGGGTTGGCGTTCTTCAGGTCGTGGATCAGCTGCGCCAAGTCTTCGATGGAGTAGATGTCGTGGTGCGGCGGCGGTGAGATCAGCCCAACGCCCGGGGTGGAGTGCCGGACCTCGGCCACCCACGGGTACACCTTGTGCCCCGGAAGTTGGCCTCCCTCACCGGGTTTGGCTCCCTGCGCCATCTTGATCTGGATGTCGGTGCAATTGGTCAGGTAGTGCGAGGTGACGCCGAACCGGGCCGAGGCGACCTGCTTGACCGCGCTGCGCCGCCAATCGCCGTTGGGGTCGCGATCGAAACGCTTGACGTCCTCGCCACCTTCGCCGCTGTTGGATCGCCCGCCCAGGCGGTTCATCGCGATGGCGAGTGTCTCGTGCGCCTCGGCGGAGATCGATCCGTAGCTCATCGCCCCCGTGGCGAAGCGCTTCACGATTTCACTGGCGGGCTCGACCTCGTCGAGCGGAACCGGCGGGCGCACACCCGCACGGAACTTGAGCAACCCGCGCAACGACGCCATCCGCTCGCTCTGGTCGTCGACCAGACGCGTGTAGTCCTTGAAGATCTTGTACTGGCCCGTGCGGGTGGCGTGCTGCAGCTTGAAAACGGTCTCCGGGTTGAACAGGTGGTACTCGCCCTCACGGCGCCACTGGTACTCGCCGCCGACCTCGAGCTCGCGGTGGGCGCGCTCGTCGGGCCGATCCAGGTACGCCAGCCGGTGCCGGGTGGCGACGTCGGCGGCGATGTCGTCGAGGGTGATGCCGCCGGTCGGGCAGCTCAGCCCGGTGAAGTATTCGTCGAGCACGTCCTCGGAGATGCCCACCGCCTGGAACAGTTGCGCGCCGGTGTAGGACGCCAGCGTCGAAATGCCCATCTTGGACATCACTTTCAGCACACCCTTGCCGGCGGCCTTGACGTAGTTGTTCAGCGCGGTGTGGCGGTCCATGCCGTTTCCGGAACCGTCGATCACGCCGCGATCGATCATGTCTTCGATCGACTCGAACGCCAGATACGGGTTGACCGCGGCGGCGCCGAACGCGATCAGCATCGCCATGTGGTGGACCTCGCGGGCGTCACCGGATTCGACCACCAGGCCCACGTGGGTGCGGGTGCGGTCGCGCACCAGGTGGTGGTGCACCGCCGACACTGCGAGCAGCGACGGAATGGGAGCCAGCTGCTCGTCGGACTCACGGTCGGACAAGATGATGACCCGCGCACCATCGGCGATCGCCGCCGATGCCTGGGCCCGCACCTCATCGAGCGCGGCCGCCAGCCCGGCGCCGCCCTCGGCGACCGGGTACCGGCAGCGAATCACCTTGGAGCGCATGCCGTGTGGACGACCGTTGACCTTGTCCTCGGGGTCGAGGTTGACCAGCTTGGCCAGTTCGAAATTCCGCAGAATCGGCTGTGACAGCGAGATCTGGTGACAGGAGTGCTCGGTCGGTGTGAGCAGATCGCGCTCGCCGCCGGTGGTGCCCTGCAGGCTGGTCACCACCTCTTCGCGAATGGCGTCCAGCGGTGGGTTGGTCACCTGAGCGAAGAGCTGGTGGAAGTAGTCGTAGAGCATCCGGGGGCGCTGCGACAGCACGGCGACCGGAGTGTCGGTGCCCATCGATCCGATCGGCTCGGCGCCGGTACGGACCATCGGCGCCACCAACAGGTTGAGTTCCTCGTAGGTGTAGCCAAAAGTCTGCTGCCGCCGGACAAGTCGCTCGTGGGGCATGCGCACGTATTTGCCCGCCGGCAATTTGTCGATCGGAACCAGTCCCTTGTCGAGCCACTCCTGGTAAGGGTGCTCGGCGGCCAGCTCGGCTTTGATCTCCTCGTCGGAGACGATGCGGCCCTGCGTGGTGTCGACCAAGAACATCCGGCCCGGCTGCAGCCGCATCCGGCGGACCACCGTCGAGGGGTCCAGGTCCAGCACCCCGGCCTCGGAAGCCATGACCACCAGGCCGTCGTCGGTCACCCAGATCCGCGACGGACGCAAGCCGTTGCGGTCGAGCACGGCGCCGACGACGGTACCGTCGGTGAAGGTCATCGACGCCGGGCCGTCCCACGGCTCCATCAGCGACGCGTGGTACTGGTAGAACGCCCGCCGTGCGGGGTCCATCGCTTCGTTTCGTTCCCAGGCCTCGGGGATCATCATCAGCACCGCGTGGGCCAGGCTGCGGCCACCCAGGTGCAACAGCTCGAGAGCCTCGTCGAAGCGCGCGGTGTCGGATGCGCCCGGCGTGCAGATCGGGAACAGCTTCTCCAGGTCGTCTTCCGACCCGAAGATGTCGGTCTTCATCAACGCCTCACGGGCTCGCATCCAGTTCTCGTTGCCGGTGACGGTGTTGATCTCGCCGTTGTGGGCGATGCGGCGGAACGGGTGGGCCAGCGGCCACGACGGAAACGTGTTCGTCGAGAACCGCGAATGCACGATACCCAGCGCGCTGGTCAGCCGATCGTCTTGCAGATCAAGGTAAAACGCCTTGAGCTGCGGCGTGGTCAGCATTCCCTTGTAGACCAGCGTCTGGCCCGACAGGCTGGGGAAGTAAACGGTTTCGCGGCCCGGTCCGTCCTGGCCCGGGCCTTTGGTACCGAGTTCGTGCTCGGCGCGCTTGCGGACCACGTAGGCGCGGCGCTCCAGGGTCATGTCGGAGGCTCCGGCCATGAACACCTGCCGGAACGTGGGCATCGCGTCGCGGGACAGCGCGCCCAGCGACGAGTCGTCGGTCGGCACATTTCGCCAGCCCAGCACCTGCAGGCCCTCGGCTTCGGCGATCTTTTCCACCGCGGCGCAGGCGGCCGCGGCGTCCCGCGACGACTGCGGCAAAAACGCGATGCCGGTCGCGTAGCTGCCGGCGGGCGGCAGCTCGAAGTCCACGACCTCGCGCAAAAACGCGTCCGGGACCTGGATCAGGATGCCCGCGCCGTCTCCGCTGCGCGGCTCGGCGCCCTGGGCCCCGCGGTGTTCAAGGTTGAGCAGCGCGGTGATCGCCTTGTCGACGATGTCGCGACTGCGGCGGCCGTGCATGTCGACGACCATGGCAACCCCGCACGAATCGTGCTCGAACGCGGGGTTGTACAACCCTGCGCGCTTGGGCGTCATACGCACCTGACCCTTCACCAGAACTTCCTGCACGGCCGTTGTCTGCGGCTCCGGCGGGGCCGCACCCGGAGGTTGCGGGCTGAACCCCTTTGGTCTTGTCGATAGGCTGTCCCCAGGCGGATATGTTCCGGTCAGGGAATCGTCCGTGCTGCGCTGAACGGTGGCGAGTACCCGGTCTCGACAAGTCGTAAAACGATATGACAAAAACCGCCTGACATGCCAACTTCCCCAAGTCTAACCTGCGAGGTAGCGCCACCGTAAATTCGCAGCAGGAGACTCTCGACACGGTCTCGACATGCTGTTTTGGCGCCGGTCTTTGGGCCACCGCGGTGCCGCCGCGACAGGCCGCCCGCCGCCCCCGGCCGCCCCCGCTAGTTTGCTGCGAGCCCGCCCAGCCACGCGCTCGCGCGTTCGCGCCGTCCACGAACCACGGCCGTATCTGCGCCACCGCCCGCGATAAGACGTGGCAGCAATGTTGCCGAGTTTGCCCGTCACCCCACCGGGGCGCTGGCGGAGGACGCCGCTGCCGACCGCGCCGATGCTGCGCTAAGTTTGCACGATATTAATAGGAATCTAAGCCGGCACGGGAGGCGATACTGGACTGATACTGGTCCGGTAGTAGCCCAAGCCCGGCGGTCGGCGACGGGACGGCCGCACCCGAGGAGCCCATGAACGAGCGCGACGAATTTCTGCGCAACCGTCTGCAGCCCGGCCAGCCCAGCTTGTAATTGCCGTGCAGGCCGGCCCGGATGGTTGCCTCGAACTGAGCCTCTTGGCGCTGCGTGGCCGACGGACCCAGCTTGATGAGGTCGAAGGTGATCAGCCGCAGGACGCGTCGCCAACCGCGGTCGGGCAGTTCCGTTGCGGGCGTCCGCGGCGGTATCGGAGCGGGTGGCGCGGCGGGCGGCGCCGGCTGCTGGGGTGGCGAGGTGGATCGCGCGGGCGCGGCGGGAGCGACTTGTCCGCGCGGCGGGGCAGCGACGGGCGTGCGTGGCGGCGCCGCCGGCGGTGGCTGCGGGGGCGGGGGGGGGGCCGGCGGGCGGGGCGGGGCGGATCGTTGCGGGGC
>NZ_MBEU01000069.1 GCF_001954275.1 Mycobacterium sp. IS-836 | reverse complement strand
TAGCCGACCTCGGCCACACACCTCATGGTTGCGACGATGATCCGCCGGCGCGTTTCCTCGCCACTGGCGCCCACGGGGCGGCCCAGCTGTGTTCGGGTCATGGTGGGTCGGGTCCTCACTGATATGTGGTCGAATATATTCGACCGACCAACGACTTCCGGCTCCCGCGGAGGTGCATGACCGCCACGCCGTCGCAGCTCGGGCGTCCGGTGGGCGCAAACGCCAAGCAGACTCGCCGACGAATCATCACCGCGGCGATGCGCTGCGTGGCCGAGGTCGGCTACTCGAAGGCGACGATCCGCGAGATAGCCCGCATGGCGAACGTGACGAGTTCCAGCTTGTACAACTACTTTCCCAACAAATCGGAACTGATCAAGGCAACGATCTCGGCCCGGGCCGACGCGTCCATGCCCCGCCTGCGGCAGGCCGCGCAACGCCCGGGCAATGTCATCGACCGAATCGAAGCGGTGCTCGACGAGTGCGGACAACTGATGCGCGAGTACCCGGACCTGACCGCCTTCGAATGGGCGATGCGAGCGGA
>NZ_MBEU01000068.1 GCF_001954275.1 Mycobacterium sp. IS-836 | reverse complement strand
TGTACTCCACGGGTCGTTGTTGACGCTGGTTCCGCTCGGGCTGACGGGTCATTCGTCGGCGAACGCGCCGACTGGTGGTGGTACGACCCCTTCCAACCCCAACCACCACCCACAAACAACTAGGTCCGCACGCGGAGCCGGTCGCTTGCCGGCAACACGTCGAAGCCCAAACGGGCTGGGACATCAAGAAATTCGTCCGGAGCACAGACTCCGTTTACCGTGTCTTCGGCGATCCCGGCGTTTCGCGTCGCGCCAGCTCGGCCAGCATCGCGTTGTAGGCGGTCAGGTCGGCGTCGTCGTTGCGTTCGGCCGCACGGTCCAGCCGCCGCGCGGTGCGCGCATCGCTGCGCGCCCACTGCACGAGCAGCGCGATCATGACGATCACCAGGGGCACTTCCCCTGCCGCCCAAGCGATTCCGCCGCCCAGTCGCTGATCACCCAGCAGATCGGTGTGCCAGGGCAGGCCCAATGACCGGTAATAGGCGGCGCCGAGCACGGTTCGGGTGCCCATCAACTCCACGCCGAAGAACGCGTGCAGCGGGAGCGAGGCGAACACCACGGCCACCTTGGCTATCGGCGGGATCGGCCGCGGCGTCGGGTCCACCCCGATCACGACCCAGTAGAACAAATAGCCGCTGATGAGGAAGTGCAGGTTCATCGCCATATGGCCGGCGTGACTGCTGACCGTGGTATCGAAAAGGTTCGAGAAATACAGCCCGTAGAACCCCGCGACGAACAACGCGGTGGCGACCACCGGATTGGTCAGCAGCCGCGAGAGCCGGCTGTGCAGCGCGGCCAGGATCCATTCCCGCATACCCGGCGGATCACCGCGGCCGGCGGCCGGCAGCGCCCGCAGCGCCAGGCTGACCGGGGCGCCGAGCACCAACAGGATCGGGACCAGCATCGACAGGCCCATGTGGGCGACCATGTGCATGCTGAACATGGCGGGCATGTAGCGCCCCACCCCCGACGACGTCACGAACAGCAACACCACGCAGCCGAGCAGCCAGGCCACCATCCGCCCCGGCGGCCAGCGATCGCCACGTCGACGCAGTCGTACCACGGCCGCCACATACAAGCCGGCGAGAACGATTGCGGCCGTACCGAAGATCAGGTCGAAGCGCCAGTCGAACAGGACGCGCGCCAGGGTGGGCGGACCGTCGAGGTCGTAGCCGATCTCGGCTTCGGAAATTGACGGCAACCGCGACGGCGGTGGCGGCGGTGGGGTTCGGCCCAGCCCGACGGCAACGCCGAAGGTCAGACCGAAAACGACCGCCTCGGTCAGGGCAAGCCGGATCAAGACAC
Organism: Mycobacterium sp. IS-836; assembly: GCF_001954275.1. Lineage (GTDB taxonomy): Bacteria > Actinomycetota > Actinomycetes > Mycobacteriales > Mycobacteriaceae > Mycobacterium. The sequence continues at coordinate 249,563 of NZ_MBEU01000068.1, read as the reverse complement.
GGCGCACCGGAACCTCGGGACTCGGATCCGCTTGCAGCGCAGCAACTCCGGCGCGTCGCTGGCGCCAGCCCACGGCACCCAGCAGGCACAACGCGACGAACTTGACGACCACCAGCCGCCCGTAACCGGTGGTAAACAGCTCGGCAGGCGCCACCCGCACCGCGGCGTTCACCAAACCGCTGAGCGCCATCGCCACCCAACACCACAGTGCGATGGCCGAGAAGCGCCGCGCCGCCAGGCCGATGTGTTCACCGGCACGCAACGCGTGCGTCAGCAGCGCCAGCAGCCCGCCGGCCCACACGGTCGCGGCGACGAGGTGGATCAGCAGGCTGTTGGTGGCCAGGTCGTGTGAGCCGCCCGCCGACGAATGACCCGTCAGCCCGAGCGGAACCAGCGTCAACAACGACCCGGCGAGCAGCACCGGCGTCCAGGACCAGCGCAGCACCGACGCACCGGCCAACGTCACAGTCGCGGCCAAGAATGCGGTCCAGCGCCACGCGGACGCGGTGTAGATCAGGTCGGCCAGCCTCCAGATCGTCACCGGGTTGAGGTGATCGGCCAACGGGTGCCCGGACACATCGGAAATGGTCAGCGGGACCAGCAGCGCGGCACACACCGCCCACACGCCCGACGCGACGGTCCCCATCCGCAGCGCGCGGTATCCGCCGGCGTCGAGCACGCCGCTGCCCTGCGGGGGCACCAGAAACGCCGCGAAAAGAAACGATCCGACCGCCAGCGCCGCCGCGATCTCACCGGCCGCCCGGACGAACGGCAGCCCCACCGTGGTCGCCGGGCCGGGATTGGGCAGGCCCGTGAGCGTCAGCGCGTCCGCCAGCGACAGCGCCCCGATTCCGGCCGCCGTGCAGCCGGCCAGCACCGCGACGCCGGCGAGTAGCGGCCACACCAGCGCGGCGGGCTTGCCGGCGGGCCGGGCAACCGTCATGTACCCAGGGTATGGGCGGGCGCTACGACTACCGCGGTTGGCTGTCCAGACGGCTGCGCCGGGCCTTGGTCTCGCGGGCGACGAACTGATCGCGCGCGACCCGCCCGACATGATTGGAATCGCCGATGATGTCGCGCAATTCCCGCCGGAACGCGAGCCGTCGTTCGGCGAGGTCGGCGGCGGGTGCGATCAGATCCTGGTCGGCGACCACCTGGTAAGCGGTGGCGAACAGCAACGTCGAAACCGATTCGCTACTGCGCACCCGCGCCTGCGCCACGTATTGCCGGCCCACCCCCAGCGCCCGCTCCGTCAGTTCCTTTTGGGTGATGTCGGCCGGTGCGTCACGCAACACGTCGGCGACGATCTCATACGCCTCGAAGAACACCCGCAACATCGCGTCCGCCATCAACGGCCGCTTGGAAAACAGCATCGCGTCGATCTCGTCGCCCCCGGCGGCAACGTGGGCCTCCCAATCGTCGTGCCAGGCCATCTCCGCGGCGATGTTGTGCCGAAACGCCGCCGAGTCGGCGAAGTAGAAATCGAACTTCAGCAGATCGCGCAACCGCATCGCCTGGGCCCAAAACGCCTCCATGCGATCGCCTTTCGCGCGTCTGGCGTGCGCGAGGGCAAGTTCGACGATCGAGGTCTCCAGGAAGGCGTGTATCAGGGAGTTGCGGTAGAACGCCGCGGCGTGCTGCTCCTCGGGTGCGATGCACCACACCGGTTCCCGGCCGCTGTCGACGCGGGTGATCGGGTGACCGTTGGACAACGTGTCAACCGCCGCGCGCACTCCGTCGCGGGAGCGCAGCCGCAACAGGCTGGTCGACATCGGGGTTTGCTTGCGCTCGAGGTAGTCCAGCGAATCCTGCAGGGTGTGATGCAGCTGATCCAGCGTCAAGGCCGCGCCCCGCGTGGTCAGCAGCAACGCACACACCAATCCCGTCGCGGTCACCGGCGTCGCTTGCAAAATCCGCCACGCGACTTCGAACGACATCTTCTGCAGCGCAAGCCGTTTGGCGTCCGGATCCTGGGCCAACGGACCGTGCGGCGGACCGAGGTGCTCGCGCATCGACACGGCTTCGGGAAAGCGCACGTAGATCTTGCCGTAGTTGCGTTCGCCCTGGGCCCTGATGAAGTTGTACAGCCACAGGATGCCCTCGGGTGTCTTTTCGCCGCCGCGGGCGTACGCGGCGTATTCGGCGGTCTCGTGTAGCTGGTCGAAGCTGATCGACACCGGCTGCAGCAGGATGTCTTCGCTGCGGCCATCGAGGTAGGCGTCGGCCACATAGGCCAGCAGACCGAGCTTGGGCGGCAACATCTTTCCGGTGCGTGACCTGGTTCCTTCGATCGACCAGCTCAGGTTGAACCGCTTCTCGACGATGTAGCCGACGTACTCGCGCAGGACGTACTTGTAGAGCGCGTTGGCGCCGATGTTGCGGCGGATGAAGATGACGCCGGAGCGCCGCAGCAGCGGCCCCATCAACCCGAACGAGAGGTTGATGCCGGCGAAGACGTGTACCGGCGGCAACCGGTTCTCCTGCATCGCCACCGGCACCACCGCGCCGTCGATGTAGGACCGGTGCGAGAAGAGCAGCACCGCCGGATGTGCTTCCAGCCCGGCGCGCATCGCCGCGACCTGATACTCGTCGTAGTCGAGGTCCGGATCGAATCCCCGGCTGAGCGCCCTGCCGAGGACGCCGACCAGGTCAACGGACACCCTGCTCCAGCCGGTGGCCAGTTCGTCGAGCATCTTGCCGGCTTCTTCGACGGTCGCGCCCGGGATCTTTTCCAGGCCGGCGCGAAACCGGGTGGACGCCAGGATTTCCGGCTTCACCAGCCGCGGAGATTTGTACTGCGGCCCGAGGATTCGGTACTCGGCGCGTTCCATCGCCAAGATGGCGCGGCGGGTGACGAACTGCGCGAAGTCGCGCTTGTCCGCCCCGACGGTGGTGTCGCGCCACTGCTGCCGGAGTTCGGACACCTTGGCGGGCTCGCCGGCGACGACCCGCGCGCGGTGGGGGGCATCGCGCAGGATGTGCCGTTGCTGACGTTGGTTGGGGTGGTACGGATCTCGGCCGGGCAGCAGCCCGGCCACCTTGGCGATTCTGCCCCGATCCGCGGGCGGCAGCCAGAACACGCGCACCGGAACTACCAACCGGTCGTCGGCGGATTCGGAGCCGGACTCGAGCTGCTCGGCGAGAGCGGTCAGCGCCGCCGGTGGCGCATCACGCGACGGCAATTTCAGTACGTCGAATCTGCTTTCCGGGTGCCGGGCGCGCTGCTTGCCCAGCCAATCCATCACCAGCTCCCGTTCGACGCCGGTGTGCATGGACGCCAATACCAGCGAGTCCTGCGCGGCCAATACCGCGCTGGTATCTGCGGCCGGTTGCGTCACGGCCGCCCTCGGGGACGTGAAGGCTGTTGTACCTCACCGTCTTTGAGAGCGACCTTGGACGCATGCGGATCAGGCGTGGCCTTACCGGCCGCCTTCTTACCGGCCGCCTTCTTCGTGGCGGTTTTCTTCCCGGCGGTTTTCTTTGCGGTGGCCTTCTTCGCCGGGGCCTTGCGCGCGGCGGTCTTGGCCGCCGGCTTGGCTCTTTTCGCCGCCTTCTTCTCGGCGTACAGATCGACCTCGGGCAGCTCGTCGACGGGCCAGTTGGCCAGCGTGTCGAGATAAAGCTGGCGCACCTCGGCGATGCGCTCCGGCAGCGTGTCCAATGTCCAGCCGTCGACGGGGATCGGCGGGAACACCGCGACGTCGACCGTGCCCGGATTTATCGTGGTCGAGTTTCGGGCCGCCACGATCTCGGCGTTGCGAATCACGATGGGCACGATGGGAATTCCCACCGCCATCGCGATGCGGAACGGTCCCTTTTTGAAGGGACCGACCTCGGTGGTGTCCACCCGAGTGCCCTCGGGTGCGATCACGATCGAAAGGCCGTTCTTGGCCCGATCTTCGACCGCGTGCATGGTCTCCACCGCGGCGACGGGATCGTCGCGATCGATGAACACCCCGTCGAGCAGCTTGCCGAGCGTGCCCATGATCGGGTCCTTTTCCAGTTCCTTCTTGCCCACGCCGACCCAATTGTCACGCACCAGCGCCCCGGCGATGACGGGGTCAACCTGGTTGCGGTGGTTGAAGATAAACACTGCGGGCCGTTGCGCGGTCAGGTTCTCTTTGCCGATGACGTTCAGGTGCACACCCGCGATCGCGAGCGACAACTGGGAGAAGGTGGAGGTGAAGAAGTTCACGCCGCGGCGCCGGCTACCGGTCAGCAGACCAATGCCCACCGCGCCGGCCGCGACCGGAAACATCGAACCGAAGCCGGCGAGCGTTCGCACCTGCCGCCGAAGTCCCACGCGACCGCGGCTGTTGAATCTCAGAATCGGCCAGCCGCGACGTTTGGCGACGGCGGCCATCTTGCCCTCGGGGTTCGTCGGCCGCGGATTGCCGACGAGGTACATCAGGGCTACGTCCTCGTCACCGTCGGCGTAGAAGTAGCTGTCTTTGAGGTCGATGTCATTCTCGGCCGCAAACCGTTGCACCGCAGCGGCTTTGCCCGGCCCCCACAGGATCGGCTTGACGACCCCGCCGGTGAGCAACCCGTCTTCGTTGGTCTCGAACTTGTTGGTGAGCGTGTTCGTGATGCCGAGGAAGCGGGCCACCGGATTGACCTGGATGGTCAGCGCCGACGAGCTGAGCACGACGGTGTGGCCGCGGGCCACGTGGGCGCGCACCAGCTCGCGCATCTCCGGATAGATGCGCGATTCGATCCGCTGCACGAAGAGCCGCTCGCCGATCTCCTCCAGATCGTCGATCAGCCGCCCGGCCAGCGCCGAGGCGGCCTTGCCGATGAGGTCTTCGAACTCGATGCGCCCGAGCGTGTGGCTAAGACCCGCCTGGACCATGCCGAGCAGCTCACCGACGCCCATGTCGCGGCGCCGCAAGCGCTCCTGGGTGAGGATGACGGCCGTGAACCCGGCAACCAAGGTGCCGTCGAGGTCGAAGAACGCGCCGATCTTGGGGCCGGGTGGACTGGCGAGGATCTCGGCGACCGAGCCGGGCAGCCGCATGTCCCGCTCGTCGGCGGGGCTCATGAGCCGGCCACCGAGCGCGGCGCCGACCCGGCCGGCTCGGCGAACGATGCCGGGACCGCGCGCGGCGCCGGGTCGCCGCACAGCGCCAGGATCTCGTCGAAACCGTCGAGCAGGCATCGGGCGAACAACGCCTCGTTTCGCACCGAGGCACGGTCGTAGCGCACGGTGATGGTGCACCAGCCGCCGCGGGAAATCAGCACCACCATCATCGCCACCCCGGGTAACGGGCCGATCCCGTACTGCCGCAATATCTTTGCGCCGGCGATGTAGGTGTCCCCCGGATAGACCGGTACATTGCTGGCCTGCACGTCGGAGCCGATGACCGAACCGGTGATTCCCTCCAGGACCGCCGTCGGCAGGACGCTCAGCACCGGTGCGATGGAGCCGATGATGTTCATCGCCGGCTCCTCGCGGCGCTGCGTCATCTGCGCGCGGATCTTCTTCATCCGGGCGACCGGGTCGGCGGTGCCCAACGGTGCCGCCAGGTTGACGCCGGTGAACCGGTTGCCGCCGGCGGTGTCGGCGTCGGCCCGCAGGTTGACCGGCACCGCCATCGGCAGCGTGCTGATCGGGACGCCGAGGGCCTCGTGGTAGCGCCGCAGCGCGCCCGACAGGCCGGCGAGGTAGGCATCATTGATCGACCCGCCTCCGCACTTTGCGGCCTTGTGCAGATCGGAGAGCGGGATGTCGATGGCTTCGGTGCGGGTGGCCAGGCTGCGGCGCCGCAACAGCGGCGAGGGCTCGGCGGCGCGATTGATCACCCGCATGCCCGACGTGGCGTAGCCGACGATTCCCGACACCGTGGACACCGGGTCCAAGACCGCTCGCCCGGCCGCCGATGCCGCGCCGGACACCGCACCCAACACGCCGTTGACGATGGCGATGGGAAGGTGGTTGATGCCTTGGCGCATCAAGTCGTTGGGGGTTAGATCCTGCGGAATGGGTTGCGGGGCCGTCGGCCTGGCGGGTGGATCGCGCTCGAGGTCATATATTTGCGAGAACATCTCGACACCGCCGACACCGTCGGTGACGGCGTGGCTCACATGCAGCAGCGTCGCAGCCTTGCCGTCGGCCAGACCCTCGACCAGGGTGGCGGTCCACAGCGGGCGCGATATGTCCATCGGCGACTGCAGGATCACCTCGGCCTGATCGAATACCTCACGCAGGGTGCCGGGTTCCGATACACGCATCCGGCGCACATGGAAGTCGAGATTGAAATCGGGATCGACGACCCAGCGCGGCGCCGCCGTCGGCAGCGTCGGCACCACAACTTTCTGCCGCAGGCGCAACACCCGCCGCGAGGCGTTTTCGAACCGCGCCCGAAACCGCTCCCAGTCCGGCGTCGAGTCGAGGAGCTCCAGCGCCATGATTCCCGACCGGGTCCGGGGGTTCGCCTCCCCCCGATGCATCAGATAGTCGACCGGCCCTAGTTCGTCGGACAATCCAACCGTCTCGACGGACTCAGCCATGATCGTCAACTCGACGCGCCAACCTTCTCACCGCGGACCAAGCCTCCTGCCTCGGACTTGCCAATCCAGTAGCCAACACAACGCTAGTCGGCTTGACGCGCTGGTGAAAGGCGCGGCCCCGGCACGGAGATCGCGTGCGGGCGGCGCGGCTCAGCTGGCCGAAGAAGCCGTCAGCGGCAACGAATCCACGAGCGAGTGGGTGCGCCGCCCGTAGACGACGCCTAGGAAGTCGGCGACGGCGTCGGCGGCCAGCCGCGATCGAACCGTCGGGGTGATGTCGAACGCGTGGTGGGCGTTGGCGAGCTCGGCGTAGGCCACCGTGCGCGCCCCGGCCGCCCGCAGGGCCGCACAGAACGCGCGGGCCTGGCCGCACGGAACCAGCTCGTCCTTCTCGCCGTGCAGCAGGAAGAACGGGGGCGCCTCGGCATGCGCGTATGAAATCGGCGATGCCGCCCTGAACTTTTCGGGGGCATCGGCGTAGCGAGCACGCATCACGATCTGCTCGAGGAACGGCATCATCAGCTCGTGCATGTTCTCGGTGCTGGTGAAGTCGTAGACGCCGTAATACGGTGCGACGGCCTGCAGCGTCGTGTCGGCGTTTTCGAAGCCAGGCTGAAACTCGGGGTCGTTGGGGGTGAGCGCGGCCAACGACGCCAGGTGCGCACCCGCGGACCCGCCGGTGATCGCGATGAAATCGGGGTCGCCGCCGTAGTCGGCGATATTTTCCCGGACCCACGCGATGGCCCGCTTCACGTCGATGATGTGGGCCGGAAATGTGGACCGCGGGCTCCTGCTGTAGTCGATGGAGACGCAGATCCAGCCGAGTTCCACCATCCGGCTCATCAGCGTGTACGCCTGGCCGCGTTTGCCGTTGACGGCCCACGCCCCGCCGGGAACCTGTATCAGCACCGGCGCGCGCCGGCCCGGCAGGAGATCATGACGCCGCCAGATGTCCAGGAGGTGGCGCCCGCCGGGGCCGTAGGAGATGTCGGACGTGTGCCGCGCGTACTTGCGGTGCGGCCCCGGCATCCGTATCAGCCCATCGCGGGGCGCGCACGCGGACTGCTCGCAGGTCGGATGGCAGACCAGGTCGCGGAAGTCCGCTCCGAAGGACTCCTCGAGCGCCGCGGTGAGGGCTTGATCCGCACGCTGCGCGGCCCAGCTGGTGCCGACGCGGCCGATGGATGGGCGCGATACCCGGGACAGGGCGTGCCCGGTCACGACATGCGGGGGAAACTCCGCGGACAGCCAGCCGGCAAACCAGCTAACCGCGAAGGGCGAGCCGCGCAGCAGCAGCGCGCCGGCCCGATAGGTATCTCTGGCATCGGCCGCCAAGCGCAGTGCCTGGGCACCTGCCCACGAGCACCGCGAGGTCAAGTCCATGGCCACGCCCATTGCACCGCCACCCCTCGACGTTATGCACACGCCTCGTTGCGGTTAACGGCTGTTTACCAGCCGGTGTTGTGCGTGTGTCGAGGCTCACACCATAACCGATAAGCCCGGCGCGGGAAGACTTTTCGCGCGCGTGGCGGCCAGCTAATCGGATCTGCGGCCCGATTAGATAGACTGACCTGCACATTGCCTCCGTAGCTCAGGTGGATAGAGCAAGGGCCTTCTAATCCCTAGGTCGCACGTTCGAGTCGTGCCGGGGGCACCGGCAAACGCCTGGCCGGGCTTCCAGACAATTCGGCGGTCCGAGTCGCCGGTGTGGTGAACGCGGAATGGAGGCGGTGAGCGGCGCGTTGAGCGCCTTGCTCGCGGGCCGCCAGCTAACTCAACCGAGCGGCGCGGGGAAATTCGGCGCCGCGTGTGAGCCCCTGGGGTCAGGTGCCTGCGCGGCTTCCATTAGTTTGTATGCCTATGCGTTTTGGGTTGATGGGCCCCGCCGCGACGAACCCGACGCTGGCCCCGGCCGAACCGGAGGGTCGTCGCCTCCGATGGGACGTCGACCACCCCCACTACAAGTGGGTCGCGCTGTCGAACACCACCCTCGGCATGCTGCTGGCGATGATCAACGCGTCGATCGTGCTGATCTCGTTGCCGTCCATCTTCCGTGGGATCGGATTGGATCCGCTGGCCCCGTCGAACATCGGCTATTTGCTGTGGATGCTGATGGGCTACCTGGTGGTCACCGCGGTCCTGGTGGTGTTGGTCGGACGCCTCGGCGACATGTTCGGCCGGGTCCGCATCTACAACGTGGGCTTCGCGGTATTCACCTTCGCGGCGATCGCGCTGTCGTTCGACCCTTTCCACCAGGGCGCGGGCGCGATGTGGCTGATCAGCTGGCGCGTGATCCAGGGCATCGGCGGCGCAATCTTGATGGCACTGTCGGCGGCGATTCTCACCGACGCCTTCCCGAGCAACCAGCGGGGCATGGCACTGGGATTCAACATGGTGGCCGCGGTGGCCGGCTCGTTCCTCGGCCTGCTGATCGGGGGCGTGCTGGCGGAGTGGGACTGGCGGGCGATCTTCTGGGTCGGTGTGCCGATCGGCGTGCTGGGGACCGTCTGGGGCGTGCGCTCGCTGCACGAGATCGGGATGCGCACGCCCGGCCCGCTGGACTGGCCCGGCACCGTGACGTTCGCCGTCGGGTTGACCGTCGTGCTGGTTGGTATCACCTACGGCATTCAGCCCTACGGTGGCCGAGCGACGGGCTGGACGAACCCGTTGGTGTTGGGCTCGATCGCCGTCGGGCTGTTGTTACTGGCCGCGTTCTGCATCATCGAGTTGCGAGCGGCGCAGCCGATGGTCGACATCCGACTGTTTCGGTCGGCGGGATTCGGGATGGGCAACCTGGCCAACCTGATGTCGTCGAGCGGCCGCGGCGGCTTGCAGTTCATGCTCATCATCTGGTTGCAGGGCATCTGGTTGCCGCTTCGTGGATATAGCTTCGAGTCGACGCCCCTGTGGGCGGGCATCTACATGCTGCCGGCGACGATCGGGTTCCTGATCGCGGCGCCGGTGGCGGGGTGGCTGGCGGACCGGTTCGGCGCGCGACCGTTCGCGGTCGCGGGGATGCTGCTGATGTCGGCCACGTTCATCGGCCTGGTGATGATTCCGGTGGATTTCGACTACCCGGTTTTCGCGCTGCTGATTTTCCTCAATGCGCTGGGCGGGGGCGTCTTCACCGCACCCAACACCGCCACGATCATGTCGAGCGTCCCGGCCGATCAACGCGGAGCCGCGTCCGGTGTCCGGGCTACGTTCTTCAACGCCGGTTCGGCGCTGTCGATCGGCGTCTTCTTCTCGCTGATGGTCGTCGGGCTGGCGAACACGCTGCCGCAGGCACTGGACGGCGGGCTGCAAGCGCAGGGTGTGTCAGCGGCGGTGGCGCGGGATGTCGCCGGCCTGCCCCCGGTGGGCAGCCTGTTCGCGGCGTTTCTTGGCTACAACCCCATCGCGGAGTTGCTCGCCCGATCGCATGCGCTGCAGCAGCCTGGGGTCAACGCCGGTGTGCTCACCGGCAAGTCGTTCTTCCCGGAGCTGATCTCGGGGCCGTTCCACGCCGGACTGGTGGTGGTGTTCGTCGCTGCGGCACTGATGACGTTGATTGGCGCGTTGGCGTCGCTGGTCAGCCCCGGGCGCTACGCGGACGAGGTGGGGGAAATCTAGGCGCGGGACCGCCGGGTCCGCGACGTAGTCTTTGGCGATGACCCAGTCCGACCTAGTCCTTTACCGCGTCGACGAGCACGTCGCAGTCATCACCGTCAACGACCCCGACCGCCGCAACGCGTTCACCGCCGAGATGTCGGCGCTGCTGCGCGCCGCCGTGGAGCGGGCCGAAGCCGACGCCGACGTGCACGCCGTAGTGGTCACCGGGGCGGGCAAGGCATTCTGCGCGGGTGCCGACCTCAGCGCGCTGGGCGCCGCGGGCGGCGGAGCGGCGGAGTCGGGGCTGACGCGGATCTACGACGGCTTCATGGCCGTCGGCAACTGCACGCTGCCCACAATCGCCGCGGTCAACGGCCCCGCCGTCGGCGCCGGGCTCAACTTGGCGCTGGCCGCCGACGTGCGCATCGCCGGGCCAGCGGCGTTGTTCGACGCGCGTTTCCAGAAGCTCGGACTGCACCCCGGCGGCGGCGCGACATGGATGCTGCAGCGGGCGGTTGGCCCGCAGGTGGCGCGCGCAGCGCTGCTGTTCGGCATGCGCTTCGACGCCGAAGCCGCCGTGCGCCACGGGCTGGCTCTCAGCGTGGCCGACGACGCCGTGGCCGCAGCGCTGGAGCTCGCGTCCGGGCCCGCCGGCGCGCCGCGTGACGTGGTCCTGGCAACCAAGGCCACGATGCGCGCCACTGCCAGTCCCGGAGCGCTGGACAACGAGCACCACGAATTCGCGATGCGCACCGAATTGGGCCCGCAGGTCTACTCCATCCAGTCGCCGGAGTTCGCCGCACGGTTGGCCGCGGCCCGCCGCAAATAGCGTTCGCCCCGGCAATATGTGGTCGGTAAATTTTGGGATCGGTAGCTAGCCGGCACATGTGGACTGTCCGCGACGACGCCGAACGAGGTGGCGCATTCGAGGGAAGGACGCCATGATCACCCCCACCGTCAAGCGGCTCATCGCCGGAACGCTGCTGTCCACCGCTGGATTCGGATTGGCCCCAGGGGTCGCAGCGGCCCAGCCGGGCGTTGCGCCGCAGGTCTACTGGTGCCCGAACCAACCCTGGAACCCGGCATGGGGCGAGAACAAATACTGGAATCAGTGCTGGGACACGGACAACCCGCCGGCGCACCCGCCGCCACCGCCATTCCACCAGCCGAACTTCAATTGCGGCCTGTTCTGGTGCCCGGTGCCGCCCCACCCCTAACGCCGAGCAATAGCGCCGTGGACGCCGCTTGCTCCATTCGGGGACTTTCGGACCCAGAAGTCCCGGCAAACTTGGCCCTCCGCTCCGTAATCGGGGCTCGCGTGGCAGTTGCCCTGGTATCCGCGCGCGGGGTCATCGGGCGGCAGTGCGTCGATGCAAGCCTGGTGAGCGGCAGGATCGGTGATGCCGACACAGGGATCGTCGGCGTGGGCTTGTGCCGACGGAGCGGAGAGGGAAGCTAGCGCCATCACCACCACCGCCGACGCGCCCATCAGTGCCTTCATCCGTCCATGCTCTCCTAATTCCCTGATCGGCGGCAGGGTTTAGGTGAATAGTTCGGGATGCTCGCGGAGTAACCGCACCTCGGCGGCGGCGATCACCGCCTCCGCCGCCGACACCACCGCCGCCGCGACTTCGGCCTCTAACGCTCTGGCCCGGGCGCGCCGGATTTCTCCACGGCCCACGGGGAGGCACACGAAGAACAGGCCCAACATGAGCCAGTAAATGAGGTTGACGTCTAGCGCGAGTTCGTTTCCCATGGAGTTGCTCGTTCCTGGCAGCTAAAGGTCCAGCAGCGCGGTCTGCGGCGACTCGATCAGATCCCTGAGCTCGCAGACGAATTGGGCCGCCTGGGCGCCGTCGGCGACGCGGTGGTCGAACACGCATGCCAGCGTCATCGTCGGACGCACCACCACCTCGTCCGCGACGACCACCGGGCGCGGCTTGATCGCTCCCATGCCCAGAATGGCGGCCTCGGGGTGGTTGATCACCGGCATGCCGTCGTCGACGCCCAGGGCCCCGAAATTCGAGACAGTGAACGTCGAGCCGCGCAGCTCGGCGGGCGCCAGCGCGCCGGCGCGCGCGCCCTCGATCAATTCGGCTGTCCGGCTTGCCAATTCGCGGGTCGTCTTGATTTGGGCGTCGGTGATCACCGGCACGAGCAGCCCGCGCTTGGTCGCCACCCCGAAGCCCAGGTGTACGTGACGATGGACGTGCACCTGCGGTCCGTCGGGTGAATCGACCCACGTCGAGTTGAGAATCTGGTTGTGGGTCAACGCGACAACCAGCATCCGCAGGGTCAGCACGAACGGCGTGATCTCCTGGTGGGCCGCACGGAACCGGTCGCGCAGCCGCAGCAATTCGCTGCAATCGACGCCCACGGCTACCTTCGCAGCCGGAATTTCTTTGTGGGACAACGCCATTCTCTCCGCCATCCGCGCCTGCACGCCGTGCACTGGCCGAATATCGGATTCGGCTTCAGTCCCTTTGGCGGCCGAAAGCACGTCGCCGCGGGTGATCACCCCGCGGTGCTGTATCGAGGCAAGGTCGACGGAGAGCTCCTTGGCCAATTTGCGCACCGGAGGAGCGGCGCGCGGCCGGCCACGGCGGCGGCTGACGTCGATGTCCGCGTCCGCGCCGTAGCCGACCAGCGTGGGAACCGCGGGCTGGCCGTTGGCCGCCGGCGCCTCGCCGCTCGCCGGCGCCGTGTCGATCCGGACCAGCACCGCGCCCACGTTGAGCACATCGCCTTCGGCGCCGAACGTTTCGACGATCCGGCCCGCGTACGGGCTCGGGATCTCCACCTCGGCCTTGGCGGTTTCGACCGAACACAGAACCTGATTGAGTTCGACTTCGTCGCCGACCGCGACGTTCCAGCATGACACCGTGACCTCTTGGAGTCCCTCGCCAAGATCGGGCACCCGGAACGATTTGATCCGCTCGTCGGCGCTCATGGCTGCTCCAACGCGCGCTCGACGCAGTCCAGCAGCCGGTCGGGGCCCGGCAGCCACAACCTCTCCAGCCGCGCCGGCGGATAGGGCGTGTCGAATCCACACGCGCGCAACACCGGCGCTTCCAGCTCGTAGAACATCTCTTCCTGGATTCGTGCGGCCAAACCGGCGCCATAGCCCAGGCTGCGTGGCCCCTCGTGCATCACCACGCAGCGCCCCGTCCGATGGATCGATGCGGCGACGGTGTCGAAGTCCAGAGGCACCAGCGAGCGCAGATCGATGACCTCCAGGCTCCAACCGCGTTGCCGCTCAGCGTCTTCCGCCGTGGCGACGGCGGTGTTCACCAGGCTGCCGTAGGTGATGACGGTGACGTCGGTGCCAGGGCGGCGCACCATCGCCCGGCCGATGGGCGGTTCGGGCCGGTCGACGTCGACCGCACCGCGACCCTGATAGCGCCGCTTCGGCTCTAGGTAGATCACCGGATCCGGGCAGGCAATCGAGTGCCGCAGCAGCCAATACGCGTCGGAGGGGTTCGACGGGACCACCACCTTCAAGCCGGCGGTGTGCGCCCAGTACGACTCGGTGGAATCCGAATGATGCTCGGCCGCACCGATACCGCCGAACGACGGTATGCGTACGGTGACGGGCATGTTCACCTCGCCGCGGGTGCGGGTGCGGTACTTCGCCAGGTGGCTGACCACCTGATCGAACGCCGGATAGGAGAAGCCGTCGAACTGGATCTCGGGCACCGGCACGAAGCCGCGCAGGGCCAGTCCGATGGCGATCCCAATCAGCGCGGACTCCGCCAGCGGAGTGTCGAAACATCGGTCCTCACCGAACGTCCGGGCAAGTCCCTCGGTGACCCGGAACACCCCGCCCTCGACCGACACGTCCTCGCCGAACACCAGGACCCGCTCGTCCGCGGCCATCGCGTCGTGCAGCGCGCGGTTGAGTGCCTGCACCATGGTCAGCTGTGGTGGGGCCAGCGCGACCTCGTCGACGGTCGCCGTCAGCGCTTCATCGGGTCCGACCGGACGATCGGCAAGCTGCGTCATGCGAGCCTCCCCAATTCGGCGCGCAGCTGTTGGCGCTGCGCCTGCAATCCCGGCGTCATCTCGGCGTAGACGGTGGTGAAGACTTCGTCGATGTCGATGTCGGGCGCGTCGAACACCGCGTCGCGCAGTTCGGCCCGCATTCGCTTCGACCGGGCAGCGACCCGGTCTTCCAGGCGTTCCGACCACAGCCCCTGGCCCTGCAAGTACGTGCGGTAGCGCGGAATTGGGTCCAACGCCTCCCAGCGGTCGACTTCTTCCTGAGTCCGATACCGGCTCGGATCATCGGAGGTGGTGTGCGGGCCCAGCCGATAGGTGACCGCCTCGATCAACGTCGGGCCGGCGCCGGCCCGGGCGCGGGCCGCGGCTTCGGTCATTACGGCATAGCACGCCAGCACGTCGTTGCCGTCCACCCGGATACCGGGCATCCCATAGCCAATCGCCTTGTGCGCGATCGAGGGTGCGGCGGTCTGTCTGGAGACCGGCACCGAGATCGCCCACTGGTTGTTCTGCACATAGAACACACAAGGCGTGGTGAACACCGCCGCGAAGTTCAGCGCCTCGTGCACGTCGCCCTCGCTGGTGGCGCCGTCGCCGAGGAAAGCCACTGTCACCGAGTCTTCGCCGAGGCGTTGTGCGGCCATCGCCGCCCCGACGGCGTGCAGCGTCTGGGTGCCGATCGGAATCGACATCGGGGCACAGCATTTCTTGGTGAATTCCAGCCCGCCGTGCCAGGTTCCGCGCCATGCGGCCCCGACGTGTCCGGGCGGGATGCCGCGCGCCAGGAACGCGCCCAACTCGCGATACTGGGGAAACAGCCAGTCGGTTTTGCGCAGGCAGGCCGCCGCGCCGACCTGGGCGGCTTCCTGGCCACGGCACGATGCGAACAACGCCAACTGGCCTTGGCGCTTCAGGTTGACGAATTCGGTGTCCAGCTCCCGGGTGACGACCATCGTCTCGTAGAGCCAGCACAGCGTCTCGGCGGGAAGGTCGCGGCTGTAACGGCGTTCGGCGGTCGGCGTGCCGTCCGCGGCGATCAGCTGCACCGGCTCGAGGTCGACGGTCATCGGCATCCGAGACATATCCGCCATAACGCCTCCCTTGCTCAGGGCCGCGTGACGGGTCAGGTCAGCAAACCAGCTGCACGAAAGGCTCCGCTCGCCGCGACACTGGCGCACTTTCCATTATGCGCTCAAACGCGAAGAGACCTGGTTGATCGCCGATTCGCAGCGAACGTGTCGCGCCCGGTTCAGGCGGGCTCGCCGGCCCGCCTCAGCATCATTTCCGCGTGCTTGAGCACCGGCGAGTCGACCATCTGGCCTTCGAACGCGAACACCCCCCGCTCGGTCCGCGCCGCCGCCAAAACCCTTCGCGCCCAGTCCAGCTTCTCCTCGCTGGGGCGATAGGCCTCGCGCACCACCGGGATCTGGGTCGGATGGATGCAGACGGTCCCGCCGAAGCCCACCGCGACGGCATCGTCCGCCTCGGCCCGCAGGCCTTCGATGTCGCCGATGTCCAAATGCACGGCGTCGAGCGCGATCCGGCCGAACGCGGACGCCGCGAGCAGGATTGTGGACCGAACGTGGCGGGCGATGTCCCGATAGGTGCCGTCGGGCCGACGGCTGGAGCTGCCGCCCAGCGTGGCAACGAGGTCCTCGGCCCCCCACATCATCGCCACGGTGCCCTCGGCCGCGGCAATTTCGGCGGCGAACACCGCGCCTCGCGGGGTTTCCACCAGTGCGACGACCTCACGCGGCGCGAGCGCGGTCACCTGTGCGGCCGATTCGGTCTTGGACAGCATCACGGCCGTGTAAGCGGTCTCGGCCAGGGCATCGAGATCGCGGGCCTGCTCGTCGGTGCCCGCGGCGTTGATGCGCACCACGGTGCGCTCGGGCTCCAGCGGGGTCTCGCGCAGGGCCCTGCGGGCCGCGGGCTTGTCGCCCTCGGCGACGCCGTCCTCGAGGTCGAGGATCACCACGTCCGCGGCGGCCGCGGCCTTCGCGAAACGCTCGGGCCGGTCTGCCGGGCAGAACAGCCATGCCGGGCCGGCGGCGCGCAGGTTCATTGCGTCTCCTCGGCCGGCCGTTTCTGCACGAGCGTGGTGCGCACCGCGCGCGCGACGACGTCGCCGTCCTGGTTACGCCCGGTGTGCTCGAGGGTGACGATGCCTTCGCGGGGCCGGCTCTTCGATTCGCGCTTGCCGGTGCACACGGTCTCGGCGTAGAGGGTGTCGCCGTGGAAGACGGGCTTGGGGAACGACACCTCGGAGAAGCCGAGGTTGGCCACGATGGTGCCCAGCGTCAGCTGCGCGACCGACAGCCCGACCAGCGTCGAGAGGGTGAACATCGAGTTCACCAGCCGCTCACCGCGAAAGCCGGGCTGCTCGGCCGCCCAGGCCGCATCGAGATGCAGGGATTGGGTGTTCATGGTCAGCGTGGTGAACAGCACGTTGTCGGCCTCGGTGACGGTGCGGCCGGGCCGATGCAGGTATGTCGTGCCGATCTCGAATTCCTCGAACCACAAGCCCCGCTGGACGATTGACTTGTCAGTCATGAAAGCCCCAGCGATCGCGCAATGAGCATCAGCTGCACCTCGGTAGTGCCCTCCCCGATTTCGAGCACCTTGCTGTCGCGGTAGTGACGCGCCACCGGATACTCGTTCATGAAGCCGTAGCCGCCGTGAATCTGGGTGGCGTCGCGCGCGTTGTCCATGGCCGCCTCCGAGGAGATCATCTTCGCGATCGCAGCCTCCTTCTTGAAGGGCTTGCCCGCCAACATCTTTGCGGCCGCCTCGTAGTATGCCGTGCGCGCGACATGCGCCCGGGCTTCCATCCGCGCGATCTTGAAGCTGATCGCCTGGTAGGAGCCGATCGGTTGGCCGAACGACTGGCGTTCCTTGGCGTACTTGACGCTCTCGTCCACGCAGCCCTGCGCGGCCCCGGTGGCCAGCGCGGCGATCGCGATCCGCCCCTCGTCCAGGATCGACAGGAAGTTGGCGTAACCGGTCCCGCGGGCCCCCAGCAGGTTCTCCTCCGGGACGCGCGCGTCGGCGAACGTCAGCCCGTGGGTGTCCGAGGCGTTCCAGCCGACCTTGTTGTAGACCGGCTCGACGGTGAATCCCGGTGTGCCGTTGGGCACGATGATCGTCGAGATTTCTTTTTTGTTCGCGGCGATGGTTCCGGTGACCGCGGTGACGGTGACCAGTGACGTGATGTCGGTGCCCGAGTTGGTGATGAATTGCTTGCTGCCGTTGATCACCCACTCCCCGTTCTCGAGCCGGGCTGTCGTGCGCGTGCCGCCGGCGTCGCTCCCCGCACCCGGCTCGGTGAGCCCGAAAGCGGCTAGCGCCCGCCCGGCGGTCAGGTCGGGCAACCACTTTTGCTTCTGCTCCTCGGTGCCGAATCGGTAGATCGGCATCGCGCCGAGACCTACCCCGGCTTCCAGCGTGATCGCCACGGATTGGTCGACCTTGCCGAGCTCCTCGAGGGCCAGTGCCAGGGCGAAGTAGTCGCCGCCCATGCCGCCGTATTCCTCGGGGAACGGCAGCCCGAACAACCCCATTTCGCCCATCTTCGCGACGACCTCGTACGGGAAGCTGTGCTCCTCATCGTGTTTGGCCGATACCGGCGCAACGACGGTGCGCGCGAAGTCGGCAACGGTGTCGCGGAGATCCTCGTATTCCTTGGGCAAAGTCCCCGCGGTGATTGTGGTCATGCCTCGTCCTTACGCTCGTCGTCCGGAATCAGCCGGGCCAAAATCTGGTCCACTGACACCTGATCGCCCACCGAGACCAGCACCTCGGCTCGTCCCGAAACCGGTGCGCTCAGGGAATGTTCCATCTTCATGGCCTCGACGACCACGACGACGTCGCCTTCAGAGACCTCGGCACCGGAATCCACCTGGACGGCGATCACATTGCCCGGCATCGGGCTGACAATCTCCGCCTGCAGCGCGCCGGCCGCACGATGGATCTTTTGCTCCTCGGCCTCCCGCAGGTGCCAGGTTCCGCGCTCGTCGGCGATCCACAGGTGCCGGTCGGCCTCGGCCCACCGGTAGTCGCGGCGCAGGCCGTCCAGCGTGACGCTCAGCCGAGATCGCTCGACTTGCACACTCGCGGAAGACTTCTCACCGTCACCGACCTGGACCGTCGCGGCCTCGGGCGGCCCCCAAACCGACACCGTCTCGGTGCGCAGCGGGGTGCGCATCGCGGTCCGCACCGGCGCGGCATTGCCGCCGACGCGCCATCCCGTCGGCGCCGCCCACAGGTCGCCGTTGGCGCGACGGGCCAACGCCCACTGCCGGAACAGGCCGCCCGCGGCGAGCACGTCGTCGGGGGCGGGCAGCGGCGCGAAGTCGACGAGCCGCTCGTCTAGCAGCGCGGTGTCCAGGTCGCCGGCGCGCACCCGCTCGTCGGCAAGCAGAAAACGCAGGAACTCGACGTTGGTTTGCACACCCAGGACGGCGGTCTGCGCGAGCGCCCGGTCGAGTCGCGCCAGGGCCTCGTCGCGGTCGGCGCCGAAGGCGATGACCTTGCTCAGCATCGGGTCGTAGTCGCTGCCCACGACCGTCCCGGCCAACAACGACGAGTCCACCCTCACCCCCGTGCCCGCGGGCTCGAAGACCTGCAACACCCGCCCGCCGGTGGGCAGGAATCCGCGCGCCGGGTCTTCCGCGTACACCCGGGCCTCGATCGCGTGCCCGCGCAGCTCGATGTCGTCCTGCGCGAATGCCAGCTTCTCGCCGGCCGCCACCCGCAACTGCCACTCGACCAAATCCAGCCCGGTGACCTCCTCGGTGACCGGATGTTCAACCTGCAGACGGGTATTCATCTCCATGAAGAAGAATTCGTCCGGCCGGTCGGCGGACACAATGAACTCCACCGTGCCCGCGCCGACGTAATCCACGCTGCGCGCAGTGTTGCAGGCCGCCGCGCCGATCCGCGCCCGGGTCTCGGGATCGAGCAGCGGCGAGGGCGCTTCCTCGATGACCTTCTGGTGGCGCCGCTGCAGGCTGCACTCGCGCTCGCCGAGGTGGATCACGTTGCCGTGCGCATCGGCGAGGACCTGCACCTCGATGTGCCTGGGCCGCAACACGAATCGTTCCAGGAACAACGTGTCGTCGCCGAACGAGGAGGCCGCCTCCCGGCGCGCGCTTAGCAGCGCCTCGCGCAGCCGGGCCGGGTCGTCGACCAATCGCATGCCCTTGCCGCCCCCGCCGGCCGACGGTTTGATCAACACCGGATAGCCGACCTCGTCGGCCGCCGCGACGAGCTCGTCGTCGGCCAGGCCCGGCCGGGCCACCCCGGGCACCACGGGCACGTCGAAGGCGGCGACCGCGTTCTTCGCGGTGATCTTGTCGCCCATCACCTGGATCGCCCGCACCGGCGGGCCCAGGAACACCACCTCGGCGCGTTCGCACGCGGCCGCGAAATCGGCGTTCTCGGAAAGGAACCCGTAGCCCGGGTGGATCGCCTGCGATCCGGTGCGCGCCGCCGCGTCTAACACGCGGGAGATGTCGAGGTAGCTCTCGCGCGCCGCCGCGGGCCCCAGCCGCGCCGCCTCGTCGGCCTCCAGCACGTGCCGTGCGGCGGCGTCGGGATCGCTGTAGACGGCGACCGACCGGATGCCCAGCCGGCGCAAGGTCCGGATCACGCGCACGGCGATCTCGCCGCGGTTGGCCACTAACACGGTCTCGAACATCGTCACATCCGAAAGACGCCGTAGGAGACCGGTTCCAGCGGCGCGTGCGCGCACACCGAAAGGGCAAGCCCGACAAATGTTCTGGTGTCGGCCGGATCGATGATCCCGTCGTCCCAGAGGCGAGCGGTGGAGTAGTACGGGTTGCCCTGGTCCTCGTACTGCTCGCGGATCGGCGCCTTGAACGCCTCCTCGTCGCCGGGTGACCACGGTTTGCCCGACGCGGCGAGTTGCTCGCCGCGCACGGTGGCCAATACGGACGCGGCCTGCTCGCCGCCCATTACCGAGATCCGCGCGTTGGGCCACATCCACAGGAAGCGCGGTGAATACGCGCGCCCGCACATCGAATAGTTGCCCGCGCCATAGGATCCGCCGATCACGACGGTCAGCTTGGGCACCCGCGCGCATGCCACGGCGGTGACCATTTTGGCGCCGTGCTTCGCGATGCCCCCGGCCTCGTAGTCGCGGCCGACCATGAACCCGGCGATGTTCTGCAGGAACAGCAGCGGGATCTTGCGCTTGTCGCACAGCTCGATGAAATGCGCGCCCTTCAAAGCGGATTCGCTGAACAGCACGCCGTTGTTGGCGATGATGCCGACGGGATGGCCGTGGATGCGCGCGAACGCGGTCACTAGGGTCTTGCCGTAGTTGGCCTTGAATTCGCTGAATTCGCTGCCGTCGACCAACCGCACGATGACCTCGTGTACGTCGTAGGGCACCCGCGGATCCGGCGGTACGACGTCGTAGAGCTCGGACTGGGCATGTGTGGGCTCGATGGAGGGCCGCGCCTCCCATTGGCTGGGCTCGCGCGGCGCGAAGGTGGCCGCGATCGCGCGGACGATCCGCAGCGCGTGCTCGTCGTCGTCCGCGAGGTGGTCGGTGACACCAGACACCCGCGAATGCAGGTCGCCGCCGCCGAGCTCTTCGGCCGAGACGATCTCGCCGGTGGCCGCCTTGACCAGGGGTGGGCCGCCGAGGAAGATCGTGCCCTGCTCGCGGACGATGACGGCCTCGTCGCTCATCGCCGGGACGTAGGCGCCGCCGGCCGTGCACGAGCCGAGGACCGCCGCGACCTGCGGAATTTCCTTGGCGCTCATGGTCGCCTGGTTGTAGAAGATCCTCCCGAAATGCTCCCGGTCGGGAAACACTTCGTCCTGGCGCGGCAGGAAGGCCCCGCCGGAGTCGACGAGGTAGATGCAGGGCAGCCGGTTCTGCAGCGCGACTTCCTGTGCGCGCAGGTGCTTTTTGACCGTCATCGGGTAATAGGTGCCGCCCTTGACCGTCGCGTCGTTCGCCACGATCACACACTCGCGCCCCGACACCCGGCCGATCCCGGTGATGATCCCGGCGCCGGGCGACTCGTCGTCGTACATGCCGCCCGCCGCCAGCGGAGACAACTCCAAAAACGGGCTGCCCGGATCGAGCAGTCGGTCCACCCTTTCCCGGGGCAGCAGCTTGCCGCGGCTGACGTGACGCTCCCGCGCGCGTTCGTTACCGCCGAGGGCCGCGGCGGCAAGCTTCGAATTCAGCTCCGCGACCAGCCTGCGGTGCTCATCGGCGAAGGACGGCGCGGCCGTCAGGGAGGTCACTGTGCGGCCGCTCGAATCGTAAGGGGCGGTTGGGTCTTGGCGATGACTTCCTCGACGGAGACGCCGGGGGCGGTCTCGATCAGGTGCAGGCCATCGTCGCAGATGTCGATGACCGCGAGCTCGGTGACGATGCGATTCACGCAGGCGACCCCGGTCAGCGGCAGGGTGCAGCGCTCGAGGATCTTGGGGCTGCCGTCCTTGGCGGCATGCTCCATCATCACGATCACCTTGCGGGCGCCGTGCACCAGGTCCATCGCCCCGCCCATGCCCTTGATCATCTTTCCCGGGATTGTCCAGTTGGCCAGGTCGCCGGTGGCCGAGACCTGCATGGCGCCCAACACCGCGACATCGAGGTGCCCGCCGCGGATGATCCCGAATGACGTTGAGGAACAGAAGAATGCCGCCCCCGGGAGCGTGGTGACCGTTTCCTTGCCGGCGTTGATCAGGTCGGGGTCGAGCTGCTCGCGCTTGGGGTACGGCCCGACGCCCAGAATCCCGTTCTCCGAGTGCAGGATCACGTGCACACCCTCGGGGATGTGGTTGGGGATCAAGGTGGGCATCCCGATGCCCAGGTTGACGTATTGGCCGTCTTCGAACTCCGCGGCGATGCGGGCGGCCATGTCGTCTCTGCTCCAGCTCATGGCCGCACCGTCTCTTTCTCGATCAGCTTGGTGGGATTGGGCACGTGCACCACCCGCTGGACGAAGACACCCGGGGTATGGACCGTGGCGGGGTCGATCTCTCCGGGCTCGACGAGGTGTTCGACCTGGGCGATGGTGATCCGTCCGGCCGCCGCGCAGTCGGCATTGAAATTCGCCGCCGCTTCGCGGTAGACCAGGTTGCCGTGGCGATCACCCTTCCAGGCGTGCACCAGGGCGAAGTCGGTGCGGATCGAGCGCTCGAGAACGTAGGTGACGCCGTCGAACTCGCGGGTCTCCTTGGCCGGCGACACCACCGCCACCTCTCCGGATGCGTCGTAACGCCAAGGCAACCCGCCGTCGGCGATTTGCGTGCCGACCCCGGCCGGTGTGTAGAACGCCGGAATTCCCATGCCGCCGGCGCGCAGCCGCTCGGCGAGCGTGCCCTGCGGGTTGAGTTCCACTTCGAGCTCACCGGAGAGGAATTGGCGGGCGAACTCCTTGTTTTCGCCCACGTAGGACCCGGTGGTCCGCCGAATCCGCTTGTGCTGCAACAGCAACCCAAGCCCGGCGCCGTCGATGCCGCAATTGTTCGACACCGTCTCGAGATCGGTGACACCGCTATCGACCAGCGCAACGATCAGCGCTTCGGGGATGCCGCAGACCCCGAATCCCCCCACCGCCAACGACGACCCGTCGGCGATGTCCGCCACTGCCTCGGCAGCGGTCGCGAACACCTTGTCCATTGCCGCAATGCCTCCTCGCCGCGCCAGCCGATTTCAGTTAATTTTCATTAACTGGGTGAGAATACCATTACCCGTACCGTCGCGTCCAGGGAGCTCAGGCCTGGTCGTGGAGGTGCTCGACGGCTCGCTGCCGCAGCTCGATTTTGCGGACCTTGCCGGTGACCGTCATGGGGAACTGGTCGACGATCCACAGATGCCGCGGGATCTTGAACCCGGCGATTCGGCCGGTGCAGAATTCCCGCAGGCGCTCGACGGTGAGCAGCTCCGCGCCGTCGCGCAGCATGACCACGGCCATGAGCTCCTCCCCGTACTTTTCATCCGGCACCCCGATGACATGGCAGTCGACGATGTCGGGATGGGTATGCAGGAATTCCTCGATCTCGTGCGGCGAGATGTTCTCTCCTCCGCGAACGACGATGTCCTTGATCCGGCCCGTGATCCGGACATATCCGTCCGCGTCCATGGCGGCCAGATCGCCGGTGTGCATCCAGCCATCGACGTCGATGACCTCCGCGGTCCGCTCGGGGTCGCGCCAATAGCCGGCCATCACCGAGTAGCCCCGGGTGCAAAACTCGCCGGCTACGCCGCGGGGCACGGTCGCACCGTTGGCCGGGTCCACCACCTTGACCTCCAGATGCGGCCCCACCCGCCCGACGGTGCCGACGCGCCGTTCCAGCGAGTCGCCGGTGCGGGTCTGGCAAGAAACGGGCGATGTTTCGGTCATGCCATAGCAGATCGAGATGCCCGGCATGTGCATGCGTTCGATCACTTCGCGCATCACCTCGATCGGGCAGGGCGAGCCCGCCATGATCCCGGTGCGCAGGCTGCGCAGCTCGTAGTCGGCGAATTCCGGCAGGCCCAGCTCGGCGATGAACATCGTCGGCACGCCGTAGAGGCTGGTGCACCGTTCCGCTTGCACCGCCCGCAGGGTGGCGGCCGGTTCGAAGCCGGGCCCCGGAATCACCATCGCCGCACCATGACTGGTGGCCGCCAGATTGCCCATCACCATGCCGAAGCAGTGATAGAGGGGCGTCGGTATGCAGATACGATCCGCGGCGGTGTACTCGAGCAGCTCACCCACCAGGTAGCCGTTGTTGAGGATGTTGCGGTGGGTCAGCGTGGCGGCCTTCGGGTATCCCGTTGTGCCGGAAGTGTATTGGATGTTGATCGGATCGTTTCGGTCCAGCCCCGCCGCGATCTCGTTCAGCGTGTCCGTGTCGGCGTCGGTATCGGCGAGTACGTTCCAGCGGTCGCTGTCCAGCAACACCACGTCGCTAAGGCGGGGGCAACGCGGCGCCACGTCGGCCAGCATCGCGGCGTAGTCGCCGGTCTTGAAGCCCCTAGCGGCGATCACCATCGCGATCTCGGATTGCCTTAGCGCATACTCCAATTCGCTGGCGCGGTAGGCGGGATTGATGGTCACCAGTATCGCGCCGATCTCGGCGGTCGCGTACTGGACGAGCACCCACTCCCACCGGTTCGGCGCCCAGATGCCGACCCGATCGCCCACACCGATCCCCGCCCGCACCAACCCCGTGGCCAAACGCCGCACGGACACCAGCAATTCGCCGTAAGTCCACCGTCGTTCGGCCCGGACGTCGACGAGTGCGTCGGCGCGTGGGTGCCGAGCGGCCGTGGCGGCGAGGTTGGCGCCGATGGTCGTCTCGAGCAGCGGAGGCTCGCTCGGACCGCGCTCGTAGGACAGCAGGTCTGCGGCTCCGGTTGTTGCCACGGTTCCTCCGGCTCGGTCGGTTACCAACCTAGACCGTCGCCCACACCGACGACCATGCCGCAATCTGAGTTAATTACCGATAACTCGTGCTATGTTAGCCGCAATTAACCGAGTGGACGGAGGCCCGTCATGGCGACGTCCGTTCCGGACGGCCGGCCCGGTACCGCTGACGCGCGAAATCGCCGCAGCCAGTTGAAATCAGACCGGCGCCTGCAACTGCTGGCCGCCGCCGAACGGCTGTTTGCCGAGCGCGGTTTCCTCGCGGTGCGCCTGGAGGACATCGGCGCGGCCGCCGGCGTCAGCGGCCCGGCCATCTATCGGCACTTCCCCAACAAGGAATCTCTGCTCGTCGAGTTGCTGGTCGGGATCAGCGCCCGGCTGCTCGCCGGTGCCCGAGATGTGAAGGCCCGCAGCCCCGACGCCGCCTCGGCGCTGGACGGCCTGATCGACTTTCATCTCGACTTCGCGCTGGGCGAACCGGATCTGATCCGCATCCAGGACCGCGACCTGGCCCACCTGCCCGAGGCCGCCGAGAAGCAAGTGCGCAAAGCCCAGCGCCAGTACGTAGAGGTATGGGTGAGCGTGCTGCGCGAGCTGAACCCCGGGCGGGCCGAAGCCGATGCCCGGCTGACGGCGCACGCCGTCTTCGGCTTGTTGAACTCGACGCCGCACAGCATGAAGGCGGGCGAAAGTTCGCGCACCCGAGCGACGGGGGTGGCGCGGTCACGTGCGGTGATGCGGGCGATGACGGTCGCGGCGTTGCTGGCCAGTGAGCGGAGCCCGTAGCGTCGCGCCAGGTACCCTGCATGCCATGAGGTGGACATGAACGATCCACGCCCGACGGAGCGGTTCAGTCCCCCTCTCCCGGGATCCGAACCGCCCGGCCCGCCGAATACCGCACCCGTCGATCCGGCCTACGCCGGGCAGGCGCCGTATGCCCCCACGTACGGCGGTGGGTATGGCCCGCAATGGACGCAGAGCCTGAACGAGACCAGCCCGACCGATCAGTTGCCGGCGTACTGGCAGCAGGGCCAGCCTCCGCCGGGCGAGCTGCCGCCCGAGGGCGCCGGTCCCCCGCCGCCGGAAGGCCCGAAGTCGCCACGGTGGCTGCTGATCGCCGCCGGCGTTGCGGTGCTGTTGGTCGTCGCGCTGGTAATTGCGCTGGTGCTGGCCAACGGCGCGGTCAAAACACAGACCGCCGTGCCGCCGCTGCCCGCCATGCCGGGCTCGAGCCCGGAAACCACCACCCCGACCACGCGGACCTCGCCGCGGTCGCGATACCCGCTGCCGCCGCCGTCCGTCTCCGCCACGCCCACCGAGACCACCGGACCCGCCGGGATGCAAAGCGTCGTCTACGACGTCAACGGCGACGGGCGGGCGATCAGCATCACCTACTGGGACACCGGCGACGTCATACAGACGGAGTTCAACGTGGCGCTGCCGTGGAGCAAGCAGGTTAGCCTGTCACGCTCGCCCACTCATCCGGCCAGCGTCACGATCATCAACATCGGCCACAATGTCACCTGCACGCTCACGGTGGACGGGGCCCAGGTGACCCAACGCGTCGGAGTGGGCATCACCATCTGCGACGCCGCCGGGCACTAGGACGTTCTAACCCCGTGGCGCACAGCATATTGCGCCTCCGCGAGTTACTCACATCGGGAATTGTGAAAATTGGGTTTGCCGTCCACGGCAGATGGGGTATGTGGGGCACGTAAGCGCATCCGGCGGCGGTCTAATCGGGAAAACCCCAAGGGCGCTTATTTGTCGGGGAATTTCAATTACACACACTCCACAGACGTGGGAAGTCGTTTTATGAAGGATGCGTCTCTAAGGCGGGATCTGTGCGAATTCGCCACCGAGCTGCGCCAGCTGGCCTACACCATGCCAAGCGGGCACGAAGACCCTCTCGTCCGCCTGAGCGAGCGGATGATCCATTACGCCCAGGAAGAGGTCGCTACAGACACCACGTAAACGCGCATGACTGGGAGAGAATATGAGCGCCTATCAGACCCTGGTCGTCGGCACCGATGGCTCGTACACGTCGTTTCATGCGGTGGACCACGCCGCCGCGTTCGCCGCGGAAAATAATGCGAAATTGATCATCGCGAT
Organism: Mycobacterium sp. IS-836; assembly: GCF_001954275.1. Lineage (GTDB taxonomy): Bacteria > Actinomycetota > Actinomycetes > Mycobacteriales > Mycobacteriaceae > Mycobacterium. Next base: position 222,951 of record NZ_MBEU01000068.1, on the reverse strand, counting down.
GGCGCACTTGTCTTATCTGAACAAGGGAGACAAGGGAGGCTGGGGAAGACCAGCCCGGCCGGATCGGGTGCTTGATGGCCGCGCCGAAGTCGCCCTCGGGAACGAGGGGGACTACAAGGTGCACGGAATGGCCGCCATCTACGCGATCCTGCGGGAGGCCCAGGACCGAGCCAGGGCGGCCGGAGCGAAGGATATCGAGGCACGACCGATTCGGGGTGATCCGGTACACGCGCTGTTCCGCCTCGCCGCGGAGGTTAAGGCTGATCTGTTGGTGGTCGGCAACGTGGGACTAGGCACGCGCAGCGACAAATGGCTTGGCTCGGTGCCCGGAAACGTCTTGCGCAGGGCGAAGACCGACGTGCTGCTCGTCCACACCACCGACTGAGGGTTATCTGGTCTTACTCACCGTTGTGTGTTGGCGCGGCGGGACCCGAACCAGCGCCATGCCCAGCAGCCCGGCGACCAGTACCAGTGAGATGCCGCCGAGGCCGGCGCGGACGGCCCCGAATGCGTCGACGAACACCGAGAACAGCCACGGCGCCAGGAAGGCGACGGCCCGTCCCGTCATGGTGTAGAGGCCGAACGCCACGCCTTCCCTGCCGTGGTGGGCCATCTGAAGCAGTAGGGCGCGCGCCGACGACTGCGACGGCCCGATGAACATGCACAGCAGCAGTCCGCATATCCAGAAGGGCACGGGCCCGGACAGCACCATCAGGGTGAGTGCCATGGCGACGATCGCCGCCAGCGACCCGAGGATCACCGGTTTGGATCCGATGCGGTGGTCGACGAACCCACCCAGGACGGCGCCCACCGCGGCCACCACGCTGGCCGCGACGCCGAAGATCAGCACATTGGCCTGCGAGATGCCATACACGTTGACCCCCAGCACCGCGCCGAAGGCGAAGATCGCCGCCAGTCCGTCCCGGAACAGCGCGCTGGCCCCGAGGAAGTAGACGAGGTTGCGGTCGCGTCGCCATTCCGCGGAAACCTCCCGCCACAGCTTGCGGTAGCCACCGAGCAGCCCGGCGGGCGCGGGCGCCTGCGTCGAGTCGGGCAGCCGGTGCGCGGCGAGCAGCAACGGCAACGCCAGCACCGCGAGCCACGCCGCGGCCGCCAGCATCGCCACCCGGACATAGAGCCCGTCGGCGACGGGAAGCCGTAGCAGCCCGCGCACCGCGCCCGGGCCGGAGCCAGATCCGGAGATGAATCCCGCATAGATCACCGCCAGCAGCACGACGCTGCCGAGATAGCCTGCCGCCCAACCCAGTCCGGAGATGCGGCCCGCCGTCGCCGGCGTCGAGAGCTGACGCAGCATCGCGTTGTACGGAACGCTGGCCAGGTCACCGCACGCCGCGGTCGCCCCCAACAGCACCAGCCCGGCCCACAGATAGCCGGGGCGATCGTGGATGAAGAACATCGAACAGGTCAGCGTCACCGCCAGGGCCGTCAACACGCTCAGCACCACGCGCCGGCGGTGTGGCGCTTCCACCCACACGCCGACGACGGGCGCGAGCACCGCGACCGTGAGACCGGCGACGGCCCCGGCGCGACCCAACCAACTCGCCGGCGTCGTCGGGCCGGGCAAGCCAACCCCCACGCTGCTGGTCAGGTAGACGGAGAACACGAAGGTCGTCACGATCGCGTTCAGGCCGGTGGATCCGGTGTCCCACAGCGCCCACGCCACGATTCGGGATCGCGCGACGGTGCCCGAACCCGAATCCGGCTGACTCATGCCCGGCACTCTATGTGTTGGGGGGCTGTCTACGATTGGCGCATGCCGATACCCGCGCCCAGCCCTGACGCGCGCGCCGTTGTCACCGGAGCTTCGCAAAACATCGGCGAAGCGCTGGCCACCGAGCTCGCCGCGCGCGGCCACAGTTTGATCGTCACGGCCCGGCGCGAGGACATCCTGACCGAGCTCGCCGCGCGGCTGGCCGACAAGTATCGCGTCACTGTGGAAGTGCGACCGGCCGACCTTGCCGACCCGGCGGATCGCGCGAAGCTGTGCGACGAACTGGCCGCCCGCCCGATCTCGATCCTGTGCGCCAACGCCGGCACCGCGACGTTCGGCCCGCTCGCGGCCCTCGACCCGGCCGGCGAGAAGGCGCAGCTGCAGCTCAATGTCCTTGGGGTGCATGACCTTACGCTGGCGGTGCTGCCCGGCATGATCGAGCGCAAGGCCGGCGGCATCTTGATTTCCGGTTCGGCGGCAGGCAATTCGCCGATCCCCTACAACGCGACCTATGCCGCCACCAAGGCGTTCGTGAACACCTTCAGCGAATCGATACGCGGCGAACTCCGCGGTTCCGGTGTGCATGTCACCCTGCTTGCGCCGGGTCCGGTGCGCACCGACCTGCCCGACGACGCCGAGGCCACGCTCGTCGAGCGGCTGGTGCCGGACTTCTTGTGGATCTCCACCGAGCACACCGCCCAGGTATCGCTGGATGCGTTGGCGCGCAACAAGATGCGCGTCGTCCCCGGTCTGACGTCGAAGGCAATGTCCGTTGCGAGCGGGTACGGCCCCCGCGCCATCGTCGCCCCGATCGTGGGCAGCTTCTACAAGAAGCTCGGCGGCGGGTAGTCGCTACTTCCGACGCCGTCCGCTGCCGAGGAGATTGCGGATGATCTCGCGTATGCCGGTGTTGACGTAGCCTTTCACCGTCGGGTTTTTCAGGATTTCCTCCCACATCGCGGGGCCCTTGGGCTCGTAGGGCTCCGGCATCGGCGGCACGTCGAGCTGGTCCGGCAACGGCAGCGGCTCGTACTGCCCGCGCTGAGCCTGCTGAGGTGGGGCAGCCTGCGGCGGCGGCTCCGGCTGTTGAACCGTCTGGCCGTATTTGGCCTGCAGCGGACTGGATTTGGCCGCGGCGGCGACCGCGTCGGCGCCGATGGCGGCCATCAGCGACCGCGGCACTCGCATGCGCGTCCACGCGACCGGGGTGGGTGCGCCCTTCTCGGACAGAACGGTCACCACGGCCTCGCCGATTCCCAACGACGTCAACGCCGACTCCAGGTCGTACACATCGGTTTTCGGATAGGTGCGCACGGTCTTGGACAGCGCCTTCTGGTCGTCCGGCGTGAACGCCCGCAAGGCGTGCTGGACGCGGGCGCCCAGCTGGGAGAGCACGTCGTTGGGCAGGTCGGTGGGCAGCTGCGTGCAAAAGAACACCCCGACGCCCTTGGAACGAATCAGCTTGACGGTCTGCTCGACCTGCTCGAGAAACGCCTTGGACGCGTCGGTGAAAAGCAGGTGCGCCTCGTCGAAAAAGAACACCAGCTTCGGCTTGTCCACGTCACCGACCTCGGGCAGCACGGTGAACAAGTCGGCGAGTAACCACATCAGGAAGGTGGAGAAGATGACCGGGCGCAAAGTCTGACCGCTGAACTCCAGCAACGAGATGATGCCGCGGCCCTGGTCGTCGACGCGCAAAAGATCCTGCGGCTCGAGCTTCGGCTCGCCGAAGAACGTGTCGCCACCCTCACCGGCGAGATTCACCAGGGCGCGCAGGATGACACCCGCCGTCGTCGAGGACACTCCGCCCAACGATCTCAGGTCGGCCTTGCCCTCGTCGCTGGCCAGATGGCTGATCGCGGCGCGCAATTGGTCCAAGGTGACCAGCGGACGGTTGTTGTCCTTGGCCCAGTGAAAGATCAACCCCAGCGTCGATTCTTGGGTAGCGTTGAGCCCCAACACTTTCGACAAGAGGATCGGGCCAAAACTGGCGACCGTCGCGCGCACCGGCACACCCACTCCGCCGGTGCCGAGTGACAGAAACTCCACCGGGTATCCCGTCGCCGCCCAGTCGTCGCCGGTGTCTTTCGCGCGCGCTGCGGTCCTGTCGTTTGCCTCCCCCGGCCGGGCCAGGCCCGATAGGTCGCCCTTCACGTCGGCCATCAGCACGGGTACGCCGGCGACGCTGAGCTGCTCGGCGATCAGTTGCAGCGTCTTGGTCTTGCCGGTTCCGGTCGCCCCGGCGACCAGGCCATGCCTGTTGACGGTGGCCAGCGGAATGCGTATCTGAGCGGTCGGGTCGGCCGTGCCGTCGACCACGACCGTGCCCAATTCCAACGCCTGGCCTTTGACGGCGTAACCGCTCGCGATCCGCTGCGCGGGTGTCGCCGCCGATTCCGTGCTCATCGTGCCGCGCCCCTCTGTCGTTGGTTAAGCACCGACCACCCTACTGCCCGTCGGCAAGCGGGGGCAGGGCCCGACGGGGTCCCACGTGCGCCTACGCTGAGCGCTGTGCGCGACGAATTGGTGTGGATCGACTGCGAGATGACCGGGCTGGACCTGGGTTCGGACAAGTTGATCGAGATCGCAGCCCTGGTCACCGACGCCGACCTGAACATTCTTGGCGACGGCGTCGACGTGGTCATTCACGCCGACGACGCCGCGCTGTCGTCGATGATCGACGTAGTCGCCGAAATGCACTCGCGCTCGGGCCTTGTCGACGAAGTGAAGGCATCGACCGTAGACCTGGCGACCGCCGAGGCGATGGTGATGGATTACATCGGCACCCACGTCAAGCAGCCCAAGACCGCGCCGCTGGCGGGCAACTCGATCGCCACCGACCGTTCGTTCATCGCGCGCGACATGCCCGCGCTGGACTCGTTTCTGCATTACCGGATGATCGACGTCAGCTCGATCAAGGAACTGTGCCGGCGCTGGTACCCGCGCATTTATTACGGTCAGCCGGTCAAGGGGCTATCCCACCGCGCGCTGGCCGACATCCACGAATCCATCCGGGAATTGAAGTTCTACCGGCAGACCGCATTCGTGCCGCAGCCGGGCCCGTCTACCAGCGAAATCGAGGCGGTGGTCGCCGATCTCGGCGGCGGAGAGCAAGCGGCCGGGCCAATCGATTCGGCCGCCGAGCCACCAACCGGCTAGTATCGACAGTCGCTGCGCGTCTAGGCGCGGCCATGGTGGCTGTAGTTCAGCTGGTAGAGCACCAGGTTGTGATCCTGGGTGTCGCGGGTTCGAGTCCCGTCAGCCACCCCACAGTCGGAGCGCCCGCGCCCCGACGCACTCAGGTGTTGGCGTTGCCGGCCTTCCACACCGGCCAGGGCACGTTCCAGTCACCGAGCCCCTCGGTCCCCGGCAGCGTCGGGCCGACGGTATGCACAACCTCGACGATGTCCCCGCTCTTGCTGTGGTCGTAGAACCACTCGGCGTTGCTGGGGCTCACGTTCAGGCAGCCGTGGCTGGTGTTTGTGTGCCCCTGGGCGCCGACCGACCACGGCGCGGAGTGGACGAAGACGCCGCTGTAGGACATCTGCGTGGCCCAGTCGACTTCGGTGCGATATCCGTTGGGCGAGTTGACCGGAACCCCATAGGTCGACGAATCCATGATGATGTGTTTGAACCGGCCACCGATGATGTACACGCCGTTGGCCGTCGGGGTGCTGTCCTTGCCCATCGACGTCGGCATGGTCCGGACGACTTCGCCGTTGACCCGCACCGTCACCGTCTTGGTGGTGTCGTCGGCGGTCGAGATGACCTCGTCGCCGATGGTGAAGTGCGTCTTGACGTTGTCTTCGCCGAACATCCCGTCGCCCAAGTCGACACCGTAGGTGTTCACCGCCACGTCAACGGTGGTGCCCGGCTTCCAGTAATGCTCTGGGCGCCAACGCACTTCACGGTTGTTCAACCAGTAGAACGCGCCCTCGACGGGCGGGTTGGTCGTGATGGTGACGGCCTTCTGCGCCGCTGCGCGATTCGCGATGTTCTCGTCGAAGCGGATCGCCACCGGCTGGCCGATGCCCACTACCTCGCCGTCGGCGGGATAGACGTAGGGCATGGTCAGGTGGGCGGGGGAACTGGTCGCGAAGCTCATCTGGCGGTTCGCCGCGCTGCCACCGAGCCCGAGCGCCTTCGCGGTCAGCGTGTAGCGCCGGTTGTAGCCGAGCGGCTCGGTGGTCGACCAGCGCAGCCCGTCCGGGCTGAGTTGCCCGTTTATCGTCTTGCCGTTCTCGTTGACCATGCTGACCGACGCGAGCACCCCATCGGCAACGCTGACCGTCACCGGCGCGTCCACGGTGACCCCGACGGCGCCGTCGGACACCGACGACGTGAGCTTGGGCACCAGCAGATCGGCGAACGGCGTGCCCTTGTCGAAGATGACCTTCGCGGGTGCGGCCGTGTGGCTGCTGCCGCATGCAACACCGACCGCAGCAAACATGACCATGGCTACAAGCAGCCACGATCGGCGTCTGCGCAAAGGCATCATCGAGCTGCCTTCCAATAAGATCGGCTGAGTTTGGTCACCGCTGACCAGAATCGGTGCATGCATTCTAATGGGTTCTGGCCGCTCCCCATGCCGACATTGACCGGCGACGGGCGTCACAATCGCGACAAATTCTCCATTTGGGCCCCGTCGCGGGTCGAGACGGCTTCGACGCGCGCGAGTTTGACGATGGCCGCCGTCGTCACCAGCGCCGCCACCGAGAGGGCGACAAGCCCGGCGCCAGCGGCATTCAGCGTCTCGCCGAGGACGACGACACCCAGCACCGACGCCACGACCGGCTGCGACATCTGCAAGGTCGGCATCGACGCGGTCAAGGGGCCGGCCCGGAAAGCCGCCTGACTCCACACCACGCCCCCTACTGCCGCCAGCAGCAGGGCGTAGAGCTCGGGAGTCTGGGTTACCGCCCATCCCCGATCGCCGAGCCGGGCTACGACCTCCTTGGCGAGCACCGCAAATACCCCCCACAGCGAACCCGAAACCAAGGCGAAGAGCACCGCGGCCACGGAGCCACCCCAGACCCGGCCGGCCACGACGCACGCGACCAACAGCGGCCCGAGGACCACGGCCACGACCGCCCAGGTTTGCAAGGGCGCGCTCGAACGACCGGCCTGCGGATTGCCGACGACCACGATCACGATCACCGCGGCGGTGAGCAAGCCCGCCCAGATCCACTCGCCGCCACTCACCGTGCGGTGGTACAGCCTGGCATTGATCGGCAGCGCAAACAGCAGCGAAAGCACCAGTAGCGCCTGCACCAGTAGCACCGATCCCTGGCCCAGCGCGGCCGCCTGCAGCGCGACGCTCGCCGCGAGCAGCAATGTGCCCCACCACCATCGTCGGCTGCGCAACAGGTTGGCGAACAACTCGATGTGACCGACCGCCCCGTCGGTGACGCAGTGTGCCGCTCGTTGCTGCAGCACGTCGCCGATCGCGATGCACAGCGCGGAACCCAGCGCAAGCACAACGGCGATATCGAGCCGAGTGATTCCTTGCAGCATTGCCGTATCCCATACCCAAATCTGGCCGTTCTGACCCGTCGGACGTGCGGCGAGGTTTGACGGTAAGCCACTCGGGTATGGGTTTGGCTGGGGTAGAAGCGGATTGGATAAGCGATGAACACGACGGACGAGTCCATCAGGATCAGGCATCCAACCGAAGCCGACTGGCAGGTGGTCTACGAGAACCAGGCTCGCGCCTTCGGGGATCCGGTGGGCGCGCGGGACGTCGAAGCCTGGAAACGCCGCGTCGAATTGGAGGACATCCTCGTCGCCGAGGATTTCTCCGATCCGCAGCGGCCGTTCCTGGTAGGGACGTCGATCATCTATCGCTCGCGGCTCACCGTGCCGGGCGGCGCCCGCCTGCGGGCCGCGTGGCTGTCGATGATCGCCGTCGCGTCGACGCATCAGGGCAAGGGAATATGGGCGCAGCTCAGCGCCGAGGGGCTGGGCAAGCTATTGGAGCGCGGCTATCCGATCGTGTGTGGGGTGCCGACCCAAACCGCGATGTATGACAACTTCGGTGCCGGCGTGGCCACTTACAGCCGCACCTATTCAATCGACCGGCGCTCGGCGAAGTTGCGGGACGCGCCGAGCGATAACCCGGGCCGCGAGGTCAACGCCGCCGAAGCGCGACGGTATTTGCCCGAAATCTACGAACGGTGGTGCGCCGCAACCGATGGGGCCGTCGAGCGCAACGACGCGTGGTGGGCCGACTATCTGGAAGACCGATCAACGCAGCGCGGCAACCGATCCGCGCTGAATTGCACGATTCATCCGGACGGCTTCCTCACGTATCGCGTCATCACCGAGACGCAGCACGGGTTTCGGCCACCGCTGGGAACCGTTGTCGTGCAAGACTTCTGCCCCATCACCGACGAAGCCCATACCGAGCTGTTGCAGACGTTGCTGGTTTTGGAGATGTTCGACGACATAGAGATCGACGTGCCAGTCGATGACCCGCTGCCGCTCAAACTTCGTGACCAGCGTTCCGTTCGAACCATGGGCGTCAACGACTTTCTCTGGGTACGCATCAACGACGTGCCCGAAGCACTCGGTGTCCGCGGGTACTTCGCCGACACCGAGGTCGCGCTGGAAGTGGTGGACCCGCTCAAGCTCGCCGGGGGCCGATTTCTCTTGCAGACCCGCGATGGTGTGGGCAAGTGTGTGCCGCACGAAGGGCCCCCGGACGTGGAACTCAGCCTGGGCGACTTGGGGACGCTCTATATGGGCGCACACCGCGCCTCCGAGCTCGTCCGGGCGAACCGCATCACCGAGGTGCGTCGGGGTGCCCTACGCGAGCTGGATGCCGCGTTCAGTACCGAACGAGCACCGTATTGCGGGACGCTTTTCTGATGTGCTGTCTCAGCTACCCTTGAAGGGTCGAGATTTCGCTCCGCGGCAGGACGCCTGTTATTGTCGCCTACGCGGTCTCGGCCGTCCAAGGCGCCGTTAGCTCAGTTGGTAGAGCAGCTGACTCTTAATCAGCGGGTCCGGGGTTCGAAACCCTGACGGCGCACCCAATCAAACCCCTCGGGTTCCGAGGGCGTCGTGTCAGCGGTTCCTGATCCTGCGGACCACCACGACGACGACCACCGAGCCGATTCCCACCAACGAGACGGCCACGGCGGGCTTCGTCACGAACCCGATCACCCTGGCCTTGAGATCGTCGGCCAGGCGACGAGGATTTGCGCGCTCGGCGAGGGAGTCGACGGTGGACGCCAGCTGGTCGCGGGCGACGTCGATGTCCCGCTTGATGGTCTCGGGGTCCCGATCCGCCACGTCTCTTCCTCCAACTCGCCTTGTGCACCTGACGCACTACCCTAGATCAGCTGGCGATAACCCCTACGATCCGGTGAACCGAAAGGACCCACGTTGACCGAGACCACGCGGCTTGCCCCGGGCGACAAAGCGCCCACCTTCAGCCTGCCCGACGCCGACGGCAACAAGGTGTCCCTGGCCGACTACCGTGGGCGCCGCGTCGTCGTGTACTTCTATCCGGCGGCTTCGACGCCCGGCTGCACCAAGCAGGCCTGCGATTTTCGCGACAACCTGCGCGACCTCAACGACGCCGGACTTGACGTCATCGGCATCTCCCCGGACAAGCCGGAAAAGCTCGCCAAGTTCCGCGATGCCGAGAAGCTGACGTTCCCGCTGCTGTCCGATCCGGATCGCAAGGTGCTGACGGCGTGGGGCGCCTACGGCGAGAAGCAGATGTACGGCCGGACGGTGCAGGGCGTGATTCGCTCCACCTTCGTGGTCGACGAAAAAGGCAAGATCGCCGTCGCGCAGTACAACGTGAAGGCCACCGGCCACGTCGCGAAACTTCGGCGCGACCTGTCCGTCTAGACGCCGGTCACGTTGGCCAGGTTGGCCAGCAGCAGCGCTTCGGCGATCGCCGCGCGTTCCAGCACACCCAGGTGCAGGCTCTCGTTGACGCTGTGCGCCTGGGTCGCGGGATCTTCGACGCCGGTGACGAGAATCCTGGCCTGCGGGAATGCGGCGGCGAACTCGGCGATGAACGGGATCGAGCCGCCCATGCCCATGTCGACCGGGTCGACGCCCCACGCTTGCCGAAATGCCGCCCGCGCGGCGTCGTACACCGCGCCGCTGGCGTCGATGGCGTACGGCTCGCCGAGGTCGCCGGGCGTGACCGTCACCTGTGCGCCCCACGGCGCATGTTGCTGTAGATGCGCTGTCAACGCGTCCAGGTGCGCCGCCGCGTCGCCACCGGGCGCGACCCGCATGCTGATCTTGGCCCGGGCCCGCGGGATCAGCGTGTTCGACGCCGCCGCAACCGGTGTGGTGTCGATACCGATCACGGTGATAGCAGGCTTGGCCCACAGCCGCTGCGGCACCGAACCCGAACCGATCTCGGACACGCCGTCCAGCAGGCCGGAGTCGGCGCGCACCCGCTCGGTCGGGTAATCGACTGGCGCGGCGGAACTTTCGTGCAATCCGGCGACGGCCACGTTGCCGTCGTCGTCGTGCAGGCTGGCCAGCAGCCGCACCAACACGCTCAGCGCATCGGGAACCACGCCGCCCCACAACCCGGAGTGCAGCCCGTGGTCGAGGGTGGCGACCTCGACCACGCAGTCGGCCAAGCCGCGCAGCGACACCGTCAATGCCGGGGTGTCGACGCTCCAGTTGTCCGAGTCCGCGATCACGATCACGTCGGCGGCCAGCGCGTCGCGATGAGCGGCCAGCAATCGGCCCAGTGAGGGTGACCCGGATTCTTCCTCGCCTTCGACGAAGACCGTCACGCCCACCGGGGGCCGGCCGCCGTGCGCTCGAAACGCCGCCAAATGCGTTGCGATGCCGGCCTTGTCGTCGGCACTACCGCGACCGTAGAGACGCCCGTCGCGCTCGGTGGGCTCAAAGGGCGGCGACGCCCATTGGCCGCGGTCGCCTTCGGGCTGCACGTCGTGGTGGGCGTACAACAGCACGGTGGGCGCGCCCGCCGGCGCTGGATGATGCGCGATGACCGCGGGCGCACCGCCCTCGCTGACGATGCGTACATCGCCAAAACCCGCCTGCGACAACAGGTCCGCTACCGCCTGGGCGCTGCGGTGCACCTCGGTGCGGCGGCCGGGGTCGGCCCACACCGATTCGATTCGCACCAAGTCCTCGAGATCGCGGCGCACCGACGGCAATACGTCGCGGACCCGCTCAACGAGATCGCTCATGGTCTCGAGGCTAGGCCCTCAGGACGTTTCAAGGATGGCCACCGCGGCGGCGGTATCCCCCTCGTGGGTGAGCGACACGTGGATCGTCACGTCGGCCAGGTGCTTGGCGATATCCCCGGTCAGCCGCACCCGCGGTCGTCCCCACATGTCGGTGACCACTTCGATGTCGCGGTGAATGTCCTCCGGCAGCACGGGCCGCTGGGCGAACCGCGACCCGGACCAGGCCTTGATCACGGCTTCCTTCGCGGCCCAGCGCGCCGCCAGGTGACGCGCCGCCGACGAACTCTTGTCCGAGGCGTCACGACGCTCGCCCGGCGTAAACGTCTCGGAGAAGACGGTTCCCGGCTGGTCGACCTGCTCCGCGAAATCAGGGATGGAGACGAGGTCGATCCCCACTCCGACGATGCCCATGGCTGGCCAGGTTAACGGATGACCGACGTCATTCGGCGGGGACCTCGTAGGCCTCGTCGTCACCCAGCCGGGCGGCCGGATTCAGCAGCATCGCCGCCTCCTGCCGCTTCTCGGGCGCGCCGTGGTCGAAGCGGCGGTCCGCCGGCCGCTCGTACATCGGCGCGCCGCCGGCGATGGCCGACGCCAGTCGGCGCTGACCGGCCAGCAGGCGTGCCTCCGCACGCTGCTGGTAGGTCTCGCGCTGCTCCGGGTCCAGCGCGGCGATGAACGCCTGCGGGTGGACCAGCGCGACGAGCCCGGACACATGCCCAAACCCGAGACTGGTCAGCATCCCCGCCTTGAGCGGGAACTTCCCGCCCAGCCGCAGCGTGTCCCGCACCCAGACGAAGTGCGCGGAGCCGGCCAATTCGTCGTCGACGCAATCCAGGCTGCGGTTCGGCGGGATCACCCCGTCGCGCAGCATCTGGCACAGGCCCATCGTCTGGAACACCGCCGCGCCGCCCTTGGCGTGCCCGGTCAGGCTCTTCTGCGACACGATGAACAGCGGGGCGCCCTCGGAGCGGCCCAGCGAGTCGGCGAGCCGCTCGTGCAGCTCGGTCTCGTTGGGGTCGTTGGCCAGCGTCGAGGTGTCGTGCTTGGAGATCACCGCGACGTCGTCGGCGCCCACACCGAGCTTGGCCAGCGCGCGCGCCAGCGGCGAATCCGTGCCGCCGCGCCCCGCGCCCAGCGCACCCAGGCCCGGGGCCGGGATCGAGGTGTGCACGCCGTCGCCGAACGACTGCGCGTAGGCCACCACCGCAAGCACCGGCAATCCCATCTTGAGCGCCAGGTCGCCGCGCGCCAGCAGGATGGTGCCGCCGCCCTGCGCCTCGACGAAGCCCAGCCGGCGCCGGTCGTTGGGCCGGGAGAACTTCGAGTCGTCGATGCCCCGGCCGCGCATCATCGCGGTGTCGGCGGTGGCCGCCATGTCACCGAAGCCGATGATGGCTTCCAGCGTCAGGTCATCCAGGCCGCCGGTCACCACCAGCTCGGCCTTGCCCAGCCGGATCTTGTCGACACCCTCCTCGAGCGACACCGCCGCCGTCGCGCAGGCCGCCACCGGGTGGATCATCGAGCCGTAGCTGCCGACATAGGACTGAACCACATGCGCGGCAACAACATTCGGCAGCACTTCCTGCAGGATGTCGTTCGGCTTGTTCCGGCCCAACAGGTTGCCGTGATACATGGTCTGCATCGACGTCATGCCGCCCATCCCGGTACCCTGCGTGCTGGCCACCAGGCTCGGGTGCACGTAGCGCATCACTTCGGCCGGGCTGAATCCGGCGGACAGGAATGCATCGACGGTCGCGACGATGTTCCACAACGCCACCCGGTCGATCGAGGTGGCCATGTCGGGGCTGATCCCCCACACCGTCGGGTCGAACCCGGTCGGAATCTGGGCGCCGACGACGCGCGACAGCTTGGTCTTGCGCGGAACCCGGATCTCGGTGCCGGCCTTGCGGATTACCTGCCAGTCGGTTGAGTCGGGCACCGGCCGGATGACCGTGTGCTCGGGGTCGAATTCGACGAAGCCGCGGGCGTCGGCCTCCGACGACACCACGAAGCTGAAGTCCTTGTCCAAGAAGACCGACACCAGCAACGGTGACGCGTGGTCGGGATCGATCGCGCCGTCGTCGACGAACTCGCGGATGCCCGTTCGCTCGAGCACGGCGTCGTGGTAACGCTCGACCAGCTCTGCTTCGTCGACCAGGTCGCCGGATTGCGTGTCGTACCAACCCGGTTGGGGGTCGTCCTCCCAGCGGATCATTCCGGTCGTCCAGGCGAGCTCGAGCACGCCGGCCGCCGAGAGTTCGTTCTCGACCTCCATCTCGAACCGGGTGCGCGACGAGCCGTACGGCCCGATCTCGGCGCCGCCGACGATCACCACCAGATCGGCCGGGTCGACGTCGAGGTCGTCCCATTCCGGCGGCGGGGCGGGCGTGTACCCGCGGGGCGGCGACGGCAGAGCGGCAATGGTGCCCTCGGTCTCGACCTCGTCGTCGGCCGCGTCGGTCGACATCTCCTCGCGCGCCTTGGCGGCCAGCTCGGCCATGTCCAGCTCGGCTTCGCCGAGCCCGCCGGTCAGGTCCGCCTTGATCGGCTTTCCAGCGGCGGCCACCTTGGATTCCACATCGCACAGGGCCAGCAGCATGCCTGCCATCTCGTCGGTGGAGTAGGTGGTAACGCCGGCCTCCTCGACCGCGTCGACGATGGCGTCGTTGTGGCCCATCAACCCGGTGCCGCGGGTCCAGCCAATCAGCGCGTGCGCCAGGCTCACTCGCGCCGCCCACGACGACTCGGCGTGCCAACGACTCACCAGGGCGTCCAGCGCGGACTTGGCCTCGCCGTAGGCACCGTCGCCGCCGAACATGCCGCGGTTGGGCGAACCGGGCAGCACCACGTGCAGCCGCGACGCGATGTCGCGCTCGGCGCCGATCTTCGACAGCCCGCCGATCAGCCGCTGCACGGCCCACAGCAGCACCTTCATCTCCATCTCGGAGCGCGATCCCGCCTCCGACAGATCGCCGACCACGCGCGGCGCAGCGAACGGGAACAGCAGCGTCGGGGTCTGCGCGTCCTTGATGTGAATCGACTGTGGCCCAAGGCTTTCGGTCTGCTCGGTGCCGACCCATTCGACCAGGGCGTCGATGTCGGAGTAGGACGCCATGTTGGCCGCGACGACCCACAGGGCGGCGCCGTAGCGGGCGTGATCGCGATAGAGCGAACGGTAGAACGCCAGGCGTTCGTCGTCGAGCTTCGACGTCGTTGCGATGACGGTGGCACCGCCGTCGAGCAGCCGCGCGACCACCGACGCCGCGATCGAACCCTTCGAAGCGCCTGTCACCACGGCGACTTCGCTGCTGTAGGGCCCCGGGTTCGGGTTCTCGGCGCCGGCGGCGATTCGGCCGTACAGCGACGCGTGGATCTGCCGGCCCGCGGCCAGCGCCTTGCCCTGCCACCAGGTGGCCTGGGTGGCGACGACATGTCCGGCGCCCTCGAACCGTTCGGACAAATGCAACCACTGGGCGTCGATGTCGCCGTCGTCGGCCAGCCACAGCTTGACGAGGTCCTCGCGGGCGCTGGCCCAGCGGTCGTCGAACACGACGGCCTTCTTGGCGTCGAACACCGGAGCCACCAAACGTGGCCAGTCGGCGCCCAGTTCGAGAGTGACCAGGTCGATGAGCTCGGCATCGGTGGCCGCCGGTGACACGCTGACCGGGTCGTCGTGGCCCAGCTGGCCGAGGATCAGGCGGGCCGCCGAGGCGAGCACGCCGTCGCGACCGGTGATCTGATCGGTGAATTCGCTCAGCGCGGCCGCGTCGATGGTCGCGCCCCCGCCGGCACCGCCGGCGGACGGCAGTGCCACCGAAACCCCGCGGCGGGCGGCGACCGATGCGACCGCGGCGTCGATGACCCTGTCGACCGATGCGGCATCGGCCAGCGCACCCTCGTGCAGGTGGCCCATCGAGCCGCCGCGAACGCTGGTGCCCTCGCGGGTACCCAGCGCGACCTCGACCGTGACGTGCTTGGCCCAACCGTCACCGAGCTCCCAGGTCTTCTTGACCCGCTCGGCGATGGCGGCGGGCCGCTTGCCCGAGGGCCCGAGAACGGTCCGCAGCTGATCGTTGATCGCATCGGAAAGCACTGGGCCGTAAGGCTTGTACGTGCGGGCCAGCTTGGTCACCTGAGACCGCAGCCCGGCCAGGTCCGCCTCTGCGGCACCGTCGATGGCGCCCAGGTTCAGCTCCGAGCCCAGGTCCACCAGCAGCTGGTTGCGTCGCGACGACGCGCCGTCGGTAATGGACTCGATGGAGTCGAGTTCCTCGATCTGGTCGATGCGCATCTTGGCCGACAGCGCGATCAGCGCCAGGGTCGCGTCGGCGGCGTCGAACCCGATGTCGTCGGGGCGTGGAGCACCCGACGGAGCTGCGGCGGGAGCCGGAGCCGCCGCTGCGGCCTCCACGGCGGCGCCTTCCGGTGCGGCCTCGGCGACCGGCGCCTCGTCTTCGGGCTCCGGTTCGGGGTCGGTGTCCGTAGCGAACAGCACCGCGGCGTCGCGCTCGGCGTTGAGCACTTCGACTGTGCTGTGGGCATATTCGGGCAGCTTGAGGGTGTTGGTGGCCAGCCCGGCGACGGTCGGCGCCGACTTCACACCGATTTCGACGAAGCGCTCCACGCCCAGACCGCCCGCGGCCTCCTCCGTGAACAGCAGGTCCTGGGTTTCGATCCAGCGCACTGGGCTGGCGAACTGCCACGCCAGCAGCTCGATCAACACCTTGCGGGCCAGCTCGCGGGGCTTCTCGTTACGCCAGGTGTCGTAGTCGGCGAGGATCTCGTCGAGCGGCTCGGCGGGCACCAGGTCCCGGATTTCCTGAACGAAGTCGCGGTCCAGCGTGAACGGCCGCGGCACCAGGTTGGGGATGTAGCGCCCGATGATGATGTCGGGGTCTTTGTCGCGCGGCATGACCCGCTCCAGCGAGCGACGGAATTCGGCCACCCCGATTCGCAACACCCGGGAGTGGAACGGCACGTCGATCCCGGGCACCAGGATGAACGACCGCCGGCCACCGCTGAGCTCGCGGCGACGCTCGACTTCCTCTTCCAGCGCTTCCAAACCGCGCACCGTGCCGGCGATCGCGTACTGCGAACCGCGCAGGTTGAAGTTCACGATCTCCAGGAATTCACCGGTGCTCTCGGCGATCCCGGCGACGAACGCGGGCACCTCTTCGTCGGGCAGGTCGATCTGCGAGGGCCGGATCGCCGCCAAGCGGTAGTTGGAGCGGCCCAGCTCGTCGCGCGGCACGATGTCGTGCATCTTGGAGCCACGGTGAAACACCATCTCCAGCAAGGCTTCCAGCTCGTAGATGCCCGTCACGCAGGCCAGGGCGGTGTACTCGCCGACGGAGTGCCCGCAGGCGATGGCACCTTCGACGAAGGCGCCTTGCTCGCGCATCTCGGCGACCTGGGCCGCGGCCACCGTCGCCATCGCAACCTGAGTGAACTGCGTTAGGTAGAGCACGCCCTCGGGGTGGTTGTAGTGCACACCGCTGGCGATGATGCTGGTCGGGTTGTCGCGCACCACGTGCAGCACCGAGAAGCCCAGCGTGTCCCGGGTGAACTTGTCGGCGGTGTCCCACACCTTGCGGGCCGCCTTGGACCGGGCGCGCACCTCCATGCCCATGCCCTTGTGCTGGATGCCCTGGCCGGGGAACGCGTAGACCGTCTTGGGCGCGGCCAGCCGGGCGGTGGCCGACATGACCAGATCCGAGCCGATGCGCGCCGCCACTTCCAAAACCTCTGCGCCCCGGTCGATTCCGACGCGATCGACACGGAAGTCCACTTCGTCACCCGGGCGCACCATGCCCAGGAAGCGCGCGGTCCAGCCGATCAGCCGGGCCGGTGGGCGCGCTTGCCCGTCGGTGGCCGTCGCCGCGTGCTGCGCGGCGGCCGAGAGCCACATGCCGTGCACGATGGGCGATTCCAGGCCGGCCAGCAGCGCGGCGGCCCGGTCGGTGTGAATCGGGTTGTGGTCGCCGGACACCACCGCGAACGGACGCATGTCGACGGGTGCGGTCAGCGTGACATCGCGGCGGCGACGTCGCGGAGTGTCGGTCGCGTTCTCGGAGACCGCGCCGCCCGCCCGCACCGGGTCGGTCAGCTCGGCCGTACCGGTTCGACCGAGGATCGCGAAACGCTCGGCGAGGGTGGCGATCGCCGTCCCGTCGGCATCGGCGATGGTCACCGAGACCGGGACGACGCGGCCCATGTCCGTGTCGGTGGCCGACGAAGCCGTTGCGGTGACCGTCAATTGCGCTGGGACACCGGGCAGCTCACCGACCACGTGGGCGGCGTGGTCGAGGTGCACCAGGCTCAGCAGCCCCTCGACCACCGGGACACCGGCGTCGGTGGCCGCGGAGCCGATGGCCGCGAAAACGGCGGGCCAGCAAAGACCCACGAGCGCGTCCGGCACGGTGGTGAGGCTGGGCGCCAGCGGCTCACCGAAGGTGGCCGTGACGCCGGTGTGGTCGGCGACCCGCTCGGGATCCCAGTCGACGCTCACGGTCGCCGTCCCGTCGACGACCCGCGGCAGGAACTCCGGCCCGTCGACGCCGGCGGCGATCGCCAGGACCGCGCGCATCGCGGTCGCGGCGGCCTCGGTGGAGACCACCGGAATACCGCCGTCAAGGGTGTTGGGATGCAAGGTAAACGGAATATCCACCCATACGCCGGACACCGGCACACTGAGCACGACTTGCTCGGTGCCGGCCCCGTCGTCGGACTTCACCTGAAGCCGCGCGCCAGTGGATGAGTGTGTGGCACGGAGGCTTTCGGGCCCGTCGTGCACCAGCCAGTCGGCCGGATCGGCGATGCGGTGAACCGGGTTCGTGGCCGTGCGACCGGCCCACAACACGTCGGCGGCGTCGAGCACGACGGCCAAGGGTCCGGTGACGTCGGGGCGGCCCAGCCGGCGTGACCGGACGGGTTGCGGCTCGGCCCCGCTCTCCAGCACCTCGTCGATCGCGGCCTGCTCGAAGCGGTCGAGCAATTCACCGACGGGTTCGTCCATCCGCGTGATGCCGGCGACCGACGCGGTGCCCGGGATGATGCACACCTGGTCGGCTTCGTAGCGGGCGTCGTGGGCCTGCCACAGCGAGTCACTGCGCCACCACCGCCGGACGTCCTTGTCGATGACCGGCACGAAGTTGACCGGCTTGCCCAGCGTTTTGCACAGCGTGACGAAGAACGGCACGTCGGCCGGATGCAGTTGCACCTTTTCGGCGTCCGGGTAGTGCTCGAGCAAGGTGGCGATAGCCTGGTCGGGGTTCTCCAGCAGCGCCCGATCGGCGAACAGCGTCTCGATCGGGCCGAAATCCTTTGGGTGCAAACGAGCTTCGGCGCGCTGCAGCATCTGCTCGAAGCGGTCACGCCAGGTGTCGGCCAGCCAGGGGCTGCCCGGCGAAGCGGTGTCGGCGGTCGAGTTGCCCTCGCCGATGGTCAGCTCGACGTAGCGCCGCAACCACTGCAGGTAGGTCATGTCCGCGACGTCGCCGAAGTACGGCTTGGCCGTGTTGGCCATCGCCGCGATGATCTCGTCGCGGCGCTCCGCGACGGCGTCGGCGTCGCCGGCGACCTCGTCGAGCAGCCGACCGCAACGCGAGGCGGTGTTGTCGATTTCGTGGATGTCCGCGCCGAGCTGGCTGCGGCTGGAAGCCATACCGCCCTGGGCTTTTCCGGCACTGATCCACTGGTCCGTGCCTTGCGTCTCGACCAGCATGCGCTTGACCGACGGCGACGTGGTCGACTCGAGCGTGGCCATCGCCGCGGTGCCGACCAGGATCCCGTCGATCGGCATCAGGGGGAAGCCGTAGGCCTGCGCCCAGCGTCCGGACAGGTATTCGGCCGCCCGCTCGGGGGTGCCGATACCGCCGCCCACGCAAACGGTGATGTTGGGGCGCGAACGCAGCTCGGAATACGTTGCCACCAGCAGGTCGTCGAGGTCTTCCCAGGAATGGTGGCCGCCCGCGCGCCCGCCCTCGACGTGCATGATCACCGGCTTGGTGGGCACCTCGGTAGCGATGCGGATGACCGAGCGGATCTGCTCGATGGTGCCCGGCTTGAACACGACGTGGCTGATGCCGACCTCGTTGAGCTCATCGATCAGCTCGACGGCCTCCTCGAGATCCGGGATGCCGGCGCTGATCACCAAGCCGTCGATCGCCGCGCCGGACTGGCGGGCCTTCTGCACCAGACGCTTGCCGCCGACCTGGAGCTTCCACAGGTATGGGTCGAGGAACAGCGCGTTGAACTGGTAGGTGCGGCCGTCCTCGAGCAGCCCGGACAGCTCCTCGATCCGGTCGGCGAAAATTTCCTCGGTGACCTGCCCACCACCGGCCAGCTCAGCCCAGTGGCCGGCGTTGGCCGCGGCGGCGACGATCTTCGCGTCGACGGTGGTCGGCGTCATGCCGGCCAGCAGGATCGGTGACCGCCCGGTCAGCCGGGTGAACTTCGTCGACAGCTTGACCCGGCCGTCGGGCAGGCGCACCACAGTCGGGGCGTAGCTAGACCAGGCCCGGGCCACCTCGGGGGTCGCCCCGACGGTGAACAGGTTGCGCTGACCGCCGCGGGTCGCCGCCGGCACGATGCCGATGCCGAGGCCCCGGATCACCGGCGCGGTCAGCCGGGTGAGGATGTCGCCGGGCCCCAGGTCGAGGATCCAGCGCGCCCCGGCATTGTGGACCTGGGTGATCTCGTCCACCCAGTCGACGCCGCGGACCAGGATGGCCTCGGTCAGTTCCCGGGCCGACGCCGCGTCGAGGCCAATCTTCTCGGCCCAGGTCCCCACGATGTCGATGCCGTCGGCCAGCCGCGGTGTGTGGAAGCCGACCTCAACCTGCACCGGATCGAAGACGGGCGAGAAGACGTCGCCGCCGCGGATCTTGTTCTTGCGGTCGGCCGCTTCCTTGTCGGAGATCTGCTGGCAGTAGAGCTCGAATCGGGACAACTGCTCCGGGGTGCCGGTGATCACGACCGAGCGCCGGCCGTTGCGGATGGATAGCACCGGCGGCAGCACGGTGCGAACATCCTGTGCGAACTCGTCGAGCAGCCGGCGGATGCGCTCGGGGTCGGCGTTGGTGACCGACACCATCGGCGGACGGTCGCCGAGGACGGAGATGCCGCGCCGGCGGGCCACCAGGGTGCCCGCGGCACCGATGAGCTGGCCCATCGCCAGCAGCTCGGCGTCGCGCGCGCCCGCCGCCTTGAATGCCTCGACGGCCAGCACACCTTGCGAATGTCCGGCGACGGCCACCGGCGGTGTCGCGACCCAGTCCATGCCCTGTCGCGCCAGGGCACGCCCGGCCGCGATCTGGGTGAGCAGCACGCCCGGTATCGACACCGCGGCCGATGTCAGGTGCTTCTCGGACGGAACGGGATCCTCGGCCGCCAGCGCGCGCACCCACTGCAGCGGCTCGAAACCGATCGGACGCACCACGACCAGTTCCTTTGCCACCGGTTCGAGCAGCAGCTCCACCTCACCGACCAGCGTTGCCAAGTCGGTTTCGATGCCGGCCGACGACACCAGTTCTTCCAGGGTCTCCAGCCAGGCGCTGCCCTGGCCGCCGAAGGCGACGGCGTACGGCTCGCCAGCCGTCAGCCGGTCGACCAGGGCATGCGTGGCCTGGGGGCTGTTCCCGTCGCGGTCAGCGGACACCCGGTCGGGCTCGTGGATCGTCACGTTCTATTTCTCCCTGTATGCGTCTTTACGTCTCGGTTCGCTGGCCGGTTCCCCACCGGCGCGCGTGGCCTGTCGCTTCCAGGCGATTCCGCGTCGAATCGCAAGCCAAAAATGGCTGACCGGTGTCTTGTCGGCGGGCCGCCCCCTTGAAACGAATGGATCCGAGCGGCGCGACGGACTGCATCGGCTGTACTAAGAGTGTCATAAGAATCAAGGCCCTTTTCGCATGCTGAGCAGTTACTGGTGAGTTCTACGCACGGGTAACCGTGTCATGGGTAACACCCCGCGCAACCCCGGCCGCGAACGGCGCAATCAAACGTCCTGCATGCAGGTGGTTACGGTCGAGTAGCTATAACTGCGCTGGTTAACGCAGTTTTGTTATCAAATCGTTATATTAAAATTTCGCACTCGCGGCGGGCATCCCAGGGCCCGTGCGGCGGCCCGCCGCACCAGGCTCGACGAATACGGCACCGAACGAACGGCGAACGAGTGTTTGCTGGATCGCACGGCGGCGAAGCCCGCTTGGGGCCGATTATCGGGCCGAGGTGCCGTAGGGGTCGCCCGCGACGGCTACGCCCACTGTCCGAACTGAGGCTTGAGGATTTCGTTGATGTCCACTCCTACCCCGCCGACGCTGCGCTTATCGATCTCCACCTGGTGCAAATTGGCGGCCGGATGCGTGAATCCCTTCGGCGAGCCCCAGTTGTGCTGCCAGAAATACGAGCCCAGGCCGTCGTGCAGGGCCCAGTCGATCGTCTTCGAATTGGCGTAAACGCCCGTCCGCTGATGCCCGACCACCGACTCCCAGGACCGTAGGTAGGGCACGATCTGGTTCTTGTACTGGTCATAGGACGGGTCATCGTCGATCGACGCATAGATCGGGGCGCTGGCGGGCCCGCCGGCCGCGGCATGCAACTGCATCCCGCGCTGCGCGTGCTGCTGCCCGGCGGCGGCACCGCCCAGCCAGTCGGCGGTGCTGCCCTTGCCGTACTGATAGCACGACACGATCTTGAGCCCGTTGCTATTGAGGTCGTGCGCTTCGGCGACCTGGATCGGCTTGCCCAGCATCCAGTTGCCGCCGGGCCGCCGATCGGACACGTACCTGATGGACCCGACGGCGCCGGCGGCCCGGATCTCGCTCGCTGGGATCACGCCGGCCGCGTAGTCCAACAGGGTTCCGAGCGACGCCTGAGAAGCCTGGGCCGGAGCGGCGCGCAACGACGACACCGCGACGCCCAGGCTGGCTAAGGCTGGGGTGGCGGCCGCGAATTTGAGCAGGTCACGCCGCGAAACCGATGACACAAGCCACAGGGTACGGCACAAACACCATCAGACACACTGACCACACCAGTCACATCTGTATCACATTGCAACAACGTCGGCGCTGGGGCTGGTCGAATCCGAGGCGGGCAGCACGATGACGCTGACCGCCTCCAATCCGCGCCGCGCTGTCTGGACGGCGATTTCGTCGATGAAGTGCGCGGCCGCCGGGTTTATCGACGCCGCCCAGGCGCGGAAGCCCTGCACGATCACCGGGTCGTGCTCCAGGAGCGGTCGCACGCCGCGCAGCGCGCCGACCACGTCGTCGGGCAGCGGGTCGGCCACCTGCTGATCGATCCAGGCGTGGGCGAGTTCTTGTGCGGCCGTGAGGTTTTCGCCCAACGCGACGACATCGCTGGCGAGGCTGCGCAACCGGTCGAACAGCACCCGGCGTCCCGGCGTCGCGGCGAGCCCTTCCAGCAGCGTGGTGGCCGCGGGTGGCAGCACCATCTGGCCGAACAAGGCGGGCACGGGCAATTGCCATTCGTCGAACAGGTCGGCATACATCGCGGCAACGGGCGCGGACAACGGCGCGCTGAGCCGCCCGATGACGCCGATGCTGTCCCGGTGCGTGGTGGCCAGGCGGCGCAGGATGTGTTCGTTGACGGCCGCCGCGCCAGGCTCGGTGGCTTCGTCGATGGCCGCGATCAGCTGGTCCAGCCGATCCCGCTGCCGCACCAGCAACGCGCGGTGCTCGTCGAGCAGGCCGGCCAGCGTGGTCTGCCCACCCTCGACCAGCCGCTGAATGTCGTTGATGCTGACGCCGAGGCTTCTCATCAGGTCGATGCGCAACAGGTCGAGGACCTGCTCGACGTCGAAGACCCGATACCCGTTCGACAGGTGCTCCGCGCGCAGCAGCCCGATCTTCTCGTAGTGGCGGATGCGACCCGAGGCGATCCCGGTCAAGGCCGCGACGTCGCCGATCAGCAACTGCTCAGCCACCCCTTGACCTTACAACCGTCGCAAGGTCTGTACTGGGACGATGGACCGTGATCAGCTCATCGACCTGACCCGGCGGGCCCTGAAGCTGGCCCGCGACAAGACCACCGACCTCGCGCCCGGCGAGCACACGGTCGACGCGGCCGACTACACGTCACTCGAGCGGCACCACCGCGATCGGGACCTGCTGCTGGCCACTCCCCAACTGGTCGGCTACGTCTCGGAGCTCCCCGCTCCCGGCGCGTACTGCACCAAGACGGTGATGGGGCGTTCGGTCCTGCTGACCAGAACATCCGACGCAACGGTCAAGGCGTTCGACAATGTCTGCCTGCACCGGCAGTCGCAAGTGGTCACGGGATGCGGGAGCGCGAAGCGGTTCACCTGCCCGTACCACGCCTGGACCTACGACAACAGCGGCACGCTGGTCGGGCTGCCGGGCCGCGAGGGCTTCCCGGGGGTAGCCGTCAAGTCCGACGGTTTGACGGAGCTTCCGGCCGCCGAATTCGCCGGATTCCTTTGGGTGGCAATGGATCCCGGCACCACCCTGGATGTGGCCGCGCACCTGGGGCCGCTGGCCGACGAACTCGACTCGTGGGGCATCGGACGGTGGGCGCCGCTGGGCGAGAAGGTCCTCGACTGCCCGATCAACTGGAAGCTGGCGGTCGACACCTTCGCGGAGAACTACCATTTCGCCACCGTCCATCAGCAGACCTTCGCCAGGATCGCTCGCAGCAATTGCACGGTGTTCGACTCGTACGGGCCGCATCACCGGTTGATCTTCCCGCTCAACACGATTCTGGAGCTGGAGAATGTTCCCGAAGAGCAGTGGGATCCCTTCCACAACATGGTCGTCATCTACGCGCTGTTCCCCAACATCGTGCTGTCGGTGACGATCGCCAATGGCGAGCTGTTCCGTATCTACCCGGGCGACCGACCGGGCCGGTCTATCACCGTGCACCAGAACTCGACGCCGCTGGATCTGTCCGAGGAATCCGTAGCCGCCGGGGCGCAGGCCGTCTTCGAGTACGCGCACGCCACCGTGCGCGACGAGGACTACAAGCTGGTCGAGGGGCTGCAGGCCAACCTCGAATCGGGCGCGCGCGATCGGCTTCGGTTCGGGCGCAACGAACCCGGACTGCAGCATCGCCATATCGCATGGGCCGAGGCGCTGGCCCGCTCGGCGCACAGGTCAGTCGGATAGCGCCGCGACAAGGTCGTCGAAAAGGGTTGTCAGCGCCTCGTTTTGGCTGGGACGCGCGCCGGCCAGGAGTTGCAGCGCTTCGCCCCGCCTTCCCGCGGCTATCAACGGCACCAGCTGATTCACCGTCGCCTGCGCCTCGGGGATCGGCGGTTCGGCGTGCGCGACGGTGGTGGCCAGCACCTCGACCAGCTCCCAATCCCGGTACAGCGCCAGCGAACGCTCGTTGAACGCGAAGCCGGTCACCGACTCGCCCCGCAGGGTCCCGCGGTAGCGGTATGGGCCTTCCATGTACTCGATCGGCAGGCCGTGCGCGGGGGCCGCTACCAGCGGCTCGCCGACGAGATCCAATTTCAGTGTGGGGCAGGTGATCCGGTGCCGATCGGGCAGGTATCGGGCGCGCGCAAGCGGGCGCACCAGGGGCCGCACCGTTTCCGGCCATCGCACGTAGCTGCTGACGGTGACCTCGACGTCCTCGGCGCATTCCGGTGCCATGGCCGGGTCGGGATAGCTCGTCGTCACCCCGGTAAACGGTTGCAGCGCATTGCCGTTGGTGCGGTCGAACTGCCGCCAGATGCTCAGGTCGATACCGTTGTCGAGATTGATGGTGCGCCATTCGTGCGACCGCGCCCGCGGGTCTCCCCCGCTTCCGCCGCCGCCGGCGTATTTCGGAAACCACTGCCGGTCGACATGCCCGCCGCTGCCGGACACCTGCTCGACCACGTCGCCCCAGCGCAAGGTTCCGGTCATCGCCATTCCGGTCTGGAAGTAGGAGTACGTCTCGCTTTGGCCGAAGCACACGATCTTCCCGTTGTAGGTCGACGCGCCCACCGGTGTCGGCGCCCGCGTGGGCGTTACGGCCAAATCCAGTCGCATGGACCGGCCGTGGTGGTCCTCGCCGACCAGGCTGACCCGATAGGTGTAGGGCAGCAATTCGCCGTCGGCGTCGCGGCAGGCGGTCCACGACGCGGTGCCCGCGCTGCAGTGATAGCTGATGTCCAGATGGCCCACCGCCATCGCGAGCTTGCGCTGCGCTCCCGGTTCCACGTTGGCCGGCGGCATGTCGTAATCCGTATAGGTGCCGTAGTCGCCGGAATCCAGGTCGAACAGCGCCATCGTGTAGAAGTCCGCGACGATCGTGCCCCCTGGCCGGTTCTTGTTGAAGATGGTCAGGAAGGCGAACGAACGGCCGCTCTCGGTGGCGTCGAGCTGTCCGGCGATGAACCAGGTGTCAGATTCCTGGTCGGGGTGTTCGCCCTCGGCGGCGGGAAACTCCAACTGGCTGTCGCCGGGCACCAACCGAAACGGGTAACTGCGCCAGTCGTCGCTCACGATGTGCGCTTCCTTGCCACGGCGCAATCCTGCTTTCTTCGCTATGTTAGCGTCAATAGCGAAGTTGCGGTCGCGGTCCCATCCCCGAGGAAGTGCCCCGATGACAGACAAATCCGACCATCGTTCCTATGACGAACTCTTCATCGGAGGGCAGTGGCGCAAGCCCGCCAACCCGCAGCAGCTCGCCGTGATCTCACCGCACTCCGAGGAGCCGGTCGGCCATGTCCAGGTGGCCGGACCCGAGGACGTCGACGCCGCCGTCGCCGCGGCGCGGCAAGCTTTCGACCACGGCCCGTGGCCACGGATGAGCCACGCGGACCGGATGGCCAAAGTCGAACAGCTCGCTGCGATCTACGCCGGCCACATGGACGAGATGGCCGACCTGATCACCGACGAGATGGGGTCTCCGCGCAGCTTCAGCCGGATGGGCCAGGGGGCGGCCGCGGCGACGCTGATCCACCTCGCGCTGGCCGCCGCACGCGACTTCCCATGGGTCGAACGCCGCCAGGGCGTGCTGGGCGAAGTGCATCTGCGCCGGGCCCCGGTCGGTGTGGTCGCGGCGATCGTGCCGTGGAACGTGCCGCAATTCCTGATCATGCCCAAGCTGATCCCGGCCCTGATCGCGGGCTGCGCGGTCATCGTCAAGCCGGCACCCGAAACGCCTTTGGACGCTTTGTGGTTGGCGGAGATGATCGAGCAGATCGACCTGCCCGAAGGCGTGGTGTCCGTGCTCCCCGGCGGCACCGACGTCGGCGAGGCGCTGGTTCGCCATCCCGGCGTGGACAAGGTCGCGTTCACCGGGTCCAGCGCCGTCGGGCGCCGCATCGCCACCCTGTGTGGCGAGCAGCTGAAGCGCTACAGCCTGGAACTGGGCGGCAAGTCGGCGGCGATCATCCTCGACGATGCGGACGTCGACAAGACGGTAGCGGGCCTGAAGACGGCCGGCCTGATGAACAACGGGCAGGCGTGCGTCGCCCAGACCCGCATCCTGGTCAGCGAGAAGCGCCACGACGAGGTTGTCGACGCGCTGGCCGGCATGATGTCGGGGCTGAACGTCGGCGACCCGGCCGAGGAGTCGACGGACATCGGACCGCTTGTGGCCCAACGGCAACAACGCCGCGTCCAGGACTACATCCGGTCCGGCCAAAGCGAGGGCGCCCGCCTGGTCCTCGGCGGCGAGGACAGCCCGGCCGATCGCGGTTGGTACGTGCGGCCCACGCTGTTCGCCGACGCCACCAATGACATGCGCATCGCCCGGGAGGAGATCTTCGGCCCGGTGTTGACCGTGCTGCGCTACCGCGACGAGGACGACGCGATCCGCATCGCCAACGAGAGCGACTACGGCCTGGCCGGTTCCGTGTGGACGGCCGACATCGCGCATGGTCTCGAGGTCGCGGCGGGCGTTCGCACCGGGACTTACGGCATCAACATGTACACCCTCGACATCGGTGCGCCGTTCGGCGGCTTCAAGCAATCGGGCATCGGACGCGAGTTCGGTCCCGAGGGGCTGCACGAGTACGTCGAGCTGCAGACGTTGGTCTGCAAAGGGCAGTTGCCGCCGCTATAAAAGTTGGGTTCCCCGTCCCCCAAAGAACGGCGAGCGTGAAGCCACTGCGAAAATTCGGCCGATTTTTCGCAACCACTTCACGCTCGGCGCGTCAGTACAGCCATCGCCAGGACGGATCGCGGCCGAGCCGCGCGAGAAGCCTTGCCTGCGCGTCGCTTTCGTCGGGCACCGCGACCGGGGCGCCGAACATTCCGGGCGGGCCCAAGGCCTTGAGATCCGCGGGCAATTCCGCGTAGAACAGCTCGCACCATCCCGGGTCGAGGCGATCGTCGGCGCCCACCGCACGCGCGAGGTCCCAGGTGTGCACCAAGACGTCGCGGCTCAGGCTCGGTATCAGCTTGTACGCGACGAGCTCAGTGATCCTGCCGGAGCCGAAGGCCTTCGTCAGCGAGTCATAGGTGAGTTGCCATCGCGCCTGCGGATCTTCGCGGGGGCGAGCGGGTTTCAGCCCGAGGGGGCGAAGGATGAGCACGTCGTGAAAGCCGATCACGTGCTCCAGCACTGCCCTGGCATCCCACTGCTCGCACGGCGAGCGGCGGTCCCATTTGCCATCGGCAGACCGAACCGCCTCGCCGAACCGCCCGCATACCGCCAGATGCAGTTCGGCCACGCCGTCAGCCATTGGGAAACTGCACCGTGAGCTCCACCGGACAGCACAGGGCGCCATGCTGATTGGTGACCTCGATCTTGATGTCCACCAGGCAGCGCGCCGGCCGCACCGAGGTGTCCCGGCGTTTGGCCACCGCTTGGCCGCGGCCGGTGATGGTGTCGCCGGCATAGACCGGGCTGGCGAGTCGCAGTGAGCGGCGCACCACGCGGCTGCTCGGGCCGGCCCAATCGGTTGCGACGCGGTCGGCGAATCCTGCGAGGTGCATGGTGTTGACGTAAATCGTTGGGTTGCCCTGGTTTTGGGCGTAGTTCGGATCGAAGTGGCCCGGGAAGTAATCCCACGTTGCCCCAGCGTTCTCCACGACCCGCTGGTAGCTGATGTGGTCGACCACCTCCGGCAGCTGCATGGGAACGCTGATGTCGTTCCAGTCCAGATCGGTCACGAGGCGCCGCCCGGAGTGAACCGAAATAACGTATTGCGACACGTGGCGACGACGGTCCCGTCCTGACGGCGATAGGTCTCCAGCGTTTCGACGAAATGCCCGACGCCGAGTCGAGTCCGCTTTTCCGGCGACACCGAAACCAGCTCCTCGACGACGGTCAGCAGATCGCCCTCGACGATCGGCTCCAAAAACTCGACGTCGTTGGCCGCGTTGATGAATGTGGTGCCGGGCAACGGCACCCTCAGCACCATCGAGGCGGCCGGCGGTCTGCCCGCCGGTTCCCACGGCGGAGGTATCAGCCAGCCCATCAAGAGGGCCGGCGGGGCGAGCAGGCCGCCCCACTTCTGCCGGGCGAACTCGGCATCCCAATACGAGCGATTGCCGTCGTGCACCATCGCGGCGAACAATTGGATGCGCGCGCCGCTGACGGGGGTCCTCGCGGTTCGCGGTTCGCCCGCCGCGCCGACCATGCGCAGCGCATCCTCGTAGGTGCCGAAGGTCAGCTGATAGCTGAGGTCGGAGTCCACGTATCGGTGCCGCTTTACATCACCAGCGGGTGCCGGCTGGGCACCGAATCCCAAGAAAGCTCCCGGGATTCGAAATACCAGCCGCCGCGCTCGTAGATCAGGTGGTCCCGGAACATCCCGGTCGCGCGCAGCGTGGTGTCGCCGTACATGGCGGCGTAAAGCACGGCAACACAGCGTTGCGTGGCGTGAACCCCGTCGACGCGGATCTCGTGATCGACGCTCACCAGGCGCTGCCCGTCGCCGCCATCGAAGGCCGCGTGCAGATCGGTGAACACCTCGCCATCTCGGGTGTAGCGGCCACCGGAATGGCGGAACGTCGCGATCCAGCGGTCACGGTCGCCGTTGGAGTAGGCCCGGTTGTGCCGGGCGGTCAGGTCGAGGATGGCTGCCCGGGCAATCGCGGCGTGGAGGAACTGCTCTTGCTGGTACGTCAGGGTCATCTTGGCTCTCCAGCCTTTCTGGAAATCGCGGGGCAAATTGCCTGCATGTAACGCTAACTCAATTCAACGCGCAACGATATAACCGTGCCTTTCACGATCCCAGGCGCCGGGATTCAATCCCCGAGATCGCAACAGATCTTTACGTATTCGCCCGATGACGTTCTTCGGAAGTTCACTGACGGTCTCGACAAACCTCGGCACGCAGAAGTACGGCATGCGGGCGGCGCAGAAGTCGAGCAACTCCGCGTAATCCAATGTCGCGCCGGGACGCAACGTCACGATCAGCAGGATGTCGTCCTCGCCCAGCTCGCTGGGCACCGCGATCGCGGCGGCTTCGGCCACCGCGGGATGACGCATGACGACGGCCTCCACTTCAACCGAGGAGACATTCTCGCCGCGGCGGCGCAGCGAATCCTTGATGCGGTCCACATAGGTCAGGTTCTCATCGGCGTCGAGCCGGCCGAGGTCGCCGGTGCGGAACCACTCTTGGTGGGGTGCAACCTGCAGGCCGTCGGTCACATAGCCCTCGCTCATGACGTGCGGGTGCCTGGGCCGGCAGGTGATCTCCCCGACGGTGCCGGCGGGCACCGGGCTGCCGTCCTCGTCGACGATGCGCACCTCGAAGTTGGGGTTGGGCCGGCCCGACGTCCCGGGAACCCCGTCGTCGGCCACGTTCTTGACGGCGATCGGAAACGCTTCGGTCATCCCGTACATCGTGACGATGCGGCAGCCGTAACGCTTTTCGATGGCACGGTAGGACTTCGCGTCGATTGGTGCGGCCGAGATGAACCGCAGCGGCAGCTGCGCGTCGCGCGAATCGGCCGGCAGGTTCTGCAGCATCGAGACCATCGCGCCGGCGCCGGCGAAGCCGATGGCGCCGCGGGTGCGGATGTCATCCCACACCTCGCCGGGATGGAAAGCCCGCGCCAGCACGGTCGTTCCGCCGACCAGCATCGGGGCCAGCACGCTGGGCGCGGCGCTGAGGTGGAACAACGGCATCGCCGTCCACAGCACCTCGCCGGCGCGAAATTCCCATGCCGCGGCGGCGGTCGCGGCCACCGAGAACAGGTAATGCCACGTCGTGGCAACCGCTTTCGACGGCCCGGTGGTGCCCGAGGTGTAAAACAGCGATCCCAGCTGGTCGGCGCGTGTGGCTATGCCGGGCCTACCGCCGTCGCCCGCCGGCGCGGCGCTCAGCGCCTCGGCGAGTGAATCATCTTGCACCACAACGTGAGTAACCGTGTCCAACCCGTCGGTGACCTCGTCGACGCGGGAACGTCGCTCGGGGTCGGTGAGAATCACCTTGGCCTGGGCCAATCGCAGGGTGTGCAGCAGGAAGTCGCCCTTGTTCGCGGCGTTGACCGCCGCACTTACCGCGCCGATGCGCGCCGCGCCCAGCCAGAAGTACACCCACTCGGGGCAGGTGGCGGTGAACAGCGCCACGCATTCCCCTGGGCCGACGCCCATTTCGGTCAGCACATGCGCGGCGGCGCAGGATCGTCGGCGCATCTGCTCGAAGGTCACGTCGACGCCCGCGATCGACATCATCACCCGGTCGGGATACTGCTCGGCCCGGCGATCCAGCACGGCCGGCACGGTGAAACGATCGACGCCGAAATCGGAGGGCCCGAGCAAGTCTCAGGCCTTGGCAGCCGCCGGGTCGGGCTCACCCGCGGCGGTGTAGCCGAAGTCGGTGGGCGAAGGTTCGGTTCCCGGGTAGAAGCGGTGGGCCCAGCGGCGAAGGGCGGCGTAGTCGTGTGCCTCCTCGGGCGCCAGGTTCGGCTTTTCCAGATACTTCATGTTCTCCCAGGTGAAGAAGTCCTGTTTGATGACTTCTTGCTGCAGGGCCAGGAATTTGGCGGCACGCCCGGTGGGCACGTCGCCGGTGTCGCCCGGCTCGCGAACGGACGCCTGCGTGTAGAAGTAGTCGGTGTAATCCTCGTCGACCGGCGTCTGCCCGGTGACCTGGATGGTGCCGACCAGGTCGCTGGGGAACCGCACGATGCCCAGTCCCAGCGAGTAGTTGTCGTAGATGATCTTCGCGTCGACCGGCCCGTTCGGGGTCAACCAGGTCGATGCCCGGCCGCCGCCGAAATGCGCGTTGACGGTGGCGTGCAGGTGATAGCCCGATACCTCGAATGAGGCCGTCGTCGCGGGATTGGCGGCCTTGTGCACGTATTGCACGTGGTACGGGTCGGCCGCGTTCTCGATGATCATCTGCGGGTGCACCTTGACGCGGTTGAGCATCTGGGTGTGCGGGTGCAGTGGGTAGTACTCGTTGGTTTCCAGCTCGGGCAGCACCGGCGGTTGCCAGTACGGCGCCCGGCCGTGACGCTCGTGCCACACCACGATGAAGCCGTACCACTCCTGGCTCGGGTAGGTGCGGATGCGGACGTTGTTCTTGCATCCGATCTTGCTGTACGGGATCAGCGCGTTGGTGCCGTCGCCGCGCCAGCGCCAACCATGCCAGGGGCAGACGATGTTCTCGCCCTCGACGGTGCCGCCGACGCCCAGGTTCGCGCCGAGATGCTGGCAATAGGCGTCCATCACATGGACCTCGCCGGACTCGGTGCGGAACAGCACCAGCTCCTCGCCGAAGTAGTGCAGCCGCTTGACTTGGCCGGCCTGCAGATCGGAGGCGAAGGCGACGATGAACCAGCCCGTGGGGAACCGGTAGGTCGACAGCGCGATGCCACCCTGTCCGAACTCCCGTTCCGACGGATCGGACTCGGTTGGGTCTGAAATCGTATGCGTCACGAGTACTCCGTATCCCGCCTGGACCAGCAGGAGCCGTGCGCTACTGGGCCGACCGCGGTTCGACGTCTGGATCTATTTTTACTATCTTAAGCATTGAACGTCAACGCGGCGCGAGGCACGTCCGGACTGAGCGAGGTTGCAAATGACTGCTGCGGCGGTGGATCTATCCGATCTCGCCCTGTGGCGCAACGGTTTTCCGGACGAGCTATTCACCGAGCTGCGCCGCACCAGGCCGCTTTTCCGCCACGAACTGACCCCGGGCGTCGTCAAGACGGTTCAGCGCGATTTCTGGGTGACCACCAAGCACCGTCACGCCGTCCGACTGCATCGGGACACCGATTCGTTCACTGCGGTCGACGGCCCGCTGATCCAGCCGGTCGGCATGTTTTCGTCGTATCCGACGATCATCAACATGGACCCGCCGGGGCTGAACAAGCGCCGCAAACTCATCTCCCACGCGTTCAACCCACGCGCGATCGCCAAACTCGAGGACGGCATCCGGGCGCGCGCGGCGCGGATGATCGACGACCTACTCGCCGAGGGCGGCGGGGACTGGATCTCCGACGTCGCCGACGCGCTGCCGATGACGGTCATCGGCGACATCATCGGCATACCGGACGAAGACCGGCCGCGAATCTTCGACTCCCTGGACCGCATCCTGAAGGCCAACTCGCCCGGGGCGCGGCCAAGCCGCCAGGACTATGCGGATCTCTATGCCACCATCTTCGGGTACGCGATGGAGCTCACCGCCGAAAAGCGGCGCAATCCCGCCGACGACATCTGGAGCACGCTGGCCTCCGCGGTGATCACCGGCGACGACGGCGAAGAGTTCAGCCTGCCCGCCAACGAACTCGAATTCTTCTTCTTCGTGTTGACGTTCGCCGGCAGCGACACCACCAAGAACGCTCTGGCCATCGGGCTGCAGGCCTTCGTCGCCAATCCCGAACAGGCGCAACGGTATCGCGAACACGAAGAACTGCGGCCCACCGCCGTCGAGGAGGTGCTGCGCTGGGCGTCGCCGGTGGCGTACTGGACGCGCACCGCCAAGGTCGACGTGGAGATGGACGGTCAGCACATTCCCCAGGGCGACCGAGTGGTGTCGATGCTGCGTTCGGCCAACCGCGACGAGGACGTCTTTGCCTCGCCGTTCACCTTCGACATCGGCAGGCAGCCCAACCCGCATGTGGCTTTCGGCGGCGGCGGCCCACACCACTGCCTGGGCGCGATGCTGGCCCGCGCCGAACTTCGCGCGGTGTTCGACGAGCTGCTGCTGCGCTGCGGCGACATCGAAATTGGCCCGGCCACAGTGACCTATCCGAATCTGACCACCAACATGTCGATCTACGACGAGATGGCGGTATCGCTGACCGGGCGATAGATCAGTCGACCAGCCGCAGGGCGGCCTTCGGGCACTGGTCGACGGCGGCGCGGACGTCGATCTCCCGCTCGGGCTGCACCGGTCCGTCCGCGATCTGCACGACGTCGGCGTCGCCCAGTTCGAATATGTCGGCGGCGATGGATTCGCAGAAGCCGTTGGCTTCACACAGGTTCTCGTCGACGGTGACGCGCATCAGATGTCCCCTTACTCCTAGAGGCCTTTGGGACGGGTCCCGATCACCCCGTCGGTGGCAAGTTTCTTTAGTTCGTCGTCGGTCAGCCCGCACCGATCGCGCAGTATCTCCCCATTGTGCTCGCCCAGCCGCGGCGGCGGACGCCGCAGCCACCTTTCCTGACCGGCCAGCGCCGCGAACGGTGGGCACGGATAGAGACCGGCCCCCGTGCTCGGATGGTCAAGTGCCTCGAAGAATCCCCGATGACGGAGTTGGAGGTTGTCGGTCACCAGCGACGGCGACACGACGGGTGCCGCGGGAATGCCCGCGCCGGCCAGCCGTTCCACCGCGGAGTCCAGGGGCTGGGCGGCGAACCACTCAGCCAGCCGTCGATCGATATCGTCGGCTCGCTCGCGCCTGCCGGCGACGGTGCACAGGCCCTCGTCACACCACGCGGGCCGATCCATCAGATCGACCAACGCGCGCCACTGCCGGTCGTCTTGCACCGTGACCGCGATCCAATCGTCCGAGCCGGCGCAGCGATAGAGGTTCTGGATCACGTCGCAGTGCCCGCGGTTGCCACGGCGGCTCAGCGTCACCCCGAAGACCTCGGATTCGATCGCCTGTACCGCGGTGGCGTTCAACGCGGCTTCCAGCATCGGCAGCTCGACGAGCTGTCCCGTCCCGGTGCGCTCGGCGAAGTTCAGCGCGGCCAGCACGGCGAAGGCGGCGTGCACGCCGGCCAGCGGATCGCACGCTCCCCGCGGCGCCACCGGCGCAGCGTCGGGCAGTCCGGTCACCCAGGCCAGGCCGGCGATCTGTTCCATCGTCGGGGCGAATCCGACCCGGTCGCGCCACGGACCGGACAGCCCGAACGCGGGCATCCGGGCGACGACGAGTTTGGGGTTGACCTCCAACAGCACGTCGGCGGTCAGCCCAAAGTGGTCCATCACGCGTGGCGAGAAGTTCTCGATCACGACATCGGCTCCGGCCGCCAGCTTCTTGAAGAGGCGGCGACCCTCGTCGGAACCCAAATCCAGTGTGACGGAACGCTTGTTGGTGTTCATCGCGTGGAACACCCACCCGTACTCCCACCAGTCGTCCACGTCTTTGCGCATCCCGCCCGAGTAACGAATGCCGTCGGGCCGCTGGATCGACTCCACTTTGACGACGTCGGCGCCGAAGGCGGCCAGCAGGTGGGTTGCGGCCGGCCCGGCCCAGAAAGCGGTCAGATCGACGACGCGAACGCCTTCGAGTGGTCGCGTCCTCGGCGCAGGCTCTGGCTCGAATTCGCTTTTCCGCCAAGGCGGCTCGTCGTTGTCCGCGCCGACGGCAGCGGTGTGGCCCGGTGGCGCGGGGGCGCACGCAGCCATCAGCCACGGCGCGCGCGGCTGATGAAAGCCCGCGGGATTGTGGACGAACACCCCACGCTGCGTCATGTACTCCATGTCCCGGATGGTGCAGCCGTTGCCCAGCTCGGCGATCGGCAGCCGGAACAATTGCCCGAGTTCGACGATCTCCGCGACGGTCCGTTCGGCCAGCCACGGGTGAATCTGCTCGCGGATCAGGTCGCGGTACTCCCATCGGCCGATTTGAAAACGCAGCTGCTCGATCTCCTCGAGCCGGGGGCATTCGACCATTGCCAGGAAGTCGAGCCACTGCTGGCCGGTGACCATGGTGATCCCGACGTAGCCGTCCTTGGCGGGTTCGATCGACGGCACCTCGGTGGTGCGGCTGATGGGAGGCACCCGCAGCAACTGCGAATGCAGCCACTCGCTGCTTTGCATCAGGGTCATCGCTTCGAGCATGGACAAGTCGAGATGCTCGCCGGGCCCGCCGCGCTCGACGCGTCGGCGCACCGCGAGCGCACCGAACGCGGCGAACACACCACCCATGTACTCGCCGAGGTCGCCGCCGATGGTGATCGGGGGCCCGGCGGGATCGCCGCGGAATCCGGGCGAGCCGGCCCACGCTTGCAGGGTGAACTCGCTGGCGGCGCGGTCGGCGTACGGTCCGGTCCAGCCGAAGTCGGAGATGGTGACGATGACCGCCCGCGGCGAGTCGGCCAGGAGCACATCCGGATCGATCCCCAGCGCCGCCGCCCGCGACCGGCCGGCGGTGACGATCACGACATCGGCGGCGGCCAATTCGGCGCGATAGCGCGCCAAATCTTCAGCGTCCCCGGCGATGGTCATGCTGCGCTTGCCCGCGTTGAGGTAACTGAACAACGGCGAACTGGAGCCCTCCGGCACCGCCGAACAGGTGGCGGAATACCGCCGCAACGAATCCCCTTGCGGTGGTTCGATTTTCCGTACCTGCGCCCCGGCGTCGACCAACAACTTGCCGCAGTAGCTGCCGGCTATCCGGTCACTGATCTCGACGACACGCAGGTCGTGCAGCGGTGTCGGCCGGGCGTCGGAT
This sequence comes from Mycobacterium sp. IS-836, assembly GCF_001954275.1. Classification (GTDB taxonomy): domain Bacteria; phylum Actinomycetota; class Actinomycetes; order Mycobacteriales; family Mycobacteriaceae; genus Mycobacterium. The sequence goes on along the minus strand of NZ_MBEU01000068.1, from coordinate 187,234 downwards.
CCGCGACTCACCCAGCTATTTATACCATTACTGCTAAGATAGCTAAGCCAGCCAGTTGCTTGTATCGAGGATCGGATGACCGCCTTGGGAATTGGGACCGACGCAAGGCGCCGGTTGTCGGCGCCGCGGATCGCCGAAATCGTAGCCGACGAGTTGCGCCGTCAGATCATCGACGGCGAGCTCGCCGACGGCGATCTGCTGCCCCGCCAGGAGGTACTGGTCGAACAGTTCAACGTCAGCCTGGTCTCCCTGCGCGAGGCGCTGCGGATCCTCGAGACCGAGGGACTCGTCTCGGTCCGCCGGGGCAACCGCGGCGGCGCCGTCGTGCACGCACCGGCGAAGACCAGCGCTGCTTACATGCTTGGCCTGCTTCTGCAGAGCGAGTCCGTTGCGGTCGCCGATCTGGGCATGGCGCTGCAGGAACTCGAGCCGGCCTGCGCCGCGCTGGCCGCCCAGCGGCCCGACCGCGCCGACACGTTGGTGCCGGAGCTCAAGCGGGTCAACGATTCGATGGCCGAACACCTCGACGACGGTCGGCTTTTCACCGAAATCGGCCGGGAATTCCACGATCTCATGGTTCGCGGCTGCGGAAACCACACCATCATCGCGGTCGTCGGCAGCCTGGAGACGCTGTGGACCAGCCACGAACAGCAGTGGGCCGACGAGAGCGCCGCACGAGGCACCTACCCGTCGCTGGCGCAGCGCCGCGCGGTTCTGGCCACCCACACCAAGCTGACGGAGACGATCGCGGAGGGTGACGTCGACCGGGCTCGTCGCATCGCGGGCCGCCACCTCGCCGACACGCAAACGTATGTGCTGTCCGGCCGGCCCGATCAACGGATCTACGCGCTTTCACCGCAGGCCCAGTCCCGTTCAGGGTCACGCCCGCGGGATATCCGGCACTCCTGAGAGGAAGCCTGCTGGGTGAGCGGCAAGTCCATGCGAACCGCAGTGGTCACCGGCGGCAGCGGCGGGATCGGCAAGGGATGCGGTCGCAAGCTGTGCGAGCTGGATTACGACGTGGTGCTGGTAGCCCGGCGCGAGGGCCCGCTGCGCGCGGCCGCCGAGGAGCTCGGTGCGCGATACGTCGTGGCCGATGCGTCCGACCCGGACGGATTTGCTTCTGCGATAAGCACATTGGACACGATCGACCTCGTCGTTCACGCGGCCGGCACGCTGGGCGGAACCTACGCGCGCAAGCAGACCTTCGAGCAGTGGCGGACGATCATTTCGGCCAACCTGGATTCGTGCTTCGTCGTCACCGCCGCGGCACTGCCCCGGATGCGCGCGGGCTCGCGGTTCGTGTTCATCTCGTCGTCGGCGGCGCACGAGCCCATGATGGCCCGCACCGCCTACTCCGCGTCGAAGGCCGGCATGAACGCGTTCGCCCGCGCGTTGGCGCTCGAGGTCGACCGCGACGGTATCGCCGTGCACATCGTCACGCCCGGCCCGGTGGAAACCGAGATGCTGCAGGATGTTCCCTTCGAGATGTACGCAATTCGCGTGTCCGACGTCGCGGATGCGGTCGCCTGGCTGGACACCGTCGACCCGTCGGTCGACCTGCCGGAGATACGGCTTTCCGCCGTGCAGCGGGGCCCGTATGCCCGCCCGCCGGTGGTGCCTACCGAAGCGCGGCGCCGGCGTCAGGGAACGCCTTGATCACCGATTCGCCGAACTCCCGCAGCGAATCGGGCTTGGCGAAATCGGCGAACCACACATAGAACCGCTCGACGCCCTGGCCGGCCAGACCGCCGAAGTGCCGAATCAGCTCGTCGGCGTCCCCGCACACCAGGCCCGACCCCAGGGTGCCGAATCGTCGGGTGCTCACCTCGCGGACGGCGTTCGGATCGTCGCCCGACCGGGCGAACCCGATCATCTGCTGAACCGAGACCCGCGCGGATCCCGTTCGCGGGGCCAGCTTCGGCAGCCGGTCGAGGCGATCCGCCTGCAGATTCCACCAATCCGCATAGTTACGAACGAGTTCCATCATGCGCGGTCCGCTGCCGCCCAGGACCAGCGGTATCGGATGGTTCCGGTTGGGTAGCTGAACGGGGCCGCCGCCGTCGGCGCCGTCGCCCCAGTACTGGCGGAGCAGGGCCAGGTGACGGCCGAGCTGCGCAACGCGGGCCACCGGATCCTGTTGGCCTACTTCGAATCTGCTGAATTCCGCGGGCCAGGATCCCGCGCCGAGGCCGAGGTCGAATCTCCCTTCGGAAGCCTCCGACAGGGTGACGGCTTGCTTGGCGAGCACGGCGGGATGCCGGAAGGCGTCGCACAGCACCAGGTGACCGATGCGCAGCCGCTGGGTCTTGGCCGCCACCCACGTCGCAATCGCCATTGCCTCCCAAATGCTTTCGTTGGGCAGCCCGGGAGCTTCCAGATGATCGATGAAGGCGATTCCGTCGAAGCCGCTGGCCTCGGCGTGCAGCGCCCGATCGGCGATGTCGGCCGCGGACAACCTCACCTGCGGCAGGAACAGATACCACTCGACCATGCGCCCACCCAATGCTCGCGCCGATTGCAACAGCGTCGCTAGTTTACTATTTTTATTATGTTAGGGGTCTTATGGACGTCGGTCTGACTTCGGAGCAGCTGTCGCTGCGCGACACTGTGCGCGACATCCTGCGCACCGAGTGTCCCCCCGACGCCGCTCGGCAAGCGATGACCGACCCCGAACGCTGGCGCGCCCTGTGGAAGACGGTGGTCGACCTCGGCTGGACGGAACTTGCCGCACCCGAGGCTAGCGGCGATTACGGGCCCGTCGAGCTGGCGGTTGTTCTCGAGGAGTGCGGCGCCGCAATCGCGCCGATCCCGTTGCTGAGCAGCGTCGGCCTGGCCGCGGGTGCGTTGCGCGCCGGTGGCCTCGACGCGGCACTGGCCGACATCGCCGGCGGCGTCGTCGCCACCCTGGCAGTGCACTGCCCCGGCCGCCGACTGCCCGGGGCCCCGATGACCCTGCGGGACGGGCGCCTGCGCGGACGGGCCGTCGCGGTGCCCAACCTGTCCCGGTCGGAGCTGATCGTCACGCTGGCCCGATCCGATGACGGCGTCCTGGTGGCCGTGGCCCGCTGCGGCGACGGGGTGACGCCGGTGCCGCCGGGCGAGTCGACCGACCCCGCACAACCGGTGGCCGACGTGGAGATCGACGTCGAGCCGTTGGCGGCCGCACCGGTCGGCGTCGGGTCGGCGCTGACGGCGCCGTTGGTAGCCGCCGCGGCCGACCTGGTCGGCGTGGCAAGCGCCGCCCTGCACCGATCCGTCGATCATGCCAAGGCGCGCCGTCAGTTCGGCACCCCCATCGGGGCGTTCCAGGGGATCAAGCACGCGCTGGCCGACAACTACGTCGGCCTGGAACGCGCCCGCAGCCTCACGTATGCGGCGGCGGCCCGCCTCGGCGACCCTAGCGTCGCGCCCGCGGACGCTTGGACCGCAGCGGCGCTGGCCAAGGCGGCGGCCGGCGACGCCGCGGCCAATTGCGCGCGCACCGCGGTGCAGGTGCACGGCGCGCTGGCGCAGACCTGGGAACACGACATCCACCTCTATGTCCGGCGTGCGTGGCAAGGCGCCGCACTACTCGGCGACAGTCGCGCGCTCTACCACGCGGTGGGCCGCCGTTTTGCGGGGGGCGCGGCGTGAGCGCCGTCGTGCAGGAATTCGCCGCCTGGCTGACGGAATTCCTGCCGAACGACTACTACGAGAGGTATCGCCAGTATCGCTGGGACCTCGCCCTGCGGCGCGACTATCAACGGGCCGCGTTCGAGGCCGGATGGATACAACCGACGTGGCCCCGCGAACACGGCGGTCGATCACTGGGCCTGCGCGACGCCATGGAAGTGCGACTCGAGGGGGCGATGCGCTCGGCGCCCAAGCTGCCCAACATCGCCGGCCCCAACGTCGCCGCGCCCGGCATTCGCCAGTTCGGCACGCCCGCGCAGATCGACCGCCTGCTGGTGCCCCTGCTGCGCGGCGACGAATGGTGGGCGCTGGGCATGTCCGAGCCCGAAGCCGGGTCGGATTTCGCCGGCTTGCGCACTCGCGCCGAGCGCGACGGAGACGCGTTCCGGGTCAACGGTCACAAGATCTGGACCACCCAGGCACACGAGTCGCGGTGGTGCACGCTGTATGCGCGCACCGATCCGGACGCACCGAAACACCGCGGCATCTCGTGCCTGATCCTCGACCTGCACTCGCCCGGGGTGCGGATCGAACCCATCCGGATGGCGTCAATCTCCGACGAGACGTTCTGCGAGCTCTTCCTCGACGACGTCGAGGTGCCCGCCGAAAACCTGCTGGGGCCACTGCACGGCGGTTGGAACGTCGCGCTGGCCTCGCTGCAGCACGAGCGCCAGATGATCTGGGTGATGAACTGGGTCGAGATCAAGCGCGGCCTCGACTCGGTCCGCGGCGCCCACGACGACGATCTTTACACCGAGCTCGGCTCGCTGCTCGCCGATGCCGAAGCCCTGCGGGCCACCGGCTACCGCGCGCTCGGCGACGAATTGGCGGGACGGCCCAGCCCCGAAGCCGACATCCTGAAACTGCTCGGATCGGTTACCCTGCAACGTGTTTGGGAGCTCAGCGCGACCGCGGCGGGCCCGCGTTCGGCGGGCGACCCCGATCTGCTCTTCGAACGCCAGGATGCGCTGGCGGCAACCATCTACGGCGGAACGTCGGAGGTCCAGCGCAACATCATCGCCGAGCGGGTGCTCGGGCTGCCGAAGGGATGAGCACGATGGACTACGACCTCGGCAACGATGCCGGCCAACTGCGAAACCACTTGCGGGAGCTGATAGCCAATCACATTCCCGCCGACTTCCTGGGCGCCTGCACCGACGATCCCCGCGACCTGGCAACCACCGAAACATTCTGCAAGCTGCTCGCCTCCGAGGGGCTGCTGGCCCTGGCCTGGCCGAAAGAGCATGGGGGCGGCGGTGGTTCGGTGTGGCAGCAGACGGTGCTGCGCGAGGAAATGTGGGCCCAACACGAGCCGCGCGGTCCGCAGTACATGGGGATCAACTGGGTGGGTCCGGCGCTGATGCGTTACGGCACCGCCGAACAGAAGGCCAAGCACCTGGCGGCCATCGCCTCCGGGGACGTGATCTGGTGCCAAGGCTTTTCCGAACCCGAGGCCGGAAGCGACCTCGCATCGTTGCGTACCCGCGCCACGCCCGACGGAGACGGCTGGCGCATCACCGGCCAGAAGGTCTGGACGTCGTACGCGCTGATGGCGTCCTGGTGCGTGCTGGCGGCCTGCACCGACCCCGACGCTCCAAAGCCCAAGCGGCTCACCCTGTTTCTGATCCCGATGGACCGGCCCGGTTTCACCGTCCGGCCCATCGGATCGATGCTCGGACCGCACCACCTCAACGAGATGTTCCTCGACGACGTGCCGGCGTACCCCGGCGACGTCCTCGGCGAGATCGGCGATGGGTGGCGGGTGATGCGCGAGGCGCTCGCATTCGAGCGGGTGGGCATCGCGCGGTACGCCCGCTGTGAATCGCTGCTCGACCGGATGCGCACCGAGCTCGGCGACGACTGGAATGCGTTGCCCGAATCGATTCGCGCCCGCTGGGTACGTGCGTTGGTGGACCTCCGGGTGGCGCGGCTGCTGGCCTATCGGGCGGTGTCGCTGCAGGACGATGCCGCGGCGGGCGCGGCCGCCAGCGCCGCTCGGATCGTCACCACGACGTGCGATCAGCAGGTGGCCGAGCTGCTGTTCGACGTGCTGGGTCCCACCGCGCTCGACAGCGGCGCCTCGGCACCGTTGCACGGAGCGATCGAAGACCATTGGCGTTACGCACAGGCGGCCACCGTGGCATCGGGCACCATCGAGGTGCAGAAAATGCTGGTGGCGCGTGACGTGTTGGGAGGGCACCGGTGAAAACCGATCTGCCACAAGATATCAGCGACTTCGCCGACGTTGCCGCCAAGCGGCTCACTCGGTTGGGCGGGCCGCCTGCGGCGCTGCGCGCCGAGACAGATGACGAGGTTCGGCGGTCGGCGCGCGCGGCGCTGAGCGAGGTCGGCGCGTTCGAGCTCGACGTCCGCTCGGCGGCCGACGATCTGCTGGCCGCCGCGGTGCTCTGTCAGGCCGCCGGCGCGACGGCGCTGCCCTATCCGCTCGTCGAAGAGCTGCTGACGATCGACGGCGCCCGCCTGGCCCTGGTCAATCCGGACGCGCCGCGCATCGATCACGGCGATCTGCCCGGCGACTGGATCGCCGCGGACCTGGACGGCAACCGCTACCACCCGCAGCCCGGGTCGCGGACCAATGCGAAACTGGGGCCGTTTCTGGTGCCGGCCACCCTGAGCGCACCGGATGGAACCGTCCCGGCCGCCGACGTTAATCTTCATCTCGTGCTGGGATCATGGCGGATTCTGGGAGCGGTGCAACAGTCGCTGCGAATCGTCACCGAACACGTGCGCGCCCGCATCCAGTTCGGCAAGCCGCTGGCAGACTTCCAGGCGGTCCGTTTCGCCGTCGCGGACGCCGCCGTTGCGGTGCGCGGGCTCCACGAGCTGGCTAAATACACCATCTCCCGTCCGGAATCGGTAGCACCGCAAGCCCGTTCGGCCGACGCGCTCGTCCTTCGACTCAAGGCATCCGACACCGCGCGGCAGGTGCTGCGGACCTCCCATCAATTGCTCGGCGCGCTGGGCTTTTGCGACGAGTCCGACGTCAGCGTGCTCGACCGGCACACCCAGCCGCTGATCCGATTGCCGCTGAGCACCGAGGAGCTGACGCTGCGGCTGATACCCGGTGTGCCGGACGGCTCGCTGGAGACACTGTTCAGCGGTCCGGTATCGGCATGAGCACCCAGCCCGTCGCGCCTTCGGCAACACCCAACCCGCTCGAAGACGGAATCCCGTTCGGGACCAAACTGGCGCAGCTCGCCGAAGAGCGGCGCGACGACACGGCGGTGACGGTCGTCGCGCTCGACGGCAGCGCACAGTCGCTGACGTTCGGTGAGCTCGACGCCCGCGCCAACCAGTGGGGACGTGCGCTGGCGGCCAGCGGCGGCGAGACGGGTTCCCTTGTCGCGCTTGCTATCCCGAATTCAGTACACCTCGTGCTGGGGACCCTCGGATGCTGGAAGATCGGCGCGGTTCCCGTACCCATGCACTGGGACCTGCCCGAGTGGGAGCGAGAGCGGGTGCGCGAGGTGATCGACCCCGCCGTCGTCGTCGACGAAACCACCCGTTGGGAGTTAGAGGCGCGCGCGGGCGTCGAGTCCACGAGCCCGCTGCCCGAGGCCGTTGCCCCCCACTCCAACGGCATCTGCAGCAGCGGGTCGACCGGCGTGCCGAAGGTGATTCTCAGCCTCGCGCCGTCGCTGTGGACGCCGCAGCACGGCGAACCGTTTCTGGCGAACTGGACGCCGGTGGCCCAGCCCCAGACCATCATGGTGCCCGCGCCCATGTATCACACCAACGGGTTCGCCACCTTCCTGTTCCTGCTCGCCGGCGACCATCTGGTGGTGCTCGAAAAGTTCGACGCGGCACTGGTTTTGGATGTGATCGAACGCTATCGGATCACCAACTTCACGGCCACGCCAACCATGCTGTCGCGCATCGCGGCCCGGCCCGACGTCCGGCAGCGCGACCTGTCCAGCGTGGTGTTCATCCTGCAGGGCGCAGCGGTGATGCCGCCGTCGCTCATGCACACCTGGTGCGAGCTGCTCAGCCCCGAGCGGATCGTGACGGCGTACGGCATGACCGAGAACCTCGGGCTGACCGCGTTGCGGGCCGACGAGTGGCTCGCTCACCCGGGCAGCGTCGGCCGCGGCTTCCGCGACACCGAGATCCGGATCCTGGACGCCGACAAGAAACCGCTCGGTCCCGGCGAACACGGCGAGGTCTATCTGCGCGCGCCGATGAGCGCGGGATCCCGCTACCTGGGCGGCGCGGCGCCACTGCCGTCGACCGACGACGGCTTCGTGTCGGCCGGCGACATCGGATACCTGGACGACGACGGCTACCTCTACATCGTCGACCGCCGCGTCGACATGATCGTCACCGGCGGCGCGAATGTCTTTCCCGCCGAGGTGGAGTCGGCACTCGCGGGTCACCCGGGCATTGCCGACGTGGTGGTCATCGGGCTCTCCGATCCGCAGTGGGGACGTCGCGTGCATGCCGTGGTGCAACTTGCCGACGGGCAAGACAGGCTCACCGAGCAGCAGGTGATCGAGTACGCCAAAAGCCGGCTCGCCCACTACAAGGCTCCCAAGACCGTCGAGTTCGTCGACGCGATTCCCCGCACCGCGGCGACCAAGGTCAATCGCTCGGCGATGATCGCGGCCCGGGGCGGTTGATCAGGCCCGTCTTGGCGGGAATTCGGCGCGCTGCGCGATGGCATCGCGATAGGCGTACACCCGATTCGAGACCGTCCCCAGCACGGCAATGGTGCGGCCGCCACGTCCGTAGGCCGCGAGGAATTCCCACCTGTCGGGATCGCCTTCGATAACCTCGAGCGCATCGTAATCGGTTGGTACGCCCAGCATTTGCACCTTCACGTCGTACTGATCGGACCAGAAATATGGCACGTCGACGTACGCCTCCGCGTCGTCCGGCCCCGCCAGCAGCGTCCGGGCGGCGAATGCGCCCTGACGTCCGGCATCGTCCCAGTGCTCGGTACGCAGGTGTCGTTCGTACAGCGGATGAAACCAGCGCGCGACATCGCCGGCGGCGACGACGTCGGTGCCGCTCTCGACCGCTCCCGTGGCATCGCAGAGCACGCCGTCGTCCACAGGCAATCCCGAGCCCTCGAGCCAATCGGTGGCGGGAGTCACGCCCAGTCCGATGACGGCGAGATCGGCCGGAACCTGTGAACCATCGGTGAGCCGAACCGCCTCCACGCGGCCGTCGCCGACGAACGCGTCGACACCCACGCCGACCCGTAAGTCCACTCCATGGTCGCGGTGCAGGTCCGCCCAGCGAGGTGCCAGCTCGCCGCCCAAGGCGGCCAGTAGTGGGCTCGTGGCCTTCTCGATCAGCACCACGTCCAGGCCCAACGACCGGCAACTCGCGGCGACCTCGGCACCGATGAACCCGCCGCCGACCACCACGACCCGGGGCCGCGAGCCCAACCGGTGGCGGATCGCCAGGCAATCCTCGACCGTGCGCAGCACGAACACACCGTCGGGAACCGGGCCCGGCCATTGGCGCGGGACCGCGCCGCTGGCGATCACCAGCCCGTCGAATCGCACTGCCAGATCCTGGTTTTCGTCACGCACGTGGACCACCCGCGCGGCCATGTCCAGCTTGAGCGCCGATGCCCCTCGCAGCACACGCGCCTCGAAGTCGAACTGCGGAGCCAGGTCGACACCCGCCCGGTGCACCTCGCCGGTAAGCAACTTCTTCGACAGCGGCGGGCGATGGTAGGGGGCTTGCCGCTCGGAACCCACGATGGTCAGCGCACCGTCGTAGCCCTCTTGCCGCAGGGTCTCGGCCGCCCGCGTGCCAGCCACGCCCGCACCGACCACGACCACGTCCTTCAGCTGACGACTCGGCATCGGCTCACTCCTCCACCTTGATCGCCTGCGTGGGACAAGACACTTCGGCGCCAATCAGCTGCTGGCGCAACTCCGCGGGCGGCTCGTCCTGGAGCAAGTGGAGCCCGTCTTCTCGCACGTCGAACACCTCATGGCAAATGCTCATGCAGACGCCGTTGCCGTCGCAGGTGTCCAGATCCACCGAAACCTTCATCGAACCTCAGCCCTTTCCGCTGCTACGCCGGAAACCCCGCGGGAAACGTCGGGTCCGCCCGACTTGGCCTGAGCGCGCGCCCGCTCCTGGGCCGCCTTCGCCACCGGCGAGTAGTTGAGGTAGTCGACCGCCATCTGGGTGGACGCCTCGTCGTTGGGATGGTGGCTGGGCCGCAGATACCGGACCGGCGTCGTCACCATGAGCTTCCAGGGGCCGACCACCCGGTACTCGCGGGCGGCCCACAGCCAGTCCCGCCACCGCCACTTTTGGTCGATGGTCGGATCCTGGGCCATCAGGTAGCGAGCGCCCGCGATCCACCAGCCGACGAACAACGGTGTGGTGAAGAACATCGAGAACGCCCTGATCCAGTAGTTGCCGCTGACGTGCTGGAAGACGTCGTACACCAGCGAGCGGTGCTCGACCTCTTCGGCGCCGTGCCAGCGCAGCAGGTCCAGCATCATGGGATCGGCCTTCGCGTAGTCCAGGCCTCGGTTGGTCAGCACCCACTGGCCCAGCATCGCGGTGTAATGCTCGAGCGCGGCCACATCGGCCAGCCGGCGATACAGCCACCACCGTTTCAGTGCCGGCGGAAACCACTTGGGGGCGTCACCCAGCGTTATCGACAACAGTCTCCCGAGCCGGTCGGTGTACGGCTTGGTGTCGATGCCCTGCTCGGCCAGGTGGTCCAGCACGATCTGGTGCGCCCAGGCGTGCCAGGACTCCTGCTGGATGAACGGCTTGATGGCCGCCTCCAACTCGGGGTCATCGACCAGCGACGACGCCTCGAGGACGGCCTTGATGAAGTGCCGCTCACCCTCGGGAAGCAACAGATGCAGGACGTTGATCATGTGGGTCGTAAACGGGTCGCCGGGCACCCAGTGAAGGGGTGTGTCGGACCAATCGAAACGGACCATCCGCCGGTACTTCGGGTGTCCTTCGTGGTGAAGTTGGACCTCTGGCATGAGAAGCTCCTCCCGCCGACGAAGCGCCTCCGCCGGTTCCTTCGTTGCCTCGAAGCGAACAGTCAAGCCACCAGCGAAGCGAACGGCGCCGCGCCGCGGAACAACTGTTCACTCAAGCGCGTACCCGCCCGAGTCACGGGTTATTCGTACCGTCGGTACTGCTTTCCTGAGAGTTCAATCAGGAAGCGGCGGATTCCAATTCACGTATCCGCTGCAGCGCTACCTTCGTCAATCGCATCGACAACGCCGGCGAGAGCCGCTCCAGGTACCAAAACGCCTTCCACCATGCCGGTACCACGATGATCGCGTCTCCCCGCAACACGGCACGAAGCGCGCGCTCGGCGAACTTCTCGGGCGCCATCGGCCGCAACCGCTCCCACGATTTCAGAATGTCCTCGTCACTGACGCCGGGCATATCGACCCGTCCATACTTACCGCCGGTGAGGATCGGCGTCCGGATCGCACCCGGACAAAGCACGGATACCCGCACCCCGTGGCGATCGGCCTCCACCCGCAACGCCTTCGAAATTCCGACGACCGCGTGTTTGGTGGCGGTGTAGCTCACCGAGCCGGGCGAGGCGACGAGACCGGCCATCGACGCCGTGTTCACGATGTGACCGGAGCCCTGTCGGATCATGATCGGGTACACCGCTTGAATCCCGTGTACCACGCCGCCCAGGTTCACGTCGAAGACGTCGTTCCAGTCATCGAGCGTGTATGAGTCGGCCTCGCCGGCGACCCCGATGCCGGCATTGTTGAACAGGTAGTCGACCCGGCCGGATTGCTCTACCGCTGCGGCGACGGCGCCCTCGAACGACGAGTAGTCGCGCACGTCGAGCTCGACCGCATGCGCCCTTGCACCGCGATTGTCGAGGCGTTGTGCCAGCTCCTGCGCCAGCCCGATCTGCCGATCGGCGATCCAGACCTCGGCACCCCCGTCGAACAGCTTTGTTGTCAACGCGGCACCGATGCCGGACGCTCCGCCGGTAACGAATGCGATCTTCCCTGTCACCGTCGCGGCCATGGCGGCAGGATATTCGGTTTCCACCTTCGCGGATATGCCACAACGCGCGGTAACCTCATTCTCATGACCGGTCCCAACGATGAAACCGAAGTGACGCGCGCCGAGCGCTTCATCAAAACGGCAGTCGCGATACTGGGCGAAACCGGACGCACCGACTTCACCGTGCAGGAGGTCGTGGCACGCTCCAAGACCTCGCTGCGGGCCTTCTACCAGCATTTCGGCAGCAAGGACGAGTTATTGCTGGCGCTGTTCGACAGGACCATCGCGCAATCCGCGCAGGGCTGGCGCGCTGAGACCACCGGCCTGGACAGCACCTCCGCACTCAAGCTGCTGATCGACCGCGTCAGCCAACAACCGGAATCAACCACCCAGGACAGCCTCAATCGCGCGCTCGGCCTCTACAACCAGTACCTGGCCGAGACCCGTCCGCGCGAATACGCGCGCGTGCTCTCCCCCATGCACCAACTGATTCGGGACATCGTCGGGCAAGGCATCACCGAGGGCGTGTTCAACCCTGGACTCGACGTCGGCGCGGCGGCCGCGATCGTCATGCAGACGATAGTGGGCGCGCAGCGATTGCATTGGCTGGGCAGCGAATTGAACGGAACGCCGATCGACGCCGGCCAGCTGTATGACTTCTGCAGCCGCGCCCTGGGCATCCGGGAGACCGACGAGGAGTCGGCCGCGCCATCCCTCTCGGAGCTGTTCGCGCAGATCGGCATGCGGCCGGGTTCGCGCGAGGGCGAATTCGCGATGACGATGCCGGTCAGCCCGCAAGTCGTCAACACCTCCGGCGCGCTGCAGGGCGGCTTGATCGCGACGCTCGTGGACGTGGCCGGAGGACAGTTCGGCCTCGAATACCTGCAACCGGGCACCACGATGACGACCGCGGACCTGTTCGTCCGCTATCTGCGGCCGATCCGGCAAGGCTCGGCGTTCGCGGTGCCCCGGATGCTGCGGTCCGGGCGCCGGTCGATGGTCATGCAGGTCGACATTTACGGCGACGGCGACGAGCTCCTCGCGACGGCGACGGTGAACTTCGCGGTGATCGAGGGAACCACGCCCAAGCTCCCCAGCTGGCCGGACGCATAGCCGTCCGGGCACGGGTACACGTTGTTGCGCAAAGGTGGTAACGTCATTACCACCGACTGAGAATCAAGACTGCTGCAAGGAGATCGCCATGCCGTCTCGCGAACTTTCCTTCCCCGTGTTCGACGCCGACAACCACATGTACGAACCGCAGGAAGCGCTGACCAAGTTCCTCCCGGAGAACCGCAAGCACGTGATCGACTACGTACAGGTGCGCGGTCGCACCAAGATCGTGGTGCGCGGCCACATCAGCGAGTACATCCCGAACCCGACGTTCGAGAAGGTCGCCAAGCCGGGCGCCCAGGAGGACTATTTCCGTAACGGCGCCCAGGGCAAGAGCTACCGCGAAATCCTCGGCGAGCCGATGAAGGCCATCCCCGCTTTCCGCGAGCCCGGGCCGCGGCTGGAGGTCATGGACGAGCTCGGCATCGACTACGCCCTGATGTTCCCGACGCTGGCCAGCCTCGTCGAAGAGCGCATGAAGGACGACCCGGAGATGACTCACGACGTCATCCACGCGCTCAACCAATGGATGTACGAAACGTGGTCGTTCAACTACGAGGAGCGCATCTTCGCGACTCCGGTGATCACCTTGCCGATCGTCGAGCGCGCTCTTGAAGAACTCGAATGGGTGCTGGAGCGCGGTGCCCGCACGGTGCTGGTGCGCCCGGCGCCGGTTCCCGGTTTCAAGGGCAGCCGCTCTTTCGGCCTCGAGGAGTTCGACCCGTTCTGGCAGGCCTGCATCAAAGCCGAGCTCCCGGTGTCGATGCACGCCTCGGACAGCGGCTACTCCGAGTTCGCGAACGTGTGGGAGCCGGGTGACGAGTTCCTGCCGTTCAAGCCGACGCCATTCCGCAGCTTCGCGATGGGCCATCGGCCGATCCTGGACGCCATGGGCGCGCTGGTCTGCCACGGCGCGCTGTCGCGCAATCCCGACCTGCGGATCCTGTCCATCGAAAACGGCGCCGACTGGGTGCCAGACCTCTTCAAGGGCCTCAAGGGCGTCTATAAGAAGATGCCGCAGTCGTTCAGCGAGGACCCGGTCGAGGCATTCAAACGCTGCGTCTACATCACCCCGTTCTGGGAGGACCGGTTCACCGAGATCGTCAACATGGTGGGTACCGACCGCGTGCTGTTCGGGTCCGACTGGCCGCACCCCGAGGGCCTGAAGGATCCCATCTCCTTCGTCGACGAGCTCACCGATTTCGAGCAGGACGATGTCGCCAAGATCATGGGCGGCAACCTGATGAAGCTGATGAAGGTCTCGAAGCCGGCCAAGAAGCCCGTGTCCGCCTGACGGCGTTCCCGGATTACACCTAGCGCGCCGCCGAGGTTCGTTCGCGCGTGCCGACTTTGTCTGCCCTGGTGAACATGCGTCCTATAGACGGGCCCGCCCGTGTTGCTATAGAAAAGAACCCACGCAACACCACGGTCAGTATCCAGAGATAGACGGGCATCCATCGCGGCCTCGCCGAGGCGGCCGACTAGGAGCGCACGATGAATCTGGCTCCCGCGGAGTCATTTCCGACCCAGGTCCCTTTGAGCCCTCGACTGCTGTCGGAGCTGGGTGATCCGCACAGCACGCTGAGGGCAACCACCCAACGCAGCGGAACGGTTGTAATCGTTCGCGCGGGCGGTGAGGTCGATGCCTCCAACGAGCACATTTGGCAGCGGCTGGTCGGCGAGGCGGCCGCGGTCGCCAGCGAACCCGGTCCATTCGTTGTCGACGTCAACGGCCTCGGTTTCATGGGTTGCTGCGCGTTCGCCGTCCTGGCCACCGAATCGGAGCGGTGCCGTCGCCGCGGGGTCGAACTTCGGCTGGTGAGCTGCGATCCTAGCGTCGCCCGGGTGGTAGAGGCATGCAATCTCCGCGACGTTCTGTCCCTGCATCCCACCACCGATGCCGCCCTGTCGACGGCGCCCGCAGGGCGTTAGCAAACTGTTGCGCTGAGCACCCGTTACCCGTTGATAGGCTGATTACCTGCGAGTAATTGGATTCGCGCGGGTTTTTGCCCGGTCCGTAAAGGAGGGACGGCCATATGGTCGCCGAAAAGGACTGGGACAAAACCGTGGGCCCGGCCGACGAGGTGCGCCGAATATTCGAGAATGTGCCCGCGATGCTCGTTGGGCTGGAGGGGCCGGACCATCGTTTCGTCGCCGTCAACGCGGCTTACCGCGCCTTCAATCCGACCGGCAACCCCGTGGGAAAGCTTGCGCGGGAGGTCTTTCCAGAGCTGGAGAGCCAGCAGATCTACCACATGTTCGACCGGGTGTATGAAACCGGTGAACCCCAATCCGGGTCGGAGTGGCGGCTGCAGGCCGACTACGACGGTTCCGGATTGCAGGAGAAGTTCTTCGACTTCGTCGTCACACCCCGGCGCCGCGAGGACGGATCAATCATGGGTGTGCAACTCATCTTCGACGATGTCACCTCCCGGGTGCGGGCACGGCTGGCCGCCGAGGCGCGCATCGAGGAGCTGTCCGAGCGCTACCGAAACATGCGCGATTCGGCCACCGTTATGCAGCAGGCGCTACTGGCCCCGTCGGTGCCAGTGGTTCCCGGTGCCGCCATCACGGCGCAGTACCTTGTCGCCGCCGAGGACACAGGTGCCGGAGGCGACTGGTTTGACGCAATCGCCCTCGGGGATCGGCTGGTTCTGATCGTCGGCGATGTCGTCGGCCACGGTGTCGAAGCCGCGGCGGTGATGTCGCAGTTGCGCACCGCCCTTCGGATGCAGATCATTTCGGGCAGCACCATCGCCGAGGCCCTCGATGCTCTGGACCGCTTTCACGAGCACGTACCCGGATCGAAGTCGGCCACCATCTGCGTCGGTTCGCTCGATCACGCCACCGGGGAGTTCCAGTACTGCACCGCCGGACATCCGCCGCCGCTGCTGGTGACCGCCGACGCGCAGTCGCGGTACGTGGAACCGTCGGGCGCGGGCCCGCTCGGCAGCGGGGCCGGATTTCCGGTGTGCTCCGAGCTCCTCGACGTCGGCGACTCGGTCCTGCTGTATTCCGACGGCCTGATCGAGCGTCCCGGCCGGCCGCTGGTTGCCAGCACCGCGGAATTCGCCGACCTGGCCGCTAATGTCGCCGGCGGCAGCAGCGGTTTTCTCATCGACGCGGGGGCGCGGCCGATCGACCGCATCTGTTCGGAAACCCTTGAGTTGCTGCTCCGGTCGACCGGCTACAACGACGACGTCACACTGCTTGCGGCGCAACGGTGTACGCCACCCTCGCCGTTGCACATGACCGTGGATGCGACGATCCACGCGGCACGCGCCGTGCGCCACCGGCTCCGTGATTGGCTGGCGGAGATCGGTGCCTGCGACGACGACATCTCCGATGTGGTGCACGCCATCTCGGAGTTCGTCGAGAACGCCGTCGAACACGGTTACGCCACTACGGTTTCCGACGGCGTTGTCGTCGAGGCATCTTTGTCCGGCGACGGCAACCTCCATGCCTCGGTCAGCGACCACGGCGAGTGGAAGGACTACCGGGAAGGCGAACAGGGCCGCGGTCGCGGCCTCGCGATGGCCGAAGCCTTGGTATCCCGGGCGCTCATCACGCATGGCGCCGACGGAACGACTGCCAGTCTCACGCACCGCCTTTCGCGGCCGGCGAACTTCGTCTCCGATCCGATGATCGGCCGGCCGACATACCAGCGTACGGTCAACTCCGAATTCGTCTCCATGGTCGACGAAGCCGGTCACATCATCGTCAGCGGCGATGTCGATGCCCACACCGCATCCACCCTGGATCGCCAGATTGCAGTCGAAAGCCGCTCGGGCATAGCGTCTTTGACGATCGACCTCAGCGCGGTCACCCACCTGGGATCGGCGGGCATCAGCGCGCTGGCCGCCGCACGGGACCGGGCGCGCATGCAGGGTGGCGACTGTCTGCTGGTGGCACCGCCCGGAAGCCCGGCGCACCACGTCTTATCGCTGGTCCAGATCCCCGTAGTCAGTGGCGACATCGAGAACGTCTTCGTCGAAGATTAGGTCAGCGGGCCTTGCCGTGGCGCACCTGATTGAACGGCACCCCGCGGTCGGCGGCGTATTCCCGTGGAAAGTCCAGCACCCGTTCGCCGATGACGTTGCGGGCCATCTCCGTGGTGCCGCCGCCGATGGCGACATTCTGCCGCGACAGATAACGCAGCCCGGCCTCCAGCCCTTCGCCGATGTCCCCCACCACACCGGCCGCCCCCGTGATCGCCAGCGCCGTGTCCATCTCGAGGGTCACGGTCTCGGAGTGGAAGAGCCGGATGAGCGTGCCGCCGGCCGGGGGCAGCACGCCGTCCCTGACGTTGCGGTACACGTGATCGATCAGCTGCTCGGCCACCGCGCGGTGCACCAGCGCCCGGCCGGCCATTTCGTGCATGCGTTCGTTGTCAGCCTGTCCCGTCTTCTCGGCGAGTTCGGCGTAGTCGATCGGGGTCGTGTGGCCGCCTTCATGGCCCGCGCCGCTGGAGAATTCCGAGCCCTGCCCGACGGCCCGGCGTTCGTGATACAGCTGCCGCGACGCCACCGCCCAGCCACCGTTGACCTCCCCGACGACGGCGTCGTCGCCGACGTCGACCTCGTCGAGGAACTCCTCGCAGAATTCCGTGGAACCGCTCAGCATCGTGATGCGCCGCAACGTGATTCCCGGATGCGCGATGGGCACGAGGAACATCGTCAGGCCTTCGTGCTTGGGCACGTCCCAGTCGGTGCGGGCCAGGCACAGTCCATAATCGGCGGCGAACGCGCTAGTGCTCCACGTCTTGGCGCCGCTGAGCACCCAGCGGTCGTCGCGCCGTTCGGCGCGGGTGAGGACGCCCGCCAGATCCGAGCCGCCGCTGGGCTCCGACAACAGTTGCACCAGAACCTCATCGCCACGCAGCGCGGCAGCGATGTGCTGCCTCTTCTGATCTTCGCTGCCCATATCGAGCAGCGTGGCGCAGCAAATGGTGAACGTCGGGGTGTTGAGGATCAACGGCATCTCGTAGTTGCGGGATTCCTCGTCGAATGCCTTCTGGTATGCGTAATCCAGCCCCTGGCCGCCGTATTCACGGGGAAAACAGATGCCGGCGAATCCCCCTTCGTAGAGCCGCTTTTGCAGTTCGCGAGCCCGCAGCCAGGACTGTTCGTCGTCGCGCGGTGCGGCCGGCGGCGAGTCGGGGTCGATGACAGGCATGTTGTCCGCCAACCACTCTCGCGCGCGGGCGGCGAATTCCGCGACCGTTTCGGCTGCCGTCATCCGGCGTTCGCCATCGACCGGACCGCCTTCTCCGACTCGTACACCCTCAGGTTGTGCTCCTCGGGAGTGCCAAACATCGAGCGGTACAACGTAACCCGCCGCAGGTACAGGTGCAGGTCGTGCTCCCAGGTGACGCCGATGCCACCGTGCATCTGCACGCACGCCTGAACGACGCGCCCCGCGGTCTCCCCGACGTAGGACTTGGCGATGCTGGCCGACAAGCCCGCCTGGGGCGCGCCGGCGGCCACGTCGGCGACCGCTGCGGCAGTGGTGGCGCGGCACGCCTCCAGCCACAGCTTCATGTCTGCGAACCCGTGTTTGAGCGCTTGGTACGACGCGAGCGGGCGACCGAATGTGTGCCGGTCCAGCGCCCACTTGACGGTGAAGTCGAACACCGTCTGCAGGACGCCGACCACCTCCGCGCACTGCAGCACCTGAGCGATCTGGCTCTGCCGGTCGATCAGCGCCGGCGTCTCGGCCGCGCCGCCCACGGCCGCCGACCGCTCCACGACCACACCGTCGAACTGCACCCGCGCGTATTGCTTAACCAGGTCGACCGATTGCTGCGGCACAATGCGTACGCCCGGCGCGTCCGTCGGGACCAGGAATTGGCGAACGTCAGCTGCATTTGGGCCGCAGCGCGCCACCACCAGCAGCAGCGCACTCTGGGCGCCGGCCTCGACGCGGTCCTTGGTGCCGTCGATGCGGTAGCCGGCGTCGGTTTCGGTGGCCGTCACGGACGGATCCAACGGCGCCCAGCCCCGGCCCGGCTCGGACACCGCCCACGAGGCCACCGTTTGGCCCGACATCAGCGACTCGATCGTGTCGGCGTGCGGTTGCGCCTCGGCGCAGCCGGCGAGTGCCGCGAGGACGATGCTGACCGGGTATAGCGGTCCGGGCGCGACCGTCTTGCCCAGCTGCTCGGCGACCATGGCGAGGTCCGCGATGCCGCTGCCCGACACGCTGCCGCCGCCCAATTCCTCCGGAACCAATAGACCCGTCCACCCGAGTTCGGCGGCCCGCTGCCACCATGCAGGATCAAAGGACGCGCCCGCGGCGTGCAGCTCGCGGACATGACGCAGCGGCGCTTCCTTTTGCAGAAAGGCTTGGGTTGTGGAAGCGAAGAGTATCTTTTCGGGAGAGTCGACGGCGGTCATGGTGTCGGCAGGGCCTTCCTGGGCATTCGATCGCCGCTGCCAGGGATGCAAGGTGGAAAGTGTGGGTGGATGATCGTCCGCCTCATCGGTCCTCGTCGGAGTTCGCTGGAGACTCTGATGCTATCAATGAGCAATACAGTAAGAGATACCGGAGTCCAGTCGATAATGATGTTGACCAGCGGTGAGCGCGATGACTAAGGCGAAGGAACCGCCGGAGGATTCGGCCACATCGAAAGCCGACGCGATGGCCCTCCTCGAGGAGGCCGAAGCCGAGGCTGCCGAGGCCGAAGCGCTGGCGGCGGCCGCCCGAGCCCGCGCCCGCGCCGCCCGGCTGCGCCGCGAGGCGCTGGCCAAGGCCGAGCCAGAGCCCGAGACCAAAGACGAGCCCGAGGCTGAGCCCGAGGCCGCCGCCGAGGCCGAAGCTGAGAGCAAGGCCGAGCCCGAGCCCCAGGCCGACGATGCGGAAGCCGCAGAGGTCGAGCCCGAGGAGACGGCCGATGAGGAAGCCTCCGACGAGACCGCCGAGGCCACCGAACCGGCGGCCCGGCCGGCCCGGCGGCGGCGCTGGCTGCCGTCACTGTCCGTGACGTGGAAGGCGGCGGTGATCATCCTGATCGTGGGCTTCGGCGCGGCCAGTGGATACATGGTCTGGCAACACAATTCCGCCACCGAGCGGGACCAGCGCGCCGCGAGGTTCATCGCCGGTGCCAGGCAGGGGGTTATCAACATGACCTCCCTGGACTTCAACAATGCCCAGCACGACGTCCAGCGCGTAATCGACAGCTCCACCGGACAGTTCAGGGACGATTTCCAGCAGCGCGCAAAAGATTTCACGACGGTCGTCCAGCAGTCCAAGGTCGTCACCGAAGGCACGGTCAACAGCGCGGCCCTTGAATCCATGGACGACCATTCCGGAACGGTACTGGTCTCCGCGACCTCGAAGATCACCAATTCCGCGGGCGCCAAGGACGAACCGCGCGCGTGGCGGCTCCGCGTTACCGTGACCGATGACGGCGGCCAGTACAAGATGTCGAAAGTTGACTTCGTGCCATGACCGAAAAGACCACCGAGGCAACCGAAAAGCCCGCAGCGCAGGAATCCGCCGCGCGACCGAACCGGTTACGCATGCTGCGCAACGTGAAACTCGTTCCCGTGATTTTGATCGTGCTGCTGCTGATCTCCGGCGGCTCGGCGGCGTGGCTGTACTTCAACCAGTACAAGCCCCAGCAGCAGACCAGCCCCGACGTGGCCCGGGCGGTGGTCAGCGCGGCGTCGGACGGCACGGTTGCGTTGCTGTCGTACTCCCCGGAGTCGCTGGACAAGGACTTCGCGGCCGCCAAGTCGCACCTCACCGGGGACTTCCTGTCCTATTACAACCAGTTCACCTCGGAGATCGTGGCTCCGGCCGCGAAGCAAAAGTCGCTGAAAACCACGGCTCACATCATGGGCGCGGCGGTGTCGGAGTTGCATCCGAATTCGGCCGTGGTCCTGGTCTTCGTCGACCAGAGCACCACGAGCAAGGACAAACCCGATCCGTCGATGGCGGCCAGCAACGTGCTGGTGAGCCTGACCAGGGTCGACAACCACTGGCTGATCACCAAGTTCGACCCGATCTAAGCCGCGTGACCCGAGCGCTACATCGCGAACACACGGCGCAGGGTCTGCGCGTGCAGGGCCCGGTTCTCTTGGGACACAACCCAATCCGGAACCAGCGAATCGAAGCCGTTGAATGTCGCCGCAATAACGTGCAGCTCGGTGTGTACGTAGGCGTGTAGCAGCCTGGTGGCGTAGTCGATCGCCTCGTCGCGGCACGGGTCGATCTCGGAGCAGCTGACAAACGTGGGGGGCAGGCCCTCCAGGTTCGCCCGATGCGCCGGAACGTGTTGACCATTGGCGCCGGCCTGACTGAGGTAGTGGTTCCAGGCCCGGCTCACCGCGGGGCCGTTGAGCCCCGGCGTGCGCTGGAATTCGCGCCGCGATTGGGTGGCGTCCGAGTCGAGCATCGGCTGATGCAGGATCTGCACCAGGATCTGCGGACCTTCGTCGTCGAACATGCGCTGCGTCAGGCCCGCGACCAGTGCGGCACCGGCGTCGCGGCCCATCACCGCGATCCGGCCGACATCCACGTTCAGCTCGGCGCAGTTGCGGATGGCGTAGTAAAAGCCCGCCTCGACATCGTCCAATGCCGCCGGGCAGGGGTTTTCCGGCGCCAGCCGGTAGTCGACCGAGACCAGCAGACATCCGGCGTCCCTGGCCAACTCCACACATTGCGCGTGATCGGTGTCAAGACTTCCGGTCACGAAGCCCCCGCCGTGGGCATAGACCACCAGGGGCGTGCCCGAAGCGTCTTGCGACGGACCCCGGTACAGCCGGAGGTCGAGCTGCTGACCTCCCGGGCCGGGGATCGATCGCGATTCGATGGTCACGCCGTCGGTGCCGACTGCAGCGGCACGCTTTGCGGCCATCCGGTTGGCGTGTTCCCGCTCGGCAGAAAGCGTCTCGGCCTGGAATTCGACGATGCCCACATCGATCGCGGCCTCGCGCAGCACCGGGTCGATGCGGTTAAGACCTTGCGGGCGCGTCAGATCCGTTTGTGTCATACCCTCTCAACTTCCGTCCGGGAAACCCTCTTCAAGGTAGACCTGCGATTCCATGTGGTGAAAGATGCGGTACCCCTCGCCCCGCGGCGCCAGCAGCCAGGTGATCCAGCTGGCGCCGGTATGCGGGATGTCCGATTCTTCTCCGGTGAAGCTCCACCGGCTCACCACGACGCAGCGAACAATGCCGCCGGTTAGTTCCTCGGCGGACCACAGCCGCGACGACATCGACGCTCGCTTCAAGCGGCCGGCCAGCCGGGCCCAGTGCCGGTCGAGTGCGTCGGCGCCGATCAGCGGCATCGCGTACTCGTCGCCGATGTACATCGGCCGCGGATTGTCACGCTCCCACAATTCGGCGACGCCGGCGACGTCCAGCGCCGCCCATTTCGCGTCGTATTCGCCGATCAGAGCGCTCAACTTGGCGGCCAGATCGGCCATCGCTCACCGTTCCCCGGGCAACGCCTTGACCGTCGCGGGTAGCCCGTAGAGCGCTGTCGCGTTACCGCGCATGATCCGTTCGCGCTGGTCGGCGGGGAACCGGTTGATGGCGTAGGTCGGGGCGTCGTAGCTCCAGTGCGGGTAGTCGGTCGAGAACATGAGATTGTCGCCGAGGTCCATCATCTCCAGGTACTCGCGGAACTGCACGGTGTCGGTGTCCTCGAGCGGCTGGGTGGTGAACCGGACGTGTTCGCGCACATACTCCGACGGGCGGCGACGCACATGCGGCAGGTCGCCGCGGCGGGCTTCCCAAATCCTGTCCATGCGCGACATCACCGGCATCGCCCAGGTGAAGCCGCCCTCGACGAAGACCACCCGGAGATCGGGATGGCGATCGAACGCACCGTCAAACACCAGGCTCATCAGGTGCGAGACGTAGAGCAGCGGCCAGGACGCGAAGAAGTCATGCCAGTGCGCGGGGTTGCCGACGGGGTACAGCGGAATCAACTCGAACGGCGTCTGACCCATCAGGTGCGTGGCCACCGGGAACCCGTTGCGCGAGGCAGCCTCGTAGAGCGGGTCGAAATGCGGGTTGCCGAAGGGGATTCCACGCGTCTGCGGGGTCATCAGCACCTGCGCCATGTACGGATGCCCGGCCCACCGCTCGACTTCGCGGGCCGCCTGCTCGGGCGTTTGCGCGCTGACGCTGATCGACCCGCGCCAGCGGCCGTGCCAGTTGTATTTGTCGAGCCAGACGTCGGCAAGCCAGTCGTTGTGGGTCGACTTCAGCACATGCTCGGCCTGCGGCAGCTGCGCGTCACACATCGGCTCCAGCGTCGCGATGCTGATACCGGCGTCGAGCAGCAACTGCTTGGCGGCGAAATCCGGGTCGCTGCCGGCGACTCCGCCGTTGGGCGGGGCCGCGTCGAGGCGCAGCGACATCGTCTTGTACGAGTCTGGGGTGTCGTAAAAGTGCGGCACCGGGCTAGCGGCGTTTCCCGTCGGCCAGATCTTGTCCACCCATTCGGCCGGCGCGTAGGACTTGAGCACCTCGGCGGAGACGGGCAGCGGATGCACGTCGGTGTCGACGATGGTGACCGCGATTTCGTCCTCTTGACCCGTTGGGGAATCGACTCGCTCGATCGTGGTCATAGCGCACTCTCCTTCACCGCAAACCCGTAGAGCTCACTGGCGTTTCGCCACAACACCTTGTCGCGTTGCGCATCGTCGAGACCCTCGGCCATCACGTCCGGCGACGAGGTGGACCAGTGCGGGTAGCTCGACCCGTACATCAGCAGGTCGGACTTGCCGCTGAACTCCATCCAGCGCCCCATCGCGCCGGTGTCGACCGGCCCGTCGAACGCCGACGAGCAGAACCGCACATGGCCGGGCAGGTACTCGCTGGGATAGCGGTCCACCCAAGGTGTTTGGTCGCGCATCGACAACCAGAAGGTGTCCAGGCGCCACATCAACGGGGTGAGGATGTCGTAACCGCCGTCCGCGAACACAAATTTCAGGCTCGGGTGCCGGCCGAACACGCCCTCGACGATGAGGGTGGCCAGGTGCACGAAGTAGTTCAGCGGCATGAACGCCGCATATCCGGGGTAGGTGTGCGCGTGGCCGGCGAACGTGGGTGGATAGTCGACGCCGTTGCCGCCGTTGATGTGCACCACGACCGGCAAGCCCTGGGCGGCCGCGGCCTCCCAGATGGGCTCGAACATCGGTTTGCCATACGGCTCGCGTGACTGCATCGGAACGCCGACCTGCACCAGCTTGGGATGCGCAGCGAGGCGCTCGATCTCGGCGACCGCGCCCTTCGGGTCTTCGGGGTTGACGCGGATGGTGCCTAGGAAACGGGTGGTGAAGCGGTCGGTGGTGTCGGGTTCCAGCCACCGGTCCAGCAGCCAGTCGTTGACGGCGGCGCAGATCCTGCTGTTGAGCAGGTAATCCGCGATGTTTCCGCGGGTCAGCGGGTTCAGGATCGCGTAGTGGACGCCCTGTGAGGACAGATGCCGGCCGACGGTGTCGGGATCCGATCCCGGGTAGTTCTCTCCGTAGAGGTCTCGGCGGTAGTCGCCGCCCGGCGCCTGGTACCACTGCTGCTCGACGTCGGGGATCGCCCGCAGCTTGTGGGCATCGGGGAGATAGCGCCGGATCTCGGCGTTGTAGCGGAAGTGCGGCTGCACGTTGGTATCGATAATCATGCCGTCAGGTAAACCTCACCGTCGGTGACATCGACCTCGTAGGTGCGGACGCGGCGCCGCGGATCGGCGACGTTTTGGCCCGTGGTGACATCGAATTCCCAATTGTGCCAAGGGCATCGAACGATTTGGCCGTCCCGAGCCCGGCGCATCCGGTCGGGCAATTCGGGAGCCGACTCGTTGGTGCCGCCGATCAGCCCCAGACATAGCGGGGCGCCCTCGTGCGAGCAATAGTTCACGATCGCATACAACGCACCGCGCACGTTGTACACACCAACGCCGAACTTGCCGACGTCAACCAGTTTCATGCCGCCGGATGGCAGCTCGTCGAGGGAACACACGAAACGGCGCGTGGGCACCTGCTGAATCACCGCCTTCTTGACACCAGGGTCAATACTGTGCCCGTTACGGTAACTACTACAAGACCATTGGGCTTCGTTGCTATTTATACTATGATAGCGATATTCCCTGCGATACATATCCGCCATACCGGCTGTTCAGGAGGAGCGCCGATGACGCTCAGCACCGACCCCGGCGGCCAGCCCGTCACCCTCGACCTCACCGGTGAAACCAGTCCATACCCGTTCTTCGAATATATGAGGAGCACCGACCCGGTCTGGCATGGTTCCTTGGCGGACCACTCACAGATGCCGGAGGAACTGCGGCCCACCGACGAATGGGTGCTGTTCGGTTACGACGCCCTGTTCCAGGCGTTCCGCGACGACCGCATCTTCAGCTCGCACAAGTACGACGAGACCATCGGTTTGGTAATGGGCCACACCATCCTGGCGATGGGCGGCAAGGAACATCACGACCACCGCAATCTGGTGGCCAAGGCCTTCCGCGCCACTGCGCTGGAGCGCTGGGAGCCGTCGGTCATCGGACCGGTCTGCGATCGGCTGGTCGACGAAATCAAAAACGAGGGCCACGCCGACCTGGTGAAGGCGGTGACGTTCGAGTTTCCGACCCGGA
The DNA here is from genome assembly GCF_001954275.1 of Mycobacterium sp. IS-836. Classification (GTDB taxonomy): domain Bacteria; phylum Actinomycetota; class Actinomycetes; order Mycobacteriales; family Mycobacteriaceae; genus Mycobacterium. The sequence goes on along the minus strand of NZ_MBEU01000068.1, from coordinate 161,848 downwards.
TCATCTCCACGCTGCTCGGACTTCCCCGCGAGGATCTCGACCTCTTCCGGCGACTGTCCCTCGACCTCATCTCGATCCCGACCGACATCGAGGCGGGGCTCAACGCCGCGGCCGAGCTGCACGGTTACTTCCTCAACCAGGTCGAGCAGCGGCGCCGCAAACTCACCGACGACATCATCGGCGATCTGGTTGCCGCCGAAATCGACGGCGCGAAGCTCAGCGACGAGGCGATCATCGCGTTCTTGCGGCTGCTCTTGCCCGCCGGGCTGGAGACAACCTATCGCTCGTCGGGCAACCTGCTCTACCTGCTCTTGACGCACCCCGAGCAGTTGGCGATGGTCTATCACGACCGGTCTCTGATTCCCGCGGCGATCGAGGAAGGCCTGCGCTACGAAACCCCACTGACCACGGTCATGCGGACCACCACCGAAGAAGTCGAAATCGGCGGCAAGACAATCCCGCCCGATGCGGCCATTGGGATGTGCATGGGCTCGGCCAACCGCGACGACAGCCGCTGGACCGACCCCAACACGTTCGACATTCGCCGGCCCCGCCAGGCCCACATCGCCTTCGCCGGCGGGATTCACATGTGCCTCGGCATGCATCTGGCGCGCCTGGAAACGCAGGTCATGCTGAACAGCCTCTTCGACCGCGTCAAGGACTTGGCGTTCGTGTCCGACGACGGAACCGGCGAGGAGTCGAGAATCGTCGGGCTTACCTTCCGGTCGCCCAACAAGCTTCCGGTCACGTTCAGCCCGGCCGCATGAGAAGCCGCGCGGCCATCCTCCACGATGTCGGAGGGCCTTGGTGCGTCGAGGAATTCGAGCTTGATCCGCCGAAAGCCGGCGAAGTTCTGGTCGAGATGGCCGCCGCCGGGTTGTGTCACTCCGACGACCACATCCTCAAGGGCGACATGTCGGCGCCCAACGAGGTGATGCGATCCCTCGGCCTGCCCACAATGTTCCCGATGATCGGCGGCCACGAGGGTTCCGGCGTCGTGCGTGAAGTCGGCGAGGGCGTAACCGATGTCGAGCCGGGTGACCACGTGGTGATGTCGTTCGTCGCCGTGTGCGGACAGTGCCGCTGGTGCGCGACCGGGATGGAGTACGTCTGCGACGTCGGCATCGGCACCATGATCCCGGGAATGCCGACCGATGGCACCTTCCGCCATCACACCGCCGACGGCCGAAATCTCGGCCATATCGCCAAGGTCGGCGCGTTCGCCGAACACACTGTCGTATCGACGAATTCACTCGTGAAGATCGAGCCGGACCTGCCGCTGGCGCCGAGCGCGCTGCTGTCGTGCGCGATCCCGACCGGCTACGGTTCCGTCGCGAACCGCTCCAACATGCGCGCCGGGGACACCGTGGTCGTGATCGGCGTCGGCGGGATCGGCACGGGGGCGATCCAGGGCGCCCGCATCAACGGCGCCGCGCAGATCGTCGCCGTCGATCCCGTTGAGTTCAAACAGAAGTCGGCGTTGCAGTTCGGCGCGACCCACAGCGTCGCGACGGCCGACGAGGCACTCGACCTGGTGCGCGGTCTGACGTATGGGGTGATGGCCGACGCGGTGGTGGTGTCGCCGTCCTTGATCACCGCCGACGACGTTCGAGACGCGGTGCGGCTCACCCGTAAGGGTGGGACCTGTGTGCTCACCGGAATGACCTCGCAGTTGACTCGGTCAGTCAACCTCGAGCTGCAGGACTTCATCCTGATGAACAAGACGTTGGCGGGCACCATATTCGGCTCCTGCAACCCGAGGTCGGACATCGCCAGACTGGCCAGGCTCTACCAAACCGGGCAGCTGCAGCTCGACGAGATGATCACCAGGCGCTATCGCCTCGATGACATCAACGACGCCTACGACGATCTCCTCAGCGGCAAAATCGTCCGGGGCATCATCGATTTCGGGATCGCCTGAGGTTACTTTTTGCGGCCCATCACCCGCTGCGTTTGACCGTACGCGTCGATCGGGCTGTGCAGCGCCAAGCCGCCGTCGGCGTGCACGATTTGACCGGTCACCCAGGGCAATTCGAGGACGCCCACGACGGCGCCGGCCACGTCTCCCGCGTCACCCACGCCGCCCAGCGCCGTGCGCTCGGTGAGTCCGTCCACCCAGCCGGGAAGCTGTTCGGGTTTCGCCAGCATCGGTGTCCGGGTGACACCGGGCCCGACGGCGTTCACCCGGATGCCGTGCACGCCCCATTCCACGGCGGCGACCTTCACCAGCATGTCCACCCCCGCTTTGGACACGCAGTAGGCGCCCATGTCGCGGTCGGCGAGGGTGCCGCTGATGCTCGAGACCGCGACGATCGAGCCGCCCACGCCGGCGTCGACCATACCCTGTGCGCCGGCCCGGATGGTGAGCCAGGTGCCGGTGAGGTTGACCGCCAACACCCGTTCCCATTCCGCGGGCGGCTGTTCGAGCAGCATTCCCGACGCGCCGATCCCCGCGCAGGTCACCACCCGGGTGGGCACGCCGTGATCGCGCACGGTTTGTTCCATCGCGGTCGAAACGGCGTCGGGATCGCTGACATCGCAAGCGATGTCGCCGCCGGACAGGTCCCACACCACGACGCCGTGACCAGCCTCGCGCAGCCGCGTGGCAACCTCGCGACCGATCCCCGACCCGCCGCCGGTCACCAGGGAGATCGGGGCGGTCATTGTGCGCAGCCCAGTTTCGCGGCGGTGCGATCCCACAGCTCGCGCGCAAGCTCGGGGTCATGAGCCGCGCGGTTGGGCTTGGCGATCTTGTGCTTCGCGTAGTACGCGCCCGACGTCCAATCGACGCCGGGCCTGCTAGACGCGAACCAGACCAGCTGGTCGGCTCCCTGGTCCGCGGTGACCGTGAATCGGGCGCTGATCGGGACGCGGTACTTCATGAACGTGAGAAACCGCGATCCCGATGCATCGCCGAAATTCGAGTTGACGAAGCCGGGGTGAAACGTCGCGGCCGATAGCCCGCTGGCGTGGTATCGCCGATGTAACTCCATGGTGAACAACACAATTGCGAGTTTGCTCAAGGCATACGCGACGCTGGGTCGGCGTCCTGCCGTGCTCTCCAGATCGGAGATCCTGACCCGTGGAAGCAGTCTGTGGGACGAGCTCGTCGTGTTGATGACGGTGGCACGCGACTCGACGAGCACCTCCATCAATTGCGTGGTGAGCAGAAACGGCGCCAGATAGTTGACCTGCAAAGTCGTCTCGTTACCGTCGGCCGTGCCGTGGGCCTTGGTGAACATGCCGCCGGCGTTGTTAGCCAACACGTCGATGCGCGGGTATTGGGAACGAATCTTGTCCGCGAGCGCCCGAACCTGGGACAGGTCGCAAAAGTCGGCCACGAAATAGTCGGCGTCCAATTCGGTAGCCACCGCGGCGGTCTTGGTTTCCGACCGCCCCACCACCACCACGTTGTCGCCGCCGCTGTGCAGCCGACGGGCCGCCGCGGCACCGATGCCGTCGCTGGCACCGGTGATGAGAATCGTCTTGCGCGCCATTGCCTGGTCCTCCACGGGGAGTCTAGCGAGCGCGATCTAAGCGGACCGCTCAGCGGCCGCGCCCCGATTCAGGCCAACGAGTAGCGCACCGGCAGATGCTTGAGGCCGCCGACGAAGGTCGTCGCGACGAGCTCCGGATCACCGGTCAGCTCAATGGATTTGAGCCTGGGCAACAGCTCGGAGAAGAAGCTGTTGACCTCCATGCGGGCCAGGGCGGCGCCCATGCAGAAGTGCACGCCGTAGCCGAATGCCAGGTGCTTGTTGGGGTCGCGCCCGACGTCGAAGCGGAAAGGATCGTCGAAGACATCCTCGTCGCGATTCGCCGACACGTACGACAGCAGCACGGACTCCCCGGCGGCAATGGGCACCCCGCGTACGACGGTGTCCTCGGCGGCGGTGCGCATGAACTCCTTGACCGGGGTGACCCAGCGGATCATCTCCTCGGTGGCCAGCGGCATCAAGTCGAGGTTGTCGCGCAGGCGCTCACGCTGGTCCGGGTTCTCGATGAGTGCCTGCATGCCCCCGGAGATGGTGGCGCTGGTGGTGTCGTGCCCCGCGGTGGCGACGATGAGGTAATACGACACGGTGTCGATGTCCGACAGCGGCGCGCCGTCGACGCGGGCATTGGCGATCGCCGACGCGAGATCCTCGGTCGGGTGCTCGCGGCGTGCCGCCGTCACACCGTTGAAGTACTGGAACATATCCATCAACGCCGGCAGCTGGTCCTCGTTGGTGCTGCCGCGCTTGAACTCGGAGTCGTCGCTGCCGAACAGCTCCTGCGTCAACTTGAGCATCCGGGGAAAGTCGGCCTCCGGCAGCCCCAGCAGCGACATGATCACGTAGAGCGGGTAATTGACCGCCACTTGCTGAACGAAGTCGCACTCGGGGCCCGCGGCCATCATCTTGTCGACGTAGATCTTGGCCAGCTCGTCGACGCGAACCTTGAGCGCTCGCATGGCCTTTGGGCGAAACCAGTCGGAGCCGATCGCGCGTACCACCCGGTGCTGCGGGTCGTCCAAATGGATCAGCGTGCGCACGCCCGCGGCGGCCTGCATCTCGTCGCCTTCCGCGGTGGTCAGGACCGGGCGCGGCCAGTTGGTGAACAGCATGTTCTCGCGCTCGATGTCCATGATGTCGGCGTGTTTGGTGATGGCCCAGAACGGCCGGTAGTGAGGCACGTCGACCCACGACACCGGGGCGTTGGCCCGCAGGTGTGTCAATGCCGCGTGCAGCCGCGGCTCGTCGGTATACGCCAGCGGATCCGTCAACAGCTTGGCGGCGTCATCCATCGTCGGCGTGCTCACTCGCGAAACTCCTTCAGTGCGGCGGTGATACAGGACTGCGAAGCGGTCGGGAAGATCGGCAGGACCCGGTCGACGGCGCCCTCGCAACGGCTTTTCAGCGCCGCGCCGACGGTGTCGACCGGCCCCACGACCGCGAAAGCGGCCAGCATTTCGTCGTCGATGAGCGAGCCCATCGTGTCCCACTCCCCCGCAAGGGACAGGCGGTGCAGCTCGGCGTGCAGCTCGCCCCAGCCGTGCAGGTCGAGGACCGTCCGATACGCCGGCGTCGATCCGTAAAAGGCGATCTGTTTGCGGGCAGCGGCGGTGGCGGCCTCCAGCTCGGCGTCGTTGTCGCCGGTCGCCACCATCACCTCGGAGGACACCTCGAAGCGACTGCGGTCGCGGCCTGAGCGCTGCATGCCGCGGCGCAGCGCCGGCAGCGTCACCTCGTCGAGGTAGCGCTTCGAGACCATCGGGTGACCGAGGTGGCCGTCGGCGACCTCACCGCACATTTCGGTCATGGTCTCGCCGACGGCGGCGAGGAACACCTTCGGCGCCGGATGTGGCTGCGGCTCAGGGGTGAACATCGGGGTCATGATCTTGTGGGTGTAGAAGTCGCCCTCGAAGCGGAGTTTGGTGCCGTCCTTCCATGCCAACCAGATCGCGCGCAGAGCGGCGACGAATTCGCGCATTCGGCGCGCCGGGTGGCTCCACGGCATGCTGAACCGCTTCTCGATGTGGGGCTGGATCTGGGTGCCCAGCCCGAGGATGAATCGGCCTTCCGAATACGCCTGCAGGTCCCAACCGATGTTGGCGACGATCATCGGATTGCGCGCGAACGCCACCGCGATGTTGGTGCCGAGCTCGAGGCGCGACGTGTGTTCGGCGGCGAGTAATAGCGGCAGGAACGGGTCATGACTGGTTTCGGCGGTCCAGCCCCCGTCATACCCCTGCTGTTCGAGGGCGGCGGCCGCCTCGGCCGCCCCGGCGAGTCGGTTGGGGATGCCCCCGTCGATCTTGAGGCGGGGGGCGTCAGCCATGCGGGTAACTTTACAGTAAGCAATCCAGTATGTGACCCTGCAAGTTCCAACTAGGCGATCGCAGCCGCACGAGGTAGGACAGAAGCATGACGAAAGCCCAGGACTGGGACGAGACGCTCGAGGATCTCGACCGTCGGCGCCAGCGCACGTTGGCCATGGGCGGCCCGGAGCGCCTCGACAAGCACCGCGGCAAGGGCAAGCTCGACGCCCGCGCGCGGATCGAGCACCTGCTCGACCCCGGCACGTTCCGCGAGCTCGGTACCCTCGTCGGCGGTGAGGTCGCGGCCGACGGGCTCGTCGTGGGCTCCGGTGCGATCAATGGCTCGCCGGTGATGCTGGGCGCCGAGGACTTCACCACGATGGCCGGCAGCATCGGACCCGGAGGCAACTCCAAGCGATACCGCATTGCGGAACTGGCGCTGCGCGACAAAATTCCGCTGGTGATGCTGCTCGAGGGCGCGGGCTTTCGTCCCACCGGTGGGCACTACGGCCGCAGCCCGACCGACCTGCTGGCCCAGGCGCAGTGCTCGGGTCGTGTGCCGACCGTCGCCGCCGTCCTCGGCCCCTCGGCCGGCCATGGCGCGTTGGTGGCCCCGGTGTGCGACTTCCGAATCATGAGCGCCCAGGGCGCGATCTTCACCGCCGGGCCCCCGGTCGTCAAAGAGTCCACCGGAGAAGACATCTCGAAGGAGGACCTCGGCGGACCCGACGTCGCTTTGCCCAGCGGGGTGATCCACAACGTCGCCGAGGACGACGAAGCCGTGCTCGACGACATCCGTCGCTACCTGTCGTACTTCCCGCCAAGCGCCTGGTCCTACCCGCCGTCGCTGACCGCCGGCCAGACCAGCGAGCCGCGGCGGACACCGGAGCTGCTCGACATCGTCTCCCGCGACAACCGACGGGTCTACGACATGCGTGCCGTGCTCGACGTGATCTTCGACCGGCCGGACTGGTTCGAGGTCCAGCCGCACTACGGCAAGGCGATCATCTGCGCGCTGGCCCATCTCGGCGGCCATCCGGTAGCGGTGGTGGCCAACCAGCCCCAGGTGCTGGCCGGCTCCATCGACGCCGCCGCCGCGGACAAGGCGGCGCACTTCATCATGGTGGCCGACTCGTTCCACCTGCCGATCGTCTTCCTCGCCGACAACCCCGGGATGCTGCCCGGCAGTCGGTCCGAGCGCAGCGGCGTGCTGCGCGCCGGGGCCCGAATGTTCGCCGCGCAGACGGCGGCCACCACGTTGAAGCTGCACCTCACGCTGCGCAAGGCCTACGGGTTCGGTTCGATGGTGATGTCGCTGCTGGGGTTCGACCACCAGGTCGCGACCTTCGCCTACCCCGGCGCGACGATGGGCGCCATGAGCGCGGCGGCGCTGAGCAGGGCGTCGCACGCCGGCGAGGACCTGTCGGAAAAACTGCGCAACGCCGAGCTGCAGGCGTCGTACCGGTCGGCCGAGGGTATGGGATTCGACGAACTCATCGACCCCCGCGAGACCCGTGACGCGTTGCTCGCAGCCCTGCTGCGCGGCCTGTCCAGCCGGCAGGCCGCCGCCGAACCCGTGACCCGAACCGTCATCATGCCGTGAGGCAATACGCCGCGACGACGGGCTCGAGCTCGTCGGGCGTCGCCCCGTGCAGGATCACCGCGTCGGCCCCGTAGTCGAATTCGTTACGGATGCGGTCCACACACTGGTCCGCAGATCCGGTGGCCGACGGTTCCAGCCATTCGTCGGGTATCAGCGTGGCGATGTGCTCGATCTGCTCTGGTGTGGCCTTGTGATCGATCCCGCCCGCGATCGACGTCACCACCGCGTCTTCCCGAAAGCGTTGCAGCACAGCGGGGTCCCACTTATTGGTCTGCACCAATAGGTCGCCGTAGCCCTGCAGATAGGTGGCCAGGCGCGCGACGGTCTTCTTCAGCCGCAACTGCTCGGGAAGGTGGTCACCGACCGTCGCAAAGCACGACCACACCCGGACGCTGTCGGGATCGCGGCCGGCCTTTTCCGCCGCCGACTTCACCGTTTTGACGCAGCGCTGCAACGTCTCCGGGGTGAAGTAGGTGTGCAGGATGACGTCGTCGAAAACCCGGCCGCCGAGCGCGAGCGTCTGAGGCCCAAAGGCCACCAACGCGAGGCGAATGTCTTCGTCGAAGTCCGGATCCAGAAACAGGATCGGGTACTTGCCCATCGGGCCGTCGTGGTTGAAGATCACCTCGCCATGCCAGAGCCGGCGCATGACCCGGGCCCAATCCTCCATCTGTGCGGTCGTGACCGCGGGAATGCCGAACGCTCCGTAGATTGCGGCGATGCCGCGGCCGATGCCCAGGGTGAATCGCCCGCGGGAAAGGCGGTGCATGGTGGTGGCCCACGATCCGGTGATCAGCGGATGACGGGTGTTGTGATTGGTTGCGGCCGTGGCGATCTGCATCCGGTTGGTCACCGCGCACGCGGCCCCGACGAGCGACGAGGCCTCCTTGACGTTCCAGCGCTCGGAGATGAACGCGGTGCCGAAGCCCAGCTCCTCGCCGCGGCGCGCCTCGTCCATCAAGGTCGCTGGTCCCTCGCCCCCGGCCCCGGCCAGCAGGTAGTAGCCCAATTCGTCCAGCGCACGATCGCTCAATTCCAAACCCCTTGCTTGTAGCCGCAATTCCAGACCTCGATGATCTTGCCGTCGACGACGCGGAACACCTCGATGCTGGCGACGTCGGTACCGGTCCCGTCCTTGGTGGTCATCGTCGAGTCGTAGACGATCGCGACGTGCTCACCGTCGTCGCCGGCAACAACGATGTTCAAATCGAAGCGCAAGCTGTCGAACAACTCCCAGAGGTCCTTGACGCGATTGACGGCCTGCTCCCGGGTCAGGGTGTGCGCCTCCCCCACCTCGTGTCGAATCACGTTGTCGGCGAACAACTCCTCGGCCAGCGTCAGGTCGCGTTCGTTCCAGACCACGAGGTTGTAGAGTTCGACCACTTCGCGCGCGGTCCGAACGGCCGCCATCAGCCGGCGGCCTCGTCGACGACCCCGCGCAGGAATCGCTCGGTCACCCGCTGCACGCGTCGGGAGAACACGTGGCCGACATGGCCGCCGTCGTACCAGTGCAGCTGCCCGCCCCAGCGTTCCTGCAGCGCAATCGCGGGCTCGCGCATCGCCATTCGGTCGTGCCACGCCCCGACGATGAGCCGGCGGTGCGGGGGCGGGGCGGGGTCGGCCGCGAGCGGGTCGATCACCGAGGTCAGCTGCGCGATCTCGGGGGACCCCAATAGCTCCCGGAACCCGTTACGCGACGGACCCCACCGCACCAGGTGTCGCGCGATCATCGCGTTGAGGCCCAGGATCGGTGTATACAGCGCGACCGCGTCGATCTGCCTCTCCAGATGCGAAACCAGCGCGGCAACCGGGGTGCCCATCGAAATCCCTGCCACCACAACGGCGGTGGCCTGCGGCTGCGCCCATCGCACCACCGCGCGCACCTCCGAGACCGCGCGCATCATGCCTGCGACGTTGCCCAGCGGATCCATGTCCGGGTAAGCGGGCCATTCGCGGCGTCGGCAGCCGTGGCCGGGCTGCACCGGCATCGCGACGTTGAACCCCAGCCCGTGATGGATCCGGCCGATTCGAGACAACAACAGGTCTTCCGTGCCGCCTTGGCCGGCGCCGTGCACCCATACCAGCCACGGCCTCGGACCGTCGCGATGCCGACACACATGCACCACCGCGCGCGCCGGGCCACCCAGACCCTCGGCTTCCAGCGACCGCGGCAGCGCCGGATCGTGCTCGAACATCATCCGCTCGTACGCCAGTCCCGCGATCCGCCGCCGCCGTAACGACGTCACCCGCAACGGTTTTGGATCGGCGTGCGCATGGTCGATGCCCAGCTCCGACAGCTCCTCGGCCGCCGCGGAGCACGAACTTAGCGACCGCAGCGGACCGGGCACCCCGCCCAGCAGCGAGAAGCCACTCAGCACCAGCTCGTCCAGCATGACCTCGCCGAACTGACGCACGCCGCGCCGCGACACCGGGACCCAGCCCGTCGACTCGTTGAGACCCGACACCGTACGCGGCAGCACCATGCCCAGCTCGCGGGCTGCGAGGCCCAAACCGCTCAATGCCTTAGCCACCGCCATCACTGAGCTTCAGGATGGTTCGGGTCAGATGCAGCGTCTTGATCAGCCAGTTGCCGTCCCGCTTCTCGTACGTCTCGCGGTAGTGGCCGGCCCCGTGCAATTCGTGGCCATCGCCGAAGACGATCCAATCTTCCATCGCCCAGATGCCCGTCGCGGTGGTGCCCGAGGTGAGGGTGATCTCCGGGGTGTGGCAGTGGTGCATGGTGGCCGCGTTCTCGAGCCCGCCCAGCACCATCGGGACGAAGTTGTCCACACCCTCGAGTGGCGGCGCCGTCTGGGGGTCGGCCCCACCGGTGGAGACCGCCATATCCAGGTGCACCACCACGTCGGTGGTGAACACGCCGCGCCAGCCCTCGGCGTCTTTGGCGTCCAGAAATCTGCAGTAGCGCGCCTTGAGTTGCCGGATCGCTTCGAGCTCGTCAGCCGCTGTCGTCATTTCGCTCCTTGCCGCGCACCGACCGAACTGCTGAAATCTATACTGTAACGGACTTAGTATCAACGCTCACGGGAGGCACCCGCGTGAAAGTGCCCTTCACCTGGAAGGTAACCGGGTGGTTCATGGTCGGGTGGTCGCCCGAATTCCCGATCGGCGAGGTGCGGCCGCTGCGCTATTTCGGCGAGGATCTGGTGGCCTACCGCGACGAGTCGGGTGAGCTGCATGTCCTGGAGGCGCACTGCAAACACCTGGGCGCGCACATCGGCCACGGCGCACGGTAGTGGGCGACTGCGTGCAGTGCCCCTTCCATGGGTGGCGCTGGGGCCCCGACGGCACCAATCGACACATCCCCTATCAGCCGGAGCGGCCCAACCGCGCGCTGCGGCTGCGGGTGTTTCCCGTGCGGGAGCAGTACGACTGCGTGTTCGTCTGGCATCAGCCGGACGGCAAGGAGCCGCAGTGGGAGATGCCGGACATCTTCCGCAAATTCCCTCAATTCGAGACCGACCCGGCGGCCTATTACCGGGCGTATCCGGAGTTCTCCCGGCGCGCGGAGCGCGAACCGGTACACCCGCAGATCGTGGCGGAGAACGCCCCCGACAGCGCCCATTTCGAGTACGTCCACCACGCCACCGTGACGCCCCGGGTGCTGGACTGGAAGATCGTCGACCACGAATGGCAATTCGTCGCGGGTTGGCCGGACGCCAGCAGCGACGACCCGGAGGACCTCGCGCTGCGATTCCACAGCCACCTGTTCGGTCTGGGCGGGGCGATCAGCGTCTTCGAGGGCGCGCAGAACCATCGGTTGATCTTCACCTGCACACCGGTCGACGACGGGTGCTCCGATCTCTTCTACTCGATCTGGTGGCCCCGAATCCCCGGCGACAGCTCCGACGTGCCGCAGGGCAAGCTGCGCGAGGTCATCGAAAAACAGTTCCTGTCCACAGTCTTCGACGATCTGCAGATCTGGCGCTATCAGAAATACGTGGAACGCCCGCCGCTCTCCAAGGTCGACGCGAAAGGGTATATGGCACTGCGCAAGTGGGCGACCCAATTCTACGAAGTGCCCGCATGATGGCACTGAAGGACCTGGCGGCGCCCGCGCACACCGCGATCGTCACGCAGGAATGCCAGGGCGCGGTCATCGGCCCACACGCTGGCCTGGCCGCGCTCGCGAAGGAGGCGCGTCGCGTCGCGCTGCCCAACATCGTGCGGCTGCTGCCGGTGGCGCGGGCGGCCGGTGTGCGCGTCGTGCACTGCCTGGTGCAGCGACGGCCCGACGGGCTCGGCTCCAGCCACAACGCGAAGATCTTTGCGCTCGGGCGCGGCGAGGTAGACATAGTCCCCGGCACGCCCGGCGCTTCGGTGCTGCCCGAATTGGGTCCCGAACCAACGGATCTGGTGCTGAGTCGGTGGCACGGCGTCGGACCGATGGGCGGTACCGACCTTGACGCGGTGCTGCGGAACCTCGGAGTATCCACCATCGTGGTGGTCGGCGTTTCGCTGAATATCGCGATACCCAATGTTGTCATGGATGCGGTCAACGCCGCCTATCGCGTCATCGTGCCCCGTGATGCCGTCGCCGGCATCCCGACCGAATATGGAGAGGCCATTATCGCCAACACTCTGTCGCTGCTGGCGACCATCACCGCCACCGACGACCTGCTCGGAGTATGGACGCAGCCATGACCGACACCGCAACACAATTCACGGTGCCAGCCGTCGCGACAGCCGTCGCCGCCGCGATTCCCGATCGGGAGTTGCTGATTCAAGGCGAGCGGCGCTACACCTACGCGCAAATCCTCGAGCGATCGAACCGGCTCGCCTCCTACCTGCACTCGCGGGGACTGGGATGTCACACAGAACGCTCAGCGCTCGCCGGCCACCAGGTGGGCCAGGATCTGCTGGGCATCTACGCCTACAACGGGAATGAGTTCGTCGAGGCGTTGCTCGGCACGTTCGCCGCGCGAGTTGCGCCCTTCAACGTCAACTTCCGGTACGTCAAGAGCGAGCTGCAGTACCTGCTGGCAGACTCTGGGGCGACCGCGCTGATCTACCATTCCGCGTTTGCGCCGCGCGTGGCCGAGGTGCTGCCGGATCTTCCGCAGCTACGCGTGCTGATTCAGATCGCCGACGACTCAGGCAACGACTTGGTCTACGGCGCAGTGGATTACGAGACCGTCGTCGCCTCGAGTTCGCCCGCGCCGCCACCGGTGCGGCATTCGCCCGACGACTTGTACGTCCTGTACACCGGTGGCACCACGGGGATGCCGAAGGGTGTGCTGTGGCGCCAGCATGACATCTTCATGACGTCGTTCGGCGGGCGCAGCCTGATGACCGGGGAGCCCTTCGGCTCCATCGACGAGATCACGGCGGGGGTGGTCGCGGGCCCCGGCACAAAGTTGATGATCCTGCCGCCGCTGATCCACGGTGCGGCCCAGTGGAGCGTGATGATGGCGATCACGACCGGGCAATCCGTCGTCTTCCCTTCCGTCGTCGACCATTTGGACGCCGACGAAGTGGTGCGCACCATCGAGCGGGAACGACTGCCCGTGGTGACCGTTGTGGGCGACGCGATGGCGCGGCCGCTGCTTGCCGCCATCGAGAAGGGCACAGCCGACGTGTCGTCGTTAGGCGTGATCGCCAACGGCGGCGCGTTGCTCACCCCGTACGTCAAGCAGCGCTTGATCGAAGCGCTGCCCAACGCCGTCGTCGTCGATGGTGTCGGATCGTCGGAGACCGGTGCGCAGATGCACCACCTGTCGTCGTCGGGGGCGGTGTCGACCGGAACCTTCAACGCCGGACCAGACACCTTCGTGGCGGCCGAGGACTTGAGTGCGATCCTGCCGCCGGGACACGACGGCATGGGCTGGCTGGCGCAGCGGGGCTATGTTCCGTTGGGTTACAAGGGCGACGCGGCGAAGACTGCGAAGACATTTCCGGTGATCGACGGCGTGCGCTATGCGATCCCCGGCGACCGGGCCCGCCACCGCGCCGACGGCAGCATCGAGTTGCTGGGCCGCGATTCGGTGACGATCAATTCCGGGGGCGAGAAGATCTTCGTCGAGGAGGTCGAGACCGCGATCGCGTCGCATCCCGCGGTCGCCGATGTGGTTGTGGCCGGGCGGCCGAGCGAGCGGTGGGGCCAGGAGGTCGTTGCCGTGGTCGCGCTGGCCGAAGGCGCCGAAGCCAGCGCCGACGAGCTGGTCGCACACGCCGCCCAATCCCTGGCTCGCTACAAACTTCCCAAGGCGATCGTGTTCCGTCCGGCCGTCGAGCGCAGCCCGTCGGGCAAGGCCGACTACCGGTGGGCGCGCGAGCAGGCAGAGAACGGTTGACAGCTCAGCCAGCAGCCAGGCGCTTGCCTGGCTTACCCACGATGTGGCAGCCGGATTCTCAATAGTGCCTGGAGATGCGCGGCGGTGACGAGCAATTCGTCCGCGGACACCGGGCTCAGGCACACGTTCGTCGGAAGCGCCCCATGGGGCGTTACCACCACATCCAGGATTTCGCCCGTCTCGCCGACGAGGTCGAGCCTGTCTCCGGCTGTCAACGCCACCCAAGATGCTCCGTCGGCCCGAACCGCCATTCCCGCCGGCCATGCCTGCTCAAATGTGCATACCACCTCACCTGCGTGGCCATCGGGCGAGCCCGTCGCTCCCATTGGATAACGCAGGAGTTGCGCGCCGGACGTCGCGGTCACCAACAGTCCGGTCGAATCCGGGCTGAAACCAAGGCCATTGATCCAAACCGGCCCCGATTCGAGGACCAACTCTTTTGCGCCGGTGGCGGTATCAACGGTCCACACCCATCCGGGCTTGCTTTCGTCGGGATGAAAGAATTCCATTTCGGCGCGGGTGTCGGTGACCCAAAGTTGACCATCAGGCCCGAATACGAGATCGTTCGGCGCGTCCATGCCATCAGCGAGGGTGTCGACTCGGCCGTCGCGGATGACCTGCACGCCAGGCTCGGCTTTCGCGTCGGCGCCAAAATCGCCGCCGTTCTGGGCGACGTAGATGGCTCCCTCGGACCCGACGCACAGACCGTTGGGCCCGCCGCCAGTGTCGATCCTTTCCGGTGAACCCCCGCCTGGGTCGAGGATGTACACGCAGCCGTGGCTAACCGAGACCAACGCAAACCTACCGTCGGGCAGGTAGGCGGGCCCTTCGGTGAATCCCAAACCATCAGCGATCATTTCGATCGTCATCAGGTCACCTTCTTCAGCGATGAATGGGTCGCGTGGCCCAGACCCAACCAGTGCTGAGAAATGATGTTACGGAAGACGTAGACGGTGCCGCCACTAATTCCGATCAGCCGCGAACCACGCCGTCCAGTGCATCGCCCATATTGTCTACTGTAATAATTACAGTACGATCGTACGCGAGGACCGTCCATTCAAGGCCATGATGTTGGAGATCAGGTGACGACCAACGTTCACGCCGCCGCCGGCACCGGCGACGAAACCGTCAGCCTGCGCGACCCCTACCCCTTCTTCGCCCATAAGCGCAGGCAGGCCGGCGCTTTCCGCGGCACCGTCATGGACTACTCGAAGACACCGGAATCCCTGATGCCCAAGCGGGAGTATTCCGCGGTTTCCTTCAACGCGGTCAACACGGTGTTCCGCGACGGCCGGGTCTTCAGCTCCGAGCCCTACGACAAAACGATCGGCCTGTTCATGGGTCCCACCATCCTGGCGATGGAGGGAAAGAAGCATCGCGATCATCGCAACCTGGTCTCCGCCGCTTTCAAGTCGAAGGCGCTGGCGCAATGGGAGCCCGCCATCGTGCGGCCGGTCTGCAACGCGTTGATCGACGAGTTCATCGACGCCGGAACGGCGGATCTGGTCCGGAATTTCACCTTCGAGTTCCCCACCCGCGTCATCGCCCGGCTGCTCGGCCTGCCCGACGAAGACCTGGGAATGTTCCACCAGCGGGCCGTGGAGTTGATCAGCTACCACGTCAACTATGAGCGGGCCTTCGAGGCGTCGGCGGCGCTCAAGGACTACTTCGTCGAGCAGATCGAGCGGCGCAAATCCAAACCCACCGAGGACATCATCGGCGACCTGGTCACCGCCGAGATCGACGGCGAAAAGCTCAGCGACGAAGCCATCTACTCCTTCCTGCGACTGCTGCTGCCCGCCGGATTGGAGACCACGTACCGGTCGTCGGGAAACCTGCTGTATCTGCTCCTGACACATCCGGACCAATTCGCCGCGCTGCAAGCCGACCACGAACTGATCCCCCAGGCCATCGAGGAGGGACTGCGATTCGAGACGCCGCTGACCACCGTGCAGCGGTTCACCACCGAGGACACCGAAGTGGAAGGCGTTGCGATTCCGGCACGCTCGGTGATCGGCGTGTGCATCGGCTCCGCGAATCGCGACGAGCAACGCTGGGAGCGTTCGGAGGAGTTCGACATCTTCCGCAAGCATGTGCCGCACATCTCCTTCGCCGCCGGCGAGCACACGTGTCTGGGCCTGCACCTGGCGCGGCTGGAAACCCGCGTCGCCCTCGAATGCCTGCTGAATCGGTTGGCCAACATCAACCTGCTGGCGGACGACGACCCACACATCCACGGTCAACCCTTCCGTTCGCCGACGGCGCTTCCGGTCACGTTCGACGCGAAGTAGGGTCCGGGAATGGTCAAGGTAATGGAGGGCTTTCGGGTCCTGGAGCTTGCGCAGTTCACGTTCGTCCCCGCGGCGGGGGCCATCCTCGCCGACTGGGGCGCGGACGTCCTCAAAGTCGAGCACCCGGTGCGCGGCGACACCCAGCGCGGCTTCCTCAACATGGGCGGCATCCAGGTCGATCCGGACCGGCACCCGTTGATGGAGCACCCTAACCGGGGCAAGCGCAGCATCGGGATCGATGTTTCCACCCCGGGCGGCCAGGAAGTGATCTACGAACTGGCCAAGACGTCCGACGTGTTCCTGACCAACTACATGCCCGCGCAGCGGCAGAAGCACAAATTCGACGTGGAACACATCCGCGCGGCGAACCCCAACATCGTGTATGCCCGCGGTTCCGCCTACGGCGACAAGGGCGCCGAGCGTGACGTCGGCGGGTACGACGGGACGGCGTTCTGGACGCGCAGTGGCATCGGATACGCGCTGACACCCGAGGAGCTGGGCGGCGCACTGGGACAGGGCATTCCCGCGTTCGGCGATTCCATCGGCGGCATGTTCATCGCCGGCGGCATCTCGGCCGCGTTGCTGCATCGTGAGCGCACCGGCGAGGCCCTCGAGCTCGACGTGTCGTTGCTGAGCACCGCTTGGTGGGCGGCGGGGGCGAGCGTGACGCAGGGCATGGAAACCGGCGAGGTCATGCGCACGTTCATGCCGGGTTCCGGCGCGCCGTCGGTCAATCCGTTCATGGGCAACTACGAAACCTCCGACGGCGGCACCATCAACCTGTGCATCATCAGCCCAACCGGATTGATCCGCGACACCTTCGAGCATCTCGGCATCCCCGAGGCCGCCGACGATCCCCGCTTCGCGGACGTGCTCCCGTTGATACAGAACGCCGACGCCGCCGCCGAACTGATCGCGAAGGCCTTCGCCGGCAAGCCATTTGAATACTGGCGCCAGCACCTGAAAACGATGAAAGGTCAGTGGGCACCGTTCCAGAGCCTGATCGATCTGGCCAGCGACGAGCAGGCCATCGCCAACGACATGATCAGCGAGGTCGAGCTCGCGAGCGGCGGCGAACCGTTCAAGGTCGTGCGCGGGCCCGTGCAGTTCAACCACGAGCCGCTGGTGACTACCCGGGCTCCCCAGGCCTCCGAGCACACCGAGATCGTTCTGATGGAGCTCGGCATGGACTGGGATCGCATCGCCGAATTGAAGGAGGCCGGAGCCATCGCATGAACGACGTTGCCGTTATTGGGGTTGGGCTGCACCCGTTCGGTCGGTTCGAGGGCAAATCCGCGATGCAGATGGGAGCCGATGCGATTTTTGCCGCCGTCGCCGACGCCGGCGTCGCATGGCAGGACATCCAGTTCGCCACCGGTGGCAGCTGGACGGTGGCCAACCCCGACGCAATCGTCGCCATGGTCGGTCTGACCGGCATCCCGTTCACCAATGTGTTCAACGCCTGCGCGACCGCGGCCAGCGCCGTCAAGGCGTGTGCCGATGGGATCCGGTTGGGCGACTACGACATCGGCATCGCCGTTGGCTTGGACAAGCACCCGCGCGGAGCGTTCACCGAAGACCCTGCGCTGGTGGGTATGCCGAGATGGTATGCCGAGAACGGGCAGTACCTGACCACCAAGTTCTTCGGAATGAAGGCGAACCGCTATTTGCACGAACACAACATCTCTCAGGAGACGCTCGCCAAGGTCGCCGCCAAGAACTTCCGCAATGGAGCGTTGAACCCCAACGCCTTTCGCCGCAAGCCAATCCCCGAGGACCAGATCCTGAGTTCGCCGGTCCTCAACTACCCATTGACCCAGTACATGTTTTGCGCACCCGACGAGGGCGCCGCGGCCGCGGTGATGTGCAGGGCCGATATCGCACACCGCTACACCTCCAAACCGGTATACCTGCGGGCAGCGGAGGTGCGCACCCGCCGCTACGGCGCTTACGAGGTCAATACAACCTTCGCCCCGGTCGACGAGGACGTGTCGCCGACCGTTTACGCGGCGCAGGCCGCATTCGAAAGGGCCGGCGTGGCGCCCGACGATGTCGACGTGATTCAGCTGCAGGACACCGACGCCGGCGCCGAGATCATCCACATGGCCGAATGCGGATTCTGCGCGCACGGTGATCAGCAGAAGCTACTCGCCGACGGCGCCACCGAGATCGGCGGTGCGATGCCCGTCAATACCGATGGTGGGCTGATCGCCAACGGTGAGCCGATCGGCGCCTCCGGATTGCGCCAGATTCATGAAATCGTTCGCCAACTCCGCGACGAGGCCGGTGACCGGCAGGTCCCGGGCAATCCGAAGGTCGGGTTCGCTCAGCTATACGGGGCGCCGGGCACCGCCGCCGCCACGATTTTGACGACCTGACGCAGCGCCCAGCCCGTCATCCCGCAGATCGCCTGTAACTTTCGCGCGGGCCGTTTCGTCGTAGTAGCGAGCGGGAAAAATCGCTTCCCGCAAAGCAGCTCGGCGGAAGGAATTGCGATGTCGCATTTGACTGGACAACTCGCGGTGCGGTGGCGCGCCGGTCGTGTCGGCGTCGTCGCGATCGCCGCCGCGGCAACCGGTCTGGCGTGGGTGTTGGGCCGGAAAGCCCACGTTGACTACATAGTGGATACGCCGATCGGCAGCCGGGAAATCACCCTCGCGCTGACCATCGTCGCCACCGTGGCCGCGGGCATAGCCGGCTGGATCGCGATCGCGCTGCTAGAGCGCTACGCCTCATCTCCCCGAAGCATGTGGATCGCGCTGAGCCTGGTCGTTCTGGTGGTATCCATCGTGCCGGTCTTCCGGACGACCGCGAACCTAGGCACCCAACTCATGTTGACCGCGCTGCACTGTGTGGCCGCAGCGGTCCTGATCCCCGCTCTGCCTCAGCGGCACAAGGCGGCAACCCGCCGCCGGTAACTATCGAAGGAGTTCTCATGCATATCGTGATTTTCGGTGCCAATGGATTGACCGGGAGGCTGCTGACGCGGCGCGTGCTCGACGCCGGTCACTCAGCGACTGCCGTAACCCGGCGGCCCGACGACTTTCCCATCACCGATCCGCGGCTGACGGTAGCCGGCGCGGACGCGCGACGCGAGGGCCTCACCGGGATAGTCGGCGGCGCCGATGCCGTGCTATCGACGCTCGGTGTGCCGTTCACCCGCCAGCCCGTCGACACGTATTCGGTGGGCACCGGCAACGTCGTGAACGCGATGCGCGAAACCGGCGTCGATCGGCTCGTCGTCGTGAGCTCCACCGGAGCCTACCCTGCGCCAGCCCGCCGCCAAGCGCCCCTGATGCTGCGGCTTTTTGAGCCGATCATCACCCGCACAATTGGTAAGACTGTCTACGACGACATCCGGCGGATGGACGCGTTGGTGCGCGAGAGCGGCCTCGACTGGACGATCGTGCGTCCGTCGGGATTGTTCGATTTGCCTGAGGTTACCAATTATGTTGCTGGAGAAGTGGATCCGGTAGGCGCATTCACGGCGCGCATCGACCTGGCGGACTACCTCGTCAAACTTGCCCAAGACGGGACGGCAAGGCGGAAGGCGGTCGTTGTCTCTACGACCGAGCACACGCCCACGGTGTGGGAAATGATCCGACGCGAGGCCTTCAAGAGCGACGCGCAGGCGACGAATGCCGCGGCGTCGCCTTAGGACCGCAACGATATTGACGACCGGCGCCGCGCAGCCTCAGGAAACTTTCGGCGGCGCGTAGGCGGGCTTGCCCAGCCCAAGCGCGTACTGGCCGATCATGTTTCGGAACACCTCTAGCGTGCCGCCGTAGATTCCGACCAAGGGAGCGAACCGGTAGGCGTATTCCGCGCTGCCGTCGTCGGCGGCCCCGTCGGTCCCATATGGCAGGGCCGACGCCGCTCCGAGGATGTCCATCAGCTCCGGGGAGATCTCCCGCATCGTTTGCGCGATGGCGACTCTGCCGTAGATGTTCGGGGACGACAGCGCCGCCTCCAGCCGAGAGAAGCTGCGGCCCAGTCGGTACGCGACCGACTTGTCATCGACGAGCCGGCGGCCGTCGGGGCCGGGCTGCGCCACGCGCACCACGGCCTTGTCCACCGCCTCGGCCAGCGAACCGGCTTGGTGCATCATGATCGACGTGTCCTGCAGCCCGTCGGGCGCGGCGGCGACCGCGCCGTGCTCGGTGTTGAGTGGCTCCCGCAGCACCGTCCAGCCCGCGTTCACGTCGCCGAGCCGATACTTGTCGTCAACGCGGACGTCGCTGTAGTAGACGATGTTGGTCCGGTCGCCGTCGACCGTGCGGATGCCCTGGATTTCGATGCCCGGGCTATCCAGTGGCACCAGAAACATGGTCAGGCTCTTGTGTTTCGGCGCGCCGGGGTCGGTGTTGGTGATCAGAAAGACGTACTGGCAGTTGTGCGCGCCGGTGGTGAACATCTTGGAGCCATTGATCACCCAGCTAGATCCATCGGCCTCCCGCACCGCCCGGGTTTTGCAGGTGGCGACGTCGGAGCCGCCTTCGGGTTCGGTGTAGCCCAGGCACAGCCGAACCTCGCCGCTGAAGACCTTGGGCAGCACCTCGTCGCGAACTTCCGGTGATCCGAACTTCTGCACCGAGCGCGCCACCATGGCGGTGGTCCCCCACGTCACCCACGGCACGTGCGCCCGGCGCTTCTCGAGCTCCCAGATGCGCCGATGCACCCGGCTGAACCCGCCTTCCGATTCGGGCTTCCACTCCTTGGCCAAATAGCCCGCGGCACCGAATTTGAGATGCAGACCTTCATCGAAGTTGTCGCCGGTCTCGCGGTCTCGCCGCCTGACCTCTTCGGTCATGTGGGTGCCGAGAAAGTTCCGCGCCTCGTCGAGGAAGGCCTGGTCCGCGTCGGACAGCTCAACCCGGGAGAAATCCATCGCTTTTCTGCTCCTGTCCTACCGTTGGGGGGCGTATTCTCGGGCGGTCACGATCTCGGCAACCCGCTGGGCGGTGGCACCCGGGTCGCCGCCCGCCAGCGGCCATCCCCTCGCTCGGACCAGATACGCCGTCGCGGCAGCCTCCGACGAAACCCCGAGGCCGCCTTGGATGTGCACTGCCATGGTTGCCGCCTTGGCGGCCTCCTCGGCCATGAACACGAATGCCGACGGCGCCAGCTCGGGTCGTTCGTCGGGTTCGTTGTCCAGGAACCACGCGGCACGGCGGGCGAGGTTCCGTCCGCCCTGGACGGTGATGGCCATGTTCGCCAGGGGATGCGAAATCGCCTGCAGCGTCGAGATGGGCACGCCCAGCGTGTAGCGGGATTTGGCGAACTCCGCGGCGATGGTCATCGTTTCCTCGACCAGGCCGACCAGGGCCGCCGCGGTCAGCAACCGCCATTCATCCAGGGCCCGTTGATAATTCGCGACCGCGTCGGGTCCTTCGGCGATGACCGTTTGAGCGTCGGCGGCGGCCGGATCCACCCACGCCATCGGTAGCCGGCCGATGTTGTCGACCTTGGCCGGCCGGGTGCCGAAAGTCAGCCGTACCACCTGATCGCCGTCACGAATGATGGTGTGGTCGGCGATCGATCCGGTCGGTATGAGGCGCGGGCCCGGCGCGCCGTCGAGGCGCGCATCGAGGGCGGCGAGCTGTTCTCCATTGGTCACGCCGGCGGTATCGGCGCCCAGTGCGCCCAGGCGTCCCAGCAACCGGGCCGCGCAGACATGGTCGATCCACGGGACCGGCGCAAGCGACCGGCCGATCTCTTCGGCCACCAATGTCAGGTCGACCAGCGTCGCCCCGTCACCGCCACACGATTCCGGCAGCGCCATCGTGGTCGCGCCCATCGCGCACAACCGCTCCCAGAGGTTCTTGTCGAAGCCGGAAGGCTCTGCGGCGCGCACCGTTTCGATCGAGCAGTGGGTTTTGAAGAACTGCCTGTACGCGTCTTGCAGGGCCACGTGGTCGTCGGACAGGCTGTAGTCCAGCCTGCGCAATTCGAAGCGGTCCATGGTCAGTGCTCCTGTCCGAAGAAGAATTCCCGCGCGTTGTTGTAGAGGTAGTTGTCCAGGACCTCGGCCGGCAGGTCCAGCGCACGGGCTTCGGGTATCACGCGGCGCATGCGCAGAACCGGCCAGTCGGACGCATAGATCACCTTGTCGGGTCCGCGCGTGCGCATGTAGTGCAGCAGGCTTTCCGGTAGCCGTTTCGGTGACCATGCCGACGTCATCAACCGCAGGTTGGCGTACTTGAGCAGCAACCGGATCGCGACGTCCCACCACGGGTCGGCGCCGTGGATCATGCACAGCTTCAGCTCCGGAAAACGCACGCACACCCGGTCCAGGTGCATGGGGTGCTGCACCTCTCCCGGAATCGGCGGGCCCGGGATGCCGGTGTTGACGCACAGCGGCAGGTCCAGCTCCGCGCATTTGGCGTAGAGCGGATAGTAGACGGCGTCGCTGGGCGGGTACTGCCCATCACCCCAAAAGCTCGGCCCCACAACCGCATACGCGACCGGCAGGTCGCCGACGACCGCGCTCAGTTCGCGCAGTGACCGCACCGGACGCAGCAGGTTGACCCCGCCCATGGCCAGCGCGAACCGATCCGGCTTGGCTTCGACGAACTTGCGAGCGGTGGTCGACGGATTGGCGAGCGAGTCCATCAGGATCGCCTTCTGCACGCCCTGCTCGTCCATCTCGTCGAGCAGCTCGGACAGGTCGACCGGAGCGAACATCGACTCCGGCCCCTTGAAGTAGTCGTCGCGGACCTTGAGCATCCAGGAGGGCTGGGAATCCGTCTCACCGAAGTGCACATTGATCAGGCAGTCGATCGCTCCTGTGTTCATGACACCTTCTGTTCGGCTTGCTCTCGGGCCCAGCGATAGTTGGGCTTGCCGTTGCCGAGCCGCTGAATCTGCTCGACGAAGATGAATGCCTTGGGCGCCTTGAAATGCGCGAGCCGCGCGGTGCAGAAGGTGTAGAGGTCCTGCCCGTCTCCGGCGAGGTCGGCGCCCGGGTGTGCGGCGACGAGCGCGACGACTTCCTGGCCCCACCGTTCGCTCGGGCGCCCGACCACGAGGGCGTCGGCGATGCCCGGATGTGCGCGCAGCACCTCTTCGACCTCTTCGACGAAGACCTTTTCGCCCCCGGTGTTGACCACGAGGGAATCGCGGCCGAAAAGGCGGATGGTGCCGTCCTTTTCAAGGGACGCCCGGTCGCCGGGGATCACGACCCGCTGGCCGTCGATTTCCGGGAAGGTGCGTTGGGTGCCGTCGGGATCGCTGAAGTATCCGAGCGGAATCCGGCCGGTCCTCGCGGCCCACCCGACTTCCCGCTCACCGGGCTCCAGGAACCGGCTGCGGTCGGCGGAGACGACGGTGGCGCCGACCCTGGGTTCGAAGGTTTCGCTGGCGTGCCCGTCGCGGCTGTGCCCGAATGCCATGTTTCCGGATTCCGACGATCCGTAGCCTTCGATGATGGTGATGTGTGGCAGGCATTCCATCAGTGCCCGTTTGTATTTCGCATTGGTGGCCGCGCCGCCGGTGCCGATGGCGTTCAGCGCCGACAGATCGTAGGTGTGCGCGCGTAGTTCGGCGACCAGCGGGCCGGCGTACGCGTCGCCGACCATGGTCATCATGCCCACCTTTTCCCGCTCGGCGGTTTTCCACACCGACCGGACGTCGAGCTTGTGGCGATCGTCGTAGAGCACCACGGGCAGGCCCGCACAGAGCGCCGCGAACGCCGTCCACATCCCCGCCGCATGCATCAGCGGCGAGACCGCAAACCAAGGCGGGCCGCCGGAGCGGACCTTGTCGTGGATCTCGGTGACGCTGTCGTGGTCGGCGCCCACCATCGACGACACGTACATGTCGCTTTGGCGCCACAGCACTCCCTTGGGCCGTCCGGTGGTCCCGCCGGTACACATCATGATCAGATCGTCCGGCGATCCAACCAGGTCGAGATCGGCCGCACCGGCGGCCAAGGCGTCATCGAGCGAGATGGCTCCCGGCAATTGGCCAGCGCCGCTTCCGTCGTCGACCGACACCAGCAACTCAGTTCCGTTGGGCGGCAAGACCTCGGCGAACCGGGCGCCGAGCGAGCGGTGATAGATGATGCCCCGGGGACGGATGTAGTCAAGCAGGTCACGGATCTCGCGCGCCGAGTAGTGATGGTTCACGTTGACCGGAACCACGCGCGCCTTCAGGCATCCGATCAGCATGTCCGGATACAGGTCGTTGTACATGATGAGCGCGATCCGGTCCTGGCCACATTCCCATCGTTCAAGCGTGTCGCGCGACGCGTAAACCCCGAATCCCTTATCGACTAGGAAATTTGCCAGCCTATTGGTTCGAACAGCCGAGTCGGCGAAGGTGCTGCGCCGGTCGCCGCAGGCGGTCATCAGGCGGTCGGGTACCACCTCGGCGATAGCGTCGAGCACCGCACCGACGGTCCATTCGCTCACCGGGCCGGCCGCCTAGGCCGCCACTGGGGCTTTGACGCCCAGCAGGTCTAAGGCGTTGTCGCGCATGATCTTTCGAATATCGGCTTCGCTGAAATCCTTGAGCTCTTCGACAAACGACACCGGCGACTCGAGGCCCTCGCCATGCGGCCAGTCGGAGCCGAACAGAATCTTGTCGACGCCGATGACTTGCGCCAACTCCGGCAAATCGTCCTCGTAGTAGGGGGCGATCCAGACGTTGTTGCGCAATTGCTCCACCGGGTCCTCGGGGAAATCACGGGGCTGGGTGTTGGCCGCCTTCTTGAGGCGCTTGACCAGCCGGTGGACGAAGTACGAACCGTTTTCGATGCTCACCGCCTTGAGTTTCGGATGCCGGGTGAACACGCCGTGCACGATCATCGAGGCCATCGTGTCGTGGATTGCGCGGTCGTCGAGAAGAACGTTATCCAGCGGGTCCTTGGCGCCGAACCCCTCGAACGTCGACTTGCCGCCCCACGCCGCCGCGATGTGCAGATAACCGCTGTCGCTCAGGTGGAATCCCACCGGAACCCCCGCCTCGGCGAGCCGCGCCCATACCGGATCGTGGCTGCGATCACCCAGTGACCGCGGCTTGACCAGGCCGGGCACCGGCGCCGGTCGCACCAACACAAGCTTGGCGCCGCGCTCCAACACGAACTCCAACTCGGCGAGGGCCTGGACCGGATCGGCCAACGAGATGATCGGCGCGGCGATGATCCGATGGTCGGGCCGGTCGAAGCCCCAGTCCTCGTCCAGCCACAGGTTGAAGGCGTGCACCGACGCCATCGTCGCCTCGATGTCGTGCTTGAGCGCCTCCTCGACCCCGCACCCGAATGTCGGCAGCATGAACACGGTCTCGATGTCCTGGGTGTCCATCACCTCAATGCGCGCATCACGGTTCTGGTACTCGGGATGTTCGGCCAGTCGCTCGACCTTCATCAGTGACGCCGGGTCGACGCCTTCGGGAATCTCGCCGCGGAACAACAAGTCCAGGCAGCCCGGCACGATGATTGGGTCGAAGGTGGGATTGGGAACGAAATGGTTGACCCGGCCCCCGATCACGGCCAGAGTGCGCTTGCCGTGGGTGACCATCTGCACGCCGCGGCTCTTGAACGCCTTGTCCAGGTGGCGGGTGAACGCATCGAGCGGTTCGTAGTAGTGGTTGTCGACGTCAATCGCCTTGTACCGCAGGCTACTCATCATGATTCCTTTCCAGTACCCGCGAGCGAGGGAAACTGCGGCGGGCGCTTCTCGAGGAAGCTGGTAATCCCTTCGATGACGTCAGGCCGCGGCATCGCCTCGTGCAGCAACACCTCGGCAAGAGCAGTGGCTTCCACGACGTCGCGCGTCGCGTCGCCGTATACCTGCGTCTTGATCACCGCCATCGACGCCGGCGAGCAATTGCGCGCGATGTCCTCGGCATAGTCGAGCGCGCGCTTCATCAGGTCGTCCGGCGCGACGACCTCTTTGACGAGACCCAGCTGGGCGGCCTCTTCGGCGAGAAAGGTGCGCCCGCTCAGTAGCAGGTCGAGAGCGACGCCCCAGTTGGTCAGTCGCGGAAGTATCCAGGAGATGCCGAACTCCGCGATCAGCCCGCGGCGGGCGAACACGGCGGCGAACTTCGCTCCGGCGGCGGCAAATCGGACGTCGCACATCAGGGCCTGGGTGAGACCGATGCCGACGCAGGAACCGTTGATCGCGGCGATGACGGGTTTGCGCAGCGTGGTCACGAAATGCGGCGGGCGTTCGCCGACCAGGTCGGCCAGGTCGGTCTGACCCGCCTTCTCCATGGTCTCGCCCATTTTGTCCGCCGAACCGGGCGCGCCCAGATAGGCGCCGGCGCAGAATCCCCTGCCCCGGCCGGTCAGCACGATCACCCGGACGTCCGGGTCCTGTTCGGCGCGGTCGACGGCGGCGTAGAACCCGGCGGCAAGGTCGGGGCCCCAGGCGTTGAGGCGCTCCGGGCGATTGAACGTGAGGATCGCGATTCCACTGTCGGTGGCCTCGTACAGCACCGCGTCTTCGGCGTCTGAGGCGCCGTCGCTGCCGGACATCGTGCGCGGCACCCCCTCGTACTTGACTGCCGGATTCGGTGGGCTTTTTGTACCCATACTGTATACCTATCGGTACCGCATTCCACAACTGCCACCGAGGCCACACGAAACCCAGGCCAAACAGCGAATTCCGGGTCGCCGAGGTTGTCGACCGGGGCCGCGAATCCCCCGCTCAGGAAGCGATCGGATCACTCGCGCCTCGGGTGTGGCGAGCGACACGCCGCGAACACGTTTTGTCCCGCCCGGTGACCGGGAAGACGAAGACGAGACATCCATTAGCGAGGGGAGGGAATGCAATGGTTGACATCAAGAGCGGTGTGGCGGAAGCCGTCAAGGGCGTCGTGGAAGACGTGAAGGGCAAGGCCAAGGTCGTCGTCGGCGCGGTGATCGGTCGTGACGACTTGTTCAACGAGGGTAAGGCCCAGCAGGACAAGGCCCAGGCCCAGCGCAATGCGGCGAAGAAGGAGGCCGAAGCCGAATCCGCCCGCAGCGCGGCCAAGCTTGCCGAGAAGCGCCAGCAGGCCGAACAACATTAAGCACGAACCGTACGGCGAAGGCCCGGCCCATTGGGGGTCGGGCCTTTCGCCTTTGAAAATAACGTGCTGCCAATCGTTTTCGCGCGAAAGCTACTGGTCGATGAGCCCCAACCGGCGATAGGCCTTCTCGATCTGCGCCTTGGCCTCGGGCGGCAACACCGCTTGGGGCGGCCGGGAATGCGGATAGTCACCTATCGGCAGACCCAGCAGCGAGGCGGCGTACTTGAACGCGCCACCCCAGTGCGTGAAGTAATCCGATCGCCCCGGGTAGCAGGTCCACCAAGACCCGATGTCCAGGTCGAACTGATCCATCCCGGACTCGCGCCCGTAGTCCATCGCCTCGAGGAGTTTGTCGTTGCACACCAGATCCCAGTACTCGGAAAACAGTCGCCGCTTGGGAGTCTCGAACAGATAGCCGGCCGTACCCAATTGCGCCGGGCACACGATGCCGGCACGCAACCACCCCGCGCGGTACACGGTCCGGTCGCATTCCCAGACCGCCAAGTCGGGCGCCAACTCGTGCAGCCGCCGGCTCGCCTCCGGCCGGAAGGCGCCCTCCTTGGTGGCGCACACGGCGGGTACCTCGTCGTAGATCCGCGCACTTTCGGCCGGGGTCAACACGTAGCCGGACGACGGGGAGTTGAACATTCCCAACGCGATATCCGTGCGCGCGGCGATGTACTTGAAGAACCTCAACACGCCCTCGCCGCCGTGGGCCTCCATCATCGGCGTTTGGATGTAGGCGATGTCGGCGCCCACCTCTTGCGCGTGGAGCGTCAACGCCAAACAGTCCTTCGCCGACATCGCGGCCGTGCAGGCCTGCACGACGACATCCGGATTCAGCCTGCGCGCCTCCTCGATCGCCACCTCTAACAGACGTCTGCGCTCATCGAGGGTCAGCGACCAGAACTCGGCGATGCCACTGGTGCACCACAACATCGGGTGGCCGAGGTCGCCGACGCAGTAGCGCACCAGCGTCCGATAGGCGTCCCAGTCGATTTCATCACCGTCGGTCCCGCAGAACGGGGTATAGAGGGAGTCGCCGATTCCCCGCAACGCCCCTCGCGCCCAAACACGAGCCTCGGCAGCCGTCGCCATAGTGCACTCCTTATGCGAGCCAAACGATTTGGAAGTCAGGTGAAGTCGGAACCACCGTCGACGTTGATGTTGGCCCCGGTCATGTAGGAGTTCCGCCGCGACGCGAGGAACGCGGCGACGGGCCCGATTTCTTCGGGTAGCCCGGCCCGAGGCATTTGCGCCGGATGCCCGAAGTGCTTGCCGATTGCCTCCATCAGGCGATAGGGATCGCTCCCGTCGACGCCGACCGAATTCGCCCAGCCGACGAGCGACTCGGACGCGATGCTGCCCGGCGACACGACGTTGACCAGAATCTCGTCCTTCGCCAGCAACAGGGACAGGTTTTTCGAGACGCTGGTCAGCATTGACTTGGCCGCCGTATAGGCGGGCAGCATCACACTTTGTCGCTGCGTCGAGTGCGCCGAAAAGTTGACGATCCGAGCCCATTGCGCGTTGCGCAGCAACGGAAGTGCGGCGCGAACACAACGAACCATCCCCATTACGCCGTCTTCGACGGCCTGGCGCCACTGGTCGTCGGTCAGGACTTCGAAGGTGCCTGGCGCGCCCGGCCCGACGGTATTGATGAGCACGTTGAGTTCGCCGTTCCACCGCTGCCCAAGCTCGGCGAAGACCTTGTCGACCTCGCCGGCGTCACCGATGTCGGCGGCGAACCCGAGGGCATCGGGACTGCCGCGCCCCGCCAAATCCGCCACCGCGCTGTCGAGGCTCGCTCGGGTCCGGCCGACGACCGCTACGCGGGCGCCTTCCTCAGCGAGGCAGCGCGCCGTCGCCAGGCCCATGCCGCGGCTACCGCCGACGACCACCGCCGAGGCGTTCGCCAGCCCTAAATCCATGGCGCGATCCGCGGCTCATCGGGAGATTCACCCAGAAGGTTGCGCCCGGCCATCTTCGCCCGTCCAGCCTTATTTACCAAAAAGCCTACGATAGGTATTACAGTAGCAGATGGAAATCCGCACGAGAGCCGAGTTGACTGGTCAAAGGCGAACAGCGACACGCCCGCGTATGCGCAGGTGGGAAAGGATCTGCCGGTAGATTCACCTGCACGGGTGGCGCGGTTCTTCCAGACCGCAGACGCAGGATACATTTTGATGGAGGTGCCCGTAGTGGCAAAGCAGGCAACCGCCGATAAGCGGCAGCGACGCGAACGCGGATCCATCAATCCCGATGACATCATCAGCGGCGCATTCGAACTCGCAGAGCAGGTATCGATCGACAACCTGAGCATGCCGCTGCTCGGCAAACACCTCGGCGTCGGCGTCACCAGCATCTACTGGTACTTCCGCAAGAAGGACGATCTGCTCAACGCGATGACCGATCGCGCCTTGAGCAAGTACGTGTTTGCCACCCCGTACGTCGAAGCGAACGACTGGCGCGAGACTTTGCGCAACCACGCACGTTTGATGCGTAAGACGTTCATGGGCAACCCAATTCTGTGCGACCTGATTCTGATTCGCGCGGCGCTCAGCCCCAAAGCCGCCCGCCTGGGGGCCCAGGAGATGGAAAAAGCGATCGCCAACCTGGTCGAGGCCGGCCTGACGCCCGAGGATGCCTTTGACACCTACTCCGCGATTTCGATGCACGTCCGCGGGTCGGTGGTGCTGCAGCGGCTCTACGAAAAGAACCAATCGACGGACCTCGGACAGCGCGCAATCGAGGACGCCGTCGCCATCGATCCCGGGACCACTCCCCTGCTGGCCCAAGTCACCGGAATCGGCCACCGCATCGGGGCTCCCGACGAGACCAATTTCGAATACGGCCTCAACTGCATCCTCGACCACGCCGACCGGTTGATCGAAGAGGGCAAGGGGGCGAAGGGCGCCAAGTCGGCGCCGTCGCGGCAACGCAAGGCGGCCAAGTCACCCGCTCAGCGGGCGCGAAGCAAGGCGGCTGCGGCACGTTAGCCCCCGGCTGGCCCAATCGAATCGGGTTATCACGCTTCGGGTTCCGGCACGTGGAAGTGCTCATCACGTAGCCGAAATGCTTCCTTGGTGCCGTGCTGTGCGCGGGTCTTGACGAAGTTGAATTCGTCCGGCCCGAACTGCAAGTTGGTGCCGAAGGCGTGGAACAGATAGCTCGCCACCTCCTCGCCCTGGTACGCCTGGGTCTGCTCGACGAGGCGGAACGCCTCCTTGGCGATGACGACTCCATCCGCCGGCATCTTGGCCGCCTTCTCCGCCCAGTACTGGGCGCGCACCGTGACGTAGCCGGGATCGCATGTGTCAGTGAAGATTCCGAGCTGCTCGATGTCGCCGGCTTCGATTACGTCGCCGGTCAGCAGCAGACGCCGGGCCAGCACGGGTCCCAGCCGGTGGAAGAACATGTGCAGGCTGCCGAGCGCGGGCCCGAGGAAGCGCGTCGCCGGCATGCCGATCTTGGTGTCGCGCGCGATGACGGAGATGTCGGTCATCAGCGCCATCTCGAAGCCGCCGCCCAGGGCGTAGCCGGCGATCTCACCGACCGTTACCTTGGGGAAGCCCAGCAAGTTGTGGTAGAAGCCAAATGACTTGCGGTCCACGGTGAGTCGCCTGCGCTGGCTGGGACGGCGCTTGGCCGCCTCATCGTCCTGGCCGCCCTCCTTGCCATACCAGCCGTACGCGTTGTTCATGTCGGCGCCGGTGCTGAAGACGCCGTCGGCCCCGCGCAGCAGGACCACCGTGAGGTCGTCGTCGTCGGCCACGCGATCCAGGTAACGGGCGACGGCGTCGCGCATGGCGGCATCGTAGGAGTTGCGTTGCGTGGGATTGTTCAGCGTGATCGTCGCGATTCGCCGCTCCGGATCGACGTCGAAAAGTACACGATCGTCCGGGTCGCCCGAGGCAGTCATCCGTCGGATTCCTTTCGCCGCCTGCCGAATTTGAATCCGGTCAGTTTCTCCGGCGGCGAGGCCAACGTGTTGACCTCACCGATGCACAGCACTTCGTCGTCGAGCAGGAGCCGGGCCGTCGACGTGATCCCCCGTTCGGCCGGCGAGCGAACGATGTCGAACCGCAGCTCGGTCAGGAGCGGCGTGGGGCGGCGGAACGTCACGAGCAGCGATCGCGTCTTGCCGGAAAGCCCGGTGACGCAATTGTGATGCTGTATGACGCAGTCGAAAAAGACGCCCAGAAAGCCGCCGTGCACCAGTCCGGGCGGCCCTTCGTAAACGACGGGAAAGGCGACGCGGCCGCCGGCCGTCTCGGCGTCGAGACGGTCGAACCCATACTCCGGAAAGCACGGGTTGTAGGCGCCGATGTCGGTGGCGTGATTGAGATAGACCCGCCGGGGATCGTCGTCCATCTCACCGATTCGGGGCGCGTAGTCCGTCGGTGCGGCGGCGTCCAGCTCGCTTTCCCATTCGGCGAACCTGGCCAGCATGACGTCGACCGTCGGGTGATCGTGCTCGAGGCTGAGCAGCAGCGAGCTGAGGCGCCGCATGGCGCCAGCGGCGGCCATGGTCTGGGCCAGCGGGGCCTCGCCGAATTTGGCGTCCGGACTGGCAGCGTGAGTGCCCGCCGAGGCGGGCGCGGCCTGCCCTCGCTCGAAGGCCATGCTTCCCTCTTTTCGCCGGGTCAGACCCGGGATATTTCCGTCGGCAGCGTTTCCTTGCTAACTTATACAGCGTATCAATCGTATTGCCTACTGTATGGGTAACCGTATCGGCGGAGAAAGGCCGGATTCGACGGTGAGTCACGAGGCCGAGAAGGCCGGTGCCGAGGGTTCGGTGAGTGCGCGCCGAGACGGCGCGGTCTTGCGGCTCACGCTCGACCGGCCATCCCGGCGTAATTCGTTGACCCAATTGATGATCGGGACTTTGGTCGAGGCGTTGACCGATGCCGCCGCCGACGACTCGCTGCGGGCGATTCACCTTCGGGGCGCCGGAGACGACTTCTGTGCGGGTGTCGATTGGGTGGCCACCAACGATCGGCAACGCCCGCGTACGGGCGATCTGGTGAGGCGCGTTCCCCACGAAGCCCACCGGGTGATCGAGCTCGTCGGAAGCATTCAACTGCCGGTGGTGTGCAGCGTGCAGGGACGGGCGGTGGGGTTTGGCTGCAACGTGGCGCTGGCCGCCGACTTCACCGTGGCCGCGACCGACGCGGTGTTCTGGGAGCCGTTCGTCGACCGTGGCTTCAGCCCTGATTCCGGCTCGACCTGGCTGCTCCCCCGGCTGGTCGGCCTGGCCCGGGCCAGGCGAATGCTGCTGCTCGGCGAGAAAGTCAGCGCGACGGATGCCGCCGACTGGGGATTGATTCATCAGGCGGTAAGGCCCGCCGAACTCGACGGCACCGCCGAGGAATTGGTGGGGCGGCTGGCAGGCGGGCCGACGGTCGCACTCGGGCTGGCCAAGCAAGCGCTGGGCTTCGGTCAGGATGCGACGCTGAGCCAGTCCCTGACCCAGGAGCTGTTCAATCTGGAACTATCGTGTCGGACAAGCGATTTCAAAGAAGGCCTGGACGCCTTTCGGCAACGCCGCGCCCCGAAGTTCAACGGCCGATGAGGAGCAGGTATGCCTACTGACTCGTTCGACACCATCAACTACGACGTCGACGGGCACACGGCCACCATCACGCTGAACCGGCCGGAGGCCCTCAACGCGCTAAGCCCGCACATGATCACCGAGCTGCGGGCCGCCTACGACGAGGCCGAGAACGACGAGAGGGTGTGGCTGCTCGTCGTGACCGGCACCGGACGCGCCTTCTGCACCGGGGCCGACGTGAAAGCCATTCCGGGCGACGGCAAGGTGATCAACGAACGGCCGTATTTGTCGACCTACGAACAGTGGGAGGCACCGCAGGAGGGCACACCGCCGTTTCGCACGATGGCCAAGCCGGTGCTCGCGGCGATCAACGGATTGTGTTGTGGCGCCGGGCTGGATTGGGTCACCACTGGAGACATTGTCATCGCGTCGGACAAAGCGACGTTCTTCGATCCCCATGTCAGCATCGGGCTCGTGGCCGGGCGTGAGGTGGTCCGGGTGGCGCGGGTGTTGCCGCGCTCGATTGCCCTGCGCATGGCTCTCATGGGCAAGCACGAGCGGATGAACGCACGGCGGGCATACGAGCTTGGGCTGATCAGCGAGGTCGTCGAACACGACCGTCTGCTGGAACGCGCCCACGAGATCGCGGACATCGTCAACTCCAATGCGCCACTGGCGGTCCGGGGCACCCGGCTCGCCATTATCAAAGGCCTGGACCTGCCACTGCACGAAGCCGAAATGCTGGCCGAGTCATTCCGCGAACGCAACCTGCACACCGAGGATTCTCTCGAGGGGCCTAAGGCCTTCGTGGAAAAGCGGAAGCCGGATTGGCAGTGTCGATGAATTTCGAAACCATCCTGCTCGACGTCGACCCCTCCGACCACGTCGCGACCATCACACTGAATCGGCCCGACCAACTCAACGCGTTCAACCGAACCATGTGCGAGGAGATGGCCGAAGCCTGGCGCGTGGTCAAACTCGATGACTCGGTGCACGCGGTCGTGCTGCGGGCGGCCGGCGACCGGGCGTTCAGTGCCGGCCTGGACATCAAGACGCCCTACGGCCAACCCGAAAACGTCTGGAACCACGAAGATCCCGGCGAGGCGCTCAGCCCCAAGTGGCAGAAGATGTTCAAACCCGTGGTATGCGCCGTCCAGGGCATGTGCACCGCGGGCGCGTTCTACTTCCTCAACGAATCCGACGTGGTCATCTGCTCAACGGATGCAACGTTTTTCGATTCACACGTGTCGGCCGGCCTGGTCTGCGCGTTGGAGCCGATCGGCCTGATGCGGCGCATCGGTCTGGGTCAGACGCTGCGGATCGCGCTCATGGGCAACGACGAACGGGTCGGTGCCGACACCGCGCTGCGAATCGGCTTGGTATCGGAGGTTGTCTCTCCCGACCAGCTGTGGGACCGTGCCCGTGACATCGCCGCGGCGATCGCCGCCAAGCCGCCGTCGGCGACCCAGGGCACCGTGAAGGCGATCTGGGAGTCGCTGGACAAGCCGTATCGAGCAGCATTGGAGCAGGGGCTGATCTACACCCGGCTGGGAAACCCGCTCGGCACCGCCGAGTTAGCCACCCAGCAGAGCGAGGGCCCCCGCCAGCCGAAGATCCGCTGATGCCTCCTCACCCACTCAGCCAGCGCATCGCGGAAGTACTTGACCTGCAGCCGGACTCGCACGCCATCGAGTATGATGGCCAGTGGTTGTCGTGGCGTCAAGTTGGCGATGCGGCATCGCATGTCGCGTCCCTCACCGCCAACCACAAGGCCGGGATCGGGATGCTGCTGCGCAACCGGCCGGCGCACGTCGCGGCATTCCTCGGTGTGCTGCTGGGCGGCGGAACTGTGGTCACCATCAACCCATCTCGGGGCGATGAGCGCACCCGAGCCGATATCGCCGCGCTACAACTGCCATTGGTCCTCGGCGAACCCGACGACCTGGCGACGCTGGTCAGCCCGGAGACCCGGACCGTCGCGATCTCGGGCGCGTTGGACGATGCCGGCGGGTCGCCGCGACCGACGCCGCACACCGCCGACCCACCCGGCGTGGCGGTACGGATGCTGACCAGCGGAACCACCGGCACTCCCAAGCGAGTCGACCTCAGCTACGACATGCTGGCGCGCAGCGTGATGGGTCCCGCTCCGGAGAACGCTTCGGCGCCCACCCAGCTCAGGCGCGGAGTCGCGATCGTCAATTCCCCGCTGGTGCACATCGGCGGTGTGTTCCGCGTTCTGCAATGCATCGCCGAAGCGAGACCGTTTGTGCTGCTAGAAAGATTCGAACTCAACGCCTGGGCCGAAGCGGTGCGCAAGCACCGGCCCCGCGCGGTTTCGCTGGTACCGGCGGCATTGCGGACGGTGTTGCACTCCGATCTGCCGCGGGCCGACCTGGACAGCATTCGGGCGGTCACCTGCGGCACGGCTCCGCTCTCAGCCGACGACGCCGACGCCTTCACCGACAAATACGGCATCCCCGTGTTGACCTCCTATGCCGCAACCGAATTCGGCGGAGGAGTGGCCGGCTGGACGCTCACCGACTACCAGAAGTTCTGGCGCGCAAAACGTGGCAGCGTGGGCCGGGCCAACCCGGGTGCGCAGCTGCGGGTGGTCGGCGATGACGGCAAGACGCTCGAGCCGGACCGGGTGGGCCTGCTCGAGGTGAAACCCGGGCAACTCGGGCCGTCGGCAACGTGGATGCGGACCACGGATATGGCGCGAATCGACGCCGACGGCTTCGTGTGGATCGTCGGGCGGGCCGATCAAGCGATCATCCGCGGCGGGTTCAAGGTCATGCCCGACGACGTGCGCGTCGCGCTCGAGGGCCACCCTGCGGTGGCGGGCGCCGCGGTGGTCGGGCGACCCGATGAACGGCTCGGGGAGACTCCGGTCGCCGTGGTGGAACTGCGCGAAGCCGAATACACCGACGCCGACGCGCTGGTGGAGTATCTGCGAACGCGACTGGCCCGCTACGAGATTCCGACCGAAATTGCGATCGTCGACACGATCCCGCGAACACCGTCGGGTAAAGCCGATCTGCGTGCGGTCCAACGTTTCTTCGACGAATCCGCCGCGCAGCGAGACCATGCCCAGTGAGTTGACGGTCGCCGGTATCCTGCGGACCCAGGCGCAGCCGCGCGGTGACCACCCGCTTCTGGTCTCCGACTCCGACCGCATCACCTACGCCGAGGCCGATCGGCGGTCGGCCGAGCTCGCCCGCGGGCTGATCGCCCTCGGCGCAGGCAAGGGAACCCATGTCGGCCTGCTCTACCCAAACGGCCCCGAGTTCATCGTCGGGATGCTCGCGGCCGCGCGAATCGGCGCCGTCGTGATCCCGTTTTCGACTTTCGTCACCGCTCGCGAGCTGCGCGAGCAACTGGTCCACAGCGACGTCGAAATTCTCTTGAGCGCCGAATCGTTCCGCTCTCACCACTACGCGGAACGAATCGCCGGGGCGCTGGCCGACCCCCGCTTCGATTCGGGCGAACGCCTGTTCGTCACCGCCGCACCACAACTGCGCCGCGTTGCGCTCACGCACGAGCGCGTGTGCGGGCTGGCCGCGTCCGTCGAGCCCGCGCTGCTGGCCGCGATGGAACAGGATGTCGACGGCTGCGATCCGCTGGCCGTCGTCTACACGTCGGGATCGGCTAGCGCTCCCAAAGGAGTGGTGCACACCCACGCCGCCCTGCTCGAACATCAGCAAAACCTCAACGAGATCCGCGGCTTGACCGCGGCCGACAAGCTGTTATGCAATTCGCCGTTCTTCTGGATCGGCGGGTTCGCGTTCGGCCTGCTGGCCACGTTGGTTGCCGGGTCGACGCTGGTGTGCTCCAACGCCGGCTCTGACGCCAGCGGAGCCGGCGAGACGCTCGACCTGCTGGAGGCCGAAAAGCCAACCATGACCAACGGTTTTGCCGCGGCGGTCGCTCACCTGACCAACCATCCGAGCTTCGCCGAACGCGATCTGTCCTCGATGCGCCGGGGCAACCTGTACCCGATCATGCCGCCCGATATTCGCCCGGCCGACCCGGAGCTGCGTCACAACATGCTGGGCATGACCGAGGCCGGCAGCGTCGTATTGATCAGCGGCGACGAATCCGATCAACCCGAATCGCGGCGCGGGTCGTTCGGCAAGCCGGCGCCCGGATTCGAGACCATGGTCGTCGACCCGGATTCCGCGGGAGTCGGGGAGCTGTGCATCCGCGGGCCGTACGTGATGCAGCGGTATTACAAGCGCAGCCGCGAGGAATGCTTCGACGCCGACGGCTGGTTCCACACCGGCGATTTGGTGCGCGTCGATGCGGACGGCTTCTTTTATTTCGCCGGCCGGCTCAGCGCAATGATCAAAACGGCGGGCGCCAACGTCTCGGCGGCCGAGGTGGAGAAGGCCATCGCCAAGGTCACCGGCGCCGAGGCGCACGTCGTGGGCATACCGGACGCCGAGCGGGGGGAGTTGGTTGCGGCTGTCGTTGTCCAACCCAATATCGACGAAGGCGCGTTGCGAGAGCGGCTCAAGGCCGAATTGTCGGCGTACAAAATTCCGAGGCGATTCGCCGCCCTGACCCGTGCCGAAATACCGCTGCTGTCCAGCGGCAAGGTCGACACGCACCGGCTCAGGAAGCTGTTCGATGCCTGACACCATCGACCGGCTGGTCAGGTCGCGTGCCACACAGCACGGCGCCAAGCCGATGGTGATCGACCCGACGACCAGGATCAGCTACCTCGAACTCGACACAACCACGCGCGATTTGGCCGCGACCTTCGTCGACGCCGGCGTCGGAAAGGGCACGCGAGTCGGGCTCATCATGCCCAACTCCGTGCGCTGGGTGCAGGTGGCCGTCGCCCTGACCCGCATTGGCGCCGTGCTGGTTCCGCTGAGCACGCTGCTGCAAGCGGGCGAACTGGTCGCCCAGCTACGGGCCGCCTCGGTGCAGTTCCTGGTGAGCGTCGAGGAATTCCGCGGCCATCGCTACCTGGACGACGTCTGCTCCATGCCGCGGCTCGAACTTCCCGCCCTACGCGAAGTTTGGCCTGCCGACCGGTTTGACGACGCCGGGGCCGGCGAGGGTGCTCGCCGGATCGTCGACGCGATGACCGAAACGGTCACCCCTTCCGATCCGCTGGTCATCATGTTCACCTCTGGCAGCAGCGGAGCGCCCAAGGGCGTCATCCACTCGCATGGCAACGCATTGGGCGCGGTCGAGTCGGGCCTGGCGGCGCGCTGCATCACCACCGACACGCGCCTGTATCTCCCGATGCCGTTCTTCTGGGTTGGCGGCTTCGGCAGCGGGATCCTGTCGGCGCTGCTGGCCGGCGCCACCCTGGTGACCGAGGAAATCCCGCGTCCCGAAACCACCCTGCGGCTCCTCGAAACCGAGCGCGTCACATTGTTTCGCGGCTGGCCAGATCAGGCCGAGGCGCTGGCCCGGCACGCCGAAACGAATGGTGCCGATCTGTCGGCGTTGCGGCCCGGCAGCCTGGAAGCACTGTTGCCGCCCGAGCAGCGCGCCGCTCCCGGGGCGCGGGCCACGCTGTTCGGCATGACGGAGGCGTTCGGGCCCTACTGCGGCTATCCCGCCGACACCGACATGCCGCCGACGGCGTGGGGCAGCTGCGGAAAGCCCTTTGCCGGCATGGAGGTTCGCATCGTCGACAGTGACAACGGTGAGCCGGTTCCCGCGGGAACCGTTGGCACGATCCAGATTCGGGGACCGCACACACTGCGTGGCATTTGCCGACGCAGCCGCGAAGAACTGTTCACCGCCGACGGCTTCTACCCCACCGGCGACCTCGGCCACCTCGATCGAGACGGGTTCCTGTTCTACCACGGCAGATCCGACGACATGTTCAAGGTCAGCGGCGCGACCGTGTATCCGAGCGAGGTGGAACGCGCGCTGCGCACGATCGACGGCGTCCAGAACGCGTACGTCACCAACGTCTCCGATCCGTCGGGTGAGCGGGTCGGCGCGGCGGTGGTGTGCGCGGGGGCGCTGACCGCCGAACAGCTGAGCGTTTCGGCCCGAAAGTTGTTGAGCTCCTTCAAAGTGCCGACGCTGTGGCTGATTCTGCAATCCGACGACGACGTTCCGCGCGGCGGCACCGGCAAGGTCGACATCCCTCGTCTGCGGGGGGCACTGCTCGGCGCGGCGCGCGATTAACGACGACTGCCGGACACCGCCGACCGCGGCAGCCGGCCCGCGCGAGAATGCCCCGTCATGACTTCACCGTCGACCACCACGTCGAAGGCTAGATTCAGCCGGATGGGCTTGGTCACCGATTGACGCCATGTCAGCCGGGTGCCGTCCTCGACGATCTCGCTCGTAATGTCGTGCAACGGAACCGTTTCGGACTTATAGGTCGCGGTCCCACCGAGCCCGTCAGGAGACTCCCTGAACACATACTCCACGGCGAGTGTGCCGATCGGCGTTTTGATCGTGACGTCCCATTCGCCTTCGATACCCAACTCATGCCTCCACTGGTTCTCGCCCGCTTGGGCGCCACACGGTGCCCCGGCGCTCGTACTCGAAGAGTTCCTCGACGGCGTGCGCAATTCGTGGGCCGTACCACCGGTCCAGCAGGTAGAGACCCAAATCCAGCCCCGATGTCACCCCGCCCGCGGTGACCAGATCCCCGTCGTCGACGACCCGAGCCGCCACCGGGTGCACGCCGCAAGCCTCGAGTAACTCCAATCCCAAATGATGCGTCGTGGCGTGGCGTCCTTCGATCAGGCCCGCCATCGCCATCACCACCGATCCCCCGCACACCGCCGCCATCGTCACCTCCGGGTTGGCGAAAGCCTTCCGCAACAACGGCGTTAGCTCGGTCTGGCTTGCCCTGGCCAAAAGCACCGGAATGGTCTCGACGCCGTCATCCGGGTCCCCGGCCACGGGCCCGCTGGCGCCGGGCACGATGACACACCCGCGGCTGTCCGGATCAAGCGTGGCGGTGGCAGCCAACGCGAGTCCACGGGTTCCCCCGGTCACGCTGCGCGCCCCTTCCGCCGACACCAGCGTCACGGTCAGCTCGCCCCCGACGCTGTCGCTGCCCGCGGCCAGCACTTCTAACGGCCCGACGACGTCGAGCGGGTCGAACCCGTCGTACAGCACGATTTGCACATGCACTCCGCCATCGTCACGGGTCCGGCGGCAGTGAACCAGTGGCTGGAATGACACAATGCACCGGTATATTGCCAAGCCATGCACCGCGTGGCCGTCCTGGCGGAGCCGGACGTCATCGCGTTCGACCTCGCCATCGCGATCGAGGTATTCGGCCGTGTCCGGCTCGAGGACGGCGCGCCCGGCTACCGGGTCCGAGTGTGCGGTTGCGAGCCCCTCTTAGCGGCCGGACCGATCCGCATCTCCACCGACTTCGGCTTGGAAGAACTCCGCAACGCCGACACCATCGTCGTGCCTGGCCGCAACGATGTCACGGCGCCGGTTCGCGACGACGTCGCCATCGCGCTCAAGTCGGCCCACAGCCGCGGAGCTCGAATCGCCTCCATTTGCAGCGGGGCCTTTACCATGGCGGCCGCGGGCATCTTGGACGGCAGGCGCGCGACCACTCACTGGCTGGCAGCCGAATTGTTCTCTGCCGCTTATCCCAGCGTCCGGCTCGACGCCGATGCCCTCTACGTCGACGAGGGGCAGATTCTCACTTCGGCCGGAGCATCAGCGGGCCTAGACCTCTGCCTGCATATGGTTGCAAGCGACTACGGTTCTGCGGCGGCCGCCGACGCCGCTCGCTTGGCCGTCACCCCGCTCCATCGCACCGGCGGGCAAGCGCAATTCATCATCCGCAACCGCCGCATGTCCAACACCGAACTCGACGGCCTGCTGGCATGGATCGAGAACAACGCGCACCTGCCGCTGACCCTCCGCGGTATCGCGCGGCAGGCGTCCACCAGCGAGAGGACCATCAATCGGCGTTTCAAGCAAGAGACGGGGCAGACACCCATGCAGTGGGTCAACGGTATTCGGATCAAGCATGCGCAGGAGCTGCTGGAGAGAACGTCCGACAGCATCGAAAACGTCTCACGCCGAGTTGGTTTCGCATCGGCGACGAATTTCCGTGAACAGTTTCGCCGACTAGTCGGGGTGGCACCGCAGAGTTATCGCAATACATTCCGAGACAAGGCCGGCCGGTGACGAGTCAGGGGACGCGCGTCCAGGGTTGACAGTTCTGCGACTCGAAGGCCTTAACCGAGCTGTTGATATTGGCGAACATCGGACCGATAGAGGTGTTCGTCTGCAGTACATGGTCCTTGTTCGCATCGGGCGTGCTGTAGGTGAACCACGAGCACATCGAGTCCTGCGTCGGCACATTGTTGATCCAGACGCCAAAGGCTGACCCCGACCCGCCCGTGTGGTACAGGCCAGGTGCAATGTCGGGTCCTACGACAAAGACACCGTTGCCTGGGATCGGATCGAGCGGGTCGGCGATCGCCGGGGGCGCGAACGCGACCATGCATGCCGCGAACACGGACGACGTGCGAAGCAGTGGGGGCATTTCTCATCTCCATACCGTTGCCCACCCCAATGGCAGGGTAAGCCCCGCCGTGCTCGCACAACAACAGCTAGTCCCGTGAACCGTTTACCTCCACGACAACCCCATGGGCGGTGAGGTGGTCGATCAGCGGAACGGCGCCGGCGGCAAGGTGTTCTGACATCGCGGCCCGCGCGAGTTTGTCGTCGCGCTTTTTCAGCGCCGACAGGATCCGGCGATGGTCCTTCATCGACTGTTCCGGCCACCCTTTGATGTTGGGAAACACCGATTCCGGGGCGTAGCGGGTGATCTGCAACATCAGCTGGGCGAGCTTGGGTGAATCCGCGGCAACGTTGATGGCCCGATGGAATTCGTGGTTGAGACGAACGGTTCGCTCATGGTCGTCGCCGGCATAGGCGTCTTCGAGCTGCGCTTGGATCTCCTTGAGTTCACGCAACTGGTCGTCGGTGATGTTGAGAGCGGCGCGTGCGGCCAGCTCGCCGCCGACGTGAGCCTGCACGTTGGCGACGTCGGCGACATCGCGCCCGGTCACGGGCAACACCACGAATCCCCGGCGCGGCTGCTGGGCGATGAGGCCCTCGGCGCGCAGGGCGAACAGCGCCTCACGCACCGGGGTGACACTGATCCCCAGTTCCGCGGCAAGCTGGTCTAGCCGAACGTAGGATCCCGCGGCGTAGGTGCCGTCGAATATCCGGGTACGGACGAATCGCGCGACGTCCTCGGAAAGCTGAGGCCGCGCGGCGAAATCCGGAATGCTCATCGCCTCACACCTGATACTCGGCGAGCAATCGCTTGCTGATGATGGACTTCTGGATCTCGCTGGTTCCTTCGCCGATGAGCAGGAACGGCGCATCGCGCATCAGCCGCTCGATCTCGTATTCCTTGGAATAGCCGTAGCCGCCGTGAATCCGGAAGCTCTGCTGCGTGACCTCCGAACAGTATTCGCTGGCAAGGTATTTGGCCATGCCGGCGGCGACGTCGTTGCGTTCTCCCGAGTCCTTCAGCCGCGCCGCGTTGACCATCATCAGGTGTGCGGCTTCGACTTTGGTCGCCATCTCGGCCAGCTGGAACGCGATGGCCTGGTGCTCGGCGATCGGCTTGCCGAAGGTATGGCGTTGCTGCGCGTAACGTACGGCGAGTTCGAAGGCGCGGATTCCGATGCCGCAGGCTCGTGCCGACACGTTGACCCGGCCGACCTCGATGCCGTCCATCATCTGGAAAAATCCCTGCCCCGGTGTGCCACCGAGAATGTCGTCGGCGCTCGCCCGGTAGCCGTCGAAGATGAGCTCGGTGGTTTCGATGCCCTTGTAGCCGAGTTTGTCGATCTTGCCGGGAATCGTCAGGCCCGGCACGACTTCACCAAAACCGACGGGTTTCTCGACAAGAAACGCGGTCAGGTTACGGTGTGGCTTGTCCGAACCTTCGTCGGTGCGCACCAGCACGGCCACGAGTGTCGACGTCGCGCCGTTGGTCAGCCACATCTTCTGGCCGTCGATGCTGTAGGTGCCGTCGGAATTCCGCTTGGCCCG
This sequence comes from Mycobacterium sp. IS-836, assembly GCF_001954275.1. Classification (GTDB taxonomy): domain Bacteria; phylum Actinomycetota; class Actinomycetes; order Mycobacteriales; family Mycobacteriaceae; genus Mycobacterium. The sequence continues at coordinate 119,241 of NZ_MBEU01000068.1, read as the reverse complement.
GGTGCGGATCGCGGCCACGTCGGAGCCCAGCTCGGGCTCCGACATCGAGAACGCGCCGCGGGATTCGCCGATCGCCATGCGCGGCAGGAACCGTTGCTTCTGCTCGTCGGTGGCGTGCTGACGCAGCATGTACGCCACGATGAAGTGGGTGTTGAGCACCCCGGACACGCTCATCCAACCGCGTGCCAGCTCCTCGACGCAGAGCGCGTATGTGAGCAGCGACTCCCCCAGGCCGCCGTACTCCTGCGGAATCATCAGTCCGAACAGACCCATCTCGCGCATCTGGTCGACGATTTCCTGTGGGTAGGTGTCGGCGCGCTCGAGTTCCGGCGCGTTGGGAATGACTTCCTTGTCGACGAATTGCCGTACGGTAGCGATGATTTCGGTCTGAAATTCCGTCAGGCCGAGCGTTTGCGCGAGTCTGGTCATGGGCTGTCGTTCCCTATCGTGTTGGTGCTTGTCAAGCGCTCGATTTCGGCCGGGGTCAGTCCCAGGCGCTGCGCGAGCAGGTCGGGGGTGTCTTGCCCCAGGGTGGGCGCGGGCGCGCTGGCGGGATGGGTGCCGTCGAACGACACCGGCAAGCCGGGGGCGAAATAGTCCCCGACACCGGGTTGATGCAGCCGCGAAAAAAGCGGATTTGCGGTCACTTTGGGGTGTTCCGCGGCCTCCGCGAACGTGCGGTATCGCTCGAACAGGACGGTGGTGTTCGACAATGCCGCGGTGATCTCCTCGGCCGTGTGCTCGGCGAACCAGGTGGCGAACAGGCCGGAGAGCGCGTCACGGTACCGATAGCGGTCCCCTTCGGCGGCGAAGTCCACACCGAGCGCCCCGGCGAGCGCCGACACCGCGGCGCCGGTGCCCGTCGCATCGACCAGATCGCGAAAGTGCCTGCCGGTCAACGTGACAACCATGAATGCCACATCGTCACGGCTGGTGAAGTCCTGGCCGTATTGGCCGTAGATGGCATTGCCCAATCGCGGGCGTTGGGTCCCGTTGACCTGCGGCTCGGTCAGCAGTCCCAGATTTCCCGCGGTGGCCAGCGCGACGTCCTCGAGCGCCAGGCTGACGCGCGCACCCGTCCCGGACTGCTCGCGGCGCCGGACGGCGGTGACGACGGCCAGTGCGGCGTACAGGCCGCAGCACACATCCCAGGCGGGCAGCACATGATTGATCGGACCGGCATGATTGGCGGGTCCGGTCACCAGCGGGAATCCGAGACCGGCGTTCACGGTGTAGTCCACTCCGGTGGAGCCGTCGCCACGCCCGACGAGCTGCACGTGGATCACGTCGGAACGCTTGGCGGACAGCTGATCATGGCTCAGCCAGGACAAGCCCGCGGCATTGGTGACGACGATGCCGTCGCCCTCGACGATCAGCCGCTGGACCAGCTCTTGGCCTTCGGCCGAGCGCAGATCGATGGTGGCCGAACGTTTTCCCTTGTTCAATCCGGTCCAGTAGATCGACGTGCCATCCGCCGCCAGCGGCCATCGCTGGACGTCGGAGGCGCCGCCGATCGGATCGATGCGGATCACCTGCGCGCCAAGCTGGCCCAGCGTCATGCCGCACAGCGGTGCGGCGACGAAGCTGGACACCTCGACCACGGTCAGGCCGCTCAGCGGCAACTCGCTCACGTCGAAGCGACCCGTTCGAAGACCGCGGCAAGCCCCTGGCCGCCGCCGATGCACATGGTCTCTAACCCGTAGCGCGCCTCCTGGCGATGCAGTTCACGCGCCAGCGATGCCAGCATCCTGCCGCCGGTGGCGCCGACCGGGTGACCCAGTGAGATGCCCGACCCGTGCAGATTGGTTCGGTCGTGGTCGGCCGAGCCGAAATTCCATTCGCGCATCACCGCAAGCGCTTGTGCGGCAAAGGCTTCGTTGAGTTCGATGACGTCGATGTCGGACAGTTGCAGGCCCGCCTTGCCGAGCGCAACGTCGGTCGCGGGCACCGGGCCGATGCCCATGACGTTCGGCGCCACGCCCGCCAGCCCCCACGACACCATGCGGACCAATGGCCTCAGCCCATATTCTGCGGCCTTCTCGCGCGTGGTCACCACGCACATCGATGCCGCGTCGTTCTGTCCGCTGGAATTGCCGGCGGTGACCGTCGCATCCGGATCTTCGGCCAGCAGAACGGGTTTGAGCTTGCTCAGCGACTCGACCGATGTGTCGGCGCGTGGATGCTCATCGGTGTCGATGAGTTCCTCACCGTGCCGACTGCGGACCGCGACAGGGATGATCTCCTCCGCGAAGACGCCGTCCTTTTGCGCCGCCACGGCACGCTGGTGTGAGCGCACCGCGAGCTCGTCTTGCTCCTGGCGCGAAATGCCGTACTGGCGACGCAGGTTCTCGGCGGTTTCCAGCATTCCGCCCGGAACGGGGTGGTACCTGCCACCGGCCGTGGTGCGTCCCCGAGCCAGCCCGTCGTGCACACGAATACCCCCGCGCGCCCCACCCCACCGCATGTCGGTGGAATAGAACGCGACATTGCTCATGCTTTCGCATCCGCCGGCAACGACGAGATCGTGGTCACCGTTGGCCACCTGCAGACACGCTTGGATCACCGCCTGCAGGCCGGACCCACAGCGACGGTCGACCTGCATGCCGGGAACCGTCACGGGCAGACCGGAATCCAATGCCACCACTCGCCCGATCGCGGGCGCCTCGCTGCTCGGATAACAATGTCCGAGGATGACGTCGTGTACGGCCTCCGGCGCAAGACCGGTTCGCTCGAGTAGTCCTTTGAGCGCGGCGACACCGAGATCGACCGCGGTCTGCGACTTGAACATTCCGCCGTAACGGCCGATCGGCGTCCGTACCGGCTCACAAATAACCGCTTCACGCATGGCTATCCTTTCGCGGCAGAGTTCAGATGTGCCGACCGCCGGTGACTTCCATGACGGTGCCGGTCATGTACGAGGAGAGATCGGAGGCCAGGAACAAGGCGACGCTGGCGACCTCGCTGGGCTCCCCCGCCCGGCCCATTGGCACCTCGGCCTCCTTCTGGTCCCAAATGCGTTGCGGCATAGCCTCTGTCATGGCCGAGCGAATCAAGCCGGGCGCGATGACGTTCACCCGGACTCCCAGATAGGCGAGTTCCTTCGCGGCGGCCTTGGTCATCCCGACGATCCCGGCCTTGGCCGCGGAGTAGTTGGTCTGGCCGATCATGCCGACCTTGCCGGACACCGACGACATGTTGATGATCGCGCCGCGCTTGTTTTCCCGCATGATCGCCGCCGCCAGGCGGATGCCGTTCCAGGTCCCTTTGAGGTGCACGTCGATGACCTGATCGAATTGTTCTTCGGTCATCTTGCGCATCGTCGCGTCGCGGGTGATCCCGGCGTTGTTGACCATGATGTCGAGGCCGCCGAAGCGCTCGACCGCGGTCTGGATGAGGCCCTCGACATCGGCCGCTCGAGTGACATCGCACCGGACCGCCAGGGCAACGTCGTCACCGCCCAGCTGCTTGGCGGCGGTTTCGGTCGCCTCGAGATTCACGTCTCCGAGCACGACGCGCGCGCCTTCGGCGACGAATCGCTCCGCGATAGCGAAACCGAGACCCTGTGCACCACCCGTGACCACCGCGGCCTGACCGCTGAGCAACGACACTGAAGACCACTCATCCTTAATCGCGTTCTTGCTCCCAGGGGGACCCCTGAGTTCCGAATATCATATTTCATATAGGATCCTGTGCTGGGAGCTGGGGTACCTAATTCGAGGAAAGGAGCGTCTGCGCATGACCGTCGCGGGAGTCCACGAAGAGCCCGAAGTCTCTGACGAGGACTTCCAGGCGATCCTTGAGGCGACCCGTCACTTCGTCCGCACCGCGGTGATCCCGCGCGAGCAGGAGATCCTGACCGACGATCGGGTGCCCGACGATCTGCGCGAGCAGGCCAAGACGATGGGTTTGTTCGGGTACGCCATTCCTCAGCGGTGGGGCGGCCTTGGCCTCAACCTTGTCCAAGACGTCGAGCTGGCAATGGAATTGGGCTACACCTCGCTGGCGGTGCGGTCGATGTTCGGCACCAACAACGGCATCGCCGGGCAGGTTCTCGTCGGCTTCGGCACCGACGAGCAGAAGAAGCGCTGGCTCGAGCCAATGGCGTCGGGCGACGTCGTCGCCTCCTTCGCGCTGACCGAGCCCGGCGCCGGATCGAACCCCGCCGGCCTGCGAACCAAGGCCGTTTGTGACGGCGGTGGTTGGGTGATCACCGGACAGAAGCGCTTCATCACCAACGCGCCCGTGGCCAATCTGTTCGTCGTGTTCGCGCGCACCCGCCCGGCCGACGACCAAGGCCCGGGGATCGCCGTCTTCCTGGTTCCCGCGGATGCCGCGGGCGTCGAAGTCGGCGCCAAGGACGCCAAGATGGGCCAAGAAGGCGCGTGGACCGCCGATGTCAGCTTCGACGACGTCCGACTGGGCGCCGACGCGCTGATCGGCGGCAGCGAAGACATCGGCTATCGGGCGGCGATGACCTCTTTGGCGCGCGGCCGCGTGCACATCGCCGCGATCGCGGTGGGAGCCGCGCAACGCGCTCTCGACGAATCGGTTTCCTATGCCGCCACCGCGACGCAGGGCGGGACGTCGATCGGAGACTTCCAGTTGGTGCAGGCGATGATCGCCGACCAGCAGACCGGGGTGCTGGCCGGTCGGGCGCTGGTCCGCGACGCGGCCCGGATGTGGATCACCAACGGCGACCGCCGGGTCGCGCCGTCGGCGGCGAAGTTGTTCTGCACCGAAATGGCCGGCAAGGTAGCGGATCTCGCGGTGCAGATTCACGGTGGCAGCGGCTACATGCATGGCGTGCCCGTCGAAAGGATCTACCGCGACGTGCGACTGCTGCGGCTCTATGAGGGCACCAGCGAGATTCAGCGGCTGATCATCGGGTCGAACCTTGTCAAGGCGGCGCAGCGATGAGAAGCAGACTCGAAGGCAAGGTTGCGTTCATCACCGGGGCCGCGCGCGGGCAAGGGCGGGCGCACGCCGTTCGGATGGCTCAGGAGGGTGCCGACATCATCGCCGTCGACATCGCTGGCAAGCTCCCGTCCTGCGTTCCCTACCCGCCGGCGACCGAGGAGGACCTCGCCGAAACGGTTCGGCTGGTTGAAGAAACGGGCCGCCGGATTGTGACGTCGGTCGTTGACACTCGCGATTTTGACGGGCTCCGCAAGGCGGTCGACGACGGGGTCGCCGCACTGGGGCGCCTGGACATCATCGTGGCCAACGCCGGGATCGCGGCCCCGCAGGCCTGGAACGACATCACGCCCGAATCCTTTCGCGACGTGATGGACGTCAACGTGCTGGGCACCTGGAACACCGTGATGGCCGGCGCGGACAAGATCATCGAGGGTGGTCGCGGTGGCTCGATCATCCTGATCAGTTCGGCGGCCGGGGCCAAAATGCAGCCGTTCATGGTGCACTACACCGCCAGCAAGCACGCCGTCACCGGGCTGGCCCGCGCCTTCGCCGCCGAATTGGGCAAGCATTCGATCCGGGTCAACAGCGTTCATCCGGGTCCGGTGAACACCCCGATGGGATCCATCGAAATGGTGGAGGCGATAGGCAAGGCCATGGAAACCAATCCGCAGCTGAACCACGTCCTCACCCCGTTTCTGCCTGACTGGGTCGCCGAGCCGGAAGAGATCGCCGACGCCGTGTGCTGGCTGGCCAGCGACGAGTCGCGGAAAGTCACCGCGGCGCAGATTCGGGTAGACCAGGGCTCCACGCAGTACTGATTGCCGGCCGCGCTCAGATCAGCGCAGCAATTCCAGCGTCCCGAGGTCGCGGATTGCTTGGCAGCCGCGACTGAGCATCGCCAGCACCATGTCGTCGCCGCGCTCGGTGGCGGCCGCGAACGCGAACCCCAGGGCCGAGATCAGCGGCGCCTGCAGCACGCCGAGCCGGTAGTCCCGCCAACATGTTTCGCGGTCGTAGTCGGCGACCCCGCAACCCGTTAACGCCCGGTGGTAGTCGGCGACGAGCTCTCCCTCGATGCTGGCGCGCAGTCGCGAATTCAGGCTTGTCGCGGTGAAGTAGGCGAGATCCCTGGCCGGCAGGCCCACGCCGAGCGTCTGCCAGTCGACCACGCTGACGCGCGTACGGTCCGGATCGAACAGCATGTTGTCCAGGCGATAGTCCCCGTGCAACAGGGCAAACCGGTCGTACTCGGCCAGCAGCCACGGTTCCACCAAACCCATTGCGGTGCGGAATGTTTCGCGGTCTTCCGCACTCATTCGATCGCCCAGCTTCTCGATAGTGATGTCGGCGCTCATCCGCGCCACCTCGCCCATGCCGCCGGCGCCGGCCTCGTCCGGGCGCCCAAATGCGATGCCCGGAAAATCCAGCCAGGCCGGGTCGCACCAGCTGGGTGCGTGCAGGCCGGCCAGCGCGTTTGCCGCGAGTCGCGCTTCTTGTTCACCGCAGCCGGCGAGCTGGTCACCCTGAACCGCCGGCGCTTGATCGGCCAGCAGCAAGGCGAAATCCATTGCATCATCCGTGATCTCGCAGTAGAAGCACCGCGGCGTCGGCACCTGCACCCGATCGGCCACGGACGAGTAGAACGCGCACTCGCTGCGATAACCGATGACGACCCGGTCGCGCACGGTGTCGTCCTGGGCCGGCAGCTTGATCACATAGGTCTGCGGCAGATCACCCGGATCCGTCGCGTAGCGGGCCGTCACCCGGTAGGTCGCGCCGGTCTGGCCGGTGCCGATCGCAACAACGTCGACGTGCGACACTTCGACAGTCGGGTGGCGTTCGCGAAGCACGGCCGACAGCCACTCGGGCGTGACGTCGCCGGGATACCGCGGAATGGACACCACAGCACTCATGGGCAGCACGCCTCCGTACCGAGACCGTCGATGGACGGCTCAACTGTAAGGCATACGGCAAGGGCAGCGGTCGGGAGCCGCTCCAGTCAGCGCGGATCCGCGGTTGGGGGGCCTCCGGCGACGCCGGCGTCCGTCTTGTCTCCACGGCGGGTGCCCATCGCTCGCCCGGCGTTCCAGTAGGCCTGGGCGTGTATCGCGGACTTGCGAAGTCCGAATTCGTCACGCAGCCGCCTCCGGACGTGTTTGAGGGTGGCGGCCTCGGGCGTCGCCCACACATACCAGCCCGACCAGTCGCGGCCCTCGATCGCCTCGGCCAACGACCTCTCGTCGCGGCGCGCGACCCAATGCACTTGCAGCCGAGGGTGCTTCGCCAGCGGGATCAGCCCGTCGTTGTCGTCGTGCCGCTCGAGGTACATCTCGATCGGGACATCGTCTGGGACGGTTTCGACGATCCCATTCATCCCCGGGATCGATGCCGAATCCCCGATCAGTAGGTAGCCGGTGGGCGCCTCGTCGGGAACACCGAAACGCGACGAGCCCATCAGGCACATGACTGCGATCGTCGTGCCGGGTTTGACGGATCTCGCCCACAACGACGCCGGGCCGGCCGGTTCGTGCAGCACGACGTCGACCGCGAATCGGCCCGTCGCGACGTCGGCCTCGGAGATCGTGTAGGCGCGCTGGAACTCGGTGTTTGACCCGTCCGGGTCGGGAAACCAGAACCGCAACCACGCCGCGGGTTCAGCCTTTGCGTCCTCGAACAGCGTCGGCGACTCCATCCGCACCCGCACGAAATGCGGTGCGATGCGGACGGTTTCGATTACCGTTGCGGCGTGGTCGCGGGCACCCAAACCCCGCAAGATCACACCCTGCAATCCGCGCCCCATCAGCGGCCCTCTCCTGTGACGGCGCGTGCGCCGCCGATTCGGCTAGTAGTTGCCCTCACAAACTAAGGGTTGCCTAACCAAAGGTCAACTCAAGGGTTTGGTGAGAGGGGGCTAGCGACTGCGCGGCGCGCGCGGGTTTGGGTCGATTGCCAGGTCTGCTTCGGACTCTTTGCGCTTCGTCTCGGCCATCTTGCGGTCCTCGGCGGCGGCTTCGCGATGCCGGTCCGCGGACCTGCGGTGCAGGTCTGTGTGCGAGACGCCTCGGTCGACCGACATGTCTTGCACGCTGGCGAGCCGTTCGTGCTGGCGCGCCGATTCCTCGATGCTCCGGGCGGCGGAGAGCCCCGCGTGGGCGGCGCGTCCGCGAGCCTCCGCGACTCTGCGTTCCGCGGCCGCCACGTCTTGCGCGGAGACGGCTTCTTCGGAGGGCTCTCGTCCGGTCGCCATGGCGTCTTCCTTTGGTGCGATTCATCGCGGTTACCCGCGGAAGGCGCGACAAAACCAGAAAGTGTGCGGGCGGAGGGAGTCGAACCCTCATGCTCTTTCGAGCACCGGCACCTAAAGCCGGCGCGTATACCGTTTCGCCACGCCCGCGGAACCCCGCGATCTTATCGCTTGCTTGTCAGTGGTGCGGCCTAGCTTGGCCGTAACCGACGAAGGGCTTTCGATGCGGCCGGCTGAGGAGTTCGAGATGGCTGGGCGCCTCATCGCGGCTGGTGTAAATGACTGCGCGATCGCGCGTCAACTTGGCGTGCCGCGACCGACGGTGCGCGATTGGAGATGCCGACCACAAGCCCGGCGACGGCTGCCGAGCGGCTCCGGCTGCGGCGTCTCTCATGACTTCTCGGAACTCCCGGCGGCCGCGTATTGCTATGTCCTCGGCCTGTACCTCGGCGATGGCTGCATCTCACGTCATTCCCGGGCTTGGCGTCTGCGCATCACTCTCGACAGGAAGTACTCCGGCATCATCGAACGCTGTCGCGAGGCAATCGACACGCTGATGCCAGCACAGCGCGCATCCGTGGAAAAGCAACCGAAGGGATGTGTAGTGGTCTCGCTCTACTCCAAACACTGGCCGTGCCTACTTCCTCAGCACGGTCCCGGGAGGAAGCGCCTAAGGCCCATTCAGCTGGAGCCGTGGCAGAAAATTCTCGTCAACCAAGCCACTGAGGAATTCATTCGCGGCCTGATCGACAGCGACGGGTGCCGTGTGGTAGCCAACGATCGCGGCGTCCGAAGCGTCCGCTATCACTTCTCGAACCGATCAGACGACATTCGAGGGTTGTTCACCGGTGCGCTCGACGACCTCGCAATTCCGTGGACGCGGCCCAGCAAGTACGTCATCGCCATCTACCGCAAAGCGGCCGTGGCGCGCCTCGACGAATTCGTCGGGCCCAAGTCGTGAGCGGTACCTTCAAGGGGTGTCCACTACACGTCGTCGCAGGCCCGCGCTGATCATTCTGGTGATCGTCGCGGCCTGCGGCTGCCTGGCCCTGGGCTGGTGGCAGTGGACCAGGTTTCAGTCCGCCTCAGGTACCTTCCAAAACCTCGGGTATGCGCTGCAGTGGCCGCTGTTCGCATGGTTCTGCGTCTACGCCTACCGCAAGTTCGTGCGCTACGAGGAGGAGCCACCGGAGCCGCGCAAGGACGGCGCCATCACCGAGATACCCGCCGGGCTGCTGCCCGAGCGCCCCAAGCCCACACAGCAAGCACCCGACGACCCCGCGCTGCGGGAGTACAACGCCTATCTGGCAGAGCTCGCCAAGAACGACTCCGAAAAGCAGAACAGGACAACCGCATGACCACACCCGAGACACCCGGTGCGCCGGCCTTCCCCGTCGAGAAGATCCGCACCGCGCTCTTCGGTTACCGGATCATGGCGTGGACGACGGGTGTCTGGCTGATCGCGCTGTGCTACGAAATCGTCTCGCATCTTGTGTTCCACCATGAGATCCGGTGGATCGAAGTGGTGCACGGCTGGGTGTATTTCGTCTACGTGCTGGCGGCGTTCAATCTGGCGGTCAAGGTCCGCTGGCCGATCGCCAAGACCATCGGCGTGCTGCTGTCCGGCACCATCCCCCTGCTCGGGATCATCGTCGAGCACTTCCAGACTAAGGACGTCAAGGCGCGCTTCGGGATTTAAGGCTCGAGCGTGAGCTACTGTCACGCTCGACGCCGAACGTGACGCTGCAGTCACGTTGGCTCGGCTAGCGCCCGCAGCGCGGGCACCAACAACGCCAGCGCGCGACCGCGATGCGAAACCGCATCCTTCTCGGCGGGACTGAGTTGCGCTGCGGTGCGGTCGCTTCCGTCGGGAAGGAAGACCGGGTCGTAGCCGAATCCGCCGTCGCCGCGCGGCTCGCGGGCGATGCTGCCGGGCCACTCGCCGCGGACGACGACTTCGCCGGACGACGACACCAGCGCGCAGGCCGACACGAACGCCGCGCTGCGCCGTTCGTCGGGCACGTCGCGCAGCTGCGCTAGTAGCAGCGCGGTGTTGGCGGCGTCGTCGCCGTGTTTACCCGACCAGCGTGCCGACAGCACGCCCGGCATCCCGCGCATCGCGGCCACCTCCAAACCGGAATCGTCGGCCACACTCGCAAAACCGGTCGCGGCGAACGCATCCCGCGCCTTGGCCAACGCATTGTCCTCGAAGGTCGCACCGGTTTCGGGCGCTTCGTCGAACGGCTCCACGTCGTTCAGCGACAGCAGCGTCAATCCCGACAGTCCGGCGCCGTCCAGCACCCGGCGCAGCTCGGCCAGCTTCTTGGGGTTGCGGCTGGCGACCAGCAGGCGGGTCATCATCTTTTCCTAAACATGCGTCTGAACAGTTGCCGATACCCCGGCCACCTTACGGACTGCTAACCGGTGGGTCGGGCGACCTGAATCGCTCAGCAGTGCCGGCACGGCGGACAGCACGCTCGGCAAGGAATAGACAGCGCGACGAAGTCGCTTCGCCAAGAGTGAGCCAAAAACCCGATACCGAGACGCTCAAAGCGCTCAATAACAACATCACCAACGAGTTTCGCACCAACGCCGGCAAGGTTGGCGGGCGATTCGAGGGCAACGAGCTGCTGCTGCTCACTACGAAGGGCGCGAAGTCCGGCGAGCCGCGCGTCGCGCCGCTGGTGGTCTTCCGTATTGACGGCAAGATGCTGATCGTCGCGGGTTATGGTGGCGCCGACGTCAACCCGGGCTGGGTGCACAACCTGCGCGCCGACCCGCGGGCGCGCGTTGAAGTCGCCACCGACTCGTTCGCCGTCGTCGCGCACGAGCTCGACTCGTCCGAACGCCAGGCGATCATTCCCAAAATCAACGAGACCGTACCCGCGTTCGCCTTCGCGAACTACCAGTCAAAAACCACACGCACGATCCCAATATTCGAGCTGCGGAAGGACGAGTCCTGACCGACCGGAAGGGGCCTCGTCTTGGCCACGGTGTCGGCAGTGATAAACCGCGGGGCAGTTAGGCCGAGTTCAGGCTGGCGACCAGTAGGTGGGTCAGCTTCCGAACGCCTTCGGCGGTGGCGGCCCCTCGGGCAACACACCCGGGTACGGCCGCTCCAATGCCTCCCGCTGCGCCGCGAACAAGGTGTCGCAAGCGCCGAGCGCCATGTCGAGCAGCTTGTCCAGCGTCGAGCGAGGAAACGTCGCGCCCTCACCGGTCCCTTGAACCTCGACCAGAGTGCCGGTGTCGGTCGCCACGACATTCATATCGACTTCGGCGCGCGCGTCCTCCTCGTAGGGCAGATCCACCCGAATCCTGCCGTCGACCACGCCAACGGAGACCGCCGCGATGGCGCACGACAGTGGCCGGGGATCGGAGAGCTTCCCGGCCGCCGAAAGATAAGTCACCGCGTCGGCCAGCGCCACGTAGGCACCCGTGATGGCCGCGGTGCGGGTGCCGCCGTCGGCCTGCAACACGTCGCAGTCGACGGCAATCGTGTTCTCCCCCAACGCCGCCAGGTCGATGCAGGCCCGCAGCGACCGGCCGACCAGCCGACTGATCTCCTGGGTACGCCCGGACAGGCGGCCGCGCACCGATTCACGATCGGAGCGAGTGTGCGTAGCCGACGGCAGCATCGCGTACTCCGCGGTCAGCCACCCGAGGCCCGACCCCTTGCGCCAGCGCGGCACGCCCTCGGTGACGCTGGCGGTGCACATGACTTTGGTGTGACCGAATTCGATCAGGACCGAGCCCGCCGGGTTTTCGGTGAACCCGCGGGTGATGACCACGGGGCGAAGCTCGTCGTCGAGGCGACCGTCTTCTCGTTTGGACACGACGCCAACCCTAACCGGTTGACTCAGACCCTCTCAGAGCGGCGGACATCGAACGTCTCACCGCATACCACCGCATGCACGGGGCCGTCGAACTCGGCCTTGGCCTCGCTGATCACGTCCTCACGCGAAGTCCACGGCGGGATGTGAGTCAGCAGCAGCTCGCGAACACCGGCTTGTGCCGCGGCCCTGCCGGCCTCGGTGCCCGAGAGGTGCAGGGCGGGTGGACGATCGTGCGCGTGCGTCCACGAGGCCTCGCAAAGGAAGACGTCGGCGTCGCGGGCGAGCTCGATGAGCTGATCGCACGTACCCGTGTCACCGCTGTAGACGAACGAGGCACCGCTGGGATCGGTCACCCGCAAGCCGTAGGACTCGGTCGGATGAGCCACCACCCGCGGTGTCACGGTGAGCGCGCCGAATGTCACCGGCTCGCCGTCGACCCAGTGGTGGACGTCGAAGATGTCGGAGCAATCGTCGATCTCCCCGCCATAGGGTGACGACGCGGCCCCCAACCGTGACCATGTGTCGCTGGGGCCGTACAGCAAAGCCTTGCCGAGCGGGCGCGACGGGTGGTAGCGGCGCCACACGAACAACCCCGGCATGTCCAGACAGTGGTCGGCGTGCAGATGGGATAAGAGCACATGCACCGAGCCGGGATCCATATATCGCTGTAGCGCGCCGAGGACACCCCCGCCGAAGTCGAGGACCAACGGCGGGGTATCCGGAGCCCGAAGCAGATAACCCGATGCAGGCGAATCCGGACCGACCACGCTGCCCGAGCAGCCGAGCACGGTTATTCGCACGGACACTACTGTGCCATGCCCGATCGCAGCGTGGAGAAAACATTGCCGCATTAGTGTGATCAGAATCTCCCCGCGCGCTTGCGCAGCTAAGCCGCGCTAGTCGATACGGGAGCGGCGTACGGGTTGGACACCGGTCACCGCGGGACCCAGGAACCGCGCGGCCAGTTTGGTGAAAGCCTCGGGGTCGCCGGTCGACTCGAACACCCGGGTGGCTGGCGCCGCGTCATGCGGCCGCAGCAGGTCCCGCTCGGTGAGCACCCGCAGCACTTCCTTGGCGGTTTCCTCGGCACTCGAAACCAGCGTGACGTTCTCGCCCATCGCCAGCTGGATCAGCCCGGACAGCAGCGGATAGTGCGTGCATCCCAGCACCAGGGTGTCGACCTGCGCGCGCTGCAAGGGCTCCAGGTAGCCCTCGGCCAGCCCGAGCACCTGGCGCCCGCTGGTGACGCCGCGCTCGACGAAGTCGACGAACCGCGGGCAGGCCACCGCGGTGATCTCGGTATCGCGGGCGGCGGCGAACGCGTCCTGGTAGGCGTGCGAGGCGATGGTCGCCTGAGTGCCGATGACGCCGATGCGGCCGTTGCGGGTGGCGGTCACCGCGCGGCGCACCGCGGGCAGGATCACCTCGACGACCGGCACGTCGTAGCGCTCGCGGGCGTCCCGCAGGCACGCCGCGGACGCCGTGTTGCACGCGATCACCAGGGCCTTGACGCCGCGGTCGACGAGATCGTCGCCGATGGCCAGCGCGTGCGCTCTTACCTCAGGGATGGTGAGCGGGCCGTAGGGACCGTTGCCGGTGTCGCCGACGTAGATCATGTCCTCGTCGGGCAGCTGGTCGATGATGGCCCGCGCGACGGTCAGACCCCCGACGCCGGAGTCGAAGACCCCGACGGGCGCTAATGGCGAACTCATGTCTTGGGGCGCCGCGAACCGGCTTTCCTCGAGGCGCGGGCCTTACGCTCCGGACCCGACAGGACGTAGGCCGCCAGGATTCCGGCCAGCGCACCACACAGATGACCCTGCCACGACACACCGCCGCATTTGTCGAGCACCGGCACGGCGCTGACCAAGATGCCGCCGTACGCGAAGAGCACCACCAAACCGGTGACGATGTCCCAGAATCTGCGCACGAATATGCCGAAGACCAGCAAGAACGTTAGCCAGCCGAAGATCAGGCCGGAGGCCCCGATGTGGTCGGACTCGAAACGACAGCCGCCCCAGTTGCCGATCAGCCAGGTGCCGAAGCCGCCGACGATCCACACAATCGCGGTGGCCCACACGAACCGGGACAGGCCGGCGAGCGTCATCAGGAAACCGAGCACCAACGCCGGCACGGTGTTGGCCAACAGGTGCGTCCAGCTCGCGTGCAGGAACGGCGCCCAGATGATGCCCCACAGCCCGTCGGCTTCCAGGGGCCTGATGCCGTTGCGGTCCAGCGAGTGGTGCATCAGCTGATCGATCAGCTCGATGACGTACAGCAAAGCCACGAACGTGACGATCGTGGCACCGCCCACCATCCAGTCGGGCCGCTTCTTGGAACCCCTCGCCGGTGTTCGGTTCCCGGCGGGGCCGGTCATGCCCATAGCTGCCCTTCCAGAGCGTTTTCGGCATCGTCCAGGCTACCGGCATAGGCGCCGGTGGACAGATACTTCCAGCCGGCGTCGGCCACCACGAAGGCGATGTCGGCGCGCGCTCCCTCGTTGAGCGCCTTTCGCGCGATGCCCAGCGCCGCATGCAGCACCGCTCCGGTCGAGATGCCCGCAAAGATTCCTTCGAAGTCCACCAGCTCGCGGGTGCGACGGATCGCGTCGGCCGTGCCGACCGAGTAGCGGGTGGTCAGTACGTCGGGGTCATAGAGTTCGGGCACAAATCCCTCGTCGATGTTGCGCAGCGCATACACGCCCTCGCCGTAGCGGGGTTCGGCGGCCACGATCTTGACGTCGGGCACGCGCTCGCGCAGGAACCGCCCGGTGCCCATCAGCGTGCCGGTGGTGCCCAGGCCGGCGACGAAGTGAGTGATCTCAGGTAGATCGGCCAGCAACTCGGGCCCGGTGCCGCGGTAATGCGAATCGGTGTTGGCGGGGTTGCCGTACTGATAGAGCATCACCCACGACGGGTTGGCCGCGGCCAGCTCCTTGGCGGTCGCCACCGCGGTGTTCGACCCGCCCTCGGCCGGCGAGAAGATGATCCGCGCGCCGTAGAGCTCGAGCAGCTGACGCCGTTCGACGGACGTGTTCTCCGGCATCACGCAGATCAGCTGGTAGCCCTTGAGCCGGGCCGCCATCGCCAGCGAGATACCGGTGTTGCCGCTGGTGGGCTCGAGGATCGTCGCGCCGGGCGCAAGTAGCCCGTCCTCTTCGGCCTGTTCGATCATCCGCAGCGCCGGGCGGTCTTTGATCGAGCCGGTCGGATTCCGGTCCTCGAGCTTGGCCCACAGCCGCACATGCGGCCCGTCCGGCCCGTCGTTCCAGCGCGGTGAGAGCCGCGACAGGCCGACCAGCGGCGTGTTGCCCAGGGCGGCCAGCAGCGAGTCGTAACGCGTCATGCGCCCCGCTTACCCGCCCGCCACCGCGGGCAGGATGGTCACCGAGTCGCCGTCGGCGACCGTGGTGTCCAGGCCGCCGGAGAAGCGCACGTCCTCGTCGTTGACGTAGATGTTCACGAAGCGGTGCAGCTTGCCTGGATTGTCGGAATCGATCAGCCGCTCGGAGATGCCGGAGTAGTTGGCCTCCAGGTCGCTGATGATCGCGCCCAGCGTGTCACCGCTCGCCGAGACGCGCTTCTCGCCGCCGGTGTGCGGCCGGAGGATGGTCGGGATGGACACGGTGACGCTCATGCGGGCCTTTCTCGAACTGTGTTCAGTACTGCTCGACGATATCGACAGGTTCTTCGGTGACGACGCCGTCGACGATGCGATAGCTGCGCAGCTCGTGGCGGTCGGGATCGCGGGTGGACACCAGCACGTAGTGCGCGTCCGGCTCGGCGGCAAGCTTCACATCGGTGCGGCTCGGGTAGGCCTCGGTCGCGGTGTGCGAGTGATAGATGACGACCGGAACCTCGTCGGCATCGTCCATCGCCCGCCACACCTTCAGCTGTTCTTGCGCGTCGAAGCGATAAAACGTCGGCGAGCGTTCGGCGTTGACCATCGCGATATGCCGCTCCGGACGGTCGGCGCCGTCCGGGCCGGCCAGCACCCCGCACGCCTCGTCGGGGTGGTCGCGACGCGCGTGGGCGACCATGGCGTCCACCAGGTCGGCACGGATCACCAGCACGTCAATCTTTCCCTTCCCCCTGCGGGCCGAACGCTCCGGGCAACATGTCGCGGTAGGTGGGTATTCCGGCCACCGACTCCGCGGCCAGGACCCCGACCAGCACGGCCCGCGCCAGGCAGTCGGCCGCGGCCGCGCCCACCTCGGTGGTCAGCGCGGTCTCCGGAGAAAATGCGGCGGGCGGTGGTTTCGAGCCGACCGCCGGCGCCACCTCGATGGCCCCGGTGGCCAGTGCGAACACGGTGTCGCCGTCCAGCGGTGTGTGTGCCGGCCGGATGGTGCGGGCCAGACCGTCGTGGGCGGCGATCGCGACACGCCGGCAGGCCGCCGGAGTCAGCGCAGCGTCGGTGGCCACCACCGCGATCGTGGTATTCAGCGGCCTCAACGGCGACGGCAGCCGGGCGAACGCGTCGATCTGCTCGGCCGGCGGCGGCCGCAGCGCGAACTCCTCGGCCAGGGCCGCCATCCACGGCAGGCCCGTGGCCCGGTCGACGACGTCGCCAGCGGAGTTCACCGCGACCAGCGCGCCGACCGTCACGCCGGACGGCAGCGTCGTCGAGGCGGTCCCGATGCCGCCCTTGAGCACACCGGCGCGGGCCCCGACCCCGGCGCCGACCGTCCCGACGAGCACCCCTTCATCGCTCGCGGCAAGCGCCGCTTGATAGCCGAAGTCCGCGTCCGGCCGGCGATCCCAGCCCCCGACCGGCAGGTCGAAGATCACCGCCGACGGCACGATAGGCACCACGCCGCCCTCCATCGCCACACCGCGCTCGTGCTCCTCCAGCCAGCGCATGACGCCGTCGGCGGCGGCCAGGCCGTAGGCGCTGCCACCGGCGAGCAACACCGCGTCGACGAACCGCACGGTGTTGACCGGATCCAGCAGATCGGTCTCGCGGGTGCCGGGCGCGCCACCGCGGCAATCAACGCCGCCGACCGTCCCGGGTGGGGTCAACAGGACGCTCACCCCGCATGCCCAACCGGCGCCCATGGACGCGTCGGGGTCCAGTCGCTGGTAATGACCGACGCGGATTCCCCCGACGTCGGTGATCATTGGCGCCCCATCAGCACCAGGACCAGGTATTCCTGCAAGACGGTCAGCCACTGATACACGTCGTAATGCGCGGCCAACGGATGATCCGATGGCAGGCGGTCCGGGCCCTGGGGCCCGATTTCGAGCAGGACGCCCAGAGTCAGCCGAATGTCGTTGACTGCCGCGATCCACGCGTTGGCGCCGTCCTCGGTCAGTTCGAACCGGCCGCCTTCGGCCGGCAGCGTGTCCAACAACTCCTGTGCGGCAACACGTTTGGCGTTGATTATCGCCGGCTCGTGCAGGCTGCGCAGCGCGGCGTTGAGACCTTCGGATTTATCGGGCGCGGGGTCGTCCTCGTCGGATTTGTAGAAATCGGGCAGCAGCCGCCGCAGCGTCGACTCCCGCGGCGGTTCGGAGTTTCCGGTCTTGATACCGGTGATCTCCTCGAGTTCGTCTGCCGGCGAGGAAGATTCGCGCTCGTCGAGCAAACCGATCATCGCGGTGACGAGGTTCTTGAGCAGGTCCGCCTCATGCGGAGCCAAGGCGGACCGAAAACGGGGACCGTTTGCGGTCTCGACGCGCTTCCATTTGCGCACGCGGAATCCCGGGTGCCCTCGAATCTCAGCGGTCCTGCTGCATCGTCGCCCACAACCCGGCGGCGTGCAGTTTGGACACGTCGACTTCCATGGACTCCCGGCTACCCGCGGACACCACCGCCTTGCCTTCGTTGTGCACCTGCAGCATCAGTTTGGTGGCATGCGGCTCGCTGTAGCCGAACAACTTCTGGAAAACATACGTCACGTAGGTCATCAGGTTGACCGGGTCGTCCCACACGATGGTGACCCAGGGACTGGCCGTGACGTGGACCGGAGCGGACTCGCGTTGTCCGGTAGTGCCAGGCTTGGTGGGTGCTGACGCAACAACCATGGCCTCCAGGATACCGAGAGACGGCTCCCCCGCAGCCAGCCGTTACCTTTACGGAATGAACGACCCGGCCCTCGCTGGGCTGCTAACCGACAAATACGAGTTGACCATGCTGGCCGCGGCGCTGCGCGACGGCACCGCGCATCGCCAGACCACGTTCGAACTGTTCGCCCGCCGCCTGCCCGAGGGTCGCCGCTACGGTGTGGTCGCCGGCACCGGCCGGCTGCTGGAAGTGTTGCCGCAGTTCAGGTTTGACGACGACGCGTGTCAGCTGCTGGCGCAATTCCTGGACGCCGACACGCTGCGCTACCTCCGCGATTTCCGCTTCGGTGGCGATATCGACGGCTACGCCGAAGGCGAGCTGTACTTCCCCGGTTCGCCGGTGTTATCCGTGAGCGGCAGCTTCGCCGAATGCGTGGTGCTCGAAACCCTGGCGCTGTCGATCTTCAACCACGACACCGCGATCGCATCCGCGGCGGCGCGAATGGTCAGCGCCGCGCAGGACCGACCGCTGATCGAGATGGGATCACGGCGAACCCACGAACGCGCCGCGGTGGCAGCGGCGCGCGCCGCCTACATCGCCGGGTTCACCGCGACGTCCAACCTGGAAGCCGAACGGCGATACGGGATCCCCACCGAGGGCACCGCCGCGCACGCCTTCACCATGGTGCACACCCGGCGCGACGGGCCCGACGAAGTCGCCGCATTTCGTGCCCAGGTCGACGCGCTGGGCGCGCAAACCACGCTGCTGGTGGACACCTATGACGTGACGACCGGCGTCGCCAATGCCGTGGCCGCCGCCGGCGCCGAGCTGGGCGGGGTGCGCCTGGACTCCGGTGAGCTGGGCGTGCTGGCGCGCCAGGTGCGCGAGCAGCTCGACCAGCTGGGCGCGACCCGGACCAGCATCGTGGTGTCCGGCGACCTCGACGAGTTCTCCATCGCCGCGTTGCGTGCCGAGCCGGTGGACAGCTACGGCGTCGGCACGTCACTGGTCACCGGCTCGGGCGCGCCCACCGCGAGCATGGTCTACAAGTTGGTCGAAGTGGATGGCATGCCGGTCCACAAGCGCAGCGCCCACAAGGAATCCGACGGAGGCCACAAAGACGCGCTGCGGCGCTGCCGCCCCACCGGCACGATCACCGAGGAGGTGCTGTATCCGGCCGGCAGTCCGCCGGAAGCCACCGAGCCGTTCCGGGTGCTGACGGTCCCGCTGGTGCGCGGCGGGGAGGCCGTGACCGAAACGGGGCCCGGGGCGCTGGCCGCCGCCCGAAACCTGGTGGCGTCCGGGCTGCACAGCCTGCCGTGGGAGGGACTGAAACTGGCCCACGGCGAACCGGCGATCCCGACCGTGCGGGTCGGCTTCTGAGCCATGCCCGAAGCGTCCGTGCCCGAGTTACTGGCCACCGCGGTGGCCGCGCTCGGCGGCAGCGAACGCAGAGGCCAGCAGGAAATGGCCGGCGCCGTGGCGCATGCCTTCGAAACCGGCGAGCACCTCGTCGTCCAGGCGGGCACCGGCACCGGCAAGTCGCTGGCGTATCTGGTTCCCGCGATCGTCCGCGCCATCGGCGAGGAGGCGCCGGTCGTGGTTTCGACGGCGACCATTGCCCTGCAGCGTCAGCTCGTCGATCGCGACCTACCGCGGCTGGCCGACTCGCTCGCCGACTCGCTGCCCCGCCGACCGCGATTCGCGTTGCTCAAGGGACGGCGGAACTACCTGTGTCTCAACAAGATTCATAACGGCAGCGCCGCCGACACCGATGCCGATGCCGAGCGGCCACCGGACGAGCTCTTCGACGCGATGGCGGTCACCGCGCTGGGCCGCGACGTGCAGCGGCTCACCGCGTGGGCCTCGACGACCGACACCGGCGACCGCGACGACCTCAAACCCGGTGTGCCGGAACGATCCTGGTCGCAGGTCAGCGTTTCCGCGCGGGAATGCCTCGGCGTGGCCCGCTGCCCGTTCGGCACCGAGTGCTTTTCGGAACGGGCGCGCACGACGGCCGGCCGCGCCGACGTCGTCGTCACCAACCACGCCCTGCTGGCCATTGATGCCGTTGCCGAATCGGCGGTGCTGCCCGAGCACGCGCTGTTGGTGGTCGACGAGGCGCACGAGCTGGTCGACCGGGTGACGTCGGTGGCCACCGCGGAGCTGACGCCGGCCACGCTCGGCGTTGCATCCCGGCGGATTGCCCGGCTGGTGGAGCCCGAGATAACCCAGCGGCTGGAGGCGGCATCGGCCAACTTCGGGGCCGCGATCCACGATGCAACACCGGGCCGCATCGACCGTCTGGACGACGAGATGGCGACCTATCTGGCCGCGCTGCGCGACGGCGCCAGTTCGGCACGCTCGGCGATCGACACCACCAGCGACGCCAAGGCCGCCGCGGCGCGCGCCGAAGCGGTTGCCGCGCTGAGCGAAATATCCGATACGGCGTCGCGCGTCCTGGCCTCCTTCGCGCCGGCGATCCCCGATCGCACGGACGTGGTCTGGCTGGATCATGAGGACAATCGCGGTTCCCCGCGGCCCGTGCTGCGGGTGGCGCCGCTGTCGGTCGCCGCGTTGCTGCGCGATCGGGTGTTCGGACGGGCGACGACCGTGTTGACGTCGGCGACCCTGACGGTTGGCGGATCCTTCGACGCGATGGCGACCGCGTGGGGGCTGGCCGGACCGGACGCCGGCGAATACCCACCCTGGCGTGGCCTTGACGTCGGATCGCCATTCCACCACGCGAAGTCGGGCATCCTCTACGTGGCGGCCCACCTGCCACCGCCGGGCCGCGACGGCACCGGCTCGGCCGAGCAGCTGACCGAGATCGCCGACCTCATCACCGCCGCCGGCGGGCGCACGCTGGGATTGTTCTCATCGATGCGGGCCGCCCGGGCCGCCGCCGAGGCAATGCGCGAACGGCTGCCGACCCCGGTCCTGTGCCAGGGCGACGACAGCACCTCCGCGCTCGTCGAGCAGTTCAGCGCCGACGCCGAGACCTCGCTGTTCGGCACGCTGTCGCTGTGGCAGGGCGTCGACGTGCCGGGCCCGTCGCTGTCGCTGGTGATGATCGACCGCATCCCGTTCCCCCGCCCCGACGACCCACTGCTGGGCGCTCGCCAGCGCGCGGTCGCCGCGCGCGGCGGCAATGGCTTCATGGCCGTCGCCGCCAGCCACGCGGCGCTGCTGCTCGCGCAGGGGTCGGGACGGCTGTTGCGCCGTGTCACCGACCGCGGCGTCGTCGCGGTGCTCGATTCGCGGATGGCCACCGCCCGCTACGGCGGATACCTGCGCGCCTCGCTGCCGCCGTTTTGGCAGACCACCGACGCCGCGCAGGTCCGCGCGGCGCTCGAGCGGCTGCGCACGGCCGAACCGGCTAGCGGGCCAGGGTGACCAGGCCGAGCTCGTTGCCGGCGGCCAGCATCGGATGGTTGGGCAGCACCCGCACCGTGTATCCGACCGCGCCGGCAAGCGGCAGCGTCATCGTGGTCGAGAAGACCTGGTTGCCCCCTTCCGCCGTGCCGGTATACGACATCTCGACTGTCAGCGGGTCCTGCAATGCGTCGCCCGCGTCCACCCTGCCCACCAACGCCTGGACGGTGACCTCGTCGGGTGCCAGCCCGGCCAGTTGCACGGTCGCGGTCAGGGTCAGTTTCGAGCCCAGCACCGGAGTATCCGGCAGGCCGGTGCTGTCGACGTCGGTGATGTCGATCTTCGGCCAGGCTTCTTCGGCGCGCCTGCGATAGGCGGCCAGCTCACGGGCGGCGCCGAACTCGCCGGCGCTCTCGTCGCCCTCGACCGGCGCGATCGTCCTTCGCAATGACTGCGCGGCCGGCGTGTAGTAGTTCTCGACGTAGTCGCGCACCATCCGCGACGCCAGCACTTTCGGGCCCAGCGTCTGCAGGGTGTGGCGCACCATTTCGATCCACCGCGGCGGCACCCCATGCTCGTCGCGCTCGTAGAACTTCGGTGCCACCGCTTGCTCCAGCAGGTTGTAGAGCGCGCTGGACTCCAGGTCGTCGCGTCGGGCCTCGTCGGTCAGGCCGTCGGCAGACGGTATCTCCCAACCGTTTTCGCCGTCGTACCATTCGTCCCACCAACCGTCGCGGATGGACAGGTTCAACCCGCCGTTGAGCGCGCTCTTCATGCCCGAGGTGCCGCAGGCTTCCAGGGGCCGCAGCGGATTGTTCAACCAGACGTCGCAGCCCCAGTACAACAGCCGGGCCATCGACATGTCGTAGTCGGGCAAGAACGCGATGCGGTGGCGCACCTCGGGCCGGTCGGCGAAGCGCACCACCTGCTGGATCAACGCCTTGCCCCCGTCGTCGGCCGGGTGCGACTTGCCGGCGACGATCAGCTGAATCGGTCGTTGTTCGTCGAGCAACAACTGTTCGAGTCGGTCCGGATCGCGCAGCATCAGGGTCAGCCGTTTGTATGTCGGCACCCGCCGGGCGAACCCGATGGTGAGCACATCGGGATCGAATGCGGTTGCGATCCAGCTCAATTCAGCATCCGAGGCACCACGTTCCAGCCACGAGCGGCGCAGCCGCGCCCGCACATCCTGGACCAACAGCGCCCGTAGTTGCGACCGGATCCACCACAGATGACCGGCGTCGGCCTCCTGCAGGCGCAACCAGACACCGGGATCACTGAACGAGTTCGACCCCGCCAGCTCGCGGCCCAGCTGCAACCACTGCGGCGCCGCCCAGGTGCGCGCGTGCACGCCGTTGGTGATCGACCCGATGGGTACCTCGCCGGGGTCGAATCCGGGCCAAAGCTCGTTGAACATGGCGCGGCTCACCCGACCGTGCAGCAACGAGACACCGTTGGCGCGCTGGGCAAGTCGCAGACCCATGTGGGCCATGTTGAACTTCTCCGGGTCGTCTTCGGCACCGAGCGCGATGATCCGCGCCGTCGGCACGCCGGGCAGCAACATGGGCGCGCTCGGGCCGCGCTTCTTATCGGGTTCGTCGTCGAGATGGTCGTCGAAGTAGAGCCGCACCATCTCGATGGGGAAGCGGTCGATTCCGGCGGGCACCGGCGTGTGCGTGGTGAACACGGTGCTGGATCGCACGACGGCCAACGCGGTGTCGAAATCCAATCCCGAATCGGTGATCAGCTCGCGGATGCGCTCGGCTCCGAGGAATCCCGCGTGGCCCTCGTTCATGTGAAAGACCTCGGGCGCGGGCAGCCCTTCGATGGCGGTGAACGCGCGGATCGCCCGTACCCCGCCGATACCCGCCAGGATCTCCTGCCGCATCCGATGCTCCTGATCGCCGCCGTATAGGCGATCGGTGACGCTGCGCAGTTCGTGCTCGTTCTCGGGCACGTCGGAATCCAGCAGCAGCAGCGGAACGCGGCCCACCTGCGCGACCCACACCCGGGCCCGCAGCTGCGCCGAGTCGGGCAGGCTCAGCTCTACCAGCACGGGATCACCGGTGGCGTCGGTCAGCAGCCGCAACGGGAGGCCCTGCGGGTCCAGTGACGGGTAGGTCTCGTTCTGCCAGCCGTCCGCCGTCAGCGACTGCCGGAAGTAGCCGGAGCGGTAGTAGAGGCCCACCGCGATCAGCGGCACTCCGAGATCCGAGGCCGACTTCAGGTGGTCACCGGCGAGGATGCCCAGGCCGCCGGAGTAATTGGGCAGCACCTCGGCGATGCCGAACTCCATCGAGAAGTAGGCGACGGCAGCCGGCATCGCGGCCCCGGACTGTTGGTGTTGCTGATACCACAGTGGACGGCTGAGGTAGTCGTTCAGCTCGGCGGCGAGTTCATCGAGCCGGGACAGGAACCCTTCGTCGAGCGCCAACTCGTCAAGCCGGGCCGGCTTCACGGCGCCCAGCAGCGCAACCGGGTCTCGGCCGCAACGCTCCCACAACGTCGGCTCGATGGTGGCGAAGAGATCCTGCGTCGGCTTGTCCCACGACCACCGCAGGTTGTTCGACAGCTGGTCCAGCGCGGCGAGGCGCTCGGGTAGGTGAGCACGGACGGTAAAGCGGCGGAGGGCTTTCACGCGTCTCTACCTTACTGAGGAATCGCCCGCATGCACGGCGAGCTCAGCCACCGCTTTTGACCCATGTGTGTGGCCGGACACTAGGGTGGGTATCGGGTAGTTATTGGGCAGCAAAGATGCTTCCCGAGCAGAGAACCATCCCCACTGGAGAGAGTTTTTCGACGATAGGCATTCCGCGACGCAGCACTCCGCGGTCTGGCCGCACACAATCGGAACGGAGTGGTGGTGCCCGGTCGTGTCGAGATCGATAACGTCCAGCCCGTCGTTTCATGCGGCGCCTACCCCGCCAAAGCCGTGGTCGGTGAGATGGTCCCGGTCAGTGCGACGGTGTGGCGTGAGGGCCACGAGGCCGTCGCGGCGACCCTCGTGGTGCGATACCTTGGGCCGCGCTATCCGCAGGTAGCGGAGACCCGCCGGATCAAGGCGGTCCAGGCCCCGGAACGGCCGGTGTCGGCGCGCCGAGACTTAGGGGCCAAGGCGACCGAACGGGTCAAGCCGCTGCAGCTTCGGATGACGATGGGCCAGGAGCCGTACGTTTTCCACGGCCAATTCACCCCCGACCGAGTGGGCCTCTGGACGTTCCGCGTCGACGGGTGGGGAGACCCGATCCACACCTGGCGGCACGGACTCGTCGCCAAGCTGGATGCCGGCCAGGGCGAGCTCGAACTGTCCAACGATCTGTTGATCGGTGCCGCGCTGTTCGAGCGCGCCGCGACCGGGGTGCCGCGCGCGGTGCGCGATCCCCTACTGGCGGCCGCCAAGGCGTTGCGGACCCGCGGGGACCCGGTGACGCGCACGGCGCTCGCGCTGTCGCCCGAGATCGATGAACTTCTGACCAACTATCCGTTGCGCGACATCGTCACCCGGGGCGAGCAGTTCGGGATCTGGGTGGATCGGCCGCTGGCCCGCTTCGGCTCGTGGTACGAGATGTTTCCGCGCTCGACCGGCGGGTGGGACGCCGCCGGCAAACCGGTGCACGGCACCTTCGCCACGGCGGCCGCGGAGCTGCCCCGCATCGCCGAGATGGGTTTCGACGTCGTCTACCTGCCGCCGATCCATCCGATCGGCAAGGTACATCGCAAGGGCCGCAACAACTCCCCGACCGCCGCTCGCGGCGACGTGGGATCGCCATGGGCGATCGGCAGCGACGAAGGTGGCCACGATGCCATTCACCCCCAGTTAGGCACGATCGACGACTTCGACGATTTCGTCGCCGCCGCACGCGATCTCGGCATGGAGGTGGCGTTGGATCTGGCGCTGCAATGCGCGCCGGACCACCCGTGGGCCCGCGATCATCGGCAGTGGTTCACCGAATTGCCGGACGGCACCATCGCCTACGCGGAGAACCCCCCGAAGAAGTACCAGGACATCTATCCGCTCAACTTCGACAACGATCCCGTCGGCCTCTACGACGAAGTGCTGCGCGTCGTCCGGCACTGGATCGACCACGGCGTCAAGTTCTTTCGAGTCGACAACCCGCACACCAAGCCGCCCGACTTCTGGGCATGGCTGATCGGTCAGGTCAAGGACGCCGACCCCGACGTGCTGTTCCTCTCGGAGGCTTTCACCCCGCCGGCCCGCCAGTACGGGCTGGCCAAGCTGGGCTTCACGCAGTCCTACAGCTACTTCACCTGGCGCACCGCGAAATGGGAACTCACCGAATTCGGCAACGACATCGCCGCGCTCGCCGACTTCCGCCGGCCGAACCTGTTCGTCAACACCCCCGACATCCTGCACGCCATCCTGCAGCACAACGGCCCCGGCATGTTCGCCATCCGCGCGGTACTGGCGGCGACCATGAGCCCGGCGTGGGGCATGTACTCCGGTTACGAGCTGTTCGAGCACCGCGCGGTGCGTGAAGGCAGCGAGGAGTATCTGAATTCGGAGAAATACGAACTGCGGCCCCGCGACTACGCGGGCGCGCTCGCCGAAGGCAAATCACTCGAGCCGCTCATCAAGCAGCTCAACGCGATTCGCCGGCTGCATCCCGCGCTGCAGCAGTTGCGCACTATCCACTTCCACGGTGTGGACAACGACGCGTTGCTGGCCTACAGCAAGTTCGACCCGGCCACCGGAGATTGCGTGCTCGTCGTGGTGACCCTCAATGCGTTCGGGCCCGAAGAAGCCACGTTGTGGTTAGACATGGCCGCATTGGGTATGGAACCGTACGAACGGTTTTGGGTGCGCGACGAGATAACCGGTCAAGAATTCCAATGGGGGCAAGCGAACTACATTCGTATCGACCCCGCTGAGGCGGTCGCACACATCATCAACATGCCGCTCATACCGTACGAATCCCGAATCACGTTGCTACGCAGGAGGTGAGCGGACGTGAGCCGAGCTGACCAACTAGCCGGGGCGCACCTAGCGCCTGACCCCGCCGATCTGACCCGCCTAGTGTCGGGGGCGCACCACAATCCGCACGGCATCCTGGGCGCGCACGAGTACGGCGACCACACCGTCATCCGGGCGTTCCGTCCGCACGCGGCCGAAGTCGTCGCGATCGTCGGCGACGACCGGTTCCCGATGCGCCATATCGATTCGGGCCTGTTCGCCGTTGCGCTGCCGTTCGTCGACCTGATCGACTACCGACTGCAGATCAGCTACGAAGGTTCCGCCCCGTACACGGTCGCCGACGCCTACCGATTCCTGCCCACCCTGGGCGAAATCGACCTGCATCTGTTCGCCGAAGGCCGACACGAGCGGCTCTGGGAAGTGCTTGGCGCCCACCCCCGCTCGTTCACCACGGCCGACGGTGTCGTCAACGGGGTGTCGTTCGCCGTGTGGGCGCCCAACGCCAAGGGTGTCAGCCTGATCGGCGAGTTCAACGGCTGGACCGGCACCGACGCCCCCATGCGGGTGCTGGGCTCGTCCGGAGTATGGGAGCTGTTCTGGCCGGGGTTCCCCGTCGACGGATTGTACAAGTTCCGCGTGTACGGCGCCGACGGCGTCGTCACCGAGCGAGCCGATCCGTTCGCTTTCGCCACCGAGGTGCCGCCGCACACCGCATCGCGTGTGACGGTCAGCCAGTACCAGTGGGCCGACGATGAGTGGATGGACCGGCGCGCGCGGCGCAACCCGGTGTTCGAGCCGATGAGCACTTACGAGGTCCATCTGGGCTCGTGGCGTCCCGGGCTCAGCTACCGCCAGCTGGCCCGTGAGCTGACGGATTACGTTGTGGAACATGGGTTTACCCACGTGGAGCTGCTCCCGGTGGCCGAGCACCCATTTGCCGGATCGTGGGGATACCAGGTCACCTCGTACTACGCGCCGACGTCGCGGTTCGGAACACCCGACGACTTCCGGGCGCTGGTCGATGCGCTGCATCAAGCCGGCATCGGCGTCATCGTGGACTGGGTGCCCGCGCACTTCCCTAAGGACGCGTGGGCGCTGGGACGGTTCGACGGCACCCCGTTGTACGAGCATTCGGATCCCAAACGCGGAGAGCAACTCGACTGGGGCACTTACGTTTTCGACTTCGGCCGTCGGGAGGTGCGCAACTTCCTGGTGGCCAACGCGTTGTACTGGCTCGAAGAATTCCACATCGACGGCTTACGCGTGGACGCGGTCGCGTCGATGCTGTACCTGGACTATTCGCGCCCGGAGGGCGGCTGGACCCCCAACATCTACGGCGGGCGCGAGAACCTCGAGGCGGTGCAGTTCCTGCAGGAGATGAACGCCACGGCGCACAAGGCGGCACCAGGCATCGTCACGATCGCCGAGGAATCGACTTCGTGGCCCGGGGTGACACGGCCGACGAGCCTTGGCGGCCTGGGCTTTTCGATGAAGTGGAACATGGGCTGGATGCACGACACGTTGGACTACATCAGTCACGATCCAGTGCACCGCAGCTACCACCACGGCGAGATGACGTTCTCGATGCTCTACGCGTTCAGCGAGAACTACGTGCTGCCGCTCAGCCACGACGAGGTGGTGCACGGCAAGGGCACATTGTGGGGGCGGATGCCGGGTAACAACCACGTCAAGGCCGCCGGCCTGCGCAGCCTGCTGGCCTACCAGTGGGCGCATCCGGGCAAGCAGTTGCTGTTCATGGGGCAGGAATTCGGGCAGCGCGCCGAGTGGTCCGAGCAGAACGGCCTGGACTGGTGGCAGCTGGACGAGGTGGGTTTCTCCAACGGCGTCCTGCGCCTCGTGGGTGACATCAACGACATCTACCGCACCCATCCGGCGCTGTGGAGCCAGGACACCACCCCCGAGGGCTACTCCTGGATCGACGCGAACGATTCGGCCAACAACGTGTTGAGCTTCCTGCGGTACGGCAGCGACGGTTCGGTCATGGCCTGCGTGTTCAACTTCGCGGGCTCCGAGCACAGCGGCTACCGGCTGGGGCTGCCCAGCGCGGGCCGCTGGCGCGAGGTGCTCAACACCGACGCAACGGTCTACAACGGCTCGGGCATTGGAAATCTCGGTGGCGTCGACGCCACCGAGGATCCGTGGCATGGCCGTCCGGCCTCGGCGGTGCTGGTGTTGCCGCCCACGTCGGCGTTGTGGCTGGAGCCCGCCTGAACATAAAGGGCCCCAACGGCTCTCAGTAAAGGGCGTTGGCGAGGTTGCGCCGACCCGCGATCACCTCGGGATCGGCCGGATCGAAGAGGTCGAACAGCTCGATCAGCCGGGTACGCACCCTGGTGCGCTCGTCGCCGGATGTGCTGCGCACCAACGCGATCAGCCGCGCGAACGCCGCACCCACATCCTGGTTGAGCAGTTGAACGTCGGCGGCCGCGAACGCCGCGTCAACGTCGTCCGGCGCGGCATCGGCGACGGCGACGGCATCCGGGCGCTGCGCCGTTGCGCGAGTGAGGAAGTCGATCTGCCGGATCGCGGCCTTCGCCTCGACGCTGCCGGGATTCTTCTCCAGCAGCGCTTCATAGGACGTCTTCGCGGCCTCGAAGTCGCCGGCCTCGAGATGCTGCCGGGCCGCCGCCAACTCGGGATCGACTTCCGCGGGCCCCTCGGAACCGCTGGGGCCCTTGAGCTTGCCGGCCGTCGCCGACAGTATCGAGTCCAGCCAGCGACGCAATTGATCGGCGGGCTGCACGCCCTGGAAGCTGGAGATCGGCTGCCCTGCAGCCAAAGCCACCACGGTGGGGACCGCCTCGACACCGAATATCTGCGCCACCCGGGGCGCCACGTCGACGTTGACCGTCGCCAACGACCACGTGCCGCCGTCCTCGGAGGCGAGGCCACCCAGCGTGTCGACCAGCTGGACGCAGGCATCGCTGCGGGGCGACCACAGCGCCACGACCACGGGAACTTCGTCGGAGCGGATCAGGACTTCGTTCTCGAAGTTCGCCTCCGTGACCTCCGTGGCGCCCGGCGCGGGCGCAGCCGTGGGCCCGGCCGCCGAGGCGTTCTGTTGAGCTCGTTGCTTGAGGCCGGACAGATCGACTGCACCACTCAAAGCGGGTCCGATCGAGGGTCGCGGACGAGTCACGCCGTCAAGTCTGTCATGTGCGTCGGCTACCGATCCACCCGGTGGCCGCGGCGCTCATGCGGTGCTCATGCGGGGCAAAACCCCGCCGAAATCGGCGCCCGAAAGGCCCTCGAGCGGCCTGTATGACGAAAATCACACCCGCAGCTCCCCGCACGGGTCCCCAGCAATGCCGTCCGGTCCAGCTAACCGGCCCGCAGAATCAGCGCGTCGCCCTGGCCACCGGCCCCGCACAGCGCCGCCACGCCGTAGCCGGAGCCGCGGCGCGCCAGTTCCAGCGCCGCATGCAGGGTGATCCGGGCGCCCGACATGCCGATCGGATGCCCGACGGCAATCGCGCCGCCGTTGACGTTGACGATGTCGGGATTCACGCCGAGTTCGCGCGTCGACGCCAGCGCCACCGCCGAGAACGCCTCGTTGATCTCGACCACGTCGAGCTGATCAACGGAGATGCCCTCACGGGCGAGTGCCTTCTTGATCGCGTTGGCCGGCTGCGACTGCAGCGTCGAATCGGGCCCGGCGACGACACCGTGCGCACCGATCTCGACCAGCCAGCTGAGCCCCAGCTGCTGCGCTTTGTCCTTGTTCATCACGACCACGGCGGCCGCGCCGTCGGAGATCTGCGACGCCGAACCGGCGGTGATGGTGCCGTCACTGCGAAACGCCGGCTTGAGACCGGCCAGAGACTCGGCGGTGGTGTTTGCGCGGATCCCCTCGTCCTCGGTGAACTGCAGCGGATCGCCCTTGCGCTGCGGAATGTTCACGGGCACAACCTCGTCGGTGAAGACGCCATCCTTCCACGCCGCGGCCGCCTTTTGGTGGGACCGCGCAGCGAACTCGTCCTGTTCGGCGCGGGTGAACTTGTCGACGTCGTTGCGCTGCTCGGTGAGCGCGCCCATCGGCTGGTCGGTGAACACGTCGTGCAGGCCGTCGTAGGCCATGTGGTCCAGCACCGTCACGTCGCCGTACTTGTAGCCGGTGCGGCTGTCCATCAGCAGGTGCGGGGCCTTCGTCATGGACTCCTGGCCGCCGGCCACCACCACGTCGAACTCGCCGGCACGAATGAGCTGGTCAGCCAGCGCGATGGCGTCGATGCCGGACAGGCACATCTTGTTGATCGTCAGCGCCGGAACGTCCCAGCCAATACCGGCCGCCACCGCGGCCTGCCGGGCGGGCATCTGGCCGGCCCCGGCCGTCAACACCTGACCCATGATCACGTACTCGACCGCACTCGCCGGCACCTTGGCCTTCTCCAGCGCGCCCGCGATCGCGATGGCGCCCAGATCGCTGGCCGAGAAATCCTTCAGCGACCCCATCAGCTTGCCGATAGGTGTCCGCGCCCCAGCAACTATCACCGACGTTGTCATTAGTTCCTCCTGGGGTGCACCAACGGCCGTTTCCGCTACCCGGAGAAGCGGAATCTTTGCCGCCACGTTACCGTGGTGTGATGACGACCGATCAAGTTGATGCCCGTCACCTCCTGGCAACCTCCTTGGTGACCGGCCTGGATCACGTCGGCATTGCGGTCGCCGACCTGGACGCCGCAATCACCTGGTACCACGACCACCTCGGCATGATCCTGGTGCACGAGGAAGTCAACGATGACCAGGGCATCCGAGAGGCGATGCTGGCGGTCCCCGGGACCACCGCGCAGCTTCAGTTGATGGCCCCGCTCGACGACTCATCGACGATCGCGAAGTTCATGGAGAAGCGCGGGCCGGGCATCCAACAGATGGCCGTTCGGGTCAGCGATCTGGACGCGATGTGCGACCAGCTGCGTGAGCAGGAGGTGCGACTCGTCTACGAGGCACCCCGGCGCGGCACAGCAAACTCGCGGATCAACTTCATCCACCCCAAGGACGCCGGCGGTGTCCTGATCGAGTTGGTGGAGCCGGCTTCCTAAAGCCATGCGCCGAGTGTGCGGCTAGCCGCACGTTCGGCGCTCAGTGTGCGGCTAGCCGCACGTTCGTGAACACATCCCAGTGTCTTAAGACCATCGTCGGGTAGGACCGCGAGTCGCGCGGTTGGTCCAGCACGGCGAGTGCCAGTGCCGGCGGTCCTGAACGGCCGCAGGTGATTCAGCCGGCCATACCACCACATGCGCAGTGCCGGAGCGGATTTCGTGGTCACATCCGGGACAGCGATAGGTCTTGATGGCGCGAGCCGCGGCTACCGGGCGCACTTCGTACTCGTAGCCATCAGGCCCAGTTTCGATACGACGCAACGTTGCTGACGGTCCTGCCGGCTGTCGTCGACGTGGCGGTTTGCGGCGCGGACACATCAGAACAGCCGGTACTCGTCGTTGTCCATGCCGCGCATCTTGTCGTAATCCAGTGTTACACAACGGATCCCGCGATCATTGGCAAGCGTGCGCGCCTGCGGCTTGATCTGCTGAGCGGCGAACACGCCTTTCACCGGCGCCAGCAGGCTGTCGCGATTGAGCAATTCGAGATAGCGGGTCAGCTGCTCCACGCCGTCGATCTCGCCGCGCCGCTTGATTTCCACCGCGACCGAACCACCGAGTTCGTCGCGGCACAGCAGATCGACGGGGCCGATCGCCGTCATGTACTCGCGGCGGACCAACGTGTATCCCTCGCCCAGCAGTTGAACATGCTCGGCGAGCAGTGCCTGTAGGTGAGCCTCGACGCCGTCCTTGACCAGACCGGGGTCCACGCCGAGGTCGTGGCTGGAATCATGCTCGATCTGCTCGACGGTGATGCGCAGTTGCTCGCCCGCCTTGTTCTCCACCACCCACACCGGCACCTCGCCGCCGGCGTCTTCGCTCAACCAGCACGGCGGACTCATCCAGTTCAGCGGCTTGTAGGCGCGATCATCGGCGTGCACGCTGACCGACCCGTCGGCCTTGAAGAGCAGCAATCTGCGCGCGGAAGGCAGATGCGCGGTGAGTCGGCCGACGTAGTCGACGGTGCATTGGGCGATGACGAGGCGCACCCGACTCACCTTAGAGCGCGACAGACAAATAGGCTGGCGCCACCATGTCGGCCAACAAGACCCTGGCCCAACGGATAGGCCGGGTGCTGGAAAGGGTGACCCGTCAGAGCGGGCGCCTGACGGAAACGCCTGCCTACGGCTCCCTGCTTCTCGGCCGGGTGTCGGAGAGCCAGCGACGTCGCCGCATCCGCATTCAGGTCATCATGACCGTGCTGATCCTGGGCGCGAACCTGATCGGCATCGGCGTCGTTCTGCTATTGGTGGCGGTCGCCATTCCCGAACCCAGCGTGTTCGACGACGCGCCGGCGTGGCTCACATTCGCAGCCGTCCCGGCCTATCTCGCGGTCGCCTTCGCGCTGGGCGCCTTTTGGATCACCCGGCGCACCGTACTCGCATTGCGGTGGGCTATCGAGGAACGCGCTCCGACTCGTCAGGACGAGCGCAACACTTTCGTAGCCCCGTGGCGAATCGCCCTGGTGGACCTCGTCCTGTGGGGGGTCGGTGCGGTGCTGGCGACGATTGCCTACGGCATGGTCAACACCCTGTTCATCCCGCGGTTCTTGTTCGGGGTGAGCTTTTGCGGGGTTCTGGTTGCCACCGGTAGTTACCTGCTCGCCGAGTTCGCGCTCCGGCCGGTGGCCGCGCAGGCTCTTGAAGCGGGACCACCGCCGCGGCGGCTGACCGCGGGAATCATGGGCCGGACCATGATGGTCTGGTTCCTTGGCTCCGGCGTGCCCGTCATCGGCATCGCCCTCCTGGCATTCTTCGAGGTACTGCTGGGCAATCTCACCGAAACCCAGTTCGCGGTCGGCGTGCTGATCATTTCCTCGGCCACGCTGATCTTCGGTTGCGTCCTGATGTGGATCCTGGCCTGGCTGACGGCGACACCGGTGCGGGTGGTGCGCGCGGCACTCCAGCGCGTCGAGGAGGGCAACCTTCGCGGCAACCTGGTGGTGTTCGACGGGACCGAGCTCGGTGAGCTGCAGCGTGGTTTCAACCGAATGGTCGACGGTCTGCGCGAGCGCGAACGCGTCCGCGACCTTTTCGGCCGGCACGTCGGCCGGGAAGTCGCCCTGGCCGCGGAGCGTGAGCGGCCGAAACTGGGCGGCGAAGAACGCCACGTCGCAGTCGTTTTCATCGACATCGTCGGCTCCACGCAATTGGTGACCAGCCAACCCCCGACCGAAGTCGTCCAAGTCCTCAACCGGTTTTTCGCGATCGTCGTCGAGGAGGTGGATCGTCATTGCGGGCTGGTCAACAAGTTCGAAGGCGACGCGTCGCTGGCCATCTTCGGCGCGCCGAATCATCTGGAGAATCCCGAGGACGAAGCGCTGGCCGCCAGCCGCGCGATCTGTAAGCGGCTTGCCAGCGAAATGTCTGAGCTCGACGCCGGCGTCGGCGTGGCCGCGGGCCAGGTCGTGGCGGGCAACGTCGGCGCGCAGGAACGGTTCGAATACACCGTGATCGGCGAGCCGGTCAACGAGGCCGCCCGACTGTGCGAATTAGCCAAGTCACACCCGGGCCGATTGCTGGCGACGGCCGACACTCTGGAGGCTGCAAGCGAAAAAGAAAGCGCCCGTTGGTCTTTGGGGGACACCGTGACGCTGCGTGGGCACGACAATCCCGTCCGGTTGGCCGCGCCGACCGGCGGCTAGGGCCGCCAAAGCTCCAGCGTGGTACGCGCGCCCGCGGGCAGCTCGAGTATTTCGACGGGCGTGCCGTCGGGGTCGTAGACGAAGAACATCCGCACCCCGCCGATGTCGACCGCCGCCTCGGTGCGCACGTCGGGATGCTGACGGCGCAGCGTTTCGTACGCGTCGTCCAGGTCGGCGACGCGGAACGAGATATTCGTATAGCCGAGGTGCGGCCCCGCCGGTCCGGCGGGCAGCTTAGCCAGAAAGAGCAGCTCGACCATCGCGCCGCCGATCAGCCCTCCGATCATGCGGCCGTTTTGTGCGGCGCCGCCCGTCACCGCGTCGAGTCCGGCCCCCTCCAGCTCGACATCGAAAACGACGTCCATGCCCAGCACCGCCGTGTAGAAGGCCAACGCCTTCTCCATGTCGGAGACACCGATACATGCATGGGAGAAGTTCTCCACGGCGATGGGTTGCTGCTCGGTCATGCGTGCTCCTTTGCGGACGGTCGGGTTCACGACCCGCCCATCACAATGTCGGTTTTCCGCCAGTTTTGTCGGTGGTCAGGTGTAACTGTTGAAGCGTGCACGAAGATTTCGAACGCTGCTACCGCGCGGTCCAGTCCAAGGACGCCCGGTTCGACGGCTGGTTCGTCACCGCGGTCCTGACCACGCGGATTTACTGCCGGCCCAGCTGCCCGGTGCGGCCTCCTTTTGCCCGTAACGTGCGGTTCTACCCGACCGCGGCGGCCGCGCAACGGGCGGGCTTCCGGGCCTGCAAGCGCTGCCGTCCCGACGCGTCCCCGGGCTCGCCCGAGTGGAACGTGCGCGGGGACGTCGTTGCCCGGACGATGCGCCTGATCGCGGACGGCACCGTGGACCGTGAGGGCGTCGGCGGCCTCGCCGCCCGCCTCGGATACACCACCCGCCAGCTGGAGCGGCTTTTGCAGGCCGAGCTCGGCGCGGGCCCGCTGGCGCTGGCCCGCGCGCAGCGGGCGCAGACGGCCCGGGTGCTGATCGAGACCACTCGGCTGCCGTTCGGCGACGTCGCGTTCGCCGCCGGGTTTTCCAGCATCCGGCAGTTCAACGACACCGTGCGGCTGGTGTTCGAGAGCACACCGACGGCGCTGCGCAGGCAGGCGGCGACACGGTCTGACGCGAATTCGCCTGGGGCGGTGAGTCTTCGGCTTCCGGTACGCACCCCGTTCGCCTTCGAGGGCGCATTCGGTCACCTGGCCGCCGGCGCGGTACCCGGCTGCGAGGAGGTCCGCGACGGTGCGTACCGGCGCAGTCTGCGGCTTCCCTCCGGCAGTGCCGTGGTCACCCTGACACCGGCCGTCGATCACGTCCGCTGCGTGCTGGTTCTCGACGACTTCCGCGACCTCACCACGGCGATCGCCCGCTGCCGGCGGCTGCTGGACCTCGACGCCGATCCCGAGGCGGTCGTGGACGCGCTGAGCCGTGACCCCGACCTGTGCCCGGTCGTCGCCAAGGCGCCCGGGCAACGCATCCCCCGCACCGTCGACGAGGCCGAACTCGCCGTGCGCGCGGTACTGGGGCAGCAGGTATCGACCAAAGCCGCGCGCACGCATACCGCCCGGCTGGTTGCCGCCTACGGCCGGCCCCTTGACGATCCCGCGGGCACACTGACTCATACGTTCCCGTCCGTCGAGGAGCTCGCCGAGATCGATCCCGTCCATCTGGCGGTCCCCAAGGCACGACAGCGCACACTCAGCGCCCTGATCGCCGGCCTCGCCGAGGGAACCGTCGTGCTTGACAGCGGAAGCGAATGGGAAAGCGCGCGAAGGCAATTGCTCGCCGTGCCGGGGATCGGCCCCTGGACCGCCGAAGTGATTGCGATGCGCGGCCTCGGCGACCCGGATGCGTTCCCGGCGAGCGACCTGGGACTTCGGCTCGCCGCCCAGCAGCTCGGCTTGCCCGGGGATGAACGGACCCTGCTCGACCACAGCGCCCGTTGGCGTCCGTGGCGGTCCTATGCCGTCCAGCACCTGTGGACCACGCTCGAGCATCCGGTGAACCAGTGGCCACCTCAGGAGGTTGCATGATCAGCTACCGCACCATCGACAGCCCGATCGGCCCGTTGACATTGGCCGGCCACGGCTCGGCGTTGACCAACCTACGAATGGTCGATCAGACCTACGAGCCCAAACGGACGGACTGGTCGGCCGATCCGGAGGCATTCACTGATGCCGTCGACCAACTCGGCGCCTATTTCGCCGGCGAACTCACCGACTTCGACCTCGAACTGGATCTGCGGGGCAGCGAATTCCAGCAGCGGGTCTGGAAGGCGCTGCTGACAATTCCGTACGGAGAGACCAGGTCGTACGGCGAAATCGCCCAACAGATCGGCGCCCCCGGTGCCGCACGCGCCGTCGGGTTGGCCAACGGCCACAATCCGATCGCGATCGTCGTCCCCTGCCATCGCGTGATCGGTGCCAGTGGCGGCCTCACCGGTTACGGCGGTGGGCTGGATCGGAAGCGAACCCTGCTGGAATTGGAGAAAAGGCGCACGTCGGCGAATTTGACGTTATTCGACTAGAAACAGAGCGTGAATGCAAAAACACCCCCGTTGCCGGGGGTGTTTTTGTGTATGTTCGGCGGTGTCCTACTTTTCCACCCTAACGGGGCAGTATCATCGGCGCTGACAGGCTTAGCTTCCGGGTTCGGGATGGGACCGGGCGTTTCCCTGTCGCTGTGGCCGCCGTAACTCTATTTATTTTTCATTCAAGTGTTCTGGTGGGGGGTGTGGTGCCACGGCAATTGCCGTAGGCATGGAATGTGGTTGCGATGTGTGTTGGTAAGTTTTCGGCCGGTTAGTGCCAGTTCCCTGCACCCATTGCTGGGCTTCCAGGTCTGGCCTATCGATCCCGTGTTCTGCGGGGGGCCTTATCCCTCTAAAAGGGTGAGAAACCTGATCTTGGAGAAGGTTTCCCGCTTAGATGCTTTCAGCGGTTATCCTGTCCGAACGTGGCTATCCAGCGGTGCCCCTGGTGGGACAACTGGTGTACCAGAGGTTCGTCCGTCCCGGTCCTCTCGTACTAGGGACAGGTTTCCTCAAGTTTCTGACGCGCGCGGCGGATAGAGACCGAACTGTCTCACGACGTTCTAAACCCAGCTCGCGTGCCGCTTTAATGGGCGAACAGCCCAACCCTTGGGACCTGCTCCAGCCCCAGGATGCGACGAGCCGACATCGAGGTGCCAAACCATCCCGTCGATATGGACTCTTGGGGAAGATCAGCCTGTTATCCCCGGGGTACCTTTTATCCGTTGAGCGACACCCCTTCCACTCGGGGGTGCCGGATCACTAATCCCGACTTTCGTCCCTGCTTGACTTGTAGGTCTCGCAGTCAAGCTCCCTTGTGCATTTACACTCAACACCTGATTGCCGTCCAGGTTGAGGGAACCTTTGGGCGCCTCCGTTACATTTTAGGAGGCAACCGCCCCAGTTAAACTACCCGCCAGGCACTGTCCGTGAACCGGATATACGGTTCGACGTTAGGTGTCCAATACGATCAGAGTGGTATTTCAACAACGACTCCACAATTACTGGCGTAACTGCTTCAAAGTCTCCCACCTATCCTACACAAACCGTACCGAACACCAATACCAAGTTGTAGTGAAGGTCCCGGGGTCTTTTCGTCCTGCCGCGCGTAACGAGCATCTTTACTCGTAGTGCAATTTCGCCGAGTCTATGGTTGAGACAGTTGAGAAGTCGTTACGCCATTCGTGCAGGTCGGAACTTACCCGACAAGGAATTTCGCTACCTTAGGATGGTTATAGTTACCACCGCCGTTTACTGGGGCTTAAATTCTCCGCTTCACCCTTGCGGGTTAACGGGTCCTCTTAACCTTCCAGCACCGGGCAGGCGTCAGTCCGTATACATCGTCTTGCGACTTCGCACGGACCTGTGTTTTTAGTAAACAGTCGCTTCTCACTGGTTTCTGCGACCGGTTCCCGCTCCCAGCGAAAAGCTGTTCACGGTATGCCGGTCCCCCTTCTCCCGAAGTTACGGGGGCATTTTGCCGAGTTCCTTAACCATAGTTATCTCGTACGCCTCGGTATGCTCTACCTGACCACCTGTGTTGGTTTGGGGTACGGGCCGTGTGTGCGCTCGCTAGAGGCTTTTCTTGGCAGCAGAGGATCACCGAATTCACCTCAATCGGCTATGCATCACCTCTCAGGATTAGTGAGCGACGGATTTGCCTATCGCTCTCCCTACAGGCTTGCCCCAGTATTACCACTGACTGGTACGGCTACCTTCCTGCGTCACCCCATTGCTTGACTACTACCAGCGAAGGTCCCACGCAGCCCCGAAACTCCATGCCCCCGAAGGGGAATGGTCGATCCGGATTTGGGTGGTTAGTACCGCTGATTCGTCAGGGACGCTCACACACGGGTACGGGAATATCAACCCGTTGTCCATCGACTACGCCTGTCGGCCTCGCCTTAGGTCCCGACTCACCCTGGGCGGACTGGCCTGGCCCAGGAACCCTTGGTCTTACGGCGGGCAAGGTTCTCACTTGCCTTATCGCTACTCATGCCTGCATTCTCACTCCCCCACCCTCCACCACCGGTTACCCGGCGGCTTCGCAGAATGGGGGACGCTCCCCTACCCAACCTTGCGGTTGTCGCGGCTTCGGCGGTGTGCTTGAGCCCCGCTACATTGTCGGCGCACAATCACTTGACCAGTGAGCTATTACGCACTCTTTCAAGGGTGGCTGCTTCTAAGCCAACCTCCTGGTTGTCTTTGCGACTGCACATCCTTTTCCACTTAGCACACGCTTTGGGGCCTTAGCCGGCGATCTGGGCTGTTTCCCTTTCGACGTACGGAGCTTATCCCCCGCCGTCTCACTGCCACGCTATACACCACGGCATTCGGAGTTTGGCTGACGTCAGTAACCTAGTAGGGCCCATCGGCCATCCAGTAGCTCTACCTCCGTGGTGAAACACGTAACGCTGCACCTAAATGCATTTCGGGGAGAACCAGCTATCACGGAGTTTGATTGGCCTTTCACCCCTACCCACAACTCATCCCCTCAGTCTTCAACCTAAGTGGGTTCGGGCCTCCACGCGGTCTTACCCGCGCTTCACCCTGGCCATGGGTAGATCACTCCGCTTCGGGTCCAGAACACGCCACTACACCCCTTACGGGGATACGCCCTATTCAGACTCGCTTTCGCTGCGGCTACCCCACACGGGTTAACCTCGCGACATGTCCCTGACTCGCAGGCTCATTCTTCAAAAGGCACGCCATCACCCCACAAGGAGGCTCTGACGGATTGTAGGCACACGGTTTCAGGTACTCTTTCACTCCCCTCCCGGGGTACTTTTCACCATTCCCTCACGGTACTAATCCGCTATCGGTCATCGAGAAGTATTTAGGCTTACCGGGTGGTCCCGGCAGATTCACAGCGGATTCCACGGGCCCGCTGCTACTCGGGAGTTGATACAAGGCAGGTGCCGGGTTTTCGCGTACCGGGCTCTCACCGTCTATGGCGGACCATCCCAGGCCACTTCCGCTAACTACGACACTTTCTGACTGCCCCTCAGCCAGGTAGAGCTGAGACGTATCAATCCCACAACCCCGCACACACAACCCCTACCCGGTATCGCATGCGTGCGGTTTAGCCATGTTCCACGTTCGCTCGCCACTACTAGCGGAATCACAATTGTTTTCTCTTCCTACGGGTACTGAGATGTTTCACTTCCCCGCGTTCCCTCCCGCACCCTATATATTCAGATACGGGTAACACGACATAACTCGTGCTGGGTTTCCCCATTCGGAAATCCTCGGATCAACGCTCGGTTGACAGCTCCCCGAGGCATATCGCAGCCTCCCACGTCCTTCATCGGCTCTCGATGCCAAGGCATTCACCATGCGCCCTTAGACACTTACTAACACAAAAACCAAAGATAAAAATTACACATTTATGGACACGCCACCACGAGGGCAGCGCATCCTTAGATGCTCGCAACCACTATCCAATACTCAAACACCACACCCCACCACCAAGATGGGGGACACCACTCAATAAAACGGAGTGTTGCCTCAGGGCCCAATAGTGTGTCTGGCAATTAATCTGCTGTTGTGCACCCGGCTTTCGTCCACTACAGACGAAAACCCCTCACGGCTTGCACCCCACCAATTGGAGTGCTTTTCGTGGTGCTCCTTAGAAAGGAGGTGATCCAGCCGCACCTTCCGGTACGGCTACCTTGTTACGACTTCGTCCCAATCGCCGATCCCACCTTCGACAGCTCCCTCCCAAGGGTTAGGCCACTGGCTTCGGGTGTTACCGACTTTCATGACGTGACGGGCGGTGTGTACAAGGCCCGGGAACGTATTCACCGCAGCGTTGCTGATCTGCGATTACTAGCGACTCCGACTTCACGGGGTCGAGTTGCAGACCCCGATCCGAACTGAGACCGGCTTTAAAAGGATTCGCTTAACCTTGCGGCATCGCAGCCCTTTGTACCGGCCATTGTAGCATGTGTGAAGCCCTGGACATAAGGGGCATGATGACTTGACGTCATCCCCACCTTCCTCCGAGTTGACCCCGGCAGTCTCTCACGAGTCCCCGGCATTACCCGCTGGCAACATGAGACAAGGGTTGCGCTCGTTGCGGGACTTAACCCAACATCTCACGACACGAGCTGACGACAGCCATGCACCACCTGCACACAGGCCACAAGGGAACGCCTATCTCTAGACGCGTCCTGTGCATGTCAAACCCAGGTAAGGTTCTTCGCGTTGCATCGAATTAATCCACATGCTCCGCCGCTTGTGCGGGCCCCCGTCAATTCCTTTGAGTTTTAGCCTTGCGGCCGTACTCCCCAGGCGGGGTACTTAATGCGTTAGCTACGGCACGGATCCCAAGGAAGGAAACCCACACCTAGTACCCACCGTTTACGGCGTGGACTACCAGGGTATCTAATCCTGTTCGCTCCCCACGCTTTCGCTCCTCAGCGTCAGTTACTGCCCAGAGACCCGCCTTCGCCACCGGTGTTCCTCCTGATATCTGCGCATTCCACCGCTACACCAGGAATTCCAGTCTCCCCTGCAGTACTCCAGTCTGCCCGTATCGCCCGCACGCTCACAGTTAAGCCGTGAGATTTCACGAACAACGCGACAAACCACCTACGAGCTCTTTACGCCCAGTAATTCCGGACAACGCTCGCACCCTACGTATTACCGCGGCTGCTGGCACGTAGTTGGCCGGTGCTTCTTCTCCACCTACCGTCAATCCGAGAAAACCCGGACCTTCGTCGATGGTGAAAGAGGTTTACAACCCGAAGGCCGTCATCCCCCACGCGGCGTCGCTGCATCAGGCTTGCGCCCATTGTGCAATATTCCCCACTGCTGCCTCCCGTAGGAGTCTGGGCCGTATCTCAGTCCCAGTGTGGCCGGACACCCTCTCAGGCCGGCTACCCGTCGTCGCCTTGGTAGGCCGTCACCCCACCAACAAGCTGATAGGCCGCGGGCCCATCCCACACCGCAAAAGCTTTCCACCATAAAGCATGCGCTAAATGGTCCTATCCGGTATTAGACCCAGTTTCCCAGGCTTATCCCGAAGTGCAGGGCAGATTACCCACGTGTTACTCACCCGTTCGCCACTCGAGTACCCCCGAAGGGGCCTTTCCGTTCGACTTGCATGTGTTAAGCACGCCGCCAGCGTTCGTCCTGAGCCAGGATCAAACTCTCCAAACAAAAACCCCTCGATAACGAGGTGAATTTACAATCAGAGATACCTGACAAGACGCCAATACTCTGGCATCAAAAAACGACCATACCCACACACGGGGGGTGCAAAGTATGGTCAAAAAACAACAACAAAAATAAAAACCACCAAACACACTATTGAGTTCTCAAACAACACTCACGCTTGTTTTCGCCCGCTTCGGGGCAACCCTGCCAGCTTAATATAAGTCCGGCAGAGGAGTCAAGCCCCGGTTTCGGTCGGCTTCAAGTGGCGACCGCGCCTGTTGGGCAACAACTTCCGACTACTCTACCCGTTCGATCTCGGCTCCCAAAATGGCCAGGTTCTCCACGAACAGCGGGTAGCCGCGGTCGATGTGGAAGACGTCGTGCACCTCGGTGTCGCCGTCCGCGACCAGCCCCGCGAGCACCAGGCCGGCGCCGGCGCGGATGTCCGAGCACCACACCGGGGCGCTGGAAAGTTGCGGCAGGCCGCGCACCACGGCGTGGTGGCCGTCGGTGCGAGCGTCCGCGCCGAGCCGGATCATCTCTTCGACGAAACGGAAGCGCGCTTCGAAAACGTTCTCCGTGATCATCGAGGTGCCGTCGGCGATCGACGCCAGGGCGATCGCCATCGGCTGCAGGTCCGTAGGGAAACCGGGGAACGGCAACGTCGCAACGTTGACCGCCTTCGGGCGCTCGTACTGGGTCACGCGGAAGCTGCTGTCCGTCTGGGTGACCGTCGCGCCCGCGTCGTGCAATTTGTGCAGCACCACCTGAAGATGCGCCGGGTCAACGCCCGTCACCGAGATGTCCCCACGAGTCATAGCGGCGGCGATGCCCCAGGTGGCCGCGACGATGCGGTCCCCGATCACCCGGTGCTCGGTGGGATGAAGGCGCGGAACGCCGGTGATGGTCATCGTCGGCGACCCGGCGCCTTCGACCTGCGCGCCCATCTGGTTCAACATCGTGCACAGATCGACCACGTCGGGTTCCCGCGCGGCATTGTGAATCGTGGTGACGCCCTCGGCGACGACGGCGGCCATCAGGATGTTCTCGGTAGCCCCCACCGAGGGAAACTCCAACTGAATCTCCGCGCCACGCAACGCGTCCGCTTGCGCCACCACGCATCCGTGCTCGATGTTGCAGTGCGCGCCCAGCTGCCGCAGACCCGCCTGATGCATGTCCAGCGGACGCGATCCGATCGCGTCACCACCGGGCAACGCGACCCTGGCCCGCTTGCATCGCCCGACCAGCGGCCCCAGCACGCAGACCGAGGCCCGGAACTGGCGTACCGCCGCGAAGTCGGCGTCGTACTTCGGTTCGTCGGGCGAGGTGATTCGCGCGGTGTCGCCGTCGAGTTCGACGGTCGCGCCGAGACCGCGCAAGACCTCCGCCATCAGCGGCACGTCGAGGATGTCGGGGCAATTGGTGATGGTGCTGGTGCCTTCGGCCAGCAGCGTCGCGGCCATGAGCTTGAGCACGCTGTTCTTGGCGCCTCCGACAGCGACTTCGCCTGACAACCGGTTGCCGCCGGTCACCACGAATCGCTCGGACACGGGCGTCAGTGTAGTGAAGCGGGTGGCGCCTTGTCAGTCAGCCGAGGCGGTCCGCCGAGTACCGTTTTGCTCATGGCGATACACCTGACCCGCATCTATACGCGAACCGGCGACGATGGGACCACGGGATTGAGCGACTTCTCGCGGGTCTCGAAAAACGACCCACGGCTGGTGGCATACGCCGACTGCGACGAGGCCAACTCGGCGATCGGCGTGGCGATCGCCCTGGGTCAGCCGGACAAGGAAATCGCGGACGTCTTGCGGCAGATCCAGAATGACCTGTTCGACGCCGGCGCCGATCTGTCTACCCCCGTCGTGGAAAACCCCGAATACCCTCCGCTGCGCGTAACCCAGGCCTACGTCGACCGGCTCGAAAAGTGGTGCGACACATACAACGAGCCGTTAGCGGCATTGAATTCCTTTGTGCTACCAGGCGGTTCGCCGTTGTCGGCTCTGCTGCACGTCGCTCGCACGGTGGTGCGGCGGGCCGAGCGGTCGGCGTGGGCCGCGGTCGATTCCCACCCCGAGGGCGTCAACGTGCTGCCGGCGAAATACCTCAACCGGCTCTCGGATCTGCTTTTCATCCTGTCGCGGGTGGCCAACCCCGACGGCGACGTGCTCTGGAAACCCGGCGGCGGCGCGCAAGCTGACACGAGCGGCTAATCGGCTCGGCTCCTTAGGTTTTAGGCGATCAGACGCTGCGACGACGCGCGCGCGGCGACGGGCGGGATTCCAGCCACGACAAGAACGCGGTCAACGCGCCCTGATCCAACGCGAGCTCATAACCCGACCTGCGGTCCTGCGTCGTGTCACGCAGTTCTAGGA
The DNA here is from genome assembly GCF_001954275.1 of Mycobacterium sp. IS-836. GTDB lineage: Bacteria > Actinomycetota > Actinomycetes > Mycobacteriales > Mycobacteriaceae > Mycobacterium. The sequence continues at coordinate 75,090 of NZ_MBEU01000068.1, read as the reverse complement.
CCACGATCTCGTCGGTCATGATGTCGAACTCGTCGCCACGCGGCGCACGCCGGGCCACGATCTCCACACCGCGCCTGCTAAGCCGACGATCGGGCCACAAACGCAGGCTGGATAACCGGTAGAACGCCGCCTCGCCGCCGCGGTAGCGGATCACGCCGTGCCGCCAGCCGTGCCCACCCACCGCGGGGATGTCCCGCATGATTCCCGCCGTTCCACCCTGGCGCAGCTTCCACAACCGATAACTCAACCCAACGACGGCCGCCGCTAACAGGACGACGAGCACGACCATGCCGACCATGGGCGCGCTCATCGGCGGTCAGTCGATCGCGCCGACGGCGCGCAGTCTGGCGCGGCCCCTCGCGGCGATGCGGGGATCGTCGGACTCCGAATCTTCCTTCGCGGCGGCCTCGTCGATCTCCGACTCGAACTCCGCTGACTCGGCAAGAACGGTGACGGTCTCCTCGGTTACCGACAGGAAGCCGCCGTCCACCGCGATCCGCAGATCGTCTTCGCCTTCCCGCTCGACGCGCACCATGGCGTCGTCGACCAGTTGCGCCACCAACGGGATGTGGCGGGGCAGGATGCCGATTTCGCCGACGGTGGTGCGGGTGAACAGGAACGTCGCCTCGCCCGACCAGATCTTTCGGTCGACGGCGACGATCTCAACATTCAATTCCGCCATGCCACAACGCCTTTCGACTCAGCCTCAGGAATCCAGCTTGGCGCCGAAGCTTTCGGCTTTCTTGGCCAAGTCGTCGAGCCCGCCGATCAGGAAGAAGGCCTGCTCGGGGATGTGGTCGAAGTCGCCCTTGGACAGCTTGTCGAACGCCTCGATGGTCTCCTTCAGCGGCACCGTCGAACCCGGCTGACCGGTGAACTGTTCGGCCGCCATCATGTTCTGCGAGAGGAACCGCTCGATGCGCCGCGCGCGCTGCACCAGCTGCTTGTCCTCTTCCGACAACTCGTCGATACCCAGAATGGCGATGATGTCCTGAAGGTCCTTGTAGCGCTGCAGGATTCGGATGACTTCCTGCGCCACGCGGTAGTGCTCGTCACCGACGACACCCGGGTCGAGGATCGTCGAGCTCGACGCCAGCGGATCGACGGCGGGGAAGATGCCCTTGGAGAACACCGCACGCGACAGCTCCGTGGTGGCGTCCAGGTGTGCGAACGTCGTCGCCGGCGCCGGGTCGGTGTAGTCGTCGGCAGGCACGTACACAGCTTGCATCGACGTAATCGAGCGGCCCCGCGTCGAGGTGATCCGCTCCTGCAGCTCGCCCATCTCGTCGGCCAGGGTGGGCTGGTATCCCACCGCCGACGGCATACGACCGAGCAGGGTCGACACCTCGGATCCCGCCTGGGTGAACCGGAAGATGTTGTCGATGAACAGCAGAACGTCCTGGCCCGCCTCGTCGCGGAACCATTCGGCCATCGTCAGCGCCGACAGTGCCACTCGCATACGAGTGCCGGGCGGCTCGTCCATCTGACCGAACACCAGGGCGGTGTCCTTGAGCACGTCGGCTTCCTTGAGCTCGACCCATAGGTCGTTGCCCTCGCGGGTGCGCTCCCCCACCCCGGCGAAAACCGAAGTCCCACCGAAGTTTCGGGCAATACGGTTGATCATCTCCTGGATGAGCACCGTCTTGCCGACGCCGGCGCCGCCGAACAGCGCGATCTTGCCACCACGCACGTACGGGGTGAGCAGGTCCACGACCTTGAGGCCGGTCTCCAGCATCTCGGTGCGGGGCTCGAGCTCTTCGAACGCCGGCGGCTTGCGGTGAATCGACCAGTGGTCGAACTCTTCTCCGTATCCCGGCTTGTCGAGGCAGTACCCGAGGGCATTGAAGACATGGCCCTTGACGCCCTCACCGACCGGCACCGAGATCGAGTTCCCGCTGTCGGTTACCTCGACGCCGCGCACCAGGCCGTCGGTGGGCTGCAGCGAAATGGTGCGCACCAGGTTGTCGCCCAGGTGCTGCGCAACCTCGAGCGTGAGGGTCTTCTTGAGCTCCTCGAAGGTGATGTCGGCGTTCAGCGCGTTGAACAGGTCCGGGACGGAGCCGCGCGGGAACTCGACGTCGACGACGGGCCCGGTTACCCGTACCACGCGGCCGTTGGTGTCGGAGTTCCCGGACTTCCCGCCGTCTTTGGTCTTCTCGTCAGTGGCAGTCATGTTTCTTCTTCCTCGTGGTGCTACTTAGCGTCGGCGAGTGCGTTTGCGCCGCCGACGATTTCGCTGATCTCCTGGGTGATCTGGGCCTGCCGCTCGCGGTTCGCCATCAGCGTCAGATCCTTGATCAAATCGTCTGCGTTGTCGGTGGCCGACTTCATTGCACGTTGGCGGGAAGCCAGCTCCGATGCCGCGGCTTCCAATAGCGCCGCGTAGACACGGGTGGTCAGGTACCGCGGCAGCAACGCTTCGAACAGCGTCGTCGCATCCGGCTCAAACGAATACAGGGTGTGCAGTTCGGGTTCTTCCTCGACGTACTCCACCACCAGCGGAGCGATGCGGTGGGCCACCGCCGTCTGCGACATCATCGACTTGAACTCCGAGTAGACGATGTGCAGTTCATCAACACCCTGGCCGCCCTCGTCGTCCCCCGACTCGTCGTCGCCGGCACCCATCATGAAAGTGTCGACCAAGGTGGACCCGATCTCCGCGGCGTTTTCGTACTTGGGTTGCTCGGAGAATCCAGTCCACGAATCGGTGATGTCCCAGTTGCGGAATTTGAAGTAGTTCAGCGCTTTACGGCCCACCGTGTACAGAACCGGCGTCTTTCCTTCCTCCCGCAGCAGGGAGAACAGCTCCTCGGAGCGACGGAAGACGCTGGAGTTGTACGCACCACACAAACCGCGGTCGGAGGACACCACCAGGACGCCGGCCCGCTTGGGTTCTGCCCGCTCGACCAGCAAGGGGTGATCCAGGGCGGCTTCGGCGGACAGGGTGGTCAGCGTCGAGGTGATCTGGAATGCGTACGGCCGTGCGGATTCCAGGCGAGTCTGCGCCTTACCGATGCGCGATGTCGCGATCATCTCCTGAGCCTTGGTGATCTTTTTGATCGACCCGGCCGACCGAATGCGGCCGCGTAATTCGCGAAGTGTGGCAGCCATCGTTAGCTACTTCTTGTCCTTACCGGAGTCCTTCTTGGAGTCCTTGGATTCCTTCTGATCCTTCGGCTTCTCCTTTTTGACTTGCACCGACTCCTTTTCCAGCTCCTCCTCTTCCATCGGCTCGACGTGCTCGTCGGGCACCACCGACCCGCCGTCGCTGGCCGCGAAGCCCTTCTTGAAATGCTTGATGATCTCGGTGAGTTGGTTCTCGCCCTCTTCGGAGAGCTTCTGGCTGTCGCGGATCCCGGCCAGGAATTTCTCCTCGGAGGCCCGCATGTGGTCCAGCAGCTCGGTTTCGAAGCGCCTGACGTCCTCGACGGGCACGGAGTCCAGGTGGCCGCCGGTGCCCAGGAAGATCGAGACCACCTGCTCCTCGACCGGCATGGGCTGGTACTGGCGTTGCTTGAGCAGTTCGACCAGCCGTTCGCCGCGATCCAGCTGTGCCTTGGACGTGGCGTCCAGGTCGGAAGCGAAGGCCGCGAACGATTCCAGTTCGCGGTACTGCGACAGGTCGAGACGCAGCGAGCCCGCGACCTCCTTCATGGCCTTGATCTGTGCCGCGCCGCCAACGCGGGACACCGAGACGCCGACGTTGATGGCCGGCCGGACACCCTGGTTGAACAGGTCGGACTCGAGGAAGCACTGCCCATCGGTGATCGAGATGACGTTGGTGGGGATGTAGGCCGAGATGTCGTTGGCCTTCGTCTCGATGATCGGCAGCCCCGTCAGCGAGCCGCCGCCCAGGTCGTCGGAAAGCTTCGCGCAACGCTCCAGCAGCCGCGAGTGCAGGTAGAACACGTCGCCCGGGTAGGCCTCGCGACCCGGCGGGCGGCGCAGCAGCAAGGAGATCGCGCGGTACGCCTCGGCCTGCTTGCTCAAATCGTCGAAAACGATCAGCACGTGCTTGCCGTCATACATCCAGTGCTGGGCGATCGCCGAACCGGTGTAGGGCGCAAGCCATTTGAAGCCGGCGGAGTCTGACGCGGGCGCCGCGACGATGGTGGTGTAGTCCATCGCGCCGCCTTCTTCCAGAGCACGGCGGACGGCCGCGATGGTGGTGCCCTTCTGCCCGATCGCGACGTATACGCAACGCACCTGCTTGCGCTCGTCGCCCGACTCCCAGTTCTGCCGCTGGTTGAGGATGGTGTCGATGCAGACCGCGGTCTTGCCGGTCTTGCGGTCGCCGATGATCAGCTGACGCTGGCCGCGGCCGATCGGGGTCATCGCGTCGATAGCTTTGATTCCGGTCTGCAGCGGCTCTTTCACGCCTTGACGCTGCACCACCGACGGCGCCTGGATTTCCAGCGCGCGCCGCACGTCGGTGTCGATGTCACCGCGCCCGTCGATCGGCTGGCCCAGCGGGTTGACAACCCGGCCCAGGAACGCGTCGCCGACCGGGACCGACAACACTTCGCCGGTGCGCTTGACCTGTTGGCCTTCTTCGATTTTCTCGAACTCACCGAGGATCACCGCGCCGACGCTGTGCTCGTCGAGGTTCAGTGCGACCCCGAGCACCCCGCCCGGGAACTCGAGCAGCTCCTGGGTCATGACCGACGGCAAACCTTCGACGTGCGCGATGCCGTCCCCGGCGTCGACGACGGTACCGACTTCCTCGCGGGAGGTGTCGGAGGTGAAGGAGCCTACGTACTCCTCGACAGCGCTCTGGATGTCGTCAGCCGAGATTGTCAACTCTGCCATGGCTTTTCGTTCTTCCTACTTGATCGTCGTTCGCGTGGGTTGTGGTTCGGGTGTTTCAGTCGGGTAACTGAGCTTTGGCCGCGGCCAGACGGGACGCGAGCGTACCGTCGATCACCTCGTCGGCCACGGCGATGAGCAGTCCACCCAGCAGTTCGGCGTCGATCTGGAGATGCACCGTGACCGGATGACCGTAGATGCGGCTGAGCACTTCGGTGAGGCGTGTGCGCTGGGCAGCGCTGAGTTCGGCCGCGGCGCTGACTTGTGCGACGATTTCGCCGCGCCGCGCCACCGCCACTTCCGCCAGGAGCTTCATGGCCTCCTCGGCCGGCTCGCCCCTCAGCAGCTCGACCGTCTGGGTGAGCAACGCCCTCGCGATCGGGGTGACGCTACCGCTAGCGCTGTCAAGCACCTTGCGCAGCAACGCAACCCGTCCCTCAGCGGGGGCGGCGTAGTCGCCCAATAGGATGCCGAGGCGGGGCTGCGCCTCGAGGATGCGGGAAAACCGGAACAGTTGGTCTTCCACGGCATCGACCCGATCTTCACGCTCTGCGACTTCGAGCAGCGCTTGCCGCGACACGTGCTCGAGGGCATCGACCAGATCGGAATTGGCCGACCAACGCTCCGAGACGGCCAACCGCAGCACGTCGAGCGTGGCATCACCGACCTTGCCGGATACCAGCCGCTCGATCAGCCGGACGCGGGGGCCCGCGTCCTCGGCAGGCACGGTGAGATAGCGGGTCACAACGATTTCGCGGTCCAGCATTTGGGCTACCGACACCAGCTCACTAGAGAGAGTGGTAAGCCCCTTGTTGTCCAGGTCCTTGGCCAGGTCGTTGAACCGCTCCGACAGGTCGCCCAGCGCCAGCCGGCTGGCCGAGCGCATCTTCTTCAGCAGCGGGTACTCGACCTCGGCCGACGCGGGCGCCATCTCGTCGAGCTCGTCAAGAAACCGGTCGACCGTCGCCGCCTGCTGGTCCGCATCGGCAACATAGCTGCGCACCAATTCGCCTGCCTGGCGCACGGATTCATGGCCTAGCTCCAGGCGAAGCTGACGGGTGAGCTGGGTCCGCATCAGCTCGATCTGGCTGGCGCCCTGCGCCTTGATGCGTTCGGCCTCGACATCGGCCTGGGCCTGCAATTGCTCGGTGATGCGTACGGCGTCCGCCTTGGCCTCTTCGACGACCCCCTTCGCCTCTTCCTTGGCGGCTTCCACGGCCTTGCTGTGTGCCTCGGTCGACTCGGTCAACCGGGTGGCGGCCGCGGCCGAGTCCTCCAGCTGCTGGCGCACCGCGCTCTGCCGGGCGGTCATCAGGTTGCGCACCGGCGGCACGACGTACCGCATCACCAGGAACACGATGACCGCGAACCCGATTAATTGTCCGATGAACGTCGACATTGATGATTACCTTGTCGCGGCCGAAGTGGTTACGTCGACGCCGAGGATCCGGCTGGCCAGGGTCGCCGACATCGTTCCGACGTTGGCGCGCAGATCCAATTCCACTGCGTCCCTTTCCCGTTTCAATTGCTCGGAGGCCACCTGCACCGTCGACATCACCTCTTGCTCGGCACGGGCCCGCGCGTCTTCGACGACCTTGCGGCCGTCCGCGCGCGCGTCGTCGCGGAACGACGATGCCTGCACGCGGGCTTCCTTCATGGCCGCCTCGTAATCGGCCTGCGCCGCTTCGAACTGCTCGGCCGATTTCTTGTTGTCGGCAGCGGTTTTGGCGACCATGGCGTCGCGTTCGCGCAGCACCTTCAGGATTGGCGGCACCACGAAGGTGCCGATGACGGCGAGCACGATCAGGAAGATGGCCAGCACAAAGAAGAAGGTGCCGTTGGGGACCAGGAAGTTACTGCCGCCCTTGCCGCCCTCTGCTACCGCCTGGCTGGCCGCCAAAACCATAGGGTTCACTTCACCCATTGCAACCCATCACAGCCGAACTACGTGACGGGGGTGGCGAAGACGAACAACGCCATGAACGCCAGGTTGATGAAGTAGGCCGCCTCAACCAGACCGACGGTGATGAAGAACGGCGTGAACAACCGGCCCTGCGCCTCGGGTTGCCGGGCGATACCCGAAACCAGCGCGTTACCGGCGATACCGTCACCGATACCGGCTCCGATTGCGCCGCCACCCATGATGATTCCACCGCCGATGAGAGCACCGGCAGCGATAGTGGGGTCCATTCTTTCCTCCTTTATGTGGTGGCTATCTGGTAGCGGTCTACCAGGTTTCAGTCATGGTGCTCCTCGAGCTCCATGGCTTGGCTGAAGTACAAGATCGTCAGAATCGAGAAGATGAAGGCCTGGATCGCCCCGACGAACAAGTCGAACGACTTCCAGATCGCGTTGGGCGCCCACATGATGTACGGCGGGAACATCGCGATCAGCGCGACCAGGATGCCGCCCGCGAAGATGTTTCCAAAGAGTCGGAGCGACAACGAGATCGGCTTCGCCAATTCCTCGACGACGTTGATCGGCGCCAGAAATGCCACGTGCCCCTTGAGCACCTTGATCGGGTGCCCGACGATGCCGCGGCGCCAGATCCCGGCCACGTGATAGCAAACGAACACGAAAAGGGCCAGCGCCAGAACGTAATTGATGTCCGCCGCCGCCGACTTGAGCAACTCGGTGGTGTGCCCGGATTTATCGGTGTACTGCAGGGGCAGAACCGACAGCCAGTTGGAGATCAGGATGAACACAAAGATCGTGACCGCCAGCGGCAGCACGAACGGCGCGATGCGCATCCCGACCGCGGCCTCGATCTGGTTGCGCATCTGGATGGTGAGCGCCTCCCAGAACAATTGGACTCCGCTGGGAACGCCACTCGACGTGATCTTGGCGCGCAGGAAGAAGGCCAGGGCGATCACGATCACCGCCGCGATCGCGGTCGACAGGACGGTGTCGGTGTTGACGGTCATTCCGAGCCAGGTCGCGGTGGTGTGCTCGCCGACCTCGATTTGGGACCCGGCCAGGATCGTCTCAGTCATCGCTGGTGTTCCCTCCTTCCGCATCCGAGCCGGTCGCCGCCGGCTCGCCGGTGCGCAGCTTCTTCCAGACCGGCAGCGCGGTCGACGCGACGAGCAGCACCTGGAAGAGCGCCAGCCCGAACATCGCACCCAAACCGTTCGGCCGGAAGACGTAGGCAACGACTAGCGCGACCACGGTGATGATCGCCAACCGTGTCGCCGAGTTGAGCGCCATCGAGCTCTTCAGTGGGTGCTCTTTCGCGGTGATCGAGGCGACCGAACGCCGCACCAGCAGTGCGTTGAGCAAACCCAACAGCAACCCGACGCCGAAGAACACACCGAGCATGAGGTGACCGGACAATCCGGCGGCCAGGATCGCCAGCGCGGTGATTCCGACGCTGATAACAAGCAGCCGAACCGGACGGAAAGCAACAGAGGGGAACACCAACGGCGCGTCCTGCGCTGGTGTCGTCACTGCAGCACCTCAATCCCAGGTAGTGGAGCGGAAGTCCCCCGACCGACCGATCGGTGGCCCGCCGAGCGTATCGCACGTCACACTGGAATCACCCAAGGGGTAGCTCCCTTTGTCGGTCGTGAATCGGCGCGACCGGATAAGCGTCCGGCGGGCCGGCTGGCCGGCAACCCTCGAGGCTTCATTTCGGGGTTCTACCAGCACCGTATCATACGGTGACCGAAACTACTACTATCTGTCGTAGTCCTCGTCTTCGTAGTCGTCGCGGCGGCGCAGGAGCGGGATCGCCGTCGCCACCCCGGCGACGACGATGGCCCCCAGCATCACCGCGCCGGTATCGCGCGGGTTGAAAAATATCGTGCTCGCGGCGCCGAACGCGACGATGCCGACCCATAGATAGATGAGCAGGACCACCCGGCGATGCGAATGACCGATCTGCAGCAACCGATGGTGCAGGTGCATCTTGTCGGGGCTGAACGCGCTGCGCCCGGCCCGAGTCCGGCGCACGATCGCGAGCAGCAGATCGAGCATCGGAAAGAACATGACCGCCACCACCAGCAGGAAGGGTGACAGCAGAGCAAACACATCCCGAGCACCGTAGGCGTTCTGCGAGATGGGTCCGGCGGCCGTCGTGGATGCCGCGGCGAGCATCAAACCGATCAGCATCGAGCCCGAGTCGCCCATGAAGATCTTGGCCCGGTGGAAGTTGTGCGGCAGAAAGCCCAGACAGGCCCCCGCCAGCACCACCGAAATCACCGCCGGCGGATAGAACAGCACGTCACCGCCGTGGTCGCGGAGCAGGCCGACCGAGAACATGCAGATCGCCATCGCCATGATGAGACCCACCCCGGCGGCCAGCCCGTCGAGCCCGTCCACGAAGTTCATCGCGTTGACTACCGACACGGTCAGCGCCAGGGTGAGCAGGATCGACGAGGCCTGGTCGAGCACCACCGTGCCGACACCGCCCAACGGGATATAGATGACGCTCCATGCGACGCCCATGGTGACCAGCACACTGGCCGCGGTGATCTGGCCGGCGAACTTGGTCAGCGCGTCCAGGCCCCAGCGGTCGTCGATCAGCCCGATGCCCATGATCACCGCGCCGGCGACCAGCACCGCGGGCATTCCGCTGGAATAGACGAACCCGCGGGTGAGCGCGGGAAGCTGCGACGCCAGAAAGACGGCGCAGACAACGCCGACGAACATCGCCAGTCCGCCCATGCGTGGGGTCGGGGTCACGTGCACATCGCGTTCCCGCGGATAGGCGACCGCCCCCAATCGGGTCGCCAGCACCCGCACCGGTCCGGTGGCGAAGTAGGTGATGATGGCCGCGGTCAGCCCGACGAGGGCCAGCTCGCGCAGCGGAACACCGGCGCCGCGATCGGACAGGGCGAACAAGCCGCCGGCAAGGCTGGCTACGTCGCTGGACACGTCGAGACCGTACTGCACCAACCTGAGATCCACCGCGCCGAGCTAGGCGATGAGGCTTCCCGGGTCCGTCCCGAGCACTTCGGCGATCCGTTCGGCGCTGACCGGACCCGCCCGCAGGATGCGCGGTGCGGCTCCGGTCAGGTCGACGATCGTGGACGCCGCCTGTTGCTCGGACGGGCCCGCGTCGAGATAGACGTCGACGAGGTCGCCGAGTTGGTTGCGCGCTTCGTCAGCGGTCACCGCCGGCGAGCGGCCGGAAACATTGGCGCTCGAAACCGCCATCGGTCCGACCTCTCGCAATAGCTCGATGGCGACGGGCTGCAGCGGCATTCGCAGCATCACGGTTCCGCGGGCATCGCCGAGATCCCATTGCAGCGACGGCGCTTGTGTCACTACCAAACTCAGCGCGCCCGGCCAGAATGCGCGGATCAGTTCGCGGGCTCCGTCGGGCATCGTGTAGACCAGGCCCTCGATCGTGTGCCACGAACCGACCAGCACCCCCACCGGCATGTCGCGGCCGCGGCCCTTCGCCGCGAGCAGGGCGGCCACGGCGGTGCCGTCGAACGCATCGGCGCCGATGCCGTACACGGTGTCCGTCGGCATCACGACCAGACGGCCGCCCTTCAGCGCCCCCACCGCCGAGGAGATTCCCAGCGAACGCTGGTCGGGGTCGGCACAGTCGAATACCTCAGCCACGGCTCCCCCTTCTGCGGGCCGTCACAAACCTCGGCCTGCCGGTCAGATCTTGCCGCGCCCGGACGTCGTCGAAAAGCCCTGCGCTTTCGACCAATTCGACGGTCCGCGACGACGTGGTGTCATCGTGCTCGACGGCGAAAAGCCCGCCGGCGCCCAGCCAACGCGCGGCCAGGTCCACCACGGCGGCGATCACCGCCATGCCGTCGGGCCCGCCGAACACCGCGTGCGGCGGATCATGTTGGGCCACTTCGGGTTCCAGGATGACGCTGTCGGGAACGTAGGGCGGGTTCGCCACGAGTAGGTCAACCCGCCGGTCCAACTCGGGAAGCAGGCCCGGTGCGGTGACGTCGGCGCGGACGAGTTCGACTTCGGTGCCCTCGATGTTGCGGCGGGCGTAGTCGAGCGCGGCCTCGTCGTCGTCGATGCCGATGACCCGGGCGGCGGGACGGTGCCGGGCCAGCGCCACGGCCAACGCGCCGGATCCGGTGCACACGTCGACGATGAGGGGTCGGGCGGCCAATGGCTGCGCGGAGGCCCACGCGAACAGGGACTCGGTCTCCGGTCGCGGTATGAACACACCGGGGCCGACGTGCAGCAGCACCGGGCCAAATGCCGCCGTCCCGATGAGATGCTGCAGCGGCACCCGCCGCGAGCGCGCGGCGACGACGTCGGAGTACCGCGAGAGAAATTCGTCGTCGATGGACTCGACCAGGCTCAGCCGACCGCGATCGGTGCCCGTGAGGTGCGCGGCCAACTCCTCCGCGTCGTAGCGCGCAGAGTCGATGCCGGCTTCGGCCAGTTGCGCCGCAGCAGAGTCGATTGCGCGCCGCAGGACGGTCATGCCTGTTGCAACCGAGACTGCTTGTCGGCGGCGCTCAGCGCGTCGAACAACGCGTCCAGGTCACCGTCGAGAACCTGATCGAGATTGTGTGCCTTGTAACCGATTCGGTGATCCGTGATCCGGTTCTCCGGGAAGTTGTAGGTGCGAATCCGTTCGCTGCGGTCCACCGTGCGGATCTGGCTCGCCCGGTCCGCGGAAGCGTCGGCCAACGCCTGTTCCTCCGCGATGGCCTGCAGGCGCGCCGCCAGCACCTGCAGCGCGCGGGTCTTGTTCTGCAGCTGGGAGCGTTCGTTTTGACAGGTGACGACGATCCCGGTGGGCAGGTGCGTGATTCGCACCGCGGAGTCGGTGGTGTTGACGCCCTGCCCGCCCTTGCCGGACGACCGGTACACGTCGATGCGCAGATCCGACTCGTCGATCTGCACCTCGCCGACCTCCTCGGGCTCCGGATAGACCAGCACGCCCGCCGCCGAAGTGTGCACGCGGCCTTGGGATTCCGTCACCGGGACGCGCTGCACCCGGTGCACGCCGCCCTCGAATTTCATTCGCGACCAGACTCCGTCGGCTGTGTCACCCTTGCTGGCGATGGTCAATGTCGCGTCTTTGTAGCCGCCGAGGTCCGACGTGGTTTCGTCCAGGACCGTCACGTTCCAGCCGTGCCGCTCCGCGTAGCGGATGTACATCCTGGCCAAGTCGGCGGCGAACAGTGCCGATTCCTCGCCGCCCTCACCGGATTTGACTTCCAGCACGATGTCGTCGGCGTCATGCGGGTCGCGCGGGGCCAGCATGTCGGTCAGTTGGGTGTCCAGTTCGGCGACCCGGGATTCCAGTTCGGTGACCTCGTCGGCGAACGACTCGTCGTCGGCGGCCAGTTCGCGGGCGGTTTCCAGATCACCGCGCGCAGACGTCAGCTTGTGATAGGTGGCGATGATCGGCGCCAGCCGGGCGAACCGGCGTCCGGCTTTGCGCGCCTCGTCGGGATTGCTGTGCAACTCGGGATCGGCCAGCCGCAGCTCGAGGGCGGCATGCTCGGCGAGCAGCACGTCGATCGTCTGTACCGGCTGCGTCATGTCACCTCCTCCCGCAAACGCAAACCGACGCCCGGCCTGTGCGGAATCAGCACAGTTCGGGCGTCGGTAAGCCAGCTATTTGTCGGCCTGCTCCGGCGCGGCCGTCTCCGCGGCTCCGCCCTTGCGCTTGCCGTAGCGCTTTTCGAAACGCGCCACCCGGCCGCCGCTGTCCAGGATCTTCTGCTTGCCCGTGTAGAACGGGTGGCATTGCGAGCAGACCTCGACGACGATGTTGCCGCCGGGCTTGGTGCTGCGGGTCTGGAAGGTGTTGCCGCACCCGCAGTGCACGGTGGTCTCCTCGTACGCGGGGTGAATGTCAGCTTTCATCATGTCCTCTTCGATCATTGGCCGCCGATATGGCGTACCGCGAACCTGATCTGGTTCTGCGCAGTCGAGCGACCATTATGCCAGGTCAACCGCCATCTCCCCAAACACCGAGATGCGCCCAGGCATTCCCGTGGGCCGCTAGCGGCATCAGGCCGGCGCGTAGACGCCGGTTTTTCCGATGCGCGTCCACAGCACACCGCCGTCGGGTGTGGTGCCGCGGGCGGCCAGCTCCCGCTTGATGATCTTGTTCGTGGCCGTGATCGGCAGTCGGTCGGTGAGCCAGACATACCGTGGCCACGCCTTGGGGGATAAATCGGGCTGTTCGGCCAGGAACACGCCGAACTCCTCGGGAGTCAGGGCGACGCCGTCCCGCAACACCATCGCCGCCATGACCTGGTCGCCGACGTGCTCGTCGGGTACCGCATAGACCGCCGCGTGGCTGACCGATGCCAACCTTTGCAGGATCCGCTCGATGGGCGCCGTGGTCATGTTCTCCCCGTCGACGCGCAACCAGTCACCGCTGCGCCCGGCGAAGTAGATCCACCCGTCGGCGTCCCGGTAGGCGAGATCGCCCGACCAGAACATGCCGTTTCGAAGGCGGGTATCGGTGGCCTGCGGGTCGTTGTAGTAGCCGGCGAACAATCCCGCGCCGGTGGTATTGACCAGCTCCCCTATAGCCTCGTCGGCGTTGGTGAGGGCACCGTCGTCGCCGAAAGTCGCGACCGGACACTCGGCCAGGCTGTCCGGGTTGTAGATGGCGACACCGGGAAAGCCCCGGCCCAACGACCCGGGCGGGCAGCCGTCCTCGCGAGTGATGACGATCGCGGCCTCGGTGGAGCCGAAGCCGTCCCACACCGTGCAGTCGAACCGACGGCTGAACTCGGCGATGTCGCGATCGCTCGCCTCGTTGCCGACCGCGACCCGCAGCGGGTTGTCGCCGTCGTCGGGTCGTTCCGGCGTGGCGAGCACGAAGGCCAGCGGTTTGCCGACGTAGTTCATGAAGGTGGCCCCGTACCGGCGCAGATCGGGCAGCAGGCCGGATGCCGAGAACGTCGCGGGGACCATGGCCGCGCCCGCGCCCACCGCCACGCTCCACCCCGTAAACAGCGCGTTGGCGTGAAACAGGGGCATCGACATGTAGCAGACATCGGACGCATCGAGCTCCCACCGCGCGATCAGGGTCGCGCCGGCGAACAACACGGTGAGATGGGTGACCTGCACCGCCTTGGGGTCGCCGCTGGTGCCCGACGTGAACATCATCATGAACGTGTCGGTGGGCGCGACCTCTCGATATGGGGACAGGGGTCCGGCGTCGTCCAGCAGCGCCCGCCAGGCCTCGCCGGACACGTCGAAGACCTGCACACCGGGCAGGTCGAGACCGTCCAGCAACGCCGTGTGGGCCGGATCGACGAGCAGGATCTGGCAGTCCGCGTGCCCGATATCCCTGGCCAGCGCCGCGCCGCGGCGGGTGTCGTTGATCCCGCAGAGCACGTACCCGCCGAGCGCCGCCGCCGCCATCGCGGTGAGCATCTCGGGGGTGTTGCCCAGCAGCGTGCCGACGTGCAGCGGACGGTCCGGATCGGCGACGCGGATCACGGCCGCGGCGGTGGCGGCCGCATCGGCGAGGTGCTCACGCCAGGTCCAGACCCGCTCGCCGTACTTCAGCGCAGGGGTGTCCTGGTCCAAGCGTTCGCGAAGCAGCTGCTGAAGCGTTTCCGCCACGGCCGGCCTCGCGCGGGCTGCCCGCTAGTCGGTATCCATGGATCCAGGCGTCGTCTTGGACACCTGAACCAGGAATTCGTAGTTGGTCTTGGTCTTGCGTAGCTGCGACATCAGCAAGTCGATCGCCTGGTGGGAATCCAGCCCCGACAGCACGCGGCGCAGCTTGTGCACGATGCCGAACTCGTCGGGTGAGAGCAACAGCTCGTCCTTGCGGGTGCCCGACGGGTTCACGTCGACCGCGGGGAAGACCCGGCGTTCGGAGATCTTGCGGTCCAGCTTGAGCTCGGCGTTACCGGTGCCCTTGAACTCCTCGAAGATGACCGTGTCACCGGTGGACCCCGTCTCGACCATCGCCGTGGCGATGATTGTCAGCGATCCGCCTTCCTCGATGTTGCGCGCGGCGCCGAGGAAGCGCTTGGGCGGGTACAGCGCGGTGGAGTCGACGCCACCGGACAGGATGCGGCCCGACGCGGGCGATGCGTTGTTGTAGGCGCGCCCCAGCCGGGTGATCGAGTCCAGCAGCACGACGACGTCCTTGCCCTGCTCGACGAGCCGCTTGGCTCGCTCGATCGCCAGCTCGGCGGCCTGGGTGTGGTCCGACGGCGGCCGGTCGAACGTCGAGGAGATGACCTCGCCCTTGACCGAGCGCTGCATGTCGGTGACCTCCTCCGGCCGCTCGTCGACGAGCACGACCATGAGGTGGCATTCCGGGTTGTTCTTGGTGATCGCGTTGGCGATGTCCTGCAGGATCGTCGTCTTACCCGCCTTCGGCGGCGACACGATCAGCGCTCGCTGGCCCTTCCCGATCGGCATGATCAGGTCGATCACGCGCGTGGTGAGCCGGTCCGGGGTGGTTTCGAGACGCAGCCGCTGGTTGGGGTACAACGGCGTCAGCTTGGAAAAATCGGGTCGCTTCTTGGCGTCTTCGACGGATCCGCCGTTGATGGTGTCGAGGCGGACCAGCGGGTTGAACTTCTGCCGCTGGTTGGGCTGCTCGCCTTCGCGGGGCACCCGAACCGCGCCGGTCACCGCGTCGCCGCGGCGCAGGCCGTTCTTGCGGACCATGTTCATGGAGACGTAGACGTCGTGCGGACCAGCGAGGTAGCCGGAGGTGCGGACGAACGCGTAATTGTCGAGGACGTCAAGGATGCCGGCCACCGGCTGAACGACGTCGTCCTCACGCAGTTCGGCGTCGGCGCCGTCGCCCCCACGTTCACCGCGACGCCGGCGGTCGCGCTCGCGGAATCGGCGTCCCCGCCGGCCCTGACGCCCCTCGCCGTCGTCGTCTTGCTGGTTCGAGCCGCCGCGATTCTGCTGGCCGCCCGAGGCTTGCTGGTCGCCGCCGGCGTCCTGCCCGCGCTCGTCGCTCTTGGCGTCCCGTTGGCCCCCTTGGCGCTTGTCGGCGTCGCCAGATTTGTCCGTCTCGCTAGAGGCCTTGCTGTCGCCGGTGCCCTCGCGATCCGCCTCGTCGGCGGTGCGGGCGCCCGATCCTGCGTCGCGGGTCGCGGCGCGCCGTTCCCGGCGCGGGCCCTCGGTCGCCGAATCGTTCTGTTCCACTTGCGGTTCCCCTTGGGCGGCAGGCGCTTCGGCAGTCGCCGTATCGGATTTGTCGCCGGCGTCAGAAGAGGCAGCGGGGGCCGACGCACCGTTGGCCTGTCCCCGGATTTCCTGAATCGCTGCGATCAGTTCGTTTTTGCGCATGCCTGACGTCCCCTTGACGCCGGCACGGTTAGCCAGCGCGCGCAGCTCGGGCAGCACCATGGTGGACAGGGAGCCAACCGAGACATCGCTTTTGGTGTCTGGCGTTTCTGTGTTCACGGGACTCGACGGCTGACTGCCGTCGGTACTTTCGCTCGCCGTGAACAGGTCCGTATCGGTCACGGATTTCCTTTCTTCCCCCGTTGATCACGTGATACGGGGGTTCGTTGCATTCAGCCAAATTGCCGAGTGCGACCAATCATCGACTCTGCAACGGTGATCGCCTTGATCGGCGGAGTAAGCGGCGAACCTCGTTCACGAGAAGAATTGGTGTTGTCCTAGCGGCAAGGCAGTAAGTATGCAGATGCAGATCCTGCGATTGCTGGACGGCTCCGAGGATAACCCGCATCCCTGCCGGAAGCAAGCAAACCCTCCGGCCACGCTGTGGATTAACTGGGAACCGTGACTCCCGGACTCCAGCGAACTGCTTCGCCGGCGGTCATCTCGGTGATGGTAAATCCGTTCGCGGCGCCGTACTCCAGCACTTCCGAGGGCAGTTCCGGCTCAGTGGTCAAAGCGATGAGCGACGGGCCAGCCCCCGAAAGTGTCGCTACCACGTTATTACGCCGCAGCAGTCGCAAATATTCCGACGAGGCGGGCATCGCCGGGGCGCGCTGGGGTTGATGGAGAACATCCTCGGTGGCCGCCATCAACAGATCCGGCCGCTCGGTCAGCGCCACCACCAGCAACGCGGCGCGGCTGACATTGAACGTCGCATCGTCGTGGCTGACCTGGGCGGGCAACAGCACCCGGGTCTCCGCGGTCAACGAGCGCGCTTCGGGGATCGCACAGTACAGATGGATGCCGGGATGAAGTCGCAGCGGCACCGCCGAGTATTTGGCATCGTTGCCCGTGCGGTCCGTCCACGACACCACCGCGCCACCCAACACCGCCGCCGCGGCATTGTCGGGATGACCTTCGAACTCGGAGGACAGCTGGATCAGCTCGGAGTTGGCCAGCGGCGTCGAATCCGTCTGTGCGACAAGGCCGTTCACCGCCGCCAGGCCGCCGACCACCGCCGCGGCGGATGAACCCAGGCCACACGAATGCGGGATGGCGTTGCGGCAGCGCACCACCAGGCCCGCGGCCTTGACTCCCACGGCGCGCAACCCGCACTCGACGGCACGCACCACAAGATGCTCGGGACCGAGTGGCACCTGCCCTGCGCCCTCCCCCTCGACTTCGACGGTCAGACCGGAATCCGTTGTCTCCACGATGATCTCGTCGATCAGACTCAGGGCCAGGCCGATGCTGTCGAAACCCGGGCCGAGGTTCGCACTGGACGCCGACACCACGGCGCTCGCCAGCAGCCCGGCTGGCAGTACCTGGCTCACCAAAAGGCCTTAACCACTAGGCCAGCCCCAACTTCTCGACGACAAGCACGGGATCGACGGGCAGGGCAGACACGCTCGGCATGTCCCGCAGTGCGGTGTCGGGATCCTTGAGGCCATTGCCGGTCACCGTACACACCACCGTCGACCCGCGGGCGACCCAACCGTCGTCGATGGCCTTGAGCAGCCCCGCGATGCTGGCGGCGGAGGCCGGCTCGACGAACACGCCTTCGCAGCTGGCGACCAAGTGATATGCCGCAAGAATCTCGTCGTCGGTGGCGGCCAGGAAACGCCCGTTCGATTGCTGCTGCGCCGCAACCGCGGCCGTCCACGACGCCGGCGCGCCGATCCGGATCGCGGTGGCAATGGTTTCGGGGTGCCTGACCGGTTCACCCAGCACCAACGGCGCCGCGCCGGCGGCCTGGGTGCCCAGCATGCGGGGCAGCTTGTCGATCACACCCGCTTGGTGATATTCGGTGTAGCCCTTCCAGTACGCGGTGATGTTGCCGGCGTTGCCGACGGGAAGGGCGTGTACGTCCGGTGCGGCGCCCAGCGCGTCGACGATCTCGAAGGCCGCCGTCTTCTGGCCCTCGATGCGCACCGGGTTGACCGAGTTGACCAACGAGATCGTCGGGAAGTCGGCGGCCATCTTGCGGGCCAGTTCCAGGCAGTCGTCGAAATTGCCGTCGATCTGGATGATCTTGGCGCCGTGCATTACCGCCTGCGCCAGCTTGCCCATCGCGATCTTGCCCTGGGGTATCAGCACCGCGCAGGTGATCCCGGCGCGGGCGGCATATGCGGCCGCCGACGCCGAGGTGTTGCCCGTCGACGCGCACAACACCGCCTGCTGGCCGCGGGCCAACGCGTCGGTGACGGCCATAGTCATGCCCCGGTCCTTGAAGGAGCCGGTGGGATTGAGGCCCTCGACCTTGAGATGGACGGTGCAGCCGGTCTTTTCCGACAGCCGGGTCGCCGCGATCAGCGGCGTGCCGCCCTCGAGCAGCGTGACCGGCGTCCAATCGTCGCCGACCGGTAACCGGTCGCGGTACGCCGCGATCACGCCCGGCCACGGTTGGTGCGTGGCCGTCGGGGTCGCCCGGGGGGCGCTCATAGGCTGGTCCCTTCCAGTCGCAGCACGCTCGCCACGCCGTGGACGGAGTCCAAATCGGCTAGGGCATCGACGGTTTCGGAGAGCGCGGCGTCGGTGGCGGTGTGCGTGACCACCACGATGCGGGCTCCCACCCGTCGCCCACCTTCGTCGACCACGCCTTCCTGGCGGACCTCGGCGATGCTCACCTCACGCTTGGCGAATTCCGCCGCCACCGAAGACAAGACGCCGGGCTTGTCGGCGACGTTCATGCTGACGTAATAGCGGGTGTTGATGAAACCCATTGGTGCGATGGGCAGTTGGGCATACCGGGACTCCCTCGGACCACGGCTGCCGAGCACCCGGTTGCGGGCGGCCATCACCAGGTCGCCGGTCACCGCCGATGCGGTGGGCGCTCCCCCGGCCCCCTGGCCATAGAACATCAGCCGGCCCGCGGCCTCGGCCTCGACGACAACGGCGTTGAATGCCCCGTTGACGGTGGCCAGCGGATGCGACATGGGCACCAGCGCCGGATAGACGCGCGCCGAAACCCGTTGCTGGCCATCGTCGCCCGTGATGCGCTCGCAGATGGACAGCAGCTTGATGTTGCATCCCAAGGACCGTGCGGACACGAAGTCCGCCGGGGTGATCTCGGTGATGCCTTCGCGGTAGACGTCGTCGGCGGTCACCCGGGTGTGGAAGGCGATGGATGCCAGAATCGCGGCCTTGGCCGCGGCGTCGTAGCCCTCGACGTCCGCGGTGGGGTCGGCCTCGGCGTAGCCCAGCGCGCTCGCGTCGGCCAGCGCGCTCTCGTAGTCGGCACCGGTGCTGTCCATCTCCGAAAGGATGTAGTTGGTGGTGCCGTTGACGATGCCGGCCACCCGGTGCACGGTGTCACCGGCCAGTGATTGGGTGAGCGGCCGGATGACCGGAATAGCGCCCGCGACCGCCGCCTCGAAATACAGGTCGACGTGCGCGCTTTCCGCGGCCTGCGCCAACTCCCCGGTGGAGGTGGACAACAACGCCTTGTTCGCCGTGACGACGGACTTGCCGTGCTCGAGGGCGCACAGGATCGCCTTGCGGGACGGCTCCACCGGCCCCATCAATTCCACGACGATGTCCACGTCCTTGCGCGAGACGAGCTCTTCGACGTTGTCGGTCAGAAGCTCGATCGGGACGCCGCGATCGTCAGCGACGCGGCGCACTCCGACGCCGCGGAGCACCACGGGTGCACCGACGCGAGCGGCGAGGTCTTGCGCGCTGTCCTCGATGATCCGGACAACCTCGCTGCCGACGTTGCCCAAACCCAGTACCGCCACGCCGACCGGCTTTTCGTCACCGGGCACAGTTCACCTCACTTCCAGACTCAGCAGATCGTCGACCGTCTCGCGGCGCAGGATCAGGCGGGACCGCCCCGCACGCACGGCGACCACGGCGGGCCGGCCGATCATGTTGTAACGACTCGAGAGCGAATAGCAGTAGGCGCCGGTGGCCGCCACTCCCAGCAAGTCGCCGGGGCGCAGGTCGCCGGGCACCCACGCGTCGCGCACGACGATATCACCGGTCTCGCAGTGTTTTCCGACGATGCGGGCCAGCGCCGCCGGCGTATCGCTGACTCGCGAGACCAGCCGGACATCGTATTGGGCGTCATAGAGCGCCGTTCGGATGTTGTCGCTCATGCCGCCGTCGACGCTGACGTAGCGCCGGTTCGCCGTGGCGCTCACGTCGACGTCCTTGACGGTGCCGACCTCATACAAGGTGATGGTGCCCGGTCCGGCGATGGCGCGGCCGGGCTCGACGACCAGCCTGGGTGCGGACAACCCGACCGCCGCCGACTCGCTGCTCACGACGGCGCTCAACTTGGCCGCGAGTTCGGCCATCGGCGGTGGATCGTCGGAGGCCAGATACGAAATACCCAGGCCGCCACCAAGATCCACCGTCGAGATCTGCGCGGTCTTGTCGATCCCGAACTGGTCGACGATCTCGTGGAGCAGGCCGATGACGCGGTGCGCGGCCAGTTCGAACCCGGCGACGTCGAAGATCTGCGAACCGATATGGCTGTGCAACCCGACCAGTCGCAGGTGATCGGTGTCGAATACCCGGGACACCGCCGCCAACGCCGCGCCGCTTGCCACCGACAGGCCGAACTTCTGGTCCTCGTGCGCGGTGGAGATGAACTCGTGGGTGTGGGCTTCGACGCCGACGGTGAGACGAACGAAGACGTCCTGGACGACACCGGCCTCAGCCGCGATCGACTCGAGGCGCTCGATTTCGGTCATCGAGTCCAAAACGACATGGCCCACACCGGCTTTCACCGCGGCTGTCAGCTCCGCGACCGATTTGTTGTTGCCGTGGAAGGTGATCCGCTCCGGCGGGAAGTCGGCGTGCAGCGCCACCGCCAGCTCGCCGCCGGTGCACACGTCGAGCGACAGGCCTTCCTCGTCGATCCAGCGCGCGACCTCGCTGCACAGGAAAGCCTTGGCGGCGTAGTGCACGTTGTGGCCGCCGCCGAAGGCCGACGCGATCTCTGCACAGCGCGAGCGAAAGTCGTCTTCGTCGATGACGAACAGCGGGGTGCCGTACTCCTGGGCGAGGTCGGTCAGCGGCACTCCGGCGATGCTGGCGACACCGGCTTCGTCGCGAGCTATGTTGCGCGGCCACACATTCGGTGCCAACCGCAGCAGCTCCTCGGCGGATTGCGGCCGCGGCGGACTCTCGGTGTGCCGGGTCTCTTCGGCGTGCCGGGGACCGGCGGGATGGACGTTCACATTCGCTCCGGGGCTGTGACTCCGAGGATCGCCAGCCCGTTGGCGATGACTTGGCGAGCGGCCTGGCACAGCGCCAGCCGCGCGGTGTGCAGGTCGGTGGGCTGTTCATCGCCCTGCGGCAACACCCGGCACGAGTCATAGAACCGGTGGTAGTCACCGGCGAGGTCTTCCAGGTAGCGGCATACGCGGTGGGGTTCGCGCAGGGAGGCCGCCGTGTTGAGTACCCGCGGGAATTCGCCGATGGTGCGCAGCAGCGCGCCCTCCTTGTCGTGGCTGAGCAGCTCGAGGTGCGCGGTGTCGGGGACGAGACCCAGTTCGGCGGCGTTGCGGGCCAGCGCGGAAAGCCGCGCATGCGCGTATTGCACGTAATAGACCGGGTTTTCGTTCGACGCCGAGGACCATAGCGCCAGGTCGATGTCGATCGGTGTGTCCACCGACGAGCGGATCAGGCTGTAGCGCGCGGCGTCGACCCCGATGGCCTCGACCAGGTCGTCGAGCGTGATCACCGTTCCCGCCCGCTTGCTCATGCGGACGGGCTGGCCGTCGCGGACCAGGTTGACCATCTGCCCGATGAGCACCTCGACGGTGGCCGGGTCGTCGCCGAACGCGGCGGCCACGGCCTTGAGCCGGGCGATGTATCCGTGATGGTCGGCGCCGAGCATGTAGATGCACAGGTCGAAGCCGCGTTGCCTCTTGTCCAAGTAGTAGGCGATGTCACCGGCGATATAGGCCGGCTTGCCGTCGCTCTTGATCACGACCCTGTCCTTGTCGTCACCAAAAGCGCTGGTGCGCAACCAAGTTGCGCCATCCTTCTCGTAGATGTTGCCGGTCTCCCGCAGCCTGGCGATGGCCTGGTCGACGCGGCCGCTAGTGTGCATCGAGTCTTCGTGGGTGTAGACGTCGAAGTCGGTGCCGAACTCGTGCAACGACTTCTTGATGTGGGTGAACATCAGGTCGACCCCGATCGCGCGGAAGGTCTCGCGCATGTCCGGCTCGGGCAGGCTCAGCGCGTCGGGTGCCTGCTGCAATACCTGCGCGGCGATGTCGGTGATGTAGGTCCCGGCGTAGCCGTCGGCCGGGGCCGGTTCGCCTTTGGCCGCGGCGATCAGCGAGCTGGCGAACCGGTCGATCTGGGCGCCGTGGTCGTTGAAATAGTATTCGCGCACGACGTCGGCGCCCTGCGTGGACAGCAGGCGGCCCAGCGCGTCGCCGACGGCGGCCCAGCGGGTACCGCCGATGTGGATCGGTCCGGTCGGGTTGGCCGAGACGAATTCCAGGTTGACCTTGTGGGTGGCCTGCGCGCCGGAATGGCCGTAGCTGTCCCCGGCGTCGATCACGTCGTTGACGACCTTGGCCTGGGCCGACGCCTCTAGGCGCAGGTTGATGAAACCCGGCCCGGCGACTTCGGCCGAGGCGATGCCGTCGGCCTGGGCCAGCGCTTCGGCGAGCCATCCGGCCAGCTCACGCGGATTAGCGCCGACCTTCTTGCCCAGCTGCATGGCCAGGTTGCTGGCATAGTCGCCGTGCTCCGGGTTGCGGGGCCGCTCCACGGTGACCGGCTGCGTTAATACGGCAGCATCCAGCCCGCGCTCGGCAAGCACCGCAGCAGCGGTGGTTTTGAGCAGCTCAGCCAGGTCAGCGGGGGTCACGAACGTCCATCCTATGGGCTTCAGTCCCTACGCCCGAATCCATTACGGTGGCGGCGACTGGCGGCCGCTCTCATGCAGGCCGCGGACGATGTGGAAGGTTGGGCTGATCCTGAATGGGTGAACACTCCGCTGTTCAAGCTGCGCCGGCTGTTGATTGAAGCGCTTGCCGCGGTGGACAGGTGTGCCGAGCGATGACCGGCCTCGGCAAGGCTTCGCGTACAAGTACGCGAAGCCTGGTTTACCGTGAGCGTCCATTGTGTCGGGCGAAACCGGGACAGCCGTGTGTGACGTTGGCTGACGGCACACCCCCATCGCAACTCCCCGCGCGCCAACGTCGACGCCGCTCGGGCCGTCATCCTGCTCGGGGCGGCGGGCCGATTTCATGACCTTGCTTAGGTAGTCACTAACTAGGATTACCCAGCATGGCAGCGCCCAGGTCCTGTCCTATGGGTTGTCGTCTAAATAAGGGGTGCTGAAATAAAAACAACGCACGGCATTTTCAGCAACGTCCTCGTCGAATCCCATCTGCTGTATCTTTGGAATTTCCGCCTTCTGAAATGCCTCGTTGGGAACACCGGAATTGAGATCCTGCCGCATCACGAACCAGAGCCTATTCACTTCGATTTGCCGCCCCGCGGTGCCCGGAATACCTAACATGCAACCCTCGTAATAGGTCTGGGAAGCGCGGTTGTCAGCGCGAGCGGACGGCCCATTCAGCACAACCGATGCCATGACCGGGGCGGCGATGGCCATACCGACCGCCGCACCAACATAGATGAAACGCATGCTCACAGTAATTACACCCTCGCCGAGGCCAATAAGTCCGAATGGAGGATTTTTCCGTGCAGGATCGACCGTAGCCGCTCGAAGAGTCTCCGAGGATTGGTCGCGCGCTCAGCTCAGCGGTTCTAGTGCCCGTCGGCGGGGGAACTAGCCAAATCGGGTCGACGGCATCGTACGGAGGGATGACGACGCCGTTGTTGGCTTCGGGTCTTGGCGTGCGGACGCAGGGCCACCCTCCCGCGGGTGCGCTCGGCCATTCGACCGATGTTGGCGTCCAGCACCGCCTCGTCGAGGACCAGCGCCGGTGTGGGCAGGCGGAAACGGGAGTTCGGCTCGCCAATCATGGCTTGCGCCAACTGGTTTGCCCGGACGAACCAGCATCAGGGTGCGACGGACGTCAGGTGCTCGAATCCCGCAATCGGGACGATGTCCGGAAGCCGGCGGATCGCGCCGTTCTGAGCCCACTGGCTTTCGTCCGATCGCGGTTGGACGAATCGCACACGCTCGACTCGCTGGCCCGGTTGTGCGGGCCCAGCACCCGAACGCTGGCGCGCCGGACGCGAAACGCCATGGGCCTCAGTCCGTTGCAGCTGGTGCAGCGGGTTCGCCTCGAACGCTCGCTGCACCAGCTGCATGCCCCTCGAGGAGATCGCCGCCGCGGTGGCGTTGGCCGATCCGGCGACTCTGCACCGACTGGTGAAGAAACACACCGGGCGATCACCCGGGGCGCTGCGCCCGAGTGCCCAGGCGCGGGCCTCTTGATCTGTGGCATCGTCACGGCCGTCACGTCCATGCGTTACTCTGGCTGGGCCCAATGGCGCAACGACTATGTTGTCGCGCCCCCGTAGCTCAGGGGATAGAGCGTCTGCCTCCGGAGCAGAAGGCCGCAGGTTCGAATCCTGCCGGGGGCACAACGCATTTAAGCAGGTCAGAGGTGGTTTTTGAGCGCCACTGGAGTAAACCGGACTCAGATCGTGCATTTCAGCCCGACGTGGGCGGCGTGGTACCCGAGCCGGCGATAGAACGCCCGGGCCCTTTCGCGAGCCTCGTCGGTGGTCACCTGCGCCAGCCGTGCCCCGCGCGCTCGGCCGTAGCTGTGTGCCCACTCGACAAGTGCAGTACCAAGACCCTGAGCGCGTTCGGCTTTGGCGACCCGTAATCCCTCGATCTGCAGCCGGGTCGCGCCGCCGCGGGAAAGGCCGGGGATGATGGTCAATTGCACAGTCGCGACGACCGCATCGGAACCGTCCAGGACGACCCCGAGATAGTTGGATCGGTTGCGAACGACGATGTCGTAGGCCGCCTCGTAGCGTTCGAGTTCGGCGTCTTCGCGATCCTGAGCGAATTCGTCGTCGGAGAGCAGCTGGGCGATCACCCCCACGTGTTCGCGCGTCGCGCGCTGCACCCGATATGTACGGTCCGCTACCTGCAGCAGTCCTCGAACCGAGGACTGCGCGAGTCCCTGTAGGCGCGCCACCAACAGGTCCAGCCACGCCCCGACGTTGGTTCGTGCCTCCGCGGTATCCGGGTAGCGGCATCGCAGATGTAGCCCGGACTCGTCCTGGATGAACCAGAGCATGACGCCGTCGGTGTCAACGCTCGCGCTCACATACTGGGCGTCGAGTCCGACCGAGTCGATGCGCACCGGAAGTCTGCTTTGGTCCAGCCAGGAAATCGCGAACATGCCTGGCGCGATGGGCATTCCACCCCACGGAGCCAGTACGTCGGCTAGTGGCCAGGAACCAAGCTGCACGGCTTCTTTGACGGCGGCGGCCGCGGCGTGCGGCTCGGCAACCGCCGACTCCAGGACCGAGTTGGTGATGAACCAGCCCACCGAGTCGTGCC
Source organism: Mycobacterium sp. IS-836 (assembly GCF_001954275.1). GTDB lineage: Bacteria > Actinomycetota > Actinomycetes > Mycobacteriales > Mycobacteriaceae > Mycobacterium. The sequence goes on along the minus strand of NZ_MBEU01000068.1, from coordinate 49,532 downwards.
ATTTGTCTTCAAATCGGCTGTGCACGGGGAAGACCGCGCGCAGCGGCGCCCCGGCCAACTCTCGGGTCACCGCAGTCATGGCGACCACCGCGAGTGCCAGCGTCGAGACACCGTCGTCGCGCGCCCGCGCGACGAACGCGGCGCCGTCATCGACATCGAACACGTCACGCACTTCAACGCGTTCCGGATGCGGCCCGGACGCACCCAACGGCAGCGGAAACCGTGGCATCACCCCGCCGCTGTCGCTGATGATTTGTGCCCATCGCGCGCGCACGCGTTCCGGTGCGGCGGGACGGTCCAACAGTGCTTGGGTGTGCACGACAAATGCCGGCGGCGGCTGCGGCGACGACGTGCGTCCGATCCGCGCGTCGGCGAGCATCGACAACAGGTCCCGGGCAATCACCAGCATCGACCACATGTCCACGTGGGCGTGGTCGGCAGCGATCACCACCGTCAATCCGGCGGCAGTCTCCAACACACACAACCGATGTGAGGGCCGCTGATAGGGCGAGCATGTCGCATTGAGAACCACTCGCAGTGCGTCGTTGACCGCCTGGCCCGGAGTGATCTCGTGCTCTACCCACTTGCCCGGGTGAATATCGATCTCATGCAGCTGCGGATCGCCGTCCGCCCCGGGTGTGAATGCCGTTCGGAGGGTGCCGTGGCGGGCGATCACGCCCAGCCACGCATCGGCCAACGATTGGCGGCTCACCCCCGCCGGCAACCGAATGGACAGAGCCATCCAGGAGCCGGGTCGTGCGCCCGCACAAACGTGGATGCGCTGGTCGAAAGACACCGGGAGCTGCCGGCCGAGGTCAGACACCGCCACGTCGTAGCCCCAGAGTCGTCCGAAGGGTAGCCGCAGGTGCGCCACGTTCGTCAGCCGCATGGCGGTACCCTAACGCCCCAGTTAGCCTGGATGCTCGGTCAGCGCGGGGCGAGCCGTCGGGTCGTGAAACGAGTTGGGTGATGTCCACTTTCGTGGTTCCCGGAGCAGAGCTTGCGGTTGAACTGAGCGACGAAGGCGGTCATCCCGTAGTTCAACTGCACGGGCTCACCTCCAGCCGCGCGCGTGACCGGGTGCTCAATCTCGACCTCGGCAGGGGCCTCAGCGGGACCCGACTGCTGCGGTACGACGCACGCGGCCATGGCAAGTCGACAGGGCGCAAGGTCCCGGAGGATTACCGATGGGAAAGCCTTGCCGAGGATCTTCTGCAGCTGCTCGACAAATGGTTTCCCGGCGAGCGGGTGCACGGAGTCGGCCCGTCCATGGGTGCCGGCACGCTGCTGCACGCTGCCGCCCGCGAGCCGGACCGCTTCGCCGGCCTCACGCTGATGGTGCCGGCCACCGCGTGGGAAACCCGGCCCGCGCAGGCGGCGATCTACCGGGCTGCGGCCGACTTCATCGAAACCGAGGGTGTCGGTGCCTTCGTCGCGTCGTCGCGTGGGGCGACTCCGCCGCCAGCCACGGTCGGCAGGCCCGAAACGGTTCCCGATGTGGCCGACGCGCTGCTGCCGTCACTGTTTCGGGGCGCGGCCCTCAGCGACCTGCCCGCTCGCGAAGCGGTCGCACGAATCGATGTGCCGACGACGATTCTGGCCTGGGTCGGCGACCCCGCGCATCCGATGTCGACAGCGGAATCGCTTGCCGCACTGATGCCGCGGTCAACGCTCACCGTGGCGCACAGCCCGGCCGATGTCGAGACGTGGCCCCAGATCCTGAGCCAAGACGTCGCCCGCAAAGGCTGACTTGTACGCGGACGCCGCGTCGGCGCATGCCTGGGCCGTGTCGGCATCGTTATCCGCTGAGTTCCAGCCGGGGAGCTTCCTCACCAGGGCCGTTTTCAGGTCCATCCACCCCGATTGCGGCCGGGGACAGTCGCCCGACCGCGGGTTCCCAAAGTTCTGCGGAAAAACTGTCCGCGTTAGCCGAGTCGGACGCTCCTACCTGTGAGCGCGGTCCACAAGGGTCCGCCCACGAAAGTACGGAGCACAGCGTGAACATCAACCCCTGCCTGGACATGATCGGGCCCGCGGCGGCGATACGTAGAGCCACTGGGCGCCGGGCACTACTCGAACACCAACGCCGGCGCCGCCAGAATGCCGCGCTTTTCCTGAGTCTGGCGCACGAAGCCGGCATCGCAACCGAGGAACGCGCCGACAGCCCTGTGATCCCGTGCATCGTCGGCAGCTCGATCAAGGCGCTACGCCTGTCGGGCGCCCTGATGCGGCGCGGCATCAATGCCTACCCGATCCTTTTTGCGCCGGAAGACAGAGCGGGCCTGCAGTTCTTTGTTGCCAGCTGCTACTCGGAAGACCAGATCCGGTTCATGGTCAACGCATTGGCCGAGGAGCTGGAGCTGCTGAACACGCGCGGCTAGGTCCGCAAATTTTCAACTATCCCCAATTAGCTTGCCGCACAGCGATTTCAGCAAGTCGCGATGAGAAAGATCTCGGCGATCGCGCACGACTTTCACACGCGCTGGGCAGTCATGTTGATGTCAAGTGTCCCCTGGCACGGCCCGTTCAGGATGTCGGTGTGCATGGTGCCGGACAGTGACCCGTCGGGTTGGGGCGTGTAGCGGGTTGTGCCTCGGGCCGGACTCCATTGGATGGAGGTGTCGGGCATCATGCAATCCCATTGGAAATCGCTGACTTGCGTCCATGACGACCCGTCCCAGGTGAATTGGACCGGTTGTGGAACCGTCGGGTTCCTCGGCGGCGGCCCGCCGACGATCGTGGCGACACACTTGCCGCTCGCACAGCTCGAATGGAACGTGTAGGTATCGGTGTACTGCACCTCCGGCTGACTGGCCGCCACGCTGGTCCCGTCCTTGGGACCGACGATGAACGTGATCGCGTACTCGCCGTTCCAGGACGGAGTATCGCCGGAGGCGACTGAGGGAAGCGCGAGTGCAATCGCGAGCGACGCGGCGCCCAAACCTATGCGACTACTCAAACCGTCTGGGGTCATCGGTTCCTCCTCTGGGTCCGAACCCCCTCTCCATACTGTTCCTCCGCCGCCGGCACAGAAAGTCCTTCGGAAAAAACTGTCCACGTTGGTCGAGCCTGACGCTCCTACCTGTGAGCGCGGCCCACCCGGGTCGGCCCCACGAAAGTACGGAGCACAGCATGAACACCAACTCTTGCGTCGACGCGATCGCGCCTGCGGCGGCAAAACGGAGAGCCACCGGGCGCTGGACGCTACTCGAACACCTGCGCCGGCGCCGCGCGAATGAAGCGCTCTTCATGAGCCTGGCCCGCGAAGCCGACATCGACACCGGCCACCCAGCGTGCGCCCCGATGATCCCGGTCGTCGTCGGCAGCTCGACCAAGGCTCTGCAACTCGCGTATGCCCTGCAGCGGCGCGGCATCAATGCCGACCCGATCATCTTTCCCGCCGTGCCGGAAGAAGAAGCGCGGATTCGATTCTTTGTCACCAGCTGCCACTCATCCGAACAGATCCACTTCATGGTCAAGGCGCTGGCCGACGAGCTGAAGCTGGTGAACGCAGGCCACCCGGGCCCGGCGACGAAAACCCGCCGTCGACACCCGCGACCGCAGGGTTTCCTCTGGCATCCCCTCAAAGGGCTTGCCGGATCGCGGATTCGGTAAGCCTCGACGAGAAAGACGACTGACACCGTGAAGTTGTTCTGCTTTCACCACGCCGGGGGCGGCGGGTTGGCATTCAACGCCTGGGGTAAGGCGCTGAGGCCGGCGGTCGACGTGATTCCGGTCGAGGTCGCCGACCGGCAGCGCTTCACCACACTGCGGCAGCTCGTCGACGAGCTGAACGATCAGCTGCGGACCGATCTTGACGAACCGCACATGTTCTTCGGCCACAGTTTCGGCGCCCTGCAGGCATACCGGTTGGCGTGCGTGCGCGCCGCGCAGGGATCGCCGCTGCCGCGGGCGGTCTTACTGTCGGCCTATGGCCCACCGCACCTTCCGCCGCCACTGCATGTCGTGGACCTCCTCGACGACGACCAGCTTGCGACGCTGCTGTCGGACCTAGGCGGGCTGCCTCCGCAGCTAACGCGGTGGCCGACTCTGCACGAGCGAGCCGTCACCACCACTCGACACGACTTGCGGCTGTGCATGACCGACGAGGAAGACGACACAGCCCAGCTGCCGTGCCCGATTCATGTCTTCGGCGGCAGCGAGGACCCGCTCGTGAGTGAATCGGACTTGCGCGAATGGCGTTCGCGGACAACGGCGGACTTCTCCGTGCAGATCCTCCGGGGCGGCCACTTCTATCTGCGCGATAGGCAGCCGCTGTTCAAGACGCTCCGTCCGCTGATGTCGACGATCGCGGCGGCGTAGCTGTATCGCTGCAGGCCGTTGTTGATGTCTACTTAGCTTGAGGCAGCTATCGGGTGCGGCCGGATCGTTTATCGGAGGAAGGAGCCAGACATGTTCCTCTCAGAAATCGTTTCGCGCCGAGTGGTCGTCGGCGCGATCGGCGCCGTGGCGGCCACCGGCGCGCTGTGGTGCGCCACCGCGGGGACCGCCGCGGCCGACCCGCCGCCGCGCCCGCCCAACTGCACAGCCGCGGACGTAGCCGGTGTCGCGGCCGGTGTTGCCACGTCGCTCTCGACCTATCTGTTCACTCACCCCGACGTGAATGGCTTCTACACCGGGCTTCAGGATCAGCCCAAGGATCAGATCCAAGGCGACGTCCAGAACTACTTCAGCGCCAACCCACAAGAGCAAGCCGACCTGGAAGCAATCCGCCAGCCGCTAACCGACATCAGGCAGCGTTGCCAGTGGACTCCATTACTTGGCCAGGGGGCCGCTCCGTAACGCGATCGGAGTGACGGAAAGGAGATCGCGATGAATCTGTTGATGCGGTCTTGGACCGCCGCGGGCATAACTGTGTTGGCCCTTACATCGATTCCTGAGATATATGCCGTCGTGCAGCCCTCCGGCGTGGCCAACGCCGACGTGTGCGCGAGCGTCGGCAGGCGTGTTTCGGTGAGCGGGTGCACCAACGTAGCCGACACGGTCAACACCTACGTCCCGCCGCCGGCCGACTATGCGCCACTGCCGCAGGACTTTCCGCCGCCCCCACCCCCTCCGCCGCCGGTGAGTGTCTGCGTCGGAGCCGGGCGGCGAATCCACGTAAGCGGGTGCACCTAACCCCCGCCGGCGCCCCCGTCGCCTTGACAGTGGCCGTGCCCGGCTTGGACCGTTCCGCCGCCGGCGATCCCTAGCGCCGCCGCCTCGGCTTCTTCGCGGGTCGGGCCCCAGCCGCCGAAGTACTTGGTTTTCGCGCTGTTCAAAACGAGCGCGATGCACCCGCCCTGCCCGCTGGCCAGAAGGCGACAGTCGCTGATGGCCTTGCGACACGTCTCCATCGCCTTCTGCTCCGCGGCACCTTGACTGGTCCCACCGTCAACGAACTTGATCTGCCCGGTGGAATCGGACATCGCCATGGCAATCCAGTTGTTGTCGGCATGAGCGACCGGCGTTGCCGCGAATGCGGCGCCGATAGCGATCGCCACTGCTGCTTGTCTCTTCATCAGGCAAACACTATTGCACAAACGCGGCATCACCGCAGGTCAAGCCGAAAGGCTAAGGCAGCACGGTGTGCATCAACATCACGTCGTAGGCCGACCACAGCGACAGGTTGAAATACAGGTCCCGGCCCGACGACCAGGGATGGATCATCGGCGCGTAGATCCCACCGGGCATCTGGAACGACGACACCAGCGGCTGTTCGGGACTCCACGGCCCCTGGGGAGCCGGCGCCGTCCTGGCCACGACGTCGTTGCTGCCACCGTTGGTGTACAGCACCAAGTACTGCTTCAGATAACTGTTGTACTGGGACGACATTTCGCCCACCGGGCCGGGGAAAACCGGCGTCGCCGCGCCCGGATTGTTCGGGACCCAGCGCCCGCCGTTGTCGCCGTTCCAGTATTGGTACTTGGTGAGGTCGGGCAAAGCGTTCGGGGGCACTCGCGACAGGTACGCCGCACCGCCACGTCCCGACGGGGTTCCGAACGAATAGAGGTAACCGTCGGTGCCCCGCATGAACGACCCCATCTGGAAATTCTCATTGCCCGGGGTGAACCCGACACCCGGGACCGCGTCGGCCGAAGCCGTGCGCATAGAGCCGGGGTAGATTCCCCAGTTCTGGCCGTTGTCAAGGGATCTCGCGATCGCAGAGTAGTTGGTTGTCCATTCGCCGTCGCGCCCCCAATGCTGGATGGACATGTAGTTCATGTATTGGGTGCGCCCGATCGAGATGGCCGAGGTCGGAATGATTCCCGTTTCGTGCGCCGCCTTGTGGATGGAGTTGACCACCTGCTTGGACAGGCCGTTCGTCCAGACCGGTGAACCCGAATAGTTGTTGTTGGGTACGCCGTCCGCGATGTGGATTCCTTTAGACAGGTCACGGTCGTTACTGCGGAACAGTACGTTGTACCGCCATTCCTGGCCGCGGACCTTGCAGTAGCCGAATGTGTCACCGAAGGCCATCAGGGCCTGCCGGTTGGCGGGATCGCCGTTGTCCCAAATGATCCCGAGGTCGGTTCCGGAGATGCCGAATCGCTGCAGCGTCTTGTTGGGGCCGTTGGGCCCGGTCACCCAGTCGACGAGCGAAGTCGGCGCCCCCGCGATATTGGCCGGGGGCGGCGGCGCGGGCTGCGGCGCCGGTTGCGGTGCCGGCTGCGGCGGATTCGGTGCCGCGTTCGGCTGCAGCTGCGTGGCATTCGGCGTCTGCGGGAAGCCCGGCGCGGGAGGGTTGGGCCCGGGCGGCGGTACCACACCGGCTTGGGGTTGCAGTGGGGCCGAGTATCGCTGACCGGGAGCGGTCGGCCTGAGGAAGGACTGGATCAGCGGGCCCAACTTGGGCAGCGGCGCCTGGTCATTCGTATGAGTGGGACGCCGCCCGGTGGGCGGCACCACAACGGGCTGCGGCGCGGGCATCTCCTGCCGCGGGGGTGGTTCCACGTTCGCCTCGGGCGCGCCGCAAGGGGTGGCATTCGCCGATGGAGCCGGGCCCAACGCAACGATGAATGCGATGGCGGCCGTCGACACCACCCATAGCGAAGTGCCTCGAAGAATCGCCGACAAAGGTCACACCTTTCGGGGGGCGAGACGTCGCATTGACGTCTGCGGCTGGCCTATGTGACGATAGTGACTGCTGAGGCCTTTGTGACCAGTGAGCTGCGAATGGGTATGCTTCCGTGACCGTGTCGCAATAGGCTGCAGCGGGTTTGCCGCGAAGGGCCGGTGTATACGGGCGGCGGCCGTCATCCGGGCCGCACCGCAAACGCCGCCACCGGCATTTCGACGCTTCCGCCGCACGGCCCGCCGGCGATGTCGGTGTGCCAGGTGCCGCGCAGCGAACCGTCGGGTTGCGGCGCGTAGAACGCCCACGACCTTGCTGGTGACCAGACCTTCGGGATCCCGTCGCCCATGTAGCAGTCCCATTGGAAGTCGAAATGCTCAACCCACCGAGTGCCGTCCCAGGTGTAATGCGACGGCTGCGGCAACGTCGGGTTCTTGGGCACGGGTCCATCGGTGGCGGTGGCGACGCACGTGCCGGACGCGCACGACGTCACGAAGACGTAGTCGGCACTGAATGTCGGTTCGGCCTGCCCTGCGGCGGCGCTAGTACCCGTCTTGTTGACGGCGTATCTCACCAGCGAGTATTTGCCGTTCCACGACGGCATGGCCGCGTGTGCCCCAACGACTGTGGTGCCGACGATCGCCAGTGCGATACCGCCCAGCACCGCGACCCGTCGCACCACCCTCGAACGCATCGCCTACATGGTGCGGGGTTGACGACACAACGAGATATCGGCACGGACACGGCTGAAACTCTATGGCGCCGAACGCTTCCGAGACCCAGCCCGTCACTCCGGCTTCGTGCTGTCGACCTGATCCCGGTCGTAGCCGATGACCGGCGGTGAATCGCCGTAGACGTCGAGGGTGTGGATGAAGCGGTGCACTCCCATCACGCCGGCGCAGGTGAACCCCAACTCGATGATTTGCGCGGCGGTGAAATGCTCCCCCAGACGCTTGTAGAAATCGTCGTCCATGGCGTGATGGTCGGCCGAAAGCAAGTCAAGGAATTCGACGGCCATCTGCTCCTGCGGGGTCAGCGAGCCGTGTCCCGGCGCAAGCAGGCATGCCACATCTTCGTCGGTGATCGAGTCATGCTTGCGTGACTGACTGCAGGGCTCGCACTCGCCGAGTTGCGCGCTGCGAATGCGCAGCAACTCCAGGATGCGGCCGCCGAGCAGGGTGCCGGCACCCAGCTGATGTCGGGCCATGTCGACCTGTTCGAGTTGTGCGCTGCGGTACGCGAATATCTGCAGGGGCACCGGTGTGGCGTAGAGCCCGGCGGCAACGCCGGCCTCCACGATCTCGCGGGAGCGCGAGCTCAGCTCTTCCATTGGGATTGGCGCAATACGCGGCATAAATCAGGCTAACTTTCTTGTGCGTGGCCGAAAAGGCCAGATGATTGGGAGAACTCGATGTCCAGACTTGCCGAAAAGGTCGCGATAGTCACCGGGGGCGCAGGCGGAATCGGCGCGGCGACGGCGCACGAATTGGCCCACGAAGGCGCGGCCGTCGCCGTGGTCGACGTCGACGTCGCGAAGGCCGCCGGGGTCGCCGACGAGATTCGGCGAACGGGGTCCCGCGCGATCGCGCTCGGCGGCGATCTCGCGCAGGAGGCGACAGTGCGAGAAGTGGTGGAATCGACGGTGGCGGAGTTCGGCCGCGTCGACGTGTTGCACAACAACGCGGCCCTGACCGCCAGCGACTTCTTGTCGCGGGACACCACAGTCACCGAAATGTCGTTGGATGTGTGGCAGCGGTCCGTGCAGGTCAACCTCGGCAGTCAGCTGCTGATGTGCAAGTACGCGGTCCCCGAAATGCGCAGGGGTGGAGGGGGTTCCATCGTCAACATGTCGTCTGGGGCCGCACTCAAAGGCGACCGCACCCGCCTGGCCTACGGCGTCTCGAAGGCCGGGGTGCACACCCTGACGATGTACGTCGCGACCAGCGAGGGAAAGGCCGGCGTGCGGGCCAACACGATCGTGCCCGGATTGATCCTCACCGACGCCGTTCGCGCGCACCTGTCCGAGGAGATCATCGGCCGCCTCGGCCGCGCCACGTTGACGCCGTACCTCGGAGAGCCGCGCGACGTCGCCGACCTCGTCGTATTCCTGGCTTCGGACGCGTCGCGCTACATCACCGGGCAGATGATTTCGATCGACGGCGGGATGTCCGCTCATGTCGGCCTCGACACCGGCGATTGACCGCTCGTCGGACCGAGCGCGTACGCGCCGGTCTCCGGGTGGTGATACCAGCCGCTGGCGGCATGGGTGCCGCCGTCGACGTGAATGGTCTGACCCGTGATGTAACTCGACATGTCGGACGCGAGAAACACTGCCGCGCCGGCCATTTCATCGACATGACCCGCGCGTCCCATCGGGACGGTGAGACCGAATCGCTGCTCGGAGCCCGGCGGCGCGATCTGCCTGATGCCTTCGGTCAGCGTGATGTCGGGCGCCAGCGCGTTGACCCGGATGCCGTGCGGGGCGAGCTCGAGTGCGGCGGTCTTCGTGTAATTGATGACGCCGGCCTTGGCCGCCGCGTAGGTGGCATATCCGGGCGCGGCGCGCACCCCCTCGATCGAGGTGACGCTGATGATGCTGCCTGCCAGCTTCTGCTCCACGAGGATGCGAGCCACCCGCTGCGTGCACAGGTAGACGTGCCGCAGGTTCGACTTGTACAGCGCGTCCCAACCGTTCTCGCTGGTGTCGAGGATCCCCGACCAGAACACCCCGCCGGCGTTGTTGACCAGGATCGTCACCGTTCCGAGTTCGGCGGTCGTCTGCTCCAGCGCGGCATCCACCGCGGCGCCGTCCCGGACGTCGACGGTCAAACCCAGCGCGCCGATCTCCTCGGCCGCCGACGCACACGAGTCAGGGTTGCGTTCCCAGATCGCGACCCGCGCGCCGAAGGCCTTCAGGCCGGCCGCAATGCCGCGGCCGATGCCCGCGCCTCCGCCGGTGACGACCGCGACGCGGTCGGTCAGAAGGACGCTGGAGGGATCGAGTGTCATGGAGATGAATATAGAACAATCCCACTTCAAGGTTTACAGTCAAAACTAAATCTGTTCGATATGTAACAACGCGGGAGGCCGCCATGGCCAGCACGATCTTCGTCACCGGCGCGACGGGGCAGACCGGCGGCAACGTCTGTCAGCAATTGATCGAGCGGGGCGACCACGTTCGGGCCCTGGTTCGCAATCCCGACGACGCCGCGCCGCTGGCCGGGGTCGGCGTCGAGCTGGTCAAGGGCGACATCACGGATGCCGACGACGTGCTGCACGCGGCGAAGGGCGCCGAGGCAGCCATTCACTGCGCGGCGCTGCTGGGCGGCGCGAGTCAGGACCTGGAGGACTTCAAGGCGGTCAACACCGTCGGCACCACCAACGTCCTGGATGCGGCCAAATCCCAAGGCATGCGCCGGGTGGTTGCCCTGAGCACCGCGACGTTCCTCGACCTGAGCACCGGCGTCGATTTCGAAGAGGCGCCCGTCCTGAAGAACCCGCCCGGTGACCCCTACACCGTCACCAAGCTGGCCGCCTTCCTGGAGGCGCATCGGCGTGCCGCCGCGGGCGACGACGTGCTGACGTGTCATCCAGGCGCGATCTTCGGGCCCGGCCTGGTCGTGGAACGCGCCTTGCACCGCACCAGCTTCAACCGGGTGCTGCTGGCGGGCATGCGCGGAAAGATTAAGCGCTATCTGGCTTTTCCGGTGACGTGGGTCGCCGGGGCGGATGTCGCGAAGGGCGCGATCGCCGCGCTGGACAAAGGGATGGCCGGCGAGCGATACCTGTTGGTCGGCCGGCCCGACGACACATTCAGCACGGCCGGTGGCATCAATCGCGCGTGCGAGATCGCCGGAATCGACCACCGCGTCGAGGATCTCGACTACCGCACCGATCCCGAGGCGCTGACCGCCGAATTCGGGCCCACGCTGATGGCCATCGCGGAGGCCGCGGCGAAGAGCAACCGCCGACCCCGAGCGACCGACAATCTGACCACCCGGCGCCTCGGGTATGAGCCCATGTCCTTCGACGACGGCCTGCGACGGCTGATCTCATGGCTGCGCAAACTCGGCAAGCTGTAAACGCCGCCGCCGCGTCGGTCGCCGATCGTATCCTCGACGCGGCGCAGCGGCTCGCGTTCCGGACCGGCGCCCGCAAGTTGTCGCTGTCGGACGTCGCGACGCTGGCCGGGGTGTCCCGGCCGACCATCTACCGCTACTTCGTTTCCAAGGAAGAGCTCATCGATGCGCTGGGAAAACGCGAGCGCCGGCGCTTCACCGCCGCATTGGACGAAGCGACGTCGGGCGTCGTCGGGGTCGCACGACTGGAAGCCGCGGTCGACGTCGTCGCGACCTTCGTCGAGGCCCAGCCACCCGGGCGCCTGCTCGATCTCGAGCCGGGATTTGCACACGAACAGATGGCGCAGGCCTTACCCATGCTCGCCGAAGGCCTGTTGGCGGTGTTGCAGCGTTGCGCCCGCGAGGGTGCCTTCCTCACGCCGGTCGACCCTCGCGCTCTGGCCGGCGCCATCGCACGAACCGCGTTGAGCCATTACATATTTCCCGACGTCGACCGCGCCGCCGCGCGAAAGCAGATCTGCGCCGCGGCCGGTCTGTCCGCTCACTTCACCTGAAACTTGGTGGCGCCGTAGGGTTCCGACGTGCCGAGAGCGAACACCGTCTCGGGCGTGACGCGATAGAGATGCCACGGCGCGGGGCCGGCCGAGGGAGCGCTGAACTCCGCCGTCAGCGCGTCGCCCTCGACGCGGCACGGCCAGCCGTCACGCGCGAAAACGTCTGCGACGGACGCCAGTTCGCCGGCGTCGGTAACCCGGCGGGCGGACCCTTCGACGACAAGATCGAACGGATCGGTGGCGACGGACAGTACGCATCGCGGATCGCGGGCCAAGTTACGCGATTTCCTGGTGGCCGGGCCGGAGGTGAAGTACCAGCTGCCGTCCCACGGAAGCACCCCGAGCGGCATCACATGCGGGGTGCCGTCGGGATTGATCGTGGTGAGCCACACCGTGTGGCGTTGCGGGCCGCCGGTTTCCGGCGCCTGGGTCAGCTGACTGTCCAGCACGGCTTTGACCCGAGCCCACTGAATGGCCGGCGCACCATAGCCGTCGAGATTGCGTTGTGTGATCGTCATATCGGTGTTGACCGATGCCGGACCCAGAACTCATCGCTTCCGTAGCAGGAACAGGCCATAGGCCGCTATCGACTGCGAGTCCGTGATCACACCCGAGCGGATCATCCGCTCGACGTCGTCGCGCGCGAACCATTGGCTGTGCATGTCCTGCTCCTCGTGCTCGCGGCGGGATTCGCCCTCGGAGATCCCGGTGGCCAGGAAAACCCACCCGCGCTGACTGCTCAGTCCCGGCGCCACGTCGAGCTGGCCGAGCGCCTCGAACGATGCCGCACGTAGCCCGGTTTCCTCGCGCAGCTCGCGCGCCGCCAGCTCGGACGGCTCGCTTTCCGCCAGATCCGGAGCCGTGCCCTGTGGAAACTCCCAGCGCCGCGCGCCGAGCGGATACCGGAACTGTTCGACCAAGGAGAAGCGCCGTCCGTCATAAGGCAGCACCAGCGCATAGGTCGGCTTGTCCACCACGGCGAAGATGCCCGCGCTGCCGTCGGCACGACGGATGTCGTCCTCTCGAAGCACCATCCACCGGTTCCGATAGATTTCGCGGGATGCGACGCGTTCGATGAAAGGCACGCCGCCAGTATCGCGGTCAGCGCAATTCCGAGTCCTATGAGGCGGGTGTTTCGGCGGCCCGTTTGATGCGCCGCAGTGTCTCCTCGATCCCCTGGTTGACCTGACGTCCCCGCGGCATAAGCGCTTCAGCGAGTCGAGTGGGCGCCGAACACCACACGAACTGAAAGGACTCGGTGAGCGACGTGCCGGACGACGACGGCTCCATCGTGTAAAGCCAACGTGTTTCTTCACGCCCAGTGCCGTCGTTGACCGTGCTGAAGCTGAATTCACGGCCCCGGTCGGCGGCAACGACCACGGCCGTTCTTTGCCACCGCAGCAGACCGCGCCGGTTGTACCCGCGAAACCGCGCGCCCGGGGCCGCCTCAGTTACCCCGTCAAGCCACTCGCACCGGTAGCATTCGGGGCTCCACTCGCCCATCCGGGTGACGTCAGCGATGAGGTCGTATACGAGATCGGGAGGCGCGACGATCTCGATGCTGCTGCGCCCGCGCTGGGCTGTGGGCATGCTGCGACTCTACTTGTGGCACAACGATGTCGTGCGAAGCAGCACTTTTGCTGGGACAAATCCGCACGGTAGCGTTGGTGAGCATGCGTCGGCACATCATCGTCAGCGGTGACGACGCACTGGCGACCACGATCGTCGAGGAGCTCAACAACGCCGGTGTGCACATCGTCAAAGTCACCACCGCCGCCGAGCTCGCCGACGCCGGGGTGACGCGCGCGCTCGCCGTGGTCTGCGCCGGAGACGATGACGCGATCAATCTCGAAATCGCCCTGCTGGCAAGGAAAGCCAACCCCAACGTACGGGTGGTGGCGCGGCTGGCCAACGACGTCCTGCGCACGGCTCTGACTGCCGACAAGCGGCCCGGCGCGATTCTGGATGTGGCGGAGCTCGCTGCGCCGTCGGTCGTCGAGGCATGTCTGGCGCACACGGCGCACCCGTTCGAGGCGGCGGGCATCAAATTCGTTGTCTCGGGCGCCGAAGCACCGCGGGACGCGACGCTACGCGAGATCTACGGCGACCTAGCACCGGTGGCCGTGATTCACGGCGAGAACACCTCTGCCCCGGGCGAGGTGGAGGTGTGCCCCGGCCGGGATCTGCCGGTGCACGCCGGCGACTGGACCGCGATGATCGGTACCGCCGACGAGCTGGCCACCCGCGGCATCAAGATCCCGCGGTCCACCGCGAGGCGCTCCCGCCGGCCCCTGCTGCGGCGGGCACTCGATGCCGGGCGCGGCGTGCGCGACGACCTCAACCCGATGTTCCCGCAGGCGCTGCTGGCGGCGGCCGCCCTGCTGCTCGGATCGACGATCGTGTTGCGCCTGTTCTATCAGCCGCATCCGAAAATGTCGTGGCTCGACGCGTTGTACTTCAGCACCGAGACGATGGCGACGGTGGGATACGGCGACTTCAGCTTCCTGCAGCAGCCCACGTGGCTGCGGCTGTTCAGCATCATGTTGATGTTCGCCGGCGTCACCACCACCGCACTGCTTGTCGCGTTCATCGCCGACCTGCTGCTTTCGCGGCGTTTCGTTCACTCGGCCGGCCGGCGTCGGGCGCGCCACCTACGCAATCACGTCATCGTCGTCGGGCTGGGTTCGTTCGGCATCCGCGTCGTCAGCGATTTGACAGCCGCCGGATACGACGTCGCGGTCGTCGAGCGCGACGAGAACAACCGCTACCTGTCGACGGCGGCCGACCTCGACGTACCGGTGATTTTCGGGGACGCGACGCTGCGCCAGACCCTGGAATCGGCCGGCGTTGCGCGGGCCCGGGCGGTAGCGGTGCTGACCCAGGACGACATGGTGAACATCGAGACCGGAATCGTGCTGCGCGAGATGCTGGGGCCCAGGGTGATGCCCGACATCGTCCGGACCGACGTTCCGCTGGTGCTACGCGTATACGACCGCGCGCTGGGGAACGCGGTGGCGCAGCGGTTCGGATTCGAAAACGTGCGGTCGACCGTCGAACTCGCCGCGCCGTGGTTCATCGGCGCCGCGATGGGCCTGCAAGTGCTGGGGACGTTTTCCGTCGGGCAACGCTCCTTCATGGTCGGCGGCATGCACGTGGCGGCCGGCAGCGAACTCGACGGGCTGAAGATGTTCGAGCTGTCCACCCAGACCCGCGTCATCGCGATCACCCGCCAGGACGCGCCCGTCGCGCTCCACCCGCGACGCGACGCGTGGCTTCGTGGAGGCGACACCGTCTACCTCGTCGGCCCGTACCGCGAGCTGCTGGCGACGCTGCGCAAGGGGCAGCCTCCCCAGGAACCGGCCGCCGGCCCCGATACCAATGAGCGCGCGTCGGCCTAGAGCTGCCTGGCCACGTCGGCCGCGCGGCGCAGCTGGTCAAGATCGGAGCTGGTCGGAATCAGCTGGACCTCGTCGGCGCCGATCGCTTCGAACTTTCGCAGGACGGCCAGCAACTCGTCCTCGCTGCCGGCCCAGCCGGTCATCGGTGCCATCGCGTCGACGTACTCCGGCGGTATCCAGTTCATATAGCGGCGCAGATGGCGATGCACCTGGGCGCGGGCGTCCTCGGGCGACCCGAACGCGAACCAAAACGACGTCACCAGCTGCGGTTTCGGCTTGCCGGCCTGCGCCCACGCCGCCCGCGCCACGTCGAACAACGTGTTCTGCTTGGTGGCGTCCAGGTCCAGGGTGGTGCCGGCCAGGCCGTCGGCCCAGGCCGCCGCGCTGCGGATGGCCTTGGGTCCCATGCTTCCGACGAGCAGCGGAGGACCACCGGGCTGGACCGGCAGCGGCCCGACCGGCAGCACCGACTCGCTGACCTTTTCGCCGGCCCACACCCGCTTCATCACCGCGACGCGGTCGGCCAAGGCGCGCATCGTCTGCGTCGCCGGATCGGCGCCGACGGCGTGGTAGTCCTCGTGCCTGCCGCCCACGCCGACCCCCACGGTCAGGCGCCCGCCGCAGAGCAGGTCGCCGGTCGCCAGGGCCTTCGCCAGCAGCACCGGCTCGTGCAGCTGCGGCACGATCACCGTGCTCACCAGCCGTACGCGGCCGGTCCACGCGGCCAGCGCCCCGAGCAGCGTCAGGTGGTCCGGATTGTCGAAAGCGATGCGCTCGCCCCAGCACAGCGACGAGAACGGCCCTTCGTCGATGCCCCGGGCCCAGCTCTGCAAAATTCCCGCATCCAGATCCGGCTCCATCACCGGCATCGTCATGGCTATTCGCACGACGGCGATTCTGGCATGCCTGCAACATGCAGATCCTCAAGTGGCAGCATGGTCACGTGGGCGTCACCTGTTCTTCGATCGCGCATGTCCGCCTCACGGTCAGCGACATCGAGCGATCCCGGCAGTTCTACGAGAGCGTCTTCGATTGGCCGGTATTGCTCGAGGTTCCGGAGAACGCCGACGACGCAACGCGCGATCAGTTGAGCTTCCTGTTCGGCGGCGTGATCTACGACCTGGGCGGGACGCTGCTCGGATTGCGGCCGGTCGCAACCGACCGATTCCACGAGGACCGCGCCGGCCTCGACCACATCGCTTTCCGGCTGAACAATAGGGCCGAATTGGATTCCGCGGCTACACATCTCGACGAAATCGGCGTCGAGCACGAACCGGTCAAGGACATCGGGCCGTCGTACATCCTGGAGTTCCGCGACCCCGACAACATCGCCCTTGAGCTGACGGCGCCGAAGTAGCCGTGACCGACGATCCCCGCGCCGACGTCGTGTCTCGCCAGTACGATCGGTGGCGCTATCCGCCCCCGATCCAGGACCTCGAGGCCTACTCCAAAACCAACTGGGAGTGGTTCGACCCGTTTCGATCCCACCGGATCCTGTGGCCCGACCGGGAATACCGACCCGACCTCGACATCCTGATCGCGGGATGCGGTGCGAATCAGGCGGCGGTGTTCGCCTTCAGCAACCGGGCCGCCAAAGTGGTGGCGGTCGACGTCAGCCAGTCGGCGCTGGATCATCAGCAATACCTCAAGGACAAGCACGGGCTACACAACCTCGAACTGCACAAGCTGCCGATCGAAGAGTTGTCAACGCTGCAACGAGACTTCGACCTGATTGTGTCCACCGGCGTGCTGCATCACATGGCGGATCCCTTGACCGGCATGAAAGCACTCGGCGGCTGCCTGCGGCGCGACGGCGCGATCGGCGTCATGCTCTATGCGAAATACGGCCGGATCGGGGTCGAGTTGCTCGAATCGGTCTTCCGGGACTTGGGGCTGTCGCAGGATGACGAGTCGGTGCAGCTGGTCAAGGACGCGATCCCGACGCTGCCCGCGGAGCATCCCGTCCGAAACTACTTCAAGGTGGCCCGCGATCTGCACGACGACGGCGCCGTCGTCGACACGTTCTTACACGGCCGCCAGCGAAGCTACACGGTCCAGGAGTGCCTGGAGCTCGTCGCTTCCGCGGGGCTCGAATTCCAGGGCTGGTTTCACAAGACGCCCTACTATCCGCACGAAATTCTCATGCCGGCGAGCAGATTTCACGCCGCCCTGGCGAAACTGCCCGATATCAAACTCTGGTCGGCTATGGAGCGGATACAAACTCTGAATGCGACACACTTCTTCATGGCGTGTCGCCCGGACCGTCCGAAAGAGCAGTACACGATCGACTTCTCGACGGCCGAATCTCTGGACTACGTCCCGGAATTGCGCACCGCATGCGTCCTGTCCGAAGCCGACCTCATCTGGCCCGGCGGCGCCAGGCTGACGCTCGGCCCCGATCGGCTGGCGTTCGTGCAACTCGTCGACGGACGCCGCACCATCCGCGAGATCGCGGCGAGCGTCGCACAGCCCGCTGAGATGGCTCGCGAGCTCTTTCAGGCGCTGTGGCGTCTCGACGTCCTCGCCGTGGCGCTCGCCACGAGCTGATGTCGAGGGAATACTGGAAAGAACTATGTCCATCAGTTTCAACCACACCATCGTCGCCTCGCGCGACAAGCAGGAGTCCGCGCAATTTCTCGCCGACCTGTTCGGCCTACCCAGCCCGAAGCCGCTCGGCCACTTCATGGTTCTCTCGCTCGATCACGGCGCCAGCCTCGATTACGCGGACGCGCCCGAGGGTGAGGACATCCGGCGGCAGCACTACGCCTTCCTCGTCTCCGAGCAGGAGTTCGACGCGATCTACGGCAAGATCAAATCGCGCGGCATGGAGCACTGGGCGGATCCCCGGCAACAGCGGCCCGGTGAGATCAACCAGCGCGACGGCGGGCGCGGGGTGTACTTCCTGGATCCCTCCGGGCACGCCATGGAGATCCTCACCCGCCCCTACGGCTCGGGCGGCTAGTCGCTTCTGTGCGGTGAGCCGTGCCGGACGCTCTCCTGCGCCCGATAGTCATTGGCGAGCTGCGCGACATGCTTGGGCAGGGCGCCGGCGGCGACATCCGCCAACGTCGTTTCCTCCAGGACCGACCGCATGCTGGCGCGCAGCGCCCGCCACACGTCGGTCAGCGCCGTCGTCGGACCGGAGTACGGCAGGTCGCCCAGCCCGATGTCGCGGACGCTGGCCAGCGGTCCGTCGATGCAGCGCAGCACGTCGGCGATGCTGATCTCGTTTCCCGGCCGGGCCAGCTCGTAGCCTCCCTCGCGGCCGCGGTGGCTGCGCACCAGGCGGTCGGTGCGCAGGTTGGTCAGGATATCGACGAGAAATTGCGGCGGTATGCCCTGAGCGTGCGCCAGGTCATCCGTCTTGACCAGCGAGCCAGCGCTGGCCGTCGCGAGCTGCACCATCGCCCGCACCGCATACTCCGCCTTGGCTGACATGCGCACCCTGAGGATTGTGCCATCCGCTCATAGCGACGATGCGTTCCGCGCTCGTCCGATGGTGGCGACCCGCCGCGCCCGGCTACGCCGCGCTTGCGATCGCCACTAGGGCCGCGACTCGAGTAGCTCGATGACGCTCTCCGCCAGCTCATCGAGCGGACGATCGGAGGTGAGCCGCAAGTCGGGATTCTTCGGCCGTTGATACGGGCTGTCGACGCCGGTGAAATGCGTGATCTCACCCGCACGAGCTTTGGCGTACAGCCCCTTGGGATCACGCCGCTCGCACTCCGAGAGCGGGGTGTCGCAGAAGACTTCGACGAAGTCGAAGCCGGCGTCGGCGTGCACTCGACGAGCCATCTCCCGGTGTTCGGCCAGCGGACTGATCGCGGGCACCAGCACGATTTGGCCGGAGTCGGCGAGCAGCGTCGCCACATGGGCCAGCCGCCGCAGGTTCTCCGCGCGGTCGGCCATGCTGAACCCGAGATCGGCGTTCAGCCCATGACGCAGGTTGTCGCCGTCGAGAACGTATGCGGGAATTCCCTTTTCGATCAGCTTCCGCTCAACGAGCATGGCCACCGATGACTTTCCGGCGCCCGACAGGCCGGTCAGCCACACCGTCCTGCCCCGGACCGCCCGGTCGGCGGCGGTTACCAGCGACGCGTGCCGCACGGTGTTAGGGCTCGCGGACTGCGCCGAGACATCACGCAACACCATTCCCGCCGCCACCGTGCCGTTCGTGTCGGGATCGATGAGGATGAACGACCCCGTACTGGCGTTGCGCGTGTACTCGTCGAGCAGCAGCGGCACCCGGGTGCGCAGCGAGATGCGCCCAAGTTCGTTGAGCTTCAACGCCGTTGCGGACTTGTCGCGATGCAGGGTGTTGACGTCGAGCCGGTACTCCAGCGCGGTGACCCGCGCCCGCGTGGTCCGGGTGGTGTGCTTGATGACATATTCGCGGCCGGGCTCCAGCGCCGAACCGTCGGCCATCCAGCAGACGGTCGCGTCGAATTCCTGCGCGACCCGCGGGTGGTTGTTGGTGCGGGCGATCATGTCGCCGCGGGATATGTCGATGTCGTCGGCGAGGCTCACCGAGACGGCCATCGGCGGAAACGCTTCTGCCACAGGGCCGGTCGGCCCTTCGATCGACGTGATGCGGGTGCTCTTGCCGGTCGGCAGCACCACCACCTCGTCACCGGGGCGCATGACCCCGCTGGCCACCGTTCCCGCATAGCTGCGGTGGTCTTGATGCTCGTGGGTCTGTGGCCGAATCACGTATTGCACCGGGAAGCGCACGTCGACGAGGTTGCGGTCACCGGCGATGTAGACCTCTTCGAGGTGCGACAGCAGTGCGGGCCCCTCGTACCAGGGCGTCCGGTCCGACTTGGTCACCACGTTGTCGCCGTGCAGCGCGGAAATCGGTATCGTCGCCACGTCCTGTACATCCAGGCGTGCGGCGAAGGCGTGGAACTCGTCGCGGATCGCCTCGAATTTCTCTCTGTCCCAGTCGATCAGATCCATCTTGTTGACCGCGAGCACGATGTGCTGGATGCCCAACAGCGAGGCCAGGAAGGCGTGCCGGCGCGATTGTTCGAGCAGGCCCTGCCGCGCATCGACGAGCACGATGACCAGTTGGGCGGTCGACGCGCCGGTCACCATGTTGCGGGTGTACTGGATGTGCCCGGGGGTGTCGGCGATGATGAATTTCCGCTTGGGAGTGGCGAAGTAGCGGTACGCGACGTCGATCGTGATGCCCTGCTCGCGTTCGGCGCGCAGGCCGTCGGTGACCAGCGCCAGGTCGGTGTACTCGTGGCCGCGCTCTTTGGATGTCCGCTCCACCGACGCCCACTGGTCTTCCATTACGGCCTTGGAGTCATAGAGCAGGCGCCCGATCAGCGTGGACTTGCCGTCGTCGACGGAGCCGGCGGTTGCGATGCGAAGCAGCGTGGCGGGTGCGGCCATCAGAAGTAACCCTGTCGCTTGCGGTCTTCCATTCCGGCTTCCGAAATTCGATCGTCGGCGCGTGTCGCCCCCCGCTCGGTCAAGCGGGACACCGCGGTTTCGGCGATCACCTCCGACACGGTGGAGGCCGCCGATTCCACACATCCGGTGCAGGTGACATCCCCGACCGTGCGGAACCGCACCATCGCCTCGAACACCGGCTCGTCGGCGCGCGGCTGCATGTGCCGGTGTACCGCCAGCAGCATGCCGTCGCGGCTGAACACCTTGCGCCGGTGCGCGAAATAGATCGACGGCAACTTGATCTTCTCGGCGCCGATGTAGGACCAGATGTCGAACTCGGTCCAGTTGGACAGCGGGAAGACGCGAATGTGCTCGCCCTTGTGGTGCCGCCCGTTGTAAAGGTTCCACAGCTCCGGCCGCTGGGCCTTCGGGTCCCACTGGCCGAACTCGTCGCGGAAGCTGAACACTCGCTCCTTGGCGCGCGCCTTCTCCTCGTCGCGCCGCGCTCCCCCGAATGCGGCGTCGAACTTGTTCTCCCGGATGGCGCGCAGCAGCGTCACGGTCTGGATCGGGTTTCGCGAGGGGATGGTCTCGACGACCCGGCCGGCATCAATGTCTTCCTGCACCGACGCGACCACCAGGCGCACCCCAGCCTCGGCGACCAATTCGTCGCGGGTCTCGATCACCTCGTCGAAGTTGTGGCCGGTGTCGACATGCATCACCGGGAACGGCAACCGCCCCGGCCGGAAAGCCTTGAGCGCCAGATGCAGCATCACGATGGAGTCCTTGCCGCCCGAGAACAGCAGCACCGGCCGCTCGAACTCCGCGGCCACCTCGCGGATGATGTGGATCGCCTCCGCTTCCAGCGAGCGCAGATGGCTCAGCTCGTACTGCCCGGCCGCCGGCGCGGCCTTCACATCGCTGGTCATGGGCCCCCTCAGAGAATCCCAATAAACTTGGTAGAACTGACCATGTTTATGGTCATTGCCGTATATAAAACCAGCCCGCCCCCGTCGATGTCAATGACTGCCCGTGTGGCGTACCTTGGGGCACGTCTCCGCTCGACTGGAGCACGGAGGGGAAGGGTTTAGCGGACCTGATGGCACCGTTGGCTACGGGGAACGGTTTGCCAAACGTCGTCGTCACCGGCATGGCCATGACGACGGCGCTGGCGACGGACACCGAAAAGACCTGGAAGTTGTTGCTGGACGGGCAAAGCGGCATCCGGACCCTCGACGACTCGTTCATCGAGCACTACGACCTGCCGGTGCGCATCGGCGGGCACCTGCTGGAGGATTTCGACGACGGATTGACGCGCGCCGAGCGGCATCGGATGGGTTACCTGGCGCAGATGTCCACCGTTCTGGGCCGCCGGGCGTGGGAAAACGCCGGCTCGCCCGAGGTCGACGGCAACCGGCTGATGGTATCCATCGGCACCGGCCTGGGCTCGGCCGAGCAGATCGTGTTCAGCTACGAAGACTTGCGCGCTCGTGGGAAGAACGCTGTCTCGCCGCTGGCGGTACAGAAATACATGCCCAACTCCGCCGCGGCGGCGGTCGGCCTGGAACGGCACGCCAGGGCCGGCGTGATCGCCCCGGTTTCGGCCTGTGCGTCAGGTTCGGAAGGCATCGCCCAGGCGTGGCGCAACATCGTGCTGGGTGAGGCGGACATCGCCATCTGCGGCGGCGTCGAGGTGAGGATCGAGGCGGTCGCGATCGCGGCGTTCGCCCAGATGCGCATCGTGATGTCCACGAAAAACGACGACCCGGCGGGCGCCTGTCGCCCGTTCGACAAGGACCGCACCGGGTTCGTCTTCGGCGAGGCCGGCGCCCTGATGGTGATCGAGACTGAGGAGCACGCCAAGGCGCGTGGTGCCCCAATCCTGGCCCGGATCATGGGCGCCAGCATCACCTCCGACGGCTTCCACATGGTGGCGCCGGACCCCGACGGCGTGCGCGCCGGGCACGCGATGACCCGGGCGATCCAGCTCGCCGGCATCACCCCACACGAGATCGACCACGTCAACGCCCACGCCACCGGCACCTCGGTCGGCGACGTCGCCGAGGGCAAGGCCATCAACAACGCGCTGGGCAGCAACAAGGCCGCGGTGTACGCACCCAAAGCGGCGTTGGGCCACTCGGTCGGGGCGGTGGGCGCGGTGGAGTCGATCCTGACCGTGCTGGCGCTGCGCGACCAGGTCATCCCGCCGACCCTGAACCTGGTCAACCTGGACCCCGAGATCGACCTCGACGTGGTGGCCGGCAAGCCGCGGCCCGGCAACTACCGGTACGCCATCAACAACTCGTTCGGATTCGGCGGGCACAACGTCGCGATAGCCTTCGGGCGGTACCCCTAGCCTGGACGGATGACCAACCCCTCCAGTCCTCCCGCGGCGAGTGGCCGCGACGTCATCGCGCAGTTTCTGCCGCAATCGCCGTTCGTCGCCAAGCTGGGCATCGTCGCCGACCACCTCAGCGATGACGAAGTGCGGCTGCGGCTGCCGTGGGATCCCTCCAATGTCACCCTCGGCGACATGGTCCACGGCGGCGCCATCGCCACCCTCGCCGACGTCACCGTCATGGCGGCGGCCTGGTGCGGCGCCGCGGCACCACCCGACCTGCGCGGTGTGACGGTGTCGATGACGCTGGACTTCATGGCGCCGGCCCGCGCCACGGACGTGATCGGCGTGGGCCGGGTGCTACGCCGGGGCCGCTCGCTGACCAACTGCGAGGCCGAGATCCTCGACGCGCAGGGCACGCTGGTCGCCAAGGCGCTCGCCACCTACAAGGTGGGCTGATCGCTATTGGCTGGGTCGCCGAACGTGCACTCAGTGCGAAAATCCGGCCCGTTTTTCGCAGTGGTTACACGTTCGGCGAAAGTGGCTTGGGCTAGAGGGTCATTTCCTCGAGCTTGCCTGTGGCGACGTCGAAAACGAACCCGCGCAGCGAGACGTGCTTGGTCACGAACGGACTGTTTTCGATGCGGCGCATCGATTGCCGCACATCCTCGGCGGCATCCGGAAACGCCTCCGCGGCCCACGGCGGCTTGACCCCGGTCTCCTCCTGAATGCCCCGCTTGAAGTCGTCGTCGGTGAACGTGAGCATTCCGCAGTCGGTGTGGTGAATCAGGATGATCTCCCGCGTGCCAAGCAATCGCTGGCTGATGGCCAGCGAGCGGATCGCGTCGTCGGTGGCGACGCCGCCGGCGTTGCGGATCACGTGGGCCTCCCCTTCGCCCAGCCCCAGGATGCGGTAGACGTCGAGCCGGGCATCCATGCATGCGAGGACCGCGACGTGTTTGCTCGGCGGCATGGGCAGCGGTCCCTTGAAACCGCTCGCGTACTGGGCGTTGTTGGCCAGGTAGTCATCGGTGACCGTCATAGCAGCCTCCTGCGGTATTGCGGCTTGAAATTAGCAACGGACCACCCGTAATTCACGCATGAAAATCAGGCGGATCACAAGGACGCCTCGACACGCCTTAACCTGTCCCAATGCGGCACGGGCGGCTCGGTCGGGCATGATTCGCTTCCTGGCGCGCCGGTTGCTCAACTATGTCGTGCTGCTCGCGCTGGCGTCGTTTCTGACCTACGGCCTGACGTCGCTGGCCTTCTCGCCGCTGGACAGCCTGTTGCAGCGCAATCCCCGCCCCCCGCAGGCCGTCATCGACGCCAAGGCCCACGCGCTTGGTCTGGACAAACCCATTCCGCTGCGCTACGGCCACTGGGCCTCGCACGTCGTGCGAGGCGACTTCGGCACGACCATCACCGGCCAGCCGGTCGCCGCCTCGCTGTGGCGCCGCGTCGGAGTCAGCCTGCGGTTGCTGGTGATCGGCTCCGTGGCGGGCACCTTGCTGGGCATCGCGGCGGGCGCGTGGGGCGCGATCCGCCAGTACCGACTCAGTGACCGTGTCGTCACCATGCTGGCGCTACTGGTGCTGAGCACGCCGTCGTTCGTCATCGCCAGCCTGTTGATTCTCGGTGCCCTGCGGGTGAATTGGGCCGTCGGCGTCCAGCTCTTCGACTACACCGGGGAGACGTCGCCCGGGGTGACGGGCGCCGGGCATGAATTGCTCGACCGGCTGCGGCATTTGATCCTGCCCACGCTGACGCTGACTCTGATGGCCGCCGCGGGATACAGCCGATATCAGCGCAACGCCATGCTCGACGTCCTCGGCCAGGATTTCATTCGAACGGCCCGCGCCAAGGGCCTGACCCGCCGGCGCGCGCTGCTGAAACACGGGCTGCGCACCGCGCTGATCCCCCTGGCGACCCTGTTCGCCTACGGGGTGGCCGGGCTGGTCGTCGGAGCCGTGTTCGTCGAGAAGATCTACGGCTGGCACGGCATGGGCGAGTGGCTGGTGCAGGGCATTTCGACCCAGGACACCAACATCATCGCCGCGATCACCCTGTTCTCCGGCACGGTGGTGCTGCTGGCCGGCCTGCTGTCCGACGTCATCTACGCGGCGCTTGATCCAAGGGTTCGGGTGTCATGACGTCTAGCTCGCAAACCGCCGCGGCCCAAGGGGTTTCGGTTCCGGAGGTGGCGGGTTTCGCCTCGCGGCGCACCCTGGTGCTGCGCCGGTTCGCCCGCAACCGGCTCGCGGTGGCGTCGCTGGCGCTGTTGGCGCTGCTGTTCGTCGGCTGCTATGCGCTGCCTTCGCTGCTGCCCTACTCCTACGACGACCTCGACTTCAACGCGCTGCTGCAGCCGCCGAGCACCCGTCACTGGCTGGGCACCAACGCGCTGGGCCAAGACTTGTTGGCGCAAATCCTGCGCGGAATGCAGAAGTCGATGCTGATCGGCGTCTGCGTGGCGTTCATCTCCACCGGAATCGCCGCCACCGTCGGGTCCATCGCCGGCTATTTCGGCGGGTGGCGGGACCGGGTGCTGATGTGGGTGGTCGACCTGCTGTTGGTGGTGCCCAGCTTCATCCTCATCGCCATCCTCACGCCGCGGGTCAAGAAGTCGTCCAGCATCCTGCTGCTGGTGCTGCTGCTGGCCGGCTTCGGCTGGATGATCAGCTCGCGCATGGTCCGCGGCATGACCATGAGCCTGCGGGAACGCGAATTCATCCGCGCCGCACGGTATATGGGAGTCTCCAGCCGCCGGATCATCGTCGGTCATGTGGTGCCCAACGTGGCGTCCATCCTGATAATCGATGCCGCGCTCAACGTCGCCTCGGCCATCCTCGCCGAAACCGGCTTGAGCTTCCTCGGTTTCGGCGTCCAGCCGCCCGATGTGTCGCTGGGCACCCTGATCGCCAACGGCACCCAGTCCGCGACCACCTTCCCCTGGGTGTTCTTGTTTCCCGCCGGGGTCTTGGTGCTGATCCTGGTGTGCGCCAACATGACCGGCGACGGCTTGCGCGACGCGCTCGACCCCGGTAGCGGGATGCTGGGGGGCGGCGCCCGATGAGCCTCTTGGAAGTGACCGACCTGACCGTCAGCTTTCCGACCGACGGCCAACCTGTCACCGCGGTGCGCGGCATCGGCTACCACATCGAGCCCGGCGAAGTGGTGGCGATGGTCGGCGAATCGGGTTCGGGTAAGTCGGTGTCGGCGATGGCGGTGGTGGGGCTGCTGCCCGAGCACGCGCGGGTGCGCGGTTCGGTGCGACTGCACGACACCGAGCTGCTCGGGCTGGGCGACGAGCCGATGTCGCGCTTCCGCGGCAAGAAGGTCGGCATGGTGTTCCAGGATCCGATGTCGGCGCTGACGCCGGTCTACAGCGTCGGCGACCAGATCGCCGAGGCGATCAAAGTCCACCAGCGGCGCGTGGGCCGCCGCGACGCCCGGCGGCGCGCGGTCGAACTGCTTGAGCTGGTGGGGATCTCGCAGCCGGAGCGACGGGCCCGGGCGTTTCCGCACGAGCTGTCCGGTGGCGAGCGGCAACGAGTCGTCATCGCGATCGCGATCGCGAACGATCCCGACCTGTTGATCTGCGACGAACCCACCACCGCGCTGGATGTCACCGTGCAGGCGCAGATCCTCGAGGTGCTCAAGACCGCGCGCGACGTCACCGGTGCCGGGGTGCTCATCATCACCCACGACCTCGGCGTGGTCGCGGAGTTCGCCGACCGGGCGCTGGTGATGTATGCCGGGCGAATCGTCGAGTTCGCCAGTGTGGCCGATCTCTACCGTGGTCGCCAGATGCCCTACACCGTGGGACTGCTGGGATCGGTTCCCCGGTTGGACGCCGCGCAGGGTACCCGGCTGGTGCCCATCCCCGGTGCGCCCCCGTCACTGGCCGGGCTCGAACCCGGCTGCCCCTTCGCGCCGCGCTGCCCACTGGTCATCGACGAATGCCGTTCCGCGGAACCGGAATTGATCGAGGTCGGCGTGGATCACCGGGCGGCCTGCATCCGCACCGATCAGGTCGGCGACCGCAGCGCCGCCGACATCTACGGGATCAACACCTCCGCCCCTGCGGCGGCGGCCGGCGACTCGCCCGTCGTCGTGCGGGTGCGTGATCTCGTCAAGACCTACCGGCTGACCAAAGGCGTGGTGTTGCGCCGGGCGGTCGGCGAGGTCCGCGCCGTCGACCGCGTCAGCCTCGAGTTGCGGCAGGGCCGCACCCTGGGCATCGTCGGCGAATCGGGTTCGGGTAAGTCGACGACGCTGCACGAGATCCTGGAACTCGTTGCGCCGCAATCGGGATCGATCGAGGTGCTGGGTACGGATGTTGCCGCTATGAGCCCGGCGAGCCGGCGGGCCCTGCGACGTGACATCCAGGTCGTCTTCCAAGACCCCGTCGCGTCGCTGGACCCACGGTTGCCCGTCTTCGAGCTGCTCGCCGAACCGTTGCGGGCCAATGGGTTCGACAAGCGCGACACCAACGCGCGGGTCGCCGAGCTGCTCGACATCGTGGGATTGCGCCGCGCGGACGCGGCCCGCTACCCCGCCGAATTCTCCGGCGGGCAGAAGCAGCGCATCGGCATCGCGCGGGCACTGGCGTTGCAGCCCAAGATCCTGGCCCTCGACGAACCGGTGTCGGCCCTCGACGTCTCCATCCAGGCGGGGATAATCAACCTGCTGCTCGACCTGCAAGAGCGGTTCGGCCTGTCCTATCTCTTTGTTTCCCATGATCTTTCGGTGGTCAAGCACCTCGCCCACGACGTGGCAGTGATGTACGCCGGCGCCATCGTGGAACAGGGTGACAGCGACGAGCTTTTCCGCAATCCGCAGCACGACTACACGCGGCGGCTACTGGGCGCGGTGCCGCAACCTGATCCGGGGCGCTATGTCTAGGCGGTTCCTTGCGCTGGTATTCGTTGCGCTCGTGGTATCCGGATGCTCGCCGGCCATCAACCTCCCGCCCCCGACGGGCGACGTCGCCTCGGTCGGCACGACCAGCGATCTCAACCCGCGAGACCCGGCCACGCTGCAAGACGGCGGGGATTTGCGGCTGGCGCTCAGCGACTTTCCGCCGAACTTCAACATCCTGAACATCGACGGCAACTCGGCCGAGGTCGCCGCGATGATGAAGGCCACCCTGCCGAGGGCGTTCATCATCGGGCCGGACGGATCGACGACCGTCGACACCGACTACTTCACCAGCGTCGAGCTCACCGGGACCAACCCGCAGGTGGTCACCTACACCATCAACCCCAAGGCCGTATGGTCGGACGGCACGCCGATCACTTGGCGCGACATTGCCAGCCAAATCCACGCCCTCAGCGGCGCCGACAAGAACTTCGCGATCGCCGCACCCGGCGGCGCCGACCGCGTGGCGTCGGTGACCCGCGGGGTCGACGACCGGCAGGCCGTCATGACCTTCGCCAAGCCCTACGCCGAGTGGCGTGGCATGTTTGCCGGCAACGGCATGCTGTTGCCGGAAAGCATGACCGCGACGGCCGACGCGTTCAACAACGGGCAGCTCGGCGGTCCCGGTCCGTCGGCCGGTCCGTTCATCGTCTCGTCCCTGGACCGGACCACGCAGCGAATCGTGTTGACCCGCAACCCGAAATGGTGGGGACGGCCGCCGCGCCTGAACAC
The DNA here is from genome assembly GCF_001954275.1 of Mycobacterium sp. IS-836. Taxonomy (GTDB): domain Bacteria; phylum Actinomycetota; class Actinomycetes; order Mycobacteriales; family Mycobacteriaceae; genus Mycobacterium. Next base: position 21,036 of record NZ_MBEU01000068.1, on the reverse strand, counting down.
CATCACCTTCCTGGTGCTCGACGACGCCGCCCGGCTGCCCGCGCTGCAGAACAACACGATCGACGCGACCGGCGTCGGCACACTGGACCAGCTGACCATCGCGCAGCGAACCAAAGGCATCTCCATCCGGCGGGCCCCCGCCCCGAGTTGGTCGCACTTCACGTTCAATGGCGCCCCCGGGGCGATCCTGGAAGACAAGGCTTTACGGGTCGCGGTGGCCAAGGGCATCGACCGCCAGACCATCGCCAGGGTCGTCCAATACGGCCTCACCAGCCACCCGGTGGCATTGGACAACCACATCTACGTCGCCGGCCAGGAGGGCTACCAGGACAACAGCGCCACCGTCCCGTACGACCCCGCCGCGGCGAGACGAGAGCTCGACGCGCTGGGCTGGAAGCAGCGCGGCCAGTTCCGCGAAAAGGACGGGCGCCAGCTGGTCATCCGCGACCTGTTCTACGACGCGCAGGGCAGCAAGGTGTTCGCCCAGATCGCCCAGCACGACCTGGCCCAGATCGGGGTCAAACTCGAACTGGTAGCCCGGTCCGGCAGCGGGTTCTTCACCAACTACATCAACGTCGGGGCCTTCGACATGGCCCAATTCGGCTGGCTCGGCGACGCGTTCCCGCTGTCCGCGCTGACCCAGATCTACCAGTCCGGCGGGGCCAGCAACTTCGGCAAGATCGGCAGCCCGGAGATCGACGCCGCCATCGAGCGCACGCTCGAAGAGCTCGATCCCGGAAAGGCCCGAGCGCTGGCCAACGACCTCGACAAGCTCATCTGGGCCGAGGGCTTCAGCCTGCCGCTGACCCAGTCGCCCGGCGACGTCGCCGTGCGCAGCACGCTGGCCAACTTCGGCGCGCCCGGACTCGCCGACCTGGACTACACCGCGATCGGATTCATGCGGACCTGAGCCGCCGTCGCATCGCCGGCATGGCGGGCACCGCGCTCTCCGCGATGGCGGCCGCCGCGATCGCCTTCCACAGCAGGCGCACTGCGGCGCGCGGCGGGATCTCGTCGAGAGCCGGCGCTTGGGCAACCAGCCCGTCGAGATCGCCCCGGAACGCGGCGCCCGCGATGGCCAGCGCCGCGGGCTCGCGAAAGTCCAGCGCGCTGTGCGCCATGGTCGGCAGTTTCAGCAGCACGGAGTTCGGCAGCAGCGACGCCACCCGCTCGGCCACCGCGGGCGGAGTGATCAGGTCGCGGCCGCCGGAAACCACCACGGTCGGCCAGCCGAAGTTCGGCATCTCGGCCGGCAGGTCGTAGGGCTCGTCGTCGAAACTGACCTTTTGCGTGCGGATTTCGCGCTCGGCCACGGCCGGGTCGAGCGGCAGGCCGTCGGGCTGGGCGGCGTAGTCGAGCTCGCGGAACGCGATGCGACTCACCAGGTCTTCCTCGTAGCGGAACGGCAGGTTGGACAGCGTGGTGAATCGGGATAGGGCCCACCACAGCATCTTTCGCCCGTCGAGCAACAGATCCAGTTGACGATCCAGCAGGCCGGCGCCGCCGTGTCCGTAGATCGTCGCGATGATCTGCGTTGCCGATGCGGTCATCACGCCGGCGTCGACGAGCTTGCGGACCTTGGGTGCCAGCGGTGCGGTTTCGGGGCTGTCTCCTTTGAGCAGCAGCCGGCGAATTGCGCGGCGCACGATCACGATGTCGTGCCGTGACAACAGTGGCGAATCGAGGACCATCGCCTTCACCCGCCCCGGATGGCGAACGCCGACGCCGGACGCGATATAGGTGCCGTACGAGGTGCCATAGATGACGGCCGAATCCGCGCGGGCGTCGTCGAGCACCGCGGCCACGTCGTCGACGACCTGATTCACGGTCAGCGCGCGGGGCGGCAGGTCGGCACCCGAGTCGTTGTGGCGTGACATTCCCACCCCGCGGTGCTCGATCATGATCACGTCGAGACCCGCGGCGGCGGCGCGCCGTCGTAGCCCCTTGTACATCTGCACCGACGCCACGCCCGGGCCGCCGGGGATGATCACCACCGGGTGGGTGGACCGGCGGCCGGTGCGTACGTAGAACAGGTCGAACTCGTCAGAGCTGGCCGCCGAGACGGGCCGGCGCACCCGGCGCACGCCGGGCAATCTCGCCAGCTTTTCGTGTGCCCGGCGCCGCTTCGCGTCCATCGTCATCGGTGTCGGCCCGCCATGGTCCCATTCTGCCGACACTCCGCCGAGGCTCCGCCCGTCAGCCTCGGATCAGGTCGGCCGCCTTCTCGCCGATCAGCACCGACGGCGCATGCGTGTGCCCGCGGACGGTGCTGGGCATCACCGACGCGTCGGCCACCCGGAGCCCGAAGACGCCCCGAACCCGCAACTGCGGATCCACCACGCTTGACTCGTCGCTGCCCATGCGGCAGGTGCCGAGCGGGTGGTACAGGGTGTGAGAGTTGGCGGCGAGCGCGACCTCGAGGGTGGCCTCGTTCAGCTCCGTGCAACCGCGCGGCCGGGCGATGGGCCCGAGCAGGTCTTTCAAGGCGGGAGCCGCGGCGAGCCGGGCGCATATCCGCAGGCCTTCCATCATCGCGGCGCGGTCGACGCCGCCCGGATCGGAAAGATAGCGCGGTTCGATGACCGGCTTGTCCCGCGGGTCGGACGAGCGCAGCGTGATCTGGCCGCGGCTTTCCGGGGCGACCAGGATCGGCCCGAACACCACCCCGTGCCCCGGTGGCTTGACCAGCAGGCCCTCGTCGTAGAACGGGGCGGGAGCAAAGATCAGCTCGAGGTCAGGAAGGTCCAGCTCGGGGCGGCTGCGGACAAATCCGTAGGCCTCGCCGACATTGGAAGTGAGCATGCCGCGCCGCCGCAGCAGGTACTTGAGCAGCTGTCCTGGCTTTTGCGCGTCGGCGAGGCTGTCGCCGGCGACGTCGAAGCCCAGCGGTGTGACCAGGTGGTCAAGCAGGTTCTGCCCCACCTCGGGCGAGTGGGCGACGGTGTCGATGCCGAGATCGGCGAGGTGGTCACGACTGCCGATGCCGGAAAGCATCAGCAGCTGGGGGCTGTTGATGGCACCGCCGCAGAGCACCACCTCGCGGCGGGCGTGAGCGACGCATAGTTGATCGTGTTGCCGGCCACCCCGTCGGAATTCGACGCCGACCGCGCGGGGTCCGTCGAACAGGACTCGGGTAGCGGTGGCACCGGTGAGCACGGTGAGGTTCTTGCGGCGCATGGCCGGCTTCAGGTAGGCGTCGGCGATGCTGAACCGGGCACCGCGGCGCTGGGTGACGACCGTTTCGCAAAAGCCTTCCGGCCGCGGTGAATTCGGTTGCGCCGGGGGAAATCCGCACTCGCGGGTCGCGGCCAGCCAGGCGGCGGTGGAGGGCCGCGGGCTGCGTTGGCGGGAAATCTGCAGTGGCCCGGTGACCCCGCTGTCGTCACCGCTGACGAAGTGCCACGCGGCGGTGACGTCCTCGATGCGACGGAAGTATCCGAGCACGTCGGCGAAAGACCACTGCGGGCCGGCCCGCACCGCCCATTCGTCGTAGTCGGCGGCGAATCCACGCACCCACATCATGGCGTTCATTGCCGACGACCCGCCGAGCACTTTGCCTCGGGGCCAATAGATCTCGCGGCCGTCGAGCTCCGGCTGTGGTTCGGTCAGGTAATCCCAGTCGATTTCGCTGCGGAACAGCTTGGAGAAGGCGGCGGGGATCGGAATGAATCGGTTCTTGTCCGGCGGTCCCGCCTCGAGCGCAACCACGGTGGTGGCCGGATCGCTGCTGAGCCGATTCGCGACGACCGCGCCGGCTGATCCGGTACCGACCACAAGGTAGTCGCACTGAATGTCCATGGTGCACTCCCGTTTCGGGGTGAGTGTAAGACGCTCCCGACGGCTGACGGTGCTAAACGTTCAGATCGATGCGCTGTGCGCCCGTGACGCCGTCGTAGCGGTCGGGACTGCACGTCAGCACGATCACCTGACCGTGGGCGCCCACGGTGTCGAATACCTGCCCCATCTTGGCCAGCCGATCCGGGTCGGTGAACCCCAGCGCGTCGTCGACGACTACCGGGACGGAGTCCTCCTTGGCGACCAGAGCCGCGCCGGCCAGCCGCGCCAGAATGCCGAGCTGCTCCTTGGCCCCGCCCGACAGGGATTCGTAGGGCACCGTGACGCCGTCCAGCGTTCGGCTGCGGATGCACAGATCGCTGTCGATGTCGACCTCGAACGTCGGCCCGAACACGGGACGGCCGAGCCGCTGCAGTTCGGTGCGGTAGGGCTCGACATAGCGCAGTCGGGTGGTGTCGCGGTGCCGTGCCATCACCGACCGCAGTAGCTCCGCGGCCCGGGCCCGCTGGCCGACCCGGGTGTGTTCGCTGGTGGCGTGTTCGAGTTCCGTCTCCGCCGCGTCGAGCTTGCCGTGGCGCCCCTCGCTGCCGATGACGGAGAGTTCAATGCTGATCTCGCGCAACGCGCGGGCGGCGTCTTCGTAGCGATCGTCCAGCGACTCGGCCGCCTGCTTGGCGTCGGCCAATTCCGCGGCCACCGCGTCGGGTGCCGCGGCGGCCAGTTCCTCGGCCAGCTCGGCGGCGCGCTGCTGCGCCGTGGCGGCGGCCCGCTGGCTCGACTCCGCCGACGCCGAGAGATCCTCGTCGCTCACTGACGCGCGCTCGAGGGCCAGCTGGTTGGTCGCCCTTTCGAGCTCGGCGCGTTGAGTGGCCGCTTTGTCGATCAAAACCGTTGCCCGGGTGGATGTCTCAGTCAGCCGTGATGCGGCCGCCACCGCGGCATGGCGACTTGTCTCGCAGTCTGTCTCCGCGGCCGCCCGAGCGGCGTCGGCCGCGTCGAGTTCGCCGCGGGCGGCGGTGATATTCGTGGGTTCCGACGGCTGGTCAGCGTGCAACTGCGCCAGCCGCGAGCGCAGCTGGTCTACGCCTTCGTCGCCGCACAGGCCGGACAGCGTTGCGTTCAGCTGGTCGCGGCCGCTCTGCAACTCACGACGGCGTTGGTCGGCGCGTCGCGCGGCCGTGAGGTCGGCTACACCTGCGGCGGCGAGTGCGGCGGCCAGCTCCTGTTGTGCCGCAGCATGTTTGGCCTGAACATCGAGCGCGGTCGCGCCGGGCGTGATCCGCGCGGTCAGGACCCCGGGAATATCGACTTCGGTTGGGCCGGTGGCGGTGGTGGACCAGGTTTGACCCGCCGGCAACGTTATCCGTTGGTCGCCAACGGCGAGCTCGAGGTCGGCGACGGCGGTGAACTCAACGGCCGCCGAGATCGCGGCCAGCTGGTCGGCGCCGCGATCGACTGCGGCCGCGGCGCTTTCGATGCGATGCAGCAGCTCCTCCGTCATGACGAGAGCGGCGAGCTCTTCGCAGACCCGGTCGCGGTCGCGCTGGATAGCGTCGATCTTGGCCAGCCGGGTGCTCAACCGGTCGGCCTCCTCGAGGTCGGCGAACCGGTCGACGGCGCGCCTCGCGGATTCGACGCGGCCTTGCAGCTCCGCCAGGGCCTGGGCGGCCTTCTCGGCCGCAGCGGCGGAGGCCTCGGCTTCGGTGCGTGCCGTCGACTCGGCATCGGCGGCTTCTTGCGCCTCGGCCTCGGCGGCGGCGACAGCCGCGGTGCGGGTTTGGATTTCGGTGAGCAGCCGCGACCGTCCGCTGTGCGCGACGGCCGCCGCGGCGCTGGTCGCGGCCGCGGCCTCGGCGACGAGCTTGGCTTCACGCGCCTGGCGGGTGAGTTCCGCGATCTTGTCGGCGGCGGCCTGCGCGGCGGACAACCGCGGGCCGGCGGCCAGGCGCAGCTGCGACAGCTCGGCCACTTCCTCGGTCAGAACGGCGTGGCGCCGGACCCGGTCGTCGACCTCGGCGACCGCCGCCACGCATTCCGCCACCGCGGCCTCGGCGTCGGCCAGCCTGGAGATCGCGCCGGCCCACTCCCCGGTGGGCCGGCCGGTTGGGGTGAAGTAGCGCGCGTACTCGGTATCGATCCGCTCGATGAGCAACGGCTCGGTGCCGGAGAGTGCCGCGTCGGTGTCGGATTGCGCGGCCGCCACGTCGAGCGCACGCGACAGCGCGTCGCAACCGGATAGGTCCACCGCGGCGGTCGACGCGGCCTGCAGCACCCGCTGGGCGTGCCACAGGTCGTTGTCGACCGTCTCGGCGAGTATCGCCCGGACGCGTTCGTGCGCCTCGTCGCCGGTCAGCTGTTCACGCCGGGGCGCCAGCACCGTCAATTCGGTTTCGCATTTCTTGTGGAACCGCTTGCGATAGATGAAACGATAAGCACCGCAGCTGATTTCGGCAGTCACCTCGGAGCCGACGTCGCTGTTGGTCGGCTTGACCTGCTTGACTTCCTTCTTCGTCGAACGGTCCCTGGATTCCAGCAGCAGATCCAACGCTTCGATCATCGACGACTTGCCGATCTCGTTGGCGCCGCTGACCACGACCACTCCGTGGTCGGGAAACTCGATCTCGCGGTGTGCGATGCCGCGGTAGTTGGTCAGGACCAACCGATGCAGCTTCACGCGGCGCCCCGATCGGTGAGCCGCAGCAAGAGCGCCAGCGCGGCCTGCGCGTCGACCGCCGATTCGGTGTCGCCCTCGCGCGCGGTTGCCACCAACTCCTCGACGGCTGCGGCGGCGAACCCCCCGATGCCGAGGTCGGTGAATTCGCCGTCGGCGGGTATCACGGCCAGATCGGTGTGGCTGTCCCAGGTTCGCAGGTGGGCGAACAGCCGCGCGTATCGGTCCAGGCAGGCGTCCAACGCGGCGCGGTCGGTGACGGTCAGCGAACCCGTCAGCGCCAGCCGCACCACGGTCCGGTCCTTGTCAGTCAACTGGTCGAGGTTCATGTCGAGATCGGCGATGTCGCGGCTGGTGTCGACCTGGCGCTGCAACGTGACGAACCGCCAGCGGCCGATGTGCCGGGCCGTTACGGATACTTTGCGGTGTTCATCGATGTCGACGACCAGGACGTGGCCGGGGTCGGATTCGACATCGTCGAAATTGGTGACTTCCGGCGATCCGGAATACCAGACGCGGGCGGTGTCGCCGACCTGGGTGAGCGAATGCTTGTCCCCCAGTGCCACATAGTGCAGCGCGCCGCGGGCCAACGCCTCCTCAAGCCGCGCGAGGCGAATCAGCGAGGGCTTGTCTCGATCGGGGTCCAGCACGTCGACGCCACCGTGGGCGACGAGGATACGCGTGGCCGGAGCCGGGGTTAGGCCCTCGAGGACTTCGGCGACCAGGTCAGTGGTCGGGGCCTTGGACCGCCACGGCACGGCGACGATCTCCACGCCGGGCCGAACCTGATGGATGCCGGCTTCATCGAGCACCACGACGTTGTCGGGGCGTTCGGCGGTGAACAGTGCGCTGGTGTAGACGGATGACGCGTCCAGCGGATCGTGGTTGCCCGGCAGTAAGTAGACCGGAATGCCTATGGCGCGCATGGCTTCCAGGGACTGGCCGATCACCTGCGGGGCGAGCTGATTGTGCTCGAAGACGTCACCCGCCACCACGACGAACTCGGCGCCCACCTCGGCCGCCAGCGCCCCCAGGCCGGCCACGGCGTCACGGCGGGCCGCGGAATACCGCGGCTGGGCGTCGCCGGCAAGAAAGTGCCTGGTCATGCCCAGCTGCCAATCGGCGGTGTGCAGGAATCGCATCCGGGCGGCCGCCTTTCCGAAACTGCGTGGCTATCGAGGCACCGCGAGTCTAGGTCCGGACACCGACAAGTCGGGGGACGCGCACCGGCATGCCTCCGGGCGTCCTCATCCGGCCTTTCCGCCGCCGAACGAGTGACCGCATGTTCGACTACGCCGAGTGAATGCCCGACGCGGTTTGCGCTCGGGCGGGATGAAGCCACCCTCGTCTTCCCACCTGTGGATCTGCTTGGCGGGGATGTCCGATAACTCGTGGTGCATGAGCACCGATTTCAATTTCTCGGTGAATTTGCCCATGCCAGGCACCCCGCGCCCCCGATGGCTCACCCGGGACGCGCCTCGCGATCCAGTTGGCGCGATGCGCTGGGGTGGCGACCACGCATGGCCCGGCGGTGTCAGTTGCCGCATGGCTTCGTCCAGCGATGCCGCAGCGGGAAAGGCGTGGTTACCATTGTCGGTATCCAGCAGCCGATCGACCGCGCGGCTCGTCACCAACGCCCATCGCAAACCTTCGCGCTGGCAGGTTTCGGCAACCTTGACCAATGCTCGGAAACCGTCGCTGCCAAAGAAATCCACAGAGTAGAGGTCAATGATTAGCGGCCGGTCGCGGGTGGCCAGGTCGTCGATGTGGTCGCTCAGCCGCTCGGCGTTGTGGGCGTCGAGCGCGCCGCGCACCTCGACGATGGTCATTTCCGGCCGGAAATGGGTGCGCAGCGACATGCCGGCGTGAGCGGCGGCCAACGAGCAATTGCGTGCAAGCTGTCGCGCGTAACTATCGGTGTCGCGATACTCGAGAATAGTTGACATTGTGGCGGAATCCTTCCAATTGTTCTGTGCTAGTTACTATCCGGGCTGCATAGCGCGCCGTTATTTCACTTCAGCTGTGTGGATGCCATAGGGAACGGCTTCCAGGAGTGTGACGGTGAGGGCGGCGCCGCTGGGCAGGGTGTAGGTGCGACGCTCGCCGGGGCGTGCGCCTTCGATGGCGGCGCCGAGCGGAGATCGGTTGGAGTAGACGTTCATGTCGCCGTATTCGGCTCCGCGCACACCCAGTAGGAAAGTTTCGGTGTCGCCGGTCTCGTCGTAGCGAATGGTCAAAACCATGCCGGGTTCGGCAATCCCGTCGTCAGGTGGATCCACACCGACGACGGCGTTGCTCATCACATCATGGATCCGTTGAATACGCGCCTGCCACGCTCGTTGCACGGCCACATTGTTTTCAACGATATCACCGTCAGCCGTTGCGGCGCAACATAGCTCACGAAGGGTGGTCAGTTCCCTTTGGAGCCGCTCGTAGCCTTGCGGCGAAATCCACACGCGCGTTTGCGGGTTGGTCATATCTGTTCCTTTCGTCGCGTGACAATGATGATCATGGGCTGGCCCGAAGGGCGTTAGGTCCCCATTGAGCAGTCGCGATACATCCGTGAAAAAGACTGCGGCCCATGTCGTTTCGCCACATATATCCCACAGGGCACCGCCTTCAGCAGCGTCACGAGCCGTCCGGCCTCACCAGGAATTGCGTAGACGCGCTGATCGCCGGGACGGGCACCGGCAATCATGCGGCCCAGCGGCGATGCCATTGAGTAGACCTTGATGCCGGCGTCGTCCACGTCAGACCTGCCGAGCAGAAATGTTTCGGTGTCGCCGGTGTCGTCGTAACGGACGGTCAACACCATGCCCGGTTCGGCGACGGGGTCGAAGACGGCTTCCGCACCGACGACCACCGCGTTGCTCAGTAAATCCTCGATCTCGCGGATGCGTGCTTGTCGCGCCGAGTGGCGCGCGGCGCGATTCGCGTCGTAATCCATGAAGTCGTCGGGAACCTCGATGCCGCGGCGCGAGCGGTGCGCGGCAAGTTCGTCGTGCAGTCGGGTGTAGTCGTGGTGCGTCATCCGGACGCGTTGGATGGTGGTCATTGGATTGATGTCCTTTCGTATCGAGGGCGTCGTCGGGGGGGGGCCGCCCGGGGCCCCCCCCCTGACCACTCGGGGCACGTTATGGGCGAAATATTCGCTGCGGGCTTAGCCCGCGTGACGCGAAAAGTGCCGGGGGCCGCCTAATTCCATGATGGCTCGCGCAGGCGCCGCACTGTTTGCCGGAAACGAACAACGGCGCCGTCGAGCATTGTCGCGACCCGACAAAGCTGCTGCCGCCGTGCCCGATAGCGACCACCGCGTGCGCGCGTGCTGACCTATCGTCGCTCGACGAGGCGATCGAAGCTCTGTTGCCATTGGTCGTAACGGAGTCGGTCAAGGGTGATTCGTGCGCGGGCGAACAAAGCCACCGCCATGAGGCTTATGGCCCACCAGGTCGCGGCCGCGAAGGCCACCGCCTCGGTGCGGGCAGTGTTGACCGGTTGGGCCACCGGATGGCCTCCGGCATCTACCCAAATCTCAATATCGTCGCCGATCTTGGCCGTCAGCGGTGCTGTGACGTCGCCGGAGCGTTCGGCCCCGGAAGCAATCCATCGCGCAGGAACCGTGACCGTTGGGCTTTCAAGGTCCCGGCGCGGATGACTGTCCCCCGTGATAGTCGCGGTCACCGGGCGGCGGGTTTGGACCTGTTCGGCGTAGGCGCGGCTTCGAGAATCGTGGACAGCGGTGCCCACGGCGGCACTGATAGGCACTGCGATCAATGACACCACAACGACCAACACCAAAATCAGTCCCTCCACCCGATCCGTGGCGCGTACCAACGGGTTACGACCAAACAGCCGTACAAACAGCGTCCGCGGCAACGGCACGGTGAAGGTCTCCATCGCGCCGTCGTCGCCGGGTCGGCGATCGCCGATCCGGCGATGACCGGGCTCTGAGGTGGACATCGAACGTTTCCCATCGGAGAGTGCGGGGGTTTGAGCCAGTGCAAGGCGGCCGAACACCGGCCGCCACTCGAACCTGGCCCTGACTTGGCAACCCCCATGATGGTGTGAATCGCTGCCGCAAGCTTTGCCGCAGCCGGACAACCACGCTGCCGCGCTTTGTCGAGCTACGACAGCGCACCTGATCAATCGGTGTCGATGGCCGCGAGTTCTATCATCATCGCCAGCCGCTTCCTGGCGTCGTCTAACGGCAGATCGGTGATCTCGGCCATCTTGCGCAGCCGGTAACGCACGGTGTTCTCGTGCACTCCCAGACGTTCACCCGCAGCGGTGGGGTCGCCCTGGGCCTCGAGCCATGCTCGCAGCGTGGCCACGTAGTCGGTCCCGTTGGCTCGGTCGTGGCGGCCTAGCTCGGCCACCGGCCCGCGCGATGGGGACCGGCCCGAGCGCGCCGCGGTGCGTAATCGCTGCAGCAGGATGTCAGCCCACGACTCGTCATAGACCGGAGGCGCCGCGCGGGGCGACATCTCGTGCAGCGCCAAACATTCCTCGGCCTCGTCGCGCGCGGCGGCGAGTTCAGTCACCTCAGCCACCCCGCTGATACCGGCCAACACCGTGGCCCGTTCGGGAAGGGCCGCCCCCAAACCGCTCACCCAGCGCCGCGCCGTCGTTGCCTCGTCCCCGGGAAGCACGGTGTAAACGGTGTTGCCTGCCAACGCGCTGCGGCCCGGACGTGACCAGCCGAAACCCATGGTCGCGCGCTCGAACGCGAGCAGCAGCGCAGCATCGCGGTCCGCTCCGACGAACGCTCGGAGTGCAATCACGCGCAATGGGCCGTGCGGCAAACCCAGCCTGCTGGCCACGGTGGCGGCATCAGCGGTGCCCTCCAGTAGGCGGATCACCAGCTCGGATTCGACATGACGCTCCAGGTCCGCGCTGGCCCGCGACCGCAGCAGATGCAGGGCCACCGTGTGCGCACCGTCGGCCAAGGCGCTTAGAGCGCCGCCTTCCAGCGGCGCCGAGCACGCGACCCAAACCGACCCGATAAGTTCTCGTCCTGAGCGCACCGCCACCACCATCCGGCCAGACATGCCGCGCTCGTTGTCCTCCGCGACAAACAGCGGATCGTCGGAGTCCGCCAGATGCGCGAATACTCCACGGGCCTCGAACAATGCGCGCAGCTGCTCCGGCGTCTGTCGCTCGAGGATTGTCGCAACCCGCGCAGCGTCGGCATGCCGTTGCTGCCTCGAATACGCCAACACCCGCAACAGCCGATCGTGGATTACAACGGCACCGCCGATGACATCCGCCAGACTGTCCGCCAGCGCGAACAAATCGGTGGGGCCGCGGCCGGACTCCGTCTCACGGCCCTCCATTACGAGTCCGTAGACAACCGCCGCGACTTCGCTCCAGGCCATCTCCTCGTCGAGAACCATGATCGCGAGAGCCGCGTCCGCACCGTCGAAAGTGACCTGCTGGCCGTCGCCGCGCACCAGCACCACGACGGATCCAGCAGAGGCTGCCCACTGCACAGCTTGGGCCACGGTGTCTGCACCGATGGCCAACAAGACGTCGCCGACCACGGTGTGGTCACCCGCGGTCTCGTGGATAACCACGCTGCGCAATTCCGTCGATCGCGGCACAGACGACCACTTCAGGCGGACGCCGTAATCGCCCAACACATTCACCAAGCGGTCCAACGTAATCACGAGCCGCTCCCCATACCATCGACCACAGCGACATTGCGGTGACCGTTAACGAACTCTAGACACGACGCGTCGTCGGCGACAGCGCTCAAGCCGAACTTCGAGCACTAACGTGAGTCGGGTGAATGGGCAACGCACCCTGCTGCTGATGCGGCACGCGAAGTCGTCGTACCCGGATGGCGTCGTCGATCACGACCGGCCGTTGGCGCCGCGGGGCATCCGCGAGGCCGGGCTGGCCGGCGACTGGTTGCGCGCCAACGTGCCCCCCGTCGATGCCGTGCTGTGTTCGACGGCCACGCGTGCCCGGCAGACGTTGGACAGGACGGGCATTGACGCCATGGTGCGATACAGCGAGCGACTCTACGGCGCCACCCCCGGCACGATGATCGACGAAATCAATGGTGTCGCCGACAGCGTCAACACCCTGCTCGTCGTCGGGCACGAACCGACAACCTCCAACGTGGCGATCGGCCTAGCGGGCGCCGAGGGCACCGATACGGCTGCGGTGCAACGCATTTCGGAGAAATTTCCGACGTCGGCGATCGCGGTGCTGAGCGTGGCCGGCTGCTGGAAAGGGGTGGAACTCAACCGGGCCGCGCTGGTCGCCTTCGAGATACCGCGCTGACCTAGGAGTTGGTGGCCAGCGTCAACTCCATCAGCTTGATGGCCTGCGCACAGGCGTCGATACCGGGCGCCTGGGGATTCACCCACCAGCCGACCACCCCCGCCGCGTCGCTGGCCACTCCGCACGCGCCGTTCGGATCGTCGGGGCGCATCACAATCGAGTTGATGCCCGCGATCTGACGGCTCTCGACCTTGTACCTCAGGAAGTCAGCAACCTTGCGCTCGTTGCCCAGGCTGCCCTGTTCGAACCAGAACCTGGTGATGTCGATCAGTCCGGCGGGGTTGGCCGCCTGCCACCGGCAGATCGCGCCGACGAAGGTGCTCTGGATGTCGAGCGGATCGGCACCCACGGTCTTGGCCAGGATGTCGGAGGTCAAGACCTCGCATTCCTTCAGCAGGTTGGGGTACTGCTGCTGGGAGTTGTTATTGGGGGACGGGCCGCCCGCCTTGATGGCCTTACCGCCGACCGACCGTGAACAACCGGTCGCCACCATCAGCGCGATGATCAACACGGCGACACCGCCACGCACGCCTCGGCTGCTCATTTCGCGTTCGCAATCGACTGACGGGCCAGTTCTTTGGCTATGTCGCACGGCGGCGGGAACGGCTTCTGGCTAAAGCTGATCGACCATTCGATGAAGTCGTCCTGGAATTGGATCCCGACCTCGCACAGCGAGTCGCCCAGGTTCGGTTCGTTGCCGACGGCGATGAAACCCCCGTGGCCGTTGATGTTGATGTCATCGACGCTCGCCCGCGACAGCTCCTCGGTCTTGCGTTCGCGACCGATCGGGCTGCCGCGGTACCAGGAGAAGGAGAAGTGCGGGCCGAGAATGCCGCCGCCCGCCAGCCACTGGCACCCAACGGAGTTCCGGGCGGTATTGATCAGTCCGTTTACCTTGGTCAGTTCCGCCACCGTCTGATCGCCGACGCCGCCGCATTGCGGGAACATCGGCCCGTGGTGACCGTCCCCGCTCCCAGGTTCGGTCGATGAAGTCGCGCCTGGTTTGTTGTCGCCGGAACTCGAGCACCCCGCAGAAATCAGGATCGTGGCCGACGCCGCGACGGCGAGCGCTGTCAGGTTACGACGCACCGATACTCTGCTTCTTCTCAGCCTGCTGCCGGTCCACACGATGCCCCACACGATGCACTGTAGCGGCAGCCCCGCGGGTCAACCACCGACGCGCCCGCTGAGCTGGCAATTCAATGCCGTTGCCGGATGCGGCGCGAGCGCGCAACCGTCCGGCGGTGCTCGGGACCGGGACCCCTGCCATATGCGACAGTTACCAAATGCTCCTGGCACTGCTGCGCCAGTACATCCGGCCGTACCGTCGGCTGGTCGCGGTGCTGACGGTGCTCCAGATAATCAGCACCCTGGCGACGCTGTACCTGCCCACGGTCAACGCGGCGATCATCGACGACGGCGTCGCCAAGGGCGATACCGCCGCCATCCTCAGCCTCGGCGTGCTGATGCTCGCGGTCACGGGTGTACAGCTGTTGTGTTCGGTCGGGGCGCTCTACGTCGGCTCGCGGACGGGGATGGGCTTCGGCCGCGACCTGCGCTGGGCGATGTTCGAACACGTCACCACCTTCTCCGAGCGCGACACCGCACGGTTCGGCGCACCGACGCTGCTGACCCGCAGCACCAACGACGTCCGGCAGATCCAATACCTGGTCCAGATGGGGGCCACGGTTCTGGTCACCGCGCCGATCATGTGTGTCGGCGGCATCTTCATGGCGATCCATCAGGAGGCCGCGCTGACGTGGCTGCTGCTGGTCAGCGTTCCGATCCTGGCCGTGACCAACTACTGGATCATGTCGCACATGCTGCCGCTTTTCCGCAGGATGCAGAGCCTGATCGACGGCATCAACCGGGTGATGCGCGACCAGCTTGCCGGCGTCCGTGTAGTGCGCGCGTTCACCCGCGAACGCTTCGAGCGCGACCGGTTTGCCCGAGCTAATGCGGCACTGTCGAACGCGTCGCTGAACGCCGGCAACTGGCAGGCGTTGATGCTGCCGGTGACCACGCTGACCATCAACGTGTCCAGCGTCGCGCTGATCTGGTTCGGCGGGTTGCGCATCGATCGCGGCCAGATGCAGGTCGGCTCACTTACCGCGTTTCTGGCCTACTTCACCCAGATCCTGATGGCGGTGCTGATGGCGACGATGACACTGGTCATCTTGCCCCGGGCGTCCGTGTGCGCCGAACGGATCACCGAGGTGCTGTCCACCCGCCCGGCGATCGGCGATCCGCCGAGCCCCAAATTTCCGCGCGACGGGATCACCGGAGTCGTGCGCGTGCAGAACGCCACCTTCACCTATCCTGGCGCGGATCGCCCAGTGCTGCAGGACATCTCGTTCACGGCGCTACCCGGCAGCACCACCGTTATCGTCGGAAGCACCGGCTCGGGAAAGTCGACGCTGATATCGCTGATCGCCCGGCTCTACGACGTGACGGCCGGCGCCGTCCTGGTCGACGACGTCGACGTCCGCGACTACCACACCGAGCGACTCTGGTCCGCGATCGGGCTGGTCCCCCAGCGCGGCTACCTCTTCTCCGGCACCGTCGAGGAAAACCTGCGTTACGGCAAGGTCGACGCGTCAGACGAGGAGATGTGGGACGCGCTGCGAATGGCGGCCGCCGAGGGATTCGTCCGGGCACACGACGACGGACTGCGCATGCGGGTCGCCCAGGGTGGAATCAACTTCTCCGGTGGGCAACGGCAGCGGCTTGCCATCGCCCGCGCGGTCATCCGCCGCCCGGCCATCTATCTCGTCGACGACGCGTTCTCCGCGCTCGACGTGCACACCGACGCGCAGGTGCGCGACTCGCTGCGCGCGATATCGGCGGGCGCCACCATCATCGCTGTCACGCAACGAATTTCGACCGCCGCCCAGGCGGACCAGGTGATCGTCGTCGACAACGGGATCATGGTCGGTTCGGGCACCCATGAATCGCTGCTGGCCGAGTGCCCCACCTACGCGGAATTCGCCGACTCGCAGTCCGTCGGCGCCGGGGTCGGGGACGCACAATGACGGCGGTGACCAGTAGGCCGACCCGGGGCGCCGCGCCGGCGCCGGCCGCGCGGTCCCGCGATTTCTGGGGTTCGGCGATGCGGCTGGTGAAACAGCTTGCGCCGCAACGAGGGCTGGCCACCGCGGTGATCTGCCTCGGTATCACCGGCACGGCGATCGGCGTCGTCGTTCCGCGAATCCTCGGCCATGCCACCGATCTGCTGTTCAACGGCGTGATCGGCCGCGGCCTCCCGGCCGGTATCACCAAAGCACAGGCCGTCGCTGCGGCCCGCAGCCGCGGCGACACGGGCTTCGCCGATCTGCTCTCGGGGATGAACGTGGTGCCGGGCAAAGGGGTGGACTTCGGCGCGGTGGCCAGCACGCTGGCGGTGGCGTTGGCGCTGTATCTGGTTGCGTCGCTGCTGATTTGGATACAAGCGCGGCTGCTGAACCTCACGCTGCAGCGCACCATGGTGGCGCTGCGTTCCCAGGTCGAGGACAAGGTGCACCGACTGCCACTGGCCTACTTCGACGGACGGCAGCGCGGCGAGCTGCTCAGCCGGGTCACCAACGACATCGACAACCTGCAATCGTCGCTGTCGATGACGCTCAGTCAGCTGCTGACGTCGATCCTGACCATCGTGGCGGTGCTTGCGATGATGGTGTCGATCTCGCCGCTGCTGGCGCTCATCACCTTGCTCACCGTGCCGGTCTCGCTGCTGGCCACGCGCGCGATCGCCCGCCGTTCGCAACGGCTGTTCGCGGCGCAGTGGAAGAGCATCGGACGGCTCAACGCGCACATCGAGGAGACCTACAGCGGGTTCACGATCGTCAAGACGTTCGGCCACCAGGCCGCGGCGCGCGAGCAGTTCCGCGGTTTGAACGACGACGTCTACCACGCCAGCTTCGGTTCCCAATTCTTCTCCGGTCTGGTCGCACCGGCGACGACGTTCGTCGGCAACCTGGGATACGTTGCGGTGGCCGTGATGGGTGGGCTGCAGGTGGCAACCGGACAAATCACCCTCGGCAGCATTCAGGCGTTCATCCAATATGTGCGGCAGTTCAATACCCCGCTGAGCCAGGTCGCCGGGATGTACAACACCCTGCAATCCGGAGTCGCTAGCGCCGAGCGGGTGTTCGAGCTGCTCGACGAGCCGGAGGAGACTCCGGCAGCCGAGCCAGGTCCCGAGCCGGCCGGACCAGCCGGTCGATCGGGGCCGAGCGGACGGGTCGAGTTCGAGCGCGTCAGCTTTGCCTACCGTCCGGGCACCCCGGTCATCGAGGACCTGTCGCTGGTGGCCGAGCCCGGCAGCACGGTGGCGATCGTCGGACCGACAGGGGCCGGCAAAACCACCCTGGTGAACCTGCTCATGCGGTTCTACGACGTCGATTCCGGCCGGATCCTCGTCGACGGGGTCGACATCACCACGATGAGCAGGCAAACGCTGCGCTCGCGCATCGGCATGGTGCTGCAGGACACCTGGCTCTTCGACGGGACGATCGCGGAGAACATCGCCTACGGGCGGCCCGAGGCCAGCGAGGACGAGGTGGTGGAAGCCGCCAAGTCGGCCTATGTCGACCGGTTCGTGCACACCCTGCCCGCCGGCTACCAGACCCGGGTCGGCTGGGACGGCGGCAACCTCAGCGCCGGCGAGAAGCAGCTCATCACGATCGCGCGCGCGTTTCTTGTCCGCCCGCAGCTGTTGATCCTCGACGAGGCGACCAGCTCGGTCGACACCCGCACCGAGACGCTCATTCAGCGCGCCATGTGTGAGCTACGCCAGGATCGCACGAGTTTCATTATCGCGCACCGTCTTTCGACCATCCGCGACGCCGATCGCATTCTGGTGGTGCAGTCCGGCCGGATCGTCGAGCAAGGCAATCACGCAGAGCTCCTGGGCCGCCGGGGCGCCTACTACGCGATGGCCCAGGCCTTTTCCGAATCCACGAACTACTCACCAGAACGACGGAAGGACTGGTAAGCGCGATGGCGGACAAACGTCTCGAATTCGGCCTCCTCGGGCCGTTAGAGATGAGCGTTGACGGCACATTGGTGCCGTTGGGCACGCCCAAGCAGCGAGCGGTGTTGGCCATGCTGCTGATCAATCGCAACAGTCCGGTGGGCGTCGAGCGGCTCATCACCGCCGTGTGGGAGGAGCGGCCCCCGTCGGGCGCGCGGGCCAGCATTCACTCCTACGTGTCCAACCTGCGCAAGCTGCTCAGCGGCGCCGGGATCGATCCACGAACGGTGTTGGCGGCCGCGCCCCCGGGCTATCGACTCAGCATCCCCGAGGACGCTTGCGATCTCGGGCGGTTCATCACCGAGAAGACCGCGGGCGTGCACGCGGCCGCCGCCGGCCGCTTCGAACAGGCCAGCCGGCACCTGACGGATGCGTTGGCTCAATGGCGCGGACCGGTCCTCGACGACCTGCGCGACTTCCAGTTCGTCGACACCTACGCCACCTCGCTATCCGAGGAAAAGATGCTCGCCCACACCGCGAAGGCGGAAGCCGAACTCGCGTGCGGGCGGGCGGCGAACATCATCGCCGAGCTCGAGGCCCTGACCGCCGAACACCCCTACCGCGAGCAGCTGTGGGCCCAGCTGATCACCGCCTACTACCTCACCGACCGCCAATCCGACGCGTTGGCCGCCTATCGCCGCGTGAAAACAACCCTCGCCGACGACCTCGGCATCGACCCCGGCCAAACCCTGCGCGATCTCAACGAGCTCATCCTCCGACAGGATCCGTTGGACGCCAAGAAATCGGCCAAAACCACCGCCGTCGGCACGATCACCGTGCTCGACCAGCGCACCCAGGTGCCGGGCCAGAAGGCCGTCGCGTATCTCGACGAAGCCTCGGGGCGCCGCTACCCGCTGCTGGCGGCCGCGACCCGGATCGGGCGGCAAAGCGACAACGACATAGTCCTCGATGGCGCCAACGTCAGCCGACACCACGCCGTCATCGTCGACACGGGCACCAGCTACATCCTCAACGACCTCCGGTCATCGAACGGCGTGCATGTGGGGCACCAGCGGATCCGCTCGGCCGCCACCCTCAACGACGGTGACCACATCCGCATCTGCGACCACGAATTCACGTTTCGGATCGCCGCGGCCGACAAAACGGGCGATACCACCCAGGTCTAGGCGCGAGGCCGAATACGGTTGCGGTGCACGGCTTTTCTTTCGCGGCCTAGCATTTCGACAGCGCGGCACCGCTGCGCGGCCAAGCCGCATGACAACCACCACAGGGCCTTGTCGGTGTGTGTCGTTTCCGCCGGCATCCGGCCGTATGGTCGCTGGGTCGCAGGCCGGTTGTTATAGGTGATCTGGGCGAATGTGGGCAAACTTGTTGGTATGGTCGGCGGGTCTGGGGTTGGTTTGGAGGATCTGGGATGAGTGACGGTCAGGCCTCGCGGGTGGGGTCGATGTTTGGTCCTTATCACCTCAAGCGGCTGTTGGGCCGTGGTGGCATGGGTGAGGTGTATGAGGCCGAGCACACCGTCAAGGAGTGGACGGTGGCCGTGAAGTTGATGTCGGACACCTTTAGCCGCGATCCGGTGTTTCGGGAGCGGATGAAGCGGGAGGCCCGTATTGCCGGGCGTTTGCAGGAGCCCCATGTGGTGCCCATTCATGATTACGGCGAGATCGATGGCCAGATGTTCATGGAGATGCGTCTGATCGAGGGCACCGATCTCGATAGTGTGCTCAAGCGGTTTGGTCCGTTGACTCCGCCGCGGGCGGTGGCCATTATCGCCCAGATCGCGTCGGCGCTCGATGCCGCTCATGCGGCCGGGGTGATGCATCGAGACGTCAAGCCGCCCAACATCTTGGTCACCCGTGACGATTTTGCTTATCTGGTGGATTTCGGTATCGCCAGTGCGACCACCGATGAGAAGCTGACCCAGTTGGGCACGGCGGTGGGTACGTGGAAATACATGGCGCCGGAACGGTTTTCCAACGATGAGGTCACCTATCGCGCCGACATCTATGCGCTGGCGTGTGTGCTCTATGAGTGCTTGACCGGTTCGCCGCCGTATCGGGCCGACAGTGCCTCGACGTTGGTCACCGCGCATCTGATGCAGCCCATCCCCCAGCCCAGCACGGCACGCTCGGGCATCCCCAAGGCCCTCGACGGCGTGATCGCACGCGGCATGGCCAAAAAACCCGAGGACCGCTTCGCCAGCGCCGGCGATCTGGCCCTGGCCGCCCACGAAGCCCTCTCCGACCCCGACCAAGACCACGCCGACAACATCCTGCGCCGCAGCCAAGAAGCCACCCTGCCCGGCGCACCGTCGCCTGCCGCGGCATCCCCGAGCCCGCCGGCGCCGGCGCAAGACGCGCCCCCGCCGTATGCGGGCGCCGCCGCGCCCGGTTCGGGCCCGACGCCGCCCGCGCAACCCGGGCAGGCCTGGGGACCACCCAGTGGCCCGGTGCCCGCGGCCGGTCAGCCCGCCGCGTTTTATCAAGGCGCCGGCCCCAACTGGGGCGCACCCCCGCCCCAACAATCCTGGAACCAACCACTCAAACCCAAACGCAACCCCTGGCCCCTCGTCGCCGCCGCCGTGGCGCTGGTGGTCGTCCTCGTCGGCGCCGCCATCGGCATCGCAATAGTCATGGGCGGCAACGATGACAACAACCCGCAGGCGCACAGCACCACGACGACGGCCCCCACCACCACGAAGACCTCGCGGTCCACCACCACCACGACCCCGGGCGGCGATCCCCAAGGCAAGCTGCTCAGTCAGCTGCCCGCCGGCTACGCCAGCGGCACCTGCACCCCGACCACCCCGAAGCCGAACAGCGTCTGGGTGAACGCGGTGGCCATGGTCGATTGCGGGCAGAACACCAACCCGGGCGGCCCGTCTCGCGCGGTGTACGGACTGTTCGCCAACGCCGATGTCCTGAAGAAGGCGTTCAACGACGACATCGCCGCCGGTCAGCTGATGAACTGCCCCGGCGGCGGACCGTCACCGGACAGCTGGCACTACGACAAGAGCCCGACCGTGACCGCCGGCATGGTCGCCTGCGCCACCTACAAGGATCACCCGAACGTGGTGTGGACCAACGACGCCAAACTGATGCTCTGTGACGTCTTCGGGGACCCCCCGACAATCGAGGACCTGCACGGATGGTGGGAGAAGTACGGCTGACCCATTGCGCGGCAACGGATACCGGCACTCGGCTACGGGCGGTATGGTCGGCGGGTCTGGGGTTGGTTTGGAGGATCTGGGATGAGTGACGGTCAGGCCTCGCGGGTGGGGTCGATG